>NZ_JBIVMT010000011.1:0-2033 GCF_044753225.1 Pantoea sp. NPDC088449 | reverse complement strand
AAACAAGCTGAAAATCTCTGGTCTCTCTCACCAAAACGCCTCTGGCGTTGTAAGGTTAAGCCTCACGGGTCATTAGTACCGGTTAGCTCAACGCATCGCTGCGCTTACACACCCGGCCTATCAACGTCGTAGTCTTCAACGTCCCTTCAGGACCCTCAAGGAGTCAGGGAGAACTCATCTCGGGGCAAGTTTCGTGCTTAGATGCTTTCAGCACTTATCTTTTCCGCACTTAGCTACCGGGCAGTGCCATTGGCATGACAACCCGAACACCAGTGGTGCGTTCACTCCGGTCCTCTCGTACTAGGAGCAACCCCCCTCAATTCTCCAGCGCCCACGGCAGATAGGGACCGAACTGTCTCACGACGTTCTAAACCCAGCTCGCGTACCACTTTAAACGGCGAACAGCCGTACCCTTGGGACCTACTTCAGCCCCAGGATGTGATGAGCCGACATCGAGGTGCCAAACACCGCCGTCGATATGAACTCTTGGGCGGTATCAGCCTGTTATCCCCGGAGTACCTTTTATCCGTTGAGCGATGGCCCTTCCATTCAGAACCACCGGATCACTATGACCTGCTTTCGCACCTGCTCGAGCCGTCACTCTCGCAGTCAAGCTGGCTTATGCCATTGCACTAACCTCCTGATGTCCGACCAGGATTAGCCAACCTTCGTGCTCCTCCGTTACTCTTTGGGAGGAGACCGCCCCAGTCAAACTACCCACCAGACACTGTCCGCAGCCCGGGTAACGGGCCTACGTTAGAACATCAAACATTAAAGGGTGGTATTTCAAGGTTGGCTCCACGCAGACTGGCGTCCACGCTTCAAAGCCTCCCACCTATCCTACACATCAAGGCTCAATGTTCAGTGTCAAGCTATAGTAAAGGTTCACGGGGTCTTTCCGTCTTGCCGCGGGTACACTGCATCTTCACAGCGATTTCAATTTCACTGAGTCTCGGGTGGAGACAGCCTGGCCATCATTACGCCATTCGTGCAGGTCGGAACTTACCCGACAAGGAATTTCGCTACCTTAGGACCGTTATAGTTACGGCCGCCGTTTACCGGGGCTTCGATCAAGAGCTTCTCCTTGCGGATAACCCCATCAATTAACCTTCCGGCACCGGGCAGGCGTCACACCGTATACGTCCACTTTCGTGTTTGCACAGTGCTGTGTTTTTAATAAACAGTTGCAGCCAGCTGGTATCTTCGACTGGCTTCAGCTCCGGGAGCAAGTCCCTTCACCTACGCGCCAGCGTGCCTTCTCCCGAAGTTACGGCACCATTTTGCCTAGTTCCTTCACCCGAGTTCTCTCAAGCGCCTTGGTATTCTCTACCTGACCACCTGTGTCGGTTTGGGGTACGATTTCGTGTTACCTGGAGCTTAGAGGCTTTTCCTGGAAGCAGGGCATCAGTTACTTCACCACCGTGGTGGCTCGTCGTCACGCCTCAGCCTTAAGACACCCCGGATTTACCAAAGGTGTCAGCCTACACGCTTAAACCGGGACAACCGTCGCCCGGATAACCTAGCCTTCTCCGTCCCCCCTTCGCAGTAACACCAAGTGCAGGAATATTAACCTGCTTCCCATCGACTACGCTTTTCAGCCTCGCCTTAGGGGTCGACTCACCCTGCTCCGATTAACGTTGAACAGGAACCCTTGGTCTTCCGGCGAGCGGGCTTTTCACCCGCTTTATCGTTACTTATGTCAGCATTCGCACTTCTGATACCTCCAGCAACCCTCACAGGCCACCTTCAACGGCTTACAGAACGCTCCCCTACCCAACAACACATAGTGTCGCTGCCGCAGCTTCGGTGCATGGTTTAGCCCCGTTACATCTTCCGCGCAGGCCGACTCGACCAGTGAGCTATTACGCTTTCTTTAAATGATGGCTGCTTCTAAGCCAACATCCTGGCTGTCTGTGCCTTCCCACATCGTTTCCCACTTAACCATGACTTTGGGACCTTAGCTGGCGGTCTGGGTTGTTTCCCTCTTCACGACGGACGTTAGCACCCGCCGTGTGTCTCCCGTGATAACATTC
>NZ_JBIVMT010000010.1:0-31608 GCF_044753225.1 Pantoea sp. NPDC088449 | reverse complement strand
TGCGAGCAGCGGGTTAACCGCCTGTCGCGAGGTGGCGTATATTACGCTTTCCCTCTTCAGAGTCAAACACTTTTTTCAGCGCTTTCATCCGGCGGAAGTTCTTATCGAATCTTCCTCACCAACACCACATTTCGTAAACCGTTGTGCCGTGTTGATGGATGCGCATTATAGGGAGTTGTTCTCAGTGCGCAACCGCTAAATTCAACAAAAACAACCGTTCGCTGCATTCCACAGCAAAACCCCGCCTTATACGCAGTTACACACACAGTTATCCACACTCCGTCGTGCAAATGAATTTAAGCGAGCATCACGCAAACGTTTTCGCTACAATGCCGGGCGACGTCAAGGATGCCCCTTTTGGGGCGTTACATGAGGCAAGTGTTGCCTTCTATATAGAAGAAAGACACTAAGCTTGATGTAACGCTCTTTTTTACGCGAAACAAAGCCAAGGGATAAAACCACCATGCAACAACGTCGTCCTGTACGCCGCGCTCTGCTCAGTGTCTCTGATAAAGCCGGTATCCTCGAATTTGCTCAGGCACTCTCCAGTCGTGGTGTTGAGCTGCTCTCCACAGGCGGCACTGCACGTCTGCTGGCAGATGCGGGCCTGCCCGTCACCGAAGTTTCTGACTACACCGGTTTTCCGGAAATGATGGATGGACGCGTCAAAACGCTGCACCCAAAAGTGCACGGCGGCATTTTGGGTCGTCGCGGTCAGGATGATGCGATCATGGCCGAGCACGCCATTAACCCGATCGACATGGTGGTGGTGAACCTTTATCCCTTCGCACAAACCGTTGCCAAACCTGATTGCTCGCTGGCTGACGCGGTTGAGAACATCGATATCGGTGGCCCAACCATGGTTCGATCCGCAGCCAAGAACCACAAAGACGTGGCGATTGTGGTGAAGAGCGGCGATTACGAGGCGATTATTGCCGAGCTGGATGCCAACGAAAACTCACTCACGCTGGAAACGCGCTTCGATCTGGCCATTAAAGCCTTCGAACACACTGCCGCCTACGACAGCATGATTGCCAACTACTTCGGCAGCCTGGTGCCGGCTTATCACAGTAACAGCAAAGAACCGGCCGGCCGTTTCCCGCGCACGCTGAACCTCAACTTCATTAAGAAACAGGATATGCGTTACGGCGAGAACAGCCATCAGGATGCTGCCTTCTATATAGAAGAGAATGTGGCTGAAGCATCTGTTGCCACCGCGCAGCAGGTTCAGGGCAAAGCGCTCTCTTACAATAATATCGCCGATACCGATGCCGCACTTGAATGCGTGAAAGAGTTCGAGGAAGCCGCTTGTGTCATCGTCAAGCATGCTAACCCATGCGGTGTCGCGGTGGGCGGGTCGATTCTTGAAGCTTACGAGCGTGCCTACAAAACTGACCCGACTTCCGCTTTCGGCGGCATCATCGCCTTTAACCGCGAGCTGGACGAAGCCACCGCGCAGGCCATCATCAGCCGTCAGTTTGTAGAAGTGATCATCGCCCCCTCCGCCAGCGAGGCCGCATTGAAAGTGACCGCCGCCAAACAGAACGTGCGCGTTCTGGTATGTGGTCAGTGGCAAGGCCGCGTTGCGGCGCTGGATTTCAAACGCGTTAACGGCGGCGTGCTGGTGCAGGATCGCGATCTGGGCATGGTTGATGCCAGCCAGCTGCGCGTGGTCAGCAAGCGCCAGCCAACTGAGCAGGAACTGCGTGATGCGCTGTTCTGCTGGAAAGTGGCGAAGTTCGTAAAATCCAACGCCATCGTCTATGCACGCGACAATATGACTATCGGCATTGGCGCCGGTCAGATGAGCCGTGTTTACTCCGCTAAAATCGCCGGCATTAAAGCGGGTGACGAAGGCCTGGAAGTGAAAGGTTCGGCGATGGCGTCTGACGCTTTCTTCCCGTTCCGCGACGGTATCGACGCCGCAGCGGCTGTCGGCATTAGCTGCGTGATTCAGCCGGGTGGTTCAATCCGTGATGATGAAGTGATTGCCGCCGCTGATGAGCACGGCATCGCGATGATCTTCACCGATATGCGTCATTTCCGCCATTAATTGTTGGGAGCAGTACAGATGAAAATTTTAGTGATTGGTAATGGCGGACGTGAACACGCATTGGCGTGGAAAGCAGCGCAGTCGCCGCTGGCGGAAACCGTGTTTGTCGCACCAGGCAATGCCGGCACCGCACTTGAACCCGCTCTGCAAAACGTGGCCATCAGCGCCACCGACGTTCCCGCACTGCTGGCCTTTGCACAGCAGGAAAAGATCGACCTCACTATCGTTGGCCCAGAAGCGCCGCTGGTGATTGGCGTAGTTGATGCGTTCCGTGCTGCAGGCCTGAAGATCTTTGGCCCAATGCAGGCCGCTGCGCAGCTGGAAGGCTCGAAAGCCTTCACCAAAGATTTCCTGGCACGTCAGCAGATTCCAACCGCCGAATACCAGAACTTCACCGAAGTGGAACCTGCGCTGGCCTATCTGCGTGAGAAAGGCGCACCGATCGTCATCAAAGCTGACGGATTGGCCGCCGGTAAAGGCGTTATCGTCGCGATGGAGTTGGCTGAAGCAGAAGCGGCTGTGCAAGATATGCTGGCCGGCAATGCGTTCGGCGATGCCGGTCACCGCATCGTAATTGAAGAGTTCCTGGATGGCGAAGAAGCCAGCTTTATCGTGATGGTTGACGGCAACAATGTGCTGCCGATGGCTACCAGTCAGGATCACAAGCGCGTCGGCGATGGTGATACCGGCCCTAACACCGGTGGCATGGGAGCTTATTCCCCGGCACCTGTGGTGACCGATGAGATCCACCAGCGCGTGATGGATCAGATCATCTGGCCAACCGTTAACGGCATGAAAGCCGAAGGTAACATCTATACCGGCTTTCTGTATGCCGGTTTGATGATCGATAAAGCCGGTCAGCCCAAAGTGATCGAGTTCAACTGCCGCTTCGGCGATCCAGAAACCCAACCGATCATGCTGCGCCTGCAGTCGGATCTGGTTGCGCTGTGCCTGGCGGCTACCGACGGCAAACTGGATCAGCAAACCTCGAAGTGGGATCCGCGTCCTGCGCTGGGCGTGGTATTAGCGGCGGGCGGTTATCCGGGAGATTATACGACTGGCGATCAGATTCACGGTTTGCCGCTGGAAGAAGTACCGGATGGCAAAGTCTTCCATGCAGGAACCACGATGAAAGACGATCTGGTAGTCACCAACGGCGGTCGCGTCTTATGCGTCACCGCGCTGGGTGAAGATGTTGCTGCCGCGCAGAAGAACGCTTATGCGCTAGCGCAGCACATCTCATGGGATGGCAGCTTCTGCCGCCGCGATATCGGCTACCGCGCGATTAACCGTAAGTAAGCATTTATAGGGGCGCTGCTTGTGCCCCTTCTCTGATCGACTCATCAGAAGTCACTCTCTTTCGGCTGCCAGCTGCATTCGTCGTCCGACGTTACGCGCAGCAGCTGCACGCCTTCCGGCGCTTCCAGCCATGACACCATCAATGGCGCAGCCTGGCTCTGCTGCTGGCGACCTAGCGTATACAGCGTGTCGCGATCAAAGGGCGCATTCACCAGCTTGTCATCGCACTCACGCACCTGATTGCCACCCAGCCAATGGCCCTGACGCAGCAATACGCGGCCTTCAAGTAACGCATTGCTCTGATCCAACATGCGCTGCGCATCAAAGCGATACAACTCTACGCTATCGGCGCTAACCGCTTCACGTCGTCCCGCCAGCTGGCGCTGCATAAAATTGAGGTTACCCTGATGATCGAAGCGTAAAGTGACATCATCCGGCTGCGCGCCAGCAAGATGCCTTTCCACGCTAACCAGCTGTTGCTGCTGCCAGCTGTAATCGGTTGTCTCCATCGCGTCGCCACTAAATGGCGTGAAGACGGTGCGAAGATGAACGGCTTGATGGTCGCTATTCTTGCGCCAGATGCGTACGGTGCCGCGGTCGGCCAGATAGCCACTCGCCGTAAAGGCAGGAAGATCGGGGGTGGAGCTACAACCCGTAAGAAGCGCACCCCATAACAGGGCACAAACGCGCTGACTAATCTGATTCAGCATGGCCGCTCCCGGCAACAAAAAGGGGCGATAACGCCCCCTCTTTTAAAGCTAAACCGCAATGCGGAAACTTACTTAACAGCGTCTTTCAGAGCTTTGCCTGAAACGAATGCTGGCACGTTAGCTGCAGCGATTTTGATCTCTTTGCCAGTCTGCGGGTTGCGACCAGTACGCTCATTGCGGTGGTTCACTTTAAAAGTACCAAAACCAACCAGTTGTACAGCATCACCTTCTTTCAGAGACTCAGTGATCGCAGCCAGGGTAGATTCCAGCGCAGTTTTAGCCTGGGTTTTAGACAGGTCAGCTTTCTCTGCGATCACATCAATCAGTTGAGTCTTGTTCATAAGTTATCCTTAAAGTGTATTTATCGCTTGCTAAGCAACGAGTGCGAGGGAAAAGCCATTCTCAGGCCTTGTTCAGCCAGCACGCACCGATAGCCACAATTTTCAGCCCCCCAAATGTAGACCAGACAGGGGGCCCATGTGAAGCCTCCAGGCGCGGTAATTCGGGCCTGAAGTCACGTTTTCTTGCCTTATTGCTGAAAAAGTATACCGATGTTACTGATTCCCGCTTCACGCAGGTCTGCACGCAGTCCTTTAATCAATTCCAGGTCGCGCTCCTCGCACTCTGACAGCAGGCGGAAAATCTCCCACTGCAGGTCCCATTCATCGATGACCGCCTGATTTTCACGCAGCTCTTCGTCGGTCATTTCACGACCGGCCTGGGTCATTTCCAGAATCGCCACGGTGGTAATCGAGGTGCGGCTCACTTCCACCGCGTGCTCCAGCGTTTCACCGCTGAGCTGGGCATGCAGCAGTTCACTTAATGCCACACAGGCATCGATCGCCGGGTGCACGCCGTAAACCTCGAAATCGTCACCGTCAGGGATGGCAGCCTCAAATTTCTCCAGCTGACCATCGAAATTGATTTTGGCATCTTTCACCGTCAGGCTTTCCCAGATCAGATCGAGGATACGGCGATAGAGTTGCGGATCGGCGAATTCAGTCTGCTGACAGAAAGCCCAATAGTTGGGGAACATACGCTCGCAGAGGCAGGCCATGAAGGTCATATGCTGCCAGCTTTCCAGCTTCGCCAGACGCAAATGGACGGGGTTTTGTAACATCAAACTTACTCTCAATAGGTTAGCTGGCGGCAGTGTACCGCAAAAGCCGGGCGCAAACAGCGTTAACGCGAATTTTGCCAGCGCAGAAAAGCCGGGCGGCCTGAAGCGACAGCATCTGCCCAGCGCGTGGGTTCAGGCAGGCGGTAACCCGCCGTACAGGCTTCTACCCAATGCAATGCGCTATCGAGGCTGACGCGATGACCCGTGGAGATAAATAGCGGATTACAGCGCGCTTTACTGCGCCATACCCAGCCAATTTGTTCACCCTTATCGATCAACGGCTGGCGACTGCCCGGCTCGGCAGCCAGATCAGCAAAACGTCCGCACAGACGCTTCTTCGCCACACCAATGGTCGGTACATCCACCAGCGAACCGAAATGCGCCGCCACGCCAAGCCGACGTGGATGAGAAATACCATGGCCATCCACAAACAGCAGATCGGGCTGCTGGGAAAGCTGCTGCCAGGCTTCCAGCAGCGCGGGCATTTCGCGGAAAGATAAGAAACCCGGGATGTAGGGCATGGTGGTCGCCACGCGCGCAATGCGATGTTCCACCAGCGTTAAAGAAGGATACTCGAGAATCACCAGGGCAGCGCGCGTGACCTCGCCGCCCTGCTCAAAACCGACGTCGGCGCCACCAATGAAGCGCGGCGGCAGCACGTCGAAATCATCCTGCCGCACCACATCAGCAGCGCGTTGTAACTGTTCCTGGCGTAATGCGGCTAAATCCATGATTAACCTTGATGGTACGGACGAGACAAGCGATGCACTGCTTCCACAAATGCACCGGCATGCTCTGGCGGCACGTCGGGATGGATGCCGTGCCCCAAGTTAAACACATGGCCTTCACCCGTGCCAAATCCTTCAAGGATCCCTGCCACTTCCTGCTCGATACGCGCTGGCGGTGCATACAGCATGGAAGGATCCATGTTGCCCTGCAGCGCCACTTTGTCACCAACACGACGACGCGCATCAGCGATATCGGTAGTCCAGTCGAGTCCCAGCGCATCACAACCGGTCGCGGCAATCGCCTCCAGCCACTGGCCGCCACCTTTGGTGAATAGCGTAATCGGTACGCGACGACCTTCGTTCTCGTGCAGCACGCTATCGACGATTTTGTGCATGTAGTACAGCGAGAATTCGCGATAGTCGCGACCAGTCAGTACGCCGCCCCAGGTATCGAACACCATGATTGACTGCGCGCCGGCTTTGATCTGCGCATTCAGATAAAGAATGACGCTGTCCGCCAGCTTATCCAGCAGCTTGTGCAGCGTTTGTGGATCGGCGTACATCATCTTTTTGATTTTCGTGAAGGCTTTGCTGCTGCCGCCTTCCACCATATAGGTTGCCAGCGTCCATGGGCTACCTGAGAAGCCAATCAGCGGCACTTCGCCTTTCAGATTGTGACGAATCGTACGCACCGCGTTCATCACATAGCCGAGCTCTTGCTCAGGATCCGGTACCGGCAGCTTGTCGACATCGGCGCGACAGGTGATCGGATGGGAGAAACGGGGGCCTTCGCCAGTTTCAAAGTAAAGCCCAAGTCCCATCGCATCGGGAATGGTGAGGATATCGCTGAAGAGGATCGCCGCGTCCAGCGCATAGCGACGCAGCGGCTGCAGCGTAACTTCACATGCCAGCTCAGCGTTCTTACACAGTGACATAAAATCACCGGCTTCAGCGCGCGTGGCTTTGTACTCCGGTAAATAACGCCCGGCTTGTCGCATCATCCATACCGGCGTGACATCTACCGGTTGACGTAACAGGGCGCGCAGATAACGATCGTTCTTCAGTTCACTCATAATAGGCTCTCTCATGCTAAGGCCGGCAGTGTAGCATTTTCACGCCGCGCTGGCGCGACACAGGGCAACGGTATCTTCGATCAGGCGACGCGCAACCGTGCCTGGCGGCGGCAACAGTGGCAAATCGTCATAGCGATACCAACCGGCATCGAGCAACTCTTTGCCGTCGTGCTGCAAGTCACCGCCATCGTATTCGGCCATATACGCCATCATCAGTGAATGCGGGAACGGCCATGGCTGCGAAGTAACGTAGCGCACGTTTTTCACCCGCACGTTGCTCTCTTCCATCACTTCACGCGCCACCGCTTGTTCTAAGGTTTCGCCCACTTCGACGAAGCCCGCCAGCACGGTGTAAATGTTGTTGCGATGACGGGCATGATTGGCAAGCAGAATCTCATCGCCACGGCGAATGGCCACAATAATGCACGGCGCAATTTGCGGGTAATAGCGCTCGCGGCAGTGATGACACAGACAAGCGAACTCGCGCTTGCTGATATGCATTTCATGGCCGCAATAGCCGCACCAGCGATGCGATCGATAGAACTCCGCCAGCTGCACGCCGCGCCCGGCGATCTGGAACAGACCGACATCTTGATCAATCAGTTGGCGGACCGAGCCCATGCTGTCTGGACGCGCTTCCCGCACGAGCCAGACGTTTTCGCCCTGCCATTCGCCAATCAAAATGCCGTGGCTGCCACTGAGTCCAAAATCGGTGGATAAGCCATGCGGCAGTTCGCCCTGCGGTAACCAAAGTTTTTGCTCATGGCTGACAATCCACCATCCAGCGTCTAAGCTTGAGATCTCACGTTGCATCTTAATCGTTGTCCTTAGCGTTAAACCGCACGCTGAAACTCTAATATTAAGTGTGTAATAAACAACTATAACCTACCTGGAGCCCCATATGCTTAACCAGTTAGATGACCTGACAAAGCGTGTCGGCGGCGGAAATGAATTGGTTGATTCATGGTTGCGCGCCCGTCGACAGCTGCTTGTCACGTACTACGAGCTTATTGGCCTGAAGCCACAAAAAGATGCGTTAACCGCGCTGGATGAACAAGCGCTGGATGCATTTTGCCACAATCTGGTGGATTACCTTTCTACCGGTCATTTTAGCGTGTATGAACACATTATTAGTGAGATGCAGGGTGATAACCCCTTAATGGCTGCCGCGCAAATTTATCCGGCACTTGAGGCGAACACTGACCGCATCATGCAGCTCTACGACAGTCATTTGCAGCAGGCGATTAACGACGATAACTGTGTCGATTTTCAGCAGGCGCTGTCCGAAGTCGGCGAAGTGCTGGAATCGCGCTTCACGCTGGAAGATAAGCTGGTACAACTCGCCTGGGATAACCAGCTGGCGCATCTACCGGTTGCCAATGACAGCGTCATCGCCCGCCCGGCCTGAATGCCCGCAGTTGTAAAAAACTTGTTATTCGAGAAAAGCCCTCTTATGCTAAATGGGCTTTTTTTATGAGCCTCTTCCAGAAAAATGAAGAGTCAGGTTTTGCGATATAAGCGTAGCGTGCGCAGCCAGTTTGCACTCGGACAGCGCGCAGGGACCGGAGCGTACACGAAGTATGTGACGGTCACGAGCACTGCCCAGGTGCAAAATGGCAAGCAAAGTAGCTTATATTGTAAAACCCAACACCTTGTCGGAGTGCCCTTAGGGGCTGAGACCGTTAATTCGGGATCCGCGGAACCTGATCAGGTTAGTACCTGCGAAGGGAACAAGAGTAGATATCATCAGCACGATGTCGGCTTATGCCGTTATCGTATCTGTTACTCCTTCCGAACTCTGGACAAGCAACTTCCAACTTTTATAGGAAATTTGCTATGTCTGCTAAAACCTCTCGTCGTGAACAACGTGCTCAGGCGCAAGAATTTATCGATTCCCTCCAGGGAGCCGCTTTTCCGAACTCAAAACGCATCTGGATCACTGGCAGCCGCGCGGATATTCGCGTGCCCATGCGTGAGATTCAACTGAGCCCAACGCACACCGGCGGCAGTAAAGACGATCCGCAGTATGAGCCGAATGAACCGGTGCCGGTATACGACACGGCCGGTGCTTATGGCGATCCTGAAGCCACGATCAATGTGCATCAGGGGCTCACCAGGCTGCGCACCAACTGGATCGAAGCGCGCGGCGACAGCGAAACCATTCACCAGCTGAGTTCCAGTTACACCCAACAGCGTCTGGCAGATGAAGGCCTGGATCATTTGCGTTTTGAGCATCTGCCACAGCCGCGCCGCGCCAAAGTGGGTCGCTGCGTTACCCAACTGCACTATGCACGTCAGGGCATCATCACGCCGGAGATGGAGTTTATTGCGCTGCGTGAAAACATGGGCCGCGAGCGTATTCGTGGTGAAGTGCTGCTACAACAGCATCCCGGTCACAGCTTTGGCGCCAACCTGCCGGAAAATATCACCGCGGAGTTTGTCCGTCAGGAAGTGGCCAGCGGCCGCGCCATCATCCCTGCTAACATCAACCATCCCGAATCCGAACCGATGATCATTGGTCGCAACTTTCTGGTGAAGGTGAATGCCAATATCGGCAACTCGGCGGTCAGTTCTTCGATTGAAGAAGAAGTGGAGAAACTGGTGTGGTCAACGCGCTGGGGGGCAGATACCGTGATGGATCTCTCTACCGGACGATATATCCATGAAACGCGCGAATGGATTCTGCGTAACAGCCCGGTGCCGATTGGTACGGTGCCGATTTATCAGGCGCTGGAAAAGGTGAACGGCATTGCCGAAAACCTCAACTGGGAAATATTCCGCGACACGCTACTGGAACAGGCGGAGCAAGGCGTCGATTACTTCACTATCCACGCTGGCGTGCTGTTGCGCTATGTACCCATGACGGCTAAACGACTCACCGGCATCGTGTCACGCGGCGGATCAATCATGGCGAAATGGTGCCTGTCGCACCATACCGAAAGCTTCCTGTATCTGCACTTCCGCGAGATTTGTGAGATCTGTGCTGCCTACGATGTGGCATTATCTTTGGGCGACGGCCTGCGTCCGGGCTCAATTCAGGATGCCAACGACGAGGCGCAATTTGCCGAGCTGCATACGCTGGGCGAACTGACGAAAATTGCCTGGGAATATGATGTGCAGGTGATGATTGAAGGTCCGGGCCATGTGCCGATGCAGATGATTCGCCGCAATATGACCGAGCAGTTGGAGCACTGCCACGAAGCCCCTTTTTATACGCTCGGTCCACTCACTACCGATATCGCACCCGGCTACGACCACTTCACTTCCGGCATCGGCGCGGCAATGATTGGCTGGTTTGGCTGCGCCATGCTGTGTTACGTGACGCCTAAAGAGCACCTCGGTTTACCGCATAAAGAGGATGTGAAGCAGGGGCTGATCACCTACAAGATCGCCGCGCACGCTGCGGATCTGGCGAAAGGCCATCCGGGCGCGCAGATTCGCGATAATGCGATGTCCAAAGCACGTTTTGAATTCCGCTGGGAAGATCAGTTCAACCTGGCACTTGATCCGCATACCGCTCGCGCCTACCACGACGAAACCTTGCCGCAAGAATCGGGAAAAGTAGCGCACTTCTGCTCGATGTGCGGCCCCAAATTCTGCTCGATGAAAATTACCCAGGAAGTCCGCGAATTTGCCGCCCGTCAACAGGTTGAAGCTCAGACCATCGAGGTGGGCATGGCGCAAATGTCGGATGCCTTCCGCAATCGTGGCGGCGAGTTGTATCACGCTGCCGATACTCTAAAAGAGGAAAAAGTATGACCGACGCCTTTCCTGCCACCGCCCCAAAACTGGGGCTGTATCCAGTAGTTGATAGCGTGGAGTGGATCGCGCGCCTGCTGGAAGCCGGTGTGCGCACTATCCAGCTACGCATTAAAGATTGCGAGGATCATGAAGTTGAAGATGCGGTGCGCGAGGCGATTGCACTTGGCAAGCAGTATCGCGCACGCCTGTTCATCAATGATTACTGGCGCTTAGCGATCAAATATCATGCTTATGGCGTACATCTTGGTCAGGAAGACCTCGATGTTGCCGATCTGGCGGCCATTCGTCAGGCTGGATTGCGCTTAGGTTTATCGACGCATGATGATAACGAGCTGGATCGCGCACTCGCGCTGCGCCCTTCTTACATTGCGCTCGGACATATCTATCCCACGCAAACCAAAGACATGCCATCAGCCCCGCAGGGCGTGGTGGAATTGAAACGCCATCTGGCACGTTTGCAGGACGTGCCAACCGTGGCAATCGGCGGTATTTCACTGGCGCGCGTACCTGAAGTGCTGGCAACGGGCGTCGGAAGTATTGCCGTAGTGAGCGCAATTACCCAAGCGCCAGACTGGCGTGCGGCAACGCAGGAACTGCTGGCATTGGTGGAATCTGGAATCCAGCCCGCAGAAGAGATGTAAGGTGTTGTGAGTAAGAGTAATAAGCTGGAATGCATTATGCATTCGCTGGATGTCGCATCTGGTGCCATTTCGCAACCACGTTAAAGTGTGCCTGCCCGCTGTCGCTTGCAGCGGGCCAGGGCTGGTCCTAACCTCTCCCAGCCCTGCCTTTCTTTTAAACAGTCAGGGAGGAGGTATGCACAGTTTCTATATTACAGGCCAACATGGCACGCTCCACTGCTGCACCGAGCTGGGCTATCGCCTGCTCTGTATGCTCATTCATTGGCAATCCGTAATTCAGGCGCAAGCAATTGCGATATTTTCCCGAGGCCGAAAACAGCGATCCTACCGCAACCTGGATATTCAGCTCCCGCAATTCGGTATTCAACCTGACCGCGTCAAACGCTTCTGGCAGCTCGATCCACATCAGGAAACTGCCCTGTGGCCGCGACACACAAATACCGCACGGGAAATAGTGGCGTACCCAGCAGTTAAAGGTTTCGTAGTTGCGCTGATAAACCTGGCGCATACGACGCAGATGCGGCAGATAATGGCCAAGGCGAATAAACTCTGCCACCGCATGCTGCGGCTGCGTCGCCGTGGAACCAGTACTGATGTATTTCATATGCAGTACGCGATCGCGATAGCGTCCCGGAGCGACCCAGCCGACGCGCAGTCCCGGAGCCAGTGTTTTAGAGAAAGAACTGCACAGCAACACCCGCCCATCACTATCCAGCGATTTAATCGTAACCGGGCGCGGATATTCCCATGCCAGCTCACCATAGACATCGTCTTCAATAATCGCCGCATCGAAACGCTGCGCCAGCGTCAGCAGCGCGCGCTTGCGGGGCTCAGGCATAATAAATCCCAGTGGATTATTGCAGTTCGGCACAACAACCACCGCTTTAATTGGCCACTGCTCAAAGGCGAGTTCCAGTGCTTCCAGGCTAATGCCCGTCACCGAATCCGTGGGGATCTCAATGGCGCGAATGCCAAAGCCGCGCAGCGTCTGCATGGTGCCGTGAAAAGTGGGCGATTCGACGGCAATGATGTCGCCCGGCTGACATATCGCGCGAATGGAAATCGACAGTGCTTCGTGGCAGCCAGTGGTGATAACAATATCGTCCGCCGTGAGCTGACAACCACTGTCGATCGTCAGCCGTGCGACCTGTTCGCGCAATGCCGCCACGCCCAGCAAGCTGTCGTAGTTGAGTTGATCAACATCCTGCTTTTGCGCCATGCGGCTCTGTATTTTCCACAGCGGTTTCAACGTTGGCTGGGTCAAATCGGGCATGCCGCTGCCGAGCTGCAACACATCGCTGTTAGTGCGGCTACTTAGCAACTCCAGCACCGATTCCCACTGAGTGATTTCAACCGGTCGCTGTGCTGGTCGGGTGAGTGCAGGTACGGGCGGCGTGGCTTTGCGCGTTGCGACGAAATATCCGGAACGTGGCTGCGGCACAATCAGCTGCTTCTCTTCAAGCAAATGATAAGCCTGCTGCACGGTACTGATACTTACGCCGTGCTCCAGACTAAGCGTGCGTACCGATGGTAATCTCTCGCCGCTGCGGAACAGCCCTTGTTCAATCCTATCCGACAGCAAACATGCTAAATGTTGGTAGCGCGTCATCGTATGCCTCATCCCGCCGTTAATTACAGCAAACCGGTACAGATACCCTGTATTATTACCATTCAGATCGTCTCAATTGCAATCTGTATGTTAAAGATAAGTGATTTTTGCATCTGTATCATTTTGTGCAGGAATTGGACAATGCATCTCAGGCAAACTACTGAGGGCAATGACTATGGAATTCGACCAAAATCGCGCAGCTAAACCTTTTAATGTGACGTTATTGGATATCTTTCGCGGTGCAGTGCGCATGGTGAAAAACTGGAAAGCTCGGCGTGAAACGCATCGCATCCTTTCACAGCTGAGTGACAACCAGCTTCGCGACATCGGGCTGACACGCGACGAAGTCTGCCGCAAGTTTTAACTGCATTGAGACGAAAAAAAACCCTGCCGAGGCAGGGTTTTTTATTGGTCAGCTTAAGCAGACGACTTACTCGTCGTCGCTTCCGCCCAGACCGGCGTTCAGCAATTCCGCCAGGCTAGCAGAGGCTTCATCCGCAGTAACCTGCGGTGCAACCGGAGCTTCACCCGCAGAGCGGCGACGCATACGATCCTGATGATAAGCATAACCGGTACCGGCTGGAATCAGACGACCCACGATCACGTTCTCTTTCAGGCCGCGCAGTTCGTCGCGCTTGCCTGCTACTGCGGCTTCGGTCAGGACACGTGTGGTCTCCTGGAACGATGCTGCAGAGATGAACGATTCAGTTGCCAGTGACGCTTTGGTGATACCCAGCAGATCGCGCATGAACGTCGCGCCGATTTTGCCATTCGCTTCAAGTTCACGGTTAGAGATCTTGATGCGAGAGTATTCAGCCTGCTCACCTTCCAGGAAGTCGGTGCTTCCCACGCTCGAGATGGTTGCTTTACGCAGCATCTGACGAACGATGACTTCGATGTGTTTATCGTTAATCTTAACGCCTTGCAGACGGTAAACTTCCTGCACTTCGTTCGTGATGTAACGGGTCACAGCATGGACGCCACGCAGACGCAGGATGTCGTGCGGAGACTCTGGGCCGTCAGATACGACGTCACCGCGTTCTACGCGCTCACCTTCGAATACGTTAAGCTGACGCCATTTTGGAATCATCTCTTCGTACGGATCGCTACCATCAACCGGCGTAATTACCAGACGACGCTTACCTTTGGTCTCTTTACCGAAGGAGATGATACCGCTGATCTCCGCCAGGATGGCAGGCTCTTTCGGACGACGCGCTTCGAACAAGTCAGCAACGCGTGGCAGACCACCGGTAATATCCTTGGTACCGCCAGATTCCTGCGGAACACGCGACAGCGTGTCACCGGCACTGATCTTAACGCCATCTTCCAGCTGAACAATTGCTTTGCCCGGCAGGAAGTACTGAGCTGGCATATCGGTACCTGGAATCAGCACATCATTTCCGTTGGCATCGATAATTTTCAGCGCAGGACGCAGATCTTTACCACCCGCAGTACGTTCTGCAGAGTCCAGAACCACCAGCGATGACAGACCGGTTAAGTCGTCAGTCTGACGGGTAATGGTCTGACCGTCGATCATGTCAGTGAAGCGAATGAAACCGCCCACTTCGGTGATGACCGGCATGGTATGTGGATCCCAGTTTGCTACGGTCTCGCCCGCGGCAACCTGCTCACCGTCACCTTTCGCCATGACCGCACCGTAAGGCACTTTATAGCTCTCTTTGGTACGACCGAACTCGTCGATCATTTTCAGCTCAACGTTACGTGAAACGATAACCAGTTTCCCTGAGGAGTTGGTTACAGACTTCGCGTTGGTCAGCTTGATAGTACCTTTGTTCTTCACCTGGATGCTAGATTCAGCAGCCGCACGAGATGCCGCACCACCGATGTGGAACGTACGCATCGTCAGCTGAGTACCCGGCTCACCGATGGACTGTGCTGCGATAACGCCGATGGCCTCACCTTTGTTAATGATGTGACCACGTGCCAGATCGCGACCGTAGCAGTGTGCGCACACACCGAAGTCGGTTTCACAGCCAACAACCGAACGCACTTTGATCGCATCAACTGAATTCAGTTCGATCACATCACACCAGTGCTCATCGATCAGGGTGTTACGCGGAATCAGGATATCTGCAGTGCCCGGCTTCAGAACGTCTTCAGCCGTTACACGACCCAGTACACGCTCACGCAGTGGCTCTTTAACGTCGCCACCTTCGATGACCGGAGTCATCATGATGCCTTCGAACGTGCCGCAGTCATCTTCGGTAACCACCAGATCCTGCGCTACGTCTACCAGACGACGCGTCAGATAACCGGAGTTAGCGGTTTTCAGTGCGGTATCCGCCAGACCTTTACGCGCACCGTGCGTGGAGATGAAGTACTGGAGTACGTTCAGACCTTCACGGAAGTTCGCGGTGATCGGCGTTTCGATGATTGAGCCATCTGGTTTAGCCATCAGACCACGCATACCGGCCAGCTGACGAATCTGTGCAGCAGAACCACGCGCACCGGAGTCGGCCATCATGTAGATACTGTTGAACGATACCTGCTGCTCTTCTTCGCCGTGACGGTTGATCACAGTTTCAGTTTGCAGGTTATCCATCATCGCTTTGGAAACGCGTTCGTTAGCGGCGGCCCAAATATCGATAACTTTGTTGTAACGTTCGCCAGCAGTGACCAGACCAGACTGGAACTGTTCCTGAATCTCAGCAACTTCCGCTTCCGCTTCCGCTACGATTTCCGCTTTCTTCGCTGGGATCACCATGTCGTCGATACCGACAGAGGCACCTGAACGGGCTGCGTAAGCAAAACCGGTGTACATGGTTTGGTCAGCAAAGATTACGGTCGGCTTCAGGCCCAGGATGCGGTAACAGGTGTTCAGCATCTTGGAAATCGCTTTCTTACCCAACGCCTGGTTGACGATGGAGTAAGGCAGGCCTTTCGGCACGATCATCCACAGAATCGCACGACCAATGGTGGTGTCGATAATGCTGGTTTTCGCAACGAACTCTTCCTGCTCGTTCTTGGTGTATTCAGTAATACGCACTTTAACGCGTGCATGCAGCTCGGCCAGACCAGCGCGATAAACACGCTCAGCTTCTTTCGGGCCAGTCAGCACCATGCCTTCGCCTTTGGCGTTCACTTTGTCGCGGGTCATGTAGTACAGACCCAGAACAACGTCCTGTGAAGGAACGATGATAGGCTCGCCGTTCGCTGGTGACAGAATGTTGTTGGTCGACATCATCAGCGCACGCGCTTCCAGCTGGGCTTCCAGCGTCAGCGGTACGTGAACAGCCATCTGGTCACCATCGAAGTCGGCGTTATAAGCCGCACAAACCAGCGGGTGCAGCTGAATTGCTTTACCTTCGATCAGAACCGGTTCAAACGCCTGGATACCCAAACGGTGCAGCGTTGGTGCACGGTTCAGCAGTACCGGGTGTTCGCGGATCACTTCGTCTAGGATATCCCAAACGACAGCTTCTTCGCGCTCAACCATTTTCTTCGCGGCTTTGATGGTGGTGGCGAGGCCACGCAGTTCCAGCTTGCCGTAAATGAACGGTTTGAACAGCTCAAGAGCCATTTTCTTCGGCAGACCGCACTGATGCAGACGCAGGTATGGACCAACGGTGATAACTGAACGACCAGAGTAGTCAACACGTTTACCCAACAGGTTCTGACGGAAACGACCCTGTTTACCTTTGATCATGTCTGCCAGAGATTTCAGCGGACGCTTGTTCGAGCCAGTGATGGCGCGACCGCGACGGCCGTTATCCAGCAGTGCATCAACCGCTTCCTGCAGCATACGTTTTTCGTTACGTACGATGATGTCTGGCGCAGCCAGATCCAGCAGGCGTTTCAGACGGTTGTTACGGTTGATCACGCGACGATACAGATCGTTCAGATCTGAGGTAGCGAAGCGACCGCCGTCCAGCGGTACCAGCGGACGCAGATCTGGCGGCAGTACCGGCAGAACGGTCAGGATCATCCACTCTGGCTTGTTACCAGATTGAACGAACGCTTCCAGCAGTTTGATACGCTTGGTCAGCTTTTTACGTTTGGTTTCGGAGTTGGTTTCGTTCAGCTCTTCACGCAGCTGCTCGCACTCTTGCTCCAGATCCATATTTTTCAGCAGCGCCTGGATAGCTTCCGCACCCATCTTCGCGTCGAATTCGTCACCGAACTCTTCCAGCGCGTCAAGATACTGCTCTTCCGTCAGAATCTGACGTTTTTCCAGGTTGGTCATGCCGCCTTCGATCACCACATAAGATTCGAAGTACAGCACGCGCTCGATATCACGCAGTGGCATATCCAGCAGCAAGCCGATACGCGAAGGCAGTGATTTCAGGAACCAAATGTGCGCAGTAGGTGAAGCCAACTCAATGTGGCCCATGCGCTCACGACGTACTTTGGTCTGTGTAACTTCAACGCCACACTTCTCACAGATCACGCCGCGATGTTTTAAACGCTTGTACTTACCGCACAGGCATTCGTAATCTTTTACCGGTCCGAAAATACGGGCACAGAAAAGACCGTCACGCTCTGGCTTGAAGGTACGGTAGTTAATGGTTTCCGGCTTTTTAACTTCACCAAAAGACCATGAACGGATCATGTCTGGCGAGGCCAGAGCAATTTTGATCGCATCAAACTCTTCGGTCTTAGTTTGCGCTTTCAGAAACTTAAGTAAGTCTTTCACGGATTAGCTCCCGTCGGAGTGGAACTCTCAGGGACGCGCACCCGAAGTGCACGTCCCGTAACCAGTACTTGCGAGTACTTACTCGTCTTCCAGCTCGATGTTGATACCCAGCGAGCGAATCTCTTTCAACAGTACGTTGAAGGATTCCGGCATGCCCGGTTCCATCTGATGGTTACCGTCGACGATGTTTTTATACATCTTCGTACGGCCGTTAACGTCATCAGATTTAACGGTAAGCATTTCCTGCAGGGTATACGCGGCACCATATGCTTCCAGTGCCCACACTTCCATCTCACCGAAGCGCTGTCCACCGAACTGCGCTTTACCACCCAGCGGCTGCTGAGTAACCAAGCTGTAAGAACCGGTAGAACGTGCGTGCATCTTATCGTCGACCAAGTGGTTCAGTTTCAGCATGTACATGTAACCTACGGTTACCTGACGCTCAAACTGCTCACCGGTACGGCCGTCGAACAGGGTGATCTGACCGGAAGAAGGCAGACCGCCGAGCTGCAGCAGCTCTTTGATTTCGCTCTCTTTCGCACCGTCAAACACCGGAGTCGCGATTGGCATACCCTTCTTCAGGTTTTCTGCCAGACGCAGCACTTCGTCGTCGGTAAAGGTGTTCAGGTCAACTTTCTGACGCACATCGGTGCCCAGATCGTAAGCACGCTGGATGAACTCACGCAGTTTGGAGACTTCTTCCTGCTTCTTCAGCATCGCATTGATCTTTTCACCAATGCCTTTCGCCGCCATACCAAGGTGAGTTTCCAGAATCTGACCGATGTTCATACGCGATGGTACGCCCAGCGGGTTCAGTACGATGTCGACCGGCGTACCGTTCTCATCGTAAGGCATGTCTTCGATAGGGTTGATCTTCGAGATAACACCCTTGTTACCGTGACGACCTGCCATCTTGTCACCAGGCTGGATCTGACGCTTAACAGCCAGATACACCTTAACGATTTTCAGCACGCCTGGTGCCAGATCATCGCCTTGAGTGATCTTGCGACGCTTAGCTTCAAGTTTCTTCTCAAACTCGTGCTTCAGCTCGTCGTATTGCTCAGCCAACTGCTCCAGAGAATTCTGCTTCTCTTCATCAGTCAGGCCCAGCTCCAACCAGCGCTCACGTGGCAGTTTGTCCAGCTTATCAGCTTCAACACCACCCGAAATCAGTACCGCCTGGATACGACCGAACAGGCCCGCTTCAAGGATCTGCAATTCTTCAGACAGGTCTTTCTTCGCCTGCTTCAGCTGCATCTCTTCGATTTCCAGCGCGCGCTTGTCTTTTTCCACGCCATCACGGGTGAAGACCTGCACATCGATAACCGTACCGGATACGCCGTTCGGCACGCGCAGTGACGAATCTTTCACGTCAGAGGCTTTTTCACCGAAGATCGCACGCAGCAGTTTTTCTTCTGGCGTCAGCTGGGTTTCACCTTTCGGGGTAACCTTACCAACCAGAATGTCGCCACCGGTCACTTCCGCACCGATATACACGATGCCGGATTCATCCAGTTTAGAAAGCGCAGCCTCACCCACGTTCGGGATATCAGCGGTGATCTCTTCTGGCCCCAGCTTGGTGTCACGAGACACACATGCCAGTTCCTGGATGTGAATAGTGGTGAAACGATCTTCCTGAACCACACGCTCGGATACGAGAATGGAGTCTTCGAAGTTGTAACCGTTCCATGGCATGAACGCCACGCGCATGTTCTGACCCAACGCCAGCTCACCGAGATCGGTAGACGGGCCATCAGCAAGTACATCGCCACGCTCAATCGGCTCACCCAGATTCACACATGGCATCTGGTTGATGCAGGTGTTCTGGTTAGAACGGGTGTACTTGGTCAGGTTGTAGATGTCGATACCCGCTTCGCCCGGATACATCTCTTCTTCGTTAACTTTGATAACGATACGAGAAGCATCAACGTACTGAACGGTACCGCCACGTTTCGCTACGGCAGTTACACCGGAATCAACCGCTACTGCACGTTCCATACCGGTACCAACCAGCGGCTTATCAGCACGCAGAGTTGGAACCGCCTGACGTTGCATGTTCGCACCCATCAAGGCGCGGTTAGCATCATCGTGCTCCAGGAACGGGATCAGTGACGCACCGACAGAAACCACCTGCTGGGTGGAAACGTCCATGTAGTCAACCTGATCGCGGCTGAACAGGCTTGATTCACCCTTACTACGGCAGGTGACGAGATCGTCAACAAAGCTGCCATCGTCTGCAAGGTTGGTGTTCGCCTGAGCGATAACGTAGTTACCCTCTTCGATTGCAGAGAGGTAATGAATTTCATCACTCACTTTGCCATCTACAACGCGACGATATGGGGTTTCAAGGAAACCATATTCGTTAGTCTGCGCATAAACAGAGAGTGAGTTGATCAGACCGATGTTCGGGCCTTCCGGGGTTTCGATAGGACATACACGACCGTAGTGGGTTGGGTGTACGTCACGTACTTCGAAGCCGGCACGTTCACGAGTCAGACCACCTGGGCCCAGAGCAGAGATACGACGTTTGTGCGTAATCTCAGACAACGGGTTGTTCTGATCCATAAACTGGGAAAGCTGGCTTGAACCGAAGAACTCTTTCACCGCTGCCGAAATCGGCTTAGCGTTGATCATGTCCTGTGGCATCAGCGTATCGAGGTCGCCAAGAGACAGACGCTCTTTAACTGCACGCTCAACACGAACCAGACCTACACGGAACTGGTTTTCTGCCATCTCGCCAACAGAACGAATACGACGGTTACCGAGGTGATCGATATCATCCACTTCACCAATACCGTTACGGATACCGATAAGTTTCTTCATCACTTCGATGATGTCGTCTTTGCTCAGGATACCTGAACCTTCGATCTCATCACGCAGCAGAGAACGGTTGAACTTCATGCGGCCAACCGCAGAAAGATCGTAACGATCTTCAGAGAAGAACAGGTTCTCAAACAGGTTTTCAGCGGCTTCACGCGTTGGTGGCTCACCAGGACGCATCATGCGGTAGATCTCAACCAGTGCGCTCAAGCGATCGCTGGTTGGGTCAACACGCAGGGTCTCGGAGATATATGCACCGTGATCCAGGTCGTTGGTAAACAGCGTTTCGATGCGCTTGTGGCCTGACTGGCTCAGCTTCGCCAGCAGATCCAGTGATAATTCCATGTTCGCAGGAACAATCAGCTCGCCGGTGTTCAGGTCGACGTAGTCTTTAGCGACTACTTTGCCAGCAATGTATTCAACCGGTACTTCGATATGCTGAATGCTGTCTTTTTCCAGCTGACGGATGTGGCGCGCAGTAATGCGACGACCTTTCTCAACGTAGACCGTGCCGTTGGCTTCGATATCGAAGGAGGCGGTTTCACCACGCAGGCGCTCAGGCACCAGTTCCATCTGCAGTTTGTTATCGCGGATTTCATAAACGACTTTGTCAAAGAACAGATCGAGGATTTGTTCTGAGGTGAAGTTTAACGCGCGCAGAATGATACTGGCCGGCAGCTTACGACGACGGTCAATACGGACAAAGAGGTTATCTTTCGGGTCAAACTCGAAGTCAAGCCATGAACCGCGGTAAGGGATGATACGTGCGTTATACAGCACTTTACCGGAAGAGTGCGTTTTACCCTTATCGCTGTCAAAGAACACGCCAGGACTACGATGCAGCTGAGAAACGATAACACGCTCAGTACCATTGATTACAAAGGTACCGTTGTCGGTCATGAGTGGAATTTCACCCATGTAGACTTCTTGTTCTTTGATGTCTTTTACGGTGCCTTCCGGCGCTTCGCGCTCGTAGATCACCAGACGCAGTTTCACGCGCAGCGGTGCCGAATAGGTCACGCCACGGATCTGACATTCAGTTACGTCAAAGACCGGCTCACCCAAACGGTAGCTGACATACTGCAACTCGGAGTTGCCGCTGTAGCTAGAGATCGGGAATACGGAACGGAAGGCTGCTTCCAGACCGTACTGGCCTTCTGGATCTTGCTCGATAAACTTCTGGAACGAGTCAAGCTGGATAGAAAGGAGATAAGGTATGTCCAAAACTTGTGGACGTTTACCAAAATCCTTACGAATACGTTTTTTCTCGGTATAGGAGTAAACCATGGGGTTCCTCAGCTAGCTGACATGTCGAACCACGCTGTCCGTCCTGAAAAGGACAGTTCATGCAACACTATTTTTTGTTTTTCATGCGATGCGTAACACCCCATGCAATACATCTTTCTATCACTCTTAAATCATTTCATCGCCGTTGTTCAGGCAGGGAACCTTTGCAGGAAAGCGATATATTAAGGCGTCGATAGAAAAAGATATTGAAGAGGAATGACGGACAAACAGTGCGAAACGCCATCATTCCCCTGTAGCGCAAAAAGGCTGGTGACCTGAAAAGTCACCAGCCATCAGCCTAATGTTACTCAGGCTGCAACCCAAGGGTTGTCTTACTTAACTTCAACTTCAGCGCCAGCTTCTTTCAGAGCAGCTTCAAGAGCGGCTGCGTCATCTTTGCTGATGCCTTCTTTGATAGTACCAGTAGCTTCAACCAGGTCTTTAGCTTCTTTCAAGCCCAGGCCAGTTGCAGTACGTACTGCTTTGATTACTGCGACTTTGTTAGCGCCAACAGACTTCAGAACTACGTCGAACTCAGTTTTTTCTTCAACAGCTTCAGCTGGGCCAGCAGCAACAGCTACAGCGGCAGCAGCAGAAACGCCGAATTTTTCTTCCATAGCAGAAACCAGCTCAACTACTTCCATTACGGACATAGCGGCAACCGCTTCCAGAATTTGGTCTTTAGTGATAGACATATCGATTGTTCCTAAAAATCAGAAAAAGTTTATACGTTAGCAAGCACGAAGGAAAAGAAATTAGCCTTAAGCCGCTTCTTTTGCATCGCGCACAGCAGCCAGAGTACGGACCAGTTTGCCAGCAGCGGCTTCTTTCATGGTCGACATCAGACGTGCCAGTGCTTCTTCGTAAGTCGGCAGAGTTGCCAGACGGTCAATATTGGCCGCCGTGATCAGCTCACCTTCAAAGGCTGCAGCTTTGACCTCAAATTTTGCATTCGCTTTAGCGAAATCTTTGAACAGACGAGCAGCAGCGCCCGGGTGTTCCATAGAATATGCAATCAGGGTCGGACCAACAAACGTGTCTTTCAGGCACTCAAAAGGAGTACCTTCAACGACGCGGCGCAGCAGGGTGTTACGAACAACACGCATGTAAACGCCAGCTTCACGACCTGCTTTACGCAGTTCGGTCATTTTATCAACGGTTACGCCACGGGAATCCGCAACAACCGCTGAAAGCGCACCTTTGGCTACTTCGCTAACTTCAGCAACAATCGCTTGTTTGCCTTGAAGATTTAATGCCATTAGCTTTGCTCCTGGATTGACCGGGAAAGATTTCCCGGAACTCACTTCACTTAATTACCCGAAGGCAATAAGCGCTATTACACGGTGAGCAGAATCCAGTGAAGAAAAAATTCTTTTTGGTTCTGTCACCGTCTACGCAGGGTATTAAGCAAAATATTCGAGAATATTTCGCTCCTGCGGTCTTGGACGGAGGCCAGGATAAGGCCTGGCTCCAACCTAAGCAGCTGAATGACTAAGTTTTAAGGCATAGCTATTCAGTCGCTTTGAATCTGGGTTCTGAGTTGCGCGAACAACCAGAACAACGGGCGTAAGATTCTAGATGAATTTTTCGCCCGTTACAAGCAGCAATTAGTTTGCTGATGCGCTCAGACCAGCCTGGTCAACGGCAACGCCGGCGCCCATGGTGGTAGAGATGCTGACTTTCTTGATGTACACGCCTTTCGCCTGTGATGGTTTTGCTTTTTTCAGCGCGACCAGCAGAGATTCCAGGTTTTCTTTCAGTTTGTCAGCGTCAAAATCCACTTTACCAATGGTAGTGTGGATGATGCCGTTTTTGTCGTTACGATAACGAACCTGACCTGCTTTAGCGTTTTTCACTGCTTCAGCAACGTTAGGGGTTACAGTACCCACTTTCGGGTTTGGCATCAGGCCGCGTGGACCCAGAACCTGGCCCAACTGGCCAACAACGCGCATTGCATCTGGAGATGCGATAACAACGTCAAAGTTCATTTCGCCTTTCTTGATCTGCTCAGCCAGGTCTTCCATACCTACCAGCTCTGCGCCGGCTGCTTTAGCAGCTTCAGCGTTTGCACCTTGGGTGAAGACAGCAACACGTACTGAACGACCAGTACCGTGTGGCAGAACGGTCGCACCGCGTACGTTCTGATCAGATTTACGTGCATCGATGCCGAGGTTAACAGCAACGTCAACGCTTTCTACGAACTTAGCGGTAGCCAGTTCTTTCAGCAGAGCAACAGCTTCATTGATGTCGTACTGCTTAGTAGCATCAACTTTGTCACGGATTACGCTCATGCGCTTGGTCAGCTTAGCCATTTCTTAATCCTCTACTACCAGGCCCATGGAACGAGCAGTACCTTCGATAGAGCGAGTCATCGCTTCTACGTCAGAACCAGTCATGTCCGCAGCTTTAGTTTCTGCGATTTCACGTACCTGAGCACGAGAAACTTTACCGACTTTGTCTTTGTTCGGCTTACCAGAACCAGACTTGATGCCCGCTGCTTTTTTCAGCAGTACGGCAGCCGGAGGCGTTTTGGTAACGAAGGTGAAAGAACGGTCACTGTATACGGTGATAACAACAGGAGTAGGCAGACCTTTCTCCAGGGATTCAGTTTTCGCGTTGAACGCTTTGCAGAATTCCATGATGTTAACACCCTGCTGACCCAGAGCTGGACCAACAGGTGGACTTGGGTTAGCCATACCAGCTGCAACTTGCAGCTTAACGTAGGCTTGTACTTTCTTGGCCATGATATTTCCTCAATTGGGTTATAGCGCCTGGAAAACAGGCTCCCCGTGATAACGATTTATACGCCATTGCTGGCACATAAAAACAAAAGGCGCGAAATTATAGGTAAATTTCGCGCCTTCCGCAAGAGCTAAAAAGTGAACAAAAGGGTTAACCTTTCTCCACCTGAGCAAAATCGAGTTCTACTGGTGTTGCACGGCCAAAGATGGAAACAGACACTTTCAAGCGACTCTTCTCGTAGTCCACTTCTTCGACCACACCGTTGAAGTCGGCAAATGGACCATCGCTGACACGTACCATTTCGCCTGGCTCGAACAGTGTTTTTGGACGCGGCTTATCACCAACCTGCTGCAGGCGGTTCATGATCGCATCTACTTCTTTATCACTGATTGGCGCTGGACGGTCAGAAGTACCACCAATAAAGCCCATTACACGCGGCACACTGCGTACTAAGTGCCAGCTGGCATCATTCATCACCATCTGAACCAGTACATAGCCAGGGAAGAATTTGCGTTCGCTTTTACGACGCTGCCCACCACGGATTTCAACGACTTCTTCAGTCGGCACCATGACTTCGCCAAAAAGCTCTTCCATGTTGTGCAGTTTGATATGCTCGTGCAGCGACTTCGCTACGCGAGCTTCAAAACCGGAGAACGCCTGAACGACGTACCAGCGTTTTTTTGGAGCTTCAGACATCTCAGAACCTCAGGCCAGTGATAAACGATACCAGACGGACCAGAATACCATCCAGCCCCCACAAAATCAGTGACATCACGGCAGTTACCGCGGCAACGATTAACGTGGTGTGCAATGTTTCCTGGCGAGTCGGCCAAATGACCTTACGCATTTCGGTTTTTGCTTCACGAGCAAATGCCACTGTCGCCTTGCCTTTGATTGTCAACAATGCAATGCCGCCAGCGGCAGCGATCAGCACAACCACAGCCAGCGCGCGCAGCGGCAGTGTTACATCGCGATAAATATAGTTGCCGACGATTGCTACCAGGAGCAATGCGATCACAACTACCCATTTTATCGCTTCAAGGCCGCGCCCGCTTCCTTGAGCTTCGGTATTCGCACTCATAAACCAACCTGCCACAATAATTCAGAAACTATTCTGCCCCGCAGAGCGAGGCATCCAAACCGAATGAGCTTTTGAGCGTTACTCGGTATCCAACGCCGTGAAACAGAGCCTGTCTCAGCAATGATTATGATTGAAAATCACTGATGAGCCAGGTTCTATGTAACAGCGTGCAAAAAGGGCATCAAATGATGCCCTTTCCTTGTGCATTGCGTCAAATGTTATCGTAATTAAGCGATAACTTCAGCAACAACGCCCGCGCCTACGGTACGGCCGCCTTCGCGGATTGCGAAACGCAGACCCTGGTCCATCGCGATTGGGTGGATCAGCTCAACGGTCATTTTCACGTTGTCGCCAGGCATTACCATCTCAACGCCTTCTGGCAGCTCAACGTTACCGGTCACGTCAGTAGTACGGAAGTAGAACTGTGGACGGTAGCCTTTGAAGAACGGAGTATGACGGCCGCCTTCGTCTTTAGACAGTACGTATACTTCTGATACGAACTTGGTATGTGGCTTGATTGAACCCGGCTTAGCCAGAACCTGGCCACGCTGGATGTCTTCACGCTTGATACCGCGCAGCAGAACACCACAGTTCTCGCCTGCCTGGCCCTGGTCCAGCAGTTTGCGGAACATTTCAACGCCGGTACAGGTCGACTTAACAGTCGGCTTGATACCAACGATTTCAACTTCATCGCCCACTTTGACGATACCGCGCTCTACACGACCGGTAACAACGGTACCACGGCCAGAGATTGAGAATACGTCTTCGATTGGCAGCAGGAATGGCATGTCGATAGCACGAACTGGATCCGGGATGTAAGTATCCAGGTGACCAGCCAGCTCAGTGATCTTAGCTTCCCACTCAGCGTTGCCTTCCAGCGCTTTCAGTGCTGAACCGCGAACGATTGGAGTGTCGTCGCCTGGGAAATCGTACTGTGACAGCAGGTCACGGACTTCCATCTCAACCAGTTCCAGCAGCTCTTCATCATCAACCATGTCGCACTTGTTCAGGAACACGATGATGTAAGGAACGCCAACCTGACGACCCAGCAGGATGTGCTCACGAGTCTGCGGCATTGGGCCGTCAGTCGCAGCAACAACCAGGATTGCGCCATCCATCTGCGCAGCACCGGTGATCATGTTTTTCACATAGTCGGCGTGGCCTGGGCAGTCAACGTGCGCATAGTGGCGAGACGGGGTTTCATACTCAACGTGTGCAGTGTTGATGGTGATACCACGTGCTTTTTCTTCAGGAGTGCTGTCGATCTGGTCGAACGCACGCGCCTGGCCGCCGTTGGTTTTAGCCAGAACGGTAGTGATTGCAGCAGTCAGGGTGGTTTTACCGTGGTCGACGTGACCGATGGTGCCCACGTTTACGTGCAGTTTGTTGCGTTGAAATTGCTCTTTAGCCATCGCTAGTCCCTCTAAGACACGGATATATCGAAGATATCGTCATATCAACCAGGCAATGCCTGACTGTTTGGTTTACAGAGAGAGAATCAGGAGAGAGATAAAGGAAGTGGTGCTGATACCCAGAGTCGAACTGGGGACCTCACCCTTACCAAGGGTGCGCTCTACCAACTGAGCCATATCAGCACATCTGGAGCGGGCAGCGGGAATCGAACCCGCATCATCAGCTTGGAAGGCTGAGGTAATAGCCATTATACGATGCCCGCATCCTGGAACTCGGCTACCTGTTCTTTCTGTAGCTTATGAATAATAAAAGAAGACCTTCTATTATTCGGCCAGTCAGCATTTCTGACCGACTTTGATTGCGCTAATGCACAATCTGAAATTCGAAGGTGAGAGATGAAAAACTCACCCATCAGATAAGGGCCTTATCTGATGCCCAACCAAGAGGTTGAGATGGTGGTGGGAGAAGGATTCGAACCTTCGAAGTCTGTGACGGCAGATTTACAGTCTGCTCCCTTTGGCCGCTCGGGAATCCCACCTACTTGATGGTGCCGGCTACCGGAATCGAACTGGTGACCTACTGATTACAAGTCAGTTGCTCTACCAACTGAGCTAAGCCGGCATCAAGTGGAGCGCATTCTAGGAAGACCCGAAGAAGGATGCAACAAAAAAATTGCCAAATTCGTTCTATCGCTTACTATTTGTGCAAATCATCTCAATTCAGTCATCATATGCAGAAAAAACATTCAATGTGCGTGCATTTTTGCATCGCATTAATGAATCGCTTTTTGCTTAGCCTCTTCTTTTCTTATGCAGACTTCTGGGTTCCTCCCTGCCCGATATCGTACAAATGGTGATTTTTTTTATAAAAAAGCCGCAAAAAATCTTTTGTCAGTGGACCATTTTTTTATTTATCTACATTAACCAGTAAAATGAGAGGAAGAGGAGCTGAGGGATTTCACTGCCAGGCATATCGTATAGGGCCAGGATTAATGCAAAGGCTGGAGCGTGAGGCGTACAGCTGTCCATCCCGCTTGCTATATGTTGAGGTTATCGCTGTGGTTGTACGGCTCTATTATGCGAAAGAGAGCAACCCATTCGTTTTGCGCTAATGATTTACAATGTCCCTGTAAGTTACTCATAGCGTTTGCACAACACCTCAGCAGAAAATGTAGTGGCAAGCTACTGAGCGACAAGAAAAATGCGGACACGGTTGCGAAAGCGTGCTTATGTTTGTCATTTTACTTCTTTTTAAACTCACACTGGTGTTACCCTCCTGCCCATTGTTCTCGTTAATTACCCCTGTGACGTGCAATTGAGTTTGATACATCGTTGTATGCTCGATGCTACAAGATGTTGATACATCAAAATTTGCACTCAAACGCATGCTTATGAGTAAAAAAACGACACCTCTAACTACGCCCTATTTACAGTTCAATCGTCAGCAATGGGCAGCGCTACGCGACTCGGTGCCAATGACGCTGGCCGAAGGTGAAATTGAACGTTTACGTGGCATAAACGAAGATCTTTCATTAGAAGAAGTAGCCGAGATCTATCTTCCACTCTCACGCCTGCTTAATTTCTATATCAGCTCAAATTTGAGACGCCAGGCGGTGCTTGAGCAGTTTCTTGGTACCAATGGTCAAAAAATTCCCTATATCATCAGTATTGCTGGCAGTGTTGCCGTTGGTAAAAGCACCACGGCTCGTGTGCTACAAGCATTACTTAGCCGCTGGCCAGAACACCGCAAGGTTGAGCTGATCACTACCGATGGTTTCTTGCATCCTAATGCCGTGCTTAAAGAGCGCGGTTTGATGAAGAAAAAAGGATTCCCGCAATCCTATGATATGCATCGTCTGGTAAATTTCGTTTCCGACTTAAAATCCGGCGCAAGCCAGGTGACAGCACCGGTTTATTCACATCTTATTTATGATGTTATCCCGGACGGAGACAAAGTCGTACAACAGCCCGATATCCTTATTCTTGAAGGATTGAATGTTTTACAAAGCGGCATGGATTATCCTCACGATCCTCACCATGTATTTGTCTCAGATTTCGTGGATTTTTCTATTTATGTTGACGCACCTGAGTCGTTACTCGAAAGTTGGTATGTAAACCGATTTTTGAAATTCCGTGAGGGAGCGTTTAGCGATCCTGACTCTTATTTCCATCACTATTCTCAATTGCCAGAAGAGGATGCGCTCAATATCGCACGCGGGCTCTGGAAAGAGATTAACTGGCTTAATCTTAAGGAAAATATCCTCCCGACTCGTGAACGCGCTAGTCTTATTATGACTAAATCAGCAGATCACGCAGTACAAAGTCTTCGGTTAAGAAAATAGAGATTTTTGCTAAAACGCCCAAAAAGTAATGGGCGTTTTAGCCTTAACTGGTGAAATTAATTACCAGGCCTAAGAGAAATCTCTCCTCCCACCCACGATTTAATTTCACCACCCTGCTCTAGTAATAAGCCCCCCTGGTTATCGATTCCACGTGCAATACCATGTACCTCACGCTCGCCAATCAGTAGCTTCACAGAACGATTAATAAAGTTATCAAGGGCTTCCCAGCGCGTAACAAAAGGTGCTAAACCATCACGCTCAAAAATTGGTAGCGCTTCGCGCAGGCTGTTGAGTAATTTCGCGGCCAGTTCATTGCGATCAATCTCGATTCCCGCTTCCTGCAAATTGATCCAGCCCTGATTAATTTCCGCTGCCCCTTCTGAGCGCATTAGCAAATTAATACCGGCACCTATAACGATCTGCGCAGCATCACCGGTTTTACCCGTTAACTCAACCAAAATACCCGCGAGTTTACGATCATTAAGATAAAGATCATTTGGCCATTTAACGCGTATATCAGGCGCACCTAACGACTGAATGACTTCAGCCATGACAATACCAATAACTAAACTCAACCCCATTGCCGCTGCTGGCCCCTGCTCAAGGCGCCAATACATTGACATATAGAGGTTGGTACCAAATGGAGAGAACCATTTCCGGCCGCGGCGTCCTCGTCCTGCTTGTTGATATTCGGCAATGCATGCATAGCCTGAAGGGAGCTGGTTCATGCGTTCCAGCAAATATTGGTTGGTAGAATCAATAACAGGAATAACTGCCAGATCGGGTTGATGCAAATGTGACAAAATGACTTCTTCATCTAATAACTGCATAGCTGCTGGCAGGCTATAACCTTTTCCCGTCACCGTATACACATCTAAACCCCAGCTTTTCAGGGTTTGAATATGCTTATTAATAGCAGCCCGGCTCATCCCAAGCGCTTCACCGAGTTGTTCACCAGAGTGAAATTCACCATCAGCCAAAAGTGCCACTAACTTTAACGGCACGCTATTATCTTTCATGAGATTACCTCAACGGCGTTACGTTCGCCTCGAGCACCGATAAAGCGCACCTCTGGCTCCAGCCAAACATCGAATTTTTCACCGACTCTATTTCGGACCTGATGCGCCAAGCTTACAATATCTTGCGGCGTGGCGTGATTTTCATTAATCAGCACTAATGCCTGCTGACGATGAACTGCCGCACCGCCGACCCGATACCCTTTAAGGCCACATTGATCGATTAGCCAGCCAGCGGCTAATTTTACGTCACCACTGGCTTGTGGATAATATGGGATAGTTGGCCACTCTTTAATTAATGCCGCCGCCTGCTCGTCCGAAATAAGGGGGTTCTTGAAGAAACTACCGACATTGCCTGTGATATGTGGGTCAGGCAGTTTGCTTTGTCGCATATGGCAAACAGCATTAAATACATCCCAGGCACAGGCGGTTGCTGGATTCAGCTTTACTAGATCGCCATAGCTCAGAACTGGCTGCCACTGTTTTAACAGTCGTAATCCAACTGCAACAATGACATAGTCACTCTTCATCTCATGCTTGAAAATGCTGTCACGGTAACCAAACTGGCACTCTTCGCGGTACAAACGGATAATTTTCTGCGTCGGTAAATGCAAGGCTTCTACATAGTGGCAGATATCCTTAAATTCGACGCCATAAGCGCCAATATTTTGAATGGGTGCTGACCCCGCCATACCAGGGATCAGCGCCAGGTTTTCTAAACCGGTAATCCCTTTCTTTAACGTCTGCTCAACTAAACTATGCCAATTTTCACCGGCGCCGACATGCAAATGCCATGCTTCATCCTGCTCTTCAATAGCAATACCTTTGATAGCGTTAATCACAACAGTACCGCTAAAATCCTCTAGAAAGAGTACGTTGCTTCCTTCACCCAATACAATAAAGGGCAAGTTGGAATGCTGGCTATTTTTCCAGGCTAAGCTTATGGCATCAGAATTATCGGCGACGATCAGCGTTTGTGCGCTGATTGCAAGATCTAGGGTGTTGAAAGCTTGTAGGGATGTATAGGGGCTGGACATTTCACGGCCTTAACTAGTTTATCTGGCCGTAGTTTACCTGATCGATATGTTCCGAGGTTGATGTTTTCTTAGTTTCCGTTGGGAAAGTAACATCTACAGACGTAAAAAAGCCCCGAACTTCCGTTCAGGGCTTCTTCACTTATTTAATGCCTGGCAGTTCCCTACTCTCGCATGGGGAGGCCCCACACTACCATCGGCGCTACGGCGTTTCACTTCTGAGTT
>NZ_JBIVMT010000009.1:0-144266 GCF_044753225.1 Pantoea sp. NPDC088449 | reverse complement strand
GATCGATCTTGTAATAGCCGGTTCGGTTTTCATTCAGACGTTTATAGTTACGCTCACCCTGCCAGAATCGAAGCACCGCGCGGGTCGCTTTTTTTCGCAGTGAAGATGGAGCAGTAACCGGGGCTTTTAGACCCGGTATAACTTCACAAGACCGCATTCTGCCCCTCCTGATTACAGTGAATGTGTTTCACAGCGGTAACAGTCATGCTCTTCTCCGGGTGGCGGCGGTGAGATGCTCACTCTCCCATTTGAGAACGGTATTCCAGACAGCGGTCAGTGAGATATCCATCTGTTCGGCAGCAAGCAGCATCAAATCCAGCCCCTCGTCCGTTTCACTGCGCAGTGTTTGACTGTCATTTGCCGCCCAGAATTCCCATAGCTCGGTACTCTGTTCCTCGCTGAGGACGGTTCCCCGGCCTGCACGCACTTTTATGCCCGCGATCCTGCGACGCGCGGCTACGTCATTACTCATCAGCCCGAAGAAATGCTCCATCAGTTTGATTGAGCCCCCCAAAGCAAGCGCACGGTCAATCCGTTGCTTTCGCGTCTGATCCTCCCGGGCTTGCGTCATCAGCCTTGCCAGATTGTCCTGATTTATCTGGAATGAGAGAACCGAGACCTCGCTGTTGACGATGTAATGGATATCTTCAATGGTCACATCCTTCAGCGTGGCGATCTCTTCAGATGTCAGACCCATTTTGTCACAGCGGCGTATAAAGCCGTTTTTCAGCTCCATAACCAGGTCAAGCAGGAAACCATTCGCAGCCCGGGATAGGTTCGTGTTCATCAGTTACCCTTCATTTACAGGAACAATTGACGCAGCACCCTTGCGCTGCAGTTCGCGGAGACGACGAAGGATCCTGATTAGCCGAAACACCATCAGAGTTTGCTCGTCATCAAAAACAGGCGTGGCTGAATCAGATGACCCGATCAGCAATTTAAACGTTAAGTTCACAGAGTCCCGACAAGCCGTATCGTCAGCCAGGGAAGCGAGGAATAAGGGCACAACTTGGGCATCATCTATAACCCCTGAAAGCCGGTAACCAGGCTGTAACGCATTTTCACTGGCGGGTTCTAACGCGTCACCACAGCCATGAGCGCTGGCGATGTCCCAACAGAGGCGCCATGCATTACTTTGCAGGTGCTCAATATCGTCCTGTAAGGCGCTGAGATACCAGAGGGAATGGTTATCTGGCGGAGCCACTGGCTGAAGGGGATCATCAGGACATTGGGTGGCAGGAGTTTCATCGTTTACCAAAAAGGATGAACCTTCAGTATCGCTGATTTCAGCGGGTATCTCAGCTTCAGTGACGGTATCCCGCGCATTGCTTCTCATCAGTGGCATGTCATCTGATGGTTGCTCATCCAATGGATCAATATGCTCACCAGCATCATCATTTGCCACTTTTGACGAGGTGGCCGGCAAAGCGGGTGAAACGGCTATGATGATGTCTTCAGCAGGTTCCGCCTTTTCCTTATCAGCACCGCGCAGCTCCAATAACCAGCCATCGTAGTCAAGGTCATCACATGGAAAGGCAGAATTCAGATCACCAATAAGTTCATCAGTGAACATTTCCAGTGACCATAGTTCAGGACCATCAAATTTCTGGCAGCACTGCCCAAACACACTCGTGAAATTGCTCTCGGTACAGGCATCTTTATTTAAATGATATTTATCCCAGACTGTTTCAGCGCTATGGCGCAGCTTGAGCAACTTTCTTAGCTCACGACCACCAAACCCCGATCCCAGCAAAACAGGCATCCACGGATAGATGTTTGTCACCACATCTTCCATACGGCTTACGCTTGAAAAATGTACAGGCAGGCCGTTACTGGTCAGTTCAGCGGCGAGATTGCGCAAAGAGATTTTTTTCCCACGTTCTTCTTCAAGCAATAATCTCGCTTCACGGACAGAAAGGGCCTTATCAATAAAGGTCAGCTGCCCATGGGTTTCATTCTCTGCGAGATGTCCCGCAATGCACTGAAAACGACCAGGCCACGGTTTTTCTATGCAGGTCATATGAAAGAATTGTTGATCTCCGGTTTCATCCCAGAGTTCACGCATGATGGTGTAACGCGTGTTCCCCCCGTCACTGAAAGTCCACTTTCCTTCAGGAATACGGGGATCGCGCGTCACAAACGGTACGGAATTGAGCCCCCGCGCGCGAATAGAGGCTTTCAAATCCTCAAACAAGGGATTGCGGCTTTTTCGCGGATTATCAGGATTCAGACAGAGTTCATCGAGAGTGAAAATTCTGGCCAGACTTTCATCACTGCCGGGCTGTGTTTCAACACGCTGAAATTGACTCATTTGCCTGTGCTCCTGAAATCATAACCAAAGTCATACCCGCCCTCAGGATATTCACTGAAGAGGGTAAATCTGCCGTCAAACTGGGTTTTGATGGTGCCCGTAGGTCCCTGCCGCTGTTTGCTGATAATGATTTCGGCCTGCCCCGGATGCGCCGTATCAGCGTGGTAAACCTCATCGCGATAGATAAAAGCAATCAGGTCTGCGTCCTGCTCAAGCGCCCCCGAATCTCGAAGGTCACCATTGTTAGGACGTTTATCGGCACGCTGCTCTACCTGACGGTTGAGCTGTGAAAGTGCAAGGATGGGGCAGCCGAGTTCTTTACCCAACGCTTTAAGCGATCGGGAGATTTCGGCGATTTCCTGGGTCCGGTTTTCCATATCGGGACAGCGGACAAGTTGCAGGTAATCGACCATGATGAGAGAGGGTTTGCCGTATTTACGGATATATCTGCGAGCCCGGGTGCGAAGCGTAACCGGCGTCTGGCTGCTATTATCATCAATGACTAATCGCTCGCGCCATTCAGCCATCTCCTTAGCACCCATGCTGATCCTTCCCCAGTCCTCGTCACTGAGATTACCGCTGCGAAGGCTGCTGAGTTCTACCCTGCTGCGCATGGACAGCATCCGCATCATCAGCTGATCGGTTGGCATTTCAATGCTGAAAATGAACACACTTTCTTGCGGCCGGCTCATCAGCGCCCCGATACTCCAGCTGAGAGCCAGTGAAGTTTTTCCCATGGAAGGCCGCGCGGCGAGAATAACCAAATCGCCCGGCTGAAGTCCGCAGGTCATAAAATCAACTTCGGCCATTCCTGTGGCAGTGCCGGTAATTCCATTGTCAGCTGCTGTGGCCACTTCAAGCTTGCTCAGTAACTGGTCAAGCGCCTGCAAAATTTCGGTTTCGCACTCGTTTGCGTGTTGCCCCTTCTCACTCAGTGTGAAAAGTGCTTCCTCAGCCTGGGCGGCAACATTTAAAGAGCTCAGTCTGTTACCCCTGATATCAGCCAGAAGCGAATTGCCAATGATTTGCAACTGTCTCAGCCTACTCTTTTCGAGGACGATGCCCACATAGGAAAGTATGTTTGCTGCTGAAGGCGTGTTTTTACCGATCTCAGCCAGGTAAGCGAATCCGCCCGCCGTATCAAGCCGCCCATCCCGTTCAAGCGTTTCACTGAGAGTAATGAGATCGAACGGTTGTAGCCGGGATGCCAGGGCGCTCATTGCACGATAAATCGCGCGATGAGCGCTCACAAAGAAATCATCAGCGGTAATCAGAAGGTTAATATCATCCCATCGGTCATTATCGAGCATGAGCGCCCCCAGAATACACTGCTCAGCGTCGGTATGATAAGGAATGGCTATAACGTCTTTCAGCTTTTCAGGCATGAATAGTTTCCTCCACAAATAGAGTGGATTCGCGATAGGTGAGTAATTAAATGAGCCGTTATCGGGCGTTTGACTGAGCGGACAGCTCTTCTATATATGCATCCAGATAACGATCAATAAGGCCCTGAACAATTTTGCTGGCGGTGACGACACGGCCAGAGTGGTGAGTGAGCCTGACGGCACAGTTCTCAGTTTTCATACGTCTGACTGGACCTATGTAAACAATCGGCGAGGGGCTTCGGGCATCATTGTCTGAGGACATGGTCTCTCCGGCTTTAATTAACGTGTGGATAGGTACTTAACTCAAATATGCAGAAGCAGGCATTTGCATTCTGCATTTGATGTCATCCCTTATGCTCAGCATCTGCACTAACCATGCCTGAAACGAAAATTTGCCCCGCCTCATGATAACTCTCACAGTTCAGATGAAACTTTGTGAAAATATTTAACGTTATATTTATAAAGTTTTTAAATATTACCATCACTTAAGACTTACGTGCAAATATTTCCCATTAATTGGTATTTATTCCCACAACTAAACCAAAGATTTCCTTTAGAATCAGGTGTATTGATTTCGCTAAAGGCGTGCGCATGCTTGACACAATTGAGAAGAGGCTGAAATGTTGCCGTGCGGCAACAGGGACTTCACCTCAGGAAGTGGTGAACTACGTTCAGCAGCAAGATACTGAACTCTCCTACACGACTTACACCCGCTGGGAGTCTGGTGGCACGGTTCCCCCCCGACGTATTGATGTGATCAATTTGATTGCGGATTTCTTCAGTAAAAGCGGTCTTAAAGTTGAGGGGAACTGGATTATGACAGGCGAAGGATTTCCCCCACAGTTCACTGAATACACAAAGCTGGATGAAGACACCCTCTTCATACTGGCCAGTCGCCAGTTGCCCGACGTGGAACTTATCCAGGTTGGAGGGACCTATGGGGAACCTTATGTTAGTTTCGGAGAATTCTGTATTGTATCGAACGAGCGAACTCTGGACCCTAATAATAACAAGCTATGCCATGTAAGGCACAAGAATGGCTTGATTATAGGGGTGGTCAAAATAGTCGACGAGGACAGCGTCACTATTGAAGGTGTAAAAAGCACGGCCATTAAGAAAGAAGAAATTCTCGAGTGCCGGAGAGTAAAGTGGATCCAAAAGAGGTAAAACTCAATTTTCATCGCTGCAGTACGGAAGTCATAAACTTTCTGAACAAGATGGAGAAGACAACCTACATCTCTACCCTTCTTGTTCAAAATAATGCTATCGCCGCTCATCAGAGCAATGGGTATGCTGAGTGGGACAATAAATTTTATTATGAAGGAAAGTATAAGGACAGCCTTCTGATAAAAATAGGCATTGAACTCACCAAGATAAAAAAGGGTGACGTCAGTACAGTCGTCTGGGATGACGCACTCAGAAACGAAAAAATTAATGTCATTGATGAGCAGCGTCGGGCTCATAATATCTACCATGGCATTAGCTTTATCTATGGAGTGGAGAACGATATGAGTATGGCACTCAATATTTGCACCGGGGCCGAAACCTCGCAAAAGGAATTTGAAAACCTGATACTGCCAATGCGGTTTGCACTGCTGAATTACTTTAAGGATTTATGATGTTTACCAAAACCTATTCCGTAGACGAAAAGCACGTTGATTTTCAGGGCGTTGTGGATGGTCTTTATTATCCCTTCTATATGGAATGGACGCGCCACGCGTTTATGAAAGAAGAATTGGGGCTGGATCTGGAGCAGGAGTTCGCTGAAGGTCGACTGCATATGATCCTGGAATATACGCTGCGCTTTAAGAAGAGCCTGCAGAAAGGTGATGAAATGCATGTAACATGCGCCCTGCAAGCCAATGAAAAACGCAGTCGCGTCAATTTCGTTCAGCAGATACTGGTAAACGATACCCTTTATGCAGAAGCCGTATTCACCGCAACCTGTATCGCTAACGGCAGACCGACCGTTCCGGATGCAGTGAAAAATGCCATCCCGGCCTGAATTTAATAAGGGACCTTTAAAGGTCCCTTCATTAACTTTCAATCAGAATATAACGACTGTCATGAAGTTTACTTTTTCCTGAGCAGCCAAGTAAAGAAAGACGAATTAAATATCCACTTCGCTTCTGATACTTACCTTCAAGACCTTCGCTTTCATAAATTTTAACTCTGAAAAAACGCTTATCGTTACGCATATGTAATATGCCCATTTTTTCGAAAGATGACTGTATAGCCTTTCGGTCTTTTTCCACACCATTAGCATCTATGAATTTAAATACCGTCCCCGGCAGAGATATAAACATAAATCCACTTACCGCATGCAGCAAACTGTCATGATGGTTCACGCTGAGCGTTTGATTACTTACAGACTCCTTCATCCACTCTAAAAACTGCTCACCCGGATTGCTTACTTCATTCATAGCTGAAGCTGTGGAAATATATCCTTTTTCATCTTTATCACTTTCAGTGTAAACGACCGTATCCAGCGTGGACTTGATGACAGGGAAATCATCTTCTTGCTTTGCGTCGGGTATGAGTTTCACACATTCATCGGAAACCTCGATTATATGTTCGTCAGAGGTCTGCACCGGATTAACATCATCTGGAATGACCGGGGCCTTTTGTTCCGTATCATCAATCACATCAGTGGCCGCCGGTTCAGCTGCATTGAACATGCTGAGTAGCAGGGAGGTGTCATCATCAACTGATGTTTTTTCAGTCTCAGGTCGTTCATTCGTTGAACCGCAGTTTTCTGAAAGTGCAGATGACAAAGCAATTGGACCCTCTGATGCCGTTAGTTGATGTTCTGCCTGCTCGGTCGAATTATCTGAGGGCAGTTTTGCTGCACTTTCGGTTCCGACATCAGCAAGCACTGAGGCGGTGCTTAGGCCCCCGTCCGGTAAAATGATTGAAGGCTGTGGCTGTTCGGTGAATGCCAATGACATAACTGAAGTCACTGAATGCAGGCCCATAGATGCTGCGCTTACGGGCGAACCGCTGATATCCCGCGCTTTATCGAGAATATATTTAATCAGTGGCATGGCCGATGCCTTTCTGACTGCCAGCGTTGCCATCATCTGCATAGCCTTGCGATCCCCGCTGAGCCAGGTGACACCGTCGTCCGGTAGCAGCCTGGAGGCCATCAACGTTGCCACGCTGGCGTGATCTGCATGATTAACCCGAAACCGAAACGGCGCTGCCGGTGGCACCATGCCAGGCATCCAGCACTGACCGTCCAGTAATTCGCCCTCAATCCGGGTCAGCAACGGCAGATGCGCGGTAAGTGCTGACCAGAAAACAACCGCATTCCAGAGCGTATTCTTAGCGGCCTGCTCTTCAGGAGCGGCACCCGGTGGAAACATATGCCCTTTTGACAGCCTGACGCTGCAGGCGGTAAATTTGAGGGTGAGGTCGATAAATCCGCCTTCTTTACTCCATTCACCTTCCCCGGCGGCCGGCACAACCTGCACGCACTCGGCGAGTTTTTTCAGCGGTGCCAGATACAGCCGGTTATAAACGTCCTCCGGCAAAGAGGTGTTATCCCAGATTTGCCTCATCAGTAGCTTACGATGCGGTAATGAAAGGAGCTGTGTGGCAGACTGCGGCGCAAAATATCCCGATGGGATCCTGCTGCCAGCTGTCGCTGACTTCGCGGCGGTTTTCCCCCCGGACAGGCTGGCAATGAGTTTACTGAACATTTTTACTTCCTGATAATGCCGGTTTATTGTCACAGTTCGATGTCAATTCTGCGCGAGTCGGATTCGTCTCGACCGGAGTTTCAGAGGCTTCATTCAGCTCCTGCAGGCAGCCGGTTACGATACGGACCAGCTCATTTGGCACCAGGACTTTGCACGCGCGGGTCACCGATACGTACAGAAGATTCAGCTCATCTTCCTTTTCGCGCGGGCTCAGAAGCGGGTCGGTAATATCAACAAAATCGTCGCTGAGAACGACCGCGTTCCACTCAAGCCCTTTACTACGGTGCGCGGTCACTACCGTCACGTCAGCATCACTTTCATGCGTTACCGCCTGTTTTTTCAGTACGGCCAGTAACGTCGGAAGGGGAAAGTACATGTCCAGCAGTCGGACGCCCTGCCCCATCTCCGGATCTTTCGTCGCTTTGGCAATGGATCGGTACTCTTCAAAGTCACGATAATCGCTTGTCAGCTGGGGCGACATAATGCGGTCGGGCATATCGACCGAAAGCCAGTACAGATCTTCCAGTTCAACAATGCGGTATCCTTCCATCCCCCCTACCCAGTACACCCTTTTACCCGCCAGGCTTGCCGTAAGGGCCGAACCAATCACGCCCGCCAGCGTCCGGCTGATAACACAGTGATGTGCTGTTCCGGCAGGAAGCTCAGGGACAACCTGATCCTCACCGCCGAGCCCACATATGCCGCGCGATTCTCCTGCTTGCGCCAGTAAAGTATTCGCAACGTCTGCAACCGCCGGACCAAACCGGAAGCTGTTTGTGAGCCAGAGCCGGTCTGCGGTCTCCAGCTGTGGAGAAACCAGCGCGTTTTCTGCTCCCCTGAAGCGATAGATTTGCTGGTAACGATCGCCAACAAGGATGATGCGGCAGGGCTGGCTGAGAACAAACTGACGTGTGACCGGATTGGCGTCCTGCGCTTCATCAAACAGGATAACGTCCCACCTCTTCCCGAGGTCCGGTACAGACAACTGATACAGTTTGAGGTAGATGTCATGTGTCACTGGAAAATGTGAATCCATTCGGGTCATCTCATGCCATAAAACCTGTGCCGCGCCGAGTATCTTTCCCGCATCCAGTCCCCCCCTGTCACTTTCATCTGGCAGGTGCAGAGGTGATATTTCGCTGTCGGCGCTGTAGAGAAAAGTGTTAAGTGTGCTCAGCGCAGATCGTGCCAGCAGCCAGTGGCGCGTATTGAGCAAACGTGCAATATCCGTGACGCGAAGGGATGTGGCGAGTCGCGCCTGAAGGTGCCGGCCAAACCCCGGCCACGCCAGCTGATGAAACGTTTTACACTCCACGTTATAGGGAAATCGTCGCTCGGATTCCTCACGTATAGCGCGGTTATAGGCAAGATAAAGCAAGCGTTCACTGGGATTTGCCAGCGCGTAAGCTTCAAGCGTGGATGTTTTACCCGTGCCGGCGAACGCCGTCACGACAAGTTGTCTGCCTTTCCAGGCAATTACCTGTGCCTGCTCCTGCGTGGGTTGCATGTAAGATGTTCCTCCGTCAGCGTCATGTCATGCACCATGCCCTGCCGGTAGTGTGGTATCCATCGCAAACTCTATATCGATTTGCAAAAAAAACGCCTCCGGAGAGGCGTTATGGTCAGGCTGCGCGTTGCGTTGCGCGGCCGAGTTTTGCTGCCCACCTGCCGGTGTAATGCAGCGGAGTGTAAAGCGTCCTGCGCCGTTCAAGCGTCAGCGCGTTGCCGGTCACAACCTCAGCCGCGATACCGCAGAGCGAGAGCTGTATGTAGGACATATTGGCGGCCAGCGGATCAACGTCCGTTACCGACACCCACAGCTGCTCTGACACCGTATAACCGCGCTGTGCGAACTCTTCAGCAAAGGCGATGACCATGCAGCCCGCGCCGCTGGCCGGTTCCTGCAGCGTAATGAAATCCTGAGCCTGCATCAGCGCATCGATGCCGGACAACTGCACCGATGCCATCATCCGCGAGACGTCCCACGGCGTGAAAAACTGGCCGCGATACTTATCACCCAGCTCAAGCTCCATAAAAACGCTGCCAAGGAAATCACAACGGTCCTGATCGAGCGCCATGACGACGTGACCTAGTAACGCAGCCATCTGAGTGACGTCTTCCTTTTCGTAGCCGGCAATTATGCTCAGATACTGCTTTTCCAGCCCGGCATCGTGAACAACGCCGTTGTGCAGCGCAATCGCCGCGCAGCTGACGAAGTCTTCAAACACCCTGTGCCGGTGATGATAACGGGCCGTGGCGTTGAAAAGCGCGAGGAATGCTTTGCGATGGTTGGCAGAAGTCATGCGTGTTCTCCATAAAAAAAGGGGAACACGCCCCTGAGGAAGTGTTCCCCTCAGGGTGTGTGGCAAGCCTTACGGCTCACCTTTTTTGGTTACCAGCTGTACGTGGTGAATCCCTCAGCTTCCGGAGCCCCTGATTCGAAAATCAGGACTTCCACGGCGTCCGAACGCATCACGGAAGCGATCAGGCGGCGGGCCTCTTTCGATAACCCTGCCTCTTTAAGCCGCAGAACCGGCGCAGAACGCGCGGTTAACCGCAGCAGATAGCCCCCACCGACATAGTGGATCCACTCACCGTATTCGACTTCACGGGTCGTGATTTCATCCAGCAGCGCATTGTCGTCTGCGCTGAGATGAGCCGTAGAAATGACGCGGCAGCGCAAATACTCGCACTTGCCACTCATGCCTGTGCCGTCCGCTGTACGGGCATTCCAGCCTGGAATTCATCGGATTCAGCTGCCGGCACAAGATGAAGCCCGGGCCTGCCGTCGTCCAGCTCATCAACAGTCGCCTCAGCGCTGCAGACGTGCTCGCCACGATCGTAACAGTCATAGCCATCCAGTTCGTGAACGGGCTCGCTGTACCAGTGGCGAATCTCACAGTCAAACGTGGACGAAAGCGCCGCAATCACCTCGCCTGCCGGCGGAAACCAGGCGGAATCAAACGACAGTTTTATGCTGCTCAGTCCTTCACGCTGCCAGCTGACGTTATGACCTGCGGGCCACTCCATGCCGTACTGACGACAGTAAAAACTGCCGGCCGTAGACATCCCGGTAAGCAAACCTCCGCTGCCATTCAGCTCAGCGGCAAGACGACCGGGGATAATCTGCAGCATATCGCAGGGCTGGGCCCGCTCAGGCAGCTGGCTCAGCCGCTCCCAGCACTGCCCCGGTTCAATTTCCCGGGACAGGGTGGCAACACCAAACCAGTCCGCATAGCGCTCCTCAATGAGTCGCGCTATGTGCCTGCGCGATACTTCCGGAATGTTGTCCCAGCGAATCACATCGATACCGGACTGATGGTAAATTCGCTCGATTTTACGCAGGTTCTCACCGTCAAGCGGTACATCCCTGCGCAGCAGATCGAGCCACTGATCAAACGCCAGATTTGCCGGCGTGCCCTGTCCCGTCCCGCTCTGCATCAGCGCGGGAAACGGCGGAAATGACTCCGTTTTGACCGGGCGTAGCAGTCCGCCGCATCCCGCCAGAAACAACTTTATGCTGCGCATGACGGCGTGGCGATACAGCGGTACGGCTTCGCCGGTGATCCACTCTTCCATAATGCCGATGAGCGCGGATTTTCCGGTGATTTCTAAACGGTTATGACACCAGTCTGACATGGTTAATTCCTCTTTTTACGAGAAAAAAGAGGGCACTGTCCCGTAAGGGTCAGTGCCCTCACGGGACGGCAGCGCGATAATTCAATGCTGCCGGGTTGGTGTGTTACGCAGCCTCAGCCGCGCTGTCTTTTAACTGCAGTAAAAACTCAGAGGCTTCCCTTGCCTGCCGGCAGGCACGGAAAAGCGCTTTTTTGTCGGACTTCAGGACTTCCAGCCACGATTTTATGTAGCTGTCGTGCTGAACATCGCCGAAAACGCCGAGCTGAGCACACAGAAACGCGCTGCCCATTTCGGCTATCAGTTCTTCAAACGCATAAACCGGATCGCCGAACTTCTTCGCCGATTTGGTTATGCCTTCACGGTTCAGTCGTGACTCATGGCCGGTGGCATGTACCACTTCGTGCAGCAGCGTGCTGAAGTAGTCGGCATGGCTGAAAAACTGCTCCGCCGTTGGCATCAGTATTGAATCAGTGTGTCTGGCGTAATAAGCGCGGTTCTGTAATTTGAACTGCACCTTAACGCCCGCCATATGCACAATCTCACATATCCGTTTTTCCGTCGGCCAGTCAATCGTGCCGGGGTATTCGGTTACGGGTGATTCATGCGGTACGGCGGCGACACCTTCCGGTAATCCGTCACACTGCTCGACGTTAAACAGAAAGTTAGGCTTTATCATGGCCCTTGATTCCATCAGTGGCTTGCCTTCAGCATCAAACAGCTTGTTTCCGCTGAGATCTTCAGCCTGCTTTTCAAACGGCCTGAAGATAATGGCCTCAGATGATGCTTCACCTTTGCGGACCTGTCCGCCCAGCTCCTGCGCCTGACGATACGTAACCCAGCGATCGGTGCTGTACCCTTTTTCCTCAGCGGCCAGCCACAGCAGCAGCACGTTTACGCCGCTGTATGGCTTGCCCGTTAAGGCATTAACCGGTATCGGACCTGAAGCGGCACAGGTGCCGACAGTGCGCCACGGTTTTGTCCAGGGCGCGACGCCATTTTCCAGTGCCTCTACGATGCGGTCAGTGACCTTCTGGTACAGATCGACACTTTCAGTTTTCTTCGTGCGGCGGGTTTTGGTTGATTTAGTCATGGGATGCTCCTTAGATGAAAAAAGGGCGCATCCCTTCCCTGACGGGCGAGAAATACGCCCGTCAGGGAAGGTTGTTAACACACCGGAGAAATAATTTTTCCGTCGGCGGTTATGCTGTTCAGCCGCAACCGGAGTTGCTGCCTTGAAAAATAAAAGTTGTGGCGGTCAAACCGCTTACTGTCTGTAAATATTGCTTCTTCAAGCATGGATGCTGCCGAACCGAACCACCCGGCCCGCTCTTCGTCGCTGCGGCATTCAAGAAAATCCGAAGTCCGCATGACGTCCATCCTTTGCCTGAGCAGCGCAAGCTTACGCGCACTCAGCCAACTGATGGTTTTTCGTTTCAGCTGATATGCGGAGCGGACAGACAGAACAACCACTTTGTCATCGGCCGTCATCGCGCTGAAAAAGGCAGGGTCATCAACTGTGAGACCGTATTCTTCAGAGATGTGACCAAATTTAAGTTCGACCTGCACGCCCGGATCGCTACTGCCACCGCTGTATTCAAGCGCATGTATCCGCTCTCTAAGATAGAAGAGCTGACCGGGTAAGCCGTTCTGAAACTCCAGAAACAAACCTTCCTGCGAACTGATAACCAGCCTGACCGACATGGTCTGATGGTATGTATCGTGAAACAGCTGCGCGAGCGCGTTACTGTCGAAAGTAAACATAGGATCACCTGCTGAAACAGCGGGACCTGCCTCCTTCCGGAGAGCAAATCCCGGAAGGGTTGGTAAATGCGTCAGTCGTTGTGCTGTTGGGCAAGCCAGAGCTCAATACCTGATATCGCTTCCCACTCTTCAGTGGTGACCTGCTTGCCGGGTCCGGACGTTTTAACCAGCAGCAGGTGTTCAACCGCGCCAGGTATCACGAAAGATGCCGGAATGTCTTCGGGTGCTTTGGTAAACATATCCATGTTCCACGCCAGCCATCGCTGTGCGAAACGCCAGCTTTGCGGGCAGGAACTGGTTATGTGATAGCCGCCGGGGCATATGTTATGCAGAAGAACCAGCACGATGCGCACGAATAAATCCTGTCTGCATCGCTGACTCTCAACCTTACGGTACGGTTGAAAATTATCCGAAAGCGTCTGCCTGAGGTAGAACGGATTGCAGCAGTAGCCTGCACTGTCCTTATGGTTGAACGTAACCGAACCTTCATCATCAAACAGCTCAGAAGCACGGTTCATCTCAAAACCCAGCGGCTTATATGGCCGGATCTGAGCGGGAAGAAGCCAGAAGGCTTCTTTCACCACCTCGGTAAATCGGGACCACTGTTCCGCCTTTATGGACGCCCCCTGGACCAGCTGGTAAACGCCCGGAATGACCAGTGAATCAATTGAGGTCTGTGTCATGGTAAATCTCCAGTTCAGAGGGGATTTACCGCCCGCAGGGACGTAAATCCCCGATGGGTTAAAGTTGAGGTGTTAGCGTTTGTCGGTTTTAAGTGCCTCAAGTGTGAACTCAAGCTCTGAAACCAGACCCCAGTCTGCCGTTGTGAAAGATCGTTCACCGCCAGACACGCTTCTGATAAGCAACTCATCAGCCGCGCCGGTGATAAACCCATGCGTGCTGAAAGGCTGAGGCGCAGCATGATCTAAAATCAGCTCATGCCGTATTGCCCATCGAACAGGCAGAGACCAGCTGACGCCGCCGGCTGATGAGGTTATTTCGTAACAGCCCTCACAATGTTGATACAGCAGGATCAGCACTATTCGTGTGAAGAAATCGATGGGTTGCCCCTCTGTATCAATACGCAAACCGGCGCTTAAATCCTGAGTCAACATCACGCCTCTGGATACGTAATTCCCTTCGTCTTTTCCGGCGAAAGCAAATATCTCCGGAGAAGGGAACATCATGGACGCGCGTTGCATACGCATACCATTCGTGGGCGAGCATGGACGAAGATGTACCGGCAGCAGCCAGAATGCTTCTGTGACTGCCAGGGTAAAACTGTGCCACTGGCTCGGGGATATCCATCCGATCTGCTTCACGTTATAGGTGACGTGCTGAGGCGGTACGGAGATGGGTGTCATGATAAATCCTCATGTAAACGGGATTTATCCCCCTGATGGGGAATAAATCCCCACAGGGTAAAGTCAGATTAGAAAGACTCTAATCGCGCAATTTCAAGATCGCCACGGCCGTCGTGATGACCACTGAAAGAAATACGTTTATGCAAATCCGGGTCAAGTCTGACACTCATAGCCCGTATTGATCTGACCATGTCAGCACAACATGAAGTTAGATATCGACCCTGTGCCCTGCCAAATTCGAGGCCATAAATAACAACGAACTGAACGGCCATATAATACGGTGGCTCATTGTTGTTCTGCACCTCCTCATCAAGGTCATCTAAACCAAGTGATTGGTAAGCCAGGGCCGTAAGCATTTCGCTTTCAAATTCCGCTAACTGCAGCAGGTCGGCTACGTTAGATGAAATAGTCATCTTTCATTCTCCTCACTGATATGCGAAACGCAATCTTGCCATCTGATCCGCCAGCTTCAGTGCAAAGCGGCGAGCCTGACGGTGGGAGCGAAACACTTCGTCCGGTTGCTTCAGGGAACCAAAACGATGATTACCGTAAAAGGTGCCGGAACGGGTAAGTATGCCGGACGTCCATTTTCCAGAGGGTAACTGATGTACCTGCACCTTAAAGCTCAGTGAGCCGGCGCGGTTCGTTATCCATTCATCTTTACTGTTGCTGTCAGCGACACGATCCCACAGGGATAGAGCCGCAACGGAAGCCGCAGAAAAAAGGCCTTTTATGGAAAAGGAAGATGGTAAAAAAAGGGTTTGCATGGTGTTTCTCCGGTTAGTGGGGGAAACACCTGCCCAGTCGGGAAGATGTTTCCCGGTGGGCATTCGCAAAGCGAATGTATGGCTGAGGCGACTGTGCCGTTACTTCTGAGCAGTGAATACCCGGAAGGTCGCAGCGTCAGACGCGGCAAGCTGAGCGGATTTCGCAGCAGCATTGTAAGTGAAGTGCTTACCGTGCCGGCTGAAAATGAATTCATCACCCGGCTGACCGTTAATCACCGTTCTTGCCATAACAATGGCGTGATAACGATGATCGTCGAACCAGACGCGGGAACAGAACTCATAATGACCGGAAGGTGAAGACAGCCACGATGTTCTCCTGAGTGCTGCCGTGATATGAGGGTATTCAGACGCAACTCGGGTTGCAGCTGAAATAACCATATCGAAAGGCATACGCAGCTCAGTCAGGAACGAGTGAGTTATTGACATAGTTTCTCCTGAAGAACAGAGAAACATTTACCCTGTCGGGAATGTTTCCCCGAAGAGCGAAGGCCGAAGCCAGATAGTTGAATGAACCTTCATCGCCAGGCAGTAGGAGCCGTGTTTGACGATATCTGCTTCCAAAGGCGAGCAGATGTACCACACTGATGTGTTCTCCCTTTCAGGCTACAGGAGTGTTAATGCAGCTACCCGAAGGCGTTCATCTCAAGCCACTGACCATTAGTGGTTGTCCGAAGACAACGTAAGAAGCATTTTAATAATAGCGCCGCTTTGAAGAGAATTACAAGCCCCCCTTATTAACCGGTTTCGTCAACGCGGTTATAAACACGCGCAACATAATCTCCGCGCCCGTCACCGTGTCCAAGATCCATCGACACTAAAGCCTCCGCCTCTTTTCGGCTCATTCCATTTTCAAGGTAATGATTTACGGCGTCCTGAGAATAAGCGTACCTGAGACTGTGCGGCGCATGTATTCCCGTCATTCCACTTTCACGTAATACATTATGATAGCGGTCAAGCGCCTGGTGAAGAGTTGGTTTGTCGATTAACTTACCATTATTATCATCCACATAACGAATGGCCTCGTTTAATAAAGCGATAACCCTGTCTCTTTCAAATATCGTTGCATCACGCGGACGCCCTCCTTTAGATCCGAATACAACGCGAACATTATTTTCACCGGCGAGCAAACTTTTTCGCCACGTCTTGAGTGACTTTGCTGACTGAACAGTTTCTTCTGCCCTGAGTCCAATATATCTTGCCAGCTGAATACCTAAAGCGATCCCACGATCTTTTTCTGATACGGTTGATATAATTTCCTTAAGACGTTCATCAGAAATAGCTACTTTAGTCCCTTCCCTACTGGCACCAGAAATATTCAGCGCCTGATTGCTCAGTTTTTCATGTGTAGGATTAGCCAGAATGTTCCGCTCCCCCTTTGAAAGGATTGAACGTAATGCGGCCATTTCATTTTGCAACGTTCGGGACGATATATTTTCAACCTGACGACTTCGGATATAGTTTTCGATATGTTTGGTCTTAATATGACTTACGTCCCGAATCTGTATATTAAGGGTTGCCAGTCGCTCCGAAAAGCGGCTGGCAATCTTTGAACGATCAGAAACAGTTTTAAAACTTCCTCCGCGCTGACGTGCGAGCGTAACGAGCTGCTTACTTAATTTTCCAGCCACTGTATATCTCCTTCAGAATCCACAGGTGTTGGCCCACAAAACCAACAGCTGTATGACTCTGACTCTGTACATCTCTTCCCCGATGACACGGTTGCTTTTGCGCTTCCTGCGTCTCGACTGGTATCTGTGCATCGGGGCGGCGAAATGTTGAGTTCTTGCGAGGCTCCCCAGGTCTCTGACCTGTTTGCGGCTTACGCCGTGCTGACGTTAGTCAGTCTGCCTCCGTACACCAGTTTCCTGATGTCGCCATCGATACCGAGTCGATCATTCTCCTTCTAATAAAACGCCCTTAACGAGTTGTTCGTTAACGTCGCGTCATGGTTGATAAATAGCCAGTTGGCACCTGAAAACACGTAATACGTGCACGTCAGATTGTACCGGCCTGCTGAAAACCGCACTGTGCGTGGGTTTGGTCGTTATGCGCTGCGCGCGTCACTTTGTTCTCGTATCTCTCGAACCAAAGTGACGCCGCGCAGCTTCATGCTCCTAATGCGGTTTCCGCAAGGACCCAAATGTTCCAAATGGGCTTATGCGTCATTGCAAAAGTCGTATGCAGCTCAGGGCGTATCCCTGAAAAATTCATAACGGAAGTGAAGTAAAGCATCGTTGTGGACGCTTTATCTGAGAGCAAGAAGCGTAAAAAAAGCCCTGCGTTGGTATGTTTAAGAGACCCCCATCGTCGCGTCGTAGGTGCGCATTGTTGACGATATCTGCTTCCAGGAGCGAGCAGATGTACCACACTGATGTGTTCTCCCTTTCAGGCTACAGGAGTGTTTTAAGCAGCTGCCCGAAGGCGGTCCTCTCAAGCTATTGGACCATTGGTGGGTCGCCAGTTGGCGACGTAGTACATTTGAACGATATCAATACTACAGCACCGATGTCAAAACAGATCTAATATTTACGTTGAAATCCAGATTCATGTTAATAATTTAAAGGAGAAAAAATGGACAACATAAGCAATGCCACCTTACTGACTTTAACTGTCACCATATTTATAGCAGCAGTTAACTTTTTCTTTGGAATTCATGGAAGATTAAAAAAATTTTCGAATGAAAGAATATCTGTCTACAAGGAAATATCCTCACTAGAGGATAGCAATGGACAATTTTCAGATGCTAAAGAAGTTGCAAAGCAGAAGCTCAAGTCACAAGTGCTTTTTGAATTGACAAAATTGAGAGATACCAAGCTTGCTTCTTTAATGCTACATATCCTGAAGAAAAACTCTGACATAGACATTAAAAAAGAAACTTCTGTCAGAACAGTAGTTGACTGTTTAGATCAAGAAGTGACAGTTATAAACTCTTCAATTACAAACACAACGCTATCTCTTAGCCGACCTAGATTCTGTAAAAAAAGAAACAAAGGTGCCTTACTAGTTTCCTTATATATAACACTATCAATCATATTTTCTCAAGCAGCATTTTCATTCTCAGAATCAAGAGAGCAATTACCAATGGCATTAGCAACAGGATTAATATCCTTGCTTATGATCTTTCTGTATGCACTATGTCTAATAAAATACCCTATACTGGGTAGCTTTAATCATTACAACAACATCATAAGAAATCTAGTAAATTAAAGATCCCTTAGTGGGTGGGTACTAAAACCACTCCACTCTTAATAATTACCGCCCATATATTTCCCTTGAACCCTATAACAATAATTTAATCCAACAACCTCTGGATAATACCTGAAAACACATTAAAGGTGGATCTAGTCCAATTTATAAAAAATTATGAGCTTAGCCGCTAAATTGGAGATTTATGAATATGAAAGCGATACTGAGATGACCTGTTACCAATTGATCTCACAGAATGCTGTTAGTACTGTACGCTGCTTTTTAACAGCTGCCGTTTGTAACCAGTGCCGTTTCTGCTTCGCAGATATGCTTTTCCTGCGCCTCTGCCCAGTGCAGCATCGCCTTCATGGAAAATTCCGGCGCTGCGGTTCCAAACTGCAAAACAATGTCTGGCAGAGTCAGTAATGCTGTAGTCGGTACAGAAGCGCTGTCATATTTCATTTCAAGCCAGCAGCGTCAATTGGATGTGCAGAACTTTGCGCCACATTTTACAGGCTGCATACCTTTTGCCACTGCGGGTAGATGCTTGGCGCCATTGAAGTCTCAAAGATGTTGTGTTCATGATCGCCTTCCCCTTTTGCACGTTACAGCCACAATTTCCGCAGGCGTAATGCCCGCAAATACCATCTTTCTGTCTGCGTGAGCAGATGGCCAATGGCCTTCGGCTTGAAGCGTTTGGTATTCAGAATGTACAGGCCGGTTTGATCGAGCATTGCGGGGATAAACCCGTGACAGAAAGGCAATTTGCCATCCGGGCTGAGAATATCGATCGTGACGCGGCGATTTTTCAAGTACGTCAGGCGCAGATGAGCCGGAAACACCCCACGCCCCTCTGCACTCGCGGTCAGTGACCGATTGCAAATAATGCTTTTAGCCCGAATCTGTTGCCATAATTTTCTGCGTCAGCATTAGCCACCCGATGGCCTGAAAGGCTTTGGACAGAACGACGTTAGGCTTGGTGCGAAGCATGGCAGCGCGGCCCGAAGGGCGACGCCAGATGTCAGTATCATGTAGTGAAAAGGAACTGGACCTTATTGCGCCCAACATTGAGGAGACATACGGCTCCGCTGCCGCTGCTATTTTTGCATCTCGCACTCTATGCGGGGAGTTGTCCACAATTTGGGTGTACAGCTATCCGCAAACCCTGTGGACAGTTTGTCGCACGACAGGGGGAGCAGGTGGCAGGAGCAACTGTTCACTTAGCAACCAATCAGCCAGTCTCTGGCGCTGAACGTTTTATCCAACTGAATATTGAAAATAACTCATTATTCTTCAGGGGCATTGTCGAGAGTGAGACGATTCAACATGGATACAGACTTGTCATTGAATCACGCCTCATTAATACTGTACATATAAACAGTGTTATTGGGGGCGATTTATGTGTTGTCCCATGTTTTTTTCTGCCGCTGAGACGGCATCTTTTAAAGAGCTGCTGTCGTGAAACCCGCAACCTACAGCTCTGGCCTGACACTGCTCTGGCCACCTATATTTACGCCTCGCGTTCGCGTGCCGCTGTTTGCGGACACCTGCGCGGCGGGTTTCCCCTCCCCTGCTCAGGATTACGTTGAGTCCGAGCTTGATCTGAATGAATTATGCATACGTCGGCGCGCCTCAACATTCTTCGTTCGTGCCAGAGGCAGCAGCATGCAGGAGCTGGGCCTTTATGACGGTGACGTCATGGTTATGGATCGGGCTGAGGAGGCTTCCCACGGGGATATCGTCATTGCTGAGGTTAACGGCGAATTCACGGTTAAACGCCTGCAGCTGCATCCTCGTCTCGCCCTGCTGCCCATGAATCCGGCCTACTCAATTATTTATCCGGAAGAGCTGCAGCTGCTTGGCGTCGTAACCTGGTTCTTCAACAGCACGCGTGCCCGTCGGAGGTAACCATGCCCATGTTTGGTCTGGCAGACGTTAATTCCTTTTACGCAAGCTGCGAATCGCTGTTTCGACCCGATCTGCGCGGTAAACCCGTTGTGGTGCTCAGTAACAATGATGGCTGCGTTATCGCACGCTCCGCAGATGCTAAGGCGCTGGGAATAAAAATGGGTGCGCCCTGGTTTCAGATTAAAAACGAACAATTTCACGTTAAGATTCATGTGTTTAGCTCGAATTGCGCCCTATATCACTCCATGAGCACACGCGTAATGTCCTGCATAGAGGAGATGGTTCCCCGGCTGGAGGTTTACTCCGTAGACGAGGGATTCTGTGACTGCCGGGGAATGGATCTGACAATGACCTATGAAAACTTTGGCAGAATGATCCGCGCCCACGTCCTTCAGTGTACCGGACTGACGGTGGGTTGTGGACTGGCACCGACGAAAACGCTTGCAAAGTCTGCCCAGTGGGCAAGCAAGGAGTGGCCTCAGTTTCGCGGCGTGCTGGCATTAACACCCACTAACCCCGGCCGCATTGAGGCGATGCTTGCCCGTCAGCCAGTTGAAGAAATCTGGGGTGTCGGCTCAAGGATCAGCAAGCGACTCAATCTTCTTGGCATCAAAACCGCGCTCGATCTCGCCCGCACCTCCCCTGTTTTCATCCGTAAAAACTTCAGCGTTGTGTTGGAGCGTACCGTGCGCTTGCTCAACGGAGAAGCCTGCATTGAGATGGAGGATGCCCCTCCACCGAAGCAGCAAATCGTTGTCAGCCGCAGTTTCGGAGAACGCATTACTTCCTATGATGCGATGCGCCAGGCCATCTGTACCTACGCAGAACGCGTTGGGGAAAAGCTGCGTGCTGATCGGCAGTTTTGCCATCACGTTTCCGTTTTCATCCGCACGTCACCCTTTGATACCGGTCAGCCAGGTTACAGCAGCACGGCATATGTGAGGCTGCAGGTCGGCACTCAGGACACCCGTGACATTATTGGCGCAGCCGTGAAGTCGCTCGATACCATCTGGCGTCCAGGCTTCCGTTACGCTAAAGCCGGTATCATGCTTGATGAGCTGCGACCGAATGGCATCGCACAGCTCAACCTGTTCGATGCAGAAAAGCCGCGTCCCGGCAGTGAGGCGCTAATGGGTCTGATGGATACAATGAACAGGTCAGGACGATACAACATTGGGTTTGCCGGAAAGGGTATCCAGCCAGAATGGAGGATGAAGCGTGAGATGCTCAGCCAGGCGTGGACAACCAACTGGAAGGAAATCCCGATAGCAAAAATCTGTTAGTGAGACCCGCTACTGACGAGTCACGCCAAAACAATCCAGCGCTCGGATAACTGGGACCACGGTCCCAGTTATCCGAGCGCTGGATTGCGGTATTTTTGACTGATGGTCCATGTACCTTTCGAACAGGGTGCAGTCTGAACGGCATTGACCAGCATGCCATCTGGGACCTCGATCCCAGACGAGCTAGCTCATCCTGGCTCCACTGTATTCGACTTCTGCACAATTCCGAATCGGGGACAAATCGGATACATTCACCAAACATTACTAAACAGGAAAACAACATCAAGCGCCGAGGCATGCGCTTTTTTAACTGGGACCATGGTCCCATTTACCATACGGGTGATTGAGACCAGCAAATGGAAGACGGTTCCGGGCACGTATCGATACAGGCTCAGTAATCATGAATACGATCCGTCCGGTTGCAAGGACGATGGTTCAGACAAACGGTATCAGATGTAAATAGCTAGATGATAATGAACTGACATCTGCGGCTATCATCGTGCCAGACATGTATGGTAAATGGCATATACTGGTGATCCACGAGCCGGAACCCGAATAAGATGCCACAACGTACAGCGGTTTATCTCAGACTCTCGGCCACACAACCCAGATTGAAAGATGACCGGTGATAAAGCGCAGAGCCTACTCTCTAGAATAACCATCCCGCTGAAAATCCAGCATGGCTGACAAAATAACGCAGTCACGATACGGGCACGGAGCAGACGCCATGATTATATACCTCTGGTGAGTGAGCCGGTTATCCAACCGCAGCAGGATAGATTGCAGGGAGATTGGCTGGGACCGTGGTCCCAGCCCGGCGCCTGTAATCTCAGGGTTCTGAAAGAAGGGCATCTGGCAGGTCATCGTGACCTGAACAATAATATGTTTTGTTCAGCGACAAGAATTCAAGTCTGAGCAGGCCGCGGGGGAAGAGAAGAGCGGCCGGAATGCTGGCCGGGACCGCGGTCCCAGAGAGAAGAAAAATGCCGGCGCTAAATATACAACTCAGGTTATTAGCCGGTCCATTGGAACGCAGTTTCAAGCGCGAGCTGGGACCGTGGTCCCAGCTACGCATCAGTGCTTAAGCTTCAAGAGCAACTCTTCAAACTGGGCAATAAGTGACTCAGGGACTCTGGTTTTATCCAGGGTGAACAACACCTTATTGCCCTTATACTGGGCAGAGGCTCCAGGAGCAAAATCTTTGTTAATCGCAGATTCCTTGGCAGAAGAGGTGCTTTTTGTCAGGACCTTATTCAGTTCCTGCAGGATATCTTCTGAATCATACAACAGGCCGTTTTTGCGTCCGGCAATCAAGGACTGCGCCTGTTCAACCAACAACGCTTCTTTGCCCTCAAATGCCTTAAATAACTGCTCACCCGCTCTGGCTGAGAGTTCGCCCGGATGGGAGAAAAGCGAGAGCACATCATGAGGCAGCCTTGACGTATTAACGCAGCGCGTAATGATTTTGCGGGAAATGCCTTCCGCATCGGCGAGCGCTGAGACGTTATTCGCAAACTCATTTTCCAGTCGCATCGCGTAGCGCCTGCCGCGTTCGTACGCGCTGGTCGGTCGGTAATCATTGCCGAGCTTGCAGAGTGCGTCCATCTGTTCGTCGTCCAGATCGCCCGTCAGTACGCGATATTCAGACGACGTCAGTATGGCCGTCATGCGGCGGCGGCTGCCGTCGGCGACTTCTATTCCGTCCTTAACCGGGCGACCAAACGCTGGGTTCTGCTGGCCGTTCAGCAGGAAAGAAGGGATGAGATCCTCTAGGGCATCTTCCGTCAGAAACTCCTGCACGCGCTCGTTGCCACTCCAGACGCGGGTGTACTTTTCGACCTTACCGGCTGGTACGGTTTCCAGTGTAAACTTGACGTCACGACCGCACACGGGAAGCACAATCGAATTCCCTTTGGTCATGCTGCCGACGCGGGCGATCAGCGAATCCACCATCGGTGCAGCGGGCGCGGCGGACGGTGCACCGGCAGAAGAAGAGGGTGACGCTTTAGGAATAATGGGTGCACGTTTCATCAGCGGATCTCCCAGCGCGGCTTAATCAGGCGGTCAAAGATTTCGTTACAGACGGGCTCCCAGATGGCAAGCGCGTTTCGCCACGCGCCGGTGGAGGAGCGCTGGTCGATGGCCTGCTCAAACACGGTACGCATCCTTATCTGACCTTTCCCCACCTCATCGGTTTCACGGACGACATTCTTGAGCACCATACCGCCCCATGCATCTCGGATCTGCTCCTCCATCCACGGCGACTGCGATCCGTTGTTGTTGCTGTACTTGGTAAGCAAGATCCTGACGTCTGGCTCAAACCCCTGAAGATCGACGTTTTTCAGCAGGTCGCGAAGCATGTCAAAAAACTGCAGGGCAGAGGTGTAGTCAAAGAGCTCCGCAGGCGTCGGCACGATCAGTACGTCCGCCGCGCACACCACGTTTATTGTTCCGATCCCGAGGTTTGGCGCACTGTCAATAACGACCACATCATAGTCTTGCGCCACGGATTCGATGGCGAGTCGGAGCATCATGTGTGGCTCCGTGGGCAGCTTACCCTCGTCATAGCGCCCCATGAGTTCAGTTTCAATACGGTGTAGCGCCAGGCAGGAAGGAATAATATCCAGTCCTGGCCAGCAGGTCGGTCTGACGGCATAGAAGGCATCATCGCGCTCGCCGAGATAGAAGGGCAGCAGCGTGTCTTCAGCGTGAATGTGCAGGTCAGGTACCCAGCCGTGATACATGGAGGCCGTTCCCTGTGGATCGTTCCCCTCAACCAGCAGCACCCGCAGGCCCTTGAGCGCCAGATCCTGCGCCAGGTGAACCGACACGGAGGTTTTGTAGACGCCGCCTTTGTGCGCCGCCACGCCAATCACGGGAGGGATACTTTCATCGGGCCGGCGCAGGCGGGTTCCGAAAACATCCCTCATGTGATTGATTTGCTCGATGGTATAGCCCACGCGCTGCTCCACCCGTCCGCGCATTTCCAGATCGGGGTAGGGCAGCCGCCCAGCCTTTTCGGCGTCGCGGATAGCCTGAGGCGAAACTCCGATCAGATCAGCCGCCTCGCCAACGCGCCAGCGGCGCGTGATCTTCCGTGCCTCTGGGCTGTCGTCGTTAAACTGCGCTACGGCAATCGCCCGGGTCATTTCATGTCCGGCGGCGATGCATTGGTCGAGCGTATTCATCAGTCCCACACACTTCTCCTTATTAACTTTGCATAAATACATTAAATCTTGATATTTAATGCAAAGCAACACCAAATTTGCAAATTACATGAATTAGTGCAAAGTTCATAACACTCATGAGATTCGATTGACCCAATCGTTACTGACTAAACAATAATGCATTCATTAACATTACTCAGAACCAGAATGAACGGAAATCGCATGGATAACCCAGAGCCGAATTTGGCTCTGCAGTAGATTAGCCCTTCTGCTGGCTGTGCATGCCAACAGCAAACTGTTAAGTATAAAAATCGTTATACCAACACTTTTCCCTGCACAACACATCGCCATAGCTTTGGAATTACCCCATTTATATCAAACAGGTAGTTCGGGCCGCAAAACAGGTGTAGCGCGGAGTGGGGCGGAAAATAAGCCTTAATACCCTAGGCGTCGCTACGTTAAAATTAACGGATGAACAGCCCGGATACCCCAGCAAAATTCGCCAGCGTGCGTGACGGCGCTTCCCTTCGCGCCAGCCGCGGACTTTGCCACAACCTTAGCGCTGTGGCGCATGGCTACCGTGGACGGTATGACGCCGTTCTATCTGTTTGTCTCCGAAGCCGCGCTTCTTCATTATCTTCCCAACCGGTGCCACCACTGTTTATTTAACACGCTTTGGAACACCGGCGCGCGTACTGGCGAGGGGCTGCCCGCTGACGCCTGAATCGTTCGTCATCGACGGGCCGCGCCCATTTGTATGGATCAGCTGAGGGGCGGGCACAACGTTGCGTGCGCGCTCGATAGACATGTATACGCGGGCGTTTGCGCTCGACGTCGCGGCGGTGCTTAAAAACCTGCAGCACGAAGCAAAAAATGTATTCCACACAAAGATATGACACTGCTCCTGTGCGGTACGATTGATGCGGTGAAAACAGTCATGCGTAGTTATATTCAGCCTTGTTGCTGATGACAGCTTTTGCGGCAGATTCGTTGATTTACACTTGGCTTGTCAGTGCAAATCCTGTCAGCGCCATACGCGGGTGATGACTGTCAGGAATCTGAGGCCTGAGCGGATCTGCGAAGAGGGCTTTCTACCCGTGAAGGCCTTACACTGGCAGAGCGGGATCTCAGCCAGAAAAGCCTGAAGCAGCTGACCGGACTGTTCGACCACCGCCTGCAGCGAGCGTATGCCACGCTGTGTTCACTCACGATCTCCGCCTCCGATACCCGCGTCCTTAACGAACCTGGTTAACAGTCCGTGACCGCCGGATTGAATTCAGCAGATGGTAGTATCGCGCCGACTGGTACCATTACATCATTGTTAACCTATCGTTCAGTACAGTGAGCATGGGAGTGATCACCTGGGTATGAGCGCCGGAGTTTGGAGAGCTGTACACAGGGCCGATGCTGCGGGTGAACATCGCGGTATCCGTTGCTGATGATCACGGCCAGACCAACGCCCCGCAGGACCCGACAGCTAGTAGCTGTATCTGCAGTTGTATAATGGCTCGTCGTTAGACGTCCCGGCATAAACTATTTCCAGGCCGGTATACTGAACCCATGACTCTAGTTCTGTAGGGGTGAAGGCCACAGAAAGTGACAGTGTTACGCAGCGGTAAAAAGGGTATCTACTTTCATGCGTGGCGTTACGGGGGGTGAAACACTGGATGGCAGGGATCTTGATGCATGTTTGTGGCGACCTTTATGAAGTTGTTAAACAGGTCAGCTTTTGACTGTGAACACCATCAGGCAGGGCGCAGGAAGAACGAGATTTGCGCAATCTAGAAGATACCTGAGGATGATGAACCCCATAAATAAGGACCTTAAAGGTAAGCGTGTACTCACTTACACGGCTAAACTTCTTTTATGCCTTCAGCCATACCCGAAAAAGGTATTCACTTACATGAGAGGGTATTTACTTTCATGTACGCCCGCTTAGGTGCTGAACGCACCGCCTTAAAAGGTATTCACTTTCATGCAAGAAGCGCCCGATCCGTCCAAAAGGGTATCTACTTTCATGATGAGAGAGCATCCTTAGCCACAAAGGTATGCACTTTCATGTAAGGCCCTGCCTCCAGACGCCGTGCTCCATGAAAGCAGATACCTTTACGGTACGGAGTACATGAAAGTAGATACCCGTCCGAAATGCCGGCATGAAAGCAGATACCCCGGAACCGAGAACGGTGCGCAGCAGTCAAGCCCGGCGACGTATTCATGAAAGTAGATACCTCTGGGTATAAAGTGCGTAACGTAAAACCCCCCGGAACCGGGGGGGCATGAAAGTAGAGACCTTTCGCTTTAGAGCATGAAAGCAGAGACCCTTTATGGCGCGTACATGAAAGTGAATACCTTTAGCAGCGGATCAGTGACCGGGTAACGCCTGCAGTTTGGGGGAGCGGCTGCTGATGACAAACTGGATCTCGCGGCCTTTCTTGAGCTCGGTATAGTCGATGTAGCCGATCTTTTGGAGGTCGGCCATGGCGCGCCGGATGATAGAATTCTGCAGCTTCACCGGCGATCCCATTGCGAGGCGCTCGCGAAGGCGCTTCATGGAGATGTAGAGCGTCCCCGACGGCATACTTTCAAAGTAAATATAAAGTGACTGGGCTGCTTCCTTTCGGGAGAGTTCAGACAGCGCCTTGAGCCCTAGCAGCACCTTGTGATCGTAACGGTAGAGCTCCCACAGGTTGCTGTCGGCGGTGATCTCAACCGTATCCGTGTTCATGTTCAACACAGCACGCTGTACAAGGTGTGAGAACATGGATTTCTTACCATCCTTGCTGCTGAAGGCGAGGGTGACACTTGAAATGCTGAAGAGGGAGTCGTGCAGGCGCTTACGCGAGCGGGCATTGAGATCGGCGGACTTGATCCCGCACATTTTGGCGAACTCGGTAAAGGGCAGACGTATGGTTTCGCTGCTGTAGCCATAGGTGGAGAACGCCATGATAATGCCGAGCCAAGTTTTAAAATCGGTCGACATGCTGAGCTTTGCGCCTTGGATCTTGATATCCGTGTAGCCTTCGCGCTGCGCAACCTCAAGGCTCGAGAGCTCGTCTGACGCGTCGATCAGAAAATCGCGCTTCCCTTTTTCCTTTGGCGCCACAGGAGTGAAGACACTCAGGCGCAGCAAAGCTACCGGCTGAACGGTCTTGTTACTGTTCGGCTCCAGTAGATAAACTGTTTCTGAATCCTTTTTGACGATGGCAAAAGGGTTATTTATATCTATGACTTTACTGTCGTTTCCCACTTATCCACACCCTCAGGTCAGAAAGATCGAGTTGTCATGAAAGTGAATACCTTTATAACATGAAAGTAAATACCTTTACCATGAAAGTAGATACCTTTTTCATGAAAGTGGAGACCCATTACATGAAAGTAGATACCTTATTCATGAAAGTAAATACCCAAAGTAGTGTTTTTATCATAAGGATCATCAAGATAGAGAGCTGGTGATCTCTATTGATCTTATAATGATCTCTATATGATCTTCTTATGATCTTAAAAGAATTGATCTGGTCAGTGGATATGTTGATAAATCAAAAGCCCGTCGCTTCTCCAGATAGCCCAACGCATCTACTCAGACGCATTAGGTGCCATGCTGGCAATAGATAATTCAAAGATCCACTTTGCGGCGCTAGAGATAACCACGCTACCTTAGATAGCACTGTTATTTGAGACTGACTGGTTTGTCTGGCGATTTCAGTGGGAGGTTCAACGAAATGTTTCGCTACCAAGCATTTATCCTCCCTCACTATGAGAACTTGGTGACGAATATAACGGTCTTTACACTTTCGTTGTTCAGTCAGCATAATGCCGACCTGACGCTGAGCGGGATCTGCAATTACCTGCTGTGGCTCACACTGGGTAACATGTTCTCCTTAAACGTGGCCTCGGTTACTGTTACGAGACACTACTAGCAACACACGTCACTGTACTTAAATCGGTTTGACATTTTTAAGCCCGCTTGCAGCATGATGCTAATCGGTACGGATGCGCATAAATGGTGACCATAAGACACGATGAACAAGCATCACACAGTTGGCAGGCTTTTGAGGATGAGCGATGGACTATTTCCCCCTATTTTGCCGTCTACAGGGTAAACGGTGTTTGCTGGTCGGTGGTGGAGATGTGGCAGAACGCAAAGCGCGTTTGCTACTGGATGCCGGTGCCGATCTGCATGTCGGTGCGTTGGAATTCTCACTTGCCTTTCAACAGTGGGCTGAACAGGGAAAGTTACAGTTACTGCACGATCATTTTCAGGAAAGCTGGCTTGAAGGCTGCTGGCTGGTGATTGCCGCCACCGATGATGACGTCGTCAATCAACAAGTGGGGGATGCGGCCGAGCTGCGCCGTATCTTCTGCAATCTGGTGGATGCGCCACAGGAAGCCAGCGCGATCATGCCATCGATTGTTGATCGCTCGCCGCTGATGATTGCCGTTTCGTCGGGTGGCCGTGCGCCGGTGCTGGCTCGCCTGCTACGTGAAAAACTGGAGGCGATGCTGCCACAACATCTTGGCCAACTGGCTTCTCTTGCCGGATCGTTACGTGGCCGAGTCAAGCAGACTTTCAACAGCATGGGGCTTCGTCGTGCATTTTGGGAACGCTTCTTTGCCAGTGATCGCCTAGCACAAACACTGGCGAATGACGATAAACCGCGTGCGGACCTGATAGTCGAGACCTTGTTTGACGCTCCATTAGCACAACAAGGCGAAGTGGTGCTGGTGGGCGCGGGCCCGGGTGATGCAGGTTTACTGACGCTGAAAGGCCTACAAAATATCCAGAAGGCCGATGTGGTGGTTTATGACGGCCTGGTCTCAGAACCGATTCTCAATCTGGTTCGTCGCGATGCGGAACGTATCTTCGTCGGCAAAGGGTCGGGCAATCACTGTGTACCCCAATCGCAAATCAATCAGCTCCTGCTCGAGCAGGCACAACACGGCAAACGCGTGGTGCGCCTCAAAGGCGGCGATCCCTTTATTTTCGGTCGCGGTGGTGAGGAGCTGGAGGTGCTAGCCCAGCACAACATTCCCTTCAGTGTAGTGCCGGGTATTTCTACTGCTTCTGGCGGCGCGGCGTACAGCGGTATTCCACTTACCCATCGCGATCACGCGCAAAGCGTAAGTTTTGTCAGCGGACATATGCAACAGCAAAGTGAAATGGAGTGGGGAAAACTGGCAGCAGAACAACACACACTGGTTTTTTATATGGATCTGACGCAGGTACCAGAGATTCAGCGTCAGCTGCTGGATCACGACATGGACGTAGCCACGCCAGTGGCGATTGTGAAAAATTGCACCACCCCGCAACAGCAGGTGGAAATCACAACGCTGGCAGAACTCAGTCAGTTTGCAAAGAAGTTTTCCAGCCCGGCACTGATCATTGTCGGGAACGTAGTAAAGCTGCGCAGCCAGTTACGTTGGTTCTAAGCATAAAAGGCTAGCCGCTATTAGTCTGATGCCGATCAGTTAAGGCAGAAATGATCGATTGAAGAATCCCGTGACTTTGTGAAATCCGTGATCTTTAGTGGATGATTACGGATCTATTTTTTGGTTTCTAAGCCAATCACTTGACGCTGTTCTTATTTTCTCTCCTAAGTAGTTAACTGCCCTTTCTGGCCTGCCTTTATAGTGGATTGCTAAATTCAGTACATTATTCCATAAATTATGGCACTCCTACATCATTGAGGAGCATCAGTGGCATTACTACACTTCCGTGCGCTTCAGAACAATATTCAGTTCATTCCTGCACAAGAATCAGCTTGAAAGTCCTTATAACATCCAGGGTAACACTGCGAGTAATACGCGAACGAACTGGAGTTGAAGTCATGTCTAAAACGAAGAATAAAGCGGTAGTGGTCGTCATTGGTCACGGCATGGTTGGCCATCATTTCCTTGAACAACTAGTAAATAATTACCCAGTTAGTGAAATGAAAATCATTGTTTACGGAAAAGAAAAATATCCGGCTTATGATAGGGTACACCTGTCAGAATATTTCTCAGGGCGTACTTTCTCCGATTTATCAATGGTAAAGAACGACTTCTTCTCCGAGAACGGAATAGAACTCCAGCTTTCTAATGAAGTTATAGAAATCAACCGTAACGAGAAATATATCCTTGACCACAAAGGAAACGTTCAGGCCTATGATTACTTGGTTTTTGCTACGGGTTCATATCCTTTCGTTCCACCGGTGCCTGGACATGATCTTGAGGGCTGCCTCACTTACAGGACTCTCGATGATTTAGAAGCGATATCAGCACGCTCACATCATGCAAAAAGAGGTGTGGTTGTAGGGGGAGGGTTACTGGGGCTTGAAGCAGCAAATGCTCTAAAAAACTTAGGCCTTGAGACCCATGTTGTAGAGTTTTCACCAAGACTAATGGCCGTTCAGTTAGATGACATGGGCGCCAGTATGCTGAGGAGTAAAATTGAAGCATTAGGTGTGACGGTTCATACCAGTAAAAATACCCAGAAAATAATCTCGAACAACAAAGGAGGGCTAACCATGTGCTTCTCCAATGATGAAATGCTTGATACTGATCTAATTTTATTTTCTGCAGGTATCAGGCCTGAAGATAAGTTGGCACGCTTAGCTGGTCTCGAACTGGCAGAAAGGGGAGGCATAGCGATTAATGACGCATGCCAGACTTCTGATCCAAGTATTTGGGCGATCGGAGAATGCGCTGCTTGGCAAAGCCGCATTTATGGTCTTGTAGCTCCAGGATACCAAATGGCCAGAACTGTGGCTGCCAACATTATGGGGGGGCAGAGCACATTTACTGGTGCTGACATGAGTACAAAGTTGAAACTCATGGGTGTGGAAGTTGCTTCTATTGGGGATGCTCATGGAACGAGTCTCGGATGCAAAAGCTACCAGTGGATAAATGAACCTGAAGAAGTTTATAAAAAAATTGTGGTTTCCGAAGATGGTAAAACCTTACTCGGTGCGGTGCTTGTTGGGGATGCGAGCGAATACAGCGATTTGCTGCAACTTAAACTAAATGATATTGCGCTGCCAAAGTCTCCGGAGTCATTGATTCTTCCTCAACAGGCAGGCTCACCAACTAAGGCACTTGGAGTTGCTGCATTACCAGATACTGCGCAAATTTGCAGTTGTCACAACGTTACTAAGTTACAAATTTGCAATGCAGTTGGCGACGGCGCGCACACCATGGGGGCTATTAAAGAGTGTACAAAAGCGGCAACAGGTTGCGGCGGATGTACTGCGCTGGTCAAGCAGGTTGTTGAATTCCAACTGGCCGCACAGGGCTTCGAAGTTAAGAAAGATATTTGCGAGCATTTTGGATACTCAAGGCAGGAACTTCACCATCTCATCCGCGTAGGCGAAATCAAAGACTTCCGCACGCTAATTGAACGTTATGGTCAGGGCGATGGATGTGAAGTATGCAAACCGTTGGTAGGTTCTCTACTTGCATCATGCTGGAATGAATATCTGCTCAAGCCTCAGCATTTACCTCTTCAGGATACAAATGACCGTTATTTTGCCAATATTCAGAAAGATGGAACATATTCCATTGTGCCACGCGTGCCAGCAGGTGAAATCACACCCGACCGCCTCATTGTAATTGGCAACGTTGCTAAAAAGTATGGGCTTTATACCAAAATTACCGGTGGCCAGCGCATTGACTTATTTGGTGCACAACTTGCGCAATTGCCTGAAATCTGGCGAACACTTGTCGATGCAGGCTTTGAGACTGGGCATGCTTACGGTAAGTCATTACGAACAGTTAAATCGTGTGTGGGGTCGACGTGGTGCAGGTATGGTGTTCAGGACTCTACCGGTCTTGCCGTACTGCTGGAAAATCGTTACAAAGGTCTCAGATCACCGCATAAGCTTAAAATGGCCGTATCCGGATGTACCCGAGAATGTGCCGAAGCGCAAAGTAAAGATATTGGTGTCATAGCAACGGATAAGGGCTGGAATCTCTACGTTTGTGGTAATGGAGGCATGAAACCTCGTCATGCAGATCTGTTTGCAAGCGATTTAGATGATGAAACTTTGATTTCTTATGTTGACCGAATCCTCATGTTTTATATCCGTACCGGGGACAGATTGCAGCGAACCAGTGTATGGATGGACAATATGGAAGGCGGCCTTGAATATCTCAGGGACGTTGTGATTAATGATAGTCTTGGCATTAATGTTGAATTAGAGGCTGAGATGAACCGTGTGATAGGTACATGGCAGTGCGAGTGGAAAACCACGCTGGAAAGCCCTGACCGTCTGGCATTATTCAGACCTACAGTGAATAGCGATGCACCTGATGAGACAATCCGTTGGGATATCGAACGCGATCAAATTCGGCCATCTAACTCAGCTATCACAAGAAGCACCTCTGAATCGAATAGCGAATGGACTGAAATCTGCGACATTGACGCGGTTCCAGATGATGCAGGAATAGGCGCTCGGGTAGGTGAATCGCGTGTTGCACTATTCCGGCTGCATGGACAATTTTATGCACTTGATGACTATGAGCCGGGAACAAATGCCAGTGTCCTATCTCGTGGTATTTTAGGGGACGTTGCTGGTGATGCCGTAGTTATTTCCCCGTTATACAAATATAAAATTCGTTTATCTGATGGGAAAAGTTTCGACAGCGCAGATATAAGTGTGGGTAGGTGGGACACAAAAGTTGTAGATGGGAAAATTCATGTTTCACGCATTAAAGAACCAGAGATGTCATTAGCTGTTTAATTTAATGCATTCCTGACAAAGCATCATAGTGAAGGAATTCAGAATGAGTTCAGAACATTTACTAAGTACTCATATATTTAATACTCGCACTGATAAGCTTGGCGAAGTCTGGTTGATCGGTGCAGGACCTGGCGATCCAAATCTCTTGACAGTGAAAGCGCACAAACTTCTCTGTCAGGCCCAAATCGTAGTTTATGATCGTTTAGTTGGTCCCGGTGTTATGGCTCTTATTCCTGATGAAGCATTGTGTATCGATGCAGGAAAGGAAGCCGGGGATCATAAGCTTTCACAAGATGAAATTAATCAGTTGCTGGTTGATCTTGCTGGTTGCGGTCAAGATGTAATACGCCTCAAAGGAGGTGACCCTTTCATGTTTGGCCGAGGAGGGGAAGAGTTGATGTTTGTTGAAAATGCAGGCATCACTTGCCACGTTGTCCCTGGAATTACCGCGGCAACAGGATGTGCTGCGAGTAGCGGAATTCCACTGACGCAACGAAACGTGGCTCAATCAGTTCGGTTTATAACAGGGCATGAGAGCGCTGGTGAGCCCGCGTGGAAATCGCTTGAAAGTCTCAGTACCTCAGAAACGCTTGTCATTTATATGGGCGTGAAATGGTTGGCGTCTCTGGTTGCAAAACTAAGGTCTTTAGGATGTTGCGATACTCTCCCGATCGCGCTCATTGAACAGGGTACATTGCCAGAACAACGCACAACGATAACTTCACTGAGGGAGTTAACTGATTTGAAGTTTTTAAGGCGACCGCGCTCCCCATGCCTCATCATCGTTGGAGAGGTCGTGAGGATGTATCGGGGGGAAAAACTTAATAATAATTTTGAACTTCAACCGGAAACACCAAAAATAGCTGCCGCATAATTTTTATATTAAACCAGCATCTTCTTAGAAGTTGCTGGTTTAATTTTTTCTGCCTTTATTAAATTGAATATAAACCCACGTTCTCCCTCCATAAGACGCCCCTTCAGTTGAATAGGCACCTTTAGTCTATGGTCATATGTCTTTCTTATAAGCGGTTGGTGTGCGCTTAAAACATATTCTGAGTTCACTTTAACCCAAGAGTTGGTGTCATTTAACAGGTACTTTTTGTGTAAGAAACTTGTTAAGTTAACCGGAGATAAGTATGAAGAAGCGTCTAATTTTTAACTGCTTTTCAATGAACGTTCTGTCACATATTTGGCATGGATTGTGGCGTCATCCTGAAAGTAAGAGTCTTGGTTATAATGACTTAGATACTTGGGTAGAATTGGCACAAATTGCAGAGAAAGGATGTTTTGACGCACTTTTTTTTGCAGACGTCATTGGAACAGATCCTGGATATAAAAATTCAATGGACATTTACCTCAAAGAAGGTGTCCATCTGCCTTGCAACGATTCAACGACACTCTGTGCAGCTTTGATTGGTTCTACCAAAAATATTGGTCTGGTGCTAACGAGCTCAATTCTTTCTGAACACCCTTTTTCGTTCGCTCGTCGTATAAGCACGCTCGATCATTTAAGCAAAGGTCGTATTGGTTGGAACATTGTTACGAGTGTCACAAACAACGCAGCGCAGAACTTTGGCCTAAATGGCATTGTTCCACATGACGAACGCTATCGTTGGGCAGAAGAATACATGGAAGTTGTTTACAAGTTATGGGAAGGGTCATGGGATGATGGGGCGATCGCGGGAGACAAATCTGCGGGTATCTATGCTCGTCCCGAATTGGTGCATCGTATTTATCATGAGGGTGAGCGTTATAAAGTTGCTGGACCCCATATGTCGGTACCTTCTCCTCAGCGTGTTCCAGTTTTATATCAGGCAGGGTCGTCGAAATCCGGACGTATTTTCGCTTCCCGCCATGCGGAGGGTACATTTGTACTTTTCCCAACTATTGAAGGTGCGCGCAAGGGCATCGCTGATGCTCGTGCCTCTGCTGTTGAAGCTGGCAGGAACCCGGATGATCTCAAGTTCATTCAGGGTTTTAGCTTTGTCGTGGGAAGTACTGAAGAAGAAGCCTGGAAGAAATCACGGGAAATTGATGAGTGGGTTAGCTATGAAGGCCTCGCTGCACATATCGGTAAGGATATGGGTATAGACTTTGGCTTGCATGACCCAGAGGAGAGAATTGAAAATCTCAACATTGATGGTCTTCAGGGCTATGCGCGAATGTTTGAAGAATCAAATAATGGAGAGAAAGCACGTATTCGTGACCTGGTTAACGCTTTGTCTTACAGCAGTCGCATGGTTGGCACACCCGAAACTATTGCCGATCAACTCGAAGCGTGGCAGGAGGCAGGTATCGATGGCGTAAATATGATCTGCCAATTGTTCCCAGGGTCTTACAAAGACTTTATTGAACATGTAATGCCTGTCCTGCAACAACGTGGTCTGGCACAAAGCAGTTATAGCCCAGGGACACTCCGTGAAAAAATGTTCCCTGAAGGTAATGCACTTCTGCCGTTACGCCATAATGCGTCAAGCTATCGCGGTGCATTTAAATAGTTCTCTGTGTTAAGAGATTAAGTAATGTCAATTGAAATAATTATACAGAAGATACTAAAATGAATGCATTTACCCGTGAAGAAGTAACAGAATCTTTTAAAGCTGGAATGAGACAATTTCCTTCAGGTATAACTCTTTTGACTTCTGTTCATCATGAAGAGAAAGGTGGCCTTATTGCTACAGCTTTTAGTTCTGTTTCAATGGATCCTCCAACCTTACTAGCTTGCGTGAATAAAAGTGCCTCGGCCCACAATATAATTGATGGTTCCAACAGAATATGCGTTAACATTCTATCAGAAGATGACATGGATATCGTTCACAGTTTTTCTGATTCTTTAAAAAGAAGTGAACGGTTCATCGCAGGTGATTGGGATAATATGCGATCGGGTTTACCATATGTCAGAAGTTCATTGGCATCATTTGATTGCAAGATTGTTGAGAAAGTGTCCAGTGGCTCACATACAATTTTTATTGCGGAAGTGCAGGAAGTTTACAATAGCTCAGGAAATCCGGACCCCCTAGTATATGCCAATAGAGCATTTCGTTCGTTAAAATAAGTGATGAGATTTGGGTCTATCTTTTCCCGTCCAGGCTGGACGGGATTTTTTACTTTTGATTTTCTTTTCTATAATCCCGAGGGGATTGTCCAAAATGTTGTCTAAATACTTTGCTAAAATGCGATGTATCATTAAAGCCAGCTCGAAAAGCAATAGTCGAAACCGAGTCAGATTTAATATGTTTGAGCTCATTAGCACACCTCTCTAGACGTTCAGTCTGAAGAAAGCGGCTGAACGATTCTGAACCCTGTTCAAATATCTTATGTAAATATCTAGTCGAAATTCTGTAATTATTTGCTACCTTTATTGGGCTGAGGTCAGGATCGCTTAAATTTTCTCTGACGTATTTTTGTATACCTAAATAGAGTTGTTCTTGATAAGTCTGGCTTACTTCATCGTATACATTGGAATTAACACCCAAAGATAGTCCGACCAAACTGACCAAGTTATCCATCAGTTTTTTTTGGGCGATTTTGTGGTAATTAAGATCTGTTGAAGCGATTGTCTTCAAAAAATCAGCTGTGATAGTAATGATTCCACCATCAGGAGAAAATTTTGAAGTCAAAATAGCATCAGGGTGAAGCAGTAATGGTTTTAACAAGGATTGTGGGATCCTGAAAGACAATTGCTTAAATTCGTTGGTAAGGTAATCATTTATATAAGGTCGTGTTGAGTCAACAAGTGAAAACTCACCTGGGCTTATCAGTGCAGCATGACTTCCCTGCTGCATCAGACATTGACCAGAAATCTGAAGATTTAGAAAATAATATTCATTAGGCATTCTACGGATTTCATCATCACCACGAAAAATGCGCTGCGCCTGTGAACTGATATTCGTTACGTCTATGTCTGCAAGCTTCCCTGATGTGACCGTTCCTGAAAATTCTGCAGCTGAGTCTACCTTAGGGTTGAGGGCTGTGTAAGCCTGGCAAAGAACCTCTCTCCAGTAGCTAAACTTTTCCGATGGGGTGACATTGTCAGTTGACCACAGATTCATGGAAGCCTCCTCAATATGAAACTTCAATGATGCAATTTACATGCCTGCTTTGAGATTGATTAAGGTTAAATTCACAACCTTATCTTATTGACTGCATTGGTGTTTTTTTGCGATTTTGAAGCGGTCGTGATAAATGAGAATTTGGAAAAAACTTGCACGAAAAGTGTGTGTTATGCCCCATATTGGGGCATTGTTAAGAAGGGGGGCTAAGAATTTTAACATGTGTTAATTAAAAAATCTTTTAACTACATTCCCGTCATACCGCCATCAACGGTGTAGATACTGCCGGTAATGTAAGAAGCATTTTCAGAAGCAAGGAACAGTGCAACCTGAACAATTTCTTCAGGTTCAGCATATCGATTCATTGCAACTAATCCTGAAAACTGAGTTTGAACGTCTTGAGGATTGCTTTCATTCAAGCCCGATTCAATCTTTCTCATCATTTTTGTATTAACTGGTCCTGGGCAAATAGCATTAACCCTAACGCCATTGCCGGCAACTTCAAGCGCAGCTGCACGAGTCAAGCCGACTACCGCATGTTTAGAGGCAGTATATAAACCAAGTGAAGGAAAACCAATCAGACCCGCCATGGAAGCGGTATTAATGATTTAACCTGAATTTTGTTTTATCATCACTGGCAGGATATGTTTCAAACCCCAGAAAGCGCCTTTAACATTAACATTCATTAGGAGATCAAAATCTGACTCCAAGGCATCCGTTAAAGGCGATACACGCCCAATTACGCCAGCATTGTTAAAAAAAACATCAATTTTACCAAATTTATTTATTGCTTCTTTAACATGTTTTTTTACTTGATCTTCCGAACTCACATCGGCAGAAACGTTCACTACTCTATCAGAGTCAAAATTATATTTTTCAGAGGCTTTAATGATATCATTAACGTTAATATCAACAAGTACCAGATTAGCACCTTGCAAGTAAAAAGAATTAGCAGCAGTCTGACCAACACTGCCTGCGGCACCCGTGATAATAACCACTTTATTTTTAAACATTATAATCCTCATTTTTAAATTTTACTTTTATCGGGGATGTCAACGGATTTCGTTTTATAAACTACATCTCTTCTGCTATATTTCCATTTACTGTTCTCTTTTTCAAGCCAGTCGTTATAGATACAAATTCCGCCTTGTATTGCTCCATTCTTATTGTAGATGAATTGGAGGTAACACTTTTGTTGCGCTTCATTTCCTCCTAGAAGAATGATTTCATTAATGGTTAAATGATGCATTTTTCCAAATGCCTCAACTACAACATCTACAAATTTAATCAGTGCATCTCTTCCTCTAGGGGCTCTGCCAGGCAAAAGCGCGTTGAATACTCCATCTTTTGTAGAGCAATCTGCCCAAGATTCAGCATAATATTCATCTACAGAGAAGTTATACTTGGCATTTAGTTCTTTTATTTCAATTTTGTCTGCAATAGATTCAAGTTTCATTTTTATCTCCAATTAAGATTGTTTTTCATAATAGGACAGTGCTGGAGTGAGTAACTTTATTAAAAGAGAACTATTTCTTGCTTATGAGTGAATTGGTTTTTAAAAGATAAATTCATTAGTTATAGTTACGTTAAGTTATAGTAGTTGGTAACCTCAGAGTAATCTACAGTTTTAAACTCCTTATCGTCGTATTTAAGATAGTTTCATAACTTTACTAGATACAAGTATTGATGAGTTCCAGAGATCGATACAGTGAATTATGTGCTATAAGGCTGGAGTGAAACTTTTTTATTGCGGATTTAATGTTCCAAAAGTGAATAAACGCACTTTGATTTTGAGCGTCATATTATTGTTCTGTTTTATATACAAAAAAAGAAACCACAATTATTTGTGGTTTCTTTCTAATCGACATGTGTCTCGGTGGGTCTGAGTAGCGAAAAGGTTATACCTCACCATCAGTATCGAGACATTGCTGTGTTTACTCTTTAGCTGCTCCCATCCATGCCTGCGCTTTCGTTCCTTCGCGAGCAGATTTTACCTGAGCTTCTGTCACAGGCGTTGCTGCATTTCCCCAACTATTGCGGATGTAGGTCATCGCATCAGCAATATTGCTGTCTGACAGTTTCCAGGCAAACGCCGGCATACCTGCCGCCGTTGGGTTAGCATGGGTAAACGGTCCCTGGCTGCCGTTAAGTACTACATTAATCAGGCTGGAAGGATCGGCTGAGTTGACCTGCGCGTTACCGGCGAGAGTCGGGATCATGTTTCTGATCCCTGAACCGTTAGATACGTGGCAGGCACTGCACTGCGATTCATACACCTTTTTGCCCACCAGCATCGCGTTCTGCTGACTGTCGATCGCCGCAGGGACGGTGGTCTGCGATGCCGGCAGTGAGTGTAAATACTGCGCGATAGCGTGCAGATCGCTGTCACTCATATACTGCGTCGAATTTTCAACCGCTTCGGTCATCGGGCCTGATGAGGCTGTTTTGCTGTTCGCGCCAGAGCGCAGATAGCTCACAATATCTTCGTTGCTCCAGTGACCCAGACCGGTGTGCGGATTCGGCGTCAGGTCCGGCGCATACCAGCCCTGCAACGACCCGCCCTGCAGATAAGCAGAGGAATCGCCGCCAAGCAGGTTCTTGGCCGTGTGGCAGGAGGCACAGTGTCCTGGCCCCTCAACCAGATACGCGCCACGATTGATTTCGGGGCTCACTTGCGCGTTGGGTTGGAAGACCTGATCTTTAAAGAACAGCAGGTTCCAGCCCGCCAGGGTCCAGCGTTGGTTGAACGGGAAGGGCAGTTGGTTCTCCACCACTTTGTTGTTCACCGCCGGAATGGTACGGATGTAGGCCCACAGGTCGGTGAGATCCTGGTCGGTTAATTTGGCATAGGCATTGTAAGGCATTGCGGCGTACAGGTTGCCGTGCGAACCGATACCGTGGCGGACCGCGCGGTCGAACTGCTCCTGCGTCCAGCCGCCGATGCCGGTGTCCTTGTCGGAGGTGATATTCGATGACAGGATGGCACCAAACGGTGTATCCAGCTTATATCCCCCGGCAAAAGGTTGGCCGCCTTCTTTGGTGTGGCAGGCGGTACAGTCAGATAAACGCGCGACGTACTCGCCCCGTTTGATCTGATCCTTTAGGCCCGCACCTTCTTCGATCTGCACCGTTTGCGGATAGCTTTTATGCAAGCCGTACTCGACCAGCGCGGTATAGCCCAACGCTCCGGCCACTGCCACTACGCCCACCGCGAGCGCAACACGTCGTAATTTCTTCGCCATCATGTTCTCCTTAACCGACCAGTGAGCCTGGATTTTTCAGGTATTGATTGACGATGGCGTGCGCCGTCCACAACGTCAGCGCACTGAGCGTGATCGTCGGGTTATAGCCGCCGTTATTCGGATACGATGAGGCACCCAGTACGAACAGGTTGTGCGCATCCCAGTGCTGCTGATAGCGGTTCAGCACCGATGTCGCAGGGTCTGTGCCCATCACCGCGCCACCGATGGTATGCGAGCTGTCATACGCACGGAACGGTGAGTTATGTGCATCCGGGAAGGCTTCAGTCTGCCAGGTGCTGGCACCGGACACTTTGCAGATATCCTCGATGCGGTCGCGTATAAAGCGCGCCATTAAACGGTCATTCTGGTTGTAGTCGAAGGTCAGACGCAGCAGCGGCTGGCCGTTGGCATCGGTGTAGTTCGGATCCAGTGACAGGTACGAGTCACGGTGAGAGTAGGAGGTGCCTTGCCCCTGAATCTTGGCGTAGTTTTGGTAGCTTTTCTGGAAGGTTTTTTTCCAGGCTGAGCCCCACATTTTGCTGTTAGGCGGCAGACGGTCGGTCATGCTCAGCGGCGTGCCCTGATCGGACAGTGCCTGAATGCCTGCGCCGCCGAGGAAGCCCAGGCCGGTATGGTCAAAGTTGTCGCCGTTGAAATCATCAATCTGCGTCGAGAGCGCGCCGGTCGAGATGAACGGGTTCATCTGCTCATTCTCGTAGTAGAGATAGCCCATCGACATGGTTTGGTAGTTGTACGCGCGGCCCAGCGTACCTTCACCGGTGGCGTGATCGTAGGCCTTACCGATTTTCGACAGCAGCAACAGACGCACGTTGTCCAGCTGATAAGCCGACAGGCAGACGATATCCGCTGGCTGGAAACCGGTATTGCCATCGGAATCCAGGAAGGTCACCCCGGTCACCGTTTTGCCGTCTTCCGCTTTGTCGATGTACAGCGCGGTACACTCGGTCAGCAGGGTGAAATTGGTGCGATCCATTAAAGCGGGTACGACACAGATGTTCGGCGATGATTTCGACCAGTTGCCACAGCCATAGAAGCCGCAGTAGCCGCAGTAGGTGCAGGGCGCTAGGTTAATGCCGAGCGGGTTGGTGTAAGCCGCGCCTATGGTGCCAGCCGGGATCGGGAACGGGTGATAGCCCATTTTCTCGGTGATCTGATGGAACTTATCGTTCCAGTGCGAGCGGATCAGCGGTGGCGTCGGGTATTCACTGCTGCGGCTGCCTTCAAACGGGTTACCGCCCGCCTGTTTTTCCCCGTTCAGCACGCCGGCTTTACCGGAGATGCCGGCAATTTTTTCGACGCGATCGTAGAAGGGTTCCAGCTCCGCATAGCTGACGCCCCAGTCCTGGACAATCAGGCCATCGGCCAGTTTCATGTTGTGGTAGCGGTCACGCAGGCGGGTGGCCATTTCGAAATCGGACGGGTTGAAACGCCAGGCGTTCGCTGCCCAGTGTTTACCGGCACCGCCCACGCTGAAGCCCATCTGAAAGGCGTTCCAGTCACGCGCGGGCAGCGCTTTCTGGCTGCTGTCATTACGAAACGTCAGGGTTTCGACGCGAGGCGGTTTGAGGATTTCGCGGCGTACGCCATAGCGCAGTTCGTCAGCGGCAATGGCAGGGGAGAAGTTGGTCTGGGTTTGTTCCCATGGGCCACGTTCAATGGCGACAACGTTTAATCCGGCGCGGGTCAGTTCTTCAGCCATAAGTGAACCGGCCCAGCCGAGGCCGATAATAACGGCATCAGCCTTGGGTCTGGTGTAATTCATGATGTGCCTTTTAATTTAAGCTTTCAGGAGGTCAATAATGCTGATGGGTTCAATATTGAGTTTCTGTCCCTTTAACGGCGCATAGTCGCGATAGTCATAGCGTGCACCGGGGAAACCAATCATTTTCCAGCCCACCATATTACGGTTGCCACCGTATATAGGATCGGCGAGGAAACCTTCCTGAACATTACTCAGCAACTGGCCAAATAATTCTTTTGAGGAAATGGAAGGATACTTAAAGTTATCTTCTTCCATTTTTTCCAGATAGCTGTCTTTGGCGTTATCATCTAATTCAGTGAATGATTTACCCAAAAAGGTCTGGCAATGGGCGTCCACTTCCGCTAACCCTTTGCGATAGATATCGGCAGGGGATAAGGGAGACTGATTCCCTTGGGATGCAGTGCCTTTTTCGAAGGGGCCCACATTGTAGCGCCAGCTGCCACGGCCGTAGTCGCCTGCCAGCTGGTTGTCGATAAACACCACGCACCCCGCCTGCGATGCGCTGACGCTCAGCTCATCTGCGGGGATAAGACGATCAAAAATCGCCGTAACCAGCTGATATTCACTTTCGGTGAAAAACAGCCGTTTGGTGGGATCGGCAGGGGTCGGCGGGGGTGTTTGTTTTGCGCGCCATAATTTCCCACCGGATAAGACATTTTCCGCCGCACCGGCGGGTTTAAATATTGATGCAGCCGTGCCAGTTCCAACCAGAACTAACCCGGTTTTAATAAAATGACGACGTTCCATACGATGCTCCGGACAAATAGAGGCACCGACCTCATGAAATAAACTCACTGATTAAATCTCAGAGAAATGTATCCAATAGGCAGTGTTGTTTGTTATTTGAAAATACCAGTAACAATTTCTAAAAATTTTCTGTTGGTTAATATTCCTTATATCAATGGCGCCACTATCAGAGATAAGTGGCGGAAATTTTTTATTGCCTTATATGGGAATCGCGAAGTCGGAGCTCACCATGTTGCCAGCTCCCATTTTCATCCTTCGTATCGTCAATCAGACGATTGATTGCCTCCGCCAATTGCAAGTCAGCCCTCTGATTCCAGGTTGTCAGGTTCCAGGTGGAAGAATGTGCTTCGTCAACGTCGTCAAATCCCACAACACCGATGTTGAGTTGTGCATCAAAATCACGTATAGCCTGAATGGCACCAAACGCCAGCACATCATTTTCGCAGAACAACGCATCTATTCGATCATCTGGTGGCGTCTTTCGAAGGTAATCAGTCATCGTCTGATAAGAACGGTCACGATCATAATGGCCGGCTACCAAAACGGTGTTGAGCACATTGCTCGATTCATCAAGACTGGACAGATACCCCTCCAGACGAAACAGGTGATTTGACGATGTGTCTGGTCCTTTCATGTAACCAAAACGTTCATAATTCTGCCCAACGAGCACATTTCCGAGTTCAAAACCCGCTCTGAAGCCATCAATGCTGACGACCTCAACATCTGCGCTATCTGTATTACGAAATACGTGTATTGCTTTAATATGATGAAGCGTATTAGCCATAACCAATAACTCGTCACTGACGATTGTAGCCAGATAGATAATGCCATCGACCTGCATCTGTCCGGCCATCTGCAGCACAGACTGATAGTTTTCGTGCGACTCAATATTCAGCAATAACGTCATGTAACCTCGTTCATTAAGCTGACGTGTCGCTTCCTGAATCATGCGCAGAGTGTGAGGATTTCCAAACTCGTCTGCCACCAGTCCAATAATATTCGTTTTACGCTGCTTGAGACCTCGGGCTAACAGGTTTGGCCTGAATCCAAGCTTATCGGCGGCGTTAATAACTCTCTCTCTTGCAGCTGGCGATATTGATGCACCCGATTTAAAAGCCCGCAGTACCGTCCACTTCGATACACCTGCCAGGGCCGCAACATCATCAGCAGTTGCCTGTTGCGCTTTTTTAGCACTCTCGTTTTTTTTCATTCTTACTTTACACCGTGTCCGGATCCTGAATTCCCACAGCATAAAGTAACAGAGCCACATGCCCAAACCATGTTGTCAGGCGTCACCTGAAAATTAACCCACATTAACTGTGCAGATAGCAATGTTGCGATTATGTTGAACCTTGCTACCGTTGGCAATTGGAGTTTGCCAACGGTAGCAAAAAAGGATAAATATGATGTCGGTCACAAATTAGATGGAATACCAATGAAAACAGATGGTTGAGAAGGATGGGGGAGGGGATGAAATATAAGACGGTTAATTGTTAATTTTTGTAACCGGTTTGAGGGTGTGAGTTAAGTCATTGTTAGAATAGGTGGCTCTCAGGAAAGCCACCAAAAAAATGCTTAAACAAGGACCGTTTTGAAAACAACTTCCATGAATTCGTTGAGCGCGGCATCGTTCTTCTCGGCACGCATTCTCACCAAAGCACCTTCCCAGCTGTTCAGCACAAAGCCGGCAAGTAGTGCTGCTGATAAAGTTGTACGAATTTCACCAGACTCTTGCCCTTCGGCGATGCATTCTTCAATCAGTTGCGTCCAGGTACTGAGATGGAATGCGATCCTTAGACGGATGCGCTCGCTGTGGTCGGCGACTTCCAGTGAGAAATTTCCCAGCAGGCAGCCTTGAGAGAATCCGCTTTCGATAAAGCTCTCTTTTCGTGTATTGAAATAAACTTTCAACCGCTCAAGAGGAGGAAGGTCGGGATCTTCAAGTTGTCGCTTTAACTGCGGAAGAGCCTGCTCGAAGTAGTTATTAACGATTTCCTCAGCAAAAGATTCCTTACTATCGAAATGGTTGTAAAAAGAACCTTTTGGAACACCTGCCTCTTCGACAATATCTTTAATGCCGGTTGCTGAGTATCCCATGCGGTGTAGCATGCTCATACCAGCACTGATGAGGTTTTGTTTCGTACCAGGGTTCGGTTTTGGGCCTCGGCGTACTGCCGGTATGGTGCTTGTCATGTTATGGCTCTTTATCATCTCAGCAATGGGTAAAAGGACAGTCAGGCATATCCCTTTCTCAAAATAGAGCGTGTTTACCTCAAAACTGTAAAAAAGAAAACCTCCAACCCGCAAAGCAGACAAAGCGTCTGTTGACTCCTTTAGCGGCAGGAGGTCGTTGTTAGCTGAATCAGTATCCTATGGTAAACCGCTGGCGCTCATGTTCTGGTTTCTCAAGCTCGTCAACTAAAGCGATAGCGTAGTCTTCAAAGGAAATCCAATTCTTACCGTTGCTGTCAAAGATAACATCATCACCCCCCAGCCGGAACTGACCAGTACGCTCACCCAAGTCAATCATCATGGGCGGACTGAAGTAGGTCCAGTTGATTTCCGAAGCGCGCAGGGCTGCGAACGCCTTAACATGCGAACGGGCGATAGCAACATATGGCTCTGGCCAGTAGCCTGAGTCGAGCACTGTCACACCCGGTGAGAAAAAGAGTGAACCCGCACCACCGACAACCAGAAGACGGGGGATACCCGCTTTTTTAACCGCGTCAATTGCATTTTCGGTTACGCCCACCAATTGATCGGTATAGCTCTGGTCAGTTGTATAGCGCGAATCGCTGCTTGATGGCCCAAATGCGCTGACAACAGCATCTGCACCAGCGATGATTTTAGCGATTTGCTCCTGATCGTTCAGATCGGCTTGTACGCGCGTCACACTGGCAGGCAAATCCGCAGGGAGTCGGTCAAGATTGCGAACAACAGCGATAACTTCATGACCACGGCTGATTAGTTCATTAAGAATTGTGCTGCCAGCACGACCAGAGGCGGCGAGAAGGGCAATTTTCATATCTGAAAACTCCTGAGTTCAATTAAAGTAATAGGCAGATTTAAAGCGTTGCTGACAAGGTTATTATCCGCAATTATCCCGGCACATTCTCCAGTGCGGGATAATCCACGTATCCTTCTGCACCACCACCATAAAATGTCGATCGATTGTAATCATTCAGCGGTGCATGCAAGGCAAAGCGAGCGGGCAGGTCAGGATTAGCAATAAATGAACGGCCAAATGCGATCGCCTCGGCACGTCCTTCACGGACAGCTTCATCAGCGCTTTCACTGTTGAAACCACCTGCCAGTATAAGTGGGCGCTTCCAGAATGGACGAAGCTGGTCCACAGACTGTGGAACACCAATCTGCATTCCGCCGCCACCCCGTGCTTCAATGATGCTGACATAGGCAATGTCTAATTTTTCAAGCTCAGGCAGTACATAGCTATACAGAGCGACCGGATCGGAATCTCCAACGTCATTGTAAGTACCGAAAGGTGAGAGACGAACACCCACTCGATCAGCACCCCAAATTGCGGTAACTGCTTCCGTGACTTCAAGCAGTAAGCGTGCGCGGTTTTCAAAAGATCCGCCGTATTTATCGGTACGCTTGTTTGAACTGTCATGCAGGAATTGCTCCAGGAGATAGCCATTCGCACCATGCACTTCTACACCATCAAAGCCAGCAGCCATTGCATTCCGGGCACCCTGACAATAAGCCTCGATAATGCCAGGAATTTCTTCAAGGGTTAATGCATGAGGAGTTTCGTATGCGACTTTTTCCCATTTAGGCGTCAGTGAAATCTCAGTTGTGATAGGGATTGCTGAGGGGGCCACAGGAAGAACATTACCAGGCTGGAAACTGGAGTGAGAAGAGCGGCCAACATGCCATAACTGCAGGAAGATAAGACCACCTTTAGCATGTACGGCATCAGTTACTTTTTTCCACGCGGTAATCTGGTCTGGAGAGTGAATACCAGGGGTGGCCGGATACCCTTGGCCAGTAGGAGTAACTTGGGTTGCTTCAGAAATGATTAAGCCGCCTTCAGAAGCGCGCTGCCCGTAGTATTCTGGTGCAAGAACATTCGGAACGTTGCCGTCACCAGCACGCATGCGGGTTAGCGGAGCCATGACAACTCGATGTTTAAGAGTATAACGTCCCAGCTCAAGCGGGGATAACAGTGAATTTAGAGACATTCAGAAAACCTCAGTTTCTTTAAGAACCCAAGCAGTAACACAGTCGATTACCACACCTGAATTATAATATGACCAGTCGTCTTGAATAAGTCAATTACCATTTTATCCTTGGCCAAGTTCGGATGGATGTGCAGTTAGGATGAAAAACAGTGCAGGACACTTGCGTACTAGCGAAATGAGGGGTCTTGCACTCGAAATGAGCGCTTTCAATTCTCTCCTGATTTATCAGGGTGATGCATGATCGAACGTGTCCCTACTAATACACCTGGCGTTTTATGTCGCCCAGTTGCTTGACAATTTATCTCACTGGAATAATTATAAGACGACCGGTCGCATTTAAATGTCCGACATAGCCGGCGAACCCCATCTTTACGTTGTGAAGTCGCAATGACAGGGAGTCGCGAATCCCGGGTGGTAAACCCCCAGTTTTAAACGGAGTAATTCATGTCTCAATCACTAACCCCATATGCTTCTACACAGCTTTTGATTAACAACGAATGGGTGGATGCTGCAGATGGTAAAACTCAGGATGTGCGTAACCCAGCGACGGGTGAAATTATTGGTAAGGTAGCGCATGCTGGCATCGCGGACCTGGATCGTGCGTTAGATGCTTCTCTGAAAGGCTTTAATGCGTGGCGTCGTATTCCGGCCCATGAACGCGCTGCAACAATGCGACGCGCGGCGAATATTCTGCGAAATCGTGTCGAGTATATAGCCGGCCTCATGACCCAGGAACAGGGTAAACCGTTGGTGGAGTCACGTTCCGAAGTAACTATGTCAGCAGACATCATTGACTGGTTTGCTGATGAAGGCTTACGTATATATGGACGTATTGTTCCTTCACGCAACATCTCTGCGCAGGCACAGGTTCTGAAAGAGCCTATTGGTCCAGTAGCCGCATTTACACCGTGGAACTTCCCCGTTTACCAGGTGGTTCGTAAATTAGCGGCAGCGCTCACTACCGGTTGTTCAATCATTGTTAAAGCACCGGAAGAAACTCCAGCTTCCCCTGCAGAGCTGCTTCGTGCATTTGTAGATGCGGGAGTACCTGCCGGAACGGTTGGCCTGGTTTATGGCAACCCAGCTGAGATTTCTGGCTACCTCATACCTCACCCGGTAATCAGAAAAGTGACTTTCACGGGTTCAACCGGTGTTGGTAAACAGCTTGCTGCGCTGGCCGGCCAGCATATGAAGCGGGCCACAATGGAACTGGGTGGCCATGCGCCGGTGATTATTGCTGAAGATGCAGATATTGATCAGGCAGTTAAAGCATCTGCGAGCTATAAATTCCGCAATGCCGGGCAAATCTGTATTGCGCCAACACGTTTTCTGGTTCACAACAGCATCCGCGCTGAGTTTGTGCAGAAGATTGCTGCATATGCAGAAGGGATCCGTGTTGGCAATGGACTGGAAGAAGGGACGACCTTAGGTGCACTTGCGAACCCACGTCGTCTCGAAGCGATGATCAAAGTTGTTGAAGATGCTGACGCGAGCGGCGCGCGTATTGTGACCGGTGGGCAGCGCGTAGGGAATGTCGGTAACTTCTTCACGCCAACCGTCCTTGATAATGTGCCTCTTACAGCATCGGTGTTCAACGATGAACCATTTGGTCCTGTAGCTGCAGTCCGTGGTTTTGATCGCATTGAAGAGGCAATTTCGGAAGCTAACCGTTTACCGTTTGGCCTGGCTTCTTATGCCTTTACGCGGTCAATTTCAACTCTGCATAAAATTACACAGAGTATTGAGGCGGGGATGTTGTGGGTGAATCAGCCTGCGACAGCATTCCCAGAGTTGCCGTTCGGTGGAGTCAAGGATTCAGGTTATGGCTCTGAAGGTGGCCCTGAAGCCCTTGAAGCCTATCTCAACACGAAAACAGTTTCTGTACTGGCACTGTACTGAGTAATGGAGGGCCTGCGCGGTGTGCGTGGGCCTTACTCTGGATTGTTCAGTAACAGATTAACAGTCTGGCTAGTTCAGAAGTTTAAGAGGTATGAAATATGGCACTTACTCCTTTATCAAACCGGAGAGGACCAAAACCCAAAGTGCAAACGCGGGAAAACTTGCTTCGAGCAGGAACCCAGTTCTTGCATAAAGTGGGTTACAGTGCTGCTGGCGTGCAGGATATAGCGGGTGCGGCACATGTGCCCAAGGGATCATTTTATAATTACTTTGGTAGTAAAGAGGCTTTCGCAAAGGAAAGCGTAGATTTCTATTTCAAAAGTGGATTAAAAGAAATTCAGGAGATACTCGGTGACACACAAGTATCTCCGCTTAAACGCCTGCAAAACTATTTTGAACAACGTATTAATGATTTTGAGAAAGACGATTTCCTTAAAGGTTGCCTGATGGGAAATCTCAGCTTAGAAGTAGCCGATCACAGTGAAACCATACGAAAAACTATCGCTGATCATTTCAAAACCTGAAGTCACTTATTCGAAAGCTGTCTTTTAGACGCGCAGCGTCTTGGAGAAATAAACGAGGAGCTTGACGTTCAACTCTTTTCTGATTTTATAATGAACAGTTGGGAGGGGGCTTTATTGCGGATGAGGACTACAAGGAATGCGCATCCCTTAAATGAGTTTAATGAGATGATTTTCAAAGTCCTTCTTGCCAATTAGTAACTGTGGATGAGAATTTCACTTTCCTTCAATTGTCACTTGTTCGTTAGGTGGTTTTATTATCAATCCCTGTTTAGATAGGAAAATGATTTCTTGGTGGTGATTATGATAATTTATAGCGCGTTGGTGAGAGATCTCCAGATCTGGATAGTGAACCATATCAAGGATGATTTGAATATTCAGAGTGTCGCAGACAGAGCAGGATACTCACGATATCACCTTCAAAGAATATTTTCATCGGAATGTGGTAAGCCTTTAGGAGTTTACTTAAGAGAGTGCAGGTTACATCATGCGGCTCAGGATCTGTTGATTACCGACGATTCTATCTTGTCCGTCGCTGTGAAGTATAATTTCGACTCGCAACAAAATTTTACTCGCACTTTCAAGAAGCTCTATAATACATCCCCTTCTAAATGGCGACAAAAAAATAAAAAGCTAAACTATCTTGCCTATGAATGTGTTTTCCTACCTGAATATGATGATGATGAACTATGATTGCAATTTTCTCAATACTCAAGTGGCTTGAGTTTGGCGCATCATTTTCGAAGTGATATCTTTAGTTTAATAAGAAAAGCCGCTACAGCGGCCTCTCTGTATTACTATCGCGAAGTAGCAGTACGTGCTGCATGCGCAATACCATCAACCCAGTCCTGGTGAGAAAGGAGGGCTGGATTAGGCTTTTGCCGGCTCATTTCTTTTGCTGGCTTGCCCAGTAGAGACTCCTGCCATAGTATACGGGTACGTTCGCTATGCAAATCCTCAATGATCCACGCGCACCACGCATCGACGATCGTTGTACCACCAGTTTCTACCCAACCATGCCACGAAAGACGCCCTGCGACTCCCGGTGATGGAGCCTGTGATTCTGTGACCTCTGCCTGCACCGTCAAGCCCGAAATGTTAAAACTGAAACGGGTCCCTTTACTTAGAACCGGATCACTTTCATCATGAATTTCTATACCAGATAGTTCACTGTAAGCTTCATGCCAACGCCGTGTATCAGCTAAGAATGTCCATGCATTATCTGTGAGAACCCCAGAAATAATTGTTTCATTTGATACAAAGAAATCAGTTTTTCCCGGTAGATAAAGATCAGGCCAGTTTATAATACTCATAAATTTCACCTATGTAATTTATGGCGATAATGCCATGGTTAGTGGTTGTTTTTTAATGGTGTCAAGAGCTGGGTTGCTGTGGCATTAAAAGTTTTTGAATATTAGGGTCTATTTTATGACAAGCATTTTTCACCAAACATAAAAAGAAGCAATCCCATTAGCATTACGCCTAGGCCTGTATATTTCCACCAGTAGACAGGGCGTTGTACCATCTGTATCAATCCAAAACTGTCAATTAACATCCCCGCTGTAAGTTGGCCAACTATAAAAAGAAATATTGCATTTGTAATGCCAATTTTAGGTGCCATGAAAATAGTGGTAAACACAAAAATCGCCCCAATTATTCCGCCTGTCCAGCGCCACCAGGACTGTTGCGCAAATCCTGCTGCTACCTGCTGCCAATCCCCCTGAACTAGCGATACTATTCCGAGGCAGAATGCACCGATGGTGAAAGAGATAAGCGATGCAATAAGAGGCTGTCCACCAAAGCCAGCGCATAATCGACTATTCACTGCAGCCTGCACGGACAAGCCGGCACCGCCCGCAAGTGCCATTAACAGATAGAGAATATTCATTGTTTTTCCTTTTTTTGAGGAAAGTTATAGTCCCGCTTTAGAAAATAACTTAATTGGGGCTAATTGACTAAAATTAGATTTTATTCATCCTGTTTTTTAACTGAATTATGGACTTCACCTCTGTATATAAAATAGAGAGAAGCTGCCAGGCAACAAGCTGCAAAAATACGGTTCCAGGAAAGATCTATGGCATTACTGCCTAGCCAACCAAAAGTGTCAATCAGAATAGACATAAGTAGTTGGCCTAAAATAACGGCTACAGTTGCGATAGCGGTACCGATTCTCTGGACCGCATACACCATCGTCAACACATAGATTAAGCCCAGAAATGAGCCCATTAGCTGCCATTTCGGTACATCAAATACCGTTACAGTATGAGCAGGTTCCAGAAAAATAACTAATAAGCCACTGAGTATTGCGCCTACCAGAAAAGTCACAAACGTTGCACGTAATGAACCTTGAGTTTCAGCCAGTCTGGCATTCACTGCCGCCTGGATACTGAGTAACGCGCCACGGATAATTGATAATATAACCATTAAGGTAATGAACATTATTTACTCTCTGCGATGAAAATAAGGGCAACTGACGCAAAAGCGAGTGCAGCCAGTCTCTCCTTACTGATTTTCCTGCGCGCTGCACCAAACCAACCATAGTGGTCAATCAGTAAACTCTTGCTCACCTGGCCTGCTAAAACGCCAGTCATAAGCAATGTTATGCCGATAACAGGAGTTACAGCCGTCAAAATCAGCACATACAGCGGCCCCCAAATCCCACCGGTCAATTGCCATCCTGGCGATGCAAGAAAAGAAGCGGGGTTTCTTGGCCCGAAAAACAGCATGAGTAGATACGTCAAGCCGGCCTCAATGCCAAAGAGGGAAAAGCTTGCCCAATAGTGTCCGATATTAGCGCCAAGTGTCCCCAGTATTCCTGCTTCAACGGAAAGTCCCATTCCAGCGATGACAACCAAAATTAATGCGATGAGTTTCATAATTTCCCCTGTTAAACGATGCGGGATTTTATGCCTCGACTACTGTTCATAAAAGTCAAAAAAAAGCAAAATACCTATGCGAATTATGCACAGGTGAAGAATATGTATATCAATACAAGAGCTATGCAGTTGTTTGTTGCGGCGGTGAAATCAGGGAACTATTCTGAAGTTGCTCGACGTGAGGGATTGTCTCCCTCTTCGGTCTCACGCAGCATTCAGCAACTTGAGGAAACGTTGGGGCTTCAGTTGTTGTATCGAAATACGAGGGCATTGATCCCTACGGAAGCGGGGCGCATTTACCTAGATACTTTTACTCAGGTTTTTGACATTCTCAATGAGACAATTAGCCGTTTGAGCGACAGCCAGGATGAGCCTGCGGGAATTGTCAGAATCAACGCTCCTGTTGTGTTCGGTCAAAAGCATATTGCCCCTTGGCTTGCAGAATTGTCGAACCGTTTCCCCCTGATCAAAATTGAGTTGACGCAGACAGATGATTTCATCGATCCGATGGATGGAGCGGTTGATTTGTTGTTTCGTATCGGTCCACTTCTTGATTCAGGTTTACATGGGCGGATCATAGGACAAACTAACTTCTTTCTTGCCGCCAGCAAAGATTACCTTGCGCGAAACGGCATTCCTGACAAACCCGAAGATCTACTAACTCATAATTGTCTGGTTTACAGGGGGGTGCTGGGTGCACAGCGGTCCTATTTTACTCAACCGGGCTCAGATCTTCAGATACTTACGTTGAGTGGTTCACTGGTGTCGAACAATGCCGAAACACTACTCAGTGCAGCACTTAATGGCGCTGGGATAGTGATGATGCCTGACTGGTTGATAGGTGAAAAACTTTTGAGCGCGGATTTAATTCGATTACTTCCTGAATACAGAATATCTCCCCGTACTGATGAACTTTATATTGCAATGCTCTATCCACACTCACGCTATATTTCTCAAAGTATACGAAGTGTTATCGATTTTTATGCGGAAAAATTTGGATCTCCCCCCTACTGGGACTTTAATAACTAAAAATGTTCAGGATGAGTGAATTTAATGTTCATGGGAGAATTTTTGACGCCCTGATTGCTTACTCTATCATTATATGAAATTAAAATTTTTCACCTGTACTGTTACCATAAAGGCCCAGTCAGGGCCTTTAGCTGCTTCAAGCTATTTTATATCGAGCCTCTCTCTGAGTAATGTGCGTTCATCTTTATACCAGTATCCTTTTTCTGCAAGGATTGGGAGGATGAGCTGTTTGAAATCCAAAATTACTTCGTTGAGAATAGGTCCTGTGATGATAAAACCGCTGCAGCCTGCTTCTTCGACCCATTTGATTAGATTGGCTGCTACATGCTCCGCACTCCCATAAAACTCACCTTTCGGAACGGCTACCCTGAAAGCAGCCTCTCGCAAGGTAAGTTGCTGCTCTTTTGAATCTCGTTTTATCTGATCTGTAATCGATCTGAATGAATTCTCGCCTATGGTACCCAGTTCTGGGAATAATGAATCCGGGTCGTACTGTGCAAAATCATGATTATCAAAAAATCTTCCCAGATAAGCGAGTGCCTCATCAAGCGTAATTAACGACAGGAGTTTCTGATATTTTTTTTCTGCATCCGCAAATGACTGACCGACTATCGGAGCAATACTCGGAAATATAGGAATACTGCTGCGTCCGTTTTTAATGGTTTCATTTGATAACCTTTTGGCGTAAGACTGAGCTTCGGAAAATGTACGTGCGTTTGCAAATAAGGCGTCTGCTTTATTCGCTGCAAGTTGTAACCCCGCATCTGATGCGCCGGCCTGAAAGATAACCGGCTGTCCTTGAGGTGATCGTTGAATGTTAAGTGGGCCAGAAACTGAGAAGTATTTTCCTTTATGATTTAAAGTATGCATTTTCTCATGGTCAAAGAATATGCCGCTTTTTTTATCACGTATGAACGCACCATCTTCCCAAGAGTTCCAGAGTCCCTGAACAACATCAATGTATTCTGCCGCAATATTATATCGCTCGCTGTGTACCGGATGTTCCTTACCAAAGTTTTGTGCCGATCCTTCAAGAGGTGAGGTAACAACGTTCCATCCAGCCCGTCCTCCGCTCAGTAAGTCCAGTGTGGCCATCTGACGTGCGACGGTAAAAGGGTCACTGTATGATGTTGATATGGTCCCTGCCAGACCTATTTTTTTTGTGACACTCGCCAGAGCAGATAACAGCGCTACAGGTTCAAACCGGTTAAGAAAATGAGGAATAGAATTACGGGTAATATGAAGGCCATCAGCAATAAACAAAAAGTCAAAACCCGAATCTTCCGCCTCTTTAGCCAGAAACTGATACCACTCAAAATTCACGCTGGCATCTGCAGGAACGTTTTCATACCGCCAGGCATTCATATGGCTGCCCGCACCCTGAAGCATTAACCCCAGATTAATCCTCTTTTTTGACTGCCCCATACAGCACTTCTCCATAAATTAAACAGGGCATAGAGATTTTCACAAAAAATCAATGTGTCTAAATATCATAAAATCCCTAATAATTCTGATTTCCAGATAAGGAAATATGATATTTTTATTGACAGGTAAAAACGTAACCATCAAGGTTCAGTTATGGCTGCAAATACAAAAATGGCGACTGCCATTCAAATACTCTGCGTGATTACGTACAGAAAAAATCAGGGAACAACGGCGGAGGACATCGCACGAAGCCTGGAGACAAATCCCGTTGTTGTTCGACGCATGTTGAAGGACATGGAACTCTGTGGTCTTGTCGAACTTCGTCCAGGTAAGTCGGGAGGTGTCAGGCTTATGCTCGATCCCATGGACATTACTCTTGATAAGGTCTACCGTGCCATCGAGACTAACGACAAGATTTTTGCACTTCGACCGCAAGGAAATCCTCTGTGCATTGTTGACAAACACATGGACGCGTTGCTTGTGTCCATCTTTGGTATGACGAACACTGCTGTTGAAACGGTGTTAAGCCAAACTAACATCGCGACGTTAGTCGAAAATATTAAGTGAAAATCACCGTCTTTTTTATTAAATTCATAACATAACAAGTTATGTTATGAATTGGTGTCTTACTGGTTTTAAAAATTTAATCAAGTATACCTTTTTCAGGTTTTGATAAATATCAGGAGTTTACGTATGCAGATTACTGGCCAGCAAGTAGTGCTTGCGTCTCGTCCAGACGGTGCACCTAAAGCCGAAAACTTCCGCCTCGAGAAGGTCACAGTGCGGCCCCCAGGGGAAGGGGAAATACTTCTGGCTAGTCGGTATCTCTCTCTCGACCCCTATATGCGTGGTCGCATGGATGATCGCAAATCATATGCGTCACCTACCCCTGTTGATGGCGTTATGGAAGGGGAGGTCATAGCGGAAGTCATTTATTCGAATCATCCTGACTTTACCGTCGGGATGCATGTTTTATCCCGTTCAGGCTGGAGTTCTCATTGTGTTTCTAATGGAGACGGTCTGATCCCCTTGGATGACCGATTTAAGCCCATTACGACTGCTCTCGGTGTATTAGGTATGCCAGGGTTAACGGCTTACACCGGTTTAATGAACATCGGAAAGCCTGCACCAGGCGAAACGGTCGTGGTAGCCGCTGCTAGTGGACCTGTGGGATCGCTCGTTGGGCAAATTGCAAAAAAGGCAGGTGCGAGGGTAGTCGGTATTGCGGGCGGTAAAGAAAAGTGCCAATACGTCGGTGAAACATTGGGTTTTGACGAAGTCGTCGATCATCGGTCACCAGATTTTGTCAGTGAACTGGCCAAGGCCTGCCCAAACGGAATTGATGTTTACTTGGAGCTTGTGGGGGGAGAAGTATGGAATGCAGTATTTCCTTTGTTGAACCCGTATGCCCGAATTCCTGTATGCGGACTGATTGCGCAATACAACGCTAATGATTCGCAAAAAGGTACAGATCGCCTTCCTGTATTGATGCGGGAAATCCTCTCGCGCAGCATATTGTTCCGCGGGTTCATAGTGAGGGAGTACTGGGACCAAAGGCCAGAATTTCTTGATGAGGTGGCACCTTGGGTTGCCAGTGGAGATGTCAGATTTCAGGAGGATATCGTATTCGGTTTAAAGAATGCACCTGAAGCGTTTATGGGGCTTCTCGAAGGTAAAAATTTCGGAAAGCTCATCGTTCAGTTTGATTAGTGCAGAAAAAAACAAGTACAAAATTTAATAAGGAAACGAGAATGCAGGTACGATTTGTATATGACTACCGCAGTATTTATTCTTATCTGGCAAACTCGCAAATTGACACACTTGCGACGGACGTAGAATACCAACTTGTTGATATCGTGGCGGTGATGCAAGAAGTCCATAATCAACCTACACCAAAGTGCCCTGCGAAATTGACTTATTCAAAACTTGATGCTCAACGTTGGGCTGAAATCTATGGAATTGAATTGTCTCCCAATGACCAGCTCCTTGAAGCAATGAGGTCAGGGGCGATACCCAGTGGATATTTTTCACGGGTAGGTATTTCAGCTCAGCAGTTGGGTATTTTTAAAGAGGTCAATAACGCTTTATTTCGGGCTGTGTGGGCGGGTACTGATGATTTGATTACTCAAAATGGACGCAATCAATTCTCAAGAAAACATGAAATACCGCTCGTCGTTTGGGATCTCGCTGATGCCCCTGAAATACTTCTTGAACTCGCTAAAAACAATAAATCTGCTATTGAGAGCGGTGTATTTGGCGCGCCGACTTTTTATGTAGGTGACGAGATGTATTTTGGCAATGACAGGATCGATTTCGTAAGGCGAAGTATCGAAAATAAACACAAGAGAGAAATCCTATGAATAAAAAACCATCAGCTGTCGTGATTGGTGTCGGAGCAGAAGAGGGGCTGGGTGCTGCTTTATGCCGTAAATTTGCTTCTGAAGGATACCATCTCTATGTAGCGGGAAGAACGTCTCAAAAGATTAATCAGGTTGCAGATTCGATCAGAAATGCTGGTGACAGCGCTGAAGCGATCGTAACAGATACAACTGATGAAAAGAGCGTCAGCCAGCTTTTCGAGCGCGCTTTCACACCCAGCACATTCCATGAGCCTCCCGACCTGATCGTCTTCAATGCTGGAAATAATCGCAAGATAGATTTACTTGAACTGACCGCATCGCAGTTTGAAGATTTCTGGCGCGTGGGATGCTTTGGTGGTTTTCTTGTCGGCAAAGAAGCTGTGCGTAATCTCTTGCCTTTAGGCAGAGGAACAGTGCTTTTCACCGGTGCATCAGGAAGCCTTCGAGGTAAATCTGGATACGCACATTTTGCTGCTGCCAAAGCCGGATTGAGAATGATTACTCAAAGTATGGCTCGTGAGTACGGCCCACAAGGTTTACATATCGCTCACGTGATTATAGATGGCGGGATTAAAGGTGAAAGATTAAAACGTCATTTTCCTGATCGTGTGAAAGAGAGAGGGGAAGCTGGTTTGTTAGGGCTAGAGGGTATCGCCGAGACCTACTGGTTTATTCATAAACAGCAACCTACGACCTGGACACAAGAAATTGATCTGCGACCATCAGGTGAGCCATTTTGAACTGGCATATTCACTGAAAATTTATCGCAAGGTGATAGCTTGCTATCTGAACAATATCTATTTTTTAAGTGAGGCTTAACTGTAGGGGAGGATCAATTTATATTTCTGACTAATCCTTAAAAGATTATTGGGGATTCTATAAGAATATGGAAATCCGGCATCCATTTTAACAGCTGATGCCGGGATTCTTTCTGCTGGTTTAATTATCAATCCATTGATTTTTCCCAAGCTCCGCGTGTATTAACACCTGCTTCACGGGATAGTTGTTCGAGCAGTTCAATTTCATCTTGATTTAGAGTAATTTCAATTGCTTTTGCAGCATCACTGACATGGTAATTTTTCGTAGCACCAATAATAGGTAAAGTTCCTTTGCTGATTGCCCAAGCTATTGCCACTTGGGCAACGCTTCCCCCTTTTTTCTCACCAATAGCTTTCATTGCATCAGTTAATGCCTGTAATTGTGGCAGCACTTTATTGTATGTCTCAGCGCGTTTACTACCTTCAGGCATGGGATTTTCTGGGTTGTATCGACCACTCAAAGCTCCTTGCTCCAGCACCATGTAAGCGAAGAATGTGATGCCATTTTCTTTGCAGTAATCCAGGATACCGGCATCTTCCGAAGAACGATAAAGCAGGCTGTAGTGATTCTGTGCTGCACTGACAGAATAGCCAGCAGCCCCTAGGATCTCATTCGCACGTTTAATTTGTTCAAGATTATGATTAGAGACACCAACACTTTTAACTTTACCAGTCTGTAATAAAGGGATAAGCCCTGGTGTCCATTTTTCAACATCCTTCGGGCTGTGTATCCAGTATATATCGATATTGTTAACACCAAGCCGTTTAAGACTTTCTTCCAGCATTGCACTGACGGGGTGAGCCGCCTGTTCGTCAGCAATGTTTGGTGTAAATTTAGTGGACAGAATCAGGTCTTCGCGAGGGTATCCATGGATAAGCTTGCCAAGGGCATTTTCTGAACTCCCCATACCATAAACAGCCGCAGTATCCCACAAATTGAGACCTGCCTGGATTGCGGTATCAAAAACCGACTTCATTTGATCATCAGACAGGGAGTTACCAAAGACGGCATCTCCTCCATTCGCTCCGGCTCCCCATGACCAGGTTCCCAGCGCAATTTTTGGTAATTTTTTCATCTTTCCATTCCCCGCTTTAACAGTTATATCGTCAGGAAGTTATTTTCTGGCTTAACTTAATGGCGTTTGTGTTTTTTTACCCAGTCCAGAACAAATCCAGCATAGGCATCAGCTGCATCCTCCCACACCAGATGTCCGCTATTTACAATCTCCAGATGTGAAACCGGAACCCGTTCGACGACATACTGCCCATTCGATACCGGAACGAAAGGATCGTGCTGACCTGTGATAACGAGGACAGGGGTCTTAATGTCAGGCAAACGATCCTTGAGAACCTCCAGCTCTTTAGGATAGAGGCGAACGAAACGGGCAGATTCAGCGAATCGTCCTTTTCCACTGTAGGAAGAGATGTAATCCTCACGCACAAAATCAGGAACTTTATAGTGCTGTAGCGTACTCAGAGTGGCATTGATCTTTGCCGGAATGTCGATGTTCTGAAGTGGTTCTAATGTTGGATAATCAATCCACTCTTTTAGGCTGCTTGTGACGTCTAGTGGATAAGCTACGCCCCCACTACCAATAGTTATGGAAGAGAATATCCCCGGATTATTCGCTGCTGCAAAGAGAAGGGTGGAGGTTCCAACATCAGGCCCGACGACATGCGGACGGTTCAGACCGAAGTGTTTCACTACTTTAACAATAAACTCTCCCATTGCCTCTGGTGCAATCACATCAGGGCGTCCTTCAGAATGACCGAAGCCGGGGAGATCGATAGCTATCACATCGTAATTCTTGGCAAACTGGGACCAGGTTGGTAAAAAGGCCATCAGGCTTTCAGGCCAAGGACTGAGGAGCAGAAGTGTTTCTGCTCCAGCACGTTCTGAACGCGCATACCGTATCTTCAGGCCATCAATTTGCGTCGTTTCAATTGAGGCAGGGAACTGCTTATGTGAAGCCGCATCGAGAGCTGGTTTGTGATGAGTCATAAACTATCTCCGGTTAACGTTGATTTTTGCTGTCGGTCCGCTTGGTCTGTTTCAGTTTATGCCCCAAAACGTGGCTCATTGAACCAAGCGACTGGGAAATTAACTACATTACACCCGCTGAATTCATGATGTTTACGAACGGCTTTAACATCTTCAAATGTTCGTTTTCATCATTAGCTCTGCGCACACTGGAGTGCTTTCATTTTAGGAGCTTAGAAGGTATTCATGACTTATTCCTGAGGATGAGGTACCGAATTCGAATCCTACTTGCGGAATATTGACAATAAGCTCCCCAATAAAAATATGACCGGTCGTTTTGTATTCTATGTCTCATGATTACTATGTCAACCAAACTTACGCTTTAGCACACCTTATGTGCATAACCAAAACTGAAGAGGTAAGGGTTGATTTTGAAATTTTGGGTTTTAATTACATAAAAAACATGAAGTTAGTAATCTTTTGACGATTGTCTGTATAACAAAATAAGGTACGTTCTTTACATTCAATTGTATGTAACCGGTACTGGATGGAGTTTTATTAGGCAAATTGGCAACTTTTAGATGGCGCGAACCTGCAATTAAACGGTATGTCAGCGGTGTTGGGCTCTTCCCAGAAAATTGGGATGTGAAGGGATATTTTTAACGCAAAAAACCGGTCAGTTTGGTGACCGGCATCGTAATCAGGACAGTTATCTAATGTGAAAATGTTATTTGTATAGTTCAGCTGTCATGTGCACATGGTTGTTAGTGTTGGCCTCGGTAATTTTATATTGATCACCATGCTGTGCAGCTTGAGCGGCGATTTGTGCTTCTGCACCGTCTAGTGTGTCTGAAGTAACAGATACGCTTTGGGCGAAGCTGGCTGCTGATAATAGTGACAGAGTTGCGGCTGCGGCGATGGTGAGAGCTTTGATAGTTTTCATAGTGTTATTCCTTAGTTTGAACCGGGGAGAGCTTATGCCCTCAATGGAATTAATGATAACCATGGAAACTGTTAGCATGTTAACAATAAATGCTGGGTATATGATCAGGTTAACTATCGTGGCGATAGGCAGGGTTAATCACTCAAAGTTGACATATTGGTAAATGATCGACTTCATCTAACCTAATGGTGTAATCATCAGATGAAGAGCGGCTATACACCAAATAGGTATGTGATAAGATTGATAAAACGTCATTTCCTAACTTAAAGTAGAGGTAAGGTCATACACTTTATATGCAAGCCTTTTATCAATTCGGCTGAAACGGTGTGTTTTATTTGGTTGTTTAACGATAAGTATTGAGTTACTTCCTTTTGAAAGAAATAAGGCGGGGTTATGTTATCAAGGATTGAGGTAAATGACTTTACCATTCAGATGGACAAGTATAAATATGGGGATTTCTATGATTTTGATTCATTATCATTGGTTGTAGGAAAGAATGGTTCTGGAAAAACCCGTGCTTTAAGTGAAATCATTAACCATCTTATATCATATAAAAAAGAGAGCGCATACTATTATAACTGCAGGTTCTACGATGAAGAAGGACTAGAATTAAACCATTATGGAATGAGCAAGATTGGTATGGTTTACTTTACATCACTGCCCTTCAAGCCTACCTTTGAAAGTGGGAATGAAAATTTCATTGACGCGTCTGGTAAGATTACTGGTTATTCGGCTAACTTTGACATTCATAAGTATGAAGAGATTCTCACTTATTTTAAAATAAACCCGAAAGTTACAGCTTCATGTGTGGTCAATTACACTAACGTCTCCCGTATAATAATTGAAGTTATGATGAAGTATGTTGACTCTAAGGATGGCTACCATACTGATTATTTTAACTTTTCCACAATAAAATCTCTCAGAGAGGAAGCAGAAGAACTTGAGTCAAGAAGGAATAGATTAAAAAAAGAAGATAAGGATTATGATATATCATCTTTTGAAATTAAAAAGTTTCAAGGTGAGATTGAAACGATTTTAGACAGGGTGTGCAGTCAATTCATTAAAGATCTCTTAGATGAAAATGAAGAGGAGCGAGTGTTTGTTGTGTTTGCAGTTTTAGATAAACTTTCAAAGACAAATGACTTCGATTTCAGGGTTGCTCAGTTAGTTACTCAACATTTAAGGTTGCCTATTTCACTGCCATTCTTTATGAATGAGAATAGATCTGCCAGGATTTTTAAAGATGTTAATACATTATTTAGCTTTGTACGAAAGAACAGAAGACACCTTGAATTTAAGTTGAAGAGAGGAAGATTAAACTCCAAGATTTTGAGTTGCATGTAACTATAGACCCATTTGTGAGTGGCTCTAATCAAAATTACACTGGAGTAGGGAAGTATCTATCCCTGGGTTTCGAAAATGTAAGTTCAGGTGAGATGGCTCTAATGAGCCAGATTGTTCACATTTCTGAATCGGTCAAGGCTTTAAGTAAAAATTTTAAGGAGATTGTTGTCCTCATCGATGAGGGAGACGCTTTCCTACATCTTCAATGGCAACAATCCTATATTAATACATTAAATGAAATCATGAAAAATTTGAAGGTTAACGAGGGTTTATCTTCTCTTCAAATCATTCTTGCCAGTCACTCTCCAATTTTAGCAACTGATGTTCCTAAAGATTTCATTTGTCGAATGGATGAAAACACCAACGGTAACTTATCGGGATTTGCTGCACCTTTATACGCCTTGCTTAGTGACTCGTTCGGGACAAACACCATTGGCGAGTTTTCAGCAAAGAAAATAACTCAGGTTATTGAAAATATTAAAAACGGACGATTATCAGAGATGGATGAAATGATTATTTCAGTTGTTGATAATCCTGTCATTAAGGCAGAGTTGCATAGACTTATTAATGAACGCAAAAGGGATGCGCGCTAGTGATTATTTCAATAAAAGATAACTGGAAGAACGCAGAGAAAGAGCATGCTCTTTTTCTGAAAAAAATAATCAGTTCATATCTTGAAAAAGACAGGTCCCGTAGTGATGGTAAGGTGAGAGCAAGAGAATTTATTGAGGATACTTATCACTTACTGATACTTTGTGGAGAAAAAGATATTGAAGAAAGCATTTCTAGATTTGAATATTACAAGGGTTTATTATCATATGATATAGTTCAGCAAAAAGCATACATTAAAAAAATAAAAGAGCTGTTTAAATATGATGATTTTGTCAAGAAGAAAGGTGAATGGAACGCGTACAAGTTATGCAAGATGTCTCTGGCGAGGACCTGCCCGTATTGTAATCAATCCTATGCTTTTACAATCCAGGTTGATAAAAGAGGTTTTAGACCTACTTTAGACCATTTTTACTGTAAGAATAAATATCCGCACTTGGCTCTGGTTCTTAATAATTTAATTCCATGCTGTAGCACTTGTAATTCAAGCTTGAAAGGCCAGGTTGACTTTTATACTAAACATCATCTAAATCCCTTATGGGATGATGAGAATATATCTTTCAGCATTTCTCATATAGAAGGTCCTGCAGGATTAGCCGTCAAACTTAAAGAGAAATCAGAAGGTGCTGTTTTGTCTCTAACGGCATCGACACTTTGCGAAAAGACGAAAAGGTCAATGAAAACGTTTATGCTTCAGGACCGATATGAACTAATGGCTTTTGAAGCTGTAGACTTTACGCTAAGTAAGGAGAACTTCAAAGAAGCTAGAAGCACTGGAATCCGTCATTTTGCAGACGAAGACGAAGCCTTGATCATTCGGTTTGATAAAACAAAATACAGGCAATACCTGCTGGGCAGGATGTTTCATGACATTTCTGAACAAATCGACAAGGGTTAGATATTCCATTGTTTATCCATGAGGATTTTCATCCTATCTCAGTTAACAACCGGACATCACCAGAGTGAGATAATGAGGTATCGGATCTCTGGTGAACCTGATTAAAATCGAGCGGGAATCCATCAAGTTGATGTTTATCCCTCTTTTCTTTCAATATATCAGACTATAATAGTCTCTCTACTGTGATTATACAGGCAAAGCTAATTAAATAAAGTATGACTACGGCGTGATGTGTGCAAGGTTAATTATAGGAAATGGCATTCCGTGCTTATAAAGTCTGACTTTATAGCAGCAATTGCTGACAAATTAGTTGTAATTTTCAATATGTGATTTGAACATCTTTTTGGCTGCCTCATACACCAAGATGTTAAGCTTAAAATCAAAAAAAGTTTTAAAGTAGATACTCAATCCCTGTATTAAGGACTATAGAGTGCCTTATTCAAGACGTACTTTAATCAAAGGTTTTGCAGTGCTATGTACCATGAATGTGCGCATGAGCATCGCCGCTATACCGACCATAAAACTCGAATTAGCCCTTCAGTCACCCTGGATGGCTAATCAGGTCGCTATCACGCGCAATAATCGACTTTTTCTTGGTTTACCGCGCTACTCTGCCGAATTCTCGACTCCCTCACTGGCGCGCCAAGCCGCGGATGGCAGCCTACAGCCATTTCCGGGTAACAGCTGGAACACATGGAAACCAGGTGACGATGGTAGAGAAGCTTTCGTGTACCTCAATTCCGTGCATGTCTTTAATGATGAGACCGTTTGGTGTGTCGATCAAGGCTCATTGAGCGCGGGCGTTTTTGGTGAACAGTACAGTAAACCCGCACCCGGTGCCCAAAAAATTGTCCAGCTAGATGCAAAAAACGGAGCAATACTGAGAATATTACGCTTCGACGATCACATCTTACCGCCTGGTGCGCAGTTAAACGATCTACGTTTCCATGGTTCGCTGATGTACGTATCCGATTCTGGTTTAGGCGGCATCATTGTGCATGATCTTGAAAACGGCAAAACGATCAGACGGTTATCTGGTCTGTCTGTTGTCAAAGCCAGTGATAAAGCCCCTCCCGCGATGCTGGCGCATGTCAAAGGTGGCACCACTTTTCATCCACCCAACAGCGATATGATTGAGATTACCGCTGATGGTAAATGGCTCTACTGGGCGGCACCCACTGGACCTCTCTATCGTGTTGAAACGCGAATCTTACGCGACATGACTCGATCTGATGCTGAAGTAGCTTCACAGGTTGAGGCGGTCTACGACAACAACTTTTCCGGTGGCTGCGCGATGGACTCGGAGGGGAACGTCTATTTCTCTGAAACCGTGACGCACAACATCACGGTATGGTCACCGACAGGGAAGACAGCAGTGTTAGTGAGCGACCCACGTCTTGTGCGGCCAGACGGTTCATTCATCTCGCAGGATCGCAAGCTTTACATCCCTGTGAAACAACCTGTTAACACAGTGACGGCTAACGGTAAATCAGAGCAACGTTTTAACATTTATAGTATCAACCTTCCTCGTCACCTCGACGGAATAGACTTGGGGCGGGCCATTACCGGCGTATAGTGCATATCGTGGCTACCTTACAGGTGGCCAAAAATTCGTCTGCATGATCACAATTCTAACATTATGCTCACATTTTAGCTTGCCTGATATATCAGATTTGATACTTATAATATCAATCTAATTCATTCAGGATTTGCCTATGTTGCACGTTTCAGCATCACCTGAACTTTTTCTCGACTGCAAAAACGTATTAGGGGAGAGCATCCTCTGGGACGATCGTAGCGGGCAGCTATGGTGGACCAATATCCACGCCCGGGAAGTGTGGCAGTGGGACCCAAACCAAAACGTCTTGCCCACTATTTTTCCCCTGCAAGAGCGGGCGGGGGCCATTGCTCTGTCAGAAGGCTCGGACATTATGCTGGCGCTGGAGAAAGGATTCGGTCGGCTGAATCCGTTGACGGGGGCAATCGAATTGTGCGCAAGCGTCGGTCAAGACCAGGCGGATACACGACTTAATGACGGAAGGGTCGATCCTGCCGGGCGCTTTGTGTGTGGCGGAATGCATGAGGGGACGCCGCAAATGCCTCTTTCAGCGCTCTGGTGTTGGGAGGGCGGTATCAATGTGAAGCGGATACTGCCTGAAGTGGCGTGCGCGAACTCGATTTGCTGGAGCCCAGACGGAACCCTCCTTTATTTCACTGATATGCCGCAAGGGACGATAAAAGTCTTTCCTTACAATCCCTTGACCGCAGAAATCGGTGAACCACGCATTTTTGTCGATCTGGCGGGTCAACCCGGTCTGGCAGACGGCTCGGTCGTGGATGAAGAGGGGTATTTATGGAATGCGCAGTGGGGCGGTGCACGCGTAGTGCGCTATGCACCTGACGGCAGCATTGACCGCATTATTCCTCTGCCCGTTGATAACCCAACGTGCCTGACATTTGGGGGCCAAGATCGTGATGTGTTGTTTATCACCACAGCCTGGTGGGGACTGACAGAAGCACAACGTCAGCAGCAACCTTTAGCGGGCAGTCTATTCGCTTTAAGGCCTGGCGTGCGGGGTCAACGCGAGTATCGCTTCAGAGGATAAGGTCCGGTGTCTTCCCTCTTTCTATAAATATGAGTGAGCAATAATGAAAATTAAATCAGTGAGTTCTCACCTTTTGCGCGTGCCGTTGGGTGATAAAACATTTTATTCCTCCCAGGCGTCGTTTCCGGAGCGAAACAGTTACTTGGTGCGAATTGAGACGGATACGGGGCTAGTAGGATGGGGAGAGGGCGGCCAATACGGTCCAGCGCAACCGGTGGCAGCCGTCGTTGACCATGTCTTCACACCGCGCATCTTGGGCCGTGACCCAACAGAACCCGTGCGGATTTGGGAAGAGTTATATGCATATTCACGTGATTTTGGTCAGCGTGGAACCTATATCGAAGCGTTATCGGCCATTGATATCGCATTATGGGATATTGCCGGACAAGCGGCGGGGTTACCAGTCTGGAAGCTACTGGGTGGGCGCTTTCGCGACAAAATTACCGCCTATGCCACGGGATGCTATTACCCAGAGGATTTCAGTCATCTCCCTTCGCTGCTCACGGCCTTGCATGACGAAGCCGCGAGTTACGCTGATGCGGGCTTCGGTTTGCTGAAAGTCAAAATCGGTTTGCTCTCGCTCGAGGACGACATCGCCCGTTTACGCACCATCCGTGACGCGGTTGGCCCGCACATCGGCTTACTCGTTGATGCGAACCATGCCTACAACGCGGCGACAGCCGTGCGTATGGGCCGAATGATGGAAGAGTTGGGTGTACTGTTCTTTGAGGAACCGGTGGTGCCAGAAGATCGCGACGGCTATCGCAAAGTACGCGCGGAAAACCCGGTGGCTATTGCCGGAGGGGAGTGTGAATTCACCCGCTACGGATTCCGGGATTTCATTGCCAGCGGTTGTGTTGACATTGTGCAACCCGATCTGGCCGTCAGTGGCGGTTTCACCGCCTTTACCCAGATTCTCACGCTGGCGAACAGTTGGGGGGTGGCGACGGTGCCCCATGTCTGGGGCTCGGGCATTGCTGTGGCAGCTGCTCTGCATGCTGTCGCCGCCATCCCGCCGTTTCCCTTTACGGCCAACGGTGTCCCGCTGCTCAACCAGCCGGTCATTGAATTTGACCGCAAACATAATCCACTGCGTGACGACCTGCTACACCAACGCTTTGAACTCCATGAGGGTTGCCTGGCGGTACCCGATGCGCCCGGTCTTGGGGTGACTGTACGTGACGACATACTTAACCAGTATTCATATTGAGGAAAACCATCATGCGATATCAGGGAAAAAACGTATTAATCACCGGCGCTGCAGCAGGACTGGGGCAGACGATCGCAACGGCGTACGCGCGCGAGGGGGCTTCCATCGCCATCATTGATTTTGCCGATGCCAGCGACACCGTGGCGAAAGTACAGGCCAGCGGTCAAGAGGCTGTCGCTTTCAGGGCTGATGTTCGCGATCAAGAGGCGGTGCAGTTAGCCGTGAAGCAGGCAGCCGACAGCTTTGCTGGCCGCATTGATGTACTGATTAACAATGCAGGATTCAATGGTCACTACAATCTGGTGGAAAATATGCCACTGGTGCAGTGGAGAGAAACGTTAGACATCAACCTCACCGGAACCATGCTTGTGACCCAAGCAGTGATCCCCTTTATGAAAGCGCAAGGGGGCGGCGCGATTGCTATTACCGCGTCCAATGTGGCAAGGCGCGGTTTACCCTATCGCGCCGATTACGTCTGTTCAAAGTGGGCCCTGTTAGGGTTGAACCAGACACTGGCGCTGGAACTGGTTGATGATCATATTCGCGTCAATGCCGTTTGCCCGGGGCCGATTGAGGGCGATCGTATTGAAGATGTGATGGTACGTCAGGCAGAAGCTGAAGGTAAAAGCCTGAAAGAGATGCGTAAAGCCTGGGAAGAGGCTGCGCCGATGAAACGCTTTGTGACGGCAGAAGAAGTCACCGCTGCGATGATGTTTTTAACCAGTGATGCGGCCAGTGCCATGACAGGCCAGGCGCTCAATGTCACCGGTGGATTCTTAATGACCTGACAACACTCCCAATTACAAACCTCACCCTACAATCGAGGAAGTCAAAATGAAAACAACTAAAACATACGCCCTCGCTGGCGCAATGACACTCGCCCTGCTTTCGGCTCCGGCTGCCAGTTGGGCAAAGGAACTGGTGGCCTTTTCACAGGCGGGTATGGAAAACGAATGGCGCGTCATGGATACCAAGGACATGGAGAAAACCTTCAAGGACGCGGGCTACGGCTTTGTCTGGACCAATGCTAACTCGGATCCGGCGAAACAAATCTCTGACATTGAGGATTTACTGGCTCGCCAGCCCGCACTGCTGATAGTGGCACCTATCGAGTATGAACCCCTTGCCCCCGTGCCTGAGATGGCCACGAAAGCGAATGTGCCATTGATTGTGGTGGATCGCGCCCTGCCTGGTGAACCGGGTAAAGGTCAATGGCTGGCCTTGCTGACCACCAATTTCGTCGACACCGGTGAGCTGGTAGGAAAAGACGTGGTGAAAGGATTAACGGAAAAGAACGGTGCGCCGAAAGGAAACTTGCTGCATATCACCGGTAATAAAGGCGCTTCACCGGTGGTGGATGAGCAGAAAGGGTTAGATAACGTACTGAGCAAATACCCTGATATCAAATTCGTTGCCAGCTGTGATGGACTCTATTCGCGCGAACCGGGACGGAAATGTGTGGAGGATCTGTTCCAGGCTTTTCCTAAAGGAAAGATTGACGGCATTGTTTTTGACAGCGATGACATGATGACAGGCGGTATTCAGGCCATTAAAGCGGCTGGCAGAAATGAGCTTTTGGGATATCTGTGGGGCAAAGACGGCACGGTTGATGGCCTGCAAGCGATGATCAACGGTGAGGCGAGATTCAGTGTGCAGACTCCGCCGTTCTTTGGAGCAAAAGCGCTGGAGGTCTTCAAACTGTTCAAAGCTGGCAAACCGATTGAGCCCAAAATTCAGTATGTACCAAAAGAGATTTTCCAGCGGGATACCGATCAGAACCGAGCGCGCCTACCGCTGCGTATTCAGGAGTTAAAAGCGATGGGTGTCGGCTGCTGCTAACCCCGGTCAATGCAGGTGACCGAGATGGCTGCCTGCTTTCTCATTGACGTCAACACCAGGGAATACGATATGCAACCTCTCTTGCAACCCATGGCCCGACTTGAAGGTATCACAAAGCGTTATCCGGGCGTGAACGCACTCAGCGGCATTAATTTTGATCTGGTACCCGGAGAGATCCATTGTCTGGTCGGCGAAAACGGCGCGGGAAAATCAACGTTGATGCGTGTGCTGACCGGCGCCACACAGCCAGACAGCGGTACGATTTATATTGATGGGAAACCCACCGTGCTGGATGCCAAAACGCGTCTCGACCACGGCATTGGTATTGTCTGGCAGGAACTGGATCTGATCCCTGCCATGAGCGTTGCTGAAAATATCTATCTTGGGCATGAACCCCTGTTAAGTATGGGACGTATTAACCACGAGGCATTGCGTGAGAACACGCAAAAGCTGCTCAGTCACTTTGACCTGAATGTTTCTCCTGATACGCGGGTCGACCGACTGGCTCCTGCTCAGCAACAGTTAGTGCAGATTGCCAAAGCGCTTAGCTATAACAATCGCATCCTGATCCTCGACGAACCCACGGCTTCGCTGACCAACAATGAGGTAGCCAACCTGTTTGTTCTGCTGCGCAAGTTACGCCAGCAGGGGTTGGGGATTGTGTATATTTCTCACCGCCTGGAAGAGCTCACCGCGCTGGGCGACCGGCTCACCGTGTTGCGTGACGGTCACTACATTCTTACCGCTGCGGTTGCGTCGCTCAGCCACAGCGACATCATCAAAGCGATGGTGGGCCGACCCCTTGCAGAGCAGTTTCCTCGAGCTTCGCGTCGCACCGAGTCGGCCGGGTTAACCGTACAAGGATTAGCCCGCCATGGCGAGTTTGAAGACATCAGCTTTAGTGTTAATAAAGGCGAAGTGCTGGCAATTGCCGGCATTATTGGCGCGGGGCGTAGTGAACTGCTCGAAACGCTGTTTGGCTTGCGCAAACCCGATAAAGGCAGCGTCAGTATTGAAGGGCAGGTGGTCAATATCCGACACCCTCGCGATGCGGTTCGCTTTGGTTTGGGGCTGGTGCCGGAAGAGCGTCGCGACAGTGGACTGATCCTTAACCGCGCGATCAACGACAATCTTATTTATCCCATCATCAATCGGCTGGGCAATATTTTGCACTTTAGCCGGGGACAAATGCGGTCGGTTAGCGACAAGTTCATCAAACAGTTATCAATAAAAGCGCCTTCTGGGGAGGTGCTGGCTGGGAGTTTGTCGGGGGGTAATCAGCAAAAGATCGTGATAGGCAAATGGTTGGCTGCAGGGGTGAAAGTGCTGCTGCTGGACGAACCTACGCGCGGTGTCGATGTGAATGCCAAAGCGGAAATCTATCGTCTGATTGATGAGCTCGCGCAAACCGGGGTTACTGTGGTGGTGGTGTCATCCGAATTGCCTGAAGTGTTGGGGATTTCTGATCGCGTCCTGATTATAGCTCAAGGTCGCCAGACCGCACTGCTGACGACGGCAAACACCAGCCAGGAAGAGATTATGTCTTTTGCGGTTGCCGCTAAAGCCGTGCCGCAGCAGGAGGAAGCATGAATTCAACGCTTTTAAACAAAAAAGAGTCACTCTCTTTGCATCGTCCACTTGGCGAAAGTGTGCTGAGGAAGTTGTTCTCTACCTGGGCGCTGGTATTGATTTGGCTAGCGATGGCGATGGTGGCTTCGATCATCTCTCCGGTTTTTCTGACCAGTCTTAATATCACCAATATTCTCAATCAGGCCTCAATTCTCGGCATTCTGGCGTGTGCGCAGTTTCTGGTGGTGTTGATTGGCGGTTTTGACCTCTCTGTGGCGGCGATTCTGGCGCTTTCATCGGTGATCTTTTCCAGCGTGGTGCCGGTTTCAACCGGGCTGGGGATGGTTGCAGGTTGCCTGGCGGGAGCCGCATTAGGACTGTTGAGTGGCCTTGCGGTCACCTGGGGGCTCGTGCCGCCGATGATAGCCACCCTTAGTGTGATGGGCATTGCCCGCGGTCTGGCATTCGTGGTGTCGGAGAAGAGCGTGGCTGTACCGATGGCCAAACTGGCGAGCTTCAAATTCAGTTTCTCGGTGTTTTCGCTGCCGGTACTGACATGGCTAATCGCGGCAGCGGGACTTTACTGGCTGCTGAGTTCGCTGCGTTTTGGCCGAAATCTGTATGCCATTGGCGGTAACGAACGTGCGGCCAGCCTCGCGGGGATTGGGGTGCGCAGCCACAAGATTATTGTTTATACCCTGGCGGGTGCGTTGTCGGGTCTGGCGGGGCTGATGCTGGTGGTGCGAACCTCATCAGGGGTTCCTCATGTGGGGCAGGGCTGGGAGTTAGATTCTATCGCCGCCATTGTCATTGGTGGGGCGCGCCTTTTTGGAGGAGAGGGCAACATCCTGAAGGCCATGATGGGAGTGATTATCTATCAAACCATTGCCAACATCATGAATCTGGCGAGCCTTGATCCTTTCTACCAGGACATTGTCAAAGCGCTGGTCATCATTATCGTCGTCGGTGCTACCGTCATGCGTGCAGAAAAGGTGTAGGAGAAATTAATGACAAGCCAAACAGTTAAAACAGGCCTGAACCTGCGCAATCCCGCTTTCTGGCAAGATAATGGAACAGTGGTGGTGCTGGTGGTTTTTATCCTGCTGGCTACGGCGGTGTCCGGCGGGGTATTTATCCGACCGGATAATCTCATCACCATTGCTTATCAGGCGTCAATTGTGGGCGTGCTGGTGCTGGGTCAATCACTGGTGGTGATATCGGGCGGATTAGACCTCTCTATGGTCGGTATTTTGATTTTGTCTGCAGTGATCATGGGCGGAGCGGGGTCAGAGCAGCAGTCGATGATGTTGCTTGGCGGCTTGCCTTATATCGGCTTATGGCCCGCCATCATCGCCGGCTTTATGGTGGCGCTGCTGTTTGGCCTACTTAATGGACTGATGGTGACCCGACTGCACATTCCGGCATTTATCGCCACGCTTGCCAGCACATTACTTTTGAGTGGCATTATTTTACTCACGACTGGCGGCGCGCCAATTTACTATCCCGATCCTTTTTTCACCCATTTTGGTAACAGCATTTGGTTTGGGCTGCCCGCGCCGATTTATCTCTTCATCCTGATGACCGTCATCGCCTGGTGGATGCTGAATCAGACCCGCTTTGGTAGAAAACTCTACGCCATCGGCGCGAATGCCCGTGCCAGCCATTATTCCGGCATGAGTGTGAACAATGTGCGCTTGTGCGTATACATGCTGAGCGGTTTAGCGGCCGGGGTGGCTGGATTTATGTTCCTGAGTCGGACCGGTTATATCGCTGCGGCTTCTGGCGGGGATATGCTCATGACCACGATTGCCTCGCTGGTGGTAGGAGGTATTAGCTTGTCGGGCGGATTTGGCGGCATCAAGCATGCTATCTCGGGTGTGCTTTTGTTGGCCGCCCTCAGTAATTTAATGAATATTTTGCTGATCTCACCCTATGTTCAAAATGCGATAAATGGATTTGTGATCCTTATCGCCGTGTCAGTCTACAGCCATATTCATCACCATCGGGCTTAAGCAAAAGGAGTGGACTTGTTTCACCCCCCTTCGCTACGTAGACTGATATATAAGATTTCAGCACCTTACCTGTTAGCTGCTTAATGAGCGATGTATTGGATGACCATAATGACGCAGACCAAAACTGAGGCGCTGCCCGCGATCTCTCTGGAAACACTCGGCAACCAGATTGTCGATGCACTGAGTCAGGAAATTATTTCAGGTCGGTTAACGCCAGGCCAGCGTGTTGACCTGAGTTACTATGCGGCACAATGGAATATCAGTATCACGCCTGTGCGCGATGCCGCGCGAAAATTAGAAGCTCTGGGTTTGATGGAGATTTTTCCTCGTCGCGGCGTATTTGTCGCGACGCTGAATGCCCGGGATGTGAAAGAGCTGTTTGACGTGCGTATTGCGCTGGAGAGCGCCACGATCCGTCTGGCAACACCGAATATTCCGCGCGAGGAGGCGGAGCAAACCCGCGCGCTCTACCTTCAGGCGGGCGAAAAATTGCATCAAGAGGGTGTTGAGCAATCTTTGCCAGCCGTTGATTTACTGGTGCATAAACTGGCTCTGCACTATTGCGACAATGCCAGATTAAGCAAGATGATGCAGGAGATGTGGAGCCAGATTGAGTGGTGTCAGAACACCGTCGCCTCTCAGTTGCAGGAACCCTTTTTGACGACATTACCCGAACATATTGCAATCTGTGATGCCGTGATTGCTGGCGATGCGGAGGCGGCCTCAAAGGCAATGTATCGCCATCTCTCATTGACGTCTGAACGCATTCAGCGCTTGCTGATACAGTCTAGTTAGCTGGCCTTACAACAAGCCCCAGTAGGCGCCAAATTCAGGCAGTATGTGACCTTGTAATGCGTCGAGAGCAGTGTCGTAATCATTCTCTCGCATGGCCTTCACAATGGTCACATGCTGCTGATAAGAACGATTCATATGCTCATCGTTGCTGCCCATATAGTGACGAATGGTGGCCATACGAGATGAGATAAGCGAATAGGCCTGAGTGAGATAAGGGTTCTGGCACCAGTTGAACAGGGCTTCATGGAACAGGTTATCCAGTCGAATGTATTCAACAGTTGAACCATTACTGATGCAGTAATCCATATTGTCGAGAATGGCGGAAATCTCTTGCACCAGCTGTTTAGGATTCTTTTTCAGTGAAAGTGACATCGCTTTCGCTTCAACATAAAAACGAAACTCAAGCAGGTCTTTAAACTCCACGTCGCTCAGGCTAAAGACGAAGGTGCCACTTTTCGGTTTGATTTGCACCAGACCTTCACTTTGCAGGCGTCGCAATGCATCGCGCACCGGCGCTTTGGTGGCTGCGAGACGGGTGGCCAGTGCAGATTCCGACAGTTTACCTCCCATCGGCAACGAACCGTTGATAATCATGTCCTTGATTCGCTTATACACTACGTCTTTCAGAAGGTCCTGCGCCATGCTGTGTGACTTCTCCATTACCTGCGATTGCCTAAACGGCAGAAGCTGTCTTTATACCAGATAACCTCTTGGTCGGACACGCATTGAAAGGAGATCGCGCATCCTGTTGAATGCGCGCGAGCCATTAAGACAGAGAAGCAATAAAGGTTTCTACACGATTGCGGCCAGGGATGGGGGCTACCGCACCATAGCCTGTGGTGGTGAGTGCCGCGGCAGCATTGGCATAGTTTAATGCATCAGCAGGTGTGCTTCCGGCAAGAAACTGTGTCAGAAATGCACCGGAGAAGCAGTCGCCTGCACCCGTGGCATCTACAGTTTCAACACGGTGTCCCGCCACGCGTAAACGCTGGTCCGAGCTGGCATACATCGCCCCGTCACTGCCCATTTTCAACACCAGATGTTTTACGCCGAGTGCAAGGTAGAAATCGGCGATGTTATCGGCATCTTCCAGACCGGTAAGCAAACGCGCCTCATCCAGGCTGGGCAGGCAGATATCCACTAAACGCGCGACTTCATGGATCACCGCACGCGCACGCGCAAGTGGCCACAGTTTAAGACGCAGATTGGTGTCAAATGAGACCAGCGTGTCATGCTGGCGCGCCGTATCAATGGCGGCAAATACGCTATCACTGGCAGATTCGCTGATGGCCAATGTGATGGCCGAGGTATGTAACAGGCGCGCTTGCTGGATCGCAGCCTGCGGTAAATCATTGGGGCGAATAAGTGACGCTGCCGATCCCTTACGATAAAACGTAAAGTGGTGTCCTGCGTCATCATGGGTAATAAAGTAAATCCCGGTGGGCGCATCAGGATGGCGTAACACGAAGTCGGTATTTACCGCTTCCTGCTGCCACAGGGCGATAAATTTATCGCCAAACACATCATTTCCCAGTTGCGTCAGCATGGCGACTTTTGCGCCTTGTCGGGCAGCGCTGACGGCAAAATTTGACGTGTCACCGCCGAAGCCGCTGAGATAGCGCGTTGGGATTTCGCCCTGCGGTAACTCGCTGAACTCATACAGCGGCTCGCCAAAAGAAAGAATATCGAAAGTTTTCATAAAAGAGATCCTGTGGAGAACGCCCTGAACAGCCTCAGGGCGTTGAAATGCAGGGGATCAGATACGGCCGTACTTCGCCAGACCTTCGCGCAGTGAACCTGACGCGATGATCAGTTTTGCCTGTTCCAGCTCACGGTTATCGATTGAAATGGACAGCTCAAGCACCGCTTCAACATGTGCCTGTGGCACACAAACCACGCCGTCTACATCACCCACAATCAGGTCACCGGGGTGAACCGTGACGTCACCCATCTGCAGCGGCTTGTTGGAGGCGAGAGTTTTAAAACGGCCCAGCGTGGTACCCGGCGTCACGGTTTTGGCAAATACCGGGAAGTCGTAATCGCGGCGAATTTCAATTAAATCACGCACGCCGCCCATTAACACCGCGCCCTCATGTTTATTGGCCACGGCGCCGGCTGTCATCAGTCCACCCCACACGGCGACCGTTTCCAGCGCCGTGCAGCCGCCAATCACAATGACTGAACCGGCTTCTGATTCATCAATGGCATCAAGCGCGTGTTGTGGCGGCACTTTTTCCTCAGTGACATCTTCAAGAATGGTTACTGCGGGCCCAACGATCTTTTTATCGTTGATGCGGTTCTTCACCTCGAAAGGTAAAAACATGGTTTTACCGACAATCTGGTCGCAGGCATCGGCAATAGAGGCTGTGGAGAAAATCGCGCGATAACCGTCAATAATGTCTTTGCTGTACATGGTGTGCTCCTTGGAAACGGAAATTTATGGGTTAACCCAGTTCAGGGGTTTGTTGCCTTCGAGAATGCGCAGGACTTCCTGCGCGGCTTTTCGCTGCAGTTCAATAACGGATTCCTCCGTGAACCAGGCGGTGTGATCGGTACAAATCACATTGGGTAAGGTGAGTAGAGGGTGGTCCAGACGAACCGGTTCCTGCTCGAATACGTCCAGCCCGGCGGCAAACAGGCGTTTTTCAACCAGAGCCTGATAAAGCGCCGTCTCGTCGATCAGGCCACCGCGCGAGGTGTTGACCAATATTGTGGTGGCTTTCATGAGTGCCAGTTGTTCAGCACCGATCAGATGGCGCGTTTTATCAGACAGTGGCACATGCAGTGAGATAAGGTCGGCCTGCTGACACAATGCCTCAAGGGACACCTTCTCAACGCCTGCCGCGAGGGCATCGGCTTCGCTGAGCAGCGGATCGCACACCAGCATGCGGCTAAAGCCGATGCCGCTGGCTTTGGTTGCCAGGCAACGGGCAATACGGCCAAAGCCGACGATGCCCAGGACTTTGCCGCTCAGGCGATACATCGGTTCTGCCTGACCAATGTTCCACTGACCTTCATGAACCTGCTGGTTGCGTGAGGTGATGCGACGTGATGCTGCCAACAGCAGGGCCAGCGCGTGCTCAGCGACATCCTCTGAACCGTAATCGGGCACGTTCGCGACATAAATGCCCTTCTCTTTCGCTGCGCCAAGATCAACGTTATCGACACCCACGCCATAGCGCACAATCGCCTGACATTTATCCAGTAATGCGATGTATTCCTGCGGCAGTGGCGCTTCACGGATCATTAATGCATCTGCCTCCAGCAGTGCTCTGGCGCGTTCTTCCTGCGAGGCACTTTTGGGTACCACGATGAATTCAGGATTGAATGCAGCCAGCACATCGATCTCTTCCTGGTAGTGCTCATAGCCTGGTTCGAGAACCACAATCTTTTTCATGATTATCTCAATCTGACATGTTAGTTTTAATTTATGGTGACGAATACACAGTGAGTTAACAATGGTTGTTAACTTAAAGGGTGATATTAGTCACATATATTTTCTTTATCTGAAATGTTAGTTGGTCGCTGGAGTGGCGGTAGATGGTGCACCTTTACGTTGCAACCATTTGATGATCATTACGGTACAGACCCCGCCGACCAGCATGACAATCGCCAGATAAACCATCGGAGCAGAGGCGCTCTGCATCTGATCACGTACCAGGGGGATAGTATTTTGCGCGAAGAATCCACCCAGGTTAGCCAGTGAGTTAATAGCGGCCAGGCCTGCGGCAGCGGAAGCGCCGGAAAGGAACTTGGCCATGTTCCAGAAGCAGGGCTGAATGGCAAACACTGATAACACCACGCCGCAGATAAAGGCAAAGCTGATGGCAGGTTGAGAGAAGAAGTAAACGGAGCCAACCAGACATAACGCGGAGGTAAACATTGGCATAGCGACGTTAATCAGCGGGTTGTTGGTGCGGTCCGGATTTTTTGTCAGCCAGCGCAGCAGCAACATAACAAGTGCCCATGGGATCATATTCAGGAATCCATTGGCCATGTCGGAAACGCCAAACGACTTCACGATAGTGGGCATCCAGTAACTGATGCCATAGGCACCAAAGCAGATAAAACCGTAAACCAGCGCCAGCGCTAACACGCGGGTGTCAGTGAGTGATTTGAACAGGGTATCAACCGATTTATCCGTTTGCTCACGTCGTTCGGCTTCCAGACGTTGCAGCAGCCACTTTTTCTGGTCTGCTGATAAGAAACGTGACTCTTCAGGTGTACCTGGGAAGAAATAAAGCACCGGTACCACCAGAATCAGCGCCAGCAGACCGGTCACCAGGAACAGCCACTGCCAGCCCTCATACCCCATGATGCCGTGCATACTGAGCAGAGAACCATTCAGAGGGGCGCCAATCATGTTAGCGAACATACTGGCCGTAACCAGATAACCCACGATGCGCGGACGGTATTTGGTGGGGAACCACTGTGTAGAGTAAAAAATCAGTCCCGGATAAAAGCTGGCCTCAGCCAGACCCAATACAAAACGCAGCGAGTAGAACATCGTCAGGCTTTGTGTAAATGCCAGCGCGATGGTGATGATCCCCCATGCACACAGGCTGAGTGCGAACCAGCGTTTAGCGCCCACTTTCGACAGGATTAAATTTCCCGGTACGCTGAAGAGCAGATAGCCAATGAAAAAGAGCGATGCGCCCAGGCCAAAGGCGGACTCGCTCCAGCCGAGGCTGCTCACCATCTGCAGTTTGGCGAAGCTGATATTCTGCCGGTCGATGTAAGCGACAACGTACATCGCGAGCATCAGTGGAACCAGCATCATGATGGTTTTTCGTATGGTCGATTTTTCAATCTCATCAGCGACGTCGGGCGCTGACTGGCGTGTAAGTGAACTCATGATGGAAACCCTGCTTCTTATGTTGTGTTGAGAGCCCGATCAGAGTGGAGGTCTGATTCATTGCTCCAAAGGTATTGCTGGACAGGTAAAGCTAACAGCTAAGCATGAATAACTGACATGTTAGATAATCTATCAATTGGGAGGGTTTGCGCATGATGATTGTTGTGTTTATGTAACGCCATTCACAATAACGTGATGAAATAGCGAAATATTGTGATGTTTGTCACGAATGGGTGGCGGGTTGGCGTACAAGTTGCTAACGAAACTGCTGAAGATGGTTTTTGACATCTAACATGTTAGTGGTGATTGCATGAATTTTCATTGTTTATCAGTGCATTGGGGAATGTTGGACGAGTGAATTGATTTCATTTATTCAGTGAAACGATGTTTAGAAAGCGAGGTTATTGGTCGAAATTTAAAAAATAATCACCCTGGATATAAATTATTTTTATGGTGGTTATAAATCAAGCTTATAATTACCTGGGGCTGGGCGTTAATTAATTTTAAATAAATTAAATTCATGTTAATCAGTGTCTTATATATTTTATATATCTATGCTAATGAGTGGTAATTACATCCAAAACTCTTTTACCGAGCATCGCCTGTATCGTTGAATATGTTTTATGTGAAGCAGCGTGGGTTTTAAAAAAATAATTATCGGGGAAATAAACTTTTCAATGCTAGATTCTGACATGTCAGAAGTGTCTGGCAAATGACAGGGGAATATCAAATGGTTACCGATAAATTAGCTACACATACTGCAATATTACCGATGCTGGTGGCTGGCGTTCTCGCAGCCGTACCGATGATGGCAATGAGTGCGGCACAACCAAAACTGGAGGTCGTTGCTGAATGGAACCGCCTTCCTTACGACCTCGGCAATGCTGCCGCTGAAGCCGCATGGCAAAAGAACGATACCAAAGCGATGCTGCACGGCGTAAAGGTCGATGCACAGGGTAATATTTATGTCAGTACGGCACGCTGGGGCGGCGCCGAGGTCCCCGCGACCTTATCCCGCCTGGTTAAAAAAGAGGGCAAATGGCAGCTCCAGCCGTTCCCAAGCCTTGAAATGAATGATGTGAAAAATCCGTTAGGTCTGAAAGCGGTGTTGGGGTTTGAAATTGACCGCAACAACGTGATGTGGATTCTGGATCAAGGACACATTGCAGGCGCGCCCAACAAAGCGGGTGATGAAAAGCTCATTGCATGGGATTTGAACACAAATAAAGAGGTTGCACGTTATACCTTTACCAGCGACCAGGTCGATTTTACCTGCTCGTTCCTCAATGATGTGGCGGTCGATAACGACCACGGTGTCGTATACATCACCGATTCCGGCATCATGTGCCACCCACTCAAAGGCGCATTGCTGGTTTACAACATGAAGAGCGGGCAGGCTAAAAAGGTGTTAACCAATCCAGAATGGGTTAATGACCAGCCAGGCTTCACCTTCAGTATTCACGGTGAGAAAGTCCTGAAAGATAAAGACGGTAAGCCCAATGCCATGCTTACAGGCGCGGACGGGATTGCACTTTCCGGTGATAAAAAAACGCTGTACTGGACCAATCTGACGGGCAACCGCCTGATGAGTGTGCCTGCCGCGCTGTTACGTGATTTTTCCAAAACCGAAGCGCAGATTGAAAAGGGTATTAAAGTGGCGAATACGCTGCCATCGAACACTGACGGGATGACAGCAGATCGGGCCGGTAACCTTTATATGACGGCGTTGACTTTGAATGGTCTGATGAAGCGCGATGCCAAAACCGGCAAGGTGGCCCCTTACGTGACTGATAATGCGATTGCCTGGCCAGATACCATTGGTTGGGGAGGTAAGGGCGATCTCTACTTCGTGAGTAATCATCTGAACTCATGGGTGGGAGGAGAGATGAATTTTGATAATCCGGCGGTGCCAAACTTCCGTATCTATAAAGTACACGTTGGTGGGGAACCCTATACCGCGAAGTAAGGAACAGAAAAGGCAGGTAAAACCTGCCTTCTCACCAGCACTTTCAGTGACTTTGCACAGCCTGGTTTGCCGCTGCAGAGTGCTCATCGTAACGAACAATCGGTTTCCGCACCATAAACCAGTAGCACAGCCCGCTTAACGCCGCGATCACACCGCCACTGACAAATGCCATCGAGTAGGATCCGGTGACGTCGGCAATATAACCCGTTACCAGCGGGGATAAGGCTCCCGCAAAGAAGCCGCCAAAGTTTTGAATCCCGCACACGGTTCCCACTATATCGTTTGATGCGACATCGCCGGGAATCGCCCAGCACGTGCAGGAAACCGCAGAGAGAAAGAACATGGCAACAGTCATCATCGTGAGAGCAGCAACCAGAGAGTCACAAAACGGTACTGCGACCGTGGTCGCACCGCTGATCAAAGCGGCCACCATGATGACGATCTTCTTAGCCTTGAGGGGTTCTGCTACGTGGCGTCCATCAATCAGTCGTTTAACCGCATAACCTCCCAGGGCTGCACCGACAATGCCGGCTAGATAGGGGATGCTGGCATAAATACCCATGCTGCTTAACGTCAGGTTTTGCGTTTTCATCAGGTAAAGCGGCAGGAAGGTGACAAAGATATTGAACAGCCAGATATAGCAGAACCAGCCCAGCATCATGCCCCACATGGAGCGATAACGGAAAAGTTCGCTCCACTTTACCCGCTCCCCGTCGGTTTGTTGCGGCAGGCTACCACCGCCATCAGCCAGGATGTAATCACGCTCCGCAGCGCTGATGCTGCTGTGATTCTCCGGGTGACGATAAATCATAAAAAACACGATACCGAACAACACGCCCAGACTGCCAGCAAGGTAAAAAAGCGCCCCCCAGCCAAAATGAATGCTCATAAACACCAGCAATGGGGGGGCGAAGGCAAGCCCCCATCGGGATGAGGCATCCCAGACAGAACTGGCCAGTGCCCGCTCTTTACGGGGAAACCAGATTGACGTGATTTTGGCAGAAGTTGGCCAGCCGGGGGCTTCCGTCATCCCCAGTAATCCGCGAGCGACCAAGAGTGCGGGCAAGGTGCTGCATAAACCTGTCAACATCGTGGATAAGCCCCACAGTGACGCTGCAGACGCGTAGACCTTTCGGGGACCAAAGCGATCGGCCAGCCAGCCTGCGGGCAACTGGCTGAATGCAAAGCACAGTGAGAATACCGAACCCATTAAGCCAATATCAGTATTGGTTAAATGGAGATCGCTCATCATTGAAGGTGCCGCCACGCCGAGACTGGCACGGTCGAGATAGTTGATAAACCCACCTATCAGCAAAATAAAGGCCACGCTCCAGCGTTTGTTTCCCCGTTGAGCCGGTGGTGAAGTATTGAGAAGTTTCATCACATTATCCTGTTTTTAAATGTCATCTGACATGTCAGAATAACTAGCATTGGTGAGAGTAACCCAAAAGAGGTTTATTCAAATGATTAGATTTCGATCACGAATATAGATTTTACTACGGTTTTCATTCTAAAAACCCGCCCATCAACAGTCGGGCATGATATATCAGTCATGATTTATGACATGTCAGAATGAATGTGGTCTATAACAGGAGTGATAAATGTCCGACGTACAGTTAACCGCTTTAAACGTGATGCAACAGGGGCCGGTGATCCCGGTACTGGTCATTGAAAAGGTTTCCCAGGCAGTTCCCCTTGCCAGAGCCCTGTTGGCGGGGGGGATTAAGGTGTTGGAGGTGACGTTGAGAACGGATTGCGCACTGGATGCTATCGCCCAAATAGCTGAGCACGTGCCGGAAGCTATCATCGGAGCGGGTACGGTCATTACCAATCAGCAATTCAGGGAAGCCGAGGCGGCAGGCGCAAAATTTGTGATCAGCCCCGGCATCACGGATGCGCTTTTACGCCACGCGGTAAGCCGGGGGGTGCCATTCATACCCGGTATCAGTTCGGTTTCGGAACTGATGATGGGCATGGAAATGGGCCTGACGGAGTTCAAATTCTTTCCTGCTGAAGCCAACGGCGGTGTACAGGCGCTGAAAGCAGTAGCAGGTCCCTTTTCGGCCGTGCGTTTCTGTCCGACCGGCGGCATAACGGCGGCCAATGCCCGGCGTTATCTGGATTTGCCTAACGTCGTTTGTGTGGGGGGATCGTGGCTGGCGACACCACAAATGCTGCACGATGAAAACTATGCTGCCATCACCCAACTTGCCCAACACACGTTGAGTTTAAAAGACTAAGGGCATACAGCATTGCGTCACCATTTATAACGCAATGCTGCTGCATCTCTATCTGTAATCCCATGCCATTGATCTGGCTATTTAGTGAACTTCCCCACAGTTTTACGCAGTTGATATTGCCAGCTTTTTAAATCCTGGCCTTAATGCATTCATATTGTGGATTTACTATCCACAATATGGACAACTAATGAGGCTATGATGAGCAAATCAGAAATCAAACAAGATGCAGAAACCCTGCGCCGTATGCCCTATCAATTTAATCAACCTACTGACATGGTGCCTGATTTAGTGGTGCCGAATGCCGTGCCCGATGATGAACGCATTTGGGTACCTCAGGCCGAGAATGTGTGGTTCAGACCATTGTGTCTGAATCGTTCGGCGGGTTACTGGATGAACCTTCTTCGGGTCAGGAAATCAGGCGTATTGAGTCGTCACCGTCATCCGGCTCCGGTCCATGCTTACGTCATCAAAGGGCGCTGGCGCTATCTTGAACATGACTGGGAAGCCGTGGAGGGGGGGTATGTTTTTGAACCCCCGGGTGAAACGCACACGCTGGTGGTCGATGAAGATGTGGAAGAGATGATCACCATGTTCCAGGTGCATGGATGCATGTACTACGTCGATCCCTGGGGCGAACATATTGGTTTTGAGGATGTGTTCACCAAAATTGATATGTGTCGTAAACACTACGAATCCGTTGGCCTTGGGGCAGATTACGTCGACCAGTTTATTCGCTGACACACGGCAATGTGAGCCTCAACCCTACAGTCTCATACACCTGCAATCCGATAATAAGAGACGAAGATTATGCCTGTTCATGCAAAAACGGCCACTGTGGCGCGGATACAGTGGGTTGCGCTGCTGTTCCTGACAGCCGCTGGCATCATTAACTATATCGATCGCAGTGCACTGTCGATTGCCAATACGGCGATACGTGAAGAACTCCACATCTCACCCACCGAAATGGGATGGCTGCTATCGGCCTTTTCGCTCTCCTATGCGTTTGCGCAGTTGCCGGTTGGTGCACTGTTAGACCGTTTCGGTTCTCGCATCATGCTTGGGCTTGGCATGTTTTTCTGGTCGCTGGCGCAAGCCGCCTGTGGTCTGGTAAATAACTTGTCCATCTTCCTGCTGTCACGTGCTGTATTAGGGGCCTGCGAAGCGCCGTTATTTCCCGCCGGAGCCAAGGTCATCAGTGAATGGTACAACCAACGCGAAAGAGGCACGCCCACTGGAATTTTTATCGCTTCAAGCTGTATCGGACCCTGCATTGCCCCTCCTTTACTGACGGTCATTATGCTGACTATCGGCTGGCGCTGGATGTTTATCCTCACCGGCGTGCTGGGCATGATGTTGGCTATTGGCTGGTATCTGATTTACCGCAATCGTCAGCAGGTGCCGTTATCGGCTGCTGATGTGGCCTATTTGGAAGAGGGCGAACGCTTTCGGGTCAGTGAAAAAAGTATCAGCGGTAAGGAGTGGCGCGGTCTGTTTGCCCATGCCACCACATGGGGCATGTTAGTGGGCTTCATGGGCGTGATCTACATGGTATGGCTCTATCTTACCTGGCTGCCGAGCTATCTCGAACATCAAAGGGGTTTGTCCGTAGCACACATACTGGCTGGCTGGTCGCGGTGCCTTATCTGTTTGGGATGGCCGGCATGATGGGGGCAGGCCGCATTGTCGATTTTTTGGCGGCGCGGGGCATGCCGCTGATTGCCAGTCGTAAGTGGCCGGTGTGCGTCGGTCTGCTTGGCGGGGCGGCCTTTACGCTTCCTGCCATCTTTGCCAGCAGCAATGGCGTTGCCATCGGTTGTATATGCGTGGCGATGTTTTTTATCAACATGTCGAGCGCCGCCTGCTGGACCATGGTCAGCGTGATCGTCCCCAAACGTCTGGTGGCTTCACTGGGCAGTATCCAGAATTTTGGCGGTTATTTTGGCGGCTCTTTTGCCCCGATTGTCACCGGTTGGGTGGTGGAGCATACCGGCCGCTACGACAACGCGCTGATGGCCAGTGCGGTTATCGCGGTTATCGCCGCGCTTGTTTACTTCTTGCTGGTGAAAAAACCGTTACCTGAACAAACAGATATTTCCCCTCATATTGATGAAAAAGGTCAACACTATGACGTTTCACACTGATTTATTCGCCGGAAAAACTGCCTTAATTACGGGTGGAACCACGGGAATTGGCGCGGGTATCGCTGCCACGCTGGCTCAACTGGGCGCAAAGGTGATTGCTGCAGGCGTGCAGAGCCAATCTCACCAACTCCCAGCCGAATCGGCCATCGCTGTTCAGGAGTTAGATGTGCGCGATAACGCAGCGATAATATCTGTTATCAACGAGTTGCCTCAGCTTGACCTGCTCGTCAATTGCGCGGGAATTATCAGCAGGGAGAAGGAGCATCAGGTTGACGTGTTCGAGAACGTCATTGATATTAACCTCACCGGCACGCTACGTTGTTGCGCTGCTGCACGCGAAAAGCTTGCGCAGAGTAGAGGATGCATTGTGAATACCGCCTCCATGCTGAGTTTTTTTGGCGGCGGTTTGGTGCCGGCTTACAGCGCAAGCAAAGGGGGCATTATGCAACTCACTAAATCTCTTGCGATTGCCTACGCAGCCGAAGGGATCCGGGTGAATGCGGTGGCCCCCGGCTGGATTGCGACATCTTTGACGCAGGCGCTGCAAGATGACCCATTGCGTGCGGAGCCGATTCTATCCCGCACCCCCCTCAAACGCTGGGGGACCCCAGCGGATGTGGCTAAAGCAGTGGTTTTTCTGTGCAGTCCTGCAGCTTCGTTCATTACGGGTACGATTTTGCCGGTGGACGGGGGTTACTTAACGGCATAACGATTAATGGACAAGTCTTCTTCAGTTCCTGGCACCGCGGCTTTTCAAAAATTTATGCGGGCGCTTCAGGTTGTTTCTGACCAACCACACAGTCTTACCATTGGCACGCTGGCGAAGACGCTGGCGTTGCCGCGCCCCACAACCCACCGCATTGTCGAAGCATTATTGGCGGAAGGTATGCTGGAGAGCGATCACCTTGATCGTCTGGGGCTTGGGCCTCGCTTTGTGGCGTTAGCATGGCGTTCGCTTGAAACCAGCGACATTCGTGCAGTCGCTCAATCTTGGTTAATCCAACTGAGAGATGCTCTGGATGAGACGGTCCATCTGGCGGTGCGTAATGGGCTGGAGATGGTTTATATAGATAAACTCGAAGCGCATCGCACGGTGCGCATGGCTTCACGAGTCGGCACACGAGTCAGTCTTTACTCCAGTTCGGTGGGAAAAGCCTGGCTGGCAGCGCAACCTCTGGACGCGCTTGACGGCTGGCTTGAACAACTGGATCTGCGCCCCTTCACCGAGCACACGCGGGTGAGCCGTGAGGCTATCCATAATGAAATTGCCACCACGCGCCAGCGCGGCTATGCGATTGACGATCAGGAAAATGAGTTGGATATCTGCTGCTATGGCTGTGCCATTCTTGATCCGCGAGGCGCCGTCGCGGGCTGTATCAGTGTCAGTATGCCGACTTATCGTTTTGTTGAGAAAGATAAAGCTGCGACGCTAACGGTCATACGACATTGTGTGAACCAGATACATCAACGTTTACTTTAAATGGCAATCGAAAACAGCAATTCACGCAGCCAGCGATGCCCGGCATCGCGGTGTGTGCGCTCATGCCACACGACGATCTTATTGAAGCCTTGAATCGCCACTGGCGGCGTTAAAACGCTTAAGCCGGGTAAATTATGGGTTAGTCGACGGGGAACCACGCTAATTAAATCACTCACGCGCAAAATCTCTGGCAGCACCAAAAAGCTGCAAACAGAGAGCGTAACGCGTCGCGATCGCCCGAGCGCAGCCAGGGATTTATCCGTGACGCCACTAAAGCTTCCGCCCACATAAGACACCAATGCATGGTCCTGGGCGCAGAAGCTGTCCAGCGTTAAGGCGTCAGGTTGCGCGAGGGCATGGCCTTCTCGCAGCAGGCAAACATAGTCTTCGTCATACAAGGATCGAGCATGTAGGTCGGCCGGAGCCGTGTCCGGCGTAATGAGGGCAAAATCGATGTCTCCTCGCTCAAACTGCGCGGTGAGTTGTTCATTGTTCACAGGCAAAACGGCCACCCTAATACCGGGCGCTTGCAGGCGCAACGCCGCCATAAACGGCACAACGACCGCGCGCAAGGCATAATCTGTGGCGGCGATCTTGATGGTGATATCCGCCGTGGAGGGATCGAACGCTTTTGGCTGTAACAGTTCCCCCACTTCAGCCAAAATCGTTTTGACGGGCTGCGCCAGTTCCAGAGCGCGTAATGTCGGGATGATCCCCCGCTGCGTGCGGGTAAACAGGGGATCGTCAAAACACTCGCGAAGGCGTGTCAGCATCCCGCTGACAGCAGGTTGCGTCAGCGATAAGCGCTCCGCGGCACGCGTGACACTGCGCTCATCCAGCATTGCATCCAGTGCTTTGAGAAGATTAAGATCCAGCGTGCGAATATCAGTTTTCATAGGCCCTTACGCTAACAATAAAACCCGTTGTTGCCCCAATCAGCACGCCTTTCACTCCTGGATTTAAGCGCCCAACAGTTGCTGGCGCAAAGCCTCGCCTACGGCAGTGGCCGATTGTGGGTTTTGCCCGGTGATGAGTGTTCCATCGGTGACCACATTACAGTGCCAGTTTTCAGCAGGCTGGTGGTGCGCGCCACGTGATTTCAGGGTCGCTTCCAGCATAAACGGCACAACATTCGCCAGTCCGACTTCCATCTCTTCCGTATCCGTAAAGGCCGCAACGCGCTTGCCTTTCACCAGATACTGGCCGTCACTCAGCTTTACATTGACGAGTGCTGCAGGGCCGTGGCAAACCGCGGCAACGGGTTTATTCTGTTCATATAATTTGCGCGTCAGTGTTTTCACTGCATCATTATCGGGGAAATCCCACATGGTGCCATGGCCCCCGACGAACAGGATTGCACTGTAATCTTCACTCTTGACCGCCGCGAGCGGCAAGGTGTGGTTTAACCGCTGTTGAAAGTCACCATCATCCCAATAGCGTTCATTAATTTCATCATCACCGATGCCATACACTGGCGGCTTTCCACCCATTATGGAAGCAAGTACAACGGGAATGTTGGCTTGCTCTAATACGTGCAGCGGGTGCGTTAATTCCGGCAAATAAAATCCTGAAATTTCATGTCCGTTGACGATATTACGATAACTGGTCAACACCATTAACACCGGTTTCATCGCTTGCTCCAGGCGCTCAGCCATTATGTTTCCTCAAATATACATAGGTAATTTAGCGCCAGAGTATCCGATGCAGATATTAAGGAAACCGATATTCTCTTATGGGTTCTATAAATTATCGTTATGTTAGGTAAGGTTAACACTGCCCCAAGATATTATTTAAAATAATATCAAAAATTAAAAATGGCGATTGGCCTAATTTCTAGTGTGGCTTGATACTGCTCCTGTTCCTTATCAACCACGAGACAACACTGATGAAAATGAATGCCATCCACTGGCCTGAAGGCTTCGTACCGGGTTTTGCCGATAACTACTGCTCAAATGAAGTGATTGTGGCGGGTCTGTTCACACAAGATATCTGGCCGTTGCTGAACACACCGTCGCTGTGGCCGACCTATTACCAGAATTCCGCTAACGCGCGTTTTTATGACAATAAAGGCCCTCAGCTGGAGCAGGGGGTGCGCTTTTACTTCGAGACCTTCGGCTTCCCGGTTGAAGCGAAGGTCACAGAGTATGTTGCACCAGCAGCAGGTGAAGCGGCGCGCGTTTCATGGCACGGCTGGGCAGGTGAAGTCGGCAGTGATGAGCGTCTGGATGTGTTACATGCCTGGCTGATTGAAGATCTCTCTGACAACCGCGTGCGCATCCTGACCCAGGAAACGCAGAACGGTAAACCTGCTGTTGAGCTGGCTAATGCCAAACCGAACCCGATGATCAACGGTCATCAGGATTGGCTGGATGGACTGGTTGCCGCAGCAAAAGCACGCAAATAAGGCTACATGCTGGCTTCCAGCCAGCGTAATGCCTGCTGCGCACGCGCAGAAAGTGACCATTCAGCCCGGTGAATTAACCAGATGGTGTCCACCAGTGGCGCACCTGCTTCGATGACCTGAATGTCATCCTGGCGGTGAAATGCCAGACGCGCATAGCGCGGTAACACCGTGAAGCCCAGGCCACGTGCGACGGGTTCAAGGATCAGGCTGATCTGATTACTGAACCCACGCTGGGGCAAATTGCGCACCCCCGCATTGCCGGGGAAGCGCCGGCTCAGCAGGCGTGTGGCCATCGCCTGGCCGTCAGGGTGATCGATAAAACCCAACGCGTCGAGATCTTCCCAGCGGGAAGCGTTCTTGCCTCTAGGTGCAATCAGTTCCAGCGGCTCTTCGGCAAATTTTTCGGCAACCAGGCGTTTGTCATCGGGCTTTTGCGTCATCAAACCTATTTCGTATCGATTGTGTAATACCGCATCCATCACCTCACTGTCTGGGGCAAAGCGGTGGCGCAGAGATAAATCAGGATGTTGCTGCTGCAATGCGAGCAGTAAAGGATAAAGGCGAAGACCGATGCTGCCGGGGGATATCAGGCTCACCTCGCCGCAGGTCACATCACCATCACTGAGTCTTAATGCCAGGTGGCGCTGCGCGCGATCCACCTGCTGGCAATAATCGAGCAACGCCCGACCCGCCGGGGTGAGTTCTAAGGGGCGCTTACTGCGCAGGATCAGCGGCCCCAGCTGCTGCTCAAGATGGCGAATGTGCTGACTCACCGCCGCCTGGGTGATGCCCAGCTGTTCAGCGCTGGCGGTGAAACTGCCGACATCAACCAGCGTGGCGAAAGATTTTAACCATTGTGGGTTTAGCATAATGAAATTTTATAATTACCATAATTGAATTGCTGTTCTCATTATACTCCCGCCAACGTAGCCTGTGGATCTTTAAACAGGAGATAAATTATGAGCACCCCGTACCCACGTACCTTTTCCCATATTGGTCTTTCAGTGACGGATTTGGATGCTGCGGTGAAGTTTTATACCGACGTGATGGGCTGGTATTTAATCATGCCGCCGACTGAAATTCAGGAAGACGAATCCGCCATTGGCGTGATGTGCAGCGACGTGTTTGGCGGTGGCTGGGAGAAATTCCGCATTGCCCATCTCTCTACCGGGGATCGCGTCGGTGTCGAGATCTTCGAATTTAAAGCCGCTGAAAAACCAGAAAACAACTTTGAGTACTGGAAGACCGGTGTCTTCCACTTCTGCGTACAGGACCCGGATGTTGAAGGACTGGCTGCCAAAATCGTTGCCGCCGGTGGCAAGCAGCGTATGCCGGTGCGTGAATACTTCCCCGGTGAAAAGCCGTATCGCATGGTTTATATGGAAGATCCGTTCGGCAACATCATTGAGATCTACAGCCACAGCTATGAACTGACTTATTCGGCGGGCGCCTATGTCTGATCAGGCGATTTCTGTTCCTGCTGACTGGCGCGGCTGGGTCTGGCAGGGGGGCGATTCGCCGCTGGATTTGCAGGAGCGCTACCTCAGTGCGGCACCACTCCAGTCGGGTGAAATTCTGGTCAAGAATGGTGCCATTGGCCTCAATCCGGTGGACTGGAAGGTTCTTAACACTCAAGTCAATCAAGTGCCGGGCGTCGATGGCGCTGGCACAGTAGTGGCCGTGGGGCCAGATGTCGATAAGAGCTGGCTCGGCGTGCGGGTGGCATACCATCAAAATCTGCAACGCAACGGCAGCTTCGCGGAATATACCGTGCTGGCAGCACAGGTGGTGATGCGCATCCCGGATGAACTTGATTTCGCGACCGCAGCGGCGTTTCCTTGCCCGGCGCTGACGGCGTGGCAGGCCATTGAAAAGATTCCCTTCAAACCTGGTGCTCCACTGCTGATTGCCGGAGCGGGCGGTTCAGTTGGACACTATCTGGTGCAACTGGCAGTGGCCCGTGGTTTTGACGTCACGACATTAAGCAGCGAACGACACTGGTCACGCTTACACGCACTGGGCGCGCAGCGTTGTTTGGATGTTATCCAGCACAATGCGCAAGCGGATAAACCGTGCTATTTAGCCGTGATTGATGCAGTAGGGCCGGAGCACGCGGAAAGTTTAGCCGAAAGTTTACTGGCTAATGGCCATCTGGTCTGCATTCAGGGGCGTGTTGCCCAGTGGCCTTGTGCTGCATTCGGGCGTGCACTCTCCCTGCATGAAGTGGCGCTGGGGGCGCTGCATCAAACGGGCAATGCCCAGCAATGGCAGGAGCTAACACAGCAGGGCGAATACATGCTGGCACAGATCTCAAGGGGAAGTCTGCAAAGCGAGTTGTTACTGCATTTCCCTTACGATCAACTGCCTGCCCAGTTGTTAGCGTTGCAGCATCGCAATTTCAGCGGCAAGCAAGTCATTTTGCTTTAATCACATTGAGAGGTAGTTATGGGACTGTTTGCACCTTTTAGTCTAAAAGACATCACGTTGCGTAACCGTATCGCGGTGCCGCCCATGTGTCAGTACAGCGCAGTGGATGGGTTAAGTAACGAATGGCATCGCGTCCATTACAATAGTCTGGCGCGCGGCGGTGCAGGCTTAGTCATTGTCGAAGCCACGGCGGTGTCACCGGAAGGGCGCATCACGCCAGCTTGCCTGGGTATCTGGAACGATGAGCAGGCAGAAAAACTGGCGCAAATCGCACGCGAAATTAAAGCGTCAGGCGCGGTACCGGGCATTCAAATTGGCCATGCTGGCCGTAAAGCCAGCGCGAATAAACCCTGGGAAGGTGATGATCACATTCCAGCGGGAGACACCGCTGCCTGGGAAACGATTTCCCCTTCAGCGGTGGCTTTCGGCGCTAATTTATCTCGCATGCCCAAGGCCATGACGCTGGACGATATCAAGCGCGTGCGTGAAGACTTCGTCCGCGCAGCACAGCGTGCTCGTGATGCCGGTTTCGAGTGGCTGGAGCTACACTTCGCCCATGGGTATCTGGCGCAGAGTTTCTTCTCTGTGCATGCCAATCAGCGTACTGATGAATATGGTGGTGATGCAACCGGACGCAGTCGTTTCCTGCGTGAAACCTTTGATGCTGTGCGTGAAGTATGGCCAGAGAATCTGCCGCTGACCGCGCGCTTTGGTGTGCTGGAATTTGACGGTCGTGATGAAGAGACGTTGCAGGAGGCGATCACGCTGACCAAACAGTGGCGCGACAATGGCCTTGATCTGTTAAGCGTCAGCATGGGCTTCTCAACCCCGGACGCCAATATTCCATGGGGAACCGCATTCTTGGCGCCGATTGCCGAACGTGTCCGCCGAGAAGCCAACATCCCCGTCACCTCAGCATGGGGCATTGATGCACCTGCCGTTGCCAATGAAACCATTGAGAAAGGGCAGTTGGATCTGGTGATGGTGGGGCGTGCGCACCTGAAAAACCCGCACTGGAGCTATCAGGCTGCGCTGGCGCTGGACAAAACCGAGCCTTCATGGGTGCTGCCAGCACCTTACGCGCACTGGCTTGAACGTTATCGTGTGAGCGAAGCCTAGACGATTAAACCTGCCTGAATAGGCAGGTTTTTTTTCGTATCACAAAAGAGCTTTAATAAAAGGTAATGAGCCAAGCTCTGTAAGTCCTGGAAACTGTAGTGCCACTCTGAATACGGTAAAAACTCAACATCTTTTTATGCAATCGCATTTGTCGATACTTATGTTGAAAGCTAACTAAAGCAATGTTCACTTTGTTGACATGTAAAGTGTACATGTAAACTTTTCAGACGGATTGTTAGTAAATTATGAGTGAAGCGTCACATTTTTTTTCCTTATGAATTGGCATCGCGTTTGCAATTACAGACGCAGAAACGCGATACATATAATCAAAGGGAAAAAGGCTCTATGCGTAAACATAATTTACGGTTAATCCTGTTTATCTGTTCGATTGCTTCACTGAGCGGGGTGATCCTCGGTTACGACGCCTCTGTGATATCCGGGGTTATCGATCCCCTAACAGAACATCTTAACCTTTCACCCTGGGAGAGCGGTTGGGCCGTTTCAAATGTCATACTTGGTTGTGTATTGGGGGCCTGGGGAGTTGGTTATATTTCAGATCGTATTGGCCGTAAATCAACACTGATCATTACGGCGATACTGTTTGTAATTTCTGCCGTGGGCGCTGCTCTCTCAAATTCGCTTACAGACTTCGTGATCTATCGACTGATTGGTGGTCTGGCGGTGGGCATGGCTTCGGCAATCACCCCGCTTTACATCGCGGAAGTCTCGCCGAAAGATTGGCGAGGGCGCATGCTCGGACTGCAACAAATGTTGATGGTAGGCGGACAGGTTACCGTTTACGTGGTGAACTACCTGATTGCACGTGGTATGTCACATGCCTGGATTGTCAGTGATGGCTGGCGTTGGATGCTGGCCTCGGGTGTAGTGCCCTGTGTGCTCTTTTTATTGCTCGTACCGTTTATGCCCGAGTCACCGCGTTGGTTAGCACTCAAAGGCAAAACCGACGGTGCGCTAAAGGTGTTAACGCGCTTATCTAATGCGCAACATGCTGAACATCTTCTCCAGGAGATCCTCGCCTCTGCTAACGTGCACACAGCACAAAGCCGTCAGAGTGGCATTCTGCGTGATGCTCGTGCGCGCTACATTCTGCTGATTGGCTGTGCCATCGCAATCCTGCAGCAGGTTTCGGGTATTAACATCCTTCTCTACTACGCTCCATCGCTATTACAAAATATCACCGGTAGTACTCAGGCATCACTGTTTCAGAGCATATTTCTGGGCCTGGCTTTACTGGTAGGTGTGGCTATCTGCCTCAGTGTTATTGACCGTATAGGTCGCACACCATTATTGCGCTGGGGAGCAATGGGCTGCGCACTTTGCCTGATGTTTACTTCATGGGCCTTTATCGCGCAGGTCGACGGTGTGATCCCAGTGATTGGTTTGGTGGCATTCGTGTTTATCTTCGGTATGTCATGGAGTTTAGGGGCCTGGCTTTTGATCTCGGAGATTTTCCCTAATCGAATGCGAGCCGTAGCAATGGGCTTCGCCTTCTCATCAATGTACGTGGCGAATTTTATTGTGACGCAAAGCTTCCCAATGATGAATCGTAGCCAGGTACTAATGGCGCATTTTCATGGTGCTTTCCCTCTAATGCTTTGCGCACTGGGCAGTTTAGTGGCGTTCTGGTTTGTGCGCCGCTTCCTTCCAGAAACACGCGGTGTCTCGCTGGAACACATTGAACCGCTGATGCTTTCCAAATCTCATCGTTTTGCCTCTACGGCGCAACGACCTACTGAACAACCTTCAAAACCCGAATGGTCAAATTCTAACTAAAAAGGAGTTCCTATGAATATGAAAACAGTACGCGTTGGCCTGATTGGTGCAGGCCGTATGGGCAGCTTCCATGCCGAAAACCTCGCGTATCGCGTACCGGGTGCTACCCTGGCTGCCGTAGCCGATCCGCTTCCAGGTGCCGCAGAGAAACTGGCCAGCAAATTAGGTGTGGCCAAAGCGTACAGCGATTTGCATGCGCTGCTGCAGGATCCTGAGATTGATGCCATTGCCATCGCAGCACCCGCGCGGACGCACGCCGAGTGGGTGATCGCCGCAGCCAATGCGGGCAAGCATGTGTTCTGTGAAAAACCGATGGCGGTAACCCTGGATGAAGCGGATCGCGCGATTGCGGCGGCCAAAAGCGCGGGCGTCGTGTTACAGGTGGGGTTCAACCGCCGCTTTGATTCCGGCTTTGCGGCGGCCATCGCGGCCGTGAAAGCCGGCGAAAACGGCATCACGCAGTTGAGCCGTTCGGTCACGCGCGATCCGAAGTTGCACGATCCGGCTCCGATCCCACAGTGGACCATTTTCCTTGAAACCCTGATACACGATTTCGATACGCTGCTGCACTTCAACCACGGCGCGAAGCCGGTCGAAGTGTACGCGATCGCTGATGCGCTGGTGCGCCCAGACTTCAAAGACAAAGGGCTGTTAGATACCTCCGTGGTGACGATTCGTTTCGACAACGGCGCGATTGCCATTGCCGAAGCCAATTTCCAGGCGGTGTACGGCTACGATGTGCGCGGTGAAGTGTTTGGCAGCAAAGGCATGTTGCAGGCCGGCCATATCAACGCCAACCACTGCGTGCGCTACCACGCCGACGGTATTGCCATCGATACCTCCAGAATGGATTCCGACCTGCTGCGTGAAGCCTATGTAGCGGAGATGGCCGAGTTCGCGCGCTGCATTCGCACCGGCGAAACACCCCGCGCCACCGGCGAAGATGCGCGCAATGCGCTGGCGATTGCGCTGGCCTGTATCGAGTCCGTCAAACAGAACCTGCCTGTTACCTTAGGAGCGCGCTAATGGCGAACTATCAACTCTCTGTCTGTGCCGAAATGGTGTTTCTCGATCTGCCATTTATCGAGCGTGTAAAACGCATTCATGAGCTGGGATTTGGCGTCGAAATTTGGGGCTGGGCCAACAAGGACATTGATGCGCTGGTGGCGACAGGGGCGCGCTTTACCTCGATGACCGGCTACCTCACCGGTAACCTGACCGATGACAGTGAAATTCAGCAGTTGCTGGAGAGCGCGGAAACCTCGCTGGCGGTGGCTGAGCGGCTTAATTGCCCTGGGCTGAACCTGCACGGCACCGGTCTGGATGACAAAGGTTTACCGGTGAAACCCGTGGAGATTGTCACGGGGGAGATGTGGCTCAAAGCCGTCGAGACGCTGCGCAAAGTGGCACAGCTGGGCGAGCGCGCCGGACGCGTCTTCACGCTGGAAAACCTGAATCTGCCTGTTGATCATCCCGGCACGCCGTTTGCGCTGGCCGCCGATACGCGTGCGCTGGTGGAAGCCGTCAACAGTCCGGCGCTAAAAATGAACCTCGATCTCTACCACGCGCAGATTGGTGAGGGAAATCTCATCGAGCTGATTCGCCGCTGCGGTACGGCCATCGGTGAAATTCAGGTGGCGGATGTGCCGGGGCGTCAACAGCCCGGTACCGGTGAAATCAACTACCGCGCCATCGCCCGTGCGCTGCACGAAGTGGGCTATACCGGCACCGTCGCGATGGAGGGCTGGGCCAGCGGTGACAGCACGCTAGCACTGCAACAGTTCCGCGATCACTTCACGATTTAAGCGTTCTACCGCCGGGTATTTGCCTGTTGCCCGGCGTCATAACAATAAAACCTCAACCCTACAGGAATGAACCCATGAATATCAGAAACATCATGCTGTGCCTGTGCTCGTTGTTACTGAGTCTGAGCGTCAGTGCGAAAACCTTCACCGTTGGCGTCGCCCTGGCCAATTTCGATCTTAACTTCGTCTCCATCCTGCGCACCCAGATGCAGGAAGAGCTGAAGGCTAACCAACTCAACGGCCAGTTTGTCGATGCCAAAGGCGATGTGGCGTTGCAGGTGCAGCAGGTTGATGACTTTATCAACCAGGGCGTTGACGCCATTATCCTCAACCCCGTGGATACCCAGGGCGTGTTGCCGATGATTACCGCAGCGAAAAACGCCAATATCCCTCTGATTTTTGTCAATCGTAAGCCGGAAGTGAAGTTGCCAGGTGACATGGCTTATGTCGGTTCCGATTCGGCGCTGGGCGGCGAGATGCAGATGGAAGCGCTGGCGAAGAAGATGAACTACAAGGGTAACGTGGCGATTTTAATGGGTGCGTTGTCGAACGAGGAAGCGCGTGAACGCACCAAAGCGGTCGAAGCGGTCATCGCCAAATACAAAGATATGAAAGTGATTGAGAAGCAGAGCGCGAAATGGCAGCGCAATGAAGCGGTGGATGTGGTGTCGAGCTGGTTGCTAAACCAGCGTCCGATTGATGCTATCGCCGCTAATAATGACGAGATGGCGATTGGTGCCATCATGGCGCTCAATCAAGCGAAGAACGAAAAGATCCTGGTCGCCGGTATCGATGGCACGCCAGATGGTCAGCAATTTGTGAAAAACGGCAAAATGACCCTGACTATCTTCCAGGATGCCAAAGGCCAGGCAACCGGCGCGGTTCAGGTCACCAAGGCGCTGCTGGATAAGCAAAAAGTGCAGGAGTACAACTGGGTACCGTACAAAACCATTACACAGGATAACTACGCGCAGTTTGCCGCAAAATAATCTTTTAACTAATCCAGAACCGTGCTGTTAATTTTATTTCAAGTATAGGGAGGAGAACTAGCTAGACCTGCTGAGAGCTGGTCTAGCTAGTTCTCCTCAAACCTGTGGAGATCGCAACCCAGTTTTACCAGCTCACCGAGTCAGGTAAGGCTGCTCAATTTTACGGGCACATTGCCTGCAAGGGATCCAGAAGCCTGATTGCATCATCAGTTTGCGCACGGTCACTTTGGATAGCGTCAAGCCGCCAGTCAGCCATCTCCAGCGGGCCTTCAGCACGATAGCGCTGGAGCAGGCGTCGATAGTGTCTTTCGTAAATAGTGAGCCGCAGTGCAGCAAAAATAGGTTGCAATTCGGCACCAACAAAGTCCGGAATCACTCAAAGTAGATTAACTTCGTTAATCATTAAAAAACTTGAACCGGTTGATCCTGCCATCAGGATATTCTAATGCCGTGATTTTTAATAAGCAATTTAGCTATTCGCATCAAAAAAGTATATGATTTTCAATTTTAAAATGGCATTAAAAGGTTGGTAATATTATCACAGGTTATTACATTGCATTTAAATCATTATTCCGGGTTGTGATGATTGAGTGGTGAAAGTGGCTGAAATTATAGATAAGTAAAGAGTCTAATGGTTGATTTTTTGGTTTTAGCGAAATTAAACAACGTTTTTATATTGCTGTGAGTAAAGATAAAGTATTGACGCATATTTTCTGTCGATAATTCATTGTGTACAGGCGTCATGATTGACTGAAGCGCCTGAGTGGATAAGATTATTGAAACATCCTTTGGATGTTATGTGTAATAAAAAACAATGATGAATTCAGGGCTGACTGGACAGAGATTCACGCTTTAATCGATTCTGATAAAACTGATAAATTAGCGACGAAAATTGGTCAGATAATTCAAATGTCATCTAGCCCTGCATCCATGATTGCCACTGAAATCACTCGCTTTACTGCGTCCCTCATATCAGAGTATTTGTCTAAAAAAGGAGATGAACAGTTGGGGTTGCTTTGCTTATCTCTTATACGCGAAGAAGATTATCGCTATGGAGAAAGAAAGTTCAATGGTGCTCAGGATCTTACGGGGAATATGACCGTGGACTATTCACTATTTTCGTATGCGGCACATCAATAGCGCGTGTTGAAAAGTATGGATGAAGTACTAAGGGTAATTATGCAAACTTTACTCTGTTCTCGATATTGATTGTTTAAAATATTCTGGAGGTACATTATGTCAAGTAACCTAATCGGTAATTCAGGTGGGGTTGATATTTATCAAGACAATAACGGCATGGTATATTTCACGGCCAAAGCAGCCATAGACGCTGATGGTGCGAATGGTCAAAACGGCAAGCCTGGAGCTTACAGAGAAAAAGACACTGGACTCGATTTTCTTGCGAATGGAGGGATGAAACTGGATGATAATGGAGTGGTAGTTATCGCTCACGAATGGGGAAAAGGCGTTGCTCTCACTGATAGCAATGGCCAAGTTGTTATGACAGATGATGGTACTGTGATATCAATGACGGCTTACCATTATCCTAATGTTGATATAACAACTAAAGAAGCCTATGTCGATTCTGCAACAGTACCCTATATCGCAGTACCTACGATATTAATAACTAACACGAAGGGAATTGTTCTGGGGTGCCGTGGCCGTGTTACCAGTAATGGAGTATCGGTTGATTGTGTTGTCGCCGATAACAGTGGAAGTAATATTGGTGAAATTAGCATTGCTGCGGCAGAAGCGCTTGGGATCAACGCCAACCCCAGGCATGGTGGCGACGACGAAGTTAGCTATTTTTATGAAATATGGCCTGACGAGGCTGCGCCGGGTTTCAAATTACAGCCCTCGTAAAACTGTATCGTGGCCCTTGGCAGAGCTGGTGTTGGCGCTGATGCCGGTGATGTTCAGCTCGTTCATCGCGCGTCCGAACTGCGTCTGGCCGTCGCCGCCAGCCGCATTTCTGTTGTTAATGCGGAAGACGCTGGCCTTGTCGCTGTCAAACGCCAGCAGCTTACCGTGCTGCTCCATATAGCCGCGCGTGGCCGTCAAAGTAGGTGAACGTGGACTCGGAGCGGACGAAATGAACCTGCATCAGGCGGCTGGTTGCGTCATCTACGTAAACCAGCAGCGTGCAGGTCGGGCAGCGTTCCTCAAACCAGCGGTGATCGCAGCTGGCGATTTGTATCAGCACACCAGCGCAGGTAAGGCGGTAGCGAGGTTGCTGGATTTTTTTGCGCACGATGCCTGCGCGGGATCCAGAGGCCTGACTGCATCATCAGCTTACGTACGGTCTCTTTATATAGCGTCACGCCGCGCAGCTTCATGCAGGCCAGCGTCGGGCCAAAATCAGCGTAGCGCTCACGGATGATCTGAACTGCACGTTCTATCAGTCGATCAGGCAACAGGTAATTGCTGGGCTTGCCGGGGCGGCGGTCATCCATACCCAGTGAAGCGTCTTTACGATAGCGCTGAAGTAGGCGACTACAATGCCTGTCCCAGATGCTGGGACGCTAAGCGGCGAGATGTGTTGTAAGCCCCCGGTCGATAACGTCCTGAATGATTTTAAGCCGGTTAACTTCGTTCATCGTAAAATAGTCTGCATCAGAAGCCGCCATATCAGGGTCCTCTGCTGGTAGTCCGAAGCGGATAGTTAAACTTAGTCAATTATAATAAATTTGTTATTAATCAGTGACATATAAAAGTACGCTTAATGGAAATTATGTTAAATAGCCCCATATCTACTCACTAAGTAACCCGTTGAAGAGATAAGCAATCACTTTAATATCATTAATGGTACGGATTATTAAATCGGTATATTATGGATTTATCCTATTGACCAATCGTGATGGCTTCAAAGGTACGATAGCCGAGATGCAATAGTCTTGATTAAAAAATTTGATATCTTGAACTCCAAATTCGCAGTTGATACTGTATATGCATACAGTTCTTGGCTGTGTCCACACAGGAATGTAAAACATGGCTAAAATAGAAGTATTACAACATGCGCTTTTCAATATTGATATTGATGGAAACTCAGTAACAAGGGCAGACTTGGCTGGTGAAAAAAAAGATTTTGCTGAATTCAGCAATATTATGCTCACAGAAATTCTTGAAAATGAAAAGAGCAAGCAGTATGAATTTACAGACAATAAGGAATTGGTTGCGTCACATATCCAATCATTTATAAAAAATGATAAAATTAATATTGATGACACACAAGATCTTGATTGGGAGAAGCGAACTGAAAGTATTGCTTTGAAGCTTTTAAAAGAAGAAATTAGCGCTCAAGAAAAAATTGCGGCAATGGATAAGAAGATTAAAAAGGGGTCACTCCTACTTTTGCTTATAGAGGAAGACGAGATTTTTAGATTTGTTATACTAAAGATCGACTTTGATTCTTTCTTTGATGAGATTGAAGCCAGAATACGCCGCGGCTTGCCTATGAATAAAAATAGATTACAGAAGTCTTGTCTCATAACTTTATCCTCAGATGGAGAATTCGAATCCATTCTTATTTCTGATAGCGGAAGAACAATTAGAGAATATTGGTGGAGTGGTTTCCTGTCAACTCGGGAACTACAATCATCCGAGTTAAATACTAAGAATTCCTATGATGCAATTGATAACGTCCTTCGCCGTGAAGTAAAAAAGGATTATCCGAGCGATTATGTATATATTAGGAATGATGTTAATGCCTACTTTAGGAACAATGATAACTTTTCTTTTCCGGAGTTAATTGGGAAAATAGAAAAGCATAAATCTGATCATTCTGATTTGCAGGATAAATTACCATCTATTATTGCAAAGCTTAAAGTTCTTCCAGTTAACCCTAGGGCCCCTTTTGATACTCAGTTTGACCTTTCTATTTCCGTCATAAAAAATAGGATTAGAAGTGTCATTTTTCTCGATGACCAAATAGAACTGAGAATTAAAGCTGACGTGCCAAATTTGAAACATAAAATAAAGGCTGAAAAAGATGATGACGGCAAGTATATAAAAATATATACTGATAAAGGCTATGAGATCTTTGGTGGCAAGGAAGAATAAAATTGGAAATTATAAACGACGTTGCAAATAGCTTTTTCAATAGTATCCTTATTGAAATTAATGAGGATTTTCACTTTTGCGAAGCCGTTTATAAAATAACAGACACTGCATTGTTCAGTGATTTCAATGAGAGAGCTATCCGTGCAGACGAACAGCTCTCTTTGTATCACCTTGACTACGATGTGTTCATAACACTAGATCAATCAGAAGCAGTAAGTTATGGCCAATCTCCTGATTGTGTTTTAATTTCTGAGCAGTTATATGATCGATTGAAATTCCTTGAGGATGATGAGAACTACATAAAGATCAAAGTTTACAAAGGTCGTGCACATCGTGAAACTAATTGTACTCACATATTTAATTTTAATAATTACATCTCAAATCCCTTACAGCGACCAGATATTGAATTTGTCAATTTTCTTAAGAATTTTAATATAAATTCTCCTTTACGGTTTAATGTATGGGAGAAAATTTATGAATTTCAAACACCATTGATGAATTTTTTAAATGTAAACTCCAAGTTCGATTCAGCTGCTTTCTCTTGTGAACGAAACGCTATTATTGAAAAGAGAAATAAAAGTTGCCATTTCACAAATGATTCCGATTATAAATTTATCCCCGATGATTTTTATGTTAAAGATGTCTGTTTATATCCCCAGGTTAAGAATAAATTAAACAGGTTGCTTGTGATATTCACGCTTGTCTATTTGAGTGATTATTCAGAAATTACAAACTCAGATTCATCTTATCTAGACTATAAGTTCAAGGGTTACCGCCTGATATCTCATAAGGTAGGATTGAATTCAGTTTCAACAACTAATGCTGAGGAGCTATATCAAATTTATGAATGGGTTTATAGCCAAGGTAGTTTTGTCGATAAGATGGGGTTGGCTAGAAATATAATATCTATTCATATGACCGGTAATGATGTCGCTACATTAGCCAGCGGAACGTTACGATCTATACAGTCTGGTTACGATATTTATCTTAAAGATAATGTTAAACAATATATTGAGATTAAAAATAAAATATCAGAATTGCTTATTTCTCAAGCAGATAAGGCTGCTGATATCACAAAAAATATGTTTGGTTCCTTAAAAACCAGCCTGTGGAGCATCGTTACATTCTTCATTACTGTCGTTCTAATCAAGGTTGTTGCTGCGAAAGGAAACGGTGAGGTTGTTTCTGGAGATATATTATCTATCACTGCTGTATTTGTTATTTTCTCTTTTGTGTACTTGTGGTTATCTCTCAGGGAAGTGAAGGATGAGAAAGAAAGACTATTCTCTCGATATGAAAATATTAAATCACGTTATAAAGATTTATTGAATGATGATGATTTAGTTAAAGTGATTGATACTCTAGCACTAAAAACCCAAGATGGTGATTTCATTGACACTAGGAAGAAGCAGTACAGAAATATTTGGGTAGGGTTCAATATTTTAACAATACTTACTGTTGGCATCATGTACTGGAATGGGAAGACACCCCAAACTTCCGAAATACATTCGCCTACAATATCAAAAACTGAAGAAACACCTCATATTGACGCTCCCATTTCTTCTATTCATAAGAACGAACATTCTGCGAATAACAATAACAATAGTAATGATGATAAAAAATCTCCTTAGTTTAATTGAATTTATAACCCTATAAAAATTCCCTTTGTTATTATAAAGAAAATCAAAAATATATATATTATATATGAATATTTCTCTCTGCTCCTTTCATTAATGCCTGGTTACTATTTCATCAGTGATGAACGTTTCTCAGTTCGTGGAATTATGTTTTGAGAATTAGGATGATAGATTTCTACCTTTTTACAGAAACTCAATATAATCATAAGTTTATATATTAGCCATTTTCAGTCTTACGTTCCGTATCGCTGCTGGTATAGATGTTTTAATCAAGTTCCTAACTTCATACAATAGGTCTTAAGTGGCCCTACCCCTTTACACTGCCAATGATTATGCTCTGAGCAAGATCCTAACTTCATATAATAGGTCTTATATGAAGTTAGGATCCGCCAGAGGATCCGGGTATGATGGGGTTCCTGCGGTCTCGACTGCAGACAAGCGTACAAAATTACGGCGTCGCTGTGTGAAATCTGCAGGGTCACTGCCATGATAATTTCACAGAATGCGCACAGCGACGCCTCACTGAAAGCTGACTGAAAAACGGATGATATGACTGAACTGACGCCCTTCTCCGGTCCGCTGATGCCCGGTGACGCTGACATGGCCGATAGCTTGCGCGAGTTTGTGCAGGATCGGGAGGCGTTTTCCGACAACACCTGGCGCCAGCTGCTGAGCGTGATGCGCACCGGCAGTCGCTGGGCCAACGAGCACGGACGGCGCTTCCTGCCGATGACGCCCGCCGACCTGCGCGACTACCTGCTCTGGCTGCAGGCGAACGGCCGGGCGTCTTCGACCATCACGACCCACGCCGCGCTGATCTCGATGTTACACCGTAACGCCGGGCTGGTGCCGCCGAACCGGTCTCCGGTGGTGTTTCGCGTGGTAAAGAAGATCAACCGTACGGCGGTGATCGGGGGCGAGCGCGCCGGTCAGGCCGTCCCGTTCCGCATCGGTGACCTGCTCACCCTCGACAAACAGTGGTCTGATTCAGATCGGCTGCAGCAGCTGCGCGACCTGGCGTTCCTGCACGTTGCCTACGCGACCCTACTTCGCGTCAGCGAGCTGGGCCGCCTGCGCGTGCGTGATATTTCGCGGTCGGCCGATGGCAGGATAGTGCTGGACGTGGCCTGGACCAAAACTATCGTGATGACCGGCGGGTTGATTAAAGGGCTGGGTGATCTTTCCACGCAGAGGCTGACGGCGTGGCTGACCGTATCAGGCCTGATTACTGAGCCGGATGCGTTTATCTTCGGTCCCGTTCACCGGACCAATCGCGCCCTGCCGACTACAGAAAAGCCGCTGACTACGCGGGCACTGGAAGATATATTTGCCCGGGCGTGGCTGGAAGCCGGCCCGGGGCAGGATGCCAAACCCAATAAAAACCGCTACCGCGGCTGGTCAGGACACAGCACTCGTGTTGGGGCTGCCATTGATATGGCCACGAAGAAATACAGCACCGCGCAGATCATGCAGGAAGGCACGTGGAAGAAGGCGGAAACGGTCATGCGCTATATCCGGCACGTTGACGCGCATGCCGGCGCCATGGTTGACCTGATGGGTCAGCACCGGTCCTGACTCTCTGTTACTTTCCTGCTGAAGTGAAAAGCTGGTGCAGAAATGCATCGTCGTTTTCGGTGCTTCGCGTCCAGCCAGCGCGAGCAAGCAGCTCATCTACTGCGCCCAGCTCTGCGGTAATGCGCACGGCCAGCGGCTTTACCTGTGCACCATCATCATTAAATCCAGTCTCGAGGTCTGCTTTTCTCAGATACAGCCCGGGCACTTTCTGGTTCAGCCTGACGGATTGGCGCCCTTCCCATTCGCTCTCAGTGAGCACGCCATAACTGATGCCGGTAAGCGTGATGGCATGCATGATGTGCTGAAGTCTGAACAGGTCGTTCTGTTCGAGCAGGTCTCCTTTGCTGGCCCGCCAGAGATATTCCAGCTTTCCAGGTAAATCCGCACGTAAACCTTTTTCCCTGCCTTCCTTCAGCAGCCAGCGAATATCGCTGGCCAGCTCACGTCTGAAAAGCCGTCTTTTCTCAGCGACCGCCAGCCACCGGCAAAGGAAAAGATTTTCCTCTGCCGAAGAATTCACGGTTCCGGCCTGACGGGCCATCTTAAGAGCCACGAGTGCACACCATGCGAGGTGATCGACGTAGCTGTCCATAATATTCTGTGTTGGGTAAATAATGCAGGTTAGCGGAAATCGTCCGGGGACTTGTTGCCTTCAATAAGGTCGGTCAGGCGCTGGCGGATCCATCGCATATGGTTAAGATCGTGCTTACGCTTTTTCACGCCAAACATCTCATCATGGATGATCATCGTATGTAAAACGACGGCAGTCTTTGACTCGCCGCCTTCGTCATAATCTCTGAAGGTGACGACTATCAGCGGATCATAGTCAGGTGGTGGCATTACCCGACCGTGGTAAAGGCCGATGTAATAGGGAGAGGAGCCAAGAGTGGAGTTTGAGTCCTTAACTCTGCTGGGAAAACCTTCCGGGGCCAGAGTATAGATTTCAACCTTCTTTTTGGAGTTCCAGATGAACTGAATAAAAGCGAGTTCTTCTTCATAATCATCGACGACATCTGCACTGAAGCCAAAATAATTACAGATATCGTCAAAAAACGGGTTAATCTCAACCCGGTTAATAGGTTTTACGCAAACCGGCATTCAATCCCTCAGAGCCCTGTCTAGCCTTACGGGCGCGGCGAAAGTTTGCGCGCACCTCTTCTGGTGAAGATCCAGAAATCTGAATACCTTCAACCTCTTTGAACAATCTGAAAAGGTCATCCAGCTGTTCTGCATTGGCAGCTATTGCATGCTGTTTCTGGCTCATTTGAACCTCCTTTTGTCACTGAGATCATTATACACGTACGGTAGAGGGATTTGAAATCCCACTGTACGGTTTTCGTACTGGCCCTTTGAGCCTGAGATTCCCCATAAGTGATTTATTCAGAATGAGATTAATGAGCGCCCCGGGACCAGTATTTTTCGCCTTAGGCAGTGCTCAACACGACAACATTAACGTTACGTAGTGGTTAAGAAAATTCTGCGGCCGATTGCGATCGTGCATCAGCAGCATGCAGGAAAGGTGGGCAGAAGAGTAGTGGCAACTTCCGCAACGATACAGAACGCGCGCGCGAAGCGGGTAGAAAGAGTGGAAAGATAAGCCGCAGGGCATGAAGTAATTATTGCAGGTGATTGAAAGCCCGGAGGTTACATTACCGGGCCAGATTAAACGCGGGTCGAGTATTATTTTGGTATCGGAAACGTTGCAAAAGTCATCTTAAATGAGGTTTTAGTATTGTTTACATTACCATTGGAGCCGAAGAGTCTTCCAGATTTCATCTCTAAGTGAGGCCGGAACACCCTCTCTTTCCGCCAGCTCACGCCAGCTGGAAACCGTTTTAATGGTTTCCTTGATAATTTGCTTGGCTTTACTTGGACGTAGACTGGTAATGAGATTTGCCACGCTCAGTAAATCATATATTGTGAATTTGTCTCGCTTACCTGCGAGGGTAAGCTGATGAGACGCCACCCATTCCGAATCTTCTCTGAAACTCCAGGCAATATCGAAGGCCGGTGCAAGCGTCCAACGAAAATCGTTATCGACCATAAATGACCAGTTTTTTGTGTGGTCATCATGGTTTCTGGCGATCACATTGAAAACCATCCTGCGATATATCTGTTCCTGTTCATAGTTCGTTAAACCTATCTCGCGAGCAACTCCGAGCATCTCTTCATAGCTGTACTCACCAGCCTTTCTGAAGTTTGCATGAGCCAATCCGCATAAGCTCAGAACATGAAATTTCTGGTTGTTTTCCCGGTCGAATCGCTTCGTCATAAAGTGTGCCCGCTGGGACCCTTCTTCACGGAGCAATTCACAGTGCGACATGTTGATCCCCACCTGCTTAGCCATCAGATGATAAACATATTCCATCAGGCCATAACCCTTCGGGTCACCAAAGGTTTGACGTTCAGTTTTGTGTTCTTCTACGCCATCAAACTTAAGGAGAAAATGCTCAAATCCTTTTGGTGCCTTAACCTGGCCGGACCGGATTTCCGTTCGATCCTGATTAACTGCAATTACCGCCTTAGCCCTTGCACCACCAGCTGAAGTACCAATCTGCAGCAACTTGGAAAGAGAAGATTCTTCATGATCGTTCAGTTGAAGACCGTTTCGCGTATCCAGAACCTTTTGAGCCATGCTTACCAACTCAGCAATTAACAGAGGCTCGCTATGGGGTGTATCAGGGTTATTGGTGGGTAGGTACTCTAAGGCTCCCATACCCCGGCTACCGGTATACAGTAATCGGTCTATTGCAAGAAATTGGGACTTGTCACGACCTTCTCGTGCCAGCCAGGCATCAATCAGGGTGTTACCAAAATCATCCGGGAGAGAGTCCGCAAAAACCGCGGGCAAACCGCGATATGTTTCCCAAGGTAGTGCAGGGAAAGTAAATATACCCTTCTCAAGAGGCAGATACAGCGGCGATAGGCTGAAACCAGCAGTCCGCCAGTCTTTTGTGTACTCAAAGGTGGCAATTTTGCTGTCACCTGTATACGCCAAATATCCGGCAGTAATCCCATCGAACAGGACCTCACATGAATCAGCGATCATTATTTTTCCCTTCTCCTGAGAGCCAGCATTGCGCCCACTCTGTTCATAACGGGATTTTCTTTTGAGGCCGAGATGCCTGAAACACGCCTGCTGCGGCTTTTCTGAGCCCTGAATACATCAGAAGGGCGTACTTCAAGAGTTGGTACCAGTACGTCAAGCCCTTCAAGCAGCCTCATTTCGCGCAGAACAGCAATGAATGTTGCCATACTGCAGGCTCCATTCTGCAACCGTGCGTAGGTTGGCCGACTAATGCCAAGATTTTCAACCAGGGTTTCCTGGGAAATACCTCGAGACTTGCGGTAAGCCTCCAGGCGTTCGAACAGTTCTTTTGCAATGGCCGTATCTGACATAGCTATTGATATTTTCATATGCATCACTCCGCAACTTATATGTTCCATTATATGCTAAATTAGGCGACTTTGTAATGAATACATTGCGGATATTGTCATCTGGGTTTTGTCCAGCCTTTACGGCTGACTTTAGATGTTCAGACACCCCGGTAATCGGATCCGTAAGGCTCATGAAGGTTTGTTAAAGCAAAGAAGATTAGGTTTCGTATGAATATTAAGTCTGTGAATGCCGAATTTTGGCATTGTATACGTTACAAAATAGTCTAGTAGTGACAATTCAGTATCGTATACGTTACAAGAACCCAGTGTTACTTAAAGTGGTGAGAGCTCAACACGAGAAGAAGATGTGCCCGGGATAAGGCCTTTACAATCACAATTCAAGACATGCTATACACCATAGATGCAGCAATTAGATTACTGGGTGTATATAATAAGTGTATCTATGTATTGAGTGCTAGTCGGCCAACTGCTAAGTTAATGACATCAACATGAAGCAGGATCTAAGAATGAGAACACCTTCTGAGGTTGCAGAGCTTATTCACATTGCAATGGAAAAAATCAACGATGAAAAAGCGATCACTCGCTTTCAGTTGTCATTGAAAGGATTTGGAGGGCTCGCTCAGCGTGAATTCGTTGACCAGCACTACTTGGCCTCGCTTACATCGGAATTAAATGGCCTCGGCTGGTGTATGTTCCAGATCAGTCACACCAGCTACAGTCTGATCCGTCATGAGTCAGCCTCGAAGTTCCGCAAGCTGAGCAGCGAAACTCTACTGTCATACATTAATGGAGATGAATCAGAATGAAAAAACGTTACTACTCCTTGTTATTCGCGACCCGTGGCCTGAGCGAGTCCGATGTTCTGGAGGACTTCGGCAATGTCGTTCGCTTCATTAACATGAAAGTTAGTTCCCGTGGCTTTGCCGGTAATAAAGGTCTTACCAATGATTTTTTCAATTCGATCAAGGAGTTTGTATGGGTCTTTGAAAGTAAAGAGAAACGGAATATAGCGCTGTTACGACTGAAGCGACTCCTTTGTAATAATCTCTTGCACACAATGAAAATCAGAACCTCAATGTCACCTTCACGGGTAACCCGCTGTAATTCGATTCGAGCTCCACAACTGACGCCTAATTTGCAGAAAGTATGGAAGCAGCGTTTATCCACAGTTAAGGGGGCTTCTCTGAACCTGGCTTCTTAAACTACTAACATACAGTGTGGCAGATAACCCCATCACTGCCTGTGCCGCGTGCAGCCATCCCTGTCACTCCAGAGCACATATCAACGTTAAAAGCCACCAGGCTTGTGCACGCGAACGATTTGACCACTATCCTGCTCGACCGCCGTTTAAGCAGCGGCCACTCAGGCGCACTGAAGCCAGACGGTCGCAGACGAAAGAAAGACCCCGCAGCTAAAACTAACAGCCACGAAGAACCTAGTAGTTACAGCATTCATATCGAAGCCTTAAACGACTTACCGGCCCTTCGGGCCGGGCGGCGGCGGCTTTTCCAGGTGAAAATCGGGGCTGGAGCGGGGAAATGGGCGCGTTTTTGGTTTATGCGGAGTTCTGGAATCAATGTTCGCTGTGAAGGTATGTATGGAGGGGCTGGATGGTGAGGTTCGCTACTCTCCTGAGTGAGAGGAAGATGTATGCTGTAACTAATGGCGTGCTTGATTTGGCTTAATGTGCATTTCTTCTGAACATTTAGTATGGTCTGTAAATGAATAATGATTGAGGTTTATATGAGCTCATCAGCCTACAACCACGGAATCAAAGCGGCTTCGGTCTGGAGGCGTCTGACAAGCGTCTATAGCGATGTTGATTTTCGCTTTACTGCATGGGCAGAGAGTAAAGGGATTCCGGTAGCGATCGGGAAATCATTAGTCCCCTTCTCGGCCCTATTACTTCTGGCCATAGCTCTAATAGCAGGGTCTGCAGCTGGTGCCATAATTATTGCAGTCGCTGCGTTCGTTTATATGGTTCGCTACATCCAAATGAGTCACGCAACTTCAGCTGATCCCGAAGAGTCACCCCCAGCGCACGGGCCTGAGTTTAGAAATGGTCGCGATGGGTACGGTTATTATTACGGTTCAGATGATTCAATTTTTACATCAACTAAATCAGTTGATAATGATGAAGATAATAAGACTTGAGGACAGAACTGCCCTCAAGCTGATTGAACAATTACAGTTTCACAGCACCTTTCATTTTACTCACTGCCTCCCCCCCGCTCTGCTCAACTTTCGCTGTGCCATTTCTGAATGCTCCATCTAGCGCGCCACCTATTCTGATGCCTGCCCATGAAAGCGCCCCCATCCAAACCGCAGGTAGTACCAAAAACATCGTGGCCATCACAAAGTTCATGATTAAATCATCCGAACTGTTCTGGAAACCGGCCATGTTAAAGCTGGTGTGCGTGTCAGAGCTGTAAAGCGCGGTCAGCAGCCAGCTGTCGAGCCAGCGGGCCAGCTCCCACCAGAACGTCAGGAAATTCAGTGCAAACAGCACAAATGTAAGTGTAATGACGGTCTTAATCTCATAGGCGGAGAATGCGAGAATAAGCGGCAAAATCACCACAATGGCCATTAACAGCACGGCCTGGACCATTGGCAGCGCCTGCCGCATCGCATCGAAGGCCGGGAATGCGGCCAGACTGCCTAATGCGGTGCCGCCTATCGCCGCCACACGGGCAACGGAGTTATCCAGTGTGAAATCAGCATTGCCACCATAGCCGGCGTAAACGTGTCCACCCTGCGACACGGTCAAACTCTCCGGGCTGACTAGACGACGGATAATCGCTTCTTTGTAGTCAGCTGTATTGCCGCCGATCATGGTCATGGCAGCTGACAGACGGGTCCATAATCCCGGGTCAGCCTGATCGACGACGCGGGCCTGCAGTCCGGTATCCGCCTTGCTCCACCATTCACTGCAGGTCGGATAGCCACCCCGGCCCGTATCCGGCCTTCCACTGTCACGGTTTTCACTCCAGGGGAAATCTGCCCGGGGGGTCTTCGACTGCAGGCTGCCGTAATAATTGCTGAGAAAGGTTTTACTGCCGATCCATTCAATATCCCGCAGCGTAGCTTTGTCTTTCGTCTGCCCCTGATCCTGACGTTTCCACATATACAGCGCGAGCGAATAACAGTCGTTAGTAAAGTCCTGCAGCTCCTCTGCGAGGGCTTTATTGTTAATTCGCGTATGTTGAACTTCAAACCGGAGCTGACGCATGTCCGGACGGCAAGGTATAGTGGCAACGGAAGCCTGCGTGATCCCTTTTGCAAGCTTGTGAACCAGATACCACCACACCGGCGCGGCAGCTGTCTGATCGTTAATGCTCGATATGACCGGGGAGTAGCCTGTGTCATCCGGTGCTTTTGGCGTCCACGTACCGCAGGTTTGCGCGCGCGACGTGTCATATTTGATGGTACTCATGTCCACATTCATCAGCGGCATACAGCAGGCAATCATGACCAGAAAAGAGGTGTAAATCGCATGCTCCATGCGGGGTATAGACAGCGCCCCCTTGTTGCCCTCATCTTCACCTTCTTCACGTACCTTCAGCCAGATGCCGATAAGACGGAAAGCGACCGGTACGGCAAACAGTCCTGTGGTGATAAGGATATTCCAGAGGCCGTTGTTAACAACCCAGCCGAGTAGGGTAAGAAAATATTCCAGATAACTGTTAGTCAGCATCATGATGCTCCCGTGCCGCTGAGCAGCACCAGTTCACAGACAACGGCAAAAATGACGCTGACTGCCGCAATGCGGATCAGCGGCTGACGGTACTGTGGACTGAAGCCCGGCGCACGGAAAATTTTCATAACCCCCCACGCCAGCGCACTATACACAGCCAGGCGCCATACCAGCCAGCTATAGCGAGCGTGATCCATCCATTCACGGAATTCAGCTGCCTGAGCCGGATTTTTGACGGCTTTATCCGCAACAATTAGCCCTGCCAGCAGGATTGCAAGCAGAGCGCCGGCGGTACACAGCACGCGGAACAGCGCCGGGTGGCGGCGGAAAAATGAGGGGCGTTGCGCCCCGCGTTCAGTTTTCATCGGCAGCGCCCTCATCAGTTATTTTCCGTTTCAGGAACGGCCAGACGGTTAACGCGGCTGTCGGTGCTGTCATCACTCTGCGTCTGAGGGTTGCTGTTAACGCGTCCGTTTTCACGGTCGATGATGGTGAGGACAGAGTTACGTGACAGCTCGCGTTTCAGCTCCATTTCATTTCGTAATGCCGTGATCTCGCGGTCGATGGCCGTTACGCGACGGTCTCCTTCCTCGATGGCGGCGTTCTGTGCCGCAGCGTTAGGTTCAGACATGCCGGTCACAATCATGCGGCGCATAATCAGTGCGGTTTCAACCGTGTCTGCCATTGCCAGTTCGCCGGCAAGGCGGCCGGTCAGAGCGGCATTGTCAGGATCTCTCTGCAGTGCCCTGATGACGCCGGCGGTAATGGGGAGGCTGCCGGTTTTGAGTTTTGCCAGGTTTGTCGCGTTGGGCTGCTCGGTGCCGTTGACCAGTTTTACCAGCTGTTCCGTGTTCTCTTTAGTGGTCTCTTCCAGAATGGGGGCAAAACCAGTGCCCGCCTGCGTCGCGCCGGGCTGCTGTTCGTCATCGCCACTGGTGCATTGTGAGGCATCGCTGCAGGTGCGCAGGGAGCTGTCCCCCACGACCTGAACCACGGCTTTAGCCGCTTCTTCGGCGCTGGCATACTTGCCGCAGGCCCCGCCGTTACAGCTGTTCGTGCTGACAGAGTCCGTGCTGAGCACCGGCAGGCTGTTCATCATGTTGAATCCAGCCGCCGTTAAATCATGCGTCGGCCGGATAGCCTGCTGTCCCTGACCGCCACGTTTCTGCCCGCCAATCCAGTTCTGTCCTGAATTACCCTGCAGCTTGTCCGCCGAATTGTTCACGCGGACAGCATCGGCGTCACCGCTGTTCACCAGTGAACGGTATTCATCCATGACCGCTCCCTGTGTCCATTTGTTGTTGCCGGCAAAATCCATCATGCGTTTCGACATGTTCTGGCAGTTGAGCTGGGCTTTATCAAAAGAGACGTTTGCCTGCAGCACGCCGTTGGTGAGCATGTCGTACAGGCCGGGATTGGCACGCTGAATAATCATGGCCGGCAGACTAGCGACGGCACCGGTGGCGTTCTGCACCACGTCGCCCATGAGGTTTTTAAAGCCGCTGGTGACCCCGTTGAGCTGATTGCCTACGGTCGTTTTCAGGTCAAAATTTCCGCACATCAGGTCGCTACTCCAGCCAGCGTTCATGCCGAGCTTCCGCATGCTGCTGCGCGTTGCCGGCTGTGAGATCACAGAGCCGCCGCCGAGCGTGTAATAAAGCTTATCCGAGACCGCGCCGCTGACGTCTTTGCCATAGCCAATGGCGCTGTTATTAACGGAGGGAAATGAAATACCGAATGCGCCGGACGAGTCATCATCGGCCGCCTGTACGGATGTGACTGCTGCGGAGACGCACAGTGCAAGCGCGGCAGATTTAAATTTAACGGGTGACATGGTGCCTCTCAGAAATCAGTTGAATAAAGGAAGGTCTGGCCGCGTCGCTTGCAGCAGCTGTAGGGCTGCCAGAGTGCGTATGCTTCGTTGCCGTCCTGAGCGATGGGATATGCGCCATCCGGGAATACCGCGCAGGATGCGGAAAGCGTGGGCGACAGGCGCTGCCATTTATGGTTCGCCGTGCCCGTGTTTTCCGTTACTTCACCGGGCGGCCAGTAACCGGCTTTGTGCGTGCCTTTAAGCACCTGATAAACGTGGGGCTGGCCTGAACGGGTGATAATGTCGGCGACACGCTGCGCGACAACCCCTGATGCTTTGTCGTCGTCGGTCTGGCTGACAAAGCCGGACCGGGGATAAATATTTCCCCACATATTGGCGCTGGCCTGACTTCCCAGTTCGCGTTGCCCGGGAACCAGCGCCTCCGGATACAGCGATTCAGGCAATCCTGAACGCCAGACAAGTGAATCCAGGGTGCTCAGAAAGTAAGGATTGAACGGCGTGGCCGCTGTGTCACACGAATAACCCCCAATGCTGCCGCCAATAACTGAAGTCGCAGGGTGACCGATTGCATCAGCGTATTTGAATTTGATGTTGGACTTACGACGTCCCGGGTCTTTTATGTCGCCGGCGTTACCGCCCCCGGCTGGCGCTCCGCTTGTCAGAGCGCTGTCTACCGTACCGGACGCACCGCTCATAAACGCCATTTCAGTCCAGGGATTTCCCCCCGGTCCGGTGTAGGTGGAGACCACCACCTCGGGGATAAAGTGCGTCACCTTCACTGAGGTTTTCACTGAACAGCCAAACGGCGTACACATCAGCCAGTAGCAGATGCCGCTGACGCGCCAGCTGATACACTCTTGGGTGATGGCGCTGGCAATAATGCCGGCAGTATTAATGGCGGAAACCGTTGCAGGAGACGCTGCAACGGCGAGTACGGCGGCAATACCGGTCGTATTCAGTTGATTTTTGAGGGCGAAGTTCATCAATTGCCCCCGTGTTTGCGCAGCGTGACGGCACGGGCTACGTCGGCGGTGCCATAAACCACGTCCCGATCATCGAAAACGACGGCAGGATATTTATGCAGTCCGATTTCCCAAGCATGGACGACCTGCCGGTACGCCTGAGCAATCTGCGCCTGCTGGCCGGGCCATTGCGGCGACTGGATTATTTTGCGGGCCTGCTGAGCGGCCTGGCGGGGATCTGTCGGCAGTTTGCCGAAAATTGAATCCTGCAGGCGGTCGGGACCATCAAGCCAGACAACTGATACATCGTCAGTCAGATTCTGAGGAGGGTGTTCAGCATCGGTATAAACAACGATGCCGGCCATCAGCTGGAACGGTATAAACAGAAAAAGTGAGTGCAAAAGCCTGAGTCGCATAGCGGATCTCCGTTACGGTAACAGGCCGTCAGAGTGGCAGTACGCGTTCAGGGATTCAGCCGTAAACTCTTTTCCCGAATTTAAAAATTTCTGATGTGGGGCTCTTGATATCTGAGGGTTGCTAAGAGCTGGAGGGTATGGATAAGCGGGATGAATGAAACCGGCTCAGAGAGCCGGGAATAAGGAAGGCCTGCTTAATCCTTGAACAGATCGTTAAGCCAGAGGGTCACAAAAATCATATCTGCGGCATCTGGTACGTTCACATACCAGCGCGGCGAATCAAACTCATGATCAAGGGGGAGTCCAGCGCGACCTACCTGCGTCAGCAGAATGTCTGCACGTTTCCCCCTGCTGTCCTCAAGATGCACTGAAACACAATTGCTCTTACCGATACGATGAGGGTTACCGGTGATAGTGACCGGTGGCTTTAGCCGTGACCTCAGCGCATTCTTCAGTGCTGCCAGACGCTCAGATGTCGTTACTGTCATTGCAGGTTCACCCTGCGGATGCAGACTGAACATAACGGGGGTAGGCGTTTCATCTGGCGCTGGCCGCTGGATCACAGGTTGCGCATACTTGAGCTTAATCATGCGGTGAGCATCTCTCTCTTGTCGTTGTTTTCGGTCATCCCAGTCGCGTCAGCCGTCATGAGTCCACGAAGACGATCCAGTTTTTTCGCGACCAGAATGGCAGCATCCAGCTCAGAACAGTTATGTTGACGCATAATGGCCTTACGTTCAGCTTTCTCTTCTTTCTCCGTCATCCCGAGCGCGAGGTAAAGGCTGGGGGGTACAGCGCGGAAAAGCGCTTCAATTTTCTTCGAGAGAACAACTCCTTCGGTGTAGCATCGTGAGAGCTTGCTGGCAGAAAGCAGCACAGCTTTTTGCTCCTCTGAAAGCGTCCGGAAACGGGCGATATCTTCCACTTCTTTTTTCGGCATAGTCAGGCAGATCCACCATTCTGCCATGTTAAGCATCTTGCCTGCAGCGTTCGGGTAATCCTCAAGGTTCTGCGTGGCGAGCCAGAGCCAGGCACCCAGCTTTCGCCACATCTTAACCACTTTGGTCATATAGGGCGCTAGGAGTGGATTAACCGTCACAACGTGCGCCTCATCCACGGTAAAAACAATATCGCGTTCAAGGTACTGGTCCCGCTCGGCTATATTGTTAATGGTGTTCGTCAGCGACACCATGGTCAGCGCCATCTGCGCTTCGTATCCCTCGCGGGCAAGGTGCGCCAGGTCAATCAGCGTCACGTCAGCCTCCGGCCAGAGAGAACCTTCCTGGTTGAACAGTTCAGCTTCAAAGCTGCCCTGCTGCGTAAACATACCGAGCGACTCGGCCATTTCAGCTGCTTTTGCCCGGCGGGATTCGTTACGCACCTGTCCGCTTTGGTTCTCAGACTCCACTGAGATGGTGTTGAGCGCATTCTGCAGATCACCGGGCAGCATCTGCCGACCTTCTTCCAGGGTTTTGCGTGCGGCCATGATCAGCGCTTCGCGGATCATGGCGCGGTCGGCACGTCTCAGCGCGGCATCCTCCTTCGGATCACCGCCGGTGATCATCATTCGGGCAGAAATTTCCATTTCGCCCAGAATGTCGCGCTTGCCGTTTTCATCATCTTCCGGGTCGTCTTCAATATCCGGCAGATCGCTCTCATTAATCGCCGGCGCGGGCGCGTCGCTGTCAAACAGCTTATGCGCGTCAGCAAAAGGCGGCAGTGACACACCGCTGCCGGGTTTGACGCTGACCTTATTGACCGTCAGGCCCAGACTCTCGAAGTAGTCGGCGGTCAGCCCGAAGCTGTTACCGGCTTCCGCGATGAACAGGCGCGGGCGGTGAACCGCCATCAGCTGACAGAGCATTGAGCACAGCGTGGCTGATTTACCTGCACCCGTGGGTCCGAACAGCAGCATGTGTGCATTCTGAGAGCGGTCGTCTTTGTTCAGTGGATCAAACTCCAGCACGTCGCCGCCACGGTTGAAAAAGCTGAATCCGGGATTGCCGGTCCCCGTCTCGCGGCCGGTGACGGGCAGGAGCCCGGCGATATGCTGGGCCCACGTCAGCCGGGTATACCAGTTTTTCTTGTCGTGCTGCGGGTTAAAGCACATCGGCAACGCCCGCAGCCAGATGTTTAGCGGACCGGTATCATGCTCGGCGCGAACCGGCTGCAGCCCTTCGTTCAGCAGTACGGTGCTGAGCTCAATACGTTTACGGTTCATTTCGGGCATGTCTTTTGCCCGCAGAAAGAAGGTGATGGCCGCGCGATACAGTTTGTGGCGGTTACCCAGCAGCTCTTTAACCGCTGCGACGTCCTGACGGACGCGGCCGGATTCGGTATTTTCACCGATGGCGTTTTTCGCCAGGCGGTTAAACTTCTCCTCCAGCGTATCCTGCGGCTCAGCCACAACCGTCATGCACAGCATGGTGCCTTCAGGAAACGTGTCCATCAGGGCATTAATTTTCTTTTCTCCGCGACTCTTTTCGCCGGTGAGCGTGCCGGGCTCAGGCGGCTTACGCAGGCGCTCAACGGAAATGGCGGAGTGCGCAATGTTGTCCAGCCACCATACGCCGTTTTCCACGTCAGAACGCGGAGGCGTGAACAGCAGGGTTTCTGCAAAGTCATTCTCCGTCGGGATCATGCCCGCAGGCGTGTCCCGGCTGTCGTGATAGGCGGCAGCACGGTAAAAGGCTTCTTTGTCCATGCCTTCAGGGGCAGGATTGAACATCCGCAGCAGCCAGGAGTGTACCTGCAGGCCATTCTGACGGGTGCAGATGATGTTCACGCTGGAGAACGCGCTGCAGAGCCGGTCACACGCCTGATTCAGCATGCCAACCGGTGACATTAAATCACCACTGTTTTTAGTCGCCCAGCGGTATATCACCATGCGCGTACGTCGCTGCTGACCGCGCCAGGGCTGGCCGGTGATCAGCTTGTCTTCAAACAACCCTTCAGGGCGGGCAATGCCGCGCAGGTGCTGTTCAGTTTCTTTAAGCCAGGCTTCCGTAAATTCACTGTCCTGCGCGTGCGGTTTGACGTAACCGCGCAGACGGTCAAGGCAGGCATCAACATTATTCTCATCCTGGCAGAAGAACTGAACAATCCAGGGGTTGTTCGCCAGGTCGTCAAAGCTGTCCTGCAGCGCATCTTCCACCACGTCGCGGATCTGCTCCAGGCGCTCATCCGGACGGCCTTCGGTTGCCGCCGGCGTCACTTCATACACGGCACCCACGGATATCCCGTCATCGAGCAGCAGACACTGCTCTTCATCCAGAAACTCTGCCCACGGCAGATAGTCCACGATGGACGGATTGTGCGCGTAAACGCGCTTTTCATCAGACTGAGACATCTTACCCGGGCGCGTAACCGGCTCCGGGCCGGTCTGCTCAGAGACGTCGGACAGATGAGCAGGCTTACTGGCTGATTTCCCTTTAAAGAGTCCAAACATTACAGGGTCTCCGTACGTTCACCTGGCATGGCGTACTGCGTCTGGTCATAGAACGGGAAAACGGTGCTGTAACCCGGCACGGGAGCATTACCCAGCGCCAGATGCGGGAACACGTACATCACCATGTCAGGGTTAGGCAGGCGCGGAAACTGCTGGCTGATTTCCGATTCCTGCGTGCGGCTGTAGCTCCGGTCGTCGCTGAGCGCAGCCTGCAGCTCTCCGTCCGAAAGCCCACGGCGCAGCGTGCTGCGGGCTTCACTGCCGCGTGTCGCTCCCGATTCACCGTCGGTGCCTTTCCACAGCTCCAGCATATTGCTGTTGCCAGGCGGCAGCATTTCATCTTTGTTCGTGGAACAGCCGGCAAGCAGGCTGGCTGCAACAATCATGAAAATCCCGAATTTTGAAGTCATACTCATGGTTATTCTCCTCAGTCCAGTCCGCCGGTGCTGCCGTCTTCGCCTGGCAGGGTAAAGTCATATCGCACGCGACGGCCCTTATCTTCGTAATCGATCGCCAGCTCGCGGGTAATGTGTACGGCCAGTTTCGCCCCCGGCTGCACGTAAATCGCGTCAAACGTCTGGCCGTATCGCTGTTTGACCCACTCGGTGATTTCATCCGAGCTGCCTGAAATCGCCTTGCCCAGCACGGCCTGCCCGGCGTCGCCGGTCAGCGTCGAGGTCACCCCGCCGTAGGCGTTTGTCTGACTTGTCGTCTGGTTCTGACCGATGGCATCACCCGCCGCGCCGGCTGCACCCAGAAGCCCGATCGTTGGCAGATAGCTTGAGGCATTCGATTTGCGCGTGCCGGAGATGCAGGGGATCCCGTTTTCATCTGAAATCCAGCCGATGCCGCCGCTGGTGCCGGTCTCTTTCCCGCCGTTCTGGTTGCTGTTATTGCCGCCTTTGCCGCTGCGGTCCGGTTTGGGCAGAGTACGAACCGTGCCATCGGTGAACACAAAAGTGACGCTGTTGACCTGACCGCGCACGCAGGACAGGGTCCAGTCACCTGAGGCGGTTCCGGAGACGATTGCCCCCTCCACGTCCGGCAGCTCGATGCCGTTGGCCGTCAGGTTGTCTCTACCAATCAGCACCTTGAAAGGATACGGGTCGGTGACGGTGCCATTAATCGGCACGCGGCCGAGCAGCGCCGTCATCGCACGACTGCCGATGAGCGTGGAGTTTTCAGGCAGCGTATAAACCGGTTCGGCTTCGTCTTCAGCGCCTTTTTCAGCCGTCGAGCCCTTGACCTGCTGCTCGTAGCTGGCTTTCTGTTTTGTCAGGGCGTTTTCGCTGAGAAAGGATGTCGGGAATCGGGACTCTCCGGCGCTGTTTCCGGCACTGCCGCTGTTTTGTGCTGAAGAGGTGGCGGGGCTGTCCTGCGGCGTCACCCACATCAGGCCATCGCTGCCGGAGGCCGGGGCACTTCCGCCGCCGGCCCCCATGCCGTCGAGACCGAGCCCCAGCGGAATATCGCCGTCCTGACCTTTTGCCTTGTCAGCAAGACCTTTGCCGGCATTCTGCAGTTTATTTGTGAGCTCGTTGAGTTTTGACGTCAGGACGTTCTGCTGCTGACGCATCTGGTTCTCACGCTCGTGGTAATTTTTTTCCACACCCTGCACGGCTTCATTTACCTGACCGGACACGTTGGCATTGCGCTCGCGCAGCTTTTCATTTTCGTCCAGCAGCCTTGCATTCTGCTTGTTGAGTGAATCCTGCTGCTGACGGACGGCGTTAAGCGAGCCAACGATCGTTTTCAGCGTATCCTGTGGGGTGTCGCCCTCGATGCCGAGCGCCTTGAGCTCCTGGGGTGACAGGCTCTTCAGCGCATCATCGGTCTGCGCATGGGCTGCCTGTGCAGCGGGCTCCTGCGGCTTACTGCTATAGCTTTTCAGGGCAATAAAGCCGCCTCCGACCAGAATGGCCGGGATCATCACTTTGACCAGCCCGTTTGACTTAATTTTCATAACGGATCACCTTCTGAGCCGGACGGGAAGCGGCCTTGCGGACAGTGGACGGCTCACGCACAAAAGCGTCATCAGGACGCCCTGACGTGACGAGGTAGAGCGTGGTGGTATCTTCCGGTGTACCGGCTGCACCCAGCCAGCGATGCTGAAAAGTGGCCGTGACAAACTGGCCCTGCAACTCACGCGGATCCAGAATCACTTTACCGGAAGAACTGTTGCGGATCCGGAGGGCAACAACGGTGCGCCCCGCCACGCCCCAGCCGGCAACCGGTGACACGGTCACGGGGGCAGAAGGGTACAGCGTGGTAATGCGTGATGGCAGGTGCGGATTAACAGGGTGTATTCCAGGCACGGCTTCAACGGTGCGTACCGGGGCATAGAGGTTCTGGGCTGCATAGCGCGTCAGCAGGACCGGAATCGGTGCCTTGTAGCTTTTTTTGCGTTTCGTCTGCGGGGTGCTGCGCTCCCCGCCGGATTTCTCACCCGTGTTGCCAGCTGCGCTGCTGACCGTGCTGACGTCACCGCTGTAAATGATTTTAACCGGCTCGGCAGACGCAGCAGCGGTCGTGCGAACGTCGAGCAGGATCACTTCACCGCTCTCCATGTCCTGCAGCTGCAGGCGGTTTTGCGGAAAATCACTGTCGGCTTTGAGATACACCGCGCCGCCGGTGCTCTGCACGCGCAGCTTGCCGTTCAGCGCCGGGGGAAACCCGACGCGCACGTTTTTATCAACGAAGATCACGCGCTCCTGACCGGTTTTCAGCGGTATCTGCAGCGGCACGCGTTCCCATTTCATCAGTTCATCGGCCTGTGCCCGCGAGGCGTGCATTGCGACTGCCGGCAGCAGTGAAAGCGACAGCGCGACAAGACAGGCGCGGGGGCTAAGGGTAAATGATGGCGTCATCAGAACATCCCCTTATTCTTCTGTTTTGGTTCTTCAGGCGCGGCAGACAGGCGTTGCGGAATACCCTCATAGCAGTCCAGCGCCATGCCAAACGGATTCGTTTCAGAGTCACCGTCCCAGCGCACGACTTTCAGGGGATAACGCACCATGGCGCGTTTTACCGGTTCGGTGAGGTAATATTCATCAGCAACAAGATCGAGTTTCACGGTCCAGTTATCGCGGTCGATAACCTTCACGCTGTCACCGGAATAGCCGCGACCAGGAATTTCGTACACCACGCGGACTCGATCGGTGAGCTCATTTTTTTCACCGCGTACCTTTGCGTCCTCCTCAAGAAACGCTTTGCACTGCGGCGTCAGATACGCAGAGAGCGACTGAATGCGGGCGGGATAATCCGCCTTACCGTTCTTAGGCCAGGCGTTGAGCTGCTGGAAGATGTAATACGCGAAGCCATAAACGGTTGGCGGCGGGATCTCCCACCACGGGCGCGTACTCCCTTTGCGCAGGTCTGGCGGGTTATGGATGGTCAGCTTTTTAGGCGTTCTCATCCAGCCGCCCATTGCGGTCACCAGTAAGAGCAGCAACACGACGCACGCCGCCCGCAGGGTGAAAATATGCTGATCGCGGCCCTTAACCGCGTGGCGAAAACGACTCATTTGCTACTCCTGAGGTTTTTGCTGCGTTGCAAGGACCAGCCCCGCGAGTGAATGATTAAACTGATATCGCCCAGCCCCATGCGGCACTTTTTCAGTTCAAATTGCTGCCAGAGATAATTTTCCGGTTTTCCCCTTTTTTTGCTGGCGAGCCATTTACCGCCAAAAGCAATAAAAACAAGGGGAAAGAGCAGCGTGCCGGTTGGAATAGCAAGCCAGCCAAACAGGAAGGCGAAGGGCAGTGAAAGGACAAAGCCGGATAGCACGCCAGTCAGCGCCGCCAGACCTAACTCGGGGGTATTAAACCCCCGAAATACGACTGGCTCAGCGTTCAGGCGATCCGGTAAGAATTTAATGGTCGCCATCGGGATATCAGCCTTACGCGATGACTTCTGCGGACTTGCCCAGCAGCCAGATAACCGCAACCAGCATCACCACGCCGACGACAACAATGGAGCCAAATTTAGTCCAGGAAGCGCGGTCATTGCGCACCTCACCGAAGGTAACAAGGCCCGCTTCCGCCACCTTGAAGAATGCAAATCCACATAACACAAGCCCGCCCAGAACCAGCCCGTCCTGTACGTGACCGCTGAGCGTGCCCATCAGGCCCGTGCCCGTGCCGCTGGAGGTCGGACCTTCCACGGTCGGCAGGTCGGCTAAAGCCGGTCTGGCGGCCACGGCACTTAACATGCCGGCCGTCAGGATACGCGCCCGGGCTGATTTAGCTTTAGCGGTTACGCGGGTTACTGCAGATTCAAATTTAGACATGATTTCACCTGTAAATAGAGTGGGTTAAGGGTTAACTGCAAAACATCCAGATACTGACGACTAACAACAAAACTGAGCGGACAATGGCTCTGCCCATGACACCTTCCTTCAGCCGCTGACTGGTCCAGCCTGAGTAAACGTCAACGATTGCCCATGCTGCCCAGAAGAAAAGAAAGGCGATCAGCAGCCCGAGACAGAGCAGGTGCAGCAGATTCGGTTCCACATTTCCCGACGCCGCTTTAAAGGCGGCTTCCTGTGCAGCGGTCATCGCCATCAGGGGCGCTCCCGGCGGTAATTTCCCGCCACGCCAGATAAATCACGGGGCTGAGCACGCGTGGGTTCCAGATAGCGGTCAATGCCGGCGCTGATCGTTTTAAGGTCGCCGTTTGCCCTTTGGTAATCGAAGAAATAGCGGCCACGTTCCGATGGATCAGCCTGTGCTGCGGCAACCCGCGCCCGTTCCAGAGAAGCCTGCACCTGGACGATCATCCGCTGCGCGGATGCCAGCTCGTCTTTCTCAGATGCTGATACAGGAGAGGACGCGAGTGTGATCAGGCCCAGCACACCGCCGCATAACAGAAGTCGTGTTGCCGGCCGAAAAGATTTCATATGTACCTCCAGTGGTTATTGAATGCGGTAAGCATGCGAAATCCCGGCGTCGGGTTCAGCCGTTAACTCTTTTTGGAAAAATAAAAATTTAGAGGTCAGCGCGAATGCTGACTGAAGGGGTGCCAGATACTCGTGTTTGTTATAACTAAAATGAATTACTGACGCGGCGCTATGCGCCTCGCCTGCTGACGGCCGGCACCTGAAAACCATTTTCAGGTGCCTCCGTCCAGCTCCGATGTAGAAAACGGGAGAACATTAAATTAATTACCGAATGAAAAATTAAAAGCGGGTTCACTCGCTGATTTCGGCAATAGCTCAATGCATAGTGAATCAATGCGCAGCATGCCTAGACCGCTATCATTTATAGAGGGGGAAAAGTCTATGTGTGGAAGGTTTGCGCAGTACCAGAGCCGTGACATCTATTTTGACGCTATCGGCGTTAGCGACACCGATTACATACAAGACCCGGAATCTATCGCGCGTTATAACGTAGCGCCGGGCACAAACGTATTGCTCCTGAACGAACGTGAGCAGCAACTGTGCCTCGATCCGGTTTACTGGGGTTACGGTCCTGAGTGGTGGAATAAGCAGGCCCTTATTAACGCGCGCGTCGAAACGGCAGCATCAAGTCGAATGTTTAAGTCGCTATGGGCCAATGGCCGCGCGATTGTTTTTGCAGATGGTTGGTTTGAATGGGTAAGAGGCGAGGAGAAGAAACAACCTTACTTCATTTATCATAAAGACCACGCCCCGCTGTTCTTCGCAGCGATCGGTAAAACGCCGTTTGATGACCCGCACGGCCACGAAGGTTTTTTGATTGTGACGTCGGCCAGCAGTGATGGCATGCTGGATATTCATGACCGACGTCCACTTGTTTTGTCGGCAGATTCCGTCCTGGAGTGGCTGAATGAAGACACAACACCAAAGCTGGCTGAGGAAATTGCGAAGGACGCGGCATTACCGGTGAGTGATTTTAACTGGCACCCTGTCAGCACCCGCGTTAACAGCCCCAAAAATCAGGGCAAAGAGCTCATTGAACGCATTAAAACCAGCGACATTTAATTGTAGATAGCCTGTAAACTTCCGTTAGAAAAAGTCCGCTATGTGCCCAGGCTGTGTATAAACTCGGTTTTTGCAGTATCTGGGGACTAACACTAGCCAGGGATGCAAGATATTCCTGATATGGACCGTATTCGCAGTGATTTGTATGTAGAGGCAAAACGAGGCTTTGTGCTGGAAATTGAGTACTAATGACCTGTTATTAGGGGTTAAAGCGGCCATTGCCGCTAGTTGCATCGTTCTCGCAGCATAATGGCCAGTCCTTCGGTACCCCAGATGGACATCATTCTTTTCAGGTTATAAGCCAGTACATGCAGACTGATTTCTGTGCTGACGTTTTTAAACCTTTGCGTCAGGAAGTGAGTCGCTCCCATCCACATTTTAATTGTCCCGAACGGATGCTCTACCGTTTGCTTTCGCACGACAGCTGTTTGTGGCGATGCATTAAGCCTGGCTTGCATGTCTTCCATTTCTGCTTCATGAACCCAACGCCTTATCCGTCTTGGATCGCGTTTTGATGTGGTGCATCTTGACCGCTGACTGCAATCGCGACAGGCAATATTGTTAAAGTACATTTGCTGTTCTAAACCATCCTCAACCATCGTAAATCGGTTCTGAAGCTCGTTACCCATCGGGCAAATATAAATATCTTTTTCCTGGTCATATTTGAACAATGAACGATTGAAAAGACCTTTACGGTCAGCGCCAGAGGTATCGCCTTTTGGTACTAAGGCTACGGCACCTAAGTCCTGCGTTGCTTTAATATCTCCCCGGCTGTAATAACCTTTATCAGCCAGTACGGTAATATCCGCTTTGCCAACAGCGTTCTGCGCTAATTTTGTCACCGATGTTAGCTGCCCACGGTCTGGTGTATTCGTTACTTCATGCGCAACAATCAGGTGATATTTAGCATCAACAGCAGTCTGAACGTTATAACTAACCTGGCGGTTAACATTGTTTATCTTCATTAGCCGGGAATCAGGATCTGACAGTGACAGCTGCTTATCAGGGTGCTGCACAACATCATGCTGGATTTTCTTGAGTTCTTTCAGTCGTTTTTGGAGCCATGCCAGTTTTTCAGCGGTTGAACCTGCACCTTTATCGGGCTCCGCAGCCTTGTCAGCTTCATCGAGTTTATTCAGGTAAAGAGCGATACTTTGCTCAACCCTTTCGATGTGGCCTTTTGTTTTCTGGGGCGTGAAGTTGTTCGATTTGCTGTTTACCGCCTTGAACTTACTACCGTCAATGGCAACCACTACATCGGTGAACATCTGCATCTGCCGACACAGATCAATGAAAGCCCGACAAGCATTTTTGATGCCTTTACCATTGTTTTTTCTGAAGTCTGCAATGGTTTTAAAATCAGGCGTTAATCGTTCAAGTAACCACATTAATTCAACGTTGCGATGGGCTTCTTTTTCTAACCTGCGGGATGACTGAATTCGGTTGAGATATCCATAAATGTACAGCTTCAGCATGGTTGCGGGGTGATATCCAGGCCGCCCAGTTTGTTTTGCATTAACGCGCTCGAAGCCAAGTGCATCAAGTTGTAATTCATCAACAAAGACATCAATAACCCTGACAGCGTTGTCTTCTGTGACAAAATAATCAAGCACTTCAGGGAGCAACGTCACCTGATATCTGCCTTGGCCTTTAATATGATGAGTCATATCTGCGCCTGCAATATTTAATCGTATGATTATAATTTTATTAAATAAAGTATGCTGCTGCATGGGTTTATCAAGAATGGTTGATCATATTAAGCCACTGCTTAGACCAAAACGTGATCAGCAGTTTTCACACAGCCTGTGCCAGGAGCGGACGTTGCTGACAACAATCTGTATTGTTCAACGGAGGAGCTGTTCATAGACGTTAATATCTCAACTTTAAAATCTTGGAGATCAGTTAGAAATATCAAATATGTCACACATCCCACCATTGCAAAATGATGCCCATAATTTAACTACTCTGTATCTCTAATTATACATTTCCACATTTGTCTGGCCACCCCATGTATTGCCAAATACTTTACATGATGGATATATCGTCGACGATGTTAATGACCTGTTCAACAATATTTCACCGTCCTTAGATAACGATTGCCACGTAATGAGATTGAGCACACGTTATAAAAATGAAGTGTTGATTTCCTATAGCAACATGCGATTATAAGAGTAGGAAATTGACGCATAGCAAAACATTGACTGGAGACTTTTTCCATCACACCGTGAGAAAATTATCATGTTCTAAGGTACTGCCTTTTCCCAGCCTAACCTGCACGACTGAAACTAATAATTAATGAAATATTCGGGTGTAAGGGCGACATAATTCTTTTCACCGGCAGTGGACGATGTTTACATGGAGAAAATTTATATACATGATTTATAACAACAATTCCGCATCTGATAAGCCATGGGAACTGATTCCTCTCACGCCTGAATACATAGAGGCAGAACATTTTAGATATGTCGCCGCTATTGAAGAAGCACTTGCATGTAAAGATATTCGCAATATTGCGTTATCCGGTAACTATGGAGTGGGCAAGAGTAGCATATTGCAAGAAGTTGCTCGGCGCCAAGATGGTCGTGTAGTTGAGATCTCTCTGTCTACGTTATCGCCAATTGAAACCTCAAAGCTTGATGATTCAGTGCCAAAACAGGCGACAACGCCAACGAACAGGATCCAGCAGGAAATCGTCAAGCAAATGCTGTATAGAGAGAAACCCAGTAAAACACCCGGTTCACGGTTCAGACGAATTGAGCGCTTTCGTTGGCAATGGGAGTTTGGTACTGCAGCGCTACTGGGATTTGTTTTCAGTATTATTTTTCTGCTGACAGGTTGGACAGCGCAGATTGTCTCCGCTGTTCCGCCAATGAAAGACCTCGGCACGTGGGTGCATGCAATCATTTTTGGAATGGCGACAGGAAGTTCATTCCTGGTACGAAAACGCTTTTATGGGAAACTGCGTATCAAACAGTTTTCTGCTGGGGCAGCGACGGTTACCTTGGATGACAACTCCGTTTCATATTTTGATCAGTATCTCGATGAGATCGTCTATTTTTTTGAGGTATCGGAACGTAATGTAGTTATTTTTGAAGATATTGACCGTTTCAACGACTCGCATATTTTCGAGACACTTCGTGCGTTGAATACCTTACTCAATTCTTCTCCACAAATAAAAAAAACCATTCGCTTTATTTATGCTGTTAAAGACAGCATATTCGATGCTATTGCCCTGAAGGAGGAAGGTAGAAAGCTTGAAGCAAGCGATATTGTATCCAACGATCCTGTTCTATTAGAGGTAGTCCGTGCGAACCGCACGAAGTTTTTTGACTTGATAATTCCGGTGGTTCCCTTTATCACACATCGGAGTGCCCGCAACTTGGCCATGAAGCAGCTGGGACAGACGGGGCATAAAATTGCACCTGAACTCATAGACTTGGTGGCTCAGTTTGTACCGGATATGCGTCTACTTAAGAACGTTCGCAATGAGTTTATTATCTTTCGAGACAGAATTTTTTCAGGTGATGGCGAGAAACTTAAACTTAATGAAACCGAACTCTTTGCAATGGTGCTCTATAAGAACACGCATTTGACAGACTTTGAGGCGATAAGACTCGGAAAGAGTAAGTTGGACACTCTCTACAAATCCAGCCGTGAGATAGTCACCAATAATATTAGGAAACTGGAGGATGAACGAACAATCCTGCGTCAGAGGCTTGAGATGGTCGATGGAACTGCCTCACGCTGTGAACAATTAGGTGAACTTTTACTCGCGCATATAAAGCGAACAGCTGAAGCAGTTGAGTTCCCGATCCAAAATGCGTCATATACATTCAATGGCACTGCATTAAATCCAGATGAACTGAAAGGTGCTCAGTTCTGGAAAGAATTCGCTTCAACAGAAAGTAACGTTAAACTCAACTTCCGCAATCGGCATGGGCAAACCATGAATTTTTCACGGAATAGCCTGTCAGCAGCGTTGGATAACACACTTGACGTAAGGCTCTGGGATGAAGCAGACCGTGAAATGTTGTGTGAAGAAATTCTACTAAGAACTAATAACATCAGATTCTTACGTAGCGCTGACCTTAATGCTTTAATTAAACGTCCTGAATTTCTAATTAATGAGCAAGAGACAGACCAGTCACTTGAGAAAGTCGCGAGGTCGCTGTTGAAATCGGGTCTAGCCTATCAACTCGTCCGCGCGGGTTATATCAACCGCAATTTTACCCTATACACATCTACATTCCATGGTGATCGTGTCAGTACTGCCGCCACTAACTTTATCATCCATCATGTAGAACAAGATCTGATGGATGTTTATTTTGAGCTTGAACCTGAAGATGTTGACGCGGTGGTTCGTGAGAAGGGACAGGAGTGCCTGAAAGAGTCAGCTTTGTACAACATAGCCATCCTCGACCACCTACTGGCCACTGATCCCAGTCTTGCTGATATCATGATTCAATCTTTGCTGGATTTCCGTGAGAATGCCGAAAAATTCATACAAGCATATCTCGAGAGCGGAGAACGCCGCCCTCTATTTATTCAACAGTTTACGGCTTTTTATTCCAAGATAATCCCTTATCTTGTGAATCAGACAATGCTTGATGATCTACACCGTTTGCAGTTTGTGAATATTGCTTTGTCATATCTTCCATCAATTAAGCAGCGAACAGATTCCTCTGCATCGACTTACCTTCTGAGGCACTATACTGAATTCAGCATAATGACGTCTGAGTCTGCTAATAAGTCACAAGCAGAACGGATAGGTACTCTATTCTCTGACTCTCATATAATTGTTCCTCGTCTGCATCCTTTGAGCAGGCAAGTTCGAATATCTTTGATATCACACAACTTATATGAGGTCACATTTGAGAACTTGACAATTGCTATCAATAACACGAGAAGTGTCGCACTTGACGTTATCTTGTCCGAAAACCAGAAGGTTTATCGCTATGTACTCGTGCATTTAAGCGCCTACCTAGAGTGCATCAATGATTTGTCAGCCACAATTGATGACACCGGTAATTTCATTGAAATAATCCAGGACGTTCTTGAACTGCACCCAACTCTACTGAGTGATGTTATCGAGCATTCATCTTCTAATTGTGTAGTTGAGGAACTCTCAGAAGTATCAGTAGATGCATGGCCGTTGCTGGCTAGACATTGCCGATTCCCTGCAACGTTTAATAATGTGAGTTGTTATGTTGCGGCTTTGGAAAAGGTCGATGAAAATCTGGCAAAGATATTGACGGCATCGGGAAGTATTACCGAAATTAATTCAGATGACGAAGATGCAAAAAACGCACTGGCAGTCGCAATTTTGGGAGCCAGTCAATGGTTACCGTCTGCATCTGTAAGAGTTGAACTGGTCAGGAGTCTGGAGTTAGAGGAATATATTGATGTTAATGATGTCATGGCTGAAACCGGTGAACTGTTCGAGTTATTGCTCCAACAAAACATGATTCTGGATGATGTGAGTGCCTATGAACACCTTTCTGAGATGGACTGGCCTACAAAAAGTTCTTTCATTTGCGCGTCCCAAAAATTCTCAGAATATATGACACCAGAATTGATTCATAACGATCTGGCAGCGCTATTACAAAGCGATGCTGTCGATCTCGAAATAAAAAAACGTATTGTCGAAGAAGCTTCTGCATACTTAGAAGTAGCCGGTCCGGAAGGTACTGACGAACTAGCTCGGTTCGCCTCGGAAAATGGCCTAATATGTCAGCCATCCGTAGTTAACATGATGGCGCAAGGTGGAGCATCAACGAATTTTATCATATTGCTTCTGGAACCTCATTTAGACTCGATGAGCCGCGAGTTACTCTTTTCAATCCTTAAATTACTTGGTGGCGATTATCCTGATTTGACAGAAGTTGGCCATGATAAACCGCGCATTCCAAATACGCCTGAAAATCGCGCATTACTTGAGCATCTTAGACAGGAAGGTATTGTCGGGAAGTATGATGTGAATGAGTCACCGATCAAGGTAAACAAGAGGTATAAATAATGATGACCTTTGCTCATTCAAATGCTGGCTGAAGGTAACTGTCAGCCAGCAGAGATGTAAAGTCGCAGATAATCCTGAACCTGCGTCCCGTTGATACACACAGAATGCTTTTAGCAATGTCCGCAGATCGCTCATTACCGCCGTTCACTGCAACACAAACTCTGTCTAATTTATCTTCGTTAAAACCCAAGCCTGCATTACGCAGGCCTGGGTCTTAGTTGGTCATATATATTTTTTAAACGATGCGGTTGTGACCGTAATGGTGAGCCCCAGCATTAACGCGGCTGGCAGCAGCAGCAGGTTTGGATAGACCGCTGAAGGCCATGACAGGTAGGCCATTACCGGCAGATACACGGCTGGTTTAATCAACCTTTTCGCACGGTGGTAAAGAAACGACGACTCATAGCCGGCTCCGAACCGACGCAGGTCTCGCCGGCCGAGTCCTTCAACCAGAGCGACACAAATCACCAGAACGAAAAGCGGCACAGACAGTGCAATGATAGTCACGCGGATCAGGGTCACGATGGAGACATATACCGTTGCCAGCATGTACTGCTGAAGATAGTTCCCCAGCCAGCTGCTGGCCCCTTTAAGGTTACGCGATACCTCGTTTCCGCTATTCATCTCAGCCTTATAGGTATCCTGTAACCAGCTGATGATTCCACTGTCAACAAACGCCCACTGATATGCATAAGTCACCCAGCGCGTTACCGTTGCAGCTGGCTCGGAAAGTAACAGGCTGCGTGTAAAATCAGAAGACAGATAGCCAAACTCGGTATTCATCACCGTCTGGCTGTGCGTAGCCCCCATTTCAGGCCAGAAAAACGCGATCCCGACGTATTCAATGACAAGACTCAGCATCAGTGAGGCCAGAATCACGCCGATGAGTTTCCACGGCCAGCCCCATGCCAGGTTATAGAGCAACCCGTGCTCGCGAGGCTGCACGGGTTGTTGCTGCGGATATTGTTGCGGTGCGGTACGACGTGCCTCAGCCATGATTATCTCCCTTCACTGGTGCGATTGCTGAACTGCGGCTGTCCCACCATCCTTCACTGCTGTGATAGTTGCGTCGCATATCTTCGGCCAGACGCGCGATATTTTCAGGCATATGAATGTCACCGGCATCACCCGCCGGCAACGGCATCCGGATTTTCCAGAGCTGACCGCCTTCAAGCAGCGCGAACGCCTGGCCTTTTGGCAGCGTAACGATGTCGGAAGGCTCCAGCAGCGGCACTTTGATGGTGCCCACGCGGTCCTGCGTGCTGGAGGTAAAATCATGGTTTACGGTAACGTCAGCTGAATCCTGATGACCTGAGACCAGCGTTTTACTGTAGATTTCAACCTGCGGCAGCTGTGAGGTCAGCAGCTCGGCCGTCCGGTTCTCCCTGACGCGCAGCATAATCAGGTTGTTGAAGTTACCCTGAACCTGAGAGGTTTTGGCGGCGCTCCCGATCCGGGCTTCAATATCGGAGGACGTCTGCGTATAGGCCGTCACCTGCATGCCCGCACCGCCCCCTTTATTGATGAGGGGGATAAACTCATTGCCCATCAGTTCGTTAAACTCATCGCAGTGCAGATTGATGGCGTCCTTGCCCTCTTTAGATCCGGGCAGGCCGCCGTTGATACCGTGCTTGTAGATATGGCCGGCCACACTCACCAGGTCGGCAAACATGCTGTTACCCACGGCGCTGGCAACCTCGCTGTCGCTGAGCGCATCGAGTCCCACGTAAACGATGCCTTTTTTACGGATCACCTGTTCCCAGTCAAAAATGGGGCGGGGATCGTCCATATTCAGGTAATCAGGCGAGAGCAGCTCTGCCGTTTTGCCGGTGGTCAGTTTTTCCAGCAGCGGCAGCAGTGACGCGACAATTTTATCAAAATAGGTACGGTCATAGCGTACCGCAGAGCGTAGCCCGTCCAGTATCGGGTCATAAAGCTGATTGCCGGCGTCCGAGCTCAGCGCCACCTCAACGGCCCAGATACGTACGGCTTCCGGCTGTCCCTGCATGGCACGCGGTACGTCATCTTCACTGAAGGCATTGGCATTATTTTCGATCTGGCTGTTCAGTTCCGGCAGCTTCTCGGTGATAATTTTTTCGGCGTAACGCAGATAAAGGTCAGCGATGTTGTTCACGTAGCGGGTAATGAGGCTGTAATCCGGACGTTCCCCAAGCGCGACCAGCGCCCGGGCAACAATATTCACGAATCGCCAGGCGAACTCGCGAAACGCGGCGCTGTTCCCTTCGCCGCTGAGCTGGCCGGCTACGCGGGTCGCGACTTCCGATACGCGCCCGAAGCGCCCCACGGCGTTATAACGCGCGGAAATGTCAGGCCAGCCGAGGTGGAAAACCGTCAGCTCATCGCCCCGCCCTGCCCGGTGCGCTTCCGCCCAGACCCTTTTAAGCAGGTCCGCATCCCCTTTGGGGTCAAATACGATGGTGACGTCCCCGCGCCGTATATCCTGGGTGATCAGCAATTCAGCCAGACGCGTTTTCCCCACGCGGGTGGTGCCATAAACAACCGTATGGCCGACGCGCTCACGTAAGTCGAGCGTGACGTCACTTTCATCCGGTTCAATGCCATGAATGGCCGGATTACCCCCGACCGGCGGGAGCGGGCGAACGGGATTGAGCGCCGTATCGGCACTGAGCAGTTTACCGATCGCCGGCAGACTGTTTTCCGTTGCCTCCTCAAGCTGGCGGGTAAGTTGATAGAGCCTGGAGGGTTTCAGATAGTGGGCCACCTCCGGGCGCAGCGTATCGCGCAGGCGCTGGGTGTGTTTCTGAGTCCAGCGAAACCCCCTGCCCATGAAGAGCCGGCGCTTACTGACGGGGATCTGCTTTGACGTCATCACATAACGCGGCAGACGGCGCAGATTACGACGGTAGCGAACGACTTGCATTCCCTGACGCGCGCGCACGGCAGACAACACCGCAAATCCGCCGGCGGTCACGTAGCTGACGGAGGGCGCGAGAGCCACCGCCCAAGGCGCTGTGATGCAGACCACGGCGGCGGTGCCGGCGGCGACGGCCGTATTCAGCTCCACGGCGGGGCGCAGAAGCGCTTCAATAACGTATTTATCACTCACAGAGAAAAGTCCTCGAATGGTTTGCCTGCCAGCAGCGCTAAAAGACGGTGCCCGCTGATAATCATCAACTGTTGTGACCCCCTGCTGACAGCCCGGCTTTTCTGGCCCGTACGGCCGGTATGAATAAACAGGCCTCGCAGCCCCATACACATCAGTACCGCTTCAAAATCTCGTACGTGCGCCGGTGTAATGGACCGACTGTAGCGTTTGGCCTGAATCAGCCAGCACTCGCCGTTAATATGTACCTTTCCGTCAAGGCCGCCGTCTCCGCTGTACGACGCATTACGCTGTACGGGATACCCCTGACGTTCAAGCGCCAGCAACAGCAGCTCCTCAAAGACATACGGATTAATTTTGCGCAGATAGGCCATGCGCTGCCCGTCACCGTTAAGTTCGCCGAGACGGATATACACGCGCTCAGCCGTCGCGCGATAGCGCTGGTGCCGGCATTCACTGGCCGTCTGCCGGCGAAAGCGCCAGAGAAGATAAATAATGACCGCCAGCAGAGCAGCCAGCAGAACCGGATTCCCCATCAGCAGGGCAGCAACATAAGGGGCAGATATCACTGCGGCACCTCCTGAGACAGTCCACTGTCCGTGATAAGCACAGGGTAATGGGTCAGCTGCAGGCGGCGGGCGAGTTCAGATCCCGATGAGGGGGCCAGCTGAAGGCCGGGGACCAGGCGACGCAGTTCAGCAAGCGACGCCGGGTTATCGATGTTCACAATCATTCCCGCCGCGTTTCTGGCCGCAAGCTGCTGTGCGTTGTGCGCCAGCCACTGACGTGAATAGCCGTCATCGCCGATGATGAACAGCGAGCCGATACCTGGCAGCGACAGCGCCCGGGGGGCAACGTTGCCCGGCGACATTTCAGGTGTTGTCACGGGCAGCATGGCCGCTTCGCCCTGCGCCGTTGGTGCGGCAGGCGGTGGCGGCGCGTCCTGCCGGTTGACGGCGTCAAAAACGGCCTGCGTGCTTTGCCCGCCCAGGTCTGCGATAACGTTGAGCTCAGCGAGCGCAGCGGGTGAGAAAACAATAATTACGGTAATGATGAGTGTGTTCAGCGTCATGATCACTGACTCCGTGGGTTTATCCAGACGAGGCCGGTATCCGGCACCGATGCGGATGCTGTCTGTTCTACGGCAGTCGCCGCCGGCAGATGCGGCGAAGACTGAAGCAGGGCGAGTTTGGTTTTAACGAATGCGCGATACCGGGCTGCGGGTGCGCCGCCTGCGGGATGGTGATAGCAGCCGGCCGCGTCAAGCCAGCTGCCGGGCTTTCTGTCCCAGCATTCGCGCAGAATGGTGGCAGCGGCGTTGAGATTCTTGTAAGGATCCAGCGCCTCCCAGGTAGAGGAGAATCGCTGGCCGTTCCAGCCGAGATTCACTTGCGCAATGCCGACATCGATACGCTTGAGGGAGTGCGTTTTGATGAAAACCTGCAGTGCCTGCCAGGCTTCCAGGCGGGTTTTATAACGATATCCCTTCCCCGCGACGTTGAGTGTCCACGGCCACGGGCGTTCGCCCTGCGGCAACCTGCGGGAAGACTCCTGCAGGCTGACCGAATAGAGCGACTCCGCCGGCACGTTGTGAACCTGTGCCACGCGCACGTAACCCTCAGGAACAATCTGTTTGTCATCGCCGAATGAAGAAAGTGAAACCAGCAGCAGCGCCGCGCCGGTCAGAATGCCGCGACTTGCCATCCGTTTTCCCCTTGCTGCAGAACGACCGGCATCATACCGTTACCGAACCGCATCCAGCGGCCGCCGTCATGATTCAGCGTGACCTGCCGGCTGCGTACCCTGTCCAGCGGGATATGATGATCTTTCGCCCAGCCGCGCAGTTTCCCGTCATCCCCCTGGCTGTCCACAAGGTAGATATCAACAGGCCTGTTATCGGCTAACACCGCCGCCAGGCGGGCGTCACACTGCCCGCAGCCAGCGGATTTCACGAACAGTGCCAGCCGCCCGCCGGTGTCGTGGGCAATACCGGCCGCATTGCCCATGTTGACCGCGAGGGTTTCAGGGTAGAGGCGCTTCCAGGCGGCGGTGACTTCACGCTGAAAATCCAGCTCTTTTTGCGTGCGGGCAAACTCTTCCCTGACCCATTTTTCTGCGTATTTTTTACGTTCAGCCAGACTCCGCGCCTCAATACCGAGTGTTGAAAGCGGGTCAAGCCCCGGCGACTGCGTACCGCGCGGACCTTTCATCAGGCTCTGATAGCGCTGATAGTCATCCTGACTCAGCCCCCACTGACCGGCCTGCTGCTGCAGTTCCTGCACGCTGCTTTGCTGCACGCTCTGATTCGAAGCATCAACCGGTTCGCCCCTGGCATTCACAACCTGGATATTTGCCTGTGCCGAACAACACAACATAATCGCCGCAAGACTGAGTATTTTTAGCTTCATATCACCTCCATTAGCGAACGTTGACAGTAGTTATGCGTCCGTTCACGCGAAATTGCGCCTGCCCGTAGCCGGCATTGACCAGCGTCCAGCCATTAACGGTCTGCCCCTCACCAATAAGGCGGATTTCAGACAGTGAGCTGAATCCCGCCGGCGCAATTGCCGCAAACGACGCCGCCCCCCGCTTTTCTACGCCGGTCAGCACAAAGGGCGCTTTACGCGCCACGTTTCTGACGGTTTTATGCGGATTAGCGGGTGCCGGCTTTTTTACGACTTTTGTCGCTTCAGGTTCCGCCGTGGCCTGCTGCGCTTTCTGAGGTGCGTTTTGTAGCGCGGTAACGGCCTGGTCCAGTTCAGCCTGCCGGCTCTGCAGTGACGTCTGCGCCTGATTCAGCTCACTGAGCGACTGGCGAATCTGACTGACTTCCTCAGGTAATCCTCTGGCGGACCAGGCTTCGAGAGACTTCTGAACGGCATTAAGCTGATCCTGCTGTCGTTTGATCGCCTCACCCTGCGCGTTAATGGTTGCCTGAACAGGTTCAAGGTCAGTCTTCGCCAGTGCCTGGGTGTAAACCACGTTTTGCTGCTTCTCGACGTGGCTGAGGCGGTTTTCCTGCGACACGCCGCTGCGAAGAGAAACAAAAGCCAGAAAAATTGCAGCAGCCGAAAGCGCAAACTGTCCTATTGCAGGCAGGTGATGCTTTATGGTGCTGAACCGGCTACCTGATGACGGAATAACGTCATCAGCGTTCTCATCAGGAAAGGAGGTTTCTGTTGTCATTTTGTCAGCCACCCTCCGTGAGCAGGCTGCGCCTGAATGGGACGGGGACCAATGACCTGAGAGGGACTGGTGGCGGATGACGTGGCTGCAGCCGGTGCGTATGCGCTGGCAGGGCGCGGCGGCAGCTGCGTCGCAGGCAACTGATAGCCGGCACGCAGGCTGTGGCAGACCACGCGCTGCACGTCATCCACTTCCAGCTCCCATGCGGGCCCCGCCAGCACCTGCAGCGCGGTGCGAAGACGCATCGGACCCAGCTGGAACTGGACGGCCGGCAGCGGCTGACGATACAGCACGCCGTTGGCCGGTCCTGTCTGACACAGCGAGTAGCCAGACTGCTTCAGCGCATAACGCATTGCATCGGCTACGGTTGGCTGAACTGAGGAAGGAATACGCACATCAATAATCTGCGAGAGGGGGTCGCGTTGTACGGCCTGAGGATCCGTACTGACAAGCAGGTAGCGATCGTAGCGAACCACCTCGGGCGTCCGCGCGTAAACATCATCAGCAGATGTCTGGACGTTGCGGGTGACGCTGACCGGGGCAACCGGTTCTGCAGGTGTCCGATCCTGCAGCTTCTGGGGCTGCTGAATACACCCCGTCAGCAGCGCAAGCGGTAAAGCGGCAAAGACGGCATTAAATTTCATCTGAAAAGTTCCTGTACAGTGTGAACAGGCATCACTGTGCGCAACTCTTCAACAGGCTTCTATCAACAACTCTTTTTGCTTTTTCAAAAAAAAACGCCGACCGGAGTCAGCGTTTTTTATCAGCACTTTCAGGCAACCTGATGGGGCGGGTGCGTGATGTCACCACGGCCGCTTAACAGGCCATCAATCGAAACATCTTCGTCCAGTGCGTCCCAGTGGATCCCACGGGGAGACAGTTCATAGTCATTCAGCTGTTCGGCAGACGCGTTGCAAAGTCGGGGAAACCAGGACAGCGGCACACCGATTATTCGCTCGTCTGACAGTTCGACCCACATGATGCGGTCATCGAACCGAACTTCCTTAGCTGAAATAGTCATTCCAGGCCTCCAGAAGCAGGGGTTGGTTTAGCTTTATCAGTATTAGCAGTTCTTTTACTGTCCGGGAATCAAATCCGTCATTACGCGCCAGTTCACAACGGGTTCCAGCCAGAACTTTGCTTCAGTGCCGGCCTTCATCACATGAATGTGAGCAGGTTCGCGCGGATTGCCTTCGTTGGAATAGAAAAAGAACCGAAAACCGTTCAGCCTAAGTATGACAGGCATCGTCAGTAACCTTTAAGGGATTTGGTGAAATTAACTGCAGCGGCAAGAGGCAGCGGCGGTTCAGAGAGCGCCTGCGGCATGTTTTGCGATACCGTAACCGTGTCCGAGGAAAGGTATGTCATCATCCCACCCCCCTGCAGGTTGCGACTGTGACGCAGGCTGCTGCGGAGCGGATTGAGGAGCACTGTGACGCTGCGATCCCCGTTTTTGGTTTCCCTGCTCTCTGCCGCCTTTCGGCTGCTGAGCGGAGGGTGGCTGTGACGCCGGCTGCTGTGGCTGGCCCCAGCCACCGCTGTGTTGTGGTTGATCGCTATTCTGTTGACGTCCCCCTAACATCTGCAGGGTGCCGCCCACGTTCACAACCACTTCCGTTGAGTATTTGTCTTGCCCGCTCTGGTCCTGCCATTTGCGGGTGCGCAGCTGTCCCTCAATATACACCTGAGAACCTTTGCGAAGGTATTCACCGGCAACTTCTGCCAGCTTGCCAAACAGCACCACGCGATGCCATTCAGTGACTTCCCGGTTTTCACCGGTTTGCTTATCGCGCCATGACTCTGACGTTGCCAGTGAAAGGTTAGCGACCGCGCCGCCGTTAGGCATATAGCGGATTTCAGGATCCAGTCCGAGATTGCCGACCAGAATAACTTTGTTTACGCCGCGAGAGGGCATAAGCATGCTCCTTCAGGGAAAGGCCTGCTCAGAAGAGAGCAGGCTTTGGTGAACAATCAGAATGAGTTTTCGGCGTAAGCTTGCTGCTGAGAAGCGGCATTCTGCGTCGGATGGGGTTCAGCGCGTTCAGTCTTGAAGACCATGTCCTGGCCTATCTTGATCCAGTCCACCTTAATCAGGCGGGCTTTCAGGCTGACACGACTTTCACCGGCATGCTCACCATTTTTCAGCTGAAAAATGTCGGTTGACGGGTTACTCAGTACAAAGCCAATCAGCACTTTCTTGTCTTCATCCACCGCCTTCTGACAGCGGTTAATGAGGCTGCTGGCTTCTTTGCCGGCAACCGTGACGTCGAAACGCACGTAAGAAGGGCTGTCGGCCGGACCTGACAGTGCGTTGATCACGCAGCTGATAAAGGTGCCAGACTGAGCATTGACCTGCCGCACGTTGCTGAGATAGCCCAGTCCGTTGATGGTCAGGTTGAAGTAGTCTTTTGATTTACCGGTGTTGCTGGCATTTGAAGTGTTGTTTACAGACATGATGTTTTCTCCATGGAGGTCAAAAAAGGTTCGACGGAGAAAACTTCTGCCCGGACGGGAGAAGAATTCCCGTCGGGGAGTCAGAATCAGCTAAATTCTGACTGTCTTGATAGTTGAATGAACCTTCATCGCCAGGCAGTAGGAGCCGTAATTGACGATATCTGCTTCCAAAGGCGAGCAGATGTACCACACTAATGTGTTCTCCCTTGCAGGCTACAGGAGTGTTATGTTCAGCCACCCGAAGGCGATTCTCTCAGGCCAGGAATCATTGGTGGTCGTCAGAGACGACAGGTAAGCCCGTTCATTTTTAAGCCAAATATCGCGGCTGTCAACCTTTCTGACTCGTCAGATTGAGACTTGCTGGCGCAGAAGCCGGCGCTTTTCGACCCCGGCCAGCCCCCCGGGTTTTACCCGCCGCCTGACGACGGTTTTTACGGTTTGCCTCACCAATGATCCCCTTACAGTCCGGATACTTCATGCAGCCCCAGAAATTGCCCTGTTTGTTCTTGCACAGCCGGGTCGGGCCACCGCAAATCGGGCAGACAGGGCCGGTCAGTGCCGTGACGTTGAAGGCAGTCGCCCGCCCTTTTTCGATAAGATGCCGGGTCCACTGGCTCTGCTTTTGCATAAAATCGCTGAGCTCACTTTTCCCCTGGGCGATATCATCCAGCGCCTGCTCCCAGAGGGCCGTCATGCCGGGGCTGGTCAGTGTTTCAGGCAGTGCGGCGATGAGCTCGTGCGCCATCTGAGTGGATAGGATGAACTTCCCCTTTCTCTCCAGGAAGCCCCGCTTAAACAGCGTCTCCAACACGCCGCTGCGCGTCGCTTCCGTCCCCAGCCCGGCATTCTCACGCAGCACCTTCCTTAGCTGGGGATCCGTGACCAGGCTTGCCGCGTTTTTCATGGCCGCTATCAGCGTGCCTTCGGTATGGTGCGGCGGCGCTTTGGTCATATTATCTTTAACGACCGCACCGGTAATCGTGCAGGCAGCGCCCTGCTCAAGTGCAGGCAGCTGCGCTGACGACTCTTTATCACCGTCAGCCTCCGACTGCTCTGCGTTAAAGAGTGATTTCCAGCCGGTGTGGATAATCACGCGCCCCCGCGTGCGGAAAAGCTGATTACCGATGTTGAAGGTGGCATCCGTCACATCGGTTTCCTGCAGCGGCATAAACTGTGCCAGATAATGCAGCCGGATAAGCGAATAGACTTTGAGCTCTTTTGCATTCAGTTTTGCTATTTCGAACGGCTGCCGCGTGGGAATAATCGCATGGTGCGCCGTAATTTTTTTGTCGTTCCAGACGCGCGAGTTGAATGCAGTATCAAGTTGCGCAATCTCAGCGCTGATTGTCGGGTCCGAGCGCTGTATCGCATCCAGCACGGCGCTGGCCTCCGCCCGCATCGAAAGCGGGAGATAGCCGCAGTCGGTACGTGGGTAGGTCGTCGCTTTGTGTTTTTCATACAGTGACTGGGCGATAGACAGGACCTCATTAGCCCCAAAGCCCCATTTGCGGTTGCAGGCCTCCTGAAGATCGCCAAGAGAAAAACAGAGCGGTGCCGGGGTTTTATCGCGCTTTTTCTCAACGGAAATCACGCTGCCGGATCCGGCTTTCTGGCAGAGCTGCCCGACAGCCTGTGCAACCTGCTGATTCACGCAGCGATTTTCACTGTCGCAATATTGCCCCGCCGCAACCCATTCGACTTCAAAGGCAATCCCGTCCTTTTCCAGCTGTGCCCTGACCTTCCACCACGGCTGTGGCGTAAAGCAAGCAATTTCATGATCCCGGTTAACCACAATGGCGAGCGTGGGCGTCTGAACGCGTCCAACGGAATACACCTCTGATACGCCGGCTTCACCGGCTTTCACGGTATAAAACCGGGTCAGATTCATCCCGATAAGCCAGTCAGCCCGCGCACGACCGATACCGGCCTGGTAGAGTTTTTCGGTTTTTTCACCCGGCAACATTTCATTCAGCGCTTTTTTAATGCTCGCTTCGTCAAGCGCGGAAAGCCACAGCCGGCGCACGGCACCGCTGTAGTGGCAGTATTCCATCAGCTCACGCGCAATCACCTCACCTTCCCGATCGGCGTCGGTTGCAATGACCACTTCACTGGCCTGCTTCAGCAGTTTTCTGATGACGCCAAACTGATCGGCAGTGTCTTTCTTGACGGTCATCTGCCAGCGATCCGGAATAACGGGCAGCACTTCCGTGCGCCACGGTCGGCCAAACTGTTCACCATACGTTTCAGGACTGGCCGTTTCCAGTAAATGCCCCACAGCCCACGTCACCGTGATGTTACCGCCGGTGATACATCCCTGCCCGCGCTGGCTGACCCCCAGCACGCGGGCAATATCTTTGGCCTGAGAGGGTTTTTCACACAGATAGAGCTGCATGCGGGTCTCCGGTATTAGCGTGTCTGACCAGAGGCAACCTGGCGGACCTGATTCAGAACGTTATTGAAATTGCTGCCGGTCAGGTGCGACGGGACGGGCGATTTGTACGTCACATACACCCGCGTTCCTGTACCGTTCTTTTCGAGCTCGATGTCCATATGATCGTTGTCGCCAACGTCGCTACCCATGCGATAAGAACTTCCCGGAACGGCTTCCCAGACCGGATGTGCATCCTGAATGGCTGCCGCACTCCACCGGCTGTTACGATCTTTTGAACGGATGCGTTCAATCTCCTCAGCGCTGACATAGCCATAATGTCGCTTCAGGCGTGCAGCGGCCGTATCGATATCAACCGGCACGCTGAACTGTTTGCTGGTACTCTTCCCGGCAGAGCCAGAGGCTTTGGTCAGCACCGGCATGCCGTTGCCGGAGTCCATTGAGTCCACGTTATCGCCGCGCAGCGTTTTGCTGATGCTGAAAGCGGTATCGCTGATGTTTTTATTGATGCTGGCTAAATCAGAGCCCGCACAGCCGCTAAGCAGGACGCAGACAGCGCCTGAAATAATCATCCGTTTCAAATTAGTTGTCCTCAGAGGTATCAGCAGTAAGTGGAGAAAATGAAGAGCGTTTCTCACCAGACATCACTGCCGGATCGGGTTCACCCAGACGCTTGATGGCCGCCAGACCCCGCGCGGTTTTATTACGGATATCCTCGTAGGTCACCGGCATGCTCAGGTAATTCTGGATAAGGCCGTACACCACACGAACAGCTTTACTGCCTGTTTCAAGGAACTGATCGCGCTGCGAGCGGTTAATCAGACCGTAATGGAAAGCCCCAAACGCTTTTAACGCCAGCTGGTCGTAATGAACCAGCAGCCAGACGCAGCGATACCCCAGGGGTGACCGGCTGAACACATCCAGATTGAGCGGTTCGGAAGAGGTGACGTCTGAAATGGTGATGCCGGCCGGAATGGCTGCGGTAATTTTTGCGATAATCCTGACCTGCTCCTCCACCTTTTTAGTCGCCAGCCTGATGGCCTCTTCAAGGTTGACCAGAAACTCGTCACCGTAGGGATTGCCTGCCGCTGCATCGCGACCTGCATATCCAGCCCGCGCGATAGCTTCCGGCATGCCAGGGATTTTGTGGCGATATTCCTTATTGTCTTTTTCATCAGAGCGATTTCGCCCTTCCCAGAGCCTGATTGCATAGTGTGAATGCAGCTCAACAGTCAGTGTGGATACCAGTCCGCCAGACCGCCGGGGCGAGGTTTGGGGAGATGTCTGTTCGGCCATAGCTGTCTCCTGATAGGCAAAGGCTTCTCTTTAAGTCAGTGGCGATCCTCATTCCTGAAAGGACCGTAAACAATGCGAAATCAGATTTTCAAAAATGAAAATTTGTTTTCTAAAAAAACCAGTTCAATTAATAACCAGTGTTGCACGGTGCAACATTGCCTATTTTTTAACCAGTACTGCACGGTGCAGCGCTGTATATTTTATATACACCTGCCAACGCCAGCTCATTTCCTCTGAGGTCCAACAGACTCACGAAGACTCTGTAATATCACTCTGACGCGCTCGTCACTGCAGGACTTCCTGTTTTCAGAAGCAGAAGGCCTGAAGGGCCGTAATTCCGGGCGTGACGCATGGCCGGGGTTATCTGATACTTTCGTCCCGCTTTCAGCAGGATAAAGCGTCCCCTGCCGGGCCTTTTTGAGCACGGTCAGCAGCCAGCCAAGCGGGTTTTGCAGGCTGCCTTCACGCTGCGCCCGGATAATATTCGACAGGACCAGCGCAGATCTCTCAGCCGGTAACGCCTGCAGCTGGCGATTAACCATCTCCCGATCTTCAGGTTTCAGCAGGGATGCGAAATTGTCGGGCAGACAAACCGAATCGTTTACGTATGTTTTATCTGTATTAGTAGTAAAGCTACGTACGTAACTGTTCGGATTCCGAACCCGGCCGTTATGCCCCTCGCCACCTCTGAGTTCGGATACCGAACCCGGCTTCTGAGCCTGCACATTTAAGCTGAGTTCGGAATCCGAACCCGGTAAATGACTCGTCGGTTCGGGTACAGTCCGGCAGGCCAGCTCTTCAGGACTCTGAACGGCACCCAGCCGAGCATTTAACATTTGAAGGTGGCTGCGGTGGTGAGCCATTGCGGGATCCAGCCGAATTTCACTGATGACTGATTTCGCTGTGGAACTGATGGTGCGGTTGCTACTCAGGCAGGCTTCCGCAACGGTTTTGAGCCAGTGCGGATCGAACGTTTCTGCGTCACAAAATGACAACGGCTCATCGTGTTGCGCATAGATGTTGCCTCTTACCCTACCCTTTTCATCCCTGACGCGTTTGCAGAGGCTTAGCCAGCCAGTGATGCGAAGCATGAGGAGTATGCGGCTGATGGTCTCTCTGGACGCTTTGCCTTTTCCCGGCGTTGCCAGCTGCAACTGCAGCTCTTCATAGGAGGGAAAAACGGCACCGTCATTGCTCAAAGCGTGCAGGCGGATGATTATCCAGCCCATTTTGTCTAGCGGAGAGAGGCGTGGGTCCAGAAGCAACCGGCGCGGCATGGAATCATGTATGTTACCCGTGAATAACAGACCACCACGGACACAGTTGTTTTGCTCTTCCGGCAAACACGCCAGCCGATCGATTAATTTATTGACTGCCTGATGGATAAGGCTGTCATCCGGTAATGTCATTCTTCACCTTCTGAATACAAAAATGCTGAGCACTGTGCCACTCAAGGGGCAACGCTCAGCATTCTGGCTATATTTCAGTTGCGCATAGCCGTGTTATAGCGCTCATGATTCATCATCTCCCAGGTGCGCCCTTCATCGCGGCTGATCAGCCGCCAGAACGGACCAAGATCGATCTTGTAATAGCCGGTTCGGTTTTCATTCAGACGTTTATAGTTACGCTCACCCTGCCAGAATCGAAGCACCGCGCGGGTCGCTTTTTTT
>NZ_JBIVMT010000008.1:0-169829 GCF_044753225.1 Pantoea sp. NPDC088449 | reverse complement strand
AGATTCAGAAGCGGCGGTGTTGACGTTCTGTGTGTTCATGCTGGTTCTCCTGTTGTCGGTTGCTGAAACCATGTTTCGGTGAGTTCATCGCGGCGAAGGGCAAAGGAGCAACGGCGGGTGCACGAACGCACGAGCGTCACCGCAGGCCGCAGCGCAAGCGAGCCGCAGGCGAGTGCGAACGGGCGAGGAACGGCGAAGCGAACTCTTGCGGGCGGGCATCCCGGCGGTGCTACGACCAGCCCTCCGCGAAGAACCGCCGGAACATGGGCTGCCGGTATGGAGGTGAGCAGGAACGCACCCCGGACGGCTTTGCCGGTCCGGGCCTCAGCGACCACGTCTTACGTGGCCAGTGAACGCACCGGCGCAAGCCGGTTGCAGGGGCTGACTTGGCCGTTTGCCATCAGACCCTAGCCGCCAGGCCCGAAACGCCACGGGCGGTTCGGCGGAGCTTACCGGCTTTGCCGGTTAGCGCAGTCGGGCTCGACGACTGCCCGCCAGGGCAGGAGCCGAAGGGGGACATAAGAGGTTTTATACGCCTGGCACTGATTGCGCCCCCTGATAAATAGCGAGACAACCATTACGTGAGCAGTTTCAGCATCAGGAATACTGGCCAGAATATGAAACAGTGCCCGGGTGACTGACATCACAGGCGAAGGGAGATGACCGGTGCGCCAGCACCGGTAACGTCCTGCCCGCAGGGCTGCCCTCTTTGCCGGAGCGTAAAGGTCCTGCTCTGCCACATACCGCCTGCAGGTAACAAAAAAAGCCCCCTGCGGGGCTCCGTTCACTCATTGCGCTGGGCAACCTGATTCATACTAAGCAGCGCCTCGCCCCCGCCAGGCTTTACAGGTGCAGGATGAATAAAGGCCGCTATCGCCGCGATGACTTCCGGGTGCCCCTGCCAGGCTTCATCCACAATCGTCCTGCTCATATCCTTCACTTTGCTGCGCAGCTGACGCGCTGTTTCATAGTTACACCAGTAGCTTTCAGCTCGCGCTTTTTTAAGCATTTCATCCTGTGCCGCCCGGATGCGGGCCTTTTCTTCCGGGCCAGTAATATCCGCATGCCAGCTGAGATCGGCCGGGTCCCCTGTCAGAACCGTATTGTTTTTTTCGTCGCTGATAACAATGCGGATCGGACGGAAGCTGATCGGTCCCGTATCGCGTCCAAAATTCTCATCAAAGTAGTCAACGCCCTCCTCGCGCGAATTCCACTCATCCTTAAGCCATGCCGCTTTGGCAAGTTCAAGCGCCTGCGCCACAGTCCAGGCTCGGCCCAGATGAATGCTACTGTCCGTCCAGTAAGTTTTATCCAGTGAAAATTCGTCCGGATAAACCTTTTCCCCCCACATCTCGACGCTAAAGGGTTTCATGGTTTCCTGAATTTGTGTCAGACACTGCGCCTTCCGGGATGCCGACGCAGCCTTGTATTCCTCCAGTGTTGGCAGCACTACGGGGTATAAGGTCGGATCCAGCTCGGTTATCATCTCATCTGCTGCGCACACCAATTCATACACGGTCGGTGAGCTGATGGCACCCATTGCTGCCAGCATCTCGATCCTATCCTGCGCAATCATCGGGACATCCTCGCGTAAATCCTCACCCCCGATGCCAAGCCGCTCTAACGCACAGAAAGCCATCATCTCGCCTTCCAGGCGGGCAAGGTCGGCCAGCGCAGCAATCTTCCGCGTGAAATAGACGGATTCAGGGGTTTTTACCCATGTTTCGGAAGATTCAGAAGCGGCGGTGTTGACGTTCTGTGTGTTCATGCTGGTTCTCCTGTTGTCGGTTGCTGAAACCATGTTTCGGTGAGTTCATCGCGGCGAAGGGCAAAGGAGCAACGGCGGGTGCACGAACGCACGAGCGTCACCGCAGGCCGCAGCGCAAGCGAGCCGCAGGCGAGTGCGAACGGGCGAGGAACGGCGAAGCGAACTCTTGCGGGCGGGCATCCCGGCGGTGCTACGACCAGCCCTCCGCGAAGAACCGCCGGAACATGGGCTGCCGGTTTGGAGGTGAGCAGGAACGCACCCCGGACGGCTTTGCCGATCCGGGCCTCAGCGGCCACGTCCTGCGTGGCCAGTGAACGCGCGGGCGAAAGCCCGCTGCAGGGGTTGATTTGGCCGTTGCCATCAGACCCTAGCCGCCAGGCCCGAAACGCCACGGGCGGTTCGGCGGAGCTTACCGGCTTTGCCGGTTAGCGCAGTCGGGCTCGACGCCCCGGCTTGCCGGGAAGCCGGAGGGGGCCATGCTCTGGCAGTGGCAGAATCAGTCTGGATAACAGAAATGGCAGGGGATCAGCCCCGATAGCCGGTGGGATAACTGATATTGTAAGAATGGATGCAGCAGGAGGTGACCGGACAGGTGTAGGTGGAGGGCCGGTGCGTCAGCACCGGTTCTGCCCTGCCCGCAGGGCTACCGGTCTTTTACAGCCCTCAGCCAGAAAGGGCGCTGGTGCCCTTCCCGGCACGTTAAACCAGGTTAACCGAAAAAAATCGTCGCCGCGTTCACACCGCACGCGCGTGCATATCGGGACAGGTTTTCGACGCTGGCCGATGTGATATTTTTTTCCATGCGGGACAGCGTGGAAGGTGCAATGCCCATTCTGGCAGCCACATCCGCGCTGTTCAGCCCGGCATGGCTGCGCCATTCAGCCAGCAGCTCCTGAAGACGCTCTTTCCGGGCCTCGGCCTCGTAGGCTGCCCTGAAATCTTCGCTCTGCATCAGTCTGGCTTTCATCTCTGCCAGGGTTTTATGCGCCATTGATCATGTCCTCCAGTCTGCGCCACGCCAGATCAATCTCTGCCGGTGGCGTTTTAGGTGTTTTCTTGATGAAAATACGCAACACGAAGATATTCTGACCGGTCTGATAGACCCATAATCCGCGTGCGATATCACCGCCCATCGTGCGTACTTCAAACAGGCCGTTACCGAGCGGTTTGCAGTGCGGCTCTCTCAGAGAACGGGGATTTTTTTCCAGCTTCTCCAGCAGGCGCAGCATTTTGGCGGCAATCTCTGCGGGTAAGGCTTCCAGTTCGTTACCGGCATCGTCGTGCAGTTTTACGTTAAACAATTTATCTCCTCCGTGAACGTAATAATAGCAATAATGCTAAGTTAGCACAAAGACTAACTTAGCATATATGCTAACAAAACTTACTGTAGCTGTTCCCGGCACTGTCCTGATGGTCTCATGCATCGCTCTGATTCAGCGGGGCGCTGTCACCCCCGTTTCGTTCTCATGCCCGGCACCAGACTGGTGCCGGGTCCCGCTTTTCTGCAGATAATAACCCGTCGATTCCAGGTTGCTTTCCAGTCGGAATAGCCGCCGCCTTCGCGCAGCGGCGACAGGTTTACCAGATTTTCTGCCAGCCCGTTGAGAATGAGGATGCGCTCAACGGCTTCAAACCAGCTTTCATTGTGACCAACCGGAAACCACAGGTTGTCATTTACGCCGCTCAGCAGTGGGTGATCGCAGAAGTGTACGCACCGCCCCTGCGGCGTCATACTGCCCGTTACGATGCCGGAGGCGCGGACCGTTTCGGTAAGCGCGCTGCGCGCCAGCCGTTCGACAATATCGTTCCAGCACCAGTCACCATCCGGCACCGGTAGCTCAGCGTGCCGCAGCGACTGGCCCCCGGCCCGTGCGGCAAGGCGAGCCACATCGGCCACGCACTGATCACCGGTTGCGCCGTCCGCTGCGCACACGTAATGCCCGTGGTGCCAGAAAGATTCAGCGCCGTTGTCGAGGCGGATAAGACAGTACACGCCCAGCACGCGGACGATGTCCTCCTGCGCAACGGGCGTCATGCCATCTGCACTGTCTGCATTGCTGAGGTGGCTCATGGCTGACTCTCCATCTGCTGACGCACGGCGCGCATAAAGTATGGCCAGCTGCTGAACGTCATTTTCGGGACGCGTACGCCGCGACCACTGTTAAAGCCTTTTACAAACGCCTGTGCCTGTGCGACGATTTGCGGGTCAAAATTCATATAACTCTCCTGAGCTTTTTGGTTTTGATGTGGCCGCCAGGCGCTAACTGGCGACCGTGAAGATGGCAGGGGCAACCCTGCCTTTTTTACGCCTGCTGTTTGCCGGTGTCCGGCGACAGCCCGGCGCTGATGTCGTTAAGTCTCGCCGCCAGACTGCTGCTGGCGCGCCCCCAAACCACCTCTCCCCGGCTGCCAAACTGTGCGTGCACGATATGACTCGCCACGATCCACGCGCGAAACGACGACAGCGGCAGCGCGTTGCCCTGTACGGTGTCGGCCACCTGCTGCGCCATGTCGTGCAGCGTGAACCGTAAAAATTCGTGTTCTTCGCTGGCGCTGAGACGGTGCTTACCCAGCTCGGTCAGCGCCGCAAGACTCTCTGTAAGGCCCGGCGTCAGCCCGGGGATTTCTGTCTGAACGCCCGCCTGAGCGGCACCGGTATGCTGTTTTTTCATCCTGTCTTTCTCCCGTTGTCAGTATTCAGTGCTTTTTCGCCGCTGGTCTCAGTACACGTCCGCCACATACATCGCATGACCCGCCCCCCATGTTTTGGGAGATTCTGGCGTGGCGGTTTTGACGTTGACGTTGTGTGTGTTCATGGCATTTCTCCTGCTGAGGTGGTGTGTCATGTTTCGGTCGATCCAGTCGCGGCGAAGGGCAAAGGAGCAACGATGGGCGCACGAACGCACGAGCGTCACCGCAGGCCGCAGCGCAAGCGAGCCACAGGCGAGTGCGAACGGACGAGGAACGGCGAAGCGAACTCTTGCGGACGGGTGTCCCGGCGGTGCTACGACCAGCCCTCCGCGCCTGGACTGACCGGAACAGGCCCGCCGCGCACGAAAACGGCATGAACACACCCCGGACGGCTTTGCCGGTCCGGGCCTCAGCGGCCACGTCTTACGTGGCCAGTGAACGCGCGGGCGAAAGCCCGCTGCAGGGGTTGACCTCAGACATCAGACCCTAGCCGTCAGGCCCGAAACGCCCCGGGCGGTTCGGCGGAGCTTACCGGCTTTGCCGGTTAGCGCAGTCGGGCTCGACGCCCCGGCTTGCCGGGAAGCCGGAGGGGGCCATAGCGGAATTGACCTTGTTGCAGAAGATGAATCAGTAACGAAGGCACAAGCGTAAACGGCATGCGAAGACCAGCTGCCGGCAAGAACAAGGCAGTAAAAGGATCCGTAGCACCTGAGACAGCAGATACAGGCAAAGGGAGATGGCTGGCGCGTCAGCGCCGGCTTATCCCTGCCCTGCACGCCACCAGTATGTTAATCGTGCGCAATTGAATACGCAGTGCCTTTACCGGCCCTGTCTTTAGAAAACGACTTTTTCATCCAGTTCAGAGAGATAATGCATTTCCGCCATGCTGACCAGGGCTGAAAATGTTATCTCGCCACCCGTAATGCCTTCCTGCTCACACAGGTGCATGAGATTTGCAATCAGGTCCTGCACTGACGTAAATGCGTCTTCATTTTTACTATCCAGCCCGGTGCGCTTTGCAAAAACCCATAGCGCCTCCGCAGCCGTTATTGCCCGATCGGTGTTACCCCATATCAGTGCAGGCCGTTCCGTGCCTTTTGCCATCTCAGCAATCGCCTCGATTGTTTCCATGCGCACCGGTTCGCGGGTATCGGTTAAGGCAGGGTTTACTGTGTAATTATCGATTGATAAAGTCTGTGCTGAAGACATGTTGATTTACTCTATGTTAATCAATGGTTCTGTGAAGCCCTGATTTCGTCGCGGAAGTCGGGAGCGGGGGCAGGCAGGGTTCATACCCTGCCTTTTTTTTATGTGTTATGTGGAGCTGGCGTACTACTTTTAACTCTGCATCCGGTCAGCCCCGATTATTGATGTGCCCAAGTTGTGCCAGCGATGTTGTTTCATTGCCTGCAACAATGATGTGATCCAGAAGCCGCACTTCGACCAGCTGTAATGCATCTTTAATCCGTACCGTAATGGTGTTGTCTGCTTTAGATGGTTTTGGTGTGAATGATGGGTGGTTATGGCTCAGGATCACCGCAGCTGCATTAAGACGCATCGCCGCACGGACAATCTCTCGTGGATGGACTTCGACGCTATTCACGCTTCCAGCAAAAATCTCTTCGTAAGCAATCAGCTGATTTTGATTATTGAGAAACGCCACGGCAAAAACCTCTCTATCGCGACCGGCAAGTTTTGCCCTGAAGAACTCTCCTGATACCTCAGAGGATTCGAAGGTGGTACCAGTGGGATAGCGAACATCAATAGCGCGCATTGCCTCAGCCAGGACCTGCGCTGCCGACGCCATCATAAAGTTCCCGTGCGCATCGCGTACGTGAAGCTGACTGAAAAAGTGAACATTGCTTCCAGGCATTTCTGATGATGATTCTTGAGTTGACTGAGCCGCGGTGTTGACGTTTTGCTGTGACATGTTGCTTCTCCAGTTGGGATGAAAATGATGATTCTTTGAGATTCCTCGCCGCGAAAAGCAGAACTGTCGTGCGGGCGGAAGAGCGCAAGGGGAAACGACAAGGCCGCAGCCCGAAGGGACCGGGTGCAGGCGTTTAGCTTGCGGCCCTGGCGTGATGACGCGCGTATGGCAGATTTCTGCGCGGCAGGGAAACTCAGAAGAGCATCAGGCATGACAGAGATGAACAGGTCACAGCCCCGGACGGCTCTGCCGTACCGGGCCTCAGCGGCCACGTCTTACGTGGCCAGTGAACGCGCGGGCGAAAGCCCGCTGCAGGGGAGTTATTTGGTCGTTGCCATCAGACCCTAGCCGTCAGGCCCGAAACGCCACGGGCGGTTCGGCGGAGCTTACCGGCTTTGCCGGTTAGCGCAGTCGGGCTCGACGACCCGGCTTGCCGGGAAGCCGAAGGGGGCCAGCAGGGGTTAATGCAGTTGTGCCTGAAGACGTGGAAGAGTCAGATGCAATTAAGATTGAACAGCTGCAACAGCCAGGGAAGCAGGGGCGCTCAGCAGCGAGAGTAAAGCAACCGCATGCGAAAGGTGAAGGCCGGTGCGGCAGCACCGGCTTTATCTGGCACGCAGTGCCTGCCTTGCTTTCAGCCGGTGCAATGAGCAGTCGCAGCAGTTATGCACCTTTGCCGGTCTGCGCATCCCGCGCCACTCCCTGCATACCCGGATGCAGTGGCACACCGGAAACATCGGTGGACTCCCGGGCCTTATACAAATCACAGGCAGCCTGCATCGATAACCACAGGCGCGCAGCGATCCCCAGCCCGGCCTCAAGACGTACAGCCATTTCCGGACTGACAGACGCCTTGCCGTTCGCAACCTTGCTAAGCGCCGGTGCCGATACGCCCAGTTCTTTAGCCAGGACACGCAGGCCGATGTTGTTATCTTCCATATACTCGGTGATCAGACCGCCCGGATGCGGGGGATTGTACATAGCCATCAGTGATAGTCCTCCAGGTTGAGAATGTATGCGTCGCCGTCCGTGAATTCGAACGTAATACGCCAGTTTGCCCTGACAGTGATTGAAAACAGGTTTCTGCGGTCACCTTTGAGGGGGTGGAAACGGAACCCCGGATAGTTTCTGAATTCATCCGTTGAGATCGCTTCATCAATAACCAGCAACCGCATGCGGATACGTTCGGCATCCTGTGCCTGTACGCCACTGATATCGCCTTTTTCAAAGAGCTTTTGCAGCCCCTTATGCTTCCAGCTTTTAATCACGCCCTGCCTCCGTGTTTCGTTTCGAGAAACAGTATATCACATGTTTCTCATTGCGAAACACTCTTCGGATATTATTTAATGCCCGATTCAGCCAGATGAGGCATGGGCGGCATATAGCCGCCCGAGAGCCTCTTATCAGACTTTTTTAGCTGATACGCTGGATAAAATCCCGCATTGCTTTGACCCGGCGCTGAGCAGACAACCGCTCTTCAAAGTCGTTAAGGTAATAAACGGGTGTGTAACGAACCCGACTTAACTGCAATGTAAGCGTGTTGCCTGTGGTTACCTCGGCGGCAATACCCAGCAGAGAAAGCTGAATAAATGCCATATCCGCCGCAATCGGATCGATATCGATGCAACTGACAAACATCTGCATAGAAGGGTTAAGCCCTGACTCAAGCATGCATTCGGCATAGGCGATAACCATTCCTCCCGCCCCACAGGTGGGTTCAGACAATGTAAAAAATCCCTCTCGTTCAATGGTCTCTTTCACGCCAGGCATCAGCATTCGCGCCATCATCGATTGCACGCAATACGGGGTAAAATACTGGCCGCGCCGATCGTCGCCCAGCTCCAGCTCCATAAAAATCGCCCCCAGAAAATCGTGAAATTCTGCCTCCAGTGCACAAACCATCAACTGGAACAGCTCGTGCATGTTTTGGATATCGGCAGCGCTGTAGCGATCGCAGATTTTGCGACACCGATCCACACTTTCAGGCGATCGTATCCGGGCGATATCCAGCTCGCTGGCGCATAGCGTAATGAAATCGCTGAACACATCCCAGCGGCGAAGATGATTGCCCGTATCCCGGAACACGCGGATAAATTGTCGCCGCGAGGCGTCAAGACTCATCATCCGTGGAACAACGGCAGGCGCCGGAACCAAAGATACCGGAGCAGTAGACGGCAGGCGGTCTTTTGACTGATCAAAAAATTCGGCAAAGCTCAACTGTGACATGAATTTATCCTTTTCATTGCCGCCCCTCCGGGGCGGCACGTTTCACATCACGCGAGGCCAGGGCCAGCGTAGACCTTCGTCATAAACTGCTGCCAGTGCTCCAGCTTCAGGGCTGGAACGCGGGCGCGTTTTCCATTACGAAGGGCATTTACAAAAGATTCCGCCTGTGACACGATCACCGGGTCGAATTTCATGGTTAGATCTCCATTAAGTTTGATGGTAGCTAGGGTGACGTTGCGAGCGTTTACCTGGCGGGAATGAAGCAGGCTTATGCCTGCTTTTTTCATTTCTGCTTCTGAGCAAGTTCCTCCTTAACGCGCGTCATAATCTGCGCATGGTTCAGATGGCTGTAATCGCGCAGCCGGTAATAACGCCCCCCTATGCGTGCAAAAATTTCCGTCACGCGCCCGCAATACATCTCATCGAGCATGAAACTCTCATATTCCCCGTTTTCACTTGTTGCCCAGCAGCGTGGGTACATCAGCCCAAGCGCATCGTGGTAGCGGTGTACATCAATTTCCTTCGGTGCACTGACTGCCGCCTGCTCACGACGCAACCAGTAGTTGTGATCGTCTTCAGCACTCACGGGGAAGCCGCTAAAAGCCCCCTCCGTTGCAGAGTAAAAAGCCGGGTTTACCCATGTTTCGGAAGATTCAGAAGCGGCGGTGTTGACGTTCTGTGTGTTCATGCTGGTTCTCCTGTTGTCGGTTGCTGAAACAATGTTTCGGTGAGTTCATCGCGGCGAAGGGCAAAGGAGCAACGACGGGTGCACGAACGCACGAGCGTCACCGCAGGCCGCAGCGCAAGCGAGCCGCAGGCGAGTGCGAACGGGCGAGGAACGGCGAAGCAAACTCTTGCGGGCGGGTGTCCCGGCGGTGCTACGACCAGCCCTCCGCGAAGAACTGCCGGAACATGGGCTGCCGGTATGGAGGTGAGCAGGAACGCACCCCGGACGGCTTTGCCGGTCCGGGCCTCAGCGGCCACGTCCTGCGTGGCCAGTGAACGCGCGGGCGAAAGCCCGCTGCAGGGGTTGATTTGGCCGTTGCCATCAGACCCTAGCCGCCAGGCCCGAAACGCCACGGGCGGTTCGGCGGAGCTAACCGGCTTTGCCGGTTAGCGTAGTCGGGCTCGACGCCCCGGCTTGCCGGGAAGCCGGAGGGGGCCATATCGTTACGCTGGTCTGCTTCTTTTAAAACCTGGAGATAAAGGATTTCTGGTTGTCTGCCGATAACAGCTGACGTCAACTTTAGGGAGATAACAGACATGCCGTCATTTTTTAACAATTCACTATCCCTGGCTGTTCTTACTTCAGCCTTAATCCTTTCAGGATGCTCAAACCTGTTGCCGCGACAGCACAAAGATTACACCGGTTCAGATGCTGCTACCCTGGTCATTCAACAGGAGGAAGTAGCCGGAATTGTTACCCTTCTTTATTATGAAAATAAAGGAGAATGCTACGACAGAATTGAGAGCTACACAGTCAGGCCCAATATGTTTGACTCGAGCAGAAGAATTTTCACCCTCAAGATTCAGCCCGGTAAACTTTTAGCCGTTCAACAGATCTATACCACCAAAAAACAATTTTACCCTTTAGGCCCCTTTTCCACTGTACAGGTCATAAAGAAGCTGCCTTTTATACCTCAGTCAGGAAAACGTTATTATTTTGCTGTTGATCGCGGCGTACACGAAATCCCGAATGATTATGTGATTACCAGTAATACCGATCCACAGAAAGTCATCAGCGAATTTCCCCAACCTGCCCAGCCCAGCTGGGATAGCACCAGAATCTGTCGGCATACCTGGGGAAATGAGTAGAACTTTGCGTACCACAGTCGCTTTCCCGCAGTATCATAAATATTACTGGGAGCGACTGTGACCCTTTTTACGCCCCTCGTTTAATCCCTGCGCCACACTGGACGTTCAGATGTTTCTGTCCATTACCCACACCTTTATCCCCCGTTTCTGTGGATAACCAACATCCAGTGTCTCCTGCAGCTGACCATCGCACCATATGATGTTCTGATTCATCATTGTGTCCTTTCTGCCGCCCCGCAGGGCGGCACTCCTTGTCAGGCCGCGTGCGCGGGCCCATCAGTGTCAGGTGTGATATCTGCCAGCACAGTCGTTTTTTGCTCAGGGGCTTTCATCCAGTCAGGTACCCATCGGGTATTCTGGAAATGAGCCTCAGCGAGATCAGCAGCATCTCCCTTCTTCATTTTTTCAGCATCAGAAGCAGCGCCAGTCAGGCCAGCATCTTTAAGCACCGCAACTATCTGCGCGTGCTTCATGTCTGCGAAGAAGTTTTTACGAGTCGGATGCCACCAGTCACGCAGATGGAAACCAATAGCGGTTTCCAGCGTATTCAGCTTGCTGGTTGAAGTGCGCTGGCATTCGCGGGTTTGAACACCGTTCACAGAGCAGGCGGTGCAGTAGGCCATCAGTGACATCAACACGCCGCCCTCAAGGGCGAAGAACGTGGTGAAGTCCTGCTCCCACCCTTCCGGAAGTAGCGCCTCGAGGCGAGCTCTCTCCTGCATTAGCGCAATAAATGCCGCGCCATCTTTTCCTGTCGGCGCATCAGCAGTAAGTGATGAATGAGATACGGTTATGTTTATGCTGAATGGATGCTGAATCCCCCAACTACGAGAGAAGACTTGTGAACACAGACGCCAGACCATGAGCGCCACGGCTTTTTCAGGCTGCTGCATCAGCGCTGCCTGTACGGCAAGTGTCCGCTCTGAGGACATTTTTGTTAGCTGAGGCAGGCTCACGCCTTCAGCTACGTCCGGATCGCGATGACCGAAGATGCTGCCAGACATTTCAGTTTCTGGGGTTTCAGTCAGGTCAGCTTTACGGCGTATGCCGCGCTGAACGGTAATTTCGCCATACTGGAGACTGACCACTACACCCGCATTAATTTTCATTTCATCAGTCCATGCCCGGGCTCCTGCGGCCTGTTCAATTGCATTAATTTCAGCTTCGACGGCATCCAGTTCTGGGCCCGGCTCATTAATTTCGTTGTATTTATCCTGCAGCTCATCGAGTCGTGCAGATTCTTCTTTGGTGTAGGCTGATTCAGGTTCGTCAGCAATAACGTAAGTCTTGCCATCTTCACCGTAATGACTGACCTCTAATAAACGCCCCATACTCCACGCCCAGCCTTCGCGCTGTTCAATTTCACGCGCGGCATTACTGAGCTTTTCCAGAGCAAGGCGCTCAGTCAGTGCACGTTCAGCCGTACCCTCGCCTTCCTGCTGACTGAAAAGATCTTCACGCACCACGCCGCCTGCCACTTCATAATCCTCACGACCAACGAACTCAAAAAGCGGGCTGGTAAGGCTGATTTCCGTATCAATGATGCGCGTTTTGAGTGCGTGAGCGGGAGCATGTGACCAGCTGGCACATACACTCTCAAATACCTCAACCTGGCGAACCTGATCGTCTTCAAGGCAAAGAGCCTGACATTGCTCAACATTAAGCTTGTCTTCTGCCAGCAGTGTAAGCAGTGAGGGTGCCAGATTGGTCAGCTTAAGCATGCGCTGAACATGGCGGGCACTGAAACCAAGTTCTGCACCGATTTGTGATGCGGTATTACCCTGGGCTGCCAGCTTACTGAAACCGTGGATCTGTTCAGCAGGATGCATTGCCACGCGCTGCTCGTTTTCCGCCACCGTGGCAATCAGCGCCAGTTCCTCAGAAACACGCTTAACTGCAACGGGATGGTCCTCGCTCAGGCGCTGCTCACTGCACAGCAGCTGCATCGCGGTCAGGCGGCGACCGCCAGCTGCTACGCCGGATTTCCCGTCAGGAAGAGTATGTACCACCAGGTTGTGCAGCAGACCGATGGCTTCAATGGTGTTGGCCAGCCCACGAACGCTTTCAACCGGATATGGGAGCGTACGTGCGTTAAGCGGAGATTTAACAAGATCGGACAGCGGAACAAATTCCATTCCTGCTGCATCGAGAGCGAGTTTTAGTGCGGCTTTCTCCGCTGCGCTGGTTTTCTTAACGGTGGCTTTCTTATCGTTCACTGTTTTAACATCGGCTGCTGACATTGCTGATATCCCTTATTTATTGATGACTGCCTGCCCTGCGAAGTTAGCGCTCATACAGGGCACCTGATTACTGCCCTTGCCTTTTAGCCCATCACCCGTTGAGTTACGGGAGCCGCGGTGTTGACGTTTTTGCGGAACCTGCCTGACTGTTCCCTTGGTATGACCTTCACCCGTTTGAGAACCTTCGCCGCGAGGGCGTAAACGAGCATGGCCCGGTGCAGATGTCCGGGGGTGAGCGGGAAAAATTTTCCGGTCTAATGGAGCCTGCGGAATGGCCGGGAAATATTTGCTGCGAAAGGCCTGCCGTCCCATGGACAGCAAAGCGGGTTGTGCTTGTATCAGCCCCGACGAGAGGTACTTAAACGGTGAAATGGATCCGGGAATAATTCGGCAGGGGTCGTCGCAATGGCGGGAAGCGCGGCAGCGCGAAACGGCATTGCGCCTTACATCCCGGCGATCGCAGTTGGTGTTATAGCCGGGATGGTGAGAGCGCCGGACACGGCGCGACCGCGGCGCAGCCGGAACGGCTGCTGCAAGCGGGAGGTGCGTCATGAGGATGTCATCATATGGCTTATGAAGACATTACTAAGATCGCGGTGTGTTAATGAACGGGGTGTAGGTCATGAATGTGATGAGATTGATGGTCAAACACCACTCAAACTCCCATATTCGCTTCTCGCTCAAAGCTGCCAGTCAGTCCCTTTGATTTATTGAAGATGTTTCAGTTTCCGTTCTGCATTCCTGGTCAGAAACGCAGTTTGTCCAGGGATGCACAGAATTAACTGTATTGGTTCTGATTTTCCTGAAAGTGGTTCGGTTTGGTTAGGTCAGGGCTGTATCTCGGCAGACGTTCCTGAAAAGTGGTTCACTGGACAGAATATGCGGTCTATTCAGGACGTGACTGTATCAACGCACTGAGTCTCTGAGGCATAGATGGTGCGTGACTTTTTCTACGCCAGTTAAAGCAACAAAACCAGCTCGTTCATAGAAAGTGAATGCCGATGGAGGCGCGTTTGTGTTGATAAAATCAAGTCAGTGGCCAGAATCCTTAAGTATCTCACTGAGCAGGACACTACCAACCTGCCTTTTTCTCCATCCTGAGTCTACATAGAGATGTCGCAGACGTCCGATGCCAGTTTTTAGCGTAAATGGGTCGATGTTGAGTCCACAAACGCCAACTATTAATCCATCTACAGAAGCCCCAATTAGTTTTTCTCCGGGTTTATCAAAGCGGTTCTGTCCGCTAAGCCAGTTATCTTCCAGTCGGCGTAACATGTTAAATCCTTCAGCCATCCTCTGCGATCTTAACTCTGCAAATCCTGGGTTGTCCGGGGTGACGTTTGTTAGTGGGATGTCCATGATTCTTCCAGTGATTTCAATCTGCATAGTCTGGACAGAATGACGATTGTGTCCAGTATGACAATGGCACTCTCATACATCTAATGCCATCAATGTCCGCTCTGTGCAAGAAGCGGACGTTGCAAACAATAGGAGCTGTCTTCAGGTCTGACTTAAGGTTTTCGCTCATGATTTTGGTCCTCCAGGAATCAGGGGCGATTAATATTTTATTTTTTTAGCGTGTATGAGACCATGTAGATATGCTATTTAGAAATGCAAGTTAAGGAAAAATTTTTGCGTAATAATTTTTCTAACAATCTACTTTATTTTTTCAAAACAAAGTGGATTAAATATGTTGTTCCTAGCGCGGTAGTTACAGTTGCGATTGCAACTGGCATTAACGCTATACATGATAGCTGGAGCATGATATCTAATGTATTCCGTCCTGAACCGCTAAAAGTTATCAACGCTCGCCTTCAACCTTTCAGAATATCGCCTTTAGTGAGACATTCCGTTGATGATGCTTTTCTTATTCTAACTGTCAGGAACTATGGCAAGGAGCCGCTTATGTTAATTAGCGCCGATGCAGACATAGTGGGCGGTATGTATTCAGGGAAAGGTAAAGCTGGTTCACAAGGGAAATGTGTATTCGGTGCAGATGCTAACGTGAATACTCCACTGGCTATTAGACCTGGCGATACCGTAGAAATTGAGATAGGCGGTGCAATCCGGCTTGAAAATTTGCACAACCTTATGGATCTCCTTCCTGTAAGTCAGATACATTTATTCTTAGACGATCCTATTGGGATACATGAAACATTTTATGTTGACTACCTTAATAAGATTTTTGAAAACTATTATGGCGCCCACACTGAAGTTGTTGCCAACCTTTTTACTGGCGAAAACAGTGATAAACATACCTTCAACTTCAAACTATCACAGGGAAAGGATCTTTTTTCAAAAGATGGGCATCTGCATCATGACTGGTTAATCGCTAGGTGGCTAGGCCCGCCATTAAAAATGTCTACTCAGAAAAAAGATGATTGTACCTAGTCCCTCTACCGATTCGCTAATCATCAATACTGATCCTGTTCTGCATACCTAACACTCTGACGGCGATTTATTATAATATGTTCATTAAACCAAAGCATGAGTACTAAAATGCACAATTTGTTAAATATCACCTGTTCCCAGTAGATATACACGGTATGGTTAGCAAGATCCATGGCGACTCAATTACGAATGTCCGCTTATTGCTCATAGCGGACCTTACCGCTTCGTGCCATTAGGAGACATTCATTTAGAAAACTCACAGGTACTGTTGAGGGGCAAATAAAGCCCCCCTTCATTATTTGCCTGTTCAGAAAATTCAGTTTCCTCTTAATGCACCGCCATCCACATATATAGCGTCTGAGCTGTAATCAACGCCGCATCCTCAGACATAAGAACTGCGATAGTTGCCGCAATCTCATCCGGCTAACCAAATCGTTTCATTGGCACGCCATTGAGACATCGCTGCTCCCCCGCAGTTTCCTCCGGATTATTGGCGCGAAAAAGCTCTGTTACTGTGGGTTCCGGTGCAACCGCATAATAGAATTTTGCGCGGGTAGGGGCTGACCACAGGCGATATGATTAGTGATCGGCGGCAAGGGGCGGCCCGAAGGCTGCCCCTACGAGAACGCTACGATAACTTCGATAAAGAGGCTTTTAAGCGCTGGCACGCCTCTCTCAGCAGACCATCCTCCACCGCATAAGCAATACGCAGATAACCCGGTGTGCCAAACGCTGAACCGTGCAGTAGCGCCACCTGGGCATCCTGCAACAGCCAGCTGGCGACGGCTTTATCATTGGCCAACACTTCACCTTGAGGCGTGCTGCGGCCAATCAGCGCGGTGCAGTTGGCAAAGATATAAAATGCCCCTTGCGGTGCGCTAGCGCTCAAGCCATTGCTGGCGGCGATAGTCTCCAGTACCTGCTGGCGACGGCGATCGAGCACCGCAATCCACTCCGCCAAAAATGTTGCGGGCTGCTGCAACGCCACCACCGCTGCCGCCTGCGAAATGCTGCTCGGGTTTGAGGTGCTCTGCGATTGTAAGATTTGCATGGCATTGATCAGCCATGCCGGACCCGCCGCGTAACCCAGTCGCCAGCCGGTCATGGCGTGACTTTTGGAGACGCCGTTGATAGTCAAGGTGCGGTCGGCAAGCTGCGGTGCCACCTGCGCGAAGGTGCTGAACGGTGTGTTGTCATAACGCAGCGGTTCGTAGATATCATCCGCCATAATCAGCACCTGAGGATGTCCGGACAGCACATTGGCCAGCGCTTGTAACTCCTGTGCGCTGTAGACGGCCCCGGTAGGATTGCCGGGCGAGTTGAGGATCACCCAACGAGTGGCGGGCGTCAGTGCTGCAGCTAAGTCTTGAGGTTGCAACTTCCAGCCCTGCTGCTCATGGCACGGCACAATTACCGGCTCCCCTTCAGCCAGCGTCACCATATCGGGATAGGAAACCCAGTACGGCGCGGGGATGATCACTTCCTGTCCGGCATCCAGCGTGGCGAGCAGCGCGTTGAAAATCAACTGCTTGGCTCCGCTGCCCGCAATGATCTCCTGCGGGTTAAAACTGAGCTGATTATCACGCGCAAACTTATTGGAAATCGCCTGTTTCAGTTCGCTGGTACCTGAGACTGCGGTGTATTTGGTTTGCTGCTGCACGATGGCGGCAATCCCGGCGTAGCTGATATTGGCGGGCGTGGCAAAATCCAGTTCCCCTTCTCCCAGGTTAATCACTGCATTGCCTGCCGCTTCCAGGGCGCGCACCTGGTCGGAAATGGTGGCGGTGGGCGACGGGCGGACACGCTGCATACGTCGGGCCAGTTGCTGACTGTTCATAAATCCTCTTTTGTATATATTGTTTCAACTAATACAAGTAACCACCCAACAACAACAGGAAATTTACTGTGTCACTTCTCTTCATTCTTGATGATGCCCACAACCCGGCGCAGTTCGGTGTCGCCGCCAGCCTGTTGGCGAATCAACAGTCGCTGCCGTTATGGAGCCTACGCCCCAACTTCAGTGACGAGTATCCCGACAGCCATCAGCACGTGGCGGCGGCGGGCTACTGCGTCACCAGCGGCCTGTTCCTCAGCGATACACTGCAACATGAAGTCACTGATGTCAGTCAGCTGCCTTTGCAAGACGCGGTGATCGTGCTGGCAGCCGCCGATGCATCACGTATCGCCAACCTCAAAGGAGATCGCCGCTTTAGTCGCGATCTGCCTTTGTTTCGGGAGACCGCAGCCACGGGTGAGCGCACGCTGCGCATCGGTCTGATGGGGCGCGAGCGCGATCAGCGCGACAGCTACCCGGCGAACCTGATGTCACTGCAAGCGGGGGCGCGGCAGCTAGGGGTCGCGCTGGATGTCTGCTTACTGCCTCCTGCTGAACTCTGCGCAGATCTGCATGAGCTGGACGGTCTGCACGGCGTGGTGCTGCCAGGCGGTTCGTCGATGGCTGCGGTGCTCGGGCAAATCGCGGTGGCCAAAGCCACGCTGCAGCGTGACATCCCAACACTCGGATTGTGTCTTGGCATGCAGAGCATGTGTACGGCAGTGGTGCAACAAGCCACTGGCTATGAAAACGCCATGCTCGCCGAGGTGGCACCTGACGCGCCGCTGCACAGCTTTGTGCGCTTTGACGATCTGCGCCACCGCTGCGGCCTGTTTGCCTATCCGGCTGCCGCACCTTATGACCGCATGCCTTATAACCATCGCTACTGCTTTAATCCGCGCCTACTGCCGCAACTGCAAGCGGGCGGCATTGACGTAACGGTGCAAACCGACGCTATCGTCGAAGCGATTCGCAGCGCCTCGCATCCCTTCTGGCTGGGGGTGCAGGGTCATCCCGAACTGATGTCACGTCCTGATGCCCCACACCCGTTGTTCACCGCCTTCCTGCAAGCGGTGATTAACGTGACAGCATAACGCCGGTGCGGCTGTCGCTGGCCAGCTTGTGCATCACGCTGGTCAGCGCCGCCAGTGCCGATTCTGAGATCGGTTTCAACGGGGCGCGCACCGTGCCGCCGTTAAAGCCTCGCAGCGCCATCGCCGCCTTCACCAGCTGGGGTTGACCGTGCTGACGCGCCAGGGTGCGGTAATCAAACCACAGCTGATGCAGGTCACGCGCTGTAGCCGCATCACCCTTTTCCAGCGCCCGGAAGGTGGCCAATACCAGCTCTGGCAGCGCTCCGCTGTTGGTGGTGCTGATGCCGTCGAATCCGGCCATCATCGGCCCGAGGAAAGCGAGGTCCGAAGCGCAGAACAGACGCAGCTTGCCGCGCAGGCGGTTAGCAATCTGGTCAATCGCCGTGGGGTTCAAATCACCCTGTTTGATACCGACCACGCCAGGAATATCGGCCAGACGCTCCAGCAACGCAGGCGACAGTGTGATACCGATGCCCGGCGCGTTGTAAACCAGAATCCCGGTACGCGACAACGGTGCCACCTCCTGGAAATAGCTGAAAATTTGCTCGTCAGTGATTTCACTGACAAACGGCGCGGTGACCATCGGCAGACCACCCAACTCTCCTGCCATTTCAGTCAGTTCACGCGCTTCACGCGGGTCCGACGCCGCGCTACACAGCATCACCGCCACGCGGTCCTGTACGCATTCCATCACGTTGGCAAAGAGTTCACGGCGTTCCGCCAGTGACATCACCGGGAATTCTCCGTAGGTGCCACCAATCAACAGGCCGTCATAACCCAGGCCAATGACGCGCTCAATGTTTTCACGCAGCGCAGGAAAATCGATCCCGCCCGCGGGGGTAAAGGGCGTGACGGTGATGTTGAAAATGCCACGCAGGCGTTCACGACATTCGATAATATCTTTCATAACAGTTCCTTACAGCAGAGTTAATGGACGCGCCAGCGAGCCGAGCTGACGGTAGCCGGATTCAGTCACCACCACGGTTTCGCTCACGCCCACGGTGAATTCACCGTAGATGCGCAGCGCCGGGGGAATATGAAAGGTCATCCCTGGCTGGAGTTCAGTGGTGACGCCGCTGTACAGGCTGAGAAGGCCGCCTTCGCCCCAGTCCGGCGCGAACGAGACGCCGATCGAGTAGCCGGTACGCTTTTTGAAGTTGTCGGTAAAGCCCGCGCGATCGATCACTTTCTGACAGGCGATGTGCGGATCGGCACAGGTCGCGCCCGGACGAATCGCATCCAGTGCCGCCTGCAGGGCTTCCTGGCACACTTTCTCCATCTCCAGCGCGATAGCCGGTGGGCGGCCAATCCACGCCGAGCGCATCAGCGCCGCATGGTAGCGATCGTGCGCTGCGGCCATTTCGAGGAACACCGGATCGTTATCTTTGATCACCCTACGACGCCAGGTGCCGTGCGCACGCCGCTGCGCGGGCCACTGGAGACCAGCGGCTCCATCCCGACATACTCAGAACCGGCGGCAATCGCCGCGCCCATCATCGCCGAGACCAGGGCGTTCTCATCCGCCCCCGCGCGTACCGCCGCCATTCCGGCCTCCATACCCGCATCAACATAGCGTGCCGCCGTGGCAATTTTTTCCACCTCCACCGCCGACTTGATGGCGCGCAGCGGTTCGATCACTCCCGCGGTATCCGCGATGGTGCCGAGCTTGATTTGCAGCGCCTCATACACCGCAATCGGCAGGAACCAGCCGCGTTTATCCAGCCCGATTCGTTTATTGAGCCAGCCGCGCTGTTGCAACACGGCGAACAGGAAGTCCACCGGGTTATCGCCATCCTGATAAATGGCCGCGTCGGAGATAAAGGTGTTGGCGATAAAGTTGAAATATTCGAGCTGGCGGATCACAAACACCGGCTCCCCTTCTACCGGCAGCAGCAGCGCCTGGAAGGTGTAATAACCGGGGGTTTGCTGGCCGGTTAACCAGAAAATATTTTCTGGCCCGGTGACAATCATCACGTCCACACCGGCCGCGTTTAAGCGTTCGCGCGTGCGCTGGATGCGGCTGGCGTACTCTTCTGCAGCAAAAGCAGATTCGCTGCCCTGAATCACATTATTGAGCTGTTGCATCACTAAAACTCCTTGAGGAAAGTGGCGCGGGTGGCATCGAACTGCACGCCCAGGCCGTAAGAATCCGTTACTTGCACGCTGCCGTGTTGATAGTGCAAACCGCTGACGGGATCATCTGTCAGGCCATCGGCGCCATAGAGTTCGGCATACTCCGGTTGCAGCACGCGACACAGTTGCAGTGCCGCCGCCGTCGCCGCGTGGCCTTCGTTCATCTGGCCGATCATGAAGGGCACGCCAGCGGCCTGCAGATGACGCGCAGCCGCCAGCGTCGGTGCAATACCACCCAGTTTGACCAGCTTGAGGTGGCCCCACAGCGCCCCGTCCGCCGCAATTAAGCGGTCAATCGCCGCCGCACTGTTGAGGCTCTCATCCAGCATGATTGGCACACCGAAGGTAGAGAGCTGGCCGAGTTGCGCGTCATCGCTCACCGCCAGCGGCTGCTCGACGTAGCTTAAATCGAGTTCACGCAGCGTCGGGAAAGCGTGCTGTGCCTGCTCCAGCGTCCACTGGCCGTTAACGTCTATCGCCAGGGAAATATCGGCTCCAAACTCGGCGCGCAGCCGTTGCAGCCGCGCCAGATCGGTGGCGATATCCGCCACGCCGGTGCGCAGTTTTAATTGGATAAAGCCACGCTCTACGTAGCCTTGCGCCTGTTGCAGCATCTGGGCTTCACTGCCCCAGAACAGGGTTTGATTGGTGGCGAACGATGCAGCACAAGGTGCGGCTCCCAGCCACTGCGCCAAAGATTGCTTTGCCCTTTTCGCCAGCAGATCGTGTAGCGCCATATCCAGCAGCATGCGCGTCGGTGCCAGCAGACCGGCATCGGCGGCAGTTCGGTTTAATAAGGTTTGGGCGTCATCGTTGCTGCTCCACTCTGATAGCGCGCGGGTGACATCCTGTAACACCTGCTTCGCGCTGTAGCCGTGCAGGTAACTGATGTTCAGACGCACTTCGCCAATGGCGTCGTCCAGTTGAAGCCACAGCGTATCCAGCGCGTTTATGGCACCGGAGGCGGCAGTGTGCAGGGTGACGCCCGCATAGTGCAGTTCGCCGCGCCACAGGGTGATCTTCACAGCGCAGACTCCAGCGGCAGCATTGCCAGCGCCACGTCGAGGTAAATAGATGCCGCAGCAATAAACTCTTCTACCGGCACAAACTCATCAGGCTTGTGCGCCACCGCCAAGCTGCCAGGGCCAATCACCACGCCTTTGGCACCCAGCGCACAGAAGTGCACCAAATCGCAGCCGCCCTGGAAGCCAAACGGCCCCGCTTCTGGCTGACCATGACGACGGCAGGCCGCCAGGCTGTGCTGCACAATCGCTTCGTTGCTGTCGGTTTCCGTTGCGCCGCCGGTGGTGGCCTGCCAGGCAACAATCTCCGCTTCAATCCCAGCCGATACGTTGGCGTGCTCGAGCAACTTTTGTAGTTCCGCTTTCACCGCTTCTTCGCTTTCACCGGGCACCATGCGGCGATCGAGCAGTAGTTCGCAGCTGTCTGGCACCACGTTGTCAGCGTGACCACCGTGGATACGCGTCACCGTCAGGCTGGCGTTGCCCACCATCGCGTGGCAGCGGCATCGCACCTGCTGCTGATGCGCTTCTTCAATCAGCCCCAACAGTTTGGCCGACTGGTAGATGGCGTTAACGCCGAGTTCGGGAGTACCCGAGTGCGCCGTCACTCCTTTAACTTTGACGCGCGGGCGCAGGCTGCCTTTGTGCGCTGAGAAGGTGGCGTTGGAGGTCGGTTCACCAATCACCGCGAAATCAATCGCTGGCGGGGCGTCTTTGACGTAGAACTTCGCGCCCTCACTCGCGACCTCTTCATCTGCGGTGAACACGCCCATTAGCGTGCCAGACCAGTGCTGACGGTTGGCGGCCAGCAGTCGCAGCGCTTCCACCATCGCCACCAGCGGCCCTTTAGCATCACACGCGCCGCGTCCGTAGAGCTTGCCGTCGCGCTCGGTCAGAGTGAAGGCATCGCTGCTCCAGCTGCTGCCAGCCGGGACAGTGTCGAGATGGGTGTTGAAGGCAAAACAAGGACCGGCACCGTTTTTCAACAACGCAATGACGTTGGTGCGCCCCGGCGCGTATTCGCTGAATGACAAATCGAAACCCACAGCACGCAACCAGCCCGCCACGCATTCGGCGGCTTCACGCTCCTGGCCGGGTGGGTTTTCCGTATTGATTGCCACCAGCGCGGCTAAATCGCGCTTCATGCGCACGCTGTCTACCTGATAAAGGCTCATATTCACTCCGCAATTAATGAAGGATCTGGTCGAGGAAGCGCCTGGCGCGTTCGCTGACCTGACCGGTAAAGAAATCATCGGCGCTGGCGCGCGCCAGAATCTCGCCCTCTTCCATAAACAAAATCTGGTTGGCTGCGCGGCGCGCGAAGCCCATTTCGTGCGTCACCACCATGCTGGTCATGCCTTCGGCGCTGAGTTCCGCCATCACGTCCAGCACTTCGCGGATCATCTCGGGATCGAGCGCCGAAGTGGGTTCGTCATACAGCATCAGTTCCGGTTTCATCGCCAGCGCACGAGCAATCGCCACGCGCTGCTGCTGGCCGCCGGATAGTTCATCGGGGAAGTGATCGGCCCGTTCGTGGATGTGCACTTTTGCCAGCAGCGCTTCGGCCTGCTTGCGTGCCTCAATGCGGTTGATGCCCAGCACCGTCATCGGCGCCAGCATGATGTTTTCCGCGGCGGTGAGATGCGAGAACAGCTCGTAGTTCTGGAACACCATGCCAATGCGCTGCCGTAACTGATGCGGCGGCACTTCACCGCGCGTGATGTTCTGGCGGGTAAAGAACACATCGCCGCTATCGGCAGGTGACAGCATGTTGACGCAGCGCAGCAGGGTCGATTTGCCCGATCCCGAGGGGCCAATCAGCACCACGGTTTCACCGCGCTGCACGCTGAGCGAACAGTTTTTGAGTACCTGTTGTTTGCCGAAGGTTTTGTCGATACCAATCATCTCCAGCAAGGGTTTAGTCTGATGGCTCATGACACACCTCCAACGGTTTTGCCGGTTTTCGCCGGCGTGGTTTTGCGTGCCAGGGCTTTTTGCTGCTTGCTGCGGCGCTGTTTAGGATCAAGCACGCGCTCCAACCATGACTGGAAAATCATGAACAGGCTGGTGAGGAGCAGGTAGTAAATCCCGGCGGCGCACAGCGCTTCAAAGTAGCGGAAGCTCGCGCTGGCGGTCTGGTTGGCCACCAGCAAGAGCTCCTGCACGGCAATTACCGACACCAGCGCGCTCGACTTCAGCATACTGATCATCTGGTTGCCCATCGGCGGCAGCACGATGCGCGCCGCCTGCGGCAACACTATCTTGCGCATGATCTGCGCATTGGTCATGCCCAGTGCCATCCCCGCCGTCCGCTGGCCGCTTTTAACCGCCTGCAGCCCTGAACGCAGGATCTCCGCCATGTAGGCGCCCTCATTCAGTGAGAGCGCCAGCACAGCACAGGTAAACGCGGAGAAACGCAGGCCGAAACCTGGCAGCACGTTGTAGACAAAGATGATCTGGAACAGCACTGGCGTGCCACGAAACAGCCACAGATAGAAAAATGCCAGCGCCTTGCCCGCCCGGAACGGTGCTTCCTGCAACAACGCCAGCACCAGCCCCAGCACCACGCCACACAACAGTGAACACAGGGTAATTAACAGCGTCATCCACGCACCTTTGATGAACTCAGGTGAGAGGAGGTACTGCCACATTAAATCGATCGACATAGCTTTCTCCGGTCAACGGGTTAGAAAATGGCAACGGAGTCCGGGAAGTTCCATTTCTCAATCAGTTGCTTATAGGTGCCGTCTTTCACCAGTTTTTGCAGCCCTTTCTCCAGCTGCGCTTTGGTCTCGGTATCGCCTTTACGCACCGCGAAAGCGATGTGGGTGTCCGCTTCGAACTCTTCGCCTGCTGCTTCAAATACGCCTGGCTTTTCGCTAAACAGCGCGACCGTGCCCGGCGTAGACAGGAACTCCGCATCAGCGCGACCCTGCGCCACGGCCACCGCAGAATCGGTGGCGGCCGGGAATGTCATCACATTAATGGCGGGCTTCTTAGCATCGACACAGTGTTTGTTGTCCACGCGCGCCTGGCTCTCCTCAATACCGCCCAGTGTCACCGCGATGTTTTTGCCGCACAGAGACAGGTCACGTCCGGTGATCCCCGCCGGGTTGCCCTTGCGTACCACCACTCGGCTGCCGATTTTCAGGTACGGCACAAAATCCACCTGCTCGGCACGGGTTGGGTTGACGTACATCGCGGAGTTGATGATGTCGAGGCGCTTGCCCTGAAGCGCCGGGATCAACCCTTTAAACTCCATCGGCAGCGGCGCGGGTTGCAGTTCCAGCGACTTGCTGAGCGCAGTAATCAGATCGATATCGAAACCGGTGAGCTTGCCGTCTTTGACGAACTCGAACGGCATAAAGGTGGCGGCGGTGCCATAGGTGAGTTTACCGGGGGCCACATCACCGATAGCCGCCTGGCTGGCGAAAGGCATCACCGCCAGCGTCGACATCCATCCCAACAGGCGTAGTGTTTTAATAGAAGTGCTGAACATAAATTTCTCCTGGCTAACGTTTAAAATTGGTTTTTGTGAGTCACAAAGTACAATTATAAATACAACAAAACGTCTCTTCCTGGTGCATCATGCACAGTCTCTGTGCAGTGTTTGCTTTATATCGCGGCAACCTGACCGGTATGTTATTGTATGTTTTGTTCACAATAATACACTTCAGGAAACCCATTTCTATGCAGCCTGACGCTTCTGCCAGCGGTCGCCGTATCGCACGACAACTGCTTGACCTAATATACGAAGCAAGATTCGATCCAGGTCATCATTTACGTGAGCAATATCTGGCCGATGCCCTAGGCGTTTCCCGCACGCCTGTGCGTGCCGGACTGAAAGAGTTAACCCGTCTCGGCGCGGTGGAAGCCCGGCCCAATCAGGGTTTCTACCTGCTCAAGAGCGTTGAGGAGCTGCAGCAGCTGGCGATTGAACCACCACAGAGCAGTGACCAGACGCTGTATGAATTACTGGTACGCGATCATATCGCTGGCCTGTTGCCGGAATCCTTTACCCAGACCGAGATCAGCCTGCGATATGAGGTGGATCGCGGCGTGCTAACGCGCGCGTTGGTGAAGCTGTCAGAGGATGGACTTATTGCCCGCAACGCCGGGCATGGCTGGCGATTTCAGCAGACGCTGAACAGCGATGTCGCGCTGCGCAACAGTTATGGTTTCCGCCTGATGATTGAACCCGCCGCTCTGCTCAGCCCGCAGCTGCGCGTGGATCGCGCCTTGCTGAAACGCCTGCGCGCGCAGCACCTGCGTTTAATCACCCATGCGGATATCACCCAGGTGCCCGCCCGCGAGATCTTTGAAACCGATGCCTCGTTCCATGAGCTACTGGCCGAAGCCAGCGGTAACCTGTTCGTGCTCCAGGCTATCCAGCAGCAAAACCGCCTGCGTCGCCTGCTGGAGTTCGGCAGCTATCATAATAAGCGCCGGGTAAAAGAGTGGTGTGAAGAGCATGTTGCCATTCTTGATGCACTGCGCGATAACAAAGCGCAGCAGGCGGCGGATTTGATGCGTGCGCATTTGCAATGTGCCTACGACCTGGTGCAAATTCGCAAAGCAGGTGCATAGTCGGCACCGATTTTGCACATTCAGACTCTGAAAATACAATTCAGGAGAACATGATGGATTTGCAAATTAGTGGTCGAGTAGCATTGGTGTGTGGTGCTGGCAGTGGTTTAGGACAGGCAATGGCGTTGTCACTGGCACAGGAGGGAGTCAAAGTCGCGATAACCGGTCGCAATCAGGAAAAGCTGCTCGCCACTGTGGCGATGATTCAGTCCGCAGGTGGTAAAGCGCATGCCTGGCCGTTGGATTTAGCGCAGCCCGACACCTTCGAGGCAGTCTTAGCGGATATCACCAAGCATTGGGGTGACGTGGATATTCTGGTGAATAACTCGGGCGGCCCTCCCCCGGCCACGGCAGCGGGCACCGACAGTACGGTCTGGCAACAACATTTCTCATTGATGGTGGCATCGTTGATGCAGTTAACCGACAAAGTATTGCCGGGCATGCGTGAACGCGGCTGGGGCCGCATCATCACCTCAACGTCCTCTGGCGTGATTGCGCCGATTGCCAATCTGGCCTTGTCCAACGCGCTACGCATGAGCCTGCTAGGTTGGTCCAAAACGCTGGCCAACGAAGTGGCGGCGCAAGGCGTCACAGTGAATGTGCTGGTGCCGGGACGTATTGCCACCGATCGCGTTAGCCAGTTGGATGCCATCAAAGCTAAACGCGAAAACAGCACCACCGATGCCATTGCGGAGAAGAGTCGTCAGGGTATTCCGGCTGGACGCTATGGCCTTCCGCATGAGTACGGCGCTGCTGCCGCCTTCCTCGCCAGCCAGCAGGCCAGTTATATCACGGGCAGCATAATGCGGGTTGATGGTGGGATGATCGACGCGGTTTAAGATCATAACGCGCGTATAGAGAGTCATTAAAGCAGGAAAAAATAGGCAAACCGCCTGCCAGTTAATCATTCTACGATCGCCATAAATGGTGGCCCTATGATGATCGTGCTCGATTTTCGTAGTGCGCGCATTTATGTACATCGGCTTGAAGATTCAATCTTTACTTAACTGGCCCTCATTAACACAAAGGTTAATGGGGGCCAGTTAAGCATTTTTTCCGAAAAAAATTAATACATTGCGATGTTAGCAATGTCCGCAGACTGCTTATAGCGGACACGTATCTGAGTATCTGTCCGTTCTGTGCCAGGAGCAGACGTTGGTCACATCATTGCCCATCAATAAATTGACAGTTATTAACTATATATATCTGTAAGATACAGGCGGTGGGTAACTTTATCGACATCTACTAGCGGGATAAAGCCAGCACGTTCATAGAAGATGAATGCTGATTGAGGCGCGTTAGTGTTGATAAAATCAAACCAGCGGTCAGAACCCTCCAGTATTGCCCTGAGCAAAGTAATGGCAACCTGCCTTCTTCTCCATTCAATGCCTACATAGAGATGACGGAGTCGTCCAGTCCGAGGCGAAGGGGTGTAGGGGTCTTGGTTTAATCCACACACGCCAATAAGTAGCCCATCGGCAAAAAAACCTAACAGGTTCTCACCTGCCTTATCAAAGCGGTTTTGCCCGTTCAGCCAGTTTTCTTCCAGTCTGTTTAGCATGTTAAAACCAGCAGCCATGCTCTCTGCTTTTAACGTACAAAAGCCTTTATTATCCGGGGTAATGCTCTCGATAAGAATATTCATGAGTAGTCACTTTGCATTTAAAGTATTAAGCATCTCGCAAAGTTGATTGTGCGCAAGGAGCGACAATTTGATCCGATAAATGCAATCAGTACAATGACTTTGAGAAACAGACGGCTTCTTCTCTGCCTATGTATGGGCCATAATTATCAATACGAACATATCCATTTTTCTCGTAAAAATTGACGGCCCGGAGGTTGATATGTCGGGTCTCCAGCTTAAGTTCTCGATATCCCATTTGCTTTGCGGAGGTTTCCAGAAAAGTAAGTAATGCACTCCCCACGCCTGGCTCGCTTCGGTCCGAAAACATTCTTTTAAGCTCAGCTATATTTTGTGTTAATGGGCGGATTGCACCGCATCCTATCGCCTCGCCAAGTACATTTTTTGCCAATACCCATAATGCTTTGTCATTGTTCATAGTTTCGATGGTGAAGTTGGTTTTGCCATTATCACCAGTTATAGCGGCAAGTTCAGCTGACAGCATTTCGATTAGGCGAAGGGACTCTGAAGAAAATGGATCTGATTTCTCTACTGTTATCATGGTCATATCCTGAAAGGGAGGTTAAACCAAAACAAAGTATGCTGCCTGAAAAATCACCCTATTGGAACAAATAATGGGACAACCCTGATCCTTGGCTTTATCGGGGACGCAATGTCTGTTCCTCGCTCATAGCTGACGTAGAGATACCGAACATTACTGACTGCGTATCTACAGCGGGCGGGCTACCCGCGTTGGACAGAATACCCGTTGTGTCCAGACTGGGGAGGGAATTAAAAGAGAGTGATCAAAAAAGGCTGCACAAGCAGCCTTAACTACAGATAGCAGCTGCTTAAAGCAACTTAGCTAATATTTCTGTCACGCGATGGTGGTGACCAAACAAGATAGCCTGTAAATCCAGCTGAAACTTGCTCGGTGCACGTAATGTCGCGTGCTTTTCAAGCGCATCAGCGTAAAACTGCTGAAGCGCTTTAAGTTGGGAAATGTTCATAATATCCCTCCTTTGTTGCAGTTCACGGCCGACAATGGATAAGCGAGCGTAAAACGGGCTATACCACGAGGACGTACCTGTATTTTACCAGAAAAAAAATTCCCGTTTCACTTTTGTCACTGTAACTGTGTTCAGTCAGCAGACTTGGACAGAATAACCTCAACGTCCAGGCAGGCGAGGGGATTGCTCCAACCCTGTACTAAGGTTACTGAATGTCCGCTGAGTGCCAGAAGCGGAAGTTAGTAGAGAGCCCCACATGTTACTGATATGATCATAAAATAGATGAAGGAGGTAATGCATGGATAATGGCACGATAGTCACGCTGTTTAGATATAAGCGCTGGATCGATCTTGAAACTCTACAAGCTATTAAAAGAATTGATGCGCCCACTAATACAGACAGGCGCCATCTGATGCTCAGATTGATGAATCACATTCATGTGGTTGATATGATCTTCAGAGCCAACATTATCGGTAAGAAGCATTCCTATACTGCACTAAATACGCCTGAGACCCCCTCTGCTGATGAGCTTCTTATAACGATGACTGAATGTACAGACTGGTATATTCACCATATCAATTCCATGTCCCCCATTAACCTTGCTGAAACCATTAAATTCCAGTTTGTCGATGGCGGATATGGTGAGATGAAGGCGATGGATATGCTCAATCATGTGCTGTTTCACGGGACATATCATCGCGGCGCCGTAGGTTGGCTACTTTCAGAAAGTGGTGTAACCCCACCCAAGGACGTGCTGACCGTTTTTCTAAGAGATCATAACCACGAGTAAACGAGTGACTGGGTCATGTAAATTTAAAATATCATTGGCCCGTTAAGCAAAAAAATGAGCGAATAAATGACAGTCTGCTCCTCGCTCACTGCGGACCTTCAGCTGAGCAAGCTCGTCCGCTCAGTGCCATGAACAGCCCCTCCGTTATCGGCCGACTCTGCGTATGGTGTTGGGCATACAAAGCCGCGAAACTCAATTGAGTGCTGAATTTTACTGCTACTCACCGACAAAATTTGACAGTGCAAGAGAAAGATAACCCGGTTGTTCCCATGACATGCAATGCCCACAATCATCAAGAATTACCGTTGAAATCCCTGACTTGACTAAATAATCGACATCGTCGTCTGGTAACGACCATTCTCCGAAGATCAGCTGTTTACGCACTGGCAATTTAATAAATCGCTCAAGCCAGTCACCGCCTACTATCAGACTTGAAGCACCTCGCCAGACCGCCCAAGGGGCATCAACAGCGAGGCTTCCCGCCCAGGGGCCTGATTCGTTTTCAATCATTTGTTTCCAGTGTTTGTTTATGAACTCTTCTTCACTGTGACTGCATATCTGCCGACTGAAAAAACCGCCCCCGGGCCTAAAATTAGGTTCAGATACCACAAGTCCCTCCATGCGATTTGTGATTAAGCCTGCCGCTTCAATACTGATACTCCCCCCCATACTGTGCCCGTAAATAAAACATTTATTCAGCCCTAAATACCGTACTAACTCTGCCACCACACTGGCCTGGTCAGTGATTGAATAGCTGTAATCACGAGGTTTTTCACTGTAGCCACACCCTGGCAAATCTATAAGAATCGCACGTCTTTTATTTAAACGAGGGTCTGTGGCGATAAGTGGATATTCGTACGAAGAAGCACACCCTAGTCCGTGCACAAATATCAGGGGTGTTCCGCTGCCGGGCAGATCCTGCCAGCGGACGAGACAATTTGCAGTGGATGAAAAGAAAGATTCCATAGAGTTATCAATACTGGCTGAGTTTAAAGACGTCAGTATCTTTGCATTGAAGCCCGCAGACAAGGCTCAGATGTATAGGTTTCTGTTATTTACTGACCATCGATGGCCGTGTTTAGACCTGATCCCTTTTAATGAATACACGACTAAGCTAGCAAATTTTCTACGAGTAATGACAGCTACGGATGTCCGCTTTTCGCTCAAAGCAGACGTTCCAGGTAGGGTATTTTTTCGTTTTCAAAGCTGGTCTCACATAGTACTAATCGATGAAAGCAATAAACTTCGATTTCCCACCCCATGCGTTCATAACGCTCGCCACAGCCTGGCTGAGGCGTACCACAGCGCAGCGAGGAACGAACAGCCTGGACGAGGAAGCGTAACATCCTCAATGGCGGCACATTCTGCTTACGCCCAGGGTAACTGAAACTACGATCAAAAAATGTATGAAGTTCAGACAGCTCAGTCATCTTACCCATTAAAGTCAGTAGTCCACCCTTGCGCTCCGAAACGCGCTAATTAATACTGTATACATAGACAGTATTTTTCAGAGTGATTTTTATGAACTTACAACTTCCTAACTGGTTTGCACACAGCCAGGCTACCGGAGTACCACACTATGAAGCTAATTTCTAAGGCTGATGGCCTGATTATGCTCATGCCTCCGGAGGTCACTCCCCATGTGAGAATCCCGTTTTATGCGTATAAATGTGCCGCCGGGTTCCCTTCCCCGGCTCAGGATTACGTTGAGTCCGAGCTTGATCTTAATGAGCTCTGTATCCGCCGGCGCGCCTCAACTTTCTTCGTCCGAGCCAGCGGCAGCAGCATGCAGGAGCTGGGCCTCTTTGATGGCGACGTCATGGTAGTCGATCGCGCTGAGGAAGCCGTACATGGTGACATCGTCATTGCTGAAGTTGGTGGAGAATTTACCGTCAAACGTCTGCAGCTGCATCCCCGACTGGCTCTGCAGCCAATGAATCCGGCTTATTCGGTAATTTACCCGGATGAGCTGCAGCTGCTCGGCGTAGTTACCTGGTTTTTCAACAGCACGCGTGCGCGCCCACGTTCTGGCCATAACAGGCCTGACGGTTGGAGTAGGCATGGGGCCAACCAAGACGCTGGCGAAGAGCGCGCAGTGGGCGAGCAAGGAGTGGAAGCAGTTTCGCGGCGTTCTGGCTCTGACACCCGGCAATCCGAAGCGCACCGCGACGCTCTTACAGAACCAGCCGGTTGAGGAAATCTGGGGTGTGGGCCGCCGCATCGCTAAAAAGCTGAACATCATGGGCATAGAAAATGCCCTGCAGGTGTCGCGCGCGCACCCTGCCCTCATCCGTAAAAACTTCAGCGTGGTGCTGGAGCGCACCGTGCGCGAGCTCAACGGCGAGTCCTGTATTCCGCTTGAGGAGTTTGCGCCGGTGAAGCAGCAGATCGTCTGCTCGCGGTCGTTCGGCGAGCGCATCACGTCAAAGTTGGCCATGCAGCAGGCGCTCTGCCAGTACGCGACGCGCGCGTCCGAAAAGCTGCGGGATGAACGCCAGTTCTGCCGCCGCGTAGGCATCTTTATACGCACCTCCCCGCACACCCCTGGCGAAGTTTTTTACGGCAACAGCGCCGGTGAAAACCTCAAGGTACCGACGCAGGACACACGCGATATCATCGAGGTGGCTATGCGCTCGCTCGATCGCATCTGGCTTGAGGGTCGCCGCTACATGAAGGCCGGTATAATGCTCGACGATTTTTCCCCGAACGGCGTCAGCCAGCTGAACCTGTTTGACGAGGATGGCCCCCGCCCCAACAGCGCGAAGCTGATGAAGGTTCTGGATGGCATCAAACAGTCCGGGCTTGGTAACCTGTGGTTTGCAGGTCAGGGCGTGAGTACGGAATGGAAAATGAAGCGGGAAATGCTCTCGCCGGCATGGACCACGCGCTGGAGTGATATCCCCGTGGCGCGCGTGTTGTAATCCTGTCTGAAAGAATTAAGGTGATGTGATGCAGGCCTGCCTTTTGAATGGTCAGGAATGCAGACGCCAGAATTCATCCAGGATATGTACAGGCCTGCCCGGCTTTTTACCGCAGAAATATCGCCCACGCGGCAGTTTGTTGCCGCGTGGAAGCTGATGAAGCCAGTCGTCAAAAGCCGGACGGCGCCGGCGGGCTGTGCCCTTAAACATGCTGGCTGACTGATTAAAAGTCGTGGAGACCATGCCGTACCCGCGCAGCTGATTCAGTAATTCCTGCATTTCCATTGTTATATCTCCGTTACGCTGTAACCCCTAAAGGGATTTGTTCTTCTTCCAGCTATCATTGGCCATGAATGCCGCGCGAGAAACGCAGGCTCCCCACAGCAACTGAAGGCCGATTTTGATCAGCTCACTGGCGTGAGGCAGGAAAAAGAGCGGCACGATGAATAGCGCACTCAGCAGGAACCCCCATTCAGCAGCACTTTTTTTGTCTTTGCCGGTTAGCTTAACAATTCCCAGATATCCTGCTGCAAGCAATACCACCCTGTTCATGATGACCTCAATAAGTTAGCTACTCCCAAACATCCCTTTTGCATTGCTGCGGGTTTCATCCAACGTGTCATTTTTGGTAGGTTCAAGGGGCTCTCCCTCCCTTTCAGCTTCTGCATTAGGATGAGTTGTCATGCTTTTAGGACTGACAGCCTGGATAACCTGTAGCACTTCTTCCGCTGTCGTGTTTTCACTGAGTAGTTCAGACAGTAAAAACGGTAGACGCGGATCGATACGCTCAAGTGCAATCCCGCTTAGCATAGCGGCCTTCCATAAGCGGCCGCGTTCTCCCTGGGGGGGCTCATCCGTATGACTGTCTGCATAAGCCTCACCGAGGCTGCTTTTAGGATTGATGTAAAACTGGATTTTTCTGCGCGTATCCATAGCGTTATCCGATAGCAATCATCCCCCTGACTAAATCGAACTGGGATGACCCGGTTTTATAAAAGCGCTCTGCCCTCACACCACTATTCGTGCAACGGCCTCGGCAATAATCTCAGCTCCACCGCCAATAACCATTACATGGGTATAACCCTCGAACGCCTTCATAGCGCTGAGAACACGCTGAGTAAGACGTTCAAGTGATTCGTTAATGGTACTTTTAACCAGACTAACGCGGGAGAGATCGTTAATACGGCACTCCAGGTAAGCATCATCATTACGATGGACAATAATATCATCGGCAAGATAACTGCTGCCCCGCGTTCCTGCAACACGCAGCGCATCCGCGACTGCGTTCGTCACCAGTGACACACCAATTGTTGCATCACCATGAATGCGGGTAATACCGCTCATGCGACCGCGTACCTGTGAAATATCCAGTGTCGTTCCCCCCAGATCAACAATGAGAAGCGAATCAAGCTCGCTCAGCAGCTCAAATCCGGCGGGGATAGATTCTGGCATTACCGAGACACTGCGGATTTTGAAGCTCTCACCACCGGTCATTGAGACCGGACGCAGCAGGCTCGCTTTTTTCTTTTCGATGTTTTCTGCAGCTGGTTGATTGTTGTGATCATAAAACTCCGTTAACGGCAGTGTGACCGTAATGTCCACTTCGCATGGATTAAGGCCAGTCTGCAGGAGCGCATGATGCACACCAACGACGTTCACGTCAGCATGACTCATTCCTAAAATTTCTTTGCTACTAATCATTATCGTCCTAAAACGATAATGATTAGAGTAATGAAGAAATGAGATGGAGGGTAAGGTAATCAGTTAATGAAATATCGCTTCAAATTTTGCAAAATTAAGAATCTAAGAGCCCTTGGTGCTGCGTGTAAAGCAAAACAAATCAGATGAATAATAATAATGAACGAGAGTTGGTTTACACGCATTATCAAATCTGAATTAGAAAAAAAATTCAGACCCTTAACATGCTGGGAATTTCAATCTGAAATATAATAACAAAATATAATTATATCAATAACTTATCATTGAGATTGGCTCGGGTAAAATTGCAGAATGTGAGTGCATTCCATAAGCATGTAAGAGGGCGAGGGCAGGTTGAAGAGGATATTGAAAATTTGATTACTACTAAAGAGGAGCATAAAGCGATTTCAATAACCGATGTGGAATGGGATCAACACCTCATGCTTGGTACAACATTTCAATGAATTTCATTAAAAGTTGCACGTAGCATCATAAACTGTACACTAGCTTCAAAAGTTACCAACGGAGCGGAGTAATGAGAAGCAATTACGGTGGCGTTGACGAAACAGCACGCAGGGCTAATGCCATGCTACGCAGCATGAGTGATGACATTACCGATAGGCGTAATGAGTATGGCCTCGATCAGTATTACCAGACTTTTACTCGCAACTCAGTTGCCAATCTACCGAAGCTCAGCCGCCGCGCTGTTGAGCAAGCTATAGAAGAGATGGAATCAAAAGGGCATGTGTTTGGCAAAAAGGACGCTGGAAATGCAAAGCATTATGCGCTCACCATTCAGGATGTAGTCGATATATACGCTCATCGTAAAGTCCCTAAGTACCGTGATATCCATGCGGGAGAAGGTCCTTTTGTAGTGTTTGTAGTGAACCTGAAGGGCGGGGTTTCAAAGACTGTTAGTACGGTCACATTGGCGCATGGATTACGTGTTCATCCCGACCTTTTACAGTATGACCTGCGAACGCTTGTTATCGATCTTGATCCACAAGCATCCAGTACGATGTTCCTTAACCATACCAACAGCATTGGTTCCATCGTTGAAACTGCAGCTCAGGCTATGCTGAACGACCTTGATGCTGTCCAAATTAAAGAAGACATCATCAAGCCGACTATTATTCCAGGCGTTGATATTATCCCGGCTTCAATTGACGACGGCTTTATAGCTAGCCAGTGGAGCAATCTAGTAGACCAGCACTTGCCTGGAGTATTGCCCTCAGAAGTGTTGCGCCGAAACATCATTGAACGTGTTGGCAAAGACTATGATTTCATCTTTATTGACACCGGTCCGCACCTGGATGCGTTCATGCTGAACGCTATAGCGGCAAGCGACTTACTGCTAACGCCAACGCCTCCGGCTCAAGTAGATTTCCACTCTACTCTTAAGTACCTGACACGCTTGCCTGAGATGCTTGAGCAGCTCGAGGAAGAGGGAATCAACCCCCGCATTAAGGGAAACATTGGCTTCATGTCAAAAATGACGTCCAAACGCGATCATGAAATGACGCATGGCCTGGCTCGTGATGTATTTACCTCTTATATACTCGATGCCTCTTTGCCTCGCCTTGACGGTTTCGAACGCTGTGGTGAAAGCTTCGATACAATCGTTAGCGCCGATCCACATTCATATCCAGGTAGTACCGAGGCTCTTAAAAACGCGAAGCGTGAAGCCGAAAGATTTACGCAAGCGGTGTTTAAGCGAATTGAATTTGTGAGAGGTATGAAGTGAAGAAAGAAATGGTAAAACTGGGCCGCCAGTTTGGGAATTCAAGCTTTTCAAAAATGTTGAGCGAAACAGACAGCGAACGTGTCTTTACCCTGAAGTCTGGCGCAGAAGCCCGATTTACGCTCAATAAGGTATTACACGATGATATTGAAACCCAGACCTATGTAGATTCCTCTATTAATGGCCGTGATCAGGCTCTTCTTACGCCTGAATCAGTCAGAGACATCGCCAGAACGATTAAATTACAGCAGTTCTTCCCAGCGATAGGTCGGGAGGTAGAAGGGCGTATTGAGGTTTTAGACGGTTCTCGTCGCCGTGCTGCATGCATTTATAATGGCACGCCTTTTGAAGTGTTGGTAACACGTGATGAAATTACTCTCACAGATGCACGACAGCTAGCAATCGATATTCAGACAGCCAAGGAGCATACGCTTCGCGAACTTGGTAAGCGCTTAAAGCTGATGTATGCAGAGGATATGAACCAGTCGGAGATTGCAGCTGCAGAAGGTTTGTCAGCCGCTAAAGTAACTCGTGCATACCAAGCAGCTTCTGTGCCGGATGAAATGATAGCAGTGTTCCCGTCTATCAGTGAACTATCCATAAATGACTACCAAACGTTACTAGATATCGCTGAAAAGGCTAAAGCTAAGCACATGAGTATCGAAACGCTTGCAGCTGCGGTACGTGAGCGCATTAGCAATGATGTGGCTTACGCATCTGACGATCCTTCTGTTAAAGCTAAAATTATTGGCTATTTTCGTGCGGAAAATGCTGACGCCAAAAATAGTCGCGGAATCAAAAAAGTTGTCACTGAAAAAATTGCTGATTTTAAAGATAAAAAGCAGTTTGCTCGTAAGAAGACGGATGCTGAGAAACGACTGGTGACTTATGAGTTTTCACGTTTACCATCGACCTATCAAGCAGAGCTCGATGCTGCTGTTAAAGAAGTAATTGCGCGGATGCAGGCTGAAAGTGATAGCTAATTAATATCATCATATGAAAAGAGACACTACCAGCCTCTAGTCGGTTGGTGTCTCATTCAAGCAGAATAAATGAAATTCTGACAATTTCACCCCTTCAAAATACACTGTAAGCTACTGTCATAACTACAAAAAAATAAAATATTTCACATTGAAATTCCCAACCAAAGTCTATCTTTGCATCAAAAGATGGACATTTGTACATTCACAATTTTCATGACATTTACAAGCCAAAAATGGCACTAACGTAAATATTACCGAAGACACAATTATAGAATGCTAATGCAAACTTGAACCAGATAAATCAAGGGATTGAAGTGTTATCTCGTTTCATGGTTAAAAGAGAGTGCAAATCTGGTTATCATTCTCACAGAGCCATACTGATAAAGACAGCCATGGATCAAGGCTGAAATGGATTTTGCACAGTTATTGCTCGAATTTTAATGATGCCTCAAGCTAGTAGCTTTCAAATCAATGAGCTACAAAATATGACGTCTCTACGCTAAAATTCCACCTTAAACAGAGTTGTTTCCCTGCAGAATTCACTAGAATGCGTCATACATTGGCAAAAACTTATCTTTCACGATTTCATCTCTAGCGCTTTTATCAAATGCTCATCATGAGCAATACGTGATTCAAACAAACTGAAATCTCCAAATACTTTGAACTGAATGCACCAGCTATGTCGTTTTCTCGACAAGTGAAGAATGGACCCAGCGTGCTGGCATGTCACACATTCCTACACTCAAAGTCTTACTATTAACGAAACCATCTGAGAAACATGATCAACGGAGCAGGGTAAAAGCAGAAAAATTTTGAACCTGACTTAAGAAATTAAAAGGATGATGAAAACAGATATCACTATTCAAAGGCATCCAGCCACTAATCTCATCAATCCGCGTACTTTGATTAAGGGTTGGAATCATATCTGGCATATCCCAACCTTAGAGCAAAACACGAGCCAGTCGTGAGATAGCTTTTCGAGATGAAAATGATCTCGCAGCATTTTGAGGCCATGTTTTCATATCTTTATATAGAACTACATCTGATAACCGATCATTCATACATCCATTCGTGAATGAAATTTGCTCGAAATGGTTTCCAGATTGAGAATTATGAGCTTAGAAGCACTCAATTTTTATAAACAACCCTTATATCTTTGAAAGGAAAAGACAGCGACTAAATCAGGTGGGTGAGGTTAGGTAGGAATTTTTTTCGATAACCTCTTAAACACTAAGTGACGTGCAAAAGTTTATGTATGGAAAAGTAGGAAAAATGAGTAGTAGGACATGTCCACAAAGCCAGCATCAAAAGATGCTATAAAAATTAGCAGAGTTAAATACAACCTCTTGGTCAAATTCATTTAACAGTTGAATTTGTCAGTATTTTTTCAAATATGACCACTATAGCGAGTAAACTACTCTCTATAGCGGTCATAGAAGATGCCCATAGCAAGCCTTCTTGTATGGATAAAATCTTCCAGTCGAGAAAACCAGAGAATGATCACTCTCTATAGTGGTCTTGTACTCACTACTATGGTCATTAGTCTAGAAGCGTAAGATGAGTAGAAAGAATATTTAATCTATAAAACAAGATATTGTAGATTAATATTTGTAATTCGGTCGCGCTCTTGTACCTTAGATTCCCGCCATGATGAGCATAAAAAAGAAGCTATTCTTCGAGGTTTGATGCGCGAAATCTTCGAACCAATGAGGAACGGATAAGATCTCACCCGTCTAGCGCAGTTTAATTGCTTAATTTCATTAGACGACCTAGCACAAATACGCTGCTCAGAGTTTTCTACAGCCCGTACTCAGCTTTAACCTTTGATATGCGCAAAATTTTTCATGAGCCATTATTTACATCGTCCGGCCCGACTTTATCCACGTTATCCACAGACCAGATCCAATAACTTGATCCTAATATGATCCCATTGAGATCCTAAACAGATCCCGACATCGCTACAGGCCATGGTATTAAAGGCTTAAACCCTTATCGATGACTGCTGTAGAGAGCGTAATGACTATTGTAACGAGTAACTTGACCGTTATAGAGAGCACTGATGACCTTTGTAGGGAGAACATCATGACTGCTATAGTGAGTAAACGTATGATTTGCTGGTTAATAAGTCATGTTGACGATAACTTGAGCTTAGCCTTGATGTTAAAGGGGCTCAGCTCCGTGAGTAATTTCTAGAGCGCTTAGATTTAAATAGTTATGCACCGAAAACAGCACCTGAATGGCAATAATTCGTTTTTAAAAGTTATCAACTGAATAGATCCAATAACAGATCCATACAAGAACCTAAAGGTTCCTAATAGATCCCTTTACACCATGAAGCCTTGATATAGCTGAGTTTAAGAAGGATCGTTGACCGCTATAGCGAGAAGAAAGACTACTGTAGCGAGTAATTAAACCACTATAGTGAGTAGAATAACCGCTGTAGTGAGTGCTAGTATCCCCTGTAACGAGTAACGGCGATTATCGCTTGTTCATATCACGGATTTTCAAATGCCGAAAAAAGAACAAGAAATCAACCTGATAGCTGAAGCATTCAGTGAAACGGACAAACGAACGGGTGAAATTATTCACCTAACGCCCAACAGTAATAATACTGTTCAGCCAGTAGCATTAATGAGGCTTGGTCTATTTGTTCCAACACTGAAATCCACCGCTAATGGTCGTAAGAATCAGATGTCCTCAATGGACGTGACTGATGAGCTTAAACAACTCTCGATCGTTAAGGCTGAAGGTTATGAAAATATCAAGATCACTGGCGCACGCCTTGATATGGATAACGACTTTAAAGCCTGGGTCGGGATCATTCATGCCTTTGCGAAATACAAAGTGCTGGGAGACAGTGTAACGCTCCCCTTTGTTGATTTCGCCAAACTCTGTGGCATCCCCTCCTTGCGCTCTTCTGCGAAGCTTAGAACGCGTCTGGAGGCCTCTCTGACGCGTATTGCGACTAACACAATCCATTTTGCTAACAAAGAGGGGGAGTATTACGTCACACATCTGGTTCAGTCAGCTAAATACAGTGTCAAAAATGACACCGTGACATTGCAGGCTGATCCTAAGATCTTTGAACTCTATCAGTTTGATCGCAAAGTATTGCTTCAGCTACGCGCCATCAACGAATTAGCGCGTAAAGAGTCTGCTCAGGCACTTTACACCTTCATTGAAAGCTTACCTCCCGATCCCGCTCCGGTGTCCATGCAGCGTCTTCAGGCGCGCTTAAATTTGACCTCACGACCTAATACCCAATATGCCACTGTGAGAAGGGCAATGGAGCAGCTGAAAGAGATTGGATACCTCGATTACACAGAGTTCAAACGAGGTTCGACGATCTACTTCTCTATCCACTATCGGCAACCTAAGCTAAGGCCTGCAAACATCCCGATCAGTCTTCCAGAACTTGAAGACGATCAGCTGGAGAGTGATGTTGATATTGCTCCTGCTAAGAAGCCAGTGAAGCCGAAAGCAGCTCCTAAAGCCAAGAAGGAAGGCGCTGGCAAGATGGTTATGTTGTCAGAAGAAGAGCTGGCTATGTTGGAAACTATCAGGAAGAGTAAGAAGAACTAACGTCAAAAACTGACAGGAGAGGGCACTCAACCGTGAGTGCTTTTTTATTATTTCTTAAAACTATGACCGCTATAACGAGAAGCCTACTCGCTATAGCGGTCTTTTACCTACGAACCTATTCTGACTGTTTTCACTCTCACTACAGCGGTCATCAAATTCATTTGTCGGAGGTTTGATCTAAATTTCACTCTATAGCAGTCTTTTACCTTGCATTGACACTAACCGCTGTAGTGAGAAAACGCCGATAAACGTCTGGTTGAGCATGACTGCTATAGCGAGTAGACATAACAGCATAAGGTTTACGTTTTATAAAGCGCCCTAGTGATCACTAACCTTGTAGGCCTTTTTGCAACTGATGTTAGTAAGTACTAACGCTATATATACTCATCAGGCTATATTCTTTAACATACATCCATTATTTTGGCTTCGAGTCTCAATTCTCTGCTGATACTCTTCACAGAGGTCATCACCTTTTACTCGCTACAGTGGTCATCGTAAGTCTACGAGCCAATTTCTCACTACAGCAGTCGTTACTCTCTGTATGAATCGCCACGGATAATCTAGATACTTCTGAGCCGTTGATAATATAGGTTTTCATATCCAGCCGGTGGCATCTGCTCGCTCGAACCATGCCGACACTTACTGTTATAAAACATTTCGATGTAATCAAAAATATCGCTTCTGGCTTCGTCTCTCGTTCCGTAGATCTTTTTCTTAACCCGTTCGCGTTTCAGTAGCTGGAAAAAGCTTTCCGCAACCGCGTTGTCATGGCAGTTACCGCGACGACTCATGCTGCCTTCCAGAGCATGTGATTTCAGGAACGACTGCCACTCATGGCTCGTGTACTGACTGCCCTGATCAGAGTGAACCAGTACCTGTTTTTGAGGATTACGCCTCCACACCGCCATAAGTAATACGTTCAGGACAATCTCTTTTGTCATGCGGGGTTGCATTGACCAGTCGATAACTTTTCGGGAGAACAGGTCAACCACCACGGCCAGATACAGCCAGCCTTCGTGGGTTCGGATGTAGGTTATGTCCGTCACCCAACGCTCATCCGGTGAGTCCGGATTGAACTGCCGCTGGAGCCTGTTGGGTGCCACGATGCTGGCTTCGCCTTTACGTGCCCATGGGCTACGGTACCCAACCTGAGCCTTTATTCCGGCACGCTTCATCAGCCGCCAGACCCGGTTCACTCCGCACTGCTGTCCGGTATCACGCAGATCGAGATGGATCTTGCGATAACCATAGACGCACCCAGACTCAAGCCAGAACTGTTTGATCTGCCCGGTCAGCATCTGGTCTGCCTGGTGACGCTGTGAATGTGGCTGCTGAAGCCAGGAATAAAATCCACCTGGATGGACATCCAGAACCCGACAAAGCAAACGAACAGGCCAGCAACGGCTGTTGTCGCGGATAAAGGCGTACCTCAGTCGGATAGCTTTGCGAAGTACGCCGCTGTAGATTCAATTGGTCAATGCAACAACCATGTGAAAACATGTGCTTGCGGAGGATCGTTGGATGAGACGTACATTTACAGCACAAGAGAAAGCGTTGTTTTTTGACCTGTGGAAGAGTGGGGCAGGCTTTAGTGAGATAGCTAAAATTCTGGACTCAAAACCCGGAATAATTTTCACAATGCTGAGAGATACGGGGGGCATAAAACCCGGTGATCGCAAGCGGGCAGAGGCTCATCTGACGCTGTCTGATCGCGAGGAAATACGAGCCGGCCTGTCAGCCAAAATGAGCATTCGTGCGATCGCGGTAGCACTGAATCGTGCCCCTTCTACGATCTCACGGGAAGTTCAGCGTAATCGGGGCAGGCGTTATTACAAAGCTGTTGATGCTAATAACCGAGCCAACCGGATGGCTAAAAGACCCAAACCGTGCTTGCTGGATCAGAATGTGCAGCTGCGGGAGCTTGTTCTGGAAAAGCTGGAGCTGAAGTGGTCTCCAGAGCAAATATCAGGATGGTTAAGGCGAACGAAGCCGCGTCAGAAAACGATGCGAATCTCAGCTGAGACAATTTATAAGACGCTGTATTTTCGTTGTCGTGAAGCCCTTCATCATCTGAATGTTCAGCATCTGCGCCGTTCACACAGCCTTCGGCATGGAAGACGCCATACCCGTAAAGGGGAAAGAGGCACGATCAATATCGTAAATGGAACACCCATCCATGAACGTTCCCGACATATTGATAACAGACGCTCTCTGGGGCATTGGTAGGGGGATTTAGTCTCTGGAACAAAGAACTCTCATATCGCGACTCTTGTAGATCGAAAATCGCGCTATACGCTCATCCTTAGGTTGAAAGGAAAAGACGCTGTTTCGGTGAACGAGGCGCTTACAGAAAAATTCCTGAGCTTGCCAGCTGAACTACGGCAATCGCTGACCTGGGACAGAGGGATGGAGCTTGCCAGGCATCTGGAATTTAGCAGCAGCACGGGAGTGAAAGTTTACTTCTGCGACCCCCAAAGTCCCTGGCAACGAGGCACAAACGAAAACACGAATGGACTGATCCGTCAATACTTCCCCAAAAAGACATGTCTTGCCCAATACACCCAGCTGGAGCTGGATCAGGTTGCAGCCCAACTAAACAGCAGACCGAGAAAGACACTGAAGTTCAAAACACCGAAAGAGATAATTGGAAAGCATGTTGCGTTGACAGGTTGAATCTACAGCGGCTTTTTTAATATATCCCGTTCGTCGGTGACCCGCTTCAACTCCTTCTGAAGACGGCGGATCTCGGCCTGAGTATCTGACTGTTCATGATTAGTGGAAGAATCCGGACCGTACTTCTTTATCCAGGCGTAAAGACTGTGAGTGGTGATATCGAGACGTGTTGCAACACTGGAAACAGAATGACCGCGATCAACAACCTGTTTGACCGCTTCAATTTTGAACTCTTCGGGATAACGTTTACCGCTCATGGGTACCTCTCTTTTAAGTCATCTTAATGACTCTGAGGTGTCTGTTAAACCCATGGCGATTCATCTATCTATTTTGGGTAAATATTTTAAAAAGCTGGGGTGCGGCTTTAATTAGATCAGATAAGACTGTTCAGATAAATACTTATCTGAAAGGGTTAATCGACAGGAATGAGTATTTTAACGTATTATTTTTATCCTGATAGGAGCTTTCTGTATAGTGAGTAAGTTAAAAAAGCAAACAGCATGTTGAATAAATGTAATGTTAGTCCATGAAGAAAAAATCTTTTGTCGCCTGAAATTAACATCATCGGTCATTGATATTCCCAAATAGCTTTGTGTAAAAAAATCAAACATACCTATCTATCCAGCGTTCTGACTGAACATTCAATTGCCTTGATCATTAGCTCGGATCGCTCAATTTTTTTGTTAGCTAGTACTGTTCGCAAGGCATCAGCAATTACCATTTGCTTTGACTCAATACCTGCATCATGAAGCGTAAACACCATATCACCCACAACACGACACATCTCATTATAAAGTTCATTAGCTTTCATTGTATGTGCCTGTATATTAATAAGTGGAAATGACAATAATGGTGAGTGAATTTCGTATAAAACTTCCCCGTCTCAATGACCGATAGAATGAACTCTGATTAACTGGATCATTCCCAAGTCGATCATTGAAACTATAACGATATCACTGAGTTTCTTTCCTGAACCGGTTCTTATAGAACATAGCGGTTCTCTTGCGCGTTTTAATTCTGTTCCTGGCGTGGGTAATTATAGTTTCCCATCTCGGGTCAACTCTGCTGTTGTTATAGAGATTCAGGTCTTCAAGCAATTGTGACCACTTTTGAACTTGGTAAGCCTTATCGGGACCCATTATATCACGCATGGACTGGATGAGTTGGTCAACCTCCCTTTTTGTATCAGAGCAAGGCTTACCCGCCTGATGCTCAGCCGCTAATTTTCGTATTCCTATTGCAAAAAAATGTGTGCTAACATCATTCACGTATAACTCCTTTGATAGAATATTTTCTCATGGATGCTGGTGAGATACTTAAAACATTTTAAAATTCACTGTCATCTCAGTATGGTTACAATCAAAGTAATCTTTAATTATATCGCCACATGGACTTTATCGCCAATTATTTGCCGTTAAATTGATTCAAAATGGAAGATGCCTAATGGCATTAACCTAATTTTGAAAAGGAATGAAAATACGCGTTTCCTTACCATATGTTTTCGCTTTGTAAATAATTGTTTTTTAAGTGCAGATGGTCTGGTTGATAAATTTAGAAAAATTCCGCAATCCTGAATCGTTTTACGGCCGCGCTGAAAATTGCCGGGGGAAGACATGAAAATAAATTTTTTATCTATTTAATCTTTCAGTAATTATATTTTTACGCCTGTCAATGGTTACTAGTCATGCTTCTTTCATTGATATGACTCAAGTTCATTTGGCTAATTCTCTAATTAGTTAACCTTTGAAAGATTTAATGAATGAAAGAGGGGCTGAGAGGTGATTTGATCATTAAAAATTTATCATGGCTTGCGGAAGCGTTAAACCGGGCCAATGTCATGTTTTAACGCCTCATTAACACGAGATCAACATTAATAAGCGCTGTAATTAACAAGCAAACATTAATGCCATTTTACATTTAGGGAAAGCATAAATAATAACCATTATAAATAATCACATGGTACCATTTGCGGCTGAATTACATCAGGACTTTATAATGAACTTCAAAATCTCTAACAAACTGGTATACGAAGCTGAAACACCTAAAGGATTGCTATGCAGGTCAATTATAATTTATGTCTTTATCATGACCGGCAGTGTTTTGGCTCTTTCCCTAATCTTTGGAAATGCCGATCGCTTAAATTTTTATTTTTTCATCAATTCCTGCACCGTATCTATTCTGACATGGATCATCAGAAAATCTTTTAATATCAAGTCAGAGGAAAAGCATCTGGCTGTTTTCAGGATCGGCTTGTTTTTTTTACTTAACTCATCTCTTGTATCAATGGCCGGTGGCCTAGCGTTACTAGAGAGGGATGTGGCTTCACTAGTGGCTGCAGTCCTTTATATACCAGCCATTCTCATGATTATTTATTCATTTAACAGATTTATTAAGTATGTTAATCATAACTATCAATCTGTAGTGAGTCTTTCTATGACAGATGAATTAACTGGTCTTCCTAACAGACGACACCTAAATTCAAAGCTAAGGGAGATGGAAGGGAGAGTAGGGACCATATGTATTGCGGATATTGACCATTTCAAAAAAATTAACGACACTTATGGTCATGAAATGGGGGATAAAGTTTTAAGAAATACGGGGGCGATATTAAGTCGGTTAGCCAATGAAGGCGTTTTTATTTCACGATCTGGCGGCGAAGAATTTGCCATTATTATATTCGATAGTCTGAATGCTGGGGAGACTGTAAGAAAAATAAAAACGTCAGTTTCTGAGGTATGTAACAGCAAGATAAAGGTCACGCTCAGTGTCGGCGTGGCCACAAAACAAGCTGCAGAATCAGCTGATTCTGCTGTTACGGCTGCCGATGAAGCCCTCTATCGTGCCAAAAGAGCAGGCAGGAACCGAATCGTTCATGCTTCAAAATACAGTAAACTCTGATTGTTGTGCAGTCAGTTGCATGAAGCGTGCAGAGATCGTGATTTCTCATTTTTTAATATCATTCTGTTTGATATCGTCCTTCTGCCTGCACGGGTGACGATGCCCCCGGTTTATAAACTCTTAGTAAACCCAGCATAATCATTGCTAGTAGCGGGGCGTACGATATCCAGGCGCCGTGGTTTTTTGGGGTGCGTATCTGACAGGTTTGTGTAACGTTTTACCCCTATTAACTATGCATTTTGAGGGGAAATCGCTAGTAAAATTTATAATTTTCATAATTAAATGCTGAATACGTTTGGGGATGATAAGGTACAATTTCGTTAAGATATGGCTCGTTAAAATATATTTTTATCAGGAAATCTCGTTTTACCAAGAGCGATCAATGATTTGCTTTCGCTTCGGATTCTACACTACGACGATGCTCAAGGTGATAAAGCCTGCAGTTTGAAAAATTTCCGCCATGGGTGCTCTTCACAGGATACATGCCAATTTTGGATCATAAACGGAGTAATTGCGCTTGATGTAAGTATATGATTTTATTAAAAATGTTTACATGCTAACATAGAGATACCCTCATGTATTGAGTGGTGGCAGTAACCCCTCCTGTTTTTAATGATATTTCTTGCGATATAAATAAATTACCCAAAATCTTGGAAAAAAATGCCCGCAAGCCTTAACGGGCTAATCGTTGATTTGTATCGCGGTGAGACGATACCGCTCTTTGATAATCTTTTTTCTTTCTTTAATCCACTTAAATCGCTTATAGCTGAATAATTGTTGGTCACAATTGAGTTAAGTAAGAATATCTGCGTTATATGCCCTCGTTCAGTCTTGCGCAATCATCCTGAGTAGAACATATATTGTGCCCTCCTCTCACCTTCAGCATTGGCTGGCGCTGATAACATCAGATGTCACCTCTAACCGGGCCCTTATAGCCATGCTTCAGAAAAAATTTCGCCGGCGCACGCTACTTATTTCGCTTTTCGTGGGGGGCGTCATGCTTACCTCCGTCCTGCTGCTGGGGGCGCTGCTTCTCTTTCAGAAGTGCAACATTGAAGACAGCCTGATGGAAAGCAACATTGCCTATGCCCGGAAATTAGCAGACACCATGGGCCGCTATCTCGCTATCTCGCTATCTCGCTATCTCGCTACGGCGCAGCGCGAGCTGGCCTGGAGCACAACCAGGATCAAGGGACTTACCGACCTGACACTGCTGCGGGATGAGACCGATCGACTCCGTCTTCAGTCTGGTTTTTTAATTCAGTCGTGGTGGTAAACCGGGACGCCGTCATCGCCGTCACCTCACCAGAAAGCTTGAACTTGGTTGGCCTGAAGCTATACTCCGACTCGAGTCGGCGGGCTATTGCTACGCAGAAACCCTTTATTTCAGCGCCGTTTACCTCCGCCTCGGGTAACTACGTGGTGTTTTTGCCCCACCCCCTTTTTGCAGCGGATGGTAATTACCTGGGTTACTTAGGCGGCACCATCTACCTTAAAAAGCAGAGCATCCTGGGCGACATCCTTAGCCAGCATTTTTATACCAGAGGGGCGGTGGTGAGCATCGTCAGCAATGACGGCATGATTATCTTCAGCCATGATCCGGCCCGCGTAGGTGGACGTATGCCCCTCAGTCCTGAGCTACAAAAGCAGCTTGCCGCAACTCAAAGCGGGCGTTTCAGCACAGAAAGCGGCGGCCAGCATTTCCTCATAGGGTATGCGAACCTCCAACGGAACGACTGGAACATCTTCATCACCGGCACATCTGAGACTGTCCGGCACATCCTGATGCAGACGGTAGAAAATGCGCTCTGGTTTTTGCTCGGAATTATTGGCATTACGGCCGCCGTAATGGCACAGCTGGCACGACACCTCGTTTTTCCGTTAGAAAGGCTGGCTGACATGGTGCGCAATGGAAGCAGCGAAGCACAACCTGTTCTGCTTACATCAGAGAAGGCCTGGTATTTTGAAGCAGACCGTCTGAAAGAGGCTGTCCAGGAACACCTCAACGCCATGGCGGGGCGCATGGCGACGCTCAGCGATGAGGCCATGACCGATCCATTGACTGGGCTCTGTAACCGCCGCGGTTTTAACGTGCTTGCCGATCAGCAGAGTGACGACTTGGCTCAATGCGTGATAGCCATTGATATTGATCACTTCAAGAAAATTAACACTGGTACGGACACGAAGTCGGGGACGCGGTGCTGGTAAGCCTCGCCGCCCTGCTGCGTCAGATAAGCCGAACAGACGACGTGGTTAGCCGGTTTGGCGACGAGGAGTTTATTCTGTTGTTGCCTCAGTCAGGGTTGACGGATGCGGCGCGGACGGCCGAACGTATCCGACAGGTTGTCAGCTCAACGATGTTCCCTTTCGTGGGTACAATGACAGTTTCAGCGGGCATTGCAGCCCTCAACGAATGCGGGGGAAGCCGCGATGCATTACTGCGCCGTGCTGATGAGGCGCTCTATGTGGCGAAGGGGGCTGGGCGCAACGTAGTGATAATAGCGAGTTCTGCCGGCTTCAGCCGTTACGACGGGCTCTGATTAGTTAGTGATTGAAAGGGCGCAAAAATAAGCCTCTGCTAACCAGGGTGGTCAGAAATCCAGGGCGTTGCTTCGCCGGCAGGGGAGTTAAAGATGTCGCAGCGCTCTGCTCATGTACTTTTAAGGGTTTTAATGCCCTCTTTCTGTTCCCGACATACCCCTTGCCGGGTTTTTTCATGGTCGGGCGAAGCGTCATTTTTCTGAAGCTCCGGCCGATTTGTTTTCCTGCGCCCATAAAGCATTTCAGCACAGCCCCCGCATCTTCCATGCAAGCCACTCGTCAAGCTCTGCTTCCGGGAGAGCCCTGGAGTAGAAAAAGCCCTGAGCCTGGTCGCAGCCGTACTCGGTAAGTGCCGTAACCGTTTCTGCATTTTCCACACCTTCTGCGAGCACGGTATAGTCAAGATCTTTAAGCATCGCGATAATGCTGCGCGCAATGATGCGTGAGGCGGTATCAGACGATATTTCGCTGATAAGAGAACGGTCAAGCTTGATTACGTCAAGCGGCATGCGTCGCAGGTAGCTGATATTGCTGTAGCCGGTGCCGAAATCATCCAGCGAAATGCCGAACCCCCGTAGCTTGAGCATTTCCAGCCCCCGCATCGCCGCAGTGCTCTCAAGAATACGCTCAGTCTCAAGACACTCAATGCCCAGTAGCGAGGTCGGAAGCTTAGCCCTGATCATCTTAGTCTCAAGCGCGTCGGCAAACCCCTCCCGGGCAAAGTCGCGACTACTGATATTGATGGTTACCGGGAGCTGGGTGCAGCTGTTACGCAGCCGGGTCAGCCGTTTAATAACGCGCGCCGTAACCCACGTCGTCAGCTCGCTGAGAAGCTCAGTCTGTTCGGCCAGTGGCACAAAGTGTGCCGGAGACAACTCTCCACGTTGCGGGTGCCGCCAGCGGAGTAATGCTTCCAGGCCCACGGGTATCCCGCTGTGCAGGCAGATTTTGGGCTGGTAAGCCAGCCAGAGCCCGCAATCTTCGCGCAGGGCGCAGGCCAGCTCGTGCATCAGGGTAAAATCCTGTGTATGCCGAGCGTCAGCGTCCTGACTGAAACGCATTGAGGGCAGCCCTCGCCCGATAGCCTCATGAAGGGCGCTTACCGCACGACGTAGCGCCTCCTGAGGAGGAATTTCACCGCAGGTAAAGGTGACTTCACCCGTGTGCGTTGCAAGGGCGACGGCGATACCTTCGCCAAGATCGGCGCTGATGCCCTCCAGTCTTCCCGCCACCCATCCCGCAGTAAGGTGACTATGGTCACGCGTCAGAATCGCAAAGCGGCCTGTTGCGACGGTATACAGCATTTCCCCCGGTCCAGGCCGCAGGCGCAGCGGCAGCAATGTGGCGACATCTTTCAGCAGGCTTTCAACCGGCCCCATTCCCATAGAACGGGCGAGTTCGTAAGCACGCGGCATATCGATGCAGTCAATCAGTACCAGACGGCGGGACGTATTTTCTCCCGAGGCAGCCAGGAACTGCAGGTCCCGGATAAGCCGCTGACGGTTGGGCAGACCGGTGACAGGATCGGCAAAGCCGGCTGAGTGCCAGGCTTCAAGAAACGACATCACCAGCGCGGCCAGCAGCTTCAGCGTGGTGACCTGTTCGGCACTGAACGGGTGGGGTTCGGTATCGGTAACGCACAGCGTGCCCAGCACGATACCTTCACGGTTTTTCAGCGGCGCACCGGCGTAAAAGCGAATATAAGGCGAGCCCGTGATGAGGGGATGGGTAACGAAGCGGGCGTCCAACCACGTATCCGGAACAACCACCGCGCTGTCGCTATCCACCGCGTGGCGGCAGAGCGAGTCTTCCCGCGAAGACTGACGGAGCGCAAAATTGTGTGCTGCCTGGACGAACTGGTGCTCATCGTCCAGCACGGAGATAAAGCTTCCCGGGATGCCTAGCGCCTGACTGGCCAGCCGGACAAATTTTCGCAGCACGTCGTCCCGGCTTTCATCGGGGTTTCGCAGGGCTTGGAGCGCCTGTGCACGACGATCATTGTCGCCGTTGAGATTCATCAACATGGGTTCCTCCGCCTCGGCCTGGTTCCGGAGCGAAATTAAAAAGAAAAAATGTACAGTAGCGGACCGTAAGAATGCGCAATGTCTGCGAAAGGAAAAAATAATTGAAAATTTATTATACGGTTTATAATAAGCGCATAGAGATTTAATGTCATTTTTATTTTCTTTAACGAATTCCTTACACATTTACGATTCTTTAATTTTATCGTCTGCGCGTTTTATTTTTTTAAATAATCTGCCAAGCTAATTCTATTAAAACATTGCGCATAATTTAATAACGCATGCAATTAAACAGCAATTATTAACTAAAATAATTAATACTTATTAAGTAATTACCATACCAGGGAAATCACATGCACTTACTCTGACACTTTACCATCCGCCGCGTCGTGCAGTGGACGATGGTCGTCTCACTGCCAGTAGTGGCGCTCATGGGCGGCTACGGCACACTGACCCTGCGCGACATATACTGGCACGCGGACCGCGCAGAAGCGCTGACACAGCAACTGACTTTTCTCACGCGTAGCGGCAACGTGATGCATAGCGGGACGTAGCACGAAAAAAGGGCATTGATGGCCGCCAGCGCGCTGCTGGTCTTCTGTGACGCTATCTTATGACTATTCTCGTACGCCTGCAGACTAAAAACCACGCCCACGTTAAAAGCCTCTGGGAAGGAGAACTCATACGAGAGCCTGAAGACCTCGACAGCAATTGCTTGGATCAGCTGTTGCCGTTTGTGAAAGAGATGCGGTGCTACCGGCAAGATGCATTCAGATTATTCGCGACAACGCCGTCATTCTTTACCGCGAGGCCGGCAACATTGAGGCCGGTAATGCGGATTTGTCGGATCGCGCCTCGGCACAGGCTGCTGCGCTTGAGCAGACTGCGGCCAGCATGGAAGAAATCATGGTCACAATCAGCCACTATGCCGAAAATGCCTGCGAGGCCGGGGAGCTGGCTGGCCGCACTGCCGGCACCACGCACCTGGGGGCTGAGCTGATGCGCTCGGTTGTGACGGCCATGGGCAGCATTACCGAAAGGCTCAGAAAAAATCCGGCAGTTTACCAATACCATTAACAGTATCGCTTTTCAGATTAATATTCTGGCGCTGAACGCCGCCGTTGAGGCCGCCCGCGCCAGCGAGCAGCGCCGTGGCTTTGCAGTAGTGGCTGTGGAGGTCCGTTTGCTGGCGCAGCGCTAATGCCTCGAAAGAAATTGAGGGACTCATCGCGCGGTTACGATCGGTCGGGTCAGCGAAGGTCGCCATGCGGCGGACAGCGCTGGCATAACTATGTAAGAGGTGCTGCACGGAGTCGGTGAGGTAAACGAGCTTATTCGGAACAGCAAAGTAAAGGCATCGCGCAGGTAACGCTTGCCATTGCTGAGCTTGACCGCGTCACGCTGCAGAGTGCGGGGCTGGTTCAGCAGCTTTCGGCCATATTCAGTAGCCTCAGCAGACAGACTGATGCGCTGGGCGGCGTTATTAGCCGCTTCACGTTACCGGATAAGGTTACCCCAATGGCAGCCTGGGTTGTACCACTGGCGGAGCTGTTAACCGGTAACTGGATTGTCTTTAGTCGTCAGTAGCGGGACGCACGTGGGGGCGGGTTTTTCTCCAGCCACGCCCGCACCTGATCTGCATCCGGGCCAGCCTCACGCACGGCCCTTGTTAAACGCTCCTGCGTGGTGTGCAGCTCCAGAGCCCAGAAAGTGATTTGCCACTGCTCGCGAATGTCTACTTGGGTGAGATCGCCGGGCACACGTCGCTGAATATAGTCACGATGTTTCATTGGGGAATCCTTTTATTCTTCGAAGGGTAAGGCGATGCATGTATTTCGCCCTGTAAATCCTCCCCATTTCCCTACGAACGACCGGCCGAAAAAACCGGAATAATCTCTCTGTGTCAGTAATGCCTCAAAAGGAGATAAATCCTGGCTGCCATATGATTCACATCCTTGCTCATTGCGAACGAGAATCTGGGATAGGTAAGAGGATTAATTTGGTTTTAATTCCGGGGGAGATATTCTGTACTGAGTTTGAGCATCTTGACTGCGCCAGCTAACAATTAAGATAATGTGAAGTTTTAAACCGGTGCACATACCACACCGGTTCCACCCGCCATAGTAACTTAAGCAGGGGGTATCTCTGGGAAGTAAGCCATTACTGCGGCCCGTAGCTGTAGAGTTCAACGTTCGTGAACTCCGACTCGCGGCCGGCCTGTCGCAGGAAAGCGCCGCCGAACGTTTCGATCTCAGCCTGCGGGTCTGGCAGACGAAGGAAGCCGCAAAAAATCCGGCGACGCTAAGCCAAGGCGAATATGAACTCCTGCTGCTGCTCGCCGGTCAGCATCCGCATTTTACTCTCGTGCCGCAGAAGAAAAAATAATACGTTCTACTTACTCCCAACCTTAAGTTCAGTTGAAATATGCCGATACAGGGGGTGGGGTAGGAGAAGAAAATATTATTCCGCTATGTGGGCCAGCTTTACTGAAAAGATCCTGCGGGAACACAACTGTGAGCACGGCCAGGTAGCGTCGCCCGGTTCGTTACCCGGCTGTACACACACTACAGTCTGCCTGCACGGGATATCCTGAACGTGTACTGCGGGGGCGCTTTACGGCCCCCTTAAAACCCCACCCAGGAACGCTCCGGAAAACCACTTTCAGGATCGGTTCATTGGGCTGGAGGACTATTTATTATCCTGTATCTGCCTACGGGGAGATAAAGAACTTCAGGGCTCCCATCGTGCGCGGGCCCACGGACGGGCCTTTCTTCCGGCAGCGAAGCGGCAAGGTTTATGCGGCTCCGTCTGATTGAACGTGTCCCCTTTATGCTGTGTCATGCCGGCCACAGACCACTAAACACAAGGGGCCAGACTGTGAAACGCCTGACCGATATCCACGAGGCGGCCCGCCTCGACGCGCTGGCACAGTACCAGCAGACGGGCGCGCTGCCGGCAGACGCACTTGACCGCCTCACCACGCTCGCCGCGCGCCTTTTTCGAGTGCCAGTAGCCTTTGTCTCGCTGATTGACGATCAGCGCCAGTTCTTCACATCCCGCTACGGGCTTAACATCTCTGGCACTGCTCGGGAGGTGGCCTTCTGCGACCACACGCTGGCGCAAGGCGACATTCTCTGCGTGCCGGACACCCTTGCCGATTCGCGCTTTCGTGATAATCCTCTGGTACATGGTTATCCGCATATCCGCTTTTATGCGGGGATCCCGCTCTCCACCCCGGACGGACACCATATCGGTACAGTTTGCCTGACCGACACTCAGCCGCGAACACCGCTGACGGATGCAGACAGACAGCACCTAGCCGATATCGCCGCGCTGGTGATGGACCGCATGGAAGTGCACCGGCTCGAAGTGCTGCGACACGCCAGTCAGCAGCGGCTGCAGGCGATATCCGCCACCTCTCCGGACGCCATCATCTGCACAGACCTGCGTCGCGGCATCACCTTCTGGAACCCAGCCGCTGCCGCCCTGTTTGGCTATGATGAGAAGGAGATGTCAGGGCAGTACGTGGCTGCGCTCATTCCAGAGCGGTGCCAGATTGACTACCGCAACGAACTTGATCGGCTGAGCGCCGACGAGGCCGCCATATCCCGGCCGCGCACCATGCAAATATGGGGGCTCAGGCGTGACGGTCAGGAGTTTCCTGCCGAAGTGTCCTTTTCTGGCTGGCGGGAAGACGGCGAGCGGCTGGTCGGCATGATCATCCGCGATGTAACCGCCCGTCATGAAAGCGAGGCCCGGCTATGCGAGCTGGCCTCTCTTGATATGCTGACCCGACTTGCCAGCCGCAATGCATTCATGCATCAGCTCGGGCAACTGACTGAGGCCGGCGTGCCGTACACGCTTCTGATGACCGATCTCGACGGTTTCAAGGAGGTTAACGACACCCTCGGCCACGCCGCTGGCGATGCGCTACTGTGTCATGTCGCGGAGCAGATACGCGCGGTATGCACTAGCGCGGTTACCGCTGCGCGACTCGGCGGGGACGAGTTTATTATACTGTTGCCGGGCGAAAGCACGGAGGCAGCCCTCATAGCTGAGCGACTGATTGCCGCGATACAAACACCGTTCCGCTATCATGATTCCCCGGTTGTCATAGGCGCCAGTACGGGGATTGCCTGCTATCCAGAACACGGGAATGACCCGTCAGCGGTAATGTCCGCGGCCGATCTGGCTCTCTATAGGGCCAAGGCATCAGGGAAAGGCTGCTGTGTGCTGTTCCTGCAGGCGTTTCGCGAAGCGGAGCAGCAGCGCCGACGCTTTGAGCGCGAACTGGAGGCCGCAGTGCGTCAGCAGCAATTTGTCCTTTACTATCAGCCGCGCTACGACGTGCAGAGCGGTGGCCTCATTGCTTGTGAAGCGCTGTTGCGCTGGCAGCACCCGACTCGCGGGTTGCTGCTACCGGCAGAATTTATCAGCATGCTGGTGAAAAGCCCCCTGTCCGTAACACTTGGTGAATGGATTATCCGCTGCGCGCTGGCACAGGTCCGCCAGTGGCAGCTATGCAGCCCCCTGCTTCGGGTCAGTATTAATCTCTTTCCGCGCCAGCTCACGGGGACAGGGCTGGAAAACGTGCTGCGGGAATCTGCCGGCGGCGACGCATGTTTTGTAGATCTGGAGGTTGATGAACCTCAATTGACGGTTCTGATCCAAGACGCGCCGGCGCGATTTGAAGCCGTAAAAAAAACGGGCGCTTCATTCGTAATCGACCATTACGGTAAAAGCCTTGGAGCGATTAACCTTCTGCTGCACGGTTTCGTAAGTGGCTTTAAAATCGACAAGTCGCTGACGCACGAAATAGAAAAGAGTATGCGCGTGCGTATGTTGTTTAGGGCCATTGCTGCTCTTGGTAAAAGCCTGGGGATCAGCGTGGCGGCGGAAGGAGTCGAGGATGCGGAGCAGCAGGCGTTTGTAACCATTACCCAGTGCGACATCATGCAGGGAAATGGACTATGCCAGCCGCTTACCGCAGGAGAATTTGAGATCCTGCTGGTGGCAGAGGATGGCAGACGAACACACATGATTCCATGAAGAACCGAAAACAGTGCGTGTCAGCACTCATCTTAGTCTAAAAAGCAATCGGTTTTCGACCATTACCAGAAGTAGAAAGGCAGGGGGCCTGACTATATAACCTCTTCTCTCATCTCAAGGTTAATCCGAAATTTCAGTTTAACTTTTGCTGGGTCAAACAGTCCGAATGATAAGTACCGGAGGTGCAGGTGGCTCGTGTGCTGACGAGCCCGGTCATAACTGCAGTCTGAGCATGCACAGTACGCTTTACAGTGGTTTGATTCTACCGCCGTGACCTGCACCTGAGCATGCGCGGCTTCTCTGGCTCAAAGGATGCGGCAGCACCTTGGGTACGGACTGCAGATCGCCGATACCGCCGGGGTAATTGCAAAGCAGGAAGATTATGGCGCAAACCCTCAAGGAGCGGGTGACGGAGGAGGTTGTATGGAAGCTGAATGTCTACCTGGATAGCACCACTTGCAAAATCATGTACCCAAAAATACCTCCGCCAATCCGCAATATTAATGGGAGGTAAAGAGTTTCGCGCGTACATGGCGCGGTGGAGAATAAGGTCTTAATTTTCAGCAGTCCCCCTCAGCGAAGACTCACATCTGCTTGTAAGTAAAAAAAAATCGACGCCACAGAGCTGCAGACATCGCAAGAGAAGGAGAACAACTCACTTTAAAAGGGTTGGTTATCAGCGGTAGCTCACTGTGAATCATTACGATGATATGCCCAGCCTTCAGGGAATACTTATCACTGCTGCACTATTGCCAGAAATCCGCCTGTTAGTTCTCCGGCTACACATGCGCTGACAGGGCGTAGCACATTACACGCGCATTGTATGAAGCAATCCAGCTAACTGTATCTGTCCGATCCGTCGCAGACACCGGTCTGTGAGTATGACCTCGAATGTGAGTTCAGCTGAAAGCGTTCGCCTTTTACTGCGGTACGTTCGGCGGTAATCTGCCGCATAGTGGAGGAAGGTCTGCCCGCGTGGGGCACAAGCTTTTAGGTTCGTATGTCCTAACCGGTACCTATGGACATCGCGCGCAAGGTCACTGAGAAAGTTGCGCGGATCTCTGTGGCTCCTGCCCATTCAAGGGAATTTCACGGGAAGCCTGACTGAAGGAAATATGATGATGAAAAACTGCGCAACGCCTTATCGTGAATCCTTAATTCGCCTGATTGCACTGCGGCTGCGCTATCGGCGCGCCTACAGTAATCCATCTGCGGACGTAACCGATCTTGCTGCGCTGCTGTCGGAGGTGGAGGCTGCCGAACGTGATGTGGAACGCTATGAACAGAAATACGCGCACGGCTGAAGTTTGCAAAGTCGATGCCGACATGCTGCTAAGATTTTCCTTACAGCTTCTGATTACTTAAAATAGCTGACCTGGAGGCGTTAGAACTTCAAAAAATTTTCCCTGATCACCTTATCTGGCGGGAGCCTCTTTTTGACACCCCTCCTAGATGCGCCTGACTAGATTTGAGCGCGCGGCTTTTTCATGTTCACGTAACCATAATTCAGCGCTGAGCCTGCCTGACGCAAGAGAGCATTCAAAATGTGGTTTATTCAAAACTTACAGACCCATGTCGGTTTAGCAGAAAACACCGATGAAACGGGTTGTGGACATCATGTCCATGCCGATGTTGCTGACAATATTTACTGGCAAAGCCTTGACGCCCTCTCTTCCACTTACCCCGATGGGGTGCGAATCAACCGGTTATCAGCACCCATGATGAGGCACATAGGAGCATACGTTTTGGGAATTATAGCTTCGTCTCACCCGATTCACCCGAAGTTGTTGGTCACGAGAAGCGTGAAAGCATCGCGGAGTGGACATCAGCGTGTTCGTTAATGAGGTCTAAGTTGTTTACCTTAACGAGCATGCCGTGGTGAGAATCCGGATCCATAGGGGATTCTCTTGTAAAAGGGGAGGGTAAGGTCAACATTCTCTGCATAGGGCGCATCGGGGCAGCATTGTGTGAAGAACTAAACATTTTTTCTTACTGCGCAGCTTTGTTCAGGCTAACCGGGTATATATTAAGAATGGACCGAATTTAAAATGGTTTGCCCTGAGTCTGATTGAAGCCGCTCTCCTGAAGCTCGATGATGAAGAAAATGTTGAAAGGGAGAAGAGCGATGAAACTGGCCCCGAAGCATTTTCGGCTGCTGTCGATTTTAAAGGATAGAGGCTCTGTACCTGCATGGGTCAAGCCTGTGGTGCGAGAGGAGCTTGTTACATCTGGCTTCATTGAACACTTTCATGGCGATGACTGGTTAAGAGAAAAAGATCGTTACCGCCTGACATATCAGGGCCAGGCTTTGATTGATGAATATGATGAAAAAGTACGACAAGACAAATTGCGAGCAACATGTCAAACCATGAAACATGGGCAACGAAAGAAGAAATATGGTGATACTTGACCTTGACCGTCGGCCAACTAAGACTTACAGGATTCTAAAAAGCATAATTTTAAGAAACTCCGCATTGCCCCGCCGCGCTAAACTGCGCGGCTTTTTTTGCTTGCAGTTATCAAGTTACTGATGGGTACTGTAATTGGTGACTATCAGTGAATTGAACCAAAAAAATTAGATATTAATCAAAGCGCCTCAAATCCAATGTAATGTTTTCATGAATGAAAAATGGCCATGATTTATCTGTTACCACAGCTTCAAATGGTAAATGTATTTAATCAATTACATGTTGGTAATGAAATTGTTAATTAATGAAATTCGTAAAATTAGGCAATGATTTTATAATTGATGCCAGTCCATGGCGAAAAAAATCCTAAGGCACCTTACTCAGACTTTTTGGGAGGACGGCGGCTTTTTTTTCCTCCTTTCCGGCCCGCTTCAACGGCTCTTTCAGGGTCATTTTTGAAATTACCACCACTGGCTTTGCCTCCGGCGCTTCCAGCTTCTTTAGCACGTTCCGGATTATTGGCAAAATTCCCTGCGCCACCTCTGTAGCTCTGTTTGTTCATAGGAAGACCTCTTATCAATGTTCCATTAGATTCAAGGACTAGCTAGTCACAATTTTAATTGTAGTAGACCGCTACGGTTATGCCACTGAGATAAAATCTCTGTAAGTGGGAAGGAGTTCCGCTTTTAGCCTGTGGTAGAAGAGGAGTCATGCGAAGGATAGATATATATTCTAATGCTACGAAATAAAATCCTGCAGTATTTTTTTACTATCCACATTAATCAAGGAATATAAAATTCAGCATCTACAATGACTTATACATACACGATTGCAGACTGGTTATAATGCTTAAGTGTTAATGAATAGGGAAATAATTCATAACATGAACAGCGAAAAAAACAGGAAGTCTTATTTTTACTTGGCCGTGACAGGAGCCCCATTCTTATCCGAATTATATAAATGAGTAGTAACAAATCTGCATTTAACAGGCGTAAACTATTTCTTCTGACATGGTTGTCTGGTTGTCTGGTTGTCTGGCATTCTGATATTGAGAAAGAAATATATGATTTAAATTAATTAAATAAAAACTATGTTCAGGTCAAAAAACCAAAGGGACAGCCTCGAAATTCAACTGTAAATATAAAATTTAATTTTAAGTGATATGACAGCATTTGTTTAAAAATTAAAGAAACCCACTCACTTCGTTAATTGGATGTCAAAAGGTAAATTAACGAAAACGATATTGCTATAGGTTAAACCCAAGCCCATGACACTATATACTCGGGACTTGCTGCCTATCCCGAATATGCAACCGTTTCACTACTCTATATTAATGCTCTACAATGCTGATAGAGCACGGTCAAATCATGACGGTAAGGCATTGGCAGGAAGAGCATGGATAAAGATAACCTTAACGCCAGTCACCTTGCCTGGTGCAGTCTGGTTGCACTTCACATTGCGCGTCGCGAAGGAGTCGTCAGCTCGCCGGCGTAGGAAAACCTATTCATGGATTTGACCCTATATATCCAAATAGCGCTTCCCTGAAGAGGTCGAGAGGGTGGATCGTTACAACCAGTTTGCACCAGATTACCCCTTCGGCTGACGAGCCATGAAGTTAACGCCGATGCGCGGAAGGGTTTTTTAAAAGATAGCTATGGTTTAGAGTGGGGCTAATGCAGTGAATCCCTCTATGCGACAGGGCTAAGCCAAGAGCTTTTTGTCTCGGCCAACAGCGATATGGGTTGTGGCAAATCTCTTATCACCGGGAGGCACCCGGCACCGCAGAATACAATGCCGGAGTAAACCCCCCTGTGCGGCGGGGCAACAGTCACTACATTCCTTAGGGAAGGCAAGCCTAATTGCGGGTAAGCATGACTGGACTTACTCATCGGGAGGCACCCGGCGCTCCGGCAGCTCACAGTTTTCAGCACTTACAAGGCACTGCTTCGGCGGTGCCTTTTTTATGCAAAAAATCCGCACTCAGGCGGATTCTTTCTCATTGGCTACCCAACGGCAACCGGTCTTTTATATTTCGACAACGCAAAAGATAATCGGATTTTTCCAGTACAGAAAGTAGACAATTCCTAATTGGACAAGTCCCCGATCCGGGCTGGATATGATTCGCATGACCCAACACGCAGACACTGCAATCAGCGGGGGCACCTGGATGGCAACTCTCTCGAGCCTCACCGGTGTCGTGCCACCCGACAGGGTGTACATGATCACCGCCGTGGCAGGTTTAGTGATAGTCATCTTTGGGTATCTGGACAGCGAGCAATCGACGCGGCCAACAATATCGCAGAATTTGATGAGCCCGCCATGCAAACTCAGTCCGGCGGGAAAGGACAGTGACGCTGACCTGCAATCGGATGTTGAGAATGCGGAATGTTTAAAAACCCTCCGCCTAAACACTTATCGATGGCAGGCTTGGTACTGAGCCTCGCAATAGCTGAATGTGTGAAAACCTATGAGGTGATGGGTCGTGACGTGGGGACGCTAATGAAGGTTGATCTGCAAGGAAAACGGAAGGCAAGAGTTAAATATTCTTCAAGAACGGATTAAGCCTGATTGGAAAAAAGACCGCCGTATCGGACTACGGCGGCAGATGTCACACAGGATTGTCAGCTATTAATGCTGCTCGTTAGTCATGGTATATGCCTATAGGCACATTACCAGTGCAGGGTGAATTGTATACCTATCTGATTATGTTGCCGGGATTTGACGGAAACTTTTGGAAATAATGATAAATACCAGACACTTCTTAAGTAAATAGCGCGCAATTAATAGATAACCCATTGTCACTGCTGAAGTATCAATGCTTCTGGCTGATGAAAGCCCCGTCTAACTTGAAGTCACCATGGTCGAAAATTTGAGTGGCTGAGACTACACTTTTCTTCGTTAAGTCAAATTTCAAACACGAAAACGGAGCGGACGATGCAGGATGACATAGTAGGTGAATGTGTGATTCAGATAAAACGACTGGCGGGCATGTATCAGATGGGTGACGGCTACCAGCAAACCAAAGAAGCGATCAACTCAATCCTATCGGATTTCAACCATAGACTGGAGAGAGATGTTTTGGTGCGCGTTATGGTCTGGGGTATCTTAAATGCTTCACTGAAAAATTCCCTGATAATTTCGGCTGATCCCCGCTGGATTGAAGCGATACGCTATGCGATTTCCCGAGTTAAGTCATTCAAGCATAATGCTATGGCATCGCATGCTGCCCGGGTGGCTTCCCATGCCTGAGCTGTATAAGAACAGAATTAATACACCCTCTAAGAGCGAATTGTTATGGCAGGAAAGCAAATAGTCGGATTACAGCAGTACATCACTGAGCAATGCTTCAAGTGACATCGTGAGTTAAGATCACCCTAAACATGAGGGTGCCCAATGAACTTAAAGCCAAGATTCGAAGAGTATACGGAAATAGAGTTTACTCAGCTTGTCAGTGAGATTTGCACCGCTGAAGGTAATGAGGCGTATCAGGATGAATTGCTGGATAACTTCATTGCAGTCACTGAGCATCCGGAAGGTTCGGATCTGATTTTCTACAATGAAGATGATGACCTGACGCCGGAAAAAATCGTTGCCACTGTAAGGTCATGGCGCATGAGCGAAGGCTTAGCCGACCTTAAGACCTGAGTCATTACAAGGCGCATTTGCGTGGGCGTTTGAAGATGGACTTTATGAGCCAGGAATAAGATAGAAAACACTATTAAACGAATCGCCATCCTCTAAAGAACGACGTTTCGCTGACATGAAATCCTCCTGATACCAGACTACATCATTGAAAGAAATCATTGTCGAGCATTGTTCGCACTGGATGCTGGCAACAGTTTCATCTCTGGAAGTTGTTGTTGATGAAACGAAGCGGTCACAACCACATTTTGTGCACGTCACTTGAATAACGGTCATAACGCAACCCCCTTAAAACTAAAGTCTCACAAGAATAGTACCAAATTTAAATGGAGTTTAAGGGTTGATGGAACAAAATTACTCGGAGAAATGCTTGTCCACAGTGCAATTTTTCGAGGCGCCCAAGAAAAAAAACTCGCAAATTAGTGGAAAATTCTGAAATGTTGACTACCTAATGCCCGCGTTACATTTTATGATGAAAAGTAGTCTACATGTGGCGATAATTTGATCGCGGGTGTTTGCCCGCTTACAGAAAGGTGAGCATGTAATGAGCGTGGATGTTTTGGTTTTTGAACAGGGCAAGGCACCCCTTAAGGTGACTCTGGAAAATAATGAAAAATATTATGAGATAGGCGGAGTCAACAAGGTGATAACTATACGTACAGCTAAATGGGAGCCATCATTACCCCAGCCAGAGTACCTAGTGGTATTTGATTTTGAACCTGTTACGGCCACATTGAAAAAGGCGGTAGAGGATTTAAATCCAAGGCCATATTTATAATAAAACTAACCGCCTTCGGGCGGTTTTTTTGTATCTAATCCACCGACAAGGGATAACGGCTAGCCACGCAGTGAAGCTTGACTGATCAATTTTACTTCATCAATAATAGCCTTAATATTAGCGTGGAACCTTTGCGAGCGACCGGAGGTTGCAATGAAAGATGGACTATATCATCTGAGGTTCAAAAGTAATCAGCAGGACTTCGGAGTAGGCATTATCACGATTAAGGATGGAAAAGTTAATGGTGGTGACACTACATACTTTTATCAGGGCAACATTACCAAGGATTCAGCTCTGCTGAGAGTAACAAGGTTCAGTGACCAGACCGCTCCGCTGTTTGGAGCTGCCAAAGAGTTTCACCTTGAACTCAGAGTTAAGCACGTAATGGGTTACCATATCCTGGAAGGACATGTTCAAGGGAAGTCAGGTATACAGATTCAAATCCATATCAGGCTACTTGCGCCATTAGCATAAAAATTTGGAACTGACAAAGCCGCCTATGGGCGGTTTTTTATTGTGTGCTGAAAACTGCATTCAAAGAGTTCAACTTTCAGCATAAACACCAAGAATCATCGGTTGGTGATATCGCTATTTCCACGGGTTATATCTATCTGATCAGCAGGAAATGCCAATGTCCGAGCGACGCATTTATAACAGCCGCTGGGACAAAGCCAAACTTTCCTTCCTTAAGTCGCATCCGCTATGCGTCATGTGTCATCGTCAGGGAAGAGCAGTGACGGCAACTGTAGTTGACCACATCAAGCCGCACAGACTGAAAGAGGCCATCAATGGCGGCAAGCAGGACGAGATAGCGAAAGCTCAGAAGCTCTTCTGGGACAAGGCTAACTGGCAGCCCCTCTGCTAGCAGCATCATGACTCGACCAAGCAGCGCGGAAAGAAGCGAGGTCACATCATTGGGTGCGATGAAGACGGCCTGCCCCTAGACCCGTCATCTCATTGGTATAAATGAGAATGAATATTATTCACCATTATGAACGGGTGGTATTATCTCAAGTGAGAATGATTATCATCGGGTGGGTTGGGTGCAAAGTTCAGAGGATAGCGACCTCCTGACCGCCCGTCCCCATTTTTATGCACAACCGCGAAATGAAAAGTTTTTTCTGGGAGGTTTTTATGGCAGGAAGAAGACCAAAACCTACCCATCTGAAACTTGTTACAGGGAATCCCGGCAAGCGCGCTCAATAAAAAAGAGCCGAAGCCCGCATGGGAAATTCCAAGCCCTCCATCACATCTGACCGACTGGGGTAAAACAGCCTGGGTAAGGCTCACCGTTCTTCTGGACGGTGTGAGCGTGCTCACGGTTGCGGACACATTTGCGCTCGAACGGCTCTGCAATCTTTATGCAGAATTCTGCAATTGCGCCAGATAGTCGATATCGAAGGGCGCACCACAAAATGGCTTCAGAATTTAACGCCCTGCGAGAGGCTGAAAATACACTCAAGATAGCGCTGGGCGAACTTGAGCAGCACGTTGCACAGATGCCGATGAACAACGCAAAAAAAGTTGCTGAGTCATTGGGGCAGGTGGTGAGCAGTTCTGAGGCGCTCAAAACATTTGCAGCCAGTATTGAAGGCGGCAAGCGCGTAAGCGTACCGGTTGGGTGTGGCATTTGACCAGACCGCTGAAAAGTCAGGCCAGATGACGGCGTAATGGCGAACCGCGTTCAAAATGACCCAGGATGGCGTGGTGGTTCTCGCCGATAAAATTAACTATCTGGGCAACACTGGCCCGGCTAATGCACAAAAGATTTCCGACATCGTCACCCGCATTGGTCCTCTGGGTGGTGTTGCAGGCGTGGCTTCCGGTGAGATTGCCGCGATGGGCGCAACCATCACGGGTATGGGCGTGGAGTCGGAGATTGCAGCAACAGGCATCAAAACTTCATGCTTTCCCTTACATCCAGCAAGTCGGCTACGGCGTCACAGAAGAAAGCGCTTAAGTTTATCAAGATTGATCCGGCCCAGTTAGCGGCTGACATGCAGAAAGATTCACGCACCGCGATGCTGAAGGTGCTGGACTCTCTCGCTAAGGTGCCCAAAAACAAACCGGCTGCGGTAATGAATGCGCTATTTGGTAAGGAGTCGCTTGGTGCTATCGCGCCTCTGCTGACCAACCTCGACTTACTGCGCACCAACTTCAATCGCGTTGCGGATACGCAGCAGTATGCAGGCTCAATGCAGAAAGAGTATGAGTCACGCGCGGCCACGTCTGCCAACTCCGTTCAGCTTCTGAAGAATCAGTTTAACGCTGCCAGTATTACCATCGGGGATATGTTCCTGCCCGATATCCTCAGGCTGACTCAGAAGGTTCAGCCACTGATTGAGCAGTTCAGCCAGTTCACTAAGACTAACCCTGATATGGTTCGCGGTACCTTTAAGTTTGGTCTGACGCTTCTTGGTACCGCCTCTGCGATCGGTATTGCCGTCAAGGCAGTGAATATGTTTGAGACCGTGCTGAAAATGTCCACCATGGGAAAACTGGTTTCTCTGCTGGTACTGGGTCGAAGCCTTATTGTCAGCAGCTGGGATCAGGTTGGTCCGGTTGTTAAAGCGGTATGGCAAGACGTGAATGATGTTGTTGAAGCTATGGGTGGGTGGCAGAGCAAGATTAAAGGTGTCAGCGCTGTTATGGCTGGTGTATTCACTGTGCGCACCGTAGGCACTCTGAAAACTGCGCTCACAACAGCGACTTCACTTTCCGGCGTGCTGGAGCAGATAGCTTCACTAGGTGCTCTGAAGGTGTCCATCGACGTTGCGATTTACATCTTCAAAAAACTCAATGATATCGCTGATGCAGTCACTGAAAAGGACGGCACAACTTCCTTCTGGCAATCCCTGAAGAACCGCTGAAATGCTGGCGGCTGGTATAACAATCAGCAGGGCGGTCCGGGCTATCAGTCAGCGGTCCCGATTTCACGCCCACAGCAGGGTGAGCTGAAGGTGACATTTGATAATGCTCCACCCGGCATGCGCGTCGCGCCAGCGGGTAATACTTTGCCCTGGCTTAAGTATGTTATCGGATATAACCGCTTCTCAAACCAGTAACCCGCTTAGGTGGTTTTTTGTAGGAGAAAAAATATGTCAGCAGGTTACCCACCAATTGGCGGCGGAGTTCGACAATGTAGCTTTTGTCACAGAAGTAACCATACCGTTGGCGGCGGCGGTGTCGGCGTCCAATATAGTGGCGGCATTAATCAATGCTCCCCAATCGACATCATTTCGCTTCGTCTCGCTATTGAGAACATTAATAAAACGCTGGAAGTCGTTATCGAGGCATTTGGACCACTCAACCATTCTGGCATGATCTGCTGCCGGAGTAGTAAACCCCCAGTGCAGCGGGTGAAGAAGAAAACGTGAGCCTGGATTGGCTCGGCGCTCAGTGCCTGCCATAAAAATGACGTTAGCGACTGATTCAACATTACTAATGTTATGAGTGATTACCGGTACTGGTAGTGACTTTAGAAAGTGATAGGCGGTAAATCCTGATATCAGGTCGCCACCACCGCTTGAGATATGGATTAGAAGTGATGATGATCCATTCCCAACTGCTTGAAGACAGCATTGTTGAAAAGAAGATAAGGTTTGAGCTGTGACTGGGCATAAAAAGTGAACTGTATGCAGCATACCTTCATCCTTAAGGAAATTTCGAACATCAACATAAGTCTGATTCACTAAATTTGTAATCCTGACATTTGATCAGTAACCCGCTCCGGCGGTTTTTTTTATTACCCGGAGATCGCATGAGCTGGATTGATAATCTGCGGGATGCTTCACTGCGTGGCGTGCCCTTTAAGGTCGATGAGGATGAAGCAACTTTCGGCAGACGCATGCAGGTCCATGAGTACCCTAACCAAGATAAGCCATGTGCTGAAGATATTGGGCGCGCAACACGGCGCTTCATCGTTCAGGCGTATCTTGCCGGCGATGACTATTTTGAGCAGCGTAACAATCTAATCGAGGCAGTTGAGAAGCCCGAAAGTTGCAAGCTGGTTCATCCTTTTTATGGCGAAAAGACCGTCACCGTTACGGATAAAGTTCGCGTAAGCCATACCAAAGACTAAGGCCGCATGTGCCGCGACAGCTTCATCGAATCAGTTGAACTGTCATTTCCTAAAGCCGGTATTGCAACAGGAATGAAGCTAACTGGCGCTGCAGCATTGATGAACGATTTTCTGTCATCGGCATTTGAAGCGTTTGGGCTTGAAGGCCTCCCAGACTTCACGCAAAACGGACTGCTGGATGATGCAACGGAGATGTTCAATACCGTGACTGACGCCATGCAGTACGTGGATTTCGGTATCAGTGCTGCTTCACGACTGATGCAGGGTGATTTGTCAGTACTGCTGATGCCGCCGTCCAGTGGCATGAATTTTGTGAATCAGCTTCAGGCCATGTGGCGTGCGGGTACAAAACTGAATGGCAATGTCACATATCTGATCTCAATGGTCAAAGGTCTCAGCGGCATTACGCTAGATACCGGACTTGCCCCGCGGGGGGGGGGGGGGGGAAAACTGACAGCGCCAGCACTCAGGCCAGAACGCAGCAGCGCAATTACGTTGCGCAGGCCATACGCACATGATCGCTCAGTGAGGCGGTGAATACGGTAACGAGCCTTCCCAAATCCTCATGATGTTCACACTTCATGATTTTGGCTTGGAGTCGAAGCAAAAGGTCATAGCTGACGCGCTGAGAACGGCGCTGGCGTTGAATAATCCTGAGCGATCAGAGGTGAAGGTGCTGGATAGATAGACATAAAAAATGCCCGCTCAGGAGCGGGCCAACCACTAAAATTGCTGTATTAGTCTTAAATTTTTCGCGGAGCTTTTTACCACTCCGTCAGTAAGAATTATCGGCAGCCTTAGAAAAATCTTTATGAAAATGCAAAAAAAGCCCGCACAAGGCGGGCATAAATTCGTTCAAATGAAATTTTCTCGTAGGCGTTACGCTTGCTGTGTGTAACCCGTCGCTATAGTAGCAACAACACTTAGCATGATCAGAAAATGATCGATGATAAGTATTTACTGAGTGGAGTAACGGATTTGGTTCCGTTACAAAAGTGATAGTTATACTTCCAAAAAAAGCCCGGCACTGATGGAGTCCGGGCTGCACGATGGGTGCGAATCATTATCAATCGGAGTTTGTCGTCAATACAGGGAAGTAGAAGCGACATTAATAATAATAGGATGGCTCTAAGGAAATGCTAGCGAAGCGGGGAAATGGATAATCGATAAAAACCAGGCGCGGTGGCCGGATGGGGATTACTTCTCTCTGAGAATGAATGATAATACATTGTCGCTTTGAGTCAATTCAGATGCACTAAGTTGGGTAATTGCAGTTAGTTCAGATGCAGGTAATCCGAAAATATCAATTAGAACAGTTGCCTTCATTATTGAATGAGTGTCAAGCACCTTTAGTAGTTTGTTCAATAATTTAGGTGTTTCTTTAGGTATAACATCATTAAGTGGCTCCTTACGTCTAAAAGGAGCTAATTGCCTAAAACCATAACCTTTCTAATTATCACTCATTAGATCTAAGCTATGAGCTCTCATTGTTATGCTTCCAATAGATGCTCTCCATAGCCCTTTTTACTGCTCAAGAGCAGATAAATTTGGAGAATAATACACTCTACCAAACGTGTTTGATGTCATTAAAAAATAAGAGGCAAAGTAATCAGCCTGGCTTTCCACAATATCAAAAAGTTGCTTATCTTCTAAATAATCATTTTCAACGGTCCTATGCATTATGAGATGGCCTAGTTCATGTGCAAGACTAAACCGCATCCTAACAGCTGTCTTCGAGCGGTCTAGAACCATAATAGGGCGATCAGTTTCCCAGTATGAAAAGGCATCAACTTTTTCACCAGAAGATAGGTGGGATATTACGATTCCTTTATTCTTTAAAAGTTTAGTAAGGTTAGCTATAGGGCCGTCACCCAACAGCCAGTACCTTCTAACTTTTGTTGCAATATCTTCGATATCAGATTTATCGAGTAATTCAAAATCAGCAATATCTAGATCAGGCAATGTTACAGGTGGAAGTTGAGCATATTTGCTGCATTCCTTTAAAATTAGTGCAATCCAACGCCCCCTTGCACGACCGCTCATTCTTGCTTTTTTGGTTGCAGTGCTACGGCTGCGAAAGTGTACAGCTCCCATAATTTCTGGGGAGCTGTTATTGGATACAAAAAATCGCTCAGGAAAGCCGAGAATTTTTGTCAGGGCCATTAAAGTTTCATGGGATGGAGCTTTTATCCCTTTTTCGAAAGATGAAATAGCTTGCCTATAAATATCAAGCACTCTTGCTAGTTCAGCCCTGGTTAAACCTTTGGCCTCTCGCGCCTTAGTGAGCCTCAACCAAACGTCTCTTCCGCCCATAGTTCTCTTCCCTGAGCTACTACTTCCTGCCAGCCCCCACGGCCAGATTCTCTCACCGGTCATCCACCCGGCGCATAAGCTCCGCTTGCGATGAACCAAATCAGCAGTGCTAAACCTGCGATGATTATGGCAACCGGGAAAAGATATCCAATTTTCATTTTATGTTATCTCTTCTGTAAAGTGACCACTCTTCAAGCCGTTCTCCGCCCGGGAGAGTGCAGTATCCATCATCGCCCCCCAATCCCCTGACAATATCCATCTTGCCTCCTACCTTAGTGCAATAGACTGAGGCTGGATTAGCCATGCCAATGTTCTCAGAGTTTTTTCTCTGCATATCGCAAGCTGAAAGAGTAATGATGCCGATAAGAATCAAAGCACAGTTCATTTGCATTTCTTAATTATTCGAAAGTCTCTTCCGGCCACTACTCACCTGTAATGCGCTGTTTCATTTCACGATGATGCTTGTGATAATCCTCATCGCACTCAGCCGAGCAGAAGGCTGTATCTGCAACTACTGGTTCATCCGTACACCATATGCAATTGCCATTTCGGCTGACAAGACGTGGCGCACGTGCGAAAAGAGCTGCGGAAAGTCGTGCCTCTTCGCGTTCTTGTGCCAGATCGATATCGTCCATAATTCATCTCCTTTATTTTTTAGCTGATGTTTTACTACAAGCGTAGCTGCTTCTCAATGTCTCAGTCGACAAACCGCAGACTTGGATGATTCATCCCTACGTCAATCGCATCTGCACACTTAAGCAATTCAGCAGCTGGATTTGACCCTATATATCCAGACGCATTTTCTCTCTTACGGTTGCGATAATTTCCTGCGTATAAATTCCCGCGGCGAACGATACCGGCACCTTCGTAAGTCGTCATAATAACCTCCTGAAGTGTGTGAGCCGAGTGCATTAAAATAATAGTTATCAGCTGGTGAACAAGTAAAAGAGGATGGCAATGACGCTCCGCGTAAGCGGTTTTAGGAAAATTTTTAAATCAAATGCGTCAAGAGGGTGAGGTTATTTATCAAATCAGCCTTACAGGCATGGCTCAACCGTTAATGCATGCTATGCATCACTCTTTTGTTGCCGGAAAAACATCATCGGGACTGCGTTAGGCCTACTTGATATTCGCGTACTGTATGGCCACCGCTACGGCAGCAGTTTCAAAAATTAAGTATCAGGTTGTATTTAGTAAAAAAACCGTACAGCGCGGGTAAAGTTCATTATAACGGTGATATCTCTTTTTGCTTCAGATGGTTTCCGCTGTAAAACTTTCATTATCACATTGCATATATTGATTTATAGGGCCACCTGAATCTGTCGTTAAATCGGGTCAACTGCCGGCACCATTTCCAACCATTTTCCATATTTTATGCCGGGGATAGATCCTCCTCTGATGGTCTTGTTCAGCTTCCAGCTTCCTGAAAAGTACCCCAGACTTCCTCTTCTGTCTTGTTTCGATTATTAAGTGGCGGGCAGTTAACGCTGCTGATGTCTTTCATCCGCAATTATCAGCAGAGTGCTCTCTGATTCAGAAATTTTGATCATTGCACCTTTAGTCATTAAACCAGTTCTTAAAATTCCATGTAAGACTAGTAATATCGGCTTAAATGGCAAGCGCAAGCGGGGGACGTATTTAAATGGGACTGCCCTGTAGCGGCAATCTTGATAAATTTTTACGCTGCCGGCGGTGATATAATATTATTTAGTGTCTCTGCTAATGACTGAAATATGACCATTTTTTTCCAGGATGGCGAATTTTATCATGGACAGGTCATCAATCCCCTGGCTTGTTCGCGCCGACACCATGATGTCATCCAGTGTGATACCGGTTTTTTTCATTTTGTCTTCCATCGGCATGCCATATTCGACCAGGATCACCGCGGAGCCATCCAGCATATAATCAGCCCAGCGTGTTCTTTTCTTGATGAAACCAAAAATAATATCCAGAACGATAAGTGTGATGATTGTAAGCGCGGCGCCAGTGACTGAAAAATCATCCCCCAGTAAGGCCTGCTGTGTCGCTTCACTTATTATTAGGAGAAGAATGAGATCAAATGATGTCATCTGGAGCAGCGCTCTCCGGCCCGCAATCCGGAATACCACTAAAAGAACGAGGTAGATCCCTGCCGCACGAAGTACCGTTTCCATTTCAGGCTCCTGTCATGGGTAGACAAGCTGAAAGAAAGATAAGGGCTTATTTCCGTCTACAGTGACGAAAGTTCGTCCCGCGCCAGCTTTGCGGGGTTGCAAACCCAGCCAGATAGTCTGTTGCCGTGCGGGAATCAACAGATGATATTCCAAGATGAGTTTTCTCCCATCACTGAATGCACGAAAGGGCTGAGGGTGTAGCGTCAGCACCTCATAATTTTCCATAAAATCCCCCCCGAGTGAGATGCGGGACATTTCTGTGCCGGACGACACATACGTTATCTTCATATCCATACCGCTGAGCACTCTGCCGAAGCGCTCATAGATAATCTGTGTGGTGCCATCCCCGGCGCGACCCTCGCTGAAATAGCCTTTAGAAAAAACGCCGGCCATCCCTGAAAGAATGAAAATGATGAGGAAACCCGTTCCCCATCTTTTCAGCTTGTCTTCAAAATTTATCCACCGTTGATCTTCATGAACGCGCTCCGGTCTATCGGCTTCTTTATTCTGATTCATCGTGGCTATCCCTTCAGTTAACTTCTGGCAGAAATATAAGGCACTTAAAAATTTGGCAGGATAAGCTGCCTGATAACGTCTTCCATGCATGACTCAGGGGATAATTTTCCTATCGCTTTCATGGACGTAAGAACCGGAATATTTTTTACGTCTTTCGTCCTTTTAAATTCTAGAGCGGTTTACAGAAAGTGATAATCGGCTATATCTTCACCATCCTTAAAAACGATCTGAATAAAAGCTGTGTGTCTCTGTGTTTTGTTGTTAAACAAGCAGTTATAAATTAATCTGAAAGTATATCATGGCAAAAACAGGACACGAAAGTTTGATCGGACAGACACGTCAGAAGAGCCCGGGGCCGGAGCTCGCCCCTTTCGCATGGGCTTTGCTGGTTTCTCTGCATATGCACCTTAAGGGAAACCTATGTTCAGAACTTCAGTAGCATCTGCACTCATGCGTAGGCTGGATGAGTGCAGAAAACGTCCTTATTTCCTAAATCACTTGCCGCTGAAATTGACTGGTTTATTACTGCAGAAAGATGCAAGGGCGAAGGGCTGTGACTGCAATGTTTAACGTAGATAATCTGGTCGTTCATTAATAATATTATTTCAGTATTATTTACCCGCTAGGCTTCATTTTTTTATCTTTCTGGCTTCGCTTATTCTAGCGCGCTGCTGGTGACCAAATCTCAATATATACCTGTCGTTTGTCATAAGTCGGAATATATACCTATGCTTTAATTATCTGTATTCAGAGAACAGGAGTATTTCAATGAGTAAGGCAAACGGCATTCCCGCTTCAGATACACATTCTCCTGCTGACGCTTATCCTGTTCCGCCTTTCGCACATCAGAAACAGCCTTTTCCTGGTCTGACCGGTAAAAAGAATCCGCGTCCCGATCACGGTGAAGCATCCTACAGGGGAAGCGGACGTCTTGCAGGCAGAAAGGCGCTCATTACGGACGGGGACTCCGGGATCGGACGCGCAGTTGCCATCGCGTTTTCACGCGAAGGTGCTGACGTTGTCATCAACTATCTTCCTGCGGAAGAAGAAGATGCTCAGGAAGTGGTTGAACTGATCCGGGCAGAGCACGGTAAAGTTGTCGCGATCCCAGGCGACATCCGCGAAGAGTCTTTCTGTCAGCTGCTGGTCAGTCAGACTGCTGGCGCGCTGGGTGGACTTGATATACTTGTCAATAACGCTGGGCGTCAGCAGTTTTGCGAGTCGATAACCGATCTCAGTACCGAGGATTTTGACTCCAAGTTCAAAACGAACCTCTACGCCATGTTCTGGATCACCAAAGCGTCGCTTGAATATCTCCCCCGTGGCGCATTAATAATTAACACCTCTTCCGTTCAGGCCTTCAAGCCCAGCGATATTCTCCTGGATTATTCCCAGACCAAGGCAGCTATCGTCGCCTTCACCAAATCACTTGCTAAACAGCTTGGCCAGAAAGGGATAAGGGTCAATGCCGTCGCGGCGGGTCCATACTGGACTGTCCTGCAGTGCTGTGGCGGACAGCCACAGGAAAAAATAGAAAAATTTGGCGCCTCTTCCCCGCTGGGCTGCCCGAGTCAGCCCGCCGAAATTGCCCCTCTTTACGTGACGCTGGCCTCCCCCGAAAGCAGCTATACCTCCGGTCAGGTCTGGTGTAGCGACGGTGGGACCGGAACGTTGTAATGGTTTTAAATTTTACCCACGGGTTCTCGGGCGGCTCTATTAGGCTGCCTGAGCATTCCATCGATAACGGCGTGTATCCAGGCAGCCATGCCTCAGGCTTCAGCGGTATGCCCTCCGCTCACAGTCCGGGGCCAGCAGAGATACCTCAGGAAGGATTGCAAAAATATGAAAGCCCTTACTTACCATGGCCCCCATAAAGTCAGCGTAGACACCATGCCTGATCCAGAGTTACAGGCTTCAGATGATATTATTCTTCGCGTAACCGCTACCGCAATCTGCGGCTCCGATCTTCATCTCTATCGGGGTAAAATTCCGGGAACCCATCATGGCGATATTTTCGGCCACGAATTTATGGGGGAGGTTGTCGAAGCCGGGACGGCAGTGACGGCTGTCAGCAAGGGGGACCGCGTGGTTATACCGTTTGTGATCGCTTGCGGCGACTGTTTTTTCTGCCACCTCAGCCAGTATGCAGCCTGCGAGAACACCAACAGCGCAAAAGGCGCGGCCCTCAATCGCAAGAATATTACCCCGCCGGCAGCGCTGTTTGGCTACAGCGATCTCTATGGCGGGATCCCTGGAGGTCAGGCGGAATATGTGCGCGTGCCCAAAGCGAATACAGGTCCTTTTAAGGTGCCGGACACGCTGTCAGATGAAAAAGTTCTCTTCCTCTCGGATATCCTGCCAACGGCCTGGCAAGCGGTTAAAAATGCAGAGGTGAAGAAAGGTTCAAGCGTTGCCATCTTTGGCGCGGGCCCTGTGGGGCTTTTAAGCGCAGCCTGCGCACGCCTCGAAGGCGCTGAACAGATATTTATGATTGATCACAACGATTACCGGCTGGCTTTTGCCCGGGATCGTTACGGCGTTATTCCCGTCAACTTTGACAAAGTGGACGATCCTGCGGCGTGGATAATCGAAAATACCCGCGGTAACCGGGGCGTGGATGCTGTTATCGATGCGGTGGGCTTTGAAGCGAAGGGAAGCATGACTGAAACCATCCTCACCAACCTGAAAATGGAAGGGAGCAGTGGCAAAGCGCTGCGTCAGTGTATTGCCGCTGTGCGCCGGGGCGGAACGGTAAGCGTGCCGGGCGTCTATGCAGGATTCATTCATGGCTTTATGTTTGGCGATGCCTTCGATAAGGGATTAACCTTCAAAATGGGGCAAACGCACGTGCATGCTTACCTGCCGGATCTTCTTGCCCTGATTGAACAGGGGCATCTTAAGCCTGAGGAGATCGTTACTCACCACCTTCCACTTGAGGATGCCGCCCGTGGGTATGAGATATTTGAGAAGAGGCAGGAAGAATGCCGGAAAGTGATACTCGTGCCGGGGATGCCTGCCACCAGCGCAACGCTATGAATTAAAAAGGAACGTCTCCCCGCTGCAGGTTTAGCGGGGGACTGACTCTCTTATTCTGCCCCAGGTTAAGTTTGAGATGTCTATGTCAGGAGCCAACTTAATTAATCTCCGCGAATCAGAATGTTATTGATGATATAAATGAAACCATTTTAAATCATTAATCTTAAATTAACGAAGCGTGAGAAATCTGATGATTGACCACAACTTATTTTTCGAAAAAATATTTGCATCTCCTGTATTGGTTGCTAATATTTATCCTGCGGAACGCGCACCGGACTGCTATCTGAAATAGATAGTGTATTCGAGACGGTGTTAAATTCTAACACGAAGAGGATATTATTATGACTCAGCATCGTGGCAATTCCGGCAACTTTGCCGAAGACCGTGAAAAAGCTTCTGAAGCCGGTAAAAAAGGCGGGCAGCACAGTGGCGGTAACTTCCAGAACGACCGCGAGAAGGCTTCTGAAGCCGGTAAAAAAGGTGGGCAGAACAGCCACCGCAGCTAGGCGGTAACGCAAGGGAATGCCGGTCAGCGACCCTGAGTTGCTGAACCTCAAAGCCTGCCTCACCGAATGGTGAGGCAGGTTTAAATATTTCCTGAAACTTATTTTTCTTCATTTTTTAATCTACAATGATTGCATTCACTTTCCCCTTAAGATTATTCCTAATCAATTAATTCCGCCTTCATGCTCCTCCTAATTTTAAATAGTCATCTAATGTTTATGATGATGCTAAATAATATTCAGACATGATGCCCCTACATCTCCGGAGAACATTATGACGATTAAGACGCTGGAAGATTTATTTATTCACGATCTGTCAGATATCTACAGTGCTGAAAAGCAAATCACCCGCGCCCTGCCGAAAATGGCTAGAGCTGCCATGGATGAAAAGCTGATTGCAGCATTTGAGCAGCACCTTGAAGAAACCCGCGGACAGATTGAGCGAATCGATCAGTTGGTTGAGAGTACTGAAGGCGTGAAGATAAAACGCATGAAGTGTCATGCCCTTGAGGGCCTGGCTGAAGAAGCACAGGAAATAATTGATTCGGTTGAGGCAGGACCCGTACGGGATGCCGGGTTGATAGGCGCCGCACAAAAGGTCGAGCACTATGAAATTGCTACCTACGGGACGCTACATGCACTGGCCACCAAGCTTGGATATGAGGAAGCGGCGCGCCTGCTGGCAGAAACACTTAAGGAAGAAAAGGCGACTGATGAAAAGCTGACCATCATTGCGGAAAAGCAATAGTTCGTGAGAGCCAGGCATTTCTGCATTTCGCGCTTTCCCATTAGTAGCAATGAATATGAAAGCTCGAAACGCGTATAAGAAGGGCTTCGTTAAATAATCAGGTCCCAGGCCCTTAACCCGGTGGCAGTCTGGATGGGGGGGACATTGCTAACCTGAGAGGTACACCATGACGAATGAAGAGAACTATCTGGCCTGGGTGAAAGATGCCCATGCGATGGAAAAGCAGGCGGAAAGCATGCTGGAAAAAATGTCCGGCCGACTTGAGCATTATCCGGACCTTAAGGCACGTATCGATCAGCATATTGAAGAAACGCGTGAACAGCAAGCACTTGTCCAGTCAGTAATTGAACGTTACGACACATCAAGCTCCACCCTCAAGGATGCGATGGGCAAGCTGTCGGCGATGGGACAGGCGATGGGCGGCATGATGGCTGATGATGAAGTGGTGAAAGGCGCCATCAGCGGTTACGTTTTCGAGAACCTTGAAATTGGTAGCTATACGTCGCTTATTGCCGCCGCAAAACTTGTTGGTGATGCTGAGGGCGTACGCATCTTTACTCAAATCCGCGAGCAGGAGATCGCCATGGCCGAATGGTGCCTGCAGCATCTTCCTGACGTGACGGAGCAGTTTATGATCCGCTCTGCCACGCCCGGTGTGGAAGCAAAAAAATAATCCTGTGTTCTTCTGCCCGCTCAAGGCGGGCATTTTTTCGTCCGTAATATACCGGTTAACAGGAGTGAGCAATGTTCAGACATGTAAAACAACTGCAATACACGGTACGCGTTGCGGGGCCTCACCCGGGGCTCGCTAATTTATTATTTGAGCAGTTTGGTGGCCCCCAGGGTGAACTGGCCGCGGCATGCCGCTGCTTTACTCAGGGGTTGAGCGATGAAGATCCTGGGCGCAAGGACATGCTGATGGATATTGCCACGGAAGAACTGAGTCATCTGGATGATCATCAGTTCGCTGGTTGGTATGCTTAACAAGGGCGCTAAAGGTGACCTTGCAGAAGGTACCGAAAAGGAGGGCGATTTGTACCGAACCATTACCGGCAACGGTAACGACAGTCATCTTACCGCACTGCTTTATGGTGGAGATCCTGCCTTAATGAATTCTGCCAGCGTTCCCTGGACCGCCGCCTATGTCGATAGCATTGGTAAAGTCACTGCCGACCTACGTTCCAACATGGCAGCAGAGGCGCGCGCCAAAATTCTGTATGAACGCCTCATCAATATGACCGACGATCCCGGGGTGAAGGACGCGCTGCAATTTCTGATGACCCGGGAAGTCGCACATCAGATATCCTTCGAAAAGGCGCTTTACTCCCATCAGAATAACTTCCCGCCAGGGAAACTTCCGCCGATTTAAAAATACGCGGGTGTTTATTACAACATGTCCGCTGGCGGAGAGGTCAGGGGAAGCTGGAACTCTGATGAAAACTTCAGGTATATAGCCGATCCGTCACCCGCCGTTGACGATGGCGACGGAACGGCCAGCGTACAACTGCCAGCGAAACAGCAGGCGGCTGTTGATGCGCTTACGGCACGAATGGCTTCCGATCCGGAGGTAAACCCGGTAACGGGAACTGATATTGGTGCCGTCCCGCCGATTGAAAACGAAACCGTATCTCAGCGTCCTGTAAAAAAACCGTCAAAAAAATAGGGTCGTGCTACCCGGGCGTTCCTTACGGAGGATAGTGCATGCTGAATTTCATCAGGTCATTGTTTGGAAGTCCTGAAAAGCTCCTGTCAGTTCATTCACGGAGTGATATACAGGAGCTGTAAGAAGACGTGGAACGCGTTCTCATCAATGAAGATGGAAGGGCCTTAGTTAACACCCTGTGCAGGGAAGTACAAAGAGACTTTGCCCGTCACGTTGCCCCGCTTTGTAACGTCCTTAGGGGATATAATCCCGGACGGAACGCTGGCTAAGCCGTGAACATAATATAAAGGATCGGAAAATTTGCCTGCGTGCCTCGCTCACCTGAGTGAGTGAAGTCTCCCGATGTAACGCACTCTGAGCCTCCCATTGCGGAGGCTTTTTTCTGAGGACTGCTCCATCAGAGAAAGGTGTAAAATTCAGGGTTCCTGGCGAACCAGCGACTTAAAAGTATCGATGCAGCTGCCATGGATAGTCTTAAAATGTTTCGTTAATGAGCTTGCCCATTAATATGATTACGTCATCTATAGCTGATATGCCAGTGAGTATTTACTCATGACAATTCTGTTTTGACTGGTTGCGGAGACGTTGAGCCGCTTCAAGCGTAATCGACCTGGTGTAAAAATCGGCAGAGTTGGCTTTCATCTTCTCAAGTTCATAAAGAATGTTTTCACGACTAACCGGCAGGCCTGAGGCTATAAGTTCATTTACAGCCGTACCAATGGCTAGCTCGATAAGATTATTACGGTCTCTGGAGGAAGTCTTCATATAGTTGATCATATCAATTCGCTTTAAAATTAATTTACATCAAATCATAAACAATCTGAATAAAGGCGGGAAAATAGTAGGTACTTATATGCAATGAGGTCTTTGACACTTCTGGTTCAGACGGCAACGTATAGAGTCACTGTCATGGCATGGAATGCGTAACGATGCTGATGCCCAACGTGGCTGGCAACAAGAGTAGGTCGCTTATCTCAAACTGAACCTTAGCTGATAAAATGCGCTGCGCTTAATGAAGATTAAGAATCGTCCCAATTTAAATTAACTTCCCGTATATTCTTCAGGGTTTACTGCAGACACGAAAAGTATTGCTAGTATATAAAAAATAGTCAGCTACTCAGTGTTTCCATGTATTGTCATCTCTGTGGCTCCCGCTTAGGCGGGACTTTTTTTTAGAAAAAAACCGCCCCACAGGGTAAAGGAAGTTTATTACTGCGGCTAATAGCGTGTTCACTCATTGAATCATAGAGCACACAGATTGGAAGAGCCATTTCCCGCACTGAATATACGTTACACCCTTTTATTTTGTAATATTATTCAGCTCCTGTTCAGGAGCAATGTTGTCTTATCTCATTTTATTCTTTCAGAAAACGCTGCATTTCATTGATACTGAATAAACTCGCCTTTAAAACTACTTGTTCATTGTCTCCGGAGAACATTTGCCGGGATGTACGAATGCTGCCGTCCTCCAGACACCAAGCAAACCAGACTGTTCCTGCAGGCGTACCATCTGTTCCACCTGCCGGCCCTGCATAACCGCTAACGGCAATTCCAATATCGTCACCAGAAAGGCGCTTAGCTCCACAGGCCATCTCTTTAACTGAAGCTTCGCTTACAGCTGAATGAAGCCGTAGTGTTTCTTCCGCGACGCCCAGAACCCTGTATTTTGCATGGTCGGTATAAGTGATGAATCCACAATTATAAAAGGTGGTGCTTTCTTTCGCAGCTGCCAGTGATGAGCCTATCCATCCAGACGTACAGGATTCTGCTGTAGTGATTGTCAGCCTTTTCGTCTTCAGCATTGCACCTAATTTTTCGGCGGCAATCTTCAGTTTGTTATACATAGCCTGAGTCCTGAAAATAAATATACTTAAAATTGTATCTAAAAAATCGCGAAGGTTAAGATTAATCCAGTCTTGTCATACCGCCCGTGAGGTGTATCACCTATTCCCAATATTGCTCATGTGAAGCCTAAAAATTATGCGTTTCAATAAGCGCATCTGCGGACAATAGCAAAAGGCCACTGCTCCATTTCAGCCTGTAACTCACTGTACTGCATTGGTCCATCATTAACCTTGTTGAAGCAGATTCCGGCGGAATATTACTTAAGATCCGCTTCAGGCAAAAAGTGGATACAGAATTACATCATTCGTACATTCCTACACGCCTAAGCGGAGGCGGGTACTTTTCGCGAAATACCCTGCTTTACCTTCTGAATTGTAACCCGCTGATGTAGCAGGCAGGTAAAGCATTCTCTCACTTCCCCGGAAAGTTAAAGGCAGTCTCCGGTTGCGGGTTTGCTTCGTTTAATGCCTGAAGCCGAATGTAGCCAGCGCCGCCTGACTCGAACCTATTGGCTATCCTTTTAGTTCGCAGCATCCTTTAACGGGAAGGTAATGATGAAAATGAAAACCAGTGACTTTTTTGTTCAGCGCCTGAAAGAGTGGGGCGTGACGCGCATTTACGGCTATCCGGGCGACGGCATCAATGGCGTGCTTGGCGCTATTCAACGCACGGATAAAAAAGGGGAGGGTATTGAGTTTATTCAGGTTCGCCATGAAGAAATGGCTGCTTTTATGGCTGCAGGCCATGCAAAATTTACCGGAGAGATTGGCGTTTGTTTGTCCACGGGAGGGCCCGGGGCAACCCATCTGCTGACGGGACTGTATGATGCAAAAATGGATCATGCCCCCGTATTAGCGATTGCTGGTCAGGCAGAATCAACCGCCCGAGGGGCGAGTTATCAGCAGGAAATGAATCTGGACCGGATTTTTTCAGATGTGGCTAACTTCGTTCAGGAAGCGGCGTCTCCCGCTCAGGTGCGCCATCTGATTGACCGTGGGGTGCGTATTGCTAAAGCGCAGAACGGTGTGGCTGTCCTCATCATCCCGAAAGATATCCAGGATGAAGAATGGCAGCCGCCACAACACCTTCATGGTTTCACGCACTCAGGCAGTGGTTATCAGCGACCTAAGGTGCTCCCCTATGAGGCCGATCTGGCGCGCGCAGCAGAGATACTGAACGCAGGTAAAAAGGTCGCGATCCTTATAGGTTCAGGCGCGCGGAATGCTGCGGTAGAAGTGGTACAGGCGGCAAATATCCTGGGTGCAGGCGTGGCTAAAGCCCTGCTCGGAAAAGATGTACTGCCGGACGATGCGCCTTTTGTTACGGGCTCAATTGGTCTGCTGGGCACAAAACCCTCATGGGAACTTATGCAAAACTGCGACACGTTGCTCATGATCGGTAGCGGATTCCCCTGGACGGAGTTTCTGCCAGAAGAAGGCCAGGCGCGGGCCGTCCAGATTGATATCGATCCCGCCATGCTCGGACTGCGCTATCCCTGTGAGGTCAATCTCCATGGTGATGCAACAGAAACCCTTCGTGCATTATTGCCTTTGCTCACGCATAAAGAAGACCGTAGCTGGCAGGAGGATATCGCTGTACAGATTCAGGCGTGGTGGAAGCAGATGGAGGAACGTGCCCTTGCGCCGGCAAACCCTGTGAACCCTCAACGGGTAGTGTGGGAAATGTCACCGCAGCTACCTGACAATGCAATCGTGACGTCGGACTCGGGCTCCTGCGCTAACTGGTTCGCTCGCGACTATCGCGTTAAGCAAGGGCAACGTGCCACGCTTTCCGGCGGGCTCGCCTGTATGGGAGCCGCAGTTCCTTATGCCATAGCGGCGAAGTTCGCGCATCCAGAACGGCCGGTGGTTGCTCTGGTGGGGGATGGTGCTATGCAGATGAATAATATGGCGGAGCTGATCACTATACAGAAATACTGGAAGCAGTGGTCTGATGGGCGCCTGATTGTATGCGTGTTCAATAATCAGGATCTGAATCAGGTGACGTGGGAGCAGCGCGTAATGGAGGGTAATCCCCGTTTTGATGCCACACAAGAGCTACCGGATGTAAAATACGCAGAATTTGCAGCCTCTCTGGGGCTGACAGGCATTTACGTTGATGACCCTGAGCAAATTGCCAGTGCATGGCAGCGTGCGTTAAGCGCAGATCGTCCGGTTGTCCTCGAAGTTAAAACTGATCCGGAAATAGCACCGCTTCCGCCCCACATTACTTTTAAGCAGGCGAAAGCCTTCATGTCATCCATGTCAAAAGGTGACCGCGGGACATCACAGGTGATAAAAGATACGGCCAGTCAGCTCTTTTCAAAGAAGAGTAATTAAGATAGGTAGCATGTTCAGAAGCCAGGCCTCTGAACATGCTAATGCAGATACTCATTTCCTCGGTCATTCATGTTCGCTTGTCTCCATCAACCTATCCTCACGCTCCAGGGGCTCAATAATTATGAATCAGTCACACCCGCATTCGCGTCATCTCCGATCCTCTATTAGGGTTTAAGAATGACACATTTGAAGGGAAAGATAATGACTCAGGAATCATTGACCAATGAGCTGGAACTGCTGGATAAATACTGGCGTGCTGCGAATTATCTTTCGGTGGGGCAGATTTATCTGATGAGCAACCCGCTGTTGCGCAACCCCCTTCTGCCTGAGCACATTAAACCCAGATTGCTGGGACATTGGGGTACCACTCCTGGCCTGAACTTCATTTATGCCCATCTGAACCGAATTATCCGTCAGCGCGATCTGGATTTGCTGTATGTTTGTGGCCCGGGCCACGGTGGGCCCGGGATGGTAGCAAACACATGGCTTGAGGGAAGCTACAGTGAAGTTTACCCCCACATTAGTGAAGACGAAGCCGGAATGCAGCGTCTTTTCAAACAGTTTTCTTTCCCCGGCGGTATACCCAGTCATGCAGCGCCAGAGACTCCAGGCTCCATTAATGAGGGGGGAGAGCTGGGATACTCGCTGTCACACGCCTTCGGAGCGGCCTTTGATCACCCGGACCTTATCGTGCCCTGTGTTATAGGCGACGGAGAAGCAGAAACCGGCCCGTTGGCGGCTAGCTGGCACGGTATCAAATTCCTCAATGCCAGGCGTGATGGGGCAGTATTACCCATTCTGCATCTTAACGGTTATAAAATCGCAAACCCTACCATCCTGGGACGCAGCAGTGATGAAGACCTGAAGCAACTCTTCAGCGGCTATGGCTATGAACCACTATTTGTCTGCGGCCATGAACCTGCCGATATGCACAGGCAAATGGCAAAGGCGCTGGATGTGGCTTTCACGAGCATTGCTGAATTTCAGGATGAAACGCGCAACGGGAGTGAACCTGTGGCCGTTCCACGATGGCCCATGATTGTCCTTCGCAGCCCTAAAGGATGGACCGGGCCGAAGGAAGTTGATGGAAATAAAGTCGAGGACTTCTGGCGCGCGCATCAGGTGCCCGTTGCTGCGTGCAGGGAGGACGAATCGCATCGTCTGATACTTGAAAACTGGATGCGCAGTTATCAGCCAGATGAATTGTTCGACATAAGTGGCAGGCTTAAACCCGAGCTGCGGGCGCTAGTACCCGTGGGTAACAAACGTATGGGATCATCTCCTTATGCAAATGGGGGGCGTCTGCGACGCGAGCTCAGGACTCCCGACATCTATGATTTTGCGCTTGAGATTGGTCAACCCGGCAGCACCAGTGGTCAGGCGACTGAACTGTTTGGCCGTTATCTTAGCGAGATTTTCAGACGCAACCAGGATAACTTTCGCCTGTTTGGCCCGGATGAAACGGCTTCTAACCGTCTCTCACCGGTCTTCGATGTCACTGACCGTACATGGATGGAACCTCTCAAAGATTATGATGAACAACTAGGCCGTGATGGCCGGGTGATGGAAATTCTTAGTGAACATCAGTGTCAGGGGTGGCTAGAAGGTTACCTGCTTACTGGCCGCCACGGGCTGTTTAACTGCTACGAAGCCTTTATCCATATTGTTGATTCAATGTTTAACCAGCACGCGAAATGGCTCAAGGTGACGCGTAAACTGGGCTGGCGGAAGCCTGTTTCATCGCTTAATTACCTGCTCTCTTCCCACGTCTGGCGACAGGATCATAACGGTTACAGCCATCAGGATCCGGGCTTCATCGATCACGTCGCCAATAAAAAAGCCGACATAGTACGAATCTATCTTCCGCCGGATGCCAACACGCTTCTGTGGGTAGGTGATCATTGTCTGCGTACCTGGGACCGCATCAATGTGATTGTTGCCGGTAAGCAGCCTTCACCTCAGTGGCTGGACATGGATAGCGCGATTGTTCATTGTGAAGCCGGCATGGGAGTATGGGAATGGGCCAGTAGTGCGGGTGAACCCGATGTCATTATGGCGTGTGCTGGCGATGTACCAACAATGGAAACGCTGGCAGCAGTCGATTTATTACGCGCCTATCTGCCCGACTTACGCATTCGCGTTGTGAATGTCGTTGATCTGCTTGCAATGCAGACACAAGAACAACATCCACATGGTAAATCCGAGGCTGAATTTGATGCCTTATTTACCTGCGACAAGCCGGTGATCTTTGCTTTCCACGGTTATCCCAGCTTAATTCACCGACTCACTTATCAGCGTAACAATCATCGAAACTTCCATGTGCATGGTTTTAATGAAGAAGGGGCTACAACCACACCTTTCGATATGACCGTGCTGAACGAACTGGATCGCTATCATCTGGCACAGGCAGCGATAATTCATGTGCCGGGGCTGGCTGACCGCCATCCAGAACTACTTGACGATCTTCAGGAACGTATTGCTGAACATCATCGATACGTCCGGGAGAATGGGGACGATCTACCTGAAGTAAAAAATTGGATATGGAAGGGGACTGAATAGATTAATTGGAAGAGACGTCTCCGCATACGAGTAGGGTAAATTTCACAGTCAGTGATTATGCCTTAAATACGTTTAATTATCCGTAATTCAAGGAAGTCAATACTACGTGCTTGACGGTAAGTGTATTATGATGTTTTTATGGTTTATTATCAAAGGATTATTAAATTTCGCAAAATCATAATTATGTTAAATATAGCAGTTTACAGTACTAGTCACTGGGGGATTGAAAAAGTTACGAACATATTACAGCACTGCATGGGCTGACCATCTTTCTCACCATTTGTTGTTGAAAGGTATTGTGAAAGTCAGAATCCTGTCTTGAACTACTATCTGATTGAAAAACCTTACTAAATTATACTATCCCCTCTTCATATGTCATTGAAAAGAAAAGATTTGGTGAAGATGTGATCTCACGGTATTATCTTAAGACTAGCAATTTTATGGCTTAGTTCGGATGTGCTCCCTATTGCTTCGCCAATTGAGGGGGATGAAGAAAAATGGTCAATTATTTATATTTTGAATCATTGTGGATGATACTATGACAGCACAGCCCGCAACATTATCAGCGTTGACTTCAAGTAGTTTAGACCCAAATTTAGTAATCTTAGGTCTTGAGCAAACCGAGCAACTTAAATATCTCCACCGTATTGGAAGCCGTCACGGTTTTAACATCACTTCCCGCTGGGCGAGTACATCTGCATCATTATTAAAAACTATTACTAACCCAAGTGCTGGTTCGCCACATGCAACTTTAGCAAACCTACGCTTCATTGCAGTCAAAATTATAACAAGCGCGAATTGCTATTATGCTATTGATGAGATTATGCCTGGAAGCCAAACTCAGGCCTTAACCTCCCTTACGCATTATAATAAATTTAACCAAACATTTTCAGATGCCTTTCCTTCTAAGCTTGACGATAATACTGGACTTCCTAGTACTCCAGGGCATCATCTTACTGCGATAGAAAATTTAGGTGACGGCACGGCTTTCATCTTTTCATATGTTATTATGAAAAGGATTTCTGGTAAGTCTAAGCTAAGTGGCAACCAGTATCCGGTGCAGTTTTTTAATACTGTTTTCATTCCAAATGATTTGAGCAGAATAGAATATCGTATCGATAGAAAATTAGGTCGAAGATTATGCAACAAGGCATCAACAGAGTTAAGAAATGAATTTTTAGGAATACTGGCAGAGCAGCGTATTACCCTGCAGCTAAACACTGTTAACTTTTTCAAAGCTATTACAAATGCTTACAATGACTCATCCTATGGGCGAGTCGTTCAAGTGGATTTTATTGATAAAACTGGTGATGAAGATGCCTCACTAAAATGTAGAACAAATCCAAAGTATGATGCCCGCAATCGTGCTGTAGTTAATACTAGCCAAGGAAATACAAAAACTATTAACCAGCTTGAGGTTTTTGGGGTTGCTGTAAGATTTGACTATCATACAAATCAAGAATTGCATCATAACGAAATAGGTTTTGAAACTAATCGGGTAGATTGGGTTAATAGACAGTTTTGTGAAATGTTTTACTTTGAACAATCTTCAGATAATGCTGTTCATTACGGGGTGGTAAATGACATCCTCAAAAGAGCCAAATAAAATGGCTGATATAGTTAATGAGCAAAGGGAAAAACTTAATAAGTTAGTTTCTTTCTTCCCTAAGTTTAAGAGAAATGAATATGCGAACTATAATTTGCTTTTGGATTTTATTCAGGATAATGAAGAACTGCAGATTTACACAGTTCCAACATTGAAAGAAGCCACTGGCTTGCAAAATGACGGGGAACTCATTGATCTCGTTAGATATTTTGGTGGCGGACACTCTCGACTTTTCAGTATACATTACTGTTACTATGTTGGAACCGATTTTTTAAGAATAAATGAAGACGAGTTTCAAAATTATTTAAAAGAATCCATTGAACCAGTAGATGAAAATGGAAATGAGATCGAAGACTTCGACCCTCGAAATCTATCGTTTTATTGTTTGATTAACTATAAAGAATAAAAATGGACTTACAATCACTCTCTGAGCTTACTGCAAGGCATTCATTTTCTAGTAAATCAGATTTTATTAGCAAACTCTATTTGGATATTAATGAAATTATTGTCTCATTAGAAAATACAAGTGATAAATATTTTTCTGATGATGAGGATAAAATTACAAATTACATAGTTAATGGTCTTTCATGGCTTGGGTATGATGCTTCTGAACAAACAAAACAAGTAGGTTCTGTTGACTTAACAGTTTTTACTAAAGATCGTTTATATAAATGGATTGGTGAAGCTAAAATTGGTTATGATAATTCAAAAATATTTGAAGGACTTTTGCAGTTAGTAACTCGCTATGTAAAAAGAGACGAGAATGCAGGCTTGATAATATATTTTCAAAAAAATGATGCTCGCCTATATTTTATCCGCTGGCTTGAATACCTTTTCGGTAAGGATTGGGTGAAATATTGTAATCGAAAAAAAAATTTACACCTCGTGGAACCTTGCTTAGGTCATTTAAAAAAAGAAGATTTCACACAAAATAATCAATATCACTATGATGTTGTAGTAAAAAAACCAAATGGTGATCCAATTGAAATAAGGGTTTTCTTTGCTGATTTATACCATGAGCCTGCTGATAAAAGTGGAGTTTCTAATAAATCAATTAAGAATGGTCAAGCGAAGAATAAAATAAGAGAGTATACAAGTGCTTGGTTCAATGAAGATTTTGATGAAAAAGATCTCAAGTCTTTATTTGAAAATTTGAAAGTATTTCTAGGAAAAGATTTTGATCCAGATGATATTGAATAGTCAGTTCATGTAACCTTCGTTTGGCCACGACTTTTTCAAAAGGCCTCAATTTGCTAATCCTGGATTTACCAGCCTAATCTCTTGTCAGTACCCGGACACTACTAGATCGTTTTAACAGAGCTAACTCAACTTTGTGAAGTGGAAGGGCTCGTATTTACCTTTTAATTAGCCTAGTCCTTGCTCATCAGCACCCTACCACTACAAGATCATCACATACGATCCTAACTTCATTTAATGTTAGTTTTGTAAACTTAGAGAGGCCCTAACCTCTTGCTAGACCAAAGACATACTCAACCTACCAACCTTATATAATAAATTTTATAACGCATCATCCTGCCAAGATTTAATGCTTCATCCCAAAATGCTGATTGTAAATCACACACCACTTCAACTTCATATAATGGGAGTTATACGAACCCTCACGTCTCGATACCTATCCTCCAAATCAAACGCTCGCTTAAACGACTAACCTTATATAATTATCTTTATATAAGTCCAGACAGGGGGCCGGAAAAGCTGTATCATGCGGTTCCGGGCCAAATCCTTATCAATGAGGTCGTTTATATAGACCGTTTCCGGGCATGAAAGCGGCCGACGGTGCTATATACCGGCAGCTTAAAAAAACGGCAGCGTTACGTGAAATCTGGCGGGTAACCGCCCGGCTGTTTTCACAGAATTCACGTAGCGTCGCCAGAGCGTAAATGGGGGAAAACTGAACAGGATGAAAGATCTCTCCGTTTTTACCGACCTCATCCCAGGAACGGCGCCGGATGATGACCTGACCGGAAGGCTGGCGGCTTTCGTCCGCCACCGCGAGGCTTTTTCACCCAATACGTGGCGCCAGCTGCTGAGCGTCATGCGGATCTGCTGGCGCTGGTCGCAGGAAAACCGGCGTTCGTTCCTGCCCATGTCGCCGGAGGATTTGCAGGACTACCTTTTCCACCTGCAGGCCGCCGGCCGTGCAACGTCAACCGTTTCGGTTCACGCCGCGCTGATCGCAATGTTACACCGTAACGCGGGCCTGATCCCTCCGACGGTATCACCCGACGTGGTGCGCGCCAGAAAAAAAATTAACCGCACCGCCATCATGTCCGGCGAGCGTACGGGACAGGCTGTGCCCTTCTGCCGTCCGGATCTCGACCGTCTGGACGCGCTGTGGCAGCAATCGCCCCGACTACAGCACCTGCGGGATCTGGCTTTCGTTCACGTGGCGTACGGCACTCTCCTGCGGATGAGCGAGCTATCACGCCTGCGGGTGCGTGACGTCACGCGCGCGACCGACGGGCGCGTTATTCTTGACGTGGGCTGGACCAAAACCATCCTGCAGTCCGGCGGCATCGTCAAGGCTCTGAGCACGCGCTCTTCAGGACGGCTTTTGACGTGGATCCGCGCGGCGGGCCTGGCGGACGAGCCCGATGCTGTCCTGTTCTGCCCCGTTCACCGGTCAAATAAGGTTAACGGTGTCACGACCGTGCCCATGAGTGCGCCAAGCCTGGAAGACATCTGGCGACGGGCAAGGCGGTATGCTGGCCAGACGTCCCGCCAGGAAACCAATAAGGGGCGTTACGCCAGCTGGAGCGGCCACAGCGCGCGCGTCGGCGCCGCGCAGGATATGGCCAGAAAAGGCGTATCCATCGCGCAGATCATGCAGGAAGGCACCTGGACGCAGACCCAGACGGTGATGCGGTATATCCGCATGGTTGAGGCGCATAAAGGTGCTATGGTGGCGCTGATGGAAGATGATGATTAGTCTGGCCTGCTGGGCGCCTGTTAAGAAATTCCCCGGTATGGCCACCGCTTGTCAAAAGGATTTTCATGGCAAATTGCTTATTAAAAATATTTTCCCCTGAGGCCGGCTCCCCACTCCTCCTGGCATCTCCGGGCTCAGACCTCACCATAGTTACCTCCGTTGCAGCTGGCCCTTTTCTGTCAGAAAAATAATTTAATTACAATGAGTTGTAAATGACAGTCATTTATTCACAGCATACCTGCTGTTGGTAAGTCATTAAGCTGGTGCATTATTTACTCTGGCTTTTAATCAACATCCGCGGCGAGAGCTGTACTTTTTTATAGGGGTAAGGATCCGCATATCTGCGCAGGGTCTGTGTGCTGCGAATCTGAACGGGAGAATGCCCCTGCTGCTGCTAACGTAGGTGTTTTGTGCGGCTGCCTGAATTAACCTGAATGAATCATGCATGATGCGAAGGAAAACATATGGCCATCGATAAAACCGGTTTCATCCCTTTGCCTGCCTTCAGCGGCTTTCAGCCGGCATTTTCGCCGCTAATCGCTGACGTAGTGCAGAAACTGGGGGCCGTGATGCCCGAACTGATCCACAGTGTTTATGTTTATGGCAGCCTGGCTGAAGGCAGAGCAAAAGAGTCGGTTTCTGACCTCGACCTGACGGTGATATTCAGACGTGAGCCGGATGAACTCGCGACGAGTGAACTTATGGCAATTGTGTCCTGTCTTGAGCAGCATCATCCGGTCATCAGTAAGATTGATATTGATCCAGGCGTTCTGGATACCGTTATGCAGCCTGCCAGCGCAGAGCGCTGGGGCTACTGGCTGAAACATCACTGCATCTGCATTTATGGTGAAGATCTGCGTGATCGCTTCAAACCTTTCAGACCCTCAAGGAGTATCGCGATTGCTGTTAACGGTGATTTTCATACTGTGCTGAACGACTATATTTCACGGATGAAGCCCTCCCTTGCGCCTTCACAGCGGCATGCGCTCCAGCGGGCGGCGGCACGCAAAGCTATCAGGGCGACAAACATTCTGAGAGATGAAAGAGATACGGACTGGCCGTCAACGCTGGAGGAGCATCGTGAAAAATTTAATGACCGGTATCCGGCCCTCGCGGAAGAAATGGATTACCTGCTCAGCATCAGTCACCGCCCACGCGGCGACATCATGACTTTTGCTGGTAGAGTCTCTACATTTTCCTACTGGCTGAATGCCGAGTTCAGCACGCGTAACCGGTAATCGCGCATAAGCCGGCAGAGGCTTGTGCAGACACCATTACTTCAGCATCGTGATACATTCCGGATGCTTAACGCGAGGCATAGGATTCAGAAAATAACAGCGACATCGCATGATGGAACGTTTATGGCGTTCTGACGCGCCCATCCGGCATGTGTCGTGACAGCGGATACATTATCCGCCAGAGATATCTCATTTTTTCAGGCTGAACGGTCCACAGATGTTATATCTGCATCCCGCCGGACATGAAAAAAGCCCGCAAGGGTGGGCTGACTGGCTATCACTATTTATCGCCGTAGTGATAGCGGGCTGCATAGATAATGATCTCTCCGTTCTGAATTGAGTAGATCAGCCGGTGGCTCTGATCGATGCGGCGCGAATAGAGGGCCGGATCTTTGTGATGCCGTAACCGTTCAGGTTTTCCAATGCCGGTCAGCGGATCGGCCTCTATGCTGTGAAGCAACTGCCGGACGCGTTCAAACTTCTTTTTGTCTGTATCACGCCAGTAATTAAGGTCGTCAGCGCCATTTTTCGTGAACTTAATATTCCACTTCGACAAACTCGCCGCGCTCCGCCTGTTTCATTGACTCATTAATATGCGCTGCGTTCGCCGGGTTGCTGAACAGATACACTGTTTCCATCAGTGCCTCATACTCTCCCGCATCGATTATCACAACATCAGGTGCGTCGCGGCGCATAATGCGGACAGGCTCGGCGTCGTCGGTGACACGCTTCATCGTATCTGCGAAATGTTTGCGTGCATCGGTAAAATTGATTGAATGCATGTTATTAACCCCCATCAGTTGATGACCATTATGAAACATGTACTCAAATAAGTACAATTTTAAATTGTCACGATTTCATATCAGGGTTAAGACAACACGCAGAGCCCTGCAGGACGGTTAAATAAGGCTTTGTGTAAAATTTTACATCTGGGCACCGGAATGAAAACTATATGTCTTTACAAAGCCGGTCTTCCATGAGTGTTTTATTTGATTAGAGGAATATCACCCAGTCGCGTCGTATAACGCGGTGACAGTATTTCTCTTTTCATCTGCCAACTACTGTCCCGCGCGCCCTGTCCCGCAAAGGCCGGAGCGGTTTATCCTGTCCAACGCCGACATCAGCGCATCTGCGTTTGCACGCGGCGGCTGCTCGCTGAACATGTAATATTGCGCCACGCCCGATTGATAGAAATCGCCCAGCATGACGCCGGCTTTTGCATACCGGTAGCCTTCCCGCCAGATTGTGCTCAGTCCACCAAGCGCTGACGCGATAATGTCACGCGTGTCGTTCGTCGGATAATCGCAGATGCGGGAGGCCGTATTTGAATACTGCGGCTCATTATCGTGACGCCCGGTAGCGATCGATACGCTGATGTGCCGGCAGCGTGACTGCTGCTCCCTGAGCTTTTCCGCCGCACGAGTGGCATAGAGCACCACCGCCTGCTGCATATCCTCAAGTCGGGTGATGCGCTGCCCGAAGGAGCGCGAGTTAACTATCTGTTGCTTAGGCGGAGGCGCATCCTCAAGCGCCAGGCAGGACTCACCGTTGAGTTCACGCATTGTGCGCTCAACGATAACGTCAAAGTTCTTTCCTATCATGCTGACGTTACTATCCGCCAGTTGCAGTGCCGTGGTGATGCCAAGATGGTTAAGGCGAACGCTAATGCGTAGTCCAATTCCCCAGATATCACTCACGTCGATCAGCTGTAGCAGTTTACGCTGGCGACTTCTCTCTTACAGGTCCACCACGCCGTTTGTCTGCGTCCACTTCTTCGCCGTATAGTTAGCGAGCTTGGCCAGTGTTTTGGTCGGTCCAAACCCCACGCCAATGGTCAGTCCTGTTTCCCTTCTGATGCGCGTGCGCATCTGCTGCCCGAACTTATCAAGGGGAAAAAGGCTGCCAATGCCGGTGACGTCCAGAAAGCTTTCATCTATTGAATACACCTCCTGACCGGCTGCCATTTCGCCCAGAATAGCCATCATGCGTGCCGACATGTCGCCATTTATGTGGAAGGAAAATCTACAGAAATTATTGGTGCTTTAAGGTCAGCTATGAACTGTGAGTTCAACCGATGGATGCAACACATTGGTTAAAATCCTCTACGGGTGATTCATAGTCTAGCGTTTTTCTTGGCCTCTCGTTGAGCTGTCTGGCAACACTGTTTAGTCTTTGCTGGCTGTGAACCGATAAGTCAGTTCCTTTTGGAAAATACTGCCTGAGCAATCTGTTTGTATTTTCATTGGAGCCGCGTTGCCAGGGGGATTGAGGATCGCAGAAGTAAACCTGAATATCTGGGCTACAGTAAACCGGGTGTGGCTGGTCATTTCTGCGCCCCGGTCCCATGTTAATGTTTTATAGAGCTCAACAGGTAATTCCCGGGCTTGCCTGATGAGTACAGATATAATGGTTATGGTCTTGTTGTCCCTGATTTTGGCCAGCATAACAAAGCGGGAATGGCGTTCTACCATCTTGACAATATAAGAGTTTTTAGAACCCTGTATCAGTTCTCCCTCCCAGTGACATGGTATGGCTCTGTCTGTGGCTACAGGTGGCCTTTCGCTGAAGGGTATCGCATCCGGGAATGAGCCAAATCCCTTCCTTTTAAGCGATGTCGTTCTGGATTTACGTACTGTTCTTCCGCTTCTGAGGCACTGCTTCAGCTCTTTTTTAAAGCTCCCCGGGTTTGTATAAAAAGCGTTTTATAAATTGTTTCGTGTGACACATGCATTTCCTGGTTATCGGGATAAAAGCGTTTCAGCCAACCGGCGATTTGTTCTGGCGTCCAGTCCTGATGCACTTTCTCTGCAATGACTATACATAATGTGGGGCATTCTATTAACTTACAGGGTTTAGGCCGCAAGGCATTATCCCATGCTGTTTTGTCAGTATGTGCTGCACGATATTGTTTTTAAACCTCCGTGTCTATGGATCTCGCGGCTAATAGTCGAGGGCGCTCTTGATAATTTTCTGGCGATCTCCCTGATGCTGATTTTTGCTACCAGTCCTCTGGATATATCTTCCCTTTCGTCAGGCGAAAGAGACAGCCGGTGCCGTTTTCGGGTGGGGGGGCGCTATCCCTCAGTTTGATGGATGATGGGCCTATCAGAAGAGTGATATCTGTCGAACATTCTGGCGATGTCATGCAGGGAATCACCTTGTTTATATCTGCCCTAATAATCGCTTTCTGTTCCGACGTGTAGTTAATGCGCGTTCTTCGTTTCATGGCAACGTCCTCCTCGTTTAAGAATAGCGTTAACGGACAACAGGGCTTTATCAGGTCGCTGAGTATCTGAGCTGTCGTGTTTTGTTAGATGTTCTGCTACAGAAATTGCCTGGGCTCAGTTAGGGGTCTGACGCTCAGTGGAACGAAAACTCACTATAAGGGCTTCAGCCCCCTTTGCAGGGGCATTATACCTTCCAGAGCAGCGATGAAATTATTGACCTGGATGCACTGGTTGCCAGCCTGAAACTGTAGTCACGGAATTCCGGCTGTTCCGGCGTAAAAACACACGCCTAGTCCCGCTTGCTGGCGAGTTTTGTACTGACGTTCAACTGGTGCCACTGCTTCTGTAACGGGTCAAAGCGGCGTAACGTTTCAGCCTTTTAGTCGCACGGCGGCCCGCTTTTCGCTCATCAGGAATAATGAGTTGACGACGATCGCGGTGAGGGTACCCGCCGCCATGCCGTTACCCAGCACCATCTGCACTGCGACAGGGAAATTCTGGTACAAGCCAGGCACGAGGATCGGCAACATCCCCATCGCCAGACCAGTGGCCAAGGCATAGGTCTTCCCCGGCTTGTGCAGCGGCTCACGGGCGATCATATCGATGCCGATGACCCCGATGATACTGAAGACGATCACTGCCGTCCCGCAGACCACCGGACCGGGCAGACAGGTGGCAAGGCGCACCAGCGGAGAGAATAACGCAATCAGTATTAACAGCAATCCGGCAATCGCCGTGACGTGGCGTGATTTGACGTTAGTGGTCCTAACCACGCCGATATTCTCGCCGGAGGTTATAATCAACGAGGTACCGAAAATGCCGCCCAGCAGCGAGATAACGGCGTCGCCGCGGATGGTGCGGGGAATGGCCTGACGGACGTTTTGTGTCGATTTGACAATCTCTGCGGTGGCAATCGTTTGCCCGGTTGCTTCAGCCATAGAAATCACCGCATAAATTAACATCGGCAGAGACGCTGACAGATTGAAGATTGGCCAGCCGAACGGAAACAGCTGCGGCAGGCTGAACAGCGGCCCGTGGCTGACGCCGCTAAAATCGGCGCTGCCCAGCAGCATAGCAAGCAGTGTGCCCGCCAGCAGGCCAAACATGACCGACAGCTGACGCAGGATGCCGCTGAACGCCAGGGCGAAGATCAGCGTAATCAGGATGGTGACCAGTGCCAGAATAATGTTCGTGGGCTGTGCAAAGTGGCTACTGCCCGGCTGACCAATAATGAGCCCGCCATACAGACGAATCAGGTTGATGGAGACCAGCAGCAGCATAATCCCGATAATAAACGGCGGGAGGTGGTGCAGAAAACGGCGAAAAACGGGTAGGGCAATAAAATAAAACAGCGATGTTAAGATCACCGCGCCAATTGCCGTCTGTATATTTGTCTGTAAAGCGATAGCGATGAAGATCGCGATAGGCGCGCCACCCGGAACCATAATAAACGGCAGGCGCGCGCCGAAACTGCCGATACCGAGGCTTTGCAGGATGGCCCCCAGCCCGCACATCAGAAAGGTGGCGCTTAGCAGCGATGTGGTGACGCCATCGCTGAAGTGAAGCGCCTGGGCAATAAGAAAAACGGCGGTGATCGGCGTAGCGGCCACAACCAGCACATGCTGAAGGGCCAGCAGCAGCTTAGTTTGCCAGGGCAAGGCTTCGCTTTCCGGCACGGCGGAGTCATAATACGGCATAAATTCCTCCCAAAGACGTGAGAACATCCCCGCCGACCCGCGCCGGCGAAGAGCGATTATTTAAGCCACGGTAGCGCATCGGCCGAGTAGCGATGCGCGCGAAAGGCGCTATTATGCTTACCGGGGATGATCCCCTTACTAAGATGCTCCGGGTATTCATTGAAGTAAGGAATAATGTATTCCCATACCGTTTCCCCCTGCGGAGTAACTTCAAACAGGCGGCCGAAAGCGGATTCGCAGATAAAGGTATTGCCGTTGGCCAGGCGCTGAGCGCTGCCCATATAGGGTGAGAAAAAGGCCGGCGGGAAAATATCGCGATATTGCCAGCGAATAGCCTGGGTGTGCGGGTCGAACTCCAGCACCGTGGAGTGTGGCGAGGTCACGCCGGGGCGCAGGTTACCGTTATCGAACACCAGAATCGAACCATTTTCCATCTCAATCGGGGTGTGCTGTTGGGCGACGACATCGGGCCCCACGTGCCAGACCACGCTGCCGTTCTCTTTATTGACGGCAATCACCCCGGAGGTGGTACGCAGGCTCATCAGCACCAGGCCGTCGCGGGTGACCGACAGACCGTTGATCATCGGCCAGTGGCGGCGGTCGAAGATCTCATGAACCTTAAAATCTTCCGGGGCCAGGTGCTCCCAGGCGCGCCATTCCCATACCACTTCACCGTCGCGATTGACCTCTTTGACGACATCACTCTGTATGACGCCGTCCGGGGCATCGCGGCGCGGATCGCCGCCGGTAACCCGAGCGGAAATTTCTGTCGGCAGTGGCGCCGCCGCGGTATACAACAGATTACCGTTCTCCAGCCACTGCGCGTCGTGGTGATGGAAGATATCCTCATAATGCCAGACCACTTCGTTATCCGGATTGACTTCATAAAAATCGCCACCGTGCCAGAGATCCCAGGCCGGATAAAGGTTGGCCGACGTGCTGTGGCTACCGTTATAGCCGAGGTTACCGTTAGGCAGCAGCACGGCATCGCGTCCGGTACGAACCGGGAGCTGCCACTGGTGCACAACTCTTCCAAACTCATCAACCAGATATACCCGGCCTTCGGCAGTTTGAGGGGCGAAGAGCGTATAGCCGCCAAAGCTTTTCTCCATATCGGAGAAGGTCAGCCCGCTCGGACGACGCCCGAGGGTGAATGCAGGATCCTCAGATAAATTTGCCACATAGCCTCCTGAAACGATTATTTTTTGGCAAAATGCGCAATTAAAACGTTTTAATGAAGCGTCATTAGATAGGAATACTCGCCAGAGAGCTACGGAAAACGGGCGCTTTTTTAATATGATTTTGTTATGGAATAGTGCCGAAATTCCTAACTCGGAAATGTGCTACCCTCGATCGTAAACTTTAGGGAGGGAACGTCAGCCAGATGACTGCTCAAGGTAAAAAACGCGCCAGACTCATTGATGTTGCACGCCTTGCCAGCGTATCGCCTGGCACCGTGTCTAATGCGTTACATCACACCCGTTTTGTCGAACCTGAGACCCGGCAACGCATCGAAGAGGCGATTCAGGCGCTGAACTACACGCCTAATATTCGCGCCCGCCAGCTGCGTACCGGGAAAACCAACACTATTGCGCTTCTTTCTTCCTTGCCGCTGACCATCGCCTCCGGAGCATCGAAGCTGGGATTTATGATGGAGGTCGCGCTTACGGCGGCGATTATGGCTCTGGAGAAGCAGCATGCGCTGATCCTGGTCCCGCCCGGAAAGAACCCGCTGGACATGGTGACCTTTGATGCCGCCATTCTGCTTGAACCCACCGAAAACGATCCGCAACTGCAGGCTCTGCAACAGGCGGGGATCCCATGCATCACTATTGGCCGTACGCCGGGAACACCGACACCGGTACCGTGGGTGGATCTGCACTCGGAAGCGACGGCCAAACTATTGCTGACCCACCTGCAGACAGAAGGCGCCGATTGTTGCGCGCTCTTTGTCGGGCATACGCCGCGGACTTCCGCGCAGGAAACGGAGGCAGCTTATCGCCTCTGGTGTGAGGAGCGGCAGGAGCCGGTGATCTATTACCTTGATGAGCATGAAGGGGAAACTGCAGGCTATCGGGCAGCGCGTCAGATGTTGCAGGAACATCCCAAAGTCAATGGAGTCCTGGTACTGGTTGATACCTTTGCCAGCGGCTGCGTGCGCGCTTTTCAAAATGCGGCGATCGCCATACCGCAGCAGATGCGCTTAGCCACCCGTTATGACGGTATTCGCGCCAGGGAATCTTTGCCGCCGCTGACGGCGGTGAACATGCACCTTGATGAGATCGCCCGTCAGGCCATCATGCTACTGTTTGAAGTCCTGGCCGGACATAACGTGGTCGGCAGCTGCGGGCAAATGCCAGAACTGGTGGTCAGAGCCTCAAGCAGAGCGTCATAATGCTTCGGATAAGAGACATGATTAAGCAACATCAAAGAAATCTTCCAGAATTTTATAAACCGTTGAGCGGGCTTATACTTAGCTGCCGGGCTATCTCTGTTGCGCCTGCACCCTTCTGGTGAAGCGCCAGTACAGTGGTCCTGTCTACAGAACGCCTGCGGCCAAATTTGATTCCTTTAAGCTTAGCTTCCTGTCTAACCTTGTTTGTGCGCTCCAGAATTCTTCTGCGTTCAGCCTGGGCTACTGCTGAGAGGATTGTGACTACCATTTGCCCCATTTCACCATCGGTGCTGATCCCGGCGTCAAAAAACCGGACAGCCACGTCCTGAGCATCGAACGCTTTAATCAGCTGAATCATATCGGCAGTATCGCGGCCAAGGCGGTCGAGTTGCTTCACCAGAATGGCATCACCTTCCTCCACCTCCATGCACCGCAAATCAAACCCTTGACGATCTGTATGACTGCCGTATGCCTTGTCGGTAAAAATGCGGTTGGCTTTGATGCCAGCATCCCTTGAATACCGTCAAATTTTCAGCAGCTCCCGCCGGGAGCACCACCCTGGCTGCCTGCGATTACCTCAGCTGCGAGTTCAGCTCACGACGACAGCATTTTGACGACACACCAACGGAATTCATCAGCCAGCCATGGAAACGACTGGTGATTAATAAAGAAAAACATATCCCCCGCCGGGGATACACGCTGTGCTTTCTCAGGCAACTGCAGGACAGCCTGAGACGACGGGATACCAGTTTTCCACGCGGCTGGCTGATGCCGGTGCTTTGGTTTTCTGGCGCATGGACAATGGCGCCGATTATGACGTGCTGAATGATATTGCCAGAGGGCAGTCACATCCCCGAAAAATAGCCTTTCAATGGGACGAAATGATCCGGGTCACAGGCTCCCTGAAGCTGGGCAAGGTACAGGCTTAGCTCTTGGTCCGTTCATTACTGAAAGTGAACGTCTCTCCGGACTGCCCCAGGCAATCATTGAAGTGGGACGCATTAACAAAACGCTGTATCTGCTTAATTATATTGATGATGAAGATTACTGCAGGCGCATCCTGACCCAACTTAACCGGGGAGAAAGCCGCCATGCCATTACCAGAACTATCTGTCACGGTCAGAAAGGTGAGATTAGAAGGCGATATACTGATGGTCAGGAAGATCAACTGGGCGCATTGGGGCTAGCTAGTCACCAACGCCGTCGTGTTATAGAACACTATTTATGCGGAATGGAAAATCTACAGAAATTCTTGATGCTTTAAGGTTCCCTATGAGCGAAAGACGGACATTAACCCAGTGCCAGCTGTTTTTTATATTCCAGAGCGAGCGCTCTTATCTAATATTTAAAAGACTGACTTATTCATTCCATTAGTCATGCATTGACTGGCCCGCTCCGTTCAGCCGCGACGTTCATCTGAACATCAGTTGAATTTCCGGCGGAAAAGCTATTGAAAGGGACAGGCAAATTCCGCGCCTGCTTGTGAATGGCGTTAAAGTTTATATAACGGTCAATATCGCAAAATTTCGGACCGTATAAGTGATTATTCTAAAGCCATGTTCTTACGAAAATATCCCCTAAAAGTGGACGCAAAGAATACAATGCCGGTTGCCGCTCACAGTAGTCAGAACGGAAATATTTCACAGTCTGAGCGGTGGGTAAATCATCGTGCTGTTGCATCTGGCATACGTCCTTGGACACATATTCGTGTAAATCATGAATTTTATTCCGGCATGAATCAGAAGGGGTGACGGAGGTCTTTTCTGCAGACAAGCTTCGCTTTAAGACGAAACCGGAATTCTCTGGTATATTTATTATTCTGTGCAAGTCGGCCTGCACGGTGGACAACCGCCTGCCACCTTACGCCGTCTGGCTCGCCCTATAAGCATGACATGCTCCTTCTGTGAGCCTGATTCCGGCAGCATGCCTCTGTCACCTCTTTTAAAATATTTCTTTAAACTGTCAGATTTGGAGTCATCAGGAGTTAACGTACCCGAAAACCATATTGCGGGTAGATAAATTTAAATTATTTTAAAACCAGTGCCGCGTCAGATATTTATAATTTACTAAAAAGGTTCATTATATTTACCCTTCTTCACCTATAGGCCCTAACGATAGATTAATTTAAAAATTCACACCCAACTTGATATAATTAAGGAGTGGTTAACTTCATTCTCATTCGTTAATTAAGCGAGGTGTAACGTGTTGTACAGCGAAGACATGACCGGTCACGCAGTTATTGGTGAAGCAGCAGTCAATCTTGCCGTGCGTGAACAGGAAATAACCGTCGATTCGCTCCTGACGGAGCTTAACATGATATTGAGAGATGAAGAGCTCAGCAGTCACATTGCCCGCATCAGCGCTGCCATTGACTGGCTGCGTGGCTTGCGTACCCTGGGCGCCCGCGGTGGCATGACAAAGAGCTGGATGCTTTCTGGTACAGGCGACCACAGTGGAGGCAGCGAGGCGGCCATCCGTCTGCAGGCTGATGAAGACGATGAAATGAGATAATCACATTCCGCCAGCGCGGGCGACGGGTGCCCGCTCTGTTCTTTGAACGAAAACCTGAATCAAATAAATATAGTCAGGCCAAGGAAACGATATTCACCTTCCCCTTTCCTATAATGATACTGACGTCAGGCATGCGCTGCGGAAGCTGTTCAACCAGCGACATAATAAAATCACGAAATCATTTCCAGCGCCGCCATCCGCTCAGGTTGTTCCGGCAGGGACCTTCACAGCATGAAAAACACAAATTCAGTATCCGCCATTCGCGCCCGCCTGCAGAACCTGGGCGAGACGCTGACGGCAGAGCGTAATGAGCTTGAAGCAGCTATCAAGGCAATTCTGGCCTTGGGCGGTCAGCTGACCAAAAAAACGCTCATTATTCACGTCATTAGTGAGCTCGAGCAGGAGCAGGACGCGCAGAGGCAAACGGTGCTGCGCGACGTGCTGGAGCTGATCGTGACCCACACGCCGGACGATGCCGGCGGTCAGGCTTTGTGAGGCTGAAACTCCGGTCAAGTCTATTCGTCAGTTCAGTTTTCCTGCAAAGAGGCGGATAGCCCGGTTGCAGGCCTCGCGCATGGTCATACTGGCGCTGGACTCCTTCAGGCACCACAGTGTACCGATGAGCTCGTGCGGGTTCACTGATTCGCCTCGGCGCAGTATTTGCCTGATGGCCAGCCCGATGGCTTCGTGCATCAGGTCCTGTATTTCACTTTCGTTTTTCAGATACGCTCCGCTTATTGGGGATATATACAGTGTATCGCGGTAAGCGGTGCGCATAAATATGTACGAAAAAAAAACGCCCGGAGGCGCTTAAATCAGCGGGGTGGCGGCCCCGTCGGGCGGTATATCTCTTTCGCCGCCCAGCACCTCGTACTCGTGACCGGGCTCGGGTACCTCGCCCGGCAGGGGCGTGGCGTCATCAGGCATCGGTTTTTCAGACATGCAGCGCTCTCCCGCAGGGCTGATTCCCGCCCTTCTGCTTTATGGTGTCGCTGTTCCTGGTGTTTTTTTGTTGCCCGCTGGCAGTATGTTGTGGTCGGCGTCTTTGCCATCCTTCACATTTTGTGACGCAATTTGATACGCGTGCCGGTAACTCATGGCGGAGCACAGAAAACGACGCTCGGGGTGATCCTCCAGGCACGCGCAGCCTTTCACGTGCAGGTGGTCCTGCTTCTCCGTCATGAGCAGATAATAAAACTGTCACATATCTCACCTTCTTCCCTGCTAAAGCAGCCACTGTGCGCCCGGTTACATAACGGACGGAATTAATTTCTGTCGCGATTTAAGCAAGCCACGAAGAGGCTGTAATATCGGTGTTAAGAATACGTGCATAGAACCAGTAGTTATTTTGGAATCGTTCATTCCCAAATTTAGATTAGTACTTTTATATGATTGCCGTTAGAGCTTCATTTTCTTCCGCTCTTTATACGCCTGCGCCTTCTGCAGGACACGCCTCTCTCCCGGACACACTGATGCCTTACCACTCAACCGACACCGTGTGCGGCTTTGCCGGCATACTGCCTGAAACCCTGCGCCGCTGGCGCCGCGCCGGACTGGTGGCCACGCCCGGCCGCCCAGGCTACACAGACGCACAGCTCTCTGCGGTGCTGCGGGTGCGCGACCTGACGGCGGAGGGGCACCGGCTCTGCGACGTTTATGCCGTGATGAAGTGGCCCGCGCTGACCCTTTCGGGCGGCTGGGCCTTTCGCGAAGAGGAGATGCTGCTGCTTCTGCAGCGCAGTACGGATCAGGATGTGCAGAATGAGATGCGTAAAATGGCCACGGACTACTGCACCGAGGACTTCATCAACCGCTATCTGCGGCCACTGAACCTGTGGCTGCGCAGCGACCTCAGCAGCGAAGCCGCCGGCAGGCTGGGCCGCTTCCATCGTTCTGTGCTTGAACAGTGGCGCATCATGTCCGTGGCAGCAGCCGGGCGCCGGTGCGTGCCCCTGTTCCTCGAGCCCGTCAGCGTGACCGATGAGACTGAAATCTGGATGGAGGCCATACGGCTGACCGGGCAGGGATTTCGTGTAGAGGTAGCGGAGGAAGGTCAGCGTATAGCACGACGGCGCCATGAACATCATCTTATGTGGTGCGGCAACGGCATCAGTGCGGCGGAGCTGCAGCGATTCCACCTCCGGTGCGAATCGGGAGAATGCGTGATGCTCACCGGCCCCGACACCGGCCTGAGGGCCGTTAAGCCAGAGCAATGTGCATCTCAGTCAAAAAGACCCGCTGAGGCGGGTCTGCATAAATTCTGGCGGGTGCAAACCAAGACCCGGTGGAAGAAATCCGCACGATTAGCCTGACATACGTCCCGCTTGATTGCAGGCGCCGAACGGTCACTCAGAACGAGATGAGCATTTTGCAGATTACGTATCACATTGACTACCAGTACAAATTACCCGGCGATAACAGGCCGGTCGCGAGCGGCAGCTTAATGCGCAGCTCAGCAGGGGAGACGCCGTTAATGTTTCTGCCCGCAGAAGGGGACTTTGTGGAGATCAGCGGTAACCCCACGCAAGACGAGACGCTGACGTCCTTTTCCGGGCGGGTCGTATCCCGGCTGTTCCGCTACGAAAGGTAGTCGGCGACAGAGGTTTTCTGCCACATCAACATCATTGTAGAGGAGTGCAGTCAGGATTTTCCCCGCCTGGTGAACGAGTGACTGCGGATAAAATCGTTAAAGAAAAAATATTTTCGTGTATATCACGATCGCCAGTCCCGGCCCCTCTGAGGTTAATTTCATCTACCTGAAAGGGGGGAACAATGACGTAAGATCATCACAACGGGCGGCAACGACCCTTCAGCCCGTCGTCGCATCAGCATAAATTCTCCCCCCCTGCATTGATTGCCCACCCTCCCCCGCTTTTTCCGAAACTTACGCTCTTCGCTCCGCGCCTCGTTTACTGCCATATACTTGACTTAACAGACGGGGAATTCAGAGCCGGGGCACGCCGGTAAACCTCTTTTCCATCTCCTGTCGCACACACATTCAGCCTGGGGCCTTTACAGCATGAGAAATACGAATTCGGTTGCGCACATTCAGGACTGCCTGCTGGGCAGCGGCAGCCGCTTTGAGTCACAGAAGGAGACGCTGGACGACCTTCTCGCTGATGGAGTACCGGTAAGTAACAAATCCATCATAATGCAGATTATGAGAAAAATTACGGATGAAAAGGACGGTGTGAGGCAGAATACGTTGCGTGTACTTCTTGAGCTGGTCGTGGGGTATACGCCAGACGATCCGGGCATCTGAAGGCGGTCTTGCTGCCGGCCACGCACAGCCGGCAGATGCAGGCCAGTACTTTCATGCGCTGCAACGCGGTCTGACACGCGCGATGCCAGCTGAAGGCAGGGTCCGGGAGCTGCCATATACGCGATCTGCTTTCGTTCAGAACAGCCTCCGTGTGCCCAAATATAATGCGGTGGATTTAATCTCTGTGTCGGTTTGTGCACATAACTATCGGAGAGTGTCGTCCCGGACAGGTTCTCGGGCCGGTACACGCCTGAGCGCGACCGCTGAGGTCATCTTCATCGTCGTCTTCCGGCCAGAGCCGGACTAAATCCTATCGCGTCAGTTCTTCTCGTCGTTCAGGCCCGCAAGGGTCTGCAGGTACGGCACGCGCCGGACGGCCTTCTCCGGCTCGTGGAAGCTCTTCAGCCAACTTCTGGCTTCGGATATTTCTGCGAGCCGTTTATCGCTGTCGCCGGCCTGCACCATGTGCTCAAGCTCGGCAATAAGCGATTGAACGCTTATTTCCTTTTCGCCCAGCGCCAGGCTAAGTGCCGCTTCGCCAATAATGACGTGCCCTTTCCCGTCGTGTTGAATAGACAAATTTACTACCTCCTTTTACGTTGATGACAGCCTCACGTCACACTGTAGACGTCGCTGAAGAAAGCGTCCGGAGGATGTTCTGAAAAAACCTTAGTCCGTAATAATTTATTTCAGTCATTTTGATCACAGGGCTCTTTGTGCGTTAAAAACTACCGTTTCAGGCTTTCTGGATATTTATTCAGCGTCTCATCATACCTGTTGCCGGTCCGGTTTGAGAAATGGCCGCTGGCTGCTATGGTGCCCGTGACAATCTGCGGCAATACGGAGCCTGAAATGCTTACAACAATAATTTACCGGAGCCACCTTGCCGATGAGGTACCCGTCAGCGTTCTGCCGGGAATGGTGGAGAAGGCCAGCCTGCTGAACGCCCGACATCAGGTCACGGGGATCCTGCTCTTTAACGGCACACACTTCTTTCAGATTCTGGAGGGACCGGAGGAAGGCGTACTGGACATTTACGGCCGCATCTGCGCCGACCGGCGCCACCATAACGTGGTTGAGCTGATGCGCGACTATTCACCGTCGCGCCGCTTTGGCAACCACGGCATGGAGCTGTTCGACCTGCGCCATCACGACAGCGGCAGCGTGCTGCAGGCGGTGCTTGACCGCGGCACGTCTAAATATCGTCTGACCTATGATGACCGCGGCCTGCAGTTCCTGCGAACCTTCGTGGAAGCACGTGAGAAAGAAAACTACTTCGAGGTCCTGCCCGCCGACTACTGGGACTTCGTCCCGGACGACAACGGGTCACCGGCCCCGGCAGCGGGCGTCACCTTCCGCCCGGTGGTCGATCCGCTCGGCCGTGAGGTCACGGCCCTTGAGGCCCTGCCCGATGACGCGCCGGCAGGGCTCTCCGGCGTGGCGCTGTACGAGCATAATCTCGATGCGGTCACCGGGGCGATGAACAGGGCCGGCAGATCGTGCCCTGACGACATCATGCTGTACCTCAGCATTCTGCCTATGACGCTGGTTTATGTTCCGGAGGCCGTCAGCCGGCTCGTCAGCGCCATTGACAGCGCCGGGATGGTGCCGCAGCAGATCATTCTGGGCGTCAGCGAGACAGAGATTATCTCTCAGCTGGAAGCGTTTTCTCAGGCGGTGCGTCAGCTGAAGCAGGCCGGCATCAGTCTGTCCATCGATAACTTTGGTGACGGCTCAGCCGGACTGTCACTGCTGGCGCACGTGCAGCCTGATCGCGTGCGCATCGGTGCCGGAATCGTTCGCAATATTCACCGCAGTGGCCCCCGTCAGGCGGTGGTACACGCCGTGCTGCGCTGCTGTTCGGCGCTGGAAATTAACGTGATCGCGGCGGGCATTGAGCAGCCGGAGGAGTGGATGTGGCTGGAGGCGGCGGGGGTCACTGATTTCCAGGGCGCTCTGTTCACCGCTGAAGGCGCGGCCGTCGCCTGGCCGGAGACACGGGAAGCCGTCTGAGGCACGGGACAGAAATGGGCCCGCAGGCCCCGGATGATTAACAGGCTGCGGCACGCTGAGGCGGGTGCTGCGCGGCAATAACGGCCGCCGGCGCTTCAGCCTTTTCCTGCCGCAGCGTTCTGCCGCGGTTGGCCTTTTCAAGCCAGGTGCGGAAATGCGTCGTCATGGCCGCCGCGTGCTGCGCGTCCGGAGTGCGGTAAATCAGCAGCCGGCTTTTGGTCTGGTTTGTGCAGTCTATGGCGTAAATCTCGACGCCGGCACCGCGCTGCTCGCTTTCAATTGCTGTGAAATGCATCTGAGGCCAGCGGTTCACCTTCAGCATAAACTCACTTAAAATCATTTTTTTTCCTTTTATTGTTATAAAACCGGTTCTCTTTTCACTGGTCCGCCCAGTGTAGAGCTGGTTGCAGACTCTGCAAGTGGTCAGCACAACAATATGCGTAAAGGTTGCGAAAGCCCCCCCCCCTTTTTTCGGCGCCGGAGATAGCTTCAGCATGCGCCAGCGGGAGGTATCCGGCAATCCGCCGGCAGACTATCGGTGCAACAGGTATTAACGCACATGAGACGCAGCAATGCTTAACGAAGACAGGCTCACTCAAGTCGCCGGTAATCCGGGAAATCATGACCCTGGGGCCGTGACGATGGCGCAGGAACCCCTGCAGCTGCGCCGCGCGCTGGGTGCGCCCAGGGCCTTTGTACATCCGCTGGGCGAGCTTTACGTTGAGGACGGGAGCCATGATCTGGCCGGCGAGCCTGGCGGCGCGCGGCGACGTCTGCCTGTACCGCCTGGAGAAGCCTTAACGGTGGCGGAACCCGCATCGCCAGCAGCAAAGCAGCGTGGTCGCAGCAAGAAAATGTCCGCGCAGGAGTAAGGCACCGTCAGAGCAGGATACCTCCCTCACTGGCAGCGTTACCGTGCCGGATATTTACACTGCAGTGGAAAAGTTTTATGCCGGACAGATTACCCTTTTATGTCCGGACCAGTTCTGCTGTGGTAAGCTCCGCGCCCGAAACCTGCTGCCGGATAACCCCATGAAAAATGACTTTGAAGAAAAAATGGCCGACATCATGATTGGCGAGGCCGTAACGGCGCTGCTGGATGAAGACGTGGCCATCAGCTGGGCAGTCCTGACAGACCGCCTGCGCGCGGCGATTGAACATGAAACGGATGAAGACCGGGTTCGCGCGGGGCTGCGCGCTATCGAAGAGGTCCGGCGGGAAATGCACATTCGCGCCGGTGAGAAGACCGGGTTCGCCAGCGCTGACGATCTGTCATCGCAGAAGCTTCACTAAAGTCACCCGGGCTGTCGCGGTGCCTGTCTGTTATACTGTACGCTTATCCACCTTACGGACGGAGGTCATATGAATGATGACACCACCGCCGAAGATATCTACGCCGTTATCGGAACGGTCGTGGCGCGCCTTCTTAAGCCGGACCAGCACCTCACCCTGCACGAAATCATCAGCGCCCTGCACAGCATGGGTGAGTCGGCCAGCGCTGCCGCAATGCGCGAAAATTGCGAACGCGCGTTCAGACTTCTGGCTCAGCAGATGCACTGACCTTCAGATTCATCTCGTTATGACGCATTTCCCTCGCGCAATAACCGTAACGTGCCACACTGAGGAAAGTGAAACCACTTAAACCGGGAGGTGCCTGTGAAAGTCTGGATTGCCCTAACCCTCGCCGCCGCAGTCAGCTGCTCCGTGTGGGCTTCGCAGGGGGGATTTGACTCTCAGCCAGCGCTGAATACCGCGCTGGCTGCGCAGCAGAATTAATCTCAGAAGTTTTCGTCGTCGGGCGTTTTACCCACCACTATTTCCAGCGCGCTGCGCAGCACGTCCAGTTCGGCCACGTCTGAGGAGCTTTCAAGCTCGGCGATCAGGTAAAGAATGATCGCTTTGCTGGTCACCTTTTTACCACTGATAACGATATCGCGGATGACAGCGTCCAGCACGGCGGTTTCGGCGGCCAGTGCGTCGCCACTACTGCGGAAGTGATGAATGATGTCGGCTTCAGTGGAGGTGTGCTGTTCGTTGAGCTGCATGGTGTTATCCGTCAGGCCCCTGCGGGCAAAAGTGACCAGGCTAATGCCTGAAATAAAAACGGCCACCCTCCGGTAGCCGCGTCCTGCGGGCATCCTGCCACTCTCCGCTGCTTACGGAAATCCATCCTTCATTTTATTTCTTGCTACCGCTGTCCGGAGTCGTGCTGGCATCAAACGCGAGCACGGCTGCATCGCGGCTTTCACGGGACTGGATAAACTCAGTCTGCACCTCGCCCAGCGCCATAGCTAAAGCTTCGCGTTTCACCGGGGTTGTCGCACCGCTGTGCATTATGCGGAGTTGCCGCGCAAGGCTGTTTGCGCTGATGCTGTCTTCGTTGCTCAGCAGTGCGACCACGGCCTCGCCCAGCACAACGTCGGCGAGGCGTTTTAAATCTGTGTTGTTCATACCCGCTTCTTCAGGATCGTGCCCCTCCGGGCTGGGTGGCAGGACGGCCATTCCGGACCGCCCTGAATGCGCGCTCCGGGCGAAGCTTCATTACGGCGGGGTAACTCAGCGGTCAAACAGCATGCCGATAAGGGTCTGATAGTGACGCTCTTCCTCAGGGGTCGAAGACACCTCAAGGCGGCGCAGCAGCTTGGTGCAAATGGCCTTGCGGTTGAGGTTCTTGCCCGCGCGCAGGATTTCGACGACAATCTGTCCGAGGGTTACCTGCTGGGTCGGTGCCGACGCTTTGCTGAAGTACTGTGCAATATCGTTCGCGGTGTCCGGGAATTTCGTAACGTTCTGACGCATGGTGAACCTCTTTGGTTAAAATATAGTCGGCTCTGTCTGACCGTAAAGTTATACAATCAAATCAAACTTGTACAGAGATTGTGTTGCTGTACAGCTTATCTTTTTGTGCAAAAAGTGCTAGTTATTAATAAACAATAACTTGCGTAAGTATCAGCGGGCGAATGATGAGTGGGGTAACGAATAGGTTGTACAATATTCAGAATAACGGGGGCCAGCTTACATGTCTGGGGGCGGGGAAAAAGCCCGTCCGGTGTCTGAACCGGACGGACAAAAAATCTTCAGTGCGTCGAGCCGCGGCCCGCCCCGGTAACCCATCTCAGCTCGTCCCGGTTGCCTGAAGCTGGCATGAACCCACGGACCCAGCGTTTCGCCTCTCTTATCTGCACGCAGCGCGCAGGATTTTCCTCGGCGGCAGCCATCCCAGCCAACTCCCTTACAAGCGTGTCAACAGTAATATCCGCATTATTTAGCGCCAGATGGATCGCAGCTTCGCCAATAATCAGCTGGTTTTCGTTATAATAATAATCAAGCATGTATTTCTCTCCTTCAGCCTTACTGCGGTATTTCAGTGTAGTCGCTTAGAGGACTAAAAACCGGTTCCGTATAAATACTTTCAACGCACTATCTCGCCAGCCAGGAATGCACTCAGTTACAGAGAGGTAAAAACATTTTAAAATTCAGGCGCCTGGCATGTTATTAGAGTTAAATCTCGGAAAATACTGAATAAAATTTATTTTCCCTCTGAAATCGTTTTCATTTTGAGAGGCGGGGAGGACAGGCGATTTAATTTCAGGCAAAGATCTAACGTGATACTGAAAACATAGCCGGTGAGCCTGAAAGGTATTGTCTTTAAAATGCGCTGCGGATAAGAAAAATCATGCGATAATTCGTGTTGATTAATCTTCACCGGTATCAAATAAAATCAGGTAGTATTAATTTCCTAATTGAGCGCGCCGGGATAAATATTATCACCGGTGCGCGTCTGTATGACTTAACTAAATTTCAGGTTTTGGACCGCGGCGGCTGATAAGCCCCCCCTTACGGCCAGCCTCTCGCGCGCGATCTGGGCAGTGTTTAAAGTTGCCGCCGCTGGCAGCGCCGCCTTTGCTGCCCGCCTCGGAGGCGCGTGCGGGGTCGGCCGCAAAGTTTCCCGCACCACCGCGTCTTACTGTTGTCATGATGTATCCCTCAGATGATAGATGTGCTGTGTATCAGGCAGTTAAAGTGTGATAGCTGTGCACAATTCTGCCCGCCTTCAGAGCATTTTTATTACGGGAATACGACGGCGGATACGTTTTTGCAGAACGGCTGAATCTGAATTGCGTGCCCGCTGAATCTCCGCGCTTGCGAACTCAGCGAGTGCGTGGAACGGCGCGTAACATCCCTCTGATGGAGAACTGTTATGCAGGCCCGCCGTTCCGCATCCGTATTATTTCTGCGCAGCGTTCAGGGGGGGCGTGCTGATGACTATTAGTCGTCTCAGGAGGCTTTCAGGCTCGGCGCCCCATCAGAAGGCGGCCCAGTGGCCGCAGAACGCCATCCAGCTGCGCACCGGGTGCAGGCAGCCCGACTGCCCGTCCCGTCCCACACGCGTACACGTAGTGCTCCGGGTCGCGCAGCGCCCAGGCAATCATCCCCTCCCACATCACCTTTGCGGCATTTGTCTGCGCGCTGTCGGTAATGATGATCGACCAGCGATGCAGAAAATGGCAGAAGAACCGGCGCGCCAGGCCGTGCACCGCCCCCTCGTGCTGCGGCTGACGGGTGCGCCATACCATCACCTGTATGCAGGCGCGCTCCGGTGAAGTAAAGTCTTCGGTTTCTTCAAGCCTTACCGCATACGCGGTCTCCGGCTCTGGCTCCTGCGTTATAAGCCTGAACTCTCGCTCTGCTCTGTTCTGCCAGAGGGCGTGGCCGAACGGCGTCACAAATCCGGGCAGCGTAAACGGCTCCACGTTGCGGGAAAGAAACGCGCGGGTGTCGGCCCGATTGGTGTCTTCTGGGTTCAGCACCTGACTGAAGCTGGTATCGGGCAGGGTAATGGGCATGCTGTCGTTCGCCGTTGTTTTTCTTTTCAATGAGCCTCCCTGATAACCGGAGCGTAAGATTATCCCTCTGAATTGTCAGTAATAATTCGTGGTTCTGTTTAGAGGATAGTGCACCGGCTGATTAATGCTGTACACGCGCCGGTACATCGGTTACTTTGCGCCCGACCTCATTCTTTATGCACGGGTATTTCATGCGACAGGACGGACTACCGCCGGAAAAAGATGCCGGGCTGACCGGCTACTTCAGCCAGGTCACCCACCCCAGCCAGATTGCGCTGCTGGGGCGAATCACCGTCGACATTCTGCGTCAGGAGCGGCGCCTGACGCGCACAGCGCTTTGCCTTAAGCTAATTGCTCGCCTGGACTGTACCGCCGATGAGGCCGAGGCGGCACACCTGACGGCGCTGCTCCGGATGCTGTTTAATCGCTGAGTCCGGAGCGAAGTGCCGGCGGGGGACCGGTTAAGGAATGTCCGTCGAAAGAAGAGAGCGGTTGCTACCCCGCAGTAAATACACGGTCCGCAAATGGCGGTTACAGATAAACCAGACTTCGTCACGGTCGTTGGAAAGAATTAAATAGGCGTCAGACGTTTCCGACGGGTTAAAGCACCCCAGCACCCCAGCACCCCAGCGCCCGGAAGGCCGTGGTGAGGCTGAACCCGCTGAGCAGCGGCAATGGCCGCGTGCCGCCCGGTAGCTCTTCAATCCTGAGATAAAGACTCTTTTCCATCCACAGCATGTCCACCTCCACCTCGGCAGCGCCTCTTCATACTTCAGTAAAAGTTACGGCGCCGGGTACCTTCCGGTGATTCAGAAGGGCTACCACCTGAATTGCGCCTTTGTTTCTGCTGTACCTGTGTAGCATGACCCCGTCGCACAGAGGGATTAATCGTGTTCAGAGCATAGCAGTTAGTCAGCTTTTGATGACAAACGTCAGGCTAATGTCCACTATGAGCGAACAGCAGACGTTGACTGATGACTACTCAGTGAATTCATCATTATTGAACATACCCTCCCGGCAACGAACTCAATCTCAATCGTTCTCAGACAGCTAGCGCTAGTTGTTGATGACGCTCTATAAATTTCGCTTTGAGGGCGCTATAGCGATGAGCGTCGTTCCTGCTGAGTAATACAGCTGCGTGTTTTATCTCAGCATACTCTTCTGCAATGTCTTTGTTTCTTCGAAGATAATCACGTAAAGCGAGATGTCTCAATACCTGCATATCTCCGACTGCAAACGCATGGACTTGATGACTACGCTGATCACCACCTTTAAAGAAATATCTGCGCCCCGCAATCCCGTTCTCACCGCGAGCAATATACCCGGCGTGGGCCATTGCTGAATGGTACTTATCCAGTTCCTTGATGTCGGAAACTTCAAGTAGCATATCAATTACGGGCTTTGCTGAGAGACCAGGAACTGACGTGCTTCCAATATGATGGACATCTTTAGCCATTCCACCGAGCAATGTTTTTATCAGTAAACTTTCAGCTTCAAACATCTCAGGCCATCTATCATCGTATGGCACAACAATAATCTTCCGCATAAACACATTCTCTCTGCCCTAAGTGTGCAACTCAATCTTGACCCCCGGCATTGCCTGCAGCCGGCGTCCCCTGGTGAAAAAACAGAGTCCACTGGCCCTCATCCGAACAAATCCAGCAAGAGGAACGTAATACATGATGGCTGCCATCAGCGTAAAATGTCCGATAGTGAAGCAGAGCGTAACCGCAGCCCATATCCGTAAGACGGAAATCGCTGCTGAGAATATACGGTGCAGCCTTTTCACTTAACAGCGACGCAATGGTCTCTGACCGGTCGACCGTCACACCTGACCGGGTGATTTAACGGAATTCAGGATGAAGAATCAGTTCCAGCCACTCCGGATCATTGCGCCTGTCGCCGTGAAGGCTGCACTCAAGCAATCTGAGCTTCTCCAGAAGCATTCTGCTTATCCTCAAGTGATTAAGCCTGACATTCAAATTTACCATAACAGTTCATGCGCTACTTCCGCTCCTGGCACGAAGCGGACTGACGTAAGGCTTATGTGCGCTAAGAGCGAAGAGCGGATATAATAATCAAAGCAAAGCTCTGTTACTGACACATTAAAGTAAATGAATTAGAAAGCCGGTAGTTTCTGTGGAAACGGTAATAACGGGTTTCACGTCATTTAATACACCACAGATCCTGTCCTCCCTCCCTTCAGTCCCTGAATATCCCGGAGAGTATTTAAGCCCCCCCGGCGGTTGAGGCGTTACCTAGATGCTTCTTGTTCAAGCCATTCCAGAAACAAATTTAATGCTAATGACTTGTCAACATCGGGTGCGATTAAAGCCACGTATTTGCTTCCCTTAACCTCAACCGGAAATGGGGCCAGAAGCCTTTTCTCTTTTACATCATGCCCAAGTGTTGGCAGTCCACCAATGCCTACTCCAATGCCATCAATGACCGCCTGAAGACTTATATAATTATGTTCAAAGCGCTGAAAGCGCAGAGGACGCAAAGCTTCGATTTTGGCTATTTTCATCCATCTTTCCCATTCCCCCACTCGCGTGTGTGATGTGACGAACACATGTGTGGAAAGGTCTTCAGGTCCCGCTAACGGCAGGTTGGATAAAAGTTTCGGGGCAGCAAGTAAAGTGAGTTGTTCCTCGAACAATGGTCGCTTGTCAAAATAACGCCATTCGGGTTTATCAAGTGGCTCTCTTCGAATCAAAACATCAAAGCCAGACAGTCCTTTTACCTCCGAGCTGTTTGATGTGGACACCGAGACTTCAATGTCGGGATTTTGGCTATGGAACTCCGGCAAGCGAGGTATCAGCCAGTGCATCGCGAGAGTTGTCTGCGCATTTACTCTTATGACTCTTGTATTTAGTGTTTTCCCGAAGCGAATTGAAGCATCGCTAATAATGTCGAAAGCAGCACTGATTTCCGCTGCAAATGCACGAGCATGTTCGGCTGCGACGCTGCGTTGCCCTTGACGTTCGAATAAAGGTTGCCCTAACCACTCTTCAAGCAATTTGATTTGGCGGCTGACAGCACCGTGGGTGATCCCTAATTCCCGGGCGGCGGCACTCAGGCTGCCAGAGAGTGCTGCCGTCTCGAACAGCCTTAAGGCATTTAACGGAGGTAAGTTTCGTTTTTTCATCTGTGACCTTTAGTCTCATAAGTGGATAGTATTAATCGATATTATGAGCTAAAGGCACCAAGTAAGATGCATGCTTTGAAGTAATAAATCAGGGCAATTATGGAAATCTATATCTGTGTAGCCTTAATTGCGATGCTTGCTGGAGTATTGAGTGGCATAGTGGGTACAGGCTCATCTTTACTTTTGCTGCCTCTGATGGTCAGCGCGTTCGGGCCCAAACAGGCAATACCGATTATGGCGATAGCCGCTATTCTTGGTAATATCGCACGTATGGGGGCTTGGTGGCGTGAGATCGATTGGCGCGCTACGTTGGTCTATACCTTGCCTGGCGTGCCCGCAGCTTCAGTGGGCGCTCATGTGCTGCTTTCTCTGCCCTCCTGGACGATAGACTGTGCATTAGGCATTTTTTTTGGAATCATGATTGTGCTCAGGCGGAGTCTGAAAAATAACTGCTGGTCGCTTTCGATAAAGCAGCTGGGATTATGTGGGGGATTAGTCGGTTTTCTGACCGGTCTGGTGCTATCAACAGGCCCGGTGAGTGTGCCCATTTTTACAGCATATGGGTTGAGTGGTGGGGCGTTTATTGGCACGGAAGCAGCGAGCGCACTTCTTCTGTACACGAGTAAAGTCAGTACTTTTGGCTTCCAGGGGGCTCTTTCACTACATGTTGCACTGATAGGACTATTCGTTGGTGGCGGCATAATGCTTGGCACCCTCAGCAGTAAAGCTTTGGTACAAAGATTAACTGCGACACATTTTTCATTTCTGACTGACGGCATACTCATGATTGCCGGGGCAGGGTTTTTGTATGCCGCCTTGCATGAAAAATAATTCTGGTGCAAACGGACAATGTTGACCATTTCTCGGCAACTAAGCTAATTGTGGTTAATAACCGCCAGGATTATATAAAAAAGTTGACCGTAATATTTAAGGTTGAATCATGCTGGTAGTGCCCACTTTTGGCACAGAGCGGACACGGCTGAAAGGTAAGAGCATCTGTGAACAAAGCAGACTGAGATTTATGTGGCTCAGCCTTGACAAGATGCCTCGGCAATTAATGCAGCCTGCACTGCGGGGCGTTCATCAATTCGTGCAATGTAGGCCGTCAACGCAGGCCAGTTTTTCAGCTCAATAGCGAAATATCTACACCATCCCAGTACGGTATAAAGGTAAGCATCCGCAACAGTGAAAAAGGCACCAGTCAGAAAGTTTTTTTCGGAGAGTGTGTTCTCAAGCAGATCAAAGCGCCTGAACAGCTTCTCACGTAAAAGCGATTTGACCTCTTCTGGCAGTTGGGAGTTAAAGAGGAGAGCTGAACCAGCGTGTATTTCACTGGTGATGAAGTTCAGCCATTCCTGCAGGCGCACCCTCTCCCAGCTTCCCGCTGGCGGTGCCAGCGTTCTCTCAGGTTTTAAATCAGCCAGAAACTGCACGATGGCCGGTCCCTCAGTCAGCATTTTCCCGTCTTCCAGTTCGAGGGCTGCTACATAACCTTTAGGGTTGATAGTCAGAAAATCGCGTCCGTCAGAAGTCCGCTTGCTCCTGTTGTCGACTTTTACCAGTTCAAATTCCAGCTCAAGTTCACGCAGTACAATGTGTGGGGAAAGTGAGCAGGTATTCGGCGCGTAGTAAAGTTTCATTATTTCTCCGTTAAAGCATGTGAACAGTATTGAGGTGGCTGAACACACAGTGCTCAATACCCGTTACAATGTAAAATTAATGATTAATAACCTGACTATTAGCTGAGCTACTTATAATCATGATGAATCTTTTACACTGGCGCCTGCTAGTTGCCGTAGCCGACTCAGGCAACTTCACGCGTGCTGCTGAGCGGGTTGGAATGACACAGTCGGGTGCCAGTCAGGCTGTCGCTCAGTTAGAAGCTTTGCTGGGAATTCAGGTGTTTGTACGGGAGCGGCGCAACATCAGCATCACTGCGCTGGGAGAGGAAGTAACAGGATATGCAAGACTTATGCTTGCGCAGCTGGCCGCAATTCAAAGGCTTTCTGAGGAGAGTCGTGGCCTTCGGGGCGGGCGTGTCCGCCTTGCCAGTTTCCCATCTGTAACATCGACATTTCTACCCGGGCTGCTCAGGGAATTCAGACGCCTCCATCCGGGTATTGAAGTGGTTGTACTGGAAGGAACTGATGAGGAAGTTGAAGGATGGCTGGTGGCGGATACGGTTGATCTTGGCGTCGTCATGAACCCTCTTCAGGGACGCGCAGATTTTATATTAGGGAAAGATGAATGGGTCGCAGTTCTGCCTGCGGGTCATACTCTGGTCCGTAAAGCCGCATTGCATGGCATTAAGCTTGAAGACCTTGTAAGTCATACATTTATCCTTGCTACTGGCGGTTGCGCAGTTAATGCAAAAAGCTTGGTGGAACAGGCAGGTCTTCAGCTGTCTGATGTGCGCTTGACGGTCCATGACTGGGTCAGTGCCTGCCTTTTAGTGCGGGAAGAAATGGGTATCGCACTTATTCCTCAGTCAGCTTTGCCCGGTGAGCTGCATGGATTATATGTGACACCGCTAGTACCTTCTGTTTACAGGGAGTTTGGTCTGGTTTGCTCATCAGGTGGAAGGTCGTCACCTGCGGTTCAAGTGTTATTAGAAAGTTTGCATAACAGGACTGGTTTAGCTGGAAAATATGAAATCTAAAATCTGCTTAACATCCGCTTCTGGCACAAGCGGTCCGTTTTAACCTTCGGGTTTAAGGGACAACCTTTTAAGAGCCTGTTCAATTTTCTCTGCGTCCTGTTCAACGATGGCTCTCTCATCGGGTGTGAGCGGAACTTCTTCAAGGTAACGTCTGACAGAGGCTTTGCTTTCCAGTACCAGCCCGCGCGCACTCTGTTTAAGCAGGTTAAAATCGCAGCCAATACAAGCCATCCGGTGCTGGCAGCTGCTCCAGAAGGGGTTCGTACAGTATGAGTCACCCAGGTAATAATACGTCGCGGGGCCGGTCAGACTCGCGGCTTCCGGATCGTGGTCAATCAGCACGCTTATCATGTGGGTGACCCAGTCTGCTTTTACGAACGAGGCGGCCAGCTGAGTCGGGCGGATGCGGATATAATGCATTGTCGACTGTGCGGATGAGTGACCTGACCACTGCATCAGCTCATGTAAAGACATGCCCCCGGGAGCAGTGGCCAGTGCTGTAATGGCAGAAGCACGGCCACGGTGGCTTGTAATGGGACCACGTAAATCTTCTGCAGGCATTCCCGCTCTGGCGCAGAGAAGCGGAATGACAATGTGATTTACTATGTTCCTTCCCACCGCTTTCCCCCGGTTCTGAAACAGATAACGAACTTTTTCACCGGTGCGTTCATCCGTAAGTGCTGCCTGCTCCTGAGGACGCTCACTGAGCCAGATATCGACATATTTTTTCACAACAGACGAGACCGGCTTAACAAAAGCTTTAGACGTTTTGCCGGCCGGCACGCTGAGATGCGACCACGCCCCAGACGGGAAGCGTCTGGTTAGCATCGAGTAGTGTTACGGTTTCGTCCATATCCAGCGCCTGCAGAGCGGGTACCGGGTTAAGCAGCAGACGGCGCAGCGTCAGTTCACCTTCAACCTTAGCGACGATAAGCTGACCGTGTATGGGTGTCAGCGGCCGATCGATTGCCAGTATGGATCCCCTGACGATACCTGCTTGAGGATAGTCGCTGTTGCTGGGCGTGAGATAGGTTGAATTTAAAGACAGATGAACGAGATCGCCTAGATTCAGACGCGTCTCAACGTAGTTCTGTGCCGGACTCTGAAAAGCCATTGTTATGCTCCGCTCTGAACCATTTGTGCCAGTTTAATTTGGCAAATACGTTCATCCTCAATTGGGCTCAGGGGCAGCCATGAGCGAAAACGGTCGTACATTAGTCTTATCTGGACGGAATTGTAACCGGCACTTTCATTAGCCGTTGTATCCATGCCTTTATGATCTTACCCGTTATGATAAATATGTCTCTCAGCCTGAAACGCCTTTCATTTATCAGGCATAAAAAATTATAAGGATCAAACGCATGGGAATAAGTATCCGGACTCCTCTTATACATTCACTGCCCTTAAGCCAGCATAGCGGATGTCATGTCTGGCTTAAAATGGAATCTTCCCAGCCGACGGGATCGTTCAAGCTCAGAAGTGCAGAGAACATCTGTCGGCATTACGCTGAAAGGGGTGCAACAGCATTCATCAGTTCATCTGGCGGCAATGCAGGCATAGCGGTGGCTCATTGCGGGCGCAAACTAGGGCTGCCGGTCACTGTCGTTGTGCCGGAAAGCACGTCAGACAGGGCAAAACAGCTTATTGATCAGGAGGGTGCCAGGCTTATTGTGCACGGGAAAGTATGGAGCGAGGCGAACGACTACGCTTTGTCACTGGCGACGGATGACATTATCTGTGTACATCCCTTTGATCATCCACTTTTGTGGGAAGGCATCAGCACAATCGTGGATGAGATCATCAGCGAAGGGTTAACGCCTGATGCGGTTATTCTTTCCGTTGGCGGCGGGAGCATGCTTTCCGGTATCGCTCAGGGCCTGGAGAATCATCAGCTTGGTCATATTCCGGTTTACGCCGTTGAAACCCAGGGTACGGCATCTCTTCACGCCTCGCTTAATGCCGGCAAGCTGGTCCGTCTTGATAAGGTCAGCGGTATAGCCACGACGCTGGCCGCAAGCCAGGTGTGCGAAAATGTTTTCAATGTGGCCAGTCGGCTGGATGTCAGAAGTATGCTGGTTTCCGACCAGGAAGCGTTGAAGGCCTGCCGGCGCTTTCTTGATGACCATCGCGTGCTCACCGAGCCGGCGTGCGGAGTGTCACTCTCAATTTTATATGACCACAAAATCAGGTTTAACGCTGCAGATAATGTACTTGTCATTGTTTGCGGCGGGGCATCGGTCACGCTGGAAGGGATAGCGGGCTGACAGAAAAACAAAGTGATTCTGCCAGAGTTTATTAGAAAAAGGGTTTTGGGTGGGCTTACATTACATATAGGCCTTATAAAAAAGCCATTGGCAGCATAGGCAAAGCTTTGGTTTTCCGAGTAATGACTAAAAATCATCACTATAATGCCGGCTTTAACTCAGCGCATTGTTAGGGAACAATTCTCTGCTTCACTATGTGAAGCAATTGGCGGATTTGTTCTTTGATTAGCTTCACGCTATCTCTTATCGTCAGCGCAACATCCCATCAAAATTCATACGCTAACTTCCAAGACATGACGCGTCCCCTGTGGCGCGACATTTAACTTCTGGAGGTCGTATGGAAAATTCAACCCGTCAGTATGGCGGTGAGTACGTGGCGACAAAAACCAGTAATCCGCCAAAGCGTACTGCCAAAATAATGATGGCAGCCGGGATTGGTCATTTTATCGAGTGGTTCGATTTTGGCTTATACGGCACCTTGGCGGCGATTATTGCCAGCAACTTCTTTGTCAGTTCCGACCCTGCTACCGCACTTCTGAAGTCTTTTGCTGTATTTGGATCCGGCTTTTTAATGCGTCCGCTGGGCGGCTTCTTTTTTGGTTCCATGGGCGATCGTCTGGGACGACGCAAAGTATTGGTGACGGTAATTGTCATCACCTCAATATCCACATTTGTAATGGGCATTCTGCCGACCTGGCATCAGATTGGCATTATCGCACCAGTGCTGCTGGTGATGACTCGATTAGTACAAGGCTTCGCCGCAGGTGGCGAAAGCTCCGGGGTAATCACTTATCTGGCAGAGAGTGCTGATCCACATCGTCGCGCAACGCTTACCTGCTGGAGTGAGAACTTCAGTTTCATGGCGTTTGTTTGCGGCTCTGGCCTGGTGCTGCTGTTGACCTATTGGTTGGGTGAGACGGCAATGAACGACTGGGGATGGCGCATTCCTTTCCTGCTTGCTGCACCGCTCGGATTGGGTGGGTTATATATGCGCCGCAACATGGAAGATTCGGCTGAATTTCACAAGTTAAAAGCCACCGGCAAAATCGAAAAATCGCCACTGCGTACTGCCTTAAAAACCTCATTGTCGGCGTTGCTGTTTTGCACCGGCTTCGTCGTGATCAAAGCGGTCAGTAGCTGGGTGCTGCAATCCTTTATGCCCGGCTATTTGTCTACGCATCTGCACTACACCCGTACCGACTCATATCTCATCACCACGCTGGGCTTACTGAGCGTCGCCATTTGCATGCCAATCACAGGCTACCTGTCCGATAAATGGGGACGACGGCCGCTGATGCTGGTGGCGTGCGCTGGTTTCATCCTGTTGACCTATCCCGCCATGCTGCTAATGACACAGGGATCGGTAGGCAGCTCTATCGCGGCAATGAGTGTATTAGGTGTGTGTGTTGCGCTATTTAATGGCGGCTGTGGCGCTGCAATGGTCGAACTGTTCCCGACGGCGATTCGCTATGGCGGCATCGCGATGTCCTACAACCTGACTGTGGCGGTGTTTGGCGGTGTTACACCCCTGGCATCCGCCAGTCTGATTACCTTAACGGGAGATCCACTATCACCCGCCTGGTACGTGATGATCACCGCGCTAATTTCATTCATTGCAGTGTGGTTTGCCAAAGAAACTGCCGGAAAAGTGTTGGATTAACGGAAACTGGAGCCTTTATGCACATAACGAAAGTGGAGTGTTTCCCACTCAAAATCACTCCGGAACATGCTTACCTTGGCGGTAAGTCGGACGGGACCGGCCCGGATTATTACTATCGTCCAGAATACCGCTGCGTCTACTCACGCAAGATGGAAACCTGCCTGGTGAAAATTACCAGTAGCGAAGGGCATGTCGGGTGGGGAGAAGCGCTGGCGCCGGTGGTGCCTCAGGTGATCGCGGAACTGATTAAGCAGCTGTTTGCGCCATTATTGATCGGGGAATCTCCATTCTCTGGAGGCGTGCTCAACTCAAGGATGTATGACTCGATGCGCGATCGTGGACATACCGGAGGTTATCATATCGACGCTATTGCTGGTGTGGATATCGCGTTGTGGGATCTCAAGGGAAAAATTCTGGGTCTTCCGGTCCATCAACTGCTTGGCGGCGCCTTCCGCGATGTGATTCCTTGCTATGTCTCGGGTTTGCCTGAGCCCGACATTGAAAGCCGCTGCCGCCTCGCCAGGCAATGGCAGGATAAAGGCTTTAATGCCGTTAAGTTAGCCCTGGGCTACGGCGTGCGGGAAGATGTTGAAAATATTCGCGCCATTCGTGCAGTGCTCGGCAATGAGGCGCAAGTCTTCATTGATGCGCACTGGAATTACAGCGTGGCAGAGGCTACCGATTTAGCAGCGCAACTGCATGCGCTGGGCGTCGGCTTTCTTGAAGCACCACTGCTGCCAGAAGATATCGCCGGCCATCGCGAATTACGTGCCAAAAGCGCGGTGAGCATTGCGTTAGGTGAAACCGAGCGTACGCGTTATCAATTCAAAGCGGTGATTGAACAGCGCGCTGCAGACATCCTGCAACCCGACGTCGGCAGAACCGGCATTAGCGAGCTGATGCATATCGTATCGCTGGCCGAGACATGGAATTTACGCGTGGCACCGCATTTAAGCGTAGGTTTAGGACCTTGCATCGCCGCGTCAATCCATGTTGCCGCCGCCATACCCAACCTGTTTATGCTCGAATATCAGCCGCCAGTATTTAATATCGCGAATCAACTGCTTAAGCAGCCACTTATTTGTGAACGCGGTGAGTATCATCTGCCGCAGGGTGCAGGGTTAGGCATTGAAATCGATGAAGATCGCGTGCGCGACGTAGTGATGGAGACAGCATGTTAAAAGGTAATGTACCGATTCTTGCCACGGCATTTGATGAGCAGGGCAAGCTGGATTTGGCATCCATTGAACGATTGGTGAAATTTCTGCTGCAACAAGGCATTGATGGCCTGGCCTTATTTGGCAATGCTTCCGAAGGCTACGCCTTAACGCAGGAAGAAAAGCAGGATCTGTTCTTTTGCGTCAAAAGGCTGGTGGGAGATTTACCGCTGGTGGCTGCAGCTGGCGGTGCTTCATCCGCTGTTGCCATTGAAGAGATCAACAGGGTGCATCACTGGGGGGCTCAGGTGGCAATGGTCAATCCGCCTTCGGTCGTTAAGCCCGGTCCGGAAGAGATCTATCACTTCTGGCGAGACATATGCCAGGCCTGCGAAATCGAAATCATGATTCAGGACGCGCCTCTGATGACGGGCGTTAACATTCCCGTATCGATGCTGGCGCGTTTGTGTCAGGACTTTCCTACTATCAGGTATATCAAAGTGGAACAACCGCCGACGACGCTGAAAATAACTGCGTTAAAACAGGAGGTTGGAGATGGCGTAGGCCTGTTCGGAGGCTTGAACGCGGGTTTCCTGTTTGAAGAGTTATGCCGTGGTGTAACGGGCACCATGCCTGCTTGCGAATTCCCTGACGTGATTAATGCCATCCTGGCTGCATGGCAGCAAGATCGTCAGGAAGCGCAGGCGTTGTTTTATCGCTATCTACCTTTCCTGCGCTATGGAGTTCAGCCGGGAATCGGGGTAGCCATACATAAAACAGTGCTGAATCAGGCAGGGATCTTTGCCAGTGACTATGTCCGTGAGCCGGCTAAAAGTCTGGATGATGACACGCGTCGGGAATTGAAAGAGATCACGGATTTCCTGCCTCTCGCCGTGTTGGGAGAACGTCCATGAACTATATAGCGGTGGATTGGGGTACCAGCAACTTTCGCGCACTTAGCGTGCGTGATGGCGTAGTGATCAAATCGGTACAAGACAGTTGCGGCGTCGGCAAGTGCCAGCGCTCAGCGTTGCCTGAGATTTTAAAGCAGCAGTTGCATCGGCTGGAAGATGCTTACGATGAACAAATACCCGTGCTGCTCTGCGGCATGATTGGCAGCAATATCGGTATTGCTGACGCCGGCTATCTCGATATGCCCCTTAGTTTTTCGCAACTACTAGGTAAAGGCATGGAATTGCCGGGTATCTTGCTAAATCCGCTGACCTTACGGCCCGGCATTTGCGATAAACGAGTCAATGAGATCTGCCGGGGTGAAGAGATGCAGCTGGCGGGTGCGCTTACGCTTTCTGATGCCGCCACATTCGCCGCCGTCGGCACCCACAGTAAATGGCTGAAGGTTGAGCGCTCGCAGCAGCAGGTCACAGGGATGCAGACCTTGATGACCGGCGAGCTTTATCATTTGTTACTCAATCACTCCGTGGTGGGTAAAGGCTTGCCGGAGCAGGTTGACTCACCTGCCGCTTTTCAGGCGGGGGTCGAAACGGCGCTATCAGTGGTGCATGAAAAAGTTGAACTCGTGACGGAACTATTTCGCTGCCGGGGCCGTTACATTCTTGGTGCTCTGTCACAGGAAGCGGCCGCTTCCTGGCTGTCCGGAATGCTCATTGGATACGAAGTTGCATGCGGGCATCCCGGTGGCGATAAAACGGTGTGCATTATTGGTAATGAAATCCTTTTGCCACGTTACCAGCTGGCATGTGAGATTTTGCATCGTCGTTATGAGCTTTTAGCTGCCGAAGACGCAATAATAGCCGGATTAAATGGGGTGTTTAGTTATGGCGGATAATCACCCAATCATCGCTATCCTCCGCGGGATTACGCCAGAAGACGCAGTGCCACAAATTGCCTGTTTAGTTGAGCATGGCATTAAACGTATAGAAATCACGACCAACTCACCCAGCTGGGAAAACAGTCTGCAACAAGTTCGCCAGCGCTTTGGGAATGATATCCAGCTTGGCGTGGGAACGGTCACTACAGCAGATCAGGTTCAGCGCAGTTTTGCCGCCGCTGCGGATTTTATTTTGACTCCTAATCTGAACCCGGCTGTGATTGCGCAGGCTAAACTGCATAGACTTGTAGTGTACGCGGGGGTGTTTTCGCCGAGTGAAATATTTACTGCAATCGATCTGGGAGTGGATGTGATGAAGGTTTTTCCGGCCTGTGCGCTGCCGGCAAATTACCCTCAACTGGTGAAAGGTCCACTCTCTCAGCCCGTCAGCTTTTCAGCCGTGGGTGGGGTAGGTGTGGAGAATTCAGCTGAATTCCTGCATTATTACGACAGTGTGGGGCTCGGTTCCGCGCTGTATAGAACTGGCCAGCGCGTGGACGTAACCGCAGAACGTTGCAAGTTACTGCTGCAGCATCGGCAGTGATTCTCCGCTGATTTTTTTCGCTGCCGACGTCAGGTACAAACGTAAGCTTTCAATATCCATTTTTTCACTGCTGATATTCGACAGTGCGATCGCTGCCTGCATGCCGGGAATATTACATGCCAGGCGGTAATCGCCCGCACCAAAATCTTTGGCAAACACCTGATGCCGGCGTGACTCGTTAATATCATTTCTCAGCAGTAGATAATCGTGGATACCAATCTGGCTGATAATCTCTTCGTCGCTCATCGCTGATAGAAGCTTAATGCCGATCACCGAATCGTGGACCGGGTAGGACTCATAATTGCCCAAAGCCCGCGCAATACTTTTTCCGCCACGGGTATGAATCAAATAGACCACTTTATTTCCACTTAGCACTCCGATTACGAGGGAGATGGCGTGATTTCCGCTCTCTTCCAGTAAATCCATTACCGCATTGTAAAAGGCCGAATTGTGAATTGCGTGAGCCGATAAGCGGTGGATACCGATACCTAAACTGTATTTGCGGTTGGCATCACGCTGTACCATATCCAGCGTCAACAAGGTCTGTATCAATCGAGTAACCTTAGCTGAATCCAGCCCAAGCTCCCGTCCCATTTCACGAATTCCATGCGGACGAGTCGCAGTCGCAAGTAAGTTCAGGCAGCGGAAAGCATCGTATACTGTGCTGTTCATGGATGGCCTTATTGATGACTGTGGTTAGAAAAATAATAAATCCTATTGTTTTTGCGTGATATGAATTTAGAAAGAGATTGTGATGCACGTAAGAAGAACGCATCAAGAGGTATATCCAGGTTATCAACGCTGGTTCATCAACATTATATTCGGAATAACATCTGTTATTACTTCTCTCCGCCATGGCACACAGCGGACTTAAGAATTCCAGTATGAAAAAATGAGCCTCCCGCCCTATTCTTTTCATCATAAAATAGAAAAAAAGTAATTAGTGGTCAAAACTGGCAGAAGGAACCACCAACGCACAAGGGCGCATTTCAGAGCTTTATCCTACTGGTCAGGCAACTCAGAGGGGGATTTATCGTGTCATTTCAAAACCGGCGACTATTACAAAAAAAGCGGTGAGCCAACATTCTTCCCGGAAATTCCGGTGATATTCACCCTGGATAAAGCCGATCAGCACTATCATATTCCACTGCTGCTTAGCCAGTTTGGCTACTCAACTTATCGCGGTACTTAAGCACAACTCCCACCGTTTTTTGACGGAGTAATACTGCTGTCGACAATATTATTCCGTGAAGAAAGTTTTTCTGGCTGGTTAGGTTGCCGCCCTCCTCTGGCATCAAACACAGGCAGGTCTTAAGCCATCGCTGCCAATGCTCAGATTTTTTAGTGCGAAGATCAGCCGCGCATTCCTGTGTGCCCCTTTTGCCAGCGAACCTGACTGTATAGCTTTTTTCAAAGCCCATTATTTAGCGTCTCCCCGGGACATCATCCTTCCGAAGCCGGAGTACCCGTGAAAAATCAGAACAGCAAAAAAGTATTTATTAAGAAACCCAGTGAAGTACCAGAGATACTTGCGGGAAAATCGGTTTTTGGATGATTGCCATAATGATCCTCACGCTTCTATCGCGAAGGCGTAAACGTACACATGTGCTGTAAACAAGAGATGTCCATGTTCCTGGGCAACTCGTGCATTGTCTTTCTTAACGGCTGCAGCTGCAGATTCAGAGTTATACCAGTCTGACTTCTAAAACCATATCTTACTGAATTTAATCCCTAAATAAAGCTGTGAGCTGCGGCCGTCTGCCCCGCACACCTTTTGTTAAAGAAATATGACAAAAAGAAAACAGAGCTCCCAAAAACGGAAGTTAAGGCTGTTCTATGCTGCGGAAAATACAGGGCCAGAAACCTGACCTGGGAGAGGATTTTTCCGGACGATAAAAAAGGATGGCTGTATGAACAAAGAACAATTTGAACACGTTTTGAGCCAGTGGCCACATCTCCGCTTTTCTGAAATCACCACCGTAAAATACTTCGCTTCTCACGAACTTTATGCAATCGACAGGGTTAAATACTCCTGTCGCCTTTTTCTTTGCCGCGAATATGATGAGCGGAGCGCTCAGAAAACCGAAGAACAGCTGAGGCAGTGGCTGAAAGAGTTCAATTATAAGCAGGATGTGCGGCGAATCACCGGGGAAGAAAAGTCTAATCCTGGCTGACGATGAAAGATTGCTGCAATTTAAAAGTCTTCTTCGGCAGCGGAGACGCAATCACTCCACGCTAAGTCTGGGCAGCCCGCCTAAGGGCTGCTTTCGTCACCGGCGGTGATATGTCTGGCCATAAATCTGCTTCCGCGCAGGAGACCTGCCTGTTAGTCGATAAAAAACCGTGCATTATCCGATCGCTTAAAAGGCCGCAGGCGTAACGTAATTTCTCCGCTCGCGTAGGGTATCAAATCCATTCACCCAGCATATGACTATAGTTTTGTGTTCATCACTGCAGCGATAAAACAGGCGAAACGGTTCCAGAAACTTTGCACGGAACCAGTGCTTGTAGGTATCGCCAGGTGTATCACCCTGCCGGAACTGTACATGTAGCGGATCTGCCGCGATACGTTCCTCAATAACGCGTTCAATAGCCCGCAGGAGCTTTGTCTCTTTTTTACGCTGGTATTCCTGAGGCTTGGCCGTTTTCAGATCCGCTACGGCTTGCGCAATTGAACCCATCTGCTCTAAAAAGCAAGAATGAAAATAGATCTTCCAGCCATTCAGCACTAAAACTTCCATGCTATCTCTCTTGCTGTTTAGTCATCAGTAAGCGGTTCGTCTAAGTCGACTTCCACTCCGGCAGTGAGAGCATTGATACCCGCCCAGAATGCTACTGGCACCTGGTGAATATTCTGCGGGTTGTTCTTCATGTCGTTTTCCAGAAAAGTCAGAAACTGCGATACGATTGGATCGTCCTGTTCTTCTTCCTTTCGTGACATGATGACTTTACCGCCTGAAAGCAGGGTGTATTCGATGTACTCCCCTGGCTTCAGATGCAAAGCATCGCGAATTGCTGCCGGAATCGTTGTCTGACTGCGTTCTGTGAGCCGAGACTCAGCACGCAGAGACACATCCGCTAAGTTAATTTGAGTCGCCATTGCATTACCTCTTTTTCTCCACTTCCCCTCTCAGGGGGGCGATTGGTCAGTTCGCCGGGAACGTTTCATAATTACCCAGAACTCCAGGACTACAGAGTTGCCGGCTCGCCAGGCCGCTGGGGTTTTGCCTCATCAGGTTAAATCACATCGATGCTGTCAATGCGCTTGCTCGAGTGAGTAACAGGATTGTAATGCACCTGCATTGTGCAATGCAAATGCATTATAAATGAACTATATTCTACTGATTTAAAGGCCCGCATTTCAGCACGGCATGTACTGCCATCTCTGTTATCGGCAAAAGCCCGGGCGATCACAATCGTCTGGGAATTGCCCTGCAGATAGGGTGCGTGCGTTTTCTGGGCACCTTTCTCACCGGTATGAATCATATTCCTTCCGGCGTCCGGTATTTTATCGCCAGACAGCTCGCCATCCATGATATCACCGTGCTGCCAGAATACGGCAAGAGAGAAAATACCCGTCGTGAGCATGCCGCGCTGATACGTTATCCTTACAGCAGGAGGTGCCTATGTGCGGACGATTTGCGCAGTACAGCAGCCGTGATGAATATTTCGAATCGCTGGGCCTGAAACCTGACGAACTTACATTTGATCCTGACCCCATCGGCAGGTTTAACGTTGCGCCCGGCACGAAGGTGCTGTTGCTCAGCGAACGTGAGCATGCGCTGCATTTCGACCCGGTTTACTGGGGCTATGGCCCGGAATGGTGGGACAAACAGCCCCTCATAAACGCACGGGGCGAAACGGCCGCGAGCGGGCGCATGTTTAAGCCGCTGTGGAACCATGGTCGCGCCATCGTGCCAGCCAACGGCTGGTTCGAATGGAAGAAAGAAGACGGAAAAAAACAGCCGTTTTATATCTACCATCGTAAAGAGCAGCCACTCTTCTTTGCGGCGATTGGCAGACAACCTTTCGGACGGGATCACGGTAAAGAAGGGTTCGTTACCGTGACCTCATCGAGCAACAAGGGGATGGTCGATATTCACGATCGCCGGCCGTTGGTGATCACTGCGGACGCCGTTCGTGAATGGCTGAGTAATGACACTTCGCCGCAGCGGGCGGAAGAAATTGCACATGATGCAGCTGTCCCGGAGCAGGAATTTACATGGCATCCCGTAATTAAGAAGGTTGGGAACATACATAACCAGGGCAAAGAGCTGGTTGAGCCCGATAAGTAGTAGGATTAATTTAGCTTTGCCTTGCGCACGTCAGAGGTACGGACTCACTCCATAAGCGGTTAAATTCTGCCTGGTATAGGCCGGCCGTTTCCGGCTCGCCCGTGATAACTAGCGCGTTTTCTGCATTTCTTTTTTCAGCAGAAAACGTGTAATTAAAGGATCCCGTTTCTACAGCGTTGCCATCCGCCACTATGAACTTATTGTGCATGATGCTGTACGTGCTATTGATGCGAACCTGAACACCCGAGCATGCCAGCTCGCTGACGAGCGACCAGCGGTCGCGGCTTTTCTTTTCATCCGCAACCAGCCTCACTGTTACCCCACGCGCCACGGCCGCCGACAGCTCCTGTGCCACCGGTCGGCTGGTGAAGTCATAGGCCGCCACGTCAGCACTGATACGCGCGGTGCGGGTGAACTGCAGAATAAGGCTCAGCGCCGTGCCGCCCGGCGAAAATCCGGCTATTACCGCCGCAGATGCATAAGGCATATAGCAGCACGTTAATAATGTCATCGCTACCAAAGTATATTTGAATAAAGTAAAATAGCCCTGTGGAATAATTCTGGATATTTTATCACCCGCTGATTGTTCAGTTAAACGGTTTCGTCTTTTTCTGCCGTATTAATGCTGAATAAAGCCTAAACTTTCATCTATTACGTCCGATAATAATACTGTATCAGGGAGGGTCTAATATGAATGAATTCCATGAAATTAATTTAATGACGTCTCGTGGCGATATTAACGGCGCATTTTCTCTCATCCGCAACTGGAGTGAAAACGCCGCCCGTAAAATCATGAAAAAGGCTGGCTATAGCGTGACGCCGCACACCGGTCGCGCATTCTGGACGTGGGTTCAGGAGACACTTACCCGTTCAGCCAGGGAGCGTTGCTGCGGATACAGGGTGCGAGCTGAACGTCAGGCACCGGTCCGCCGCTGGCGGCAGCAGGCTTCTGAAGATTATGCAGCCTATGCGCAGATGATGTCTCAGTCCTCTGATAACGAATACTCAGCGTCTTGCCTGCCAGGCAAAGTTGTGCAGACAATTTATTTAGATAAGCCCTCATCATGCATTGAGACTAATACTGAAATGAAAAAAGAGCAGCCTATACCAGGTAAGATGATAACAAGCAGCGAAGCCATTGTTTCGAAGCGTCTCAGCGCAGAGGGACTGGAAAGGATAAGTAAAGCAACTCTCAGACGTAACGTTAAGATTATGTGGTCTGTATTTCTCAGCCTTATATTGATGGTCAGCTTATCATCTGTTTCTTATCGGTCCATTGCCGCATTAATTGTCCCGGCTGTAACTCCTCCTGGTGTGTTCCTCCTTTGCTTAACGGGTTTCCGGACATGCAGATTAATAAATAAGTGGACTGATAAACCGTTTACTACGGATCCTGCAGATTCTGTACTGTACTGGCTATTCTGTCGTGCCGCCTACCGGCCCGGCCGGTACGTGGGTATAAAGCTTACTGTTGATATCAATAGCAGGCCAATGCACAAGTGGGTTGGCAAAATGGCTGAGTTTGTTTTAGATAAGCCCTGCACGCTGTCCCGACCGCTGATTTTACGCTCGCACCTGCTCTCAAACAGTCGGTTTCGGGAGCCGCTGACTGAACAGCTCACGGCTGCCGGCATGTGCTGCACTGTGCGGCGCGATCTGCCATTGCTGTTTCCCTGGCTGTTAACATGGCTGACGCCTGCCGTTATGGTGCTTGGGGGTAGGCTTCCGTCCATGTATACGCGCGAGTGGGAAATTATTGTCACCCCAGAATACCGGTTATCTGACAGCGCTGTTTCAGTAGTGAGCTGAGACAATTTGTTAGTCTGGCCGCGCCGTACCGGAACCTGAGCCGGCGCGGAGGTGCACTGTAGCCTGTAACGTCCGTGACCATTGCTGTTCGGACCTCATGCTGCCCGGAATCCGTCCGCGAGGAGGAGGTGCAGATGTTCATCCGCACTTCTGGCCACTTCCCGGCGCCAGCCCGATCGCTGCAGCAGTTTATCGAGCGCGGGCAGCTCGCCGGTGATGCGCGCGGGCAGGGGGATGCGCTGGCGGCCGTGCTCGTCAAAGCCGACGTCGAGCGCGTGGCGGTTCAGGTAAATCCCAGATACAGTAGGGCTCAGGCGCAGCTGCCGGCGGCCGCTCCATTCGCTCGCTGCCAGCACCATATAAATCCACCCGGTCAGCTTCACCGCGTGCAGGGCGTGCTGCAGCCGGAACAGGTCATTCTGCCCCTGCAGGTTGCCGTTGCCGGCGCGCCACAGGTAGTCGAGCTTGCCGGGCAGGTCGGCGCGCAGTCCCTTTTCCCGCCCTTCTTTCAGCAGCCAGCTGATATCGCTGGCAAGCTCCCGGGGAAAGCGGCGCTGCTTTTCAGCGTTGGCCAGCCAGCGGGTCAGAAACAGGTTATCCTGCGCGGGGGAGGTCGCGATCCCGTCGCGGCGGGCAGTGTGCAGCGCAATCAGCCCGCACCACGCCAGGTGACTGACGTTCAGATTGTCGTTATCCATAAGCGGTGTCCTTCATGCAGAACCAGGTAAAAAGTGGCCCTTAAATCCGGCATTTTATGACATCCGCCGCCCTCACAGAACCCTTAATCGCCGTCGCGATGCCCCTCCACGATGTCCTGTTCAGGATAGACTACCAGCGTCCCGATCGCGCCCTGCATGAGCGTTTTCATCTCCGGCGACCATACGTCCACTCTGGCCAGCTCTTTGCGGATGAATCCGGCAATACGCAGCCGCGTGGTTTCAAGATCGTCGCTGGCCATCGCCATGACCACGGCGCCGATCATGGTGTATACCTTCTCCGGGTCCCGGTGGTTCAGTTCAGTCTTCTGCACAGCACATACCTCTCAGACACAGCCGGACGGGCGAGCAGTGCGCAGCCTGTCCTGTGAATGCCGCGTGAGCGGCATGGAGGCGCCAGAAACCGTTCAGGACGGCCCTGATGCCAGCTGGCGCCGTCAACCCGGCGGAGCCGGTTACAGGGCCGATGATGGCAAAAGCCCAACCCTTCCCTGTCAGACGCCGTTTAAGCAGCGGCCTGTCACCAGCTAATCAGTCTGATGGTCGCAGACGAAAGAAAGAAACAGCAGGGCTCTGCACCTGTCGCGACTGAACAATTTTAGTTACAGCATCCAATTATCAGCCACTGCAGTTCCGGCCCTTCGGGCCGGGCGGCGGCGGCTGGTCAGTGGGGGCAACCGGGTTTCAGATCCGGCGCAGGTCTGGCCTGGAGGGGCGCAGGTTGTCAGGCCTGCACGGTTTCTGATTATTGAAGAACTATGATTGTTGTAACTAATCTGACTTTTCGGGGCCCGCGTTAGCGGGAGCTACCGTAAGATTCTGAGCGGCGCGGACGCCTGCGGCCGCTGCAAGCGAAGGCCTTATTTATCCCCGCAGAATGCCGGCATGAACACCTTATTTATCTTTCTGAATATTTCTTTCTGACGTAAGTCAGGAATGTTTTGCGGATAATTTAAGGGTCGCTTGCGGGTATATTCCACTTTCTGATTGCGGGTAAGTGTGGATAAAAAAATCTGCGATCGCAGAACGGTGCACACGGGGAAAATTTTCTGGGAAATGTGACGTGATGTCAGACAGGTAAGCCGGCCTTTACGCGCGGCACAAACGCCTTTACCGCCAGTCAAGGCGGTTAAAGTCAGGGGGGAACGTCAGTGAACGACGTCGGGAGGGGCGGGCTCGTAGCCGAGACCGAGCTCCAGCTGGTTCAGGCACTGCCACACCAGGCGGTCAAAGCCCTCAGCGTCGGTATTCATCAGCTCATGCTTAGGCAGGGTCCGGATAAGCCAGCTGGCCATGGCACCGCGGCGCTCATCGAGCGGAAGCTTGCCCAGCTTTTTACGGCGCTTCTCTCTGACCGCTTTTTCGCGTCGCTTCAGTAAGGTGGCCATACGCATGTTCTCATACCAGCGCTGGCGCGCGGCGCGCACCGAATCGTGAGTGCCCGGCTCAATGATGCCTTCCGCTTCCGCCTCAAGACGCTCATTACGCTGCACGTAAAGCTTGTCCATGTTGACGCCGCACAGTTGCCAGAAGCGATCGGTCAGCACGATATGGCGCGGCATCCAGTACTCTTCTACCGGGTCCCACTCCAGGTCGGGGAGCTCAATCAGCCCGAAGCGCGCCAGTTCCGGCAGCAGTCGCGACAGCCGGCTCGGTTCAACCCGGGTGGCTGGAATGACGTCACCATTCCCGTCTTTCGGACTGAGTTCGGCGGCCAGACGGCCAACGTTCATCGTGACCACCCAGGTGGCCATGTCGGCGCGCTGGATCAGCAGCGGTATAAGGGCGTCGATAAGCGCGCGTCGCTCCGGCCGGAAGTCGCGCTCGCGGCAGGCTGCATGACGCAGCCTGACAAAATAGGGATTGCGCGACAGGCGCTGGCGCAGGCGCAGCTGCCCGGTGGCCTTGTCCTTCAGTACAAGTCTGCGCATGGCATGACCGAACTCTCCCGGCAACGGGCGATAGCTCTGGGGTGCAAACCATTCCGGATTTGAGCACTTGCAGGCGACGGAGTGATCGCCGCGATGGCGTCCGTCATTTTTGAGGTTCGGGCCGTTTAACCCGATTAAAATCTGGTCATTCACCCTGTCCCGAACTTATGGCGGACAGGGGTTGTCTTATGAACTGCATGCGTTATAATCCCTCACAGGCCAGCGCCTGCTTTTGGACCCCCTGATTTCTGAACCTTCCGCCAAGTTGAGACAGATTTCAGGGGGTTTTTGCATTCAGAGCCCGGTGAAAGCTGAGCTCCGTACCCTGGACGTTTTTACGGATACGTCCCATCCGGTTAGTTCTTCCCCGCGCCGCGTATGTCCGGCCACAGGTTTTTCGCATATCCTCATCGTCGACCACCACAGTACTTGGATAAGGATCAAAAAAAGATCGCCGCCCGGCGAATTCTGAAAAGAATACTCATATCAACCGCTTAAATCCAGCACAGATTGCGCGTGGCACGAATCGTATGGATAAAAAAGTTCACCGATCCCTTTTCCCGCGATCTCATTCACATTTTCGGCTGACTTAATCCAAATCCGGCGTCTGGCGGGACGCTCAAACAGGTTTGAAGGGAAGACTGGCGGACAAAACGTTCTTGTCGGTGGTGATGTTCGTTAATGATCGCCCTGTATAGCGACGGTCAGGGCGGTCAGGCTGAGGCGTACCGCAGCAGCGCGAGGAATGAACAGCCTGAGCGACATGGGCGTCAGAGGGGTAAAGGTTCTGGCGGGTTAGCCGATACCCGTGTTACTGCCAGCGACTCGCTCGCGGTAAATAATTCATGAATCTATTTTCCCGGCCCTGAGCCGGGATTTTTTTATCCGCCCGCGGCCCGGGCGATTGCCTGCTGCATCACCTGCTCGCTGACCACTCCCGGAAGCACAGTGGTGTTGTCTGCCGTGGCATTTTCGGCGGGCATTATGATAATTCCCGGCGTCCCCGTCAGACCCAGCATCTCCGCGAGCGCATCGTTGTTTTCGATCATACGATCGGATGTAACGTTATCATCGTCAGAAAGGGCGGCGGCGCCCGACGTCGTGGCAACCGTTTCGATATCTTCTGCTGTGAGTTTGCCTTCGTTATGCCCCGTGCGGTAAATCCCGTTGTGATACGTCATATACGCATCTGCTCCCTGATGACGGTAAATGCTCAGGCCCCGGTGTGAGGCCAGTGTCGACTCCGGATAGCGTGAAGCGAAGATGGTCCAGTCGCGGAAGGCAAAGCGCACGCCGGCGTTCGCGGCCATGACCTTCTCCATTACCGGCGCCATCATGCTGCAGGCAATGCATTCGTAATCAAAAAATTCGGTCACAATGACCTTAGAGTCAGACGGTCCTTTGACGGGGACACCGTCGAGCTGCATCAGTAGCCGATGCGCTTTAAGGACTGACAGCACGTAAGCCTGCTGCTGCGAAGCCTGCTGACGCGCCTGCAGTTTCTTACTCACCTCAATGAGCACGTCCGGGTGTGCAACCAGATAGTCCGCCGAAATCTCACCAATGCGCCCCTGCTGAGCCGGGGTAAACAATGCGGCGTCGGTAGCGCCGGAGGATGCAGAGGTCAAAGCGGTGCTCATGGCCAGCACAAGGGCGGCCATCTTCAGGGTCTTTTTCATGATTTCTCTCGTAGGCCTGCGCAGGTCAGGCTGAAGGTGAGGCGGCCGCAATGCATACGGCCGCGTAGCGTTTAACGTTCTTTCTGAATGTTCCGTGAAGGTTGCTGCGTCAGCTCGGGCGGCATTCGCTCCGGAGCGTCGTGCTGCACTGGCTTGCTGAGACCCGCAGCCACCTCCCTCTCCGTTCGCGTGCTGGCGGAAAGCTCTGCAGCCAGTTCTGTCTCTCCTTTGCCTGAATGCGCCAGCTGTTCCTGTCTCTCCTCCGCCATCCTGATAATCTCCGGAGAAGCCTGCTGGCTGGCTTCCAGAACCCGGCCGGCCAGCTCCGTTTCGTCCACAGCAGACTTAGCGATAGCGGCCGCAGGCTTCTCACTGTCCACCGTTTGGTGAGGAACTGCACGGCTGAGGTCCGCGGCAAGTTTTTCCTCTGCCGCTACGTCAGCCGTCCTGTCTTTGTCCGTGCTCCGCACCGCTGGCACGTCCGGCACATCAGGCTGATAAGAGTCTTTTCTGATGAGGTCTCTGACGGCCGCGTCGGCAATGTCGGCAGGTGTCGCTGGCGCGCCGACCTCCACCGGCACAGGCGGTGCAGACTGCGCCCTCATAACCGCTTCTTTCACCACCGCCTCACTGACCGGCTCCACGCCTCCGGAAACCTTAAGCAGCTGCGGTGACGGCGCGGCGTCTCCGGTCGTCAGCAGAATGCCGGACGTCGGGTATTTTCGCGCCGTGCTGAGTGCATCTTCCAGCGTGGCCACGACAAGCGTTTCGCCGTTCCGGCTTTTTTGCACAAGCGCGGCCTGTGCGCCGGCGGTGACGATACGCCGTTCGGCCCCACGCTCCACGTCACCGCTTTCGGGACGCAGCGGAACCATCGTCAGTCCCGCCGCTTTGCCGTTACCGTCATACACCGGCAAGGCCAGATGGGGTTCAGGGAACTTTCGTGTTGGCGGAATGATACGTGCTGTTACGGGGCTGCTGCTGAGGCCGTTCGTCCGCAGGAACGCGCGGCCAAGCGCCGTTTTCGATGCAGCCTGCCCCATCGCCCAGATCCGCCTTGCCTGATCACGCTCTGGCTCCGGCATGAGCGCGTCATGCGCCGTCGCCGGGCCGTTTTTTCCGGCGCCCAGTGTGGCCGCCCAGCGCGCTTTGTCATCGGTAATAATCTGAACGTGGTCCTTCGCGCGCGAGACGTTGATATAGAATGCCCGCGCGCCGCTCATCATCTTGCGGGCCCCTTCAACGCCTTCCAGTGCCAGCGAGTACCGGGCACTGGCACCCTGCGCGCCATAGCCCGTGACCGCCCAGCTGTAGTCCACATGCCGGTCTGCCAGCGTTGTCGCCGGATCGATGACCTTAACCCCGCTGCCGTTACGCAGAACAATTTCACCGTTGTCGCGGAGTTCATCCACGCGGTACTGTTCGTGTGCAGCGTGACCGGCCTGCTTCTGGGTCTTACTGAGGCGTACGCTGTCACCGGTGCGCAGTTCAATCTCGCGGTATTCGAAAACCTCGACTTCCGTGGCGTTAAGTTCCTGTGGCGACCAGAAGTGCTTGCGCCCCGTTTCATCCTGCAGGGTCACGTTGCCATTATCATGGTCTACGCCGGTGACATGCAGATACCGCTGATTTGCCAGGACCACCTGCCCGGTTTTCCAGTCTTTCACACGGTTAAAATCGTGCCGCCCGCCGTTGATGCGGTCCAGGATGGTGACGACCCGGGCTTCCTCTCCCAGCTCTTTCGTCATCATCATAGCGTTGTGAATACCCTCATTGATGGCTATACGGTCCTCATGCAGCTGAACCATGATCATGGTCTCCTCGCGTGCCTCATCGGTGCGGCTCATGAAGTCAGCCACGATGCTGGACACGGGGTCCCCCGACTGAACCACCGAGCCGGAAGGAAGGACCGTACCTGCGCGGCGTGGGACAACATCCGGCGAAACCTTTTCAATGTCCTTCAGTGCGGCCGTAAAGTCATTGCTGATGATGCTGTACACCGCAGACCTGAGGTCTGAATCGCGCTGGCGGACGATTTCTTTCATCACCGCCACATCGATTGGGCTTCGCTCCTGCATAAGCTGGAACGGGGCGCCACTCTCGGGCGACTGCAGCTGTGCAACGTCCCCCACCGGCACGGCACGTCCGTTGCCCGCAGCGATCGCGCGATACGCCGCTGCGGTGTCCTGGTTTCCGATCATGGATGACTCATCGATAAGAAACAGCATATTGTCATAGCGAACTTCCTCACCAGCCGCACTGCGCATCTGCCAGTCCAGCACAAACGATTTCAGCGTCTGCGCATCGATACCCGTGCCAGCCATCTCTTTTACCGCACGGTGAGTCGGCCCCAGCCCTACGATCACCGGACGCGCGTCCACCGGCAGAGTGTCAATTGCCGCCTTTACCGCATTGAACTGGGTGGTTTTACCGACGCCCGCATACCCCTGCACGGCCGTGAACCGGTCCGGACTCTGCAGAATAAGCGAGGTTGCCTCCTTCTGCCCCTGAGTCAGGCCTGACAGAAGCGCCGGGTCCACCTGTGCCATGAGCGGCACCTGGGTGTTTTTGCCCCGCTCAATTTCTCCGACGATGGCCTTTTCCATCTCCCACGTGGAACGCGCTACATAGTGCGGCCCGGATCCAATCTGCACCTGTATAAGATCGCCTTCTTTCACCTGCCGGGCGATTTCACTCTCAATAAGCTTCAGGTCACCGTTAAAAGTCAGGGCCGTCTCAAGCAGCTTTGTCCACGGGAAGGCAACATCCCGCATCTGCGCCACGCTTCGCGTAACGGCTTTCTGCGTATCAGTGAGCAGCTGCGTATTGAGCGAGTCCATCGCCTCGCTGGCATTTTCTTTTCCGCTGGCCTGCCGGACCAGCGACAGCGGCGAGCGCGTTGTGCGCAGCCGGCCAAGCTTCTCTTCCGCCCGGCTCAGGGCTTCGCCAGTAAAAATTTCCGCCTCATGACCAGACTGCGCCAGCGCATTAATCATGTTCACCGACAGGTCCTGCGCGCCAAGGCTTGCCAGTACCGTACCCCGATCATTGTCGCGGCTGCCGGGCGCGCTGACATATCCATAAGTGACGTAAAGCGGGCTGGATGTATCCAGTTGCAGCGGCTTTTTCTGCCCTTCGCGCTGCACGATAAGTGAACCGTTATCAACGGCTGTAACGGTGAGGCGATCGCGCGCCTTCAGCCCGGCATTTTTATCGCCGGCGAGCGCAAACAGTCGCTCTCCGGCGGCAACATCCATTTCAGTCTGCGTAAACAGCCGCCAGTCGCCAGACAGTGAACTGAGCTTCACCCTGGACAGCACGCCGTCCCCGTCGATCAGGGAAAGCATGCGGGCGTCGTCATGCACGCGGTCAATGACGTAGTGACGTGTTTCGTTTTTCTCCGATCGATCCTCCAGTACCATGCCGGCACGGTAGGTCTGAGGGAGCCGGCGCTCTTTTGCCGTCGTAAACACCGGCGTACGCGCCACAATGTTCACCGACTCCTGCCCCAGCCTGCCGGCATTCTGTAGCGCATTCCGTATGACCCCCGTGAGCTGGGCCTGCTCGCGCGGGCCTGTCACAACAGCCGTAACGGGCGCATCCGCGTGATCCATTCCGGCAAAACGCTCTGCCAGCGCCTGATAGCGCTCGCGCTTGTCCTGAATACTGGTCACGCGGACCTCAATGCCTTCAGGCGGTGTGTTCAGGCTTTGTCGTTTTACGCCCGCCGCGTTCAGCACGGAAAGGGCATTGGCGTTTGACTGCCGGCCGGCGCTGTCCAGAAACAGAAGCTGCGCGTTTTTCACCTGCGCCTCACCCGTCAGTACCAGCATTTCTTTAAGGCTGAGCTTTTCCGCACTTTCCACGACGACCGTACTCTGTGGTGCAAGACTGAAGGTGCCATCGAGCATCCGGCTGCGGTGCAGGAGCCTGTCTTTAAGTTCCGGTGATTTCGCAAAACTGAGTGCACGCTCGGCTGAACTGGTCAGTACGCTGACCTCCCGCCCCTGCTCACGTGACATTGTCACCAGCTCCTCCGTTACCTCACGCAGACGCGCGACTGATGCGGGTGCATTGATGATAACGGCTGGCTCCCGGGCAACACGCTCAAGGTGCCCTGGAGTCGGGCTGCCGGTAAGGCTGAAATTCACCACCTTGTTCTCTTTCATAATATCCGCCGCCAGCGATTGCACCGACAGCTCGTCCAGCAGGTGAATATGTGAGGTAAAGACGCCTTTATCACCGTCAAGAGGTACGAGCAGGTTGTCATTAATCGCCTGGTCCAGCGCCAGGCGCAGGTCCGGAATAGTGTTCTGTAGTTCGCCGGCGTTATGCGCGGTCAGCAGAAGATCGCCATAGGTAAACCGCGTTTTTTTATCGCTCAGAACGGAAATGGCGGTGCGAACCGCATCCATAGCCTGCACGGGGGCGCCCTGCGCCTCAGCGGGATCAGGCCGGGACTTTTCACGCTCGCGGGCTTCATCCATAACGTCATGAATATCAAAGCCGATTTCATCCATCTGCCGCTGCCAGCGATCGCGCAGGCGCGTCCGGCCGTCTTCGGTTTCTGGTTTGGCGATCGGTGCTTCAATATCCTGCACCTTCCCGTCAGACTTCGGGGCACCCGACGCCGGGGATTTTTCCCCTGCGGTCGCCGGGCGTTCCACAGAAGCAGCGGACGCCTGTATCTCCGGTTGTAAGGCCGGCACGGTATCATTCGCGCCATAGCTACTGATGTCCTGCTTACGCTGGCGTGTGTCGAGGGCTGCGACGTCGCGACTTTTCAGTGAGGCATCTTCTCCGGCGCGAGCCACGATCTCACGATGACGCGAGGAAAATTCCTCGATAACCTCACGTGAAAAGCCCTTCACCTCCCATAAATCATGGCGTCCACCGGTGAGCGCGGTCTCGTAGCCCAGCGTTTCCGTTTTTCCCTTCATCAGGTTGCGGTAAATTTTTCCGAAGGTGACCTGATTACGATAAACCGTTTCGATAAATCCCGCGCCGTGGATGGCGTCGGTGGCCAGCGCCTTCCACTTGCCGTCCAGCTCCGTCACGTTGGCCATGACCACGTGCGTGTGAACTTCAGGATCCAGGTTGCGCGACGTATCGTGAGTGAACAGCGCCGCGACCATTTTGCCGGTGGGCACAATACTGGTGACGCCCTCTTTCGTGTCGCGGGCGCTCACCGTTTGTTCCATGATGGCCATGGTTTCCTTAACGGACTCCAGATGTGCCTCCAGCAGGCGCCTGTCGCCACCCGCGAGGATGAGCATAGAGACGCTTTTCGGTGCCGAGAAGGTAAAGTCGTGGCCCGGCCGGTGCACGTGTGCACCCTGTACCTCTTTCCCCAGCGTCACGCCGTTGGGCAGGTTGCCGTGCAGGATGCCTGTAAAGGTATCAAGGTCAACCGGGCCCTCAAGACCCAGCTCGCGTGCCCCCTCTCCCAGCCACTGCGTGGGCATGTCGTCCAGAAAGTAGTAGTTATCTTTGCTGCTGTAGTAGCCGGCAGCGTCGGCGGCAGAGGCCACCGGAGCAACGGTCATCATCGTTCATACCCTCCCGGGTCCAGGCTGTCACTCATCTCCTGATACACCTCGTAATCGTCGCGGTGTCGCAGGATGTTCTTTTCGTTGTCGGCCATGCGCGCGTTGGCGTCGCCGTACTGGGCGGCGTCTGCCTCCTCGCGCTTTTCCTGTTCTGTTTTTCGCGGGCTGATGTGCCGGACGATAAGACGATCGCCATCGTCTTTTTCGATCTGCATGTTCAGCTCGGGGGCCTCGCCGCCGGGCGCGTCGCTGTCGGTTTCCGTGGTACCTGCCGCGCTGCTCTGGAGTCTCCGGATCCGCTCCAGGGGAGAAAGCCGCGAGACGGCATCGGGCCGTGCAGGCGTGGGTGCCGGTGGAATGGGTGCTGCTTTTGCCGCCACGGGTTGACTGGTCTTCGGCGGCTCGATGACCGGCTCAACCGGAACTGCACTGACAGGAGCAACCGCTACGCGGCGGGGGAATGGACGCACGTTGGAGGCCGGGCGAGCATCGCTGGCTGATACTGGTTCCGGTGAGGGCTCAGCCACGGGTGGTTCAGCGGGTTTTACCTGCGCAGTCGCCGGGCCGGCGGCTTTTAGCGGGGGCGTTGCGACGGACTCTGGTGCGGGCCCGACCGTCAGGGAGGACGTGGTGTCTTCAGGACGTTCCATCAGTTCCTCTCCGGTCGGGAACGTAATGTCCGCCGCCCGGGCGCTGCGCTCGTTGCTCTCGATGATGCGCTCAAGCTCCGGGCTCAGACGGTCGCGGAAGTCGCGCTCCATCAGCGCCGGGTGGTACTTCTTCTGTTTGCGGTACTTCAGGTTCAGCTTCACCACCGGGTATTCGCCGGGCAGGCGCACATAGAACTGCAAATTCGGCATCTTCATAATCTGGTCGTAGTCCACGATGGGCTCGTTGACCTTGTCCTTGCTGATGGAGATACCGTCGCGCACCTGATCAAGGCCGTAGCTGTTCTGCTCGCGCGCCTCCCGCCGGCGCTGATGCCCCAGTTCTTCCTCAACAATTTTTGCTACTTCAGAGCTGGGCGAACGCCCATAGACGCGGGTGTTCAGCAGGTCAAAAATGGCTTTGGCCATTTCGCGGCCGTAGATGTGGATCAGCTGCGGCATGTTCTGAATGCCCAGCACGAAGCAGCCGCCGAACTTGCGGGCCTCGGCCAGCGTTTCGTTGAACTCCGGTACCTTCTGCAGGCTGGCAATTTCATCGCCGATGAACCACACGCGACGTTCGCTGTTCTCCCCCATGCTCTGCAGCAGCAGCGTGGCCAGCGAGAGCCACATTGAAATCAGCGGGCGTACTGCCTTGCGGTGGCGGGCCGTGGTGGAGATGAACAGCCAGCTGCTGTCGTACTGCGCGTTCGTCATCCACTCACGGATGCTGAACTCCGGCTTGCCTTCCTTATCCAGCCCCTGCAGGTAGCGCAGCGACTTGGCGTAGTTGGTCAGCACCGAGCGGATGGAGATGGCGGTTTTCTCAATTTTCTCCTCGACCAGGTTGGCCGACGGGGTATTTTTCAGAAACTCGCGCAGGCTTTTCAGATCAATGGAGAGACAGGTTTTCAGGAACGTCTCGATGCTGCGATCGGGACGCGAGGCAAACTGCATGGCCGTGTCGCTGAAGATGGTCCGCGATGAAGACACCCAGAACGGGTCAGAGTCGCCCTCGACCGGCATCAGCGCCGCCGTCATGTTCTCGTAGTCCACCACGTCCTGCGCCTCGCGCCACAGCACCCAGTTCTCACAGCGGCTGTCGTGCGCGTTCAGGATTTTATCCACGCGCTCGTCATAGTGCGTTTCGATAAAGGTGCCGCCGGAGTCGTAAACGATCGCCCGGTCGCCGCGCCGGCGGATGTAGTCAAGCAGCCAGCGGATGAGCGTGGACTTGCCCACGCCGATCGTGCCGTGAATGAGAAAGTTCATGACCTCGGCGTTCTTCACCATATTCAGGCCGCCAATCTGCAGGTCGGACTTTTCGCCGGCCTTTTTCAGCAGCCGGTTCACCTCTTTAGGCTGGTCGGTGAGAGTCATCCCGGAGATGAACTCGTCCTCGCTTTCCTTTTTGCCGATGCGCCCCACGTACCAGGCGATGAAACACCAGAGCAGGCCGGCGGTAATGCCGCAGGCGCCGGCGATAAACTTCAGGTTGGCCACAAACTGGCGCCCCATCTCCTGCATCCACGGGTTGGCCAGGAGCTGTGCCGGCGTCAGCTTTATGGTGCACATTCCCGCACCCTCACCGCAGTGCCAGATAATGTCCCACGTGGCTTCTGCCGCGCGTGGTGAAAGCCCCAGCAGAGAGTGGCTTGGCCACGCAGCCCAGTACCAGAATCCGTTTCGCAGCACGTCATCCGGTGTCGTTATCCAGAAAAGAGTGCCTGTGGCCACGACAAACAGCAGCAACATCCAGTGAAATATCCAGTTGCTGACCTGGACAAACATGCGCAGGCGATAGGCCGTCATCTGGCCACCCTGCGTCAGGTATTTAGGGGTAAAACTCATGGAAAACTCCGGCAGGCGCGCAGGCGCAGCCCGCCCTGAAATTACTGGCAGGCTGACGGCAAAAAGGTTAAGCGGAAAGGACGAACAGAGACGGGTAACTACATCTGCAGCTGACTGTTTTAACGCAGGGACTGAGCGATGTGACCGAACGGGCCGGCGAGACTTATCACGCCATTCCAGAGGTACAGAGCTGCCGTGGCCAGCGCGCTACCGATCGCGAGGATGCTCAGCATAAGGAGCATCGTGATGACGCCCGCTGGCATCATGTCACCCTGCAGCGTGCGCATGGCGAGGTCCCACGCATAGAAGCTGCTGTGCGACATCAGGAACTTGACCAGCAGCATGCCGTACTGCAGCAATACCAAAGCACTGAAAATAAAAAACAGGGTAATCCAGACAATAAGGGTGCGTGCCGCACCGCTGAGCGTGAGCATAATCGTGTCCTTCAGGAGAATAAGGTTGAGGGTTAATGACTGCGCGGATAACACAAAACCGGTGGCCAGCCACACACGCAGAAGCCATTCGGTGCAGCATGAAGAGGCGCGACATGGCGATTACAGCCACGCTTCCGCACCCCCTGCATCAGGGGGAAGAACGTATAAACAGGGGTCCCTTAAGGGAGGAGGGCAGCACCCGTGGTGTTGATGCTGCCCCGTGTCCGCAGCCCGGGGGACGCAGACGGGAGTCGGCAGGCGCCTCCGTTGTCAGGAGAGGTGTTGTTATTTCCCCTGAAGGCGCTTGCCGCCGGCTTTGAGGCCGGTCATTAAGTAATACCAGGTAATTCAGCGACCTGCAAGTTTCCAGGACCGAATAACCCCTGCACGCAGCGCAGCTGCCAATGCCAGTCCACACGCGCTCATACTCATCACGTAGAGAAACATCGCGGTCAGCATAAACAGGCAGAATGGCACTGACCCTGCTGCACCTGGCAGGGCGTCAAAGCGCCGTAGCCAGGTGACAAAATGCCAGGGCAGCCAGCTGTCCGTCATGTTCACGAGCAGAAGAGTGGCAATAGCAGCCAGTAGCGTAAGGTTAAGTGAACCGGGCAACGAGGCCGCGATTCTTTCTACTCGTCTGCGCATAATGCTCCCCTTTATATGTCAACCAAGCCAGTTACATGATGCCGGCAACAGATTTGGCCAGCTGCGCCTCAAGAACCGGCTTCGCCTCTTCAAACTTGAGGTTCACCTTATTGGCATTCGAAACCACACGGGTCTGGTACTTCATGCGGTTACCCTCTTCACTGCTGGTCTGCAGCTTGATGCCAGAGGTACCCTGACGCAGTGCTGCCACATTGTCCGTGGTCACAGTTGATTTGCTGCGCTCGGAAATCTGCAGATCGGTCACCATGGTAAAATTGACGTCCTCAACCATTGCGTCCGCTGCCATACCCGCCAGGCCTGCAGCAAGCCCTACACCGAGGATTGCACCACCGGATGAGCTGTTATAGGCGGTAATACCCGCGCCCAGCGCGGCTCCGGTTGCTGCACCTTCATAGCCTGTAGACAGGAAACCCTGCGCCTGACGCAGGTCCATCTTCTCTGCCTTCAGGACGTTAGCCTGAATCCAGTAGTAAGCGGCATCGGGGCTGGAGGTCACGGTATAGCCTTTAGCGCGCAGATCCTGCGCCAGCAGCGGCTCAAGGTCGCTCATGTCCTTATCCGAGGTGTTACGCACCTGCAGGTAGACGGTTTTCTGGCTGGATGGCTCAAGCCAGACGGTTTGACTCATCTGGGTTTTCACTTCCAGATTGCGCTTTTTAATTGCGGTGCTCATGGCACCACAGCCGGAAAGCATAAGGCAGGCAGCGGCGATCGCCGCCACGAAGGCATTGCGGTTTTTCATATACGTATCCTTGTTTAACGGTAAAAACGAGACTGGCGCGCCCCGGGGCACGCTGTTTTAAATGGGTGGGTTATTAAGAAACCCCTCCCGTCAGAGTGCCGGGAGGGGTATCGGCAGAAGCCGTTAGAACTTAAATCTTTTTAATGAGATTGCTGATTTTCTCAAGAGCCAGGCCAGCTCCGAGACGGTTAATTTCAGCTGACACTAGAATGCTGGTTATTACGAATAGTGCCAGAAGCAAAGCTGGAACTGCTATGGCAAACCAAACAGAAATGCCAGAGAGTAAGCAGCTCATAATCATAAGAAGACAAAACGTAATAACCGATTTCCTTACGATCTTGCCGAGATGGCTCACTATTAACGATTCATTTCTGATACTAGATGGCAAAGAAAGGTAAGTGAGCTGGTTGTTGTATGTCATTAAGAAAACAAACAACCCAATACCTACAGTGATGGCTAATAAATACCAACCTTCTGAGACAAAAAAGTTGAGAAAACCTTCCATTGATGTGTCTTTTCTATTGAAGGAGAGGTAAAAAATTAATGTGCTCAAGATACTTAAAGCAGCAGAGAATAAAGGAAGTGCTGAACTCCTTTTCATCAATGACGTTGCAGAAGGAATTTCTCGTTGATTGGCCCCTAAGCTACCCATCAAACGATCAACGTCCGCTTCAACTTGTGCTGCAGTTAAGTTAGTCATCTCTGTTTTTCCTTAACATCTATCAAGAGGCTTTTTTCTGCTGCTCTCTGAGCTCTTTGAGTTTTCTCTCAAAGGTGGCGGTTTCAGCATGATCAAAGCCTGGTTTAGTTTGCCTTAAATCCTCTTCAGTGCGGCCAATTTGCTGGCTTTTCACCGCACCCTGATGCTCATTCCTGAGTATATCACTGGACGTCTGAACAGTGGTTTTATTTTCGGCGATTTTGCCGTCATTTTCTCTGACAGTTTCCATAAGGCCAGATCTTTGTGCTGCCACCTGGTTGGCCACATTACTCTGAATGCCGGCACCTGCAGCCTGCTCGCTTACGCGTTTTGATCCACTGCGGAAATCGTCGCTCATTGCCTGTGACGGTGCACCGGCAGGAACACTGAGATTGCGCTCACCTTTGTTATAATTCGCCTCCACTACCCGGCTGCTTACGCCTGCGTTGCCACTCTTTTCACCTGCCGGTACGCCTGGCCCTGATTCCGGTGATCCGGGCTGAATACTGGCACTGCTGTTAGGAGATGCATCTAGCGAGCGGGTCGTCTGTAGCGGTTCGTTATTAACCTGATCGGACCGGGCACCGTAATTCCGCATGATTTCCGGCTCAAGCCGCTCGTGCATAAACTCCGTGGCTGCGCCCTGCGCGCTTCTGACGTTTGTCAGAATGTTCTGCGCATCGCTTCCGTATTTAGCGGTAGTCCAGTCCACAAACTCTTGGTTGTAATTGGCATCCAGGCTGGCGCTCTGCGTCTGCGACAGCGTGGCCATGCGGCTGAACTCCTGACTGCGCGTACTGCTTTCCGTGTACTGGTGATACTGGCTCTTCGCATCATTAAGCGTGGCCGCGAACTGCTGTGCCTGAGAGTTCGACTGGTTATCCGTGTGGCTGCCCGATTCACTCAGGCGGGTTGCCGTGACCATATCCATACCCTCGCGGAAGTCGCGCGCTTCCTGACTGCTCTGATCGTGGCGATTGTCGCGCCCCTCGGCGTGGCTGTCCTGGGTGCCGTGCGAGCTTCCCGTACTATGCCGCAGGTCAGCACTGATGTTGCCTTCCCCTCCAGCACTCAGCCCCGTAGCCCACTTGCCAAGTTTTCCTGCCAGCTGGTCACCGGAGTCAAATTTAACGTAGCCCTTCACGCCGGAACCCACACTTCCCTGGTTACTGATATCCATCAGCTGGTTATACGCCTGCTGCTCAGAAACGTTATGCGACTTCGCGTAACTCTCCACCGCCGACTGCATTTTGCTTGCGCCGCGGCTGACACTTGTCGCCACGCTGCTGTCGCTGCCCTGCGTTGTGCTGTCGCTGTTACCACTCTGCTGCGTCAGCTGATTCATCTGCTGGAAGCCGCTGGTGACGCTGTGGTTATAGCCGTCAAGTGAACTCTGCGCCTGCTGTTGTGCCTGCCGGGCCTGTTCAGAGAAGCCGCTGCTGGCAAGTGAGCTCAGTCGCATGCTGACCGGCAGGTTTGATATCGCCTGGCTGGTATCTACAACGGTGTGGCCGTCAGCCGTCTGCGTCACCATTGAGTTGTTACCGGTCTGGAAGCCCTGTGAACCTAAACGACGCATCATGTTCGTATCAAATTTGTTAGCGCTGACGTTATCCATCGACATGTTGTTAAACGACCAGTTACCGTCCGCCGTGGTGGAGGCCTGCCCGCCGGTCGCGAATGCCGAAGAACTCATCACGCCACCTACCGCCTGCGAAGCCACAGACGCCGCGCCTTTGGTCAGGAAGAATGCCAGCACCGGTATCGACATGCTCAGGTAGCCTGCAATGTTGGCCGCGTCCGAATGCTGCAGTGCCACCTGATCCTGATTGGCCAGTACCAGCGCCGTCGCGCCGGTTTTCGTCTGCAGGTAGAAGTTGGCCAGCGAGTTCAGGATGGCAAACATTATCGGCCACATCTGGAAGTACACAAATCCGCCGGCATATAACTTCAGCGTGTTCATGCCGAATATGCCGTGGTTCACCAGTGCCAGCGCAATCACCAGCGGGAACAGCGCAATCAGCACAAGCATCATCAGCGACTGGAACATTGGCAGCGTGCGCGCGGCAATGACGCCGCCCGCACCCCAGCTGATACGCTGCTTTGTCAGGCTGGACTCGGTGGCAAGATTAAGCAGGTTCGCGGTATCAGATGAACGCGCCGCAAACCCCTTCCAGCCATCGCGGATGGCCGCGTTCGTGATGTTGTTACGCATAATCTGAGAAGCACTCAGTCCGCCGGCGTAGAAGAAGTTGTAGCTCTCGTCCATGGCATTTGCGAGGAGAGTATCCCCACTCACGCGGCTGCCAAATACGCGCGTTGCCAGAGCATGCCAGGTGGTGCCACCAACACGAACGTCAGCACCAATGAGAGTCTTAATCACCGCCGCCGCCTGCTGGCAGGTAATGAATTGCCGGCCCCCGCCAGTGTCCTGATACAGGCCGCGGAGAGGGCTCGGGTTATCCGTAATCAGCGTCAGCGGGTCAGTGCTGTTCAGCAGCTGCGACACGGTGTACTTGTTATTAAGCAGGATATCGCCCACCACGCAGTTCTCCACGTAGTCGGTGAGCATCTGCGACAGCTGAGGATTCTGAGAGCGGAAGTCCGTGGTCTGCGCCACAATTTGCGAGCCAAAGAGCATGCCTGACTTCGTGTAAGTCAGCGAGTCTGGTCGGGAGAGGGTGTATTCATAGAGGCGCGTCATAGCAAACCCCGTTGATGTTGACAGGCCAGCGATAAAAGCCAGCCCTGCCGGCACATTGTCCACCTCGTAAACGGCAGCCGGATCGGTCACATCGAGAATCTGTACGCTGCGCTTTGGCACAAGCAGCACGGAAGTGATCAAGAAGAATATGGCCAGCCAGTTCGCAAATACCATTGGGTTGCGCGATTTGACGAAGCTGAACATTACACCCAGCACGCCGAACAGTCCGACAATGCGCTTGAGTGTACTGTAGGTATCGGTGCCAATGACGGTAACAACGCCATTAAACACCTGCCGCCACATGTCACCGCCGTATATGGTCCAGACTTCAGTCATTGCCCGTTCCCCACTGATAGTTGCCCTGATAGGAAGTTGAGATAATGGTCGACACCTGCTGCTGCAGGTACTGCATGTTGCGATCGATGCCGTCCAGCGCGTTCTGGTCAGCGGTGGACTGCAGCTTCATCTGCGCCAGCAGCGAGGTTGCGGCCAGTACGTTGTTGCGCAGCTCGCCCGCCGCCTGCTCCGGGAAATTTTTGCCCGCAAGCGACTGGCTCGCCTGCTTCACGAGTTCCTGCAGGTACTGGATCATCATGTCCTGCGCGATGAAGTCCGCGACCTGAATCAGATAGGTAGGCCCCATGCCCATGCTGCGGGAGTTGGTGAGGTATTTGAGTACCGGCACCGAGGTAGTGTTGATGAAGCCCTTTTCCTTGTCCGACAGGCCGGTGTCGTCGCTGAGCTTGCTGTCGATGGAAATCATCAGGTTTCGCACCTGACTGACCAGCGCCACATCGCTGCTGACCGTGACGTTAGTGACGGTCGGTCCGAGACACAGGTCCTGCTCATCGCAGCCGTATATTTTCGCGGTGCCGCCGCGCATCAGCACGCTAATGATGTCGCGGTTATCAACCAGCGGCGTCAGGATGGTAACCTGCCCGTCCTTGTTGAAAATGATGGACCCCACCACACTCATTACCAGCTCTTTCAGCTGACGGTTGCCGTCAAAAAGGTGGTTACGTCCCAGCGCGTCCCAGATAAGATTTTTATTCTTTAGCACCTGGTCTTTCTGGTTGTCAGAGGCGCGACCGGTGACGCTGTCACCCTGTCCGCCTACCGTACAGCCCTGACGGGAGGCCGCCCAGTCGGAGAAAATATTGCTTTCACCGGCAATGTCCTGGCAGATTTTTTGGTTCGATACCTGAGATACCGGCCACAGGCCGCCGATGATGCCCTGCGCCGCCTGACAGGAGCTCATGTTGGCGGAGTTCACGTCAGACGCGAGCTTCTGCAGAAAGTCTTTGGCCTGTTTGAGCTCCGGCACCATGGTCTGCAGAGCAAGATCGAAGGCGTAACCTGCGGCGTTGCTCATGATCTGTTTCACAAATCGCTGCAGCTCGGCGCCGTTAATGAAGGAAAACGCACCGAGATAAGCGTCAATGCCGCCGCAGCCAGCGTTGAGTGAGGGAACCTGCATAGAGATAAGCTGCACCTGCTTTACAGGGTTACGCAGGTAAATCGAGCCGCCAGTTACGTAGCCCGCGGCCTGCCCCTGCCATGCCTGCGCTTTTGAAACGTTACCGTCAAAGCCGAGACTGCCAAAGTAGCCATTCAGGTCGCCCTGCACGTCGGCGAGCGCCGGCGCGCTGATAGTAAGCGCCGTCGCGGCGCCAATAAGGAACTGTCGCAGATTCATCATGCCTTCCCCGCCCGTTTATTTTTAATTTCTTTCATTGGTAACTCCTGTCAGTCATGAATCCGTGCCGGCGCAGCGTAATGCTGGCCAGCGCGCCGCAGCCGAAGCCGCCGGCAAGGGCAAACAGAAACAGCAACGGATAGAGCTGCAGACCACTGAGCAGCAGTGCATCAGGGCCGTAAGTCATGCCAGGCAGTCTCCCCGCGAGGTCGCAGGCCAGCCAGGCGTATATCCCGGCCGCCGCCAGCAGCGAAGCGCAGACGAGCAGCAGCACCGTCTCCGTCTGTGAGAACGTTAAAGGTTTTTCCGTCATGTTTTTTCCGGTGGCGGCGGGGCCGCACAGGTTACTGCGGGGTCAGCGAGGCGCTGCTCGGCACCGGACCCAGCGTGTCAGGAGGGAGGTTGTCGATATCGGCTTCGATCATCTGCGCAAGGCGCTGGCTCATGGTGCCCATGTCCGTGTCCCCCTGAAAAAGCGGGTAAGCCATATTGGTATTGACGTTGACCATAAAGGTCGTCGGCGTGGCGATGGGCAACCCGTTGCCGAAGAACGTCAGGATTTCGCCGGCAATGGGTTCGTTCGGTCCGGCCTTACGCGGAATAAGCGCCACGGGGAAGGCCGTATCGCCGTAGCCGTCCAGGGTGTAAGGGTAAACCTTAACGCCCGCCTCATCGGCCCACGCCTTCAGCTTCGGATCGAACTTCGCGCTGTACTGGCACCCGCGCTGCATAAATACCACCACCGCGTAGTCGTTAAGGTTTACGCGCCGTCCGTCAGTGAGCGTCATCAGATTAGGTGGCTTTGCGGGCGCGGTGCGGGTCGGCGCGGTGCCGGGCAGTCCGAACGCCGGCAGCTGCACCCCCTGCTGTCCTTTTGCCTGCTCCAGCGCGGCAATCTCATCGGCAACGGAGGCCTGCGCAAGCGCCGGCAGCAGCAACATGGACGCCAGAAGTACGTTAAGCCTCATGATGGTCTCCCGGTCCGCTACGCGTGCGGCGGTACGCGATGACTTCAATGAAAACGCCCAGCCCTACCAGAACAAAGCATGCCACCGACACGACGACCAGCACGTCGTATGTCAGGCTCACGGAGTATGTCAGCAGCTGGCGCAGGCAGTTAAGGATGATGCCCGCCATAAAAAGCGTGGCGATAAGAGGTAAACGGTTCATGCGTAATCTCCAGGTACCCTGCGGCGAAAGATCCACATCGCCAGGCTTGAAAGGATGGAAAGCAACACCCCGCACTGATAAAGGAAGAACAGCGTGCCGCTGGTTTGTTCTGCCCACGCATCCCGGCTGACCGCCCCCTTATCACACATTACGGGGGGTGGCGCAGGTTTTAACATCTCCGGAGCAGGCACACCGTTCTGAAGTTCATCCGGCGTGGCGGTCGGGAAGTGCGTCACAGGCGTGGCCTGTGATACACAGCCCCACACCTGCCCCGCCGGCGCGTCGCGCACCAACCTTTCGGCCTCGCTCAGCAGCATCCTCCCGGCGCTGCCGGCATGGTGTGACATCAGTAAAAACAGCAGAAAAAACAGCAGCGCCGGGTGAATAACCAGCGCCTGCAGCAGCAGATTCGTCAGGCCGCGGACGGCGCGCAGCCGCCGCCCGTGCCAGACGGGTGATAGCGTCAGCATCAGGAAGTCCTCAGAAGTTAGGTTTGAAGCCGGTGGCCACGTTGAGAAAGCGCTTTGCCAGGTCGTCCTGCGTCATGAAGCCGTAGGCGAGCGGCCGGAAGCTCTTCGATTTCGGGTCTACCAGGAACAGCGCCGGGAAGTGGGTAATGCCCATGCGCGCACTCTGTCCGGAGTCCGGGCGGCTGTCCGGTACCTGCGGCGACACTGTTCCGTCCACGCTTACTGGTATCAGCGAGATATGGCGCAGGCGGGCAAAGTCCGCCACCACGCCCGCCATCTGCGCATCAATGGGGTCACTGCCGCGGTAGAAATAGAACAGGCCGTACTGCCCGGATAGCTGGCTGATGGCCTGAGTCTGCTCCTCCTGATCGCGGGCCTGCTGCAGAGGCGCTGTGCTGTTGTAGTGCGGATGATCAAGGTTGTAGTCGAGGTCCGGGTGATCAAGCTGTGCCACAGCAAATGACTGGCTGAACATCGAAGCGCGGTCGGTCCAGAACTTCTGCCAGCGCAGAAAAGTGGCCGTGTTCTCCGCCGACGGATGCAGGATGGCGTTGTTCAGCGCTTCTTTTGTATACCCTTTCAGCACGTCGGCCTGCTCTGAGGGGGATAACCTGCGGAAGTCCGGCACACCCGGCGGTGCGGGTTTTGGCCTGGAAGCTGGCGTATCCGGCTTTTTCTTTGGCTCGTTATACCAGTGCCAGCCAGTGAACGGATCGGCCGGCGTCACCACCGCGTCGGCGGGCAGTTCGTCCTGCGCCATGGCCTGACAGGTGCCCGCCAGCAGCAGGCAGGCAAGCATCATTCGCTTCATTATTTCCCTCCCGTCTGCGCGTTAACCTGCGCGGCAATGCGATCCTTTGCCTGCTGCACCATGGTGGCAGAGTCGGGGATCTTCTGATTGGCCATCAGGTCGCTGTAGAAGTCCTGGAAGTTGATCAGGTCAAAGTTTATCTTCTGCAACTCGGGCACCGTGATGCCACGGCAGTCAGGGGAGTCACCGCTGCCGAAGCTGACGTGCAGCTGATCGCGGCGCCCCTGCTCCTGGATGATGCGGGCTAGCTTGCCGCCAAACACGCAGTAAACCTGACTTTTCTGAATGCAAACGCCTAACACCGCACGGTCACATCGTTCACCCACGCTTACCGTAACCTTTTTCGCCTTCGCTTTGCCGATGGCCATCTCGTCCGAGTTGCACTGAGACAGCCCGGTATCCTGCCCCCACCCACTGTCCTTGCAGCAGTTAGAGAAACCGGCGAAGGCTTTACGGCAGCTCATGGCGTTGCCTGTAAAAGCACGTACGTTAATCGCCTCCGATTGCGTTTTTACATCATCGCCGGCTGAAGCCAGCCCTGCCAGTTTAGCCACCGCAGTGTCGAATCCACTGTCACCAGCTCCATTCGTCTCATCACAGCTGCCTGACTGGCAAATGTAGTTGCCGCCGCACAGCAATCCAGAGGAAGAGTAAGTGGTCTGGCATTGGTATGTGTAGTCCTTGTGGGAGCACTGACCATCAACGAATTCAGAGCAGGTCGCGGCTACCTGGGTACAGTTAGCATTGCTGATCAGCGTGCCACAAGTGCCGGTGGTGTTCTCGCTGACCAGATACGTGTCGGTATACTGCCAGCAGTCGCTGTGAACCGAATAAGTCTGGCCGTCCTTCACGATTTGGCGGTCGCCTCCGCCAGCGGAGCACACTGAGCCGATTTTTTTCCCGCCTGGATCGTTCGGGCAGCTTGTCGGTGTGGATGTATCTGGTCGCCAGACCTGCACGGTCGTGACGATGGTGATGCTTGCAGACATGGACATAAGGTCCGGGCTCAGTTGAGACCATACAAGATTCAGATAGCTAGGAACTTTATTAGTCCAGTATCCGTCCACCTTTCCACTGGCCGGCCCCTGAGTAAGTCCCAGGTTTATCGTAAAGCTGTTGTGCGGGCTCGAGTGATAAACCAGTCCGTTCACCGTGATGTCACTGGTATTGGTGCTGCAGTGGTCACATACGCTGAGACTGAAGGACGAGTTCAGGATTTGCACACCCGCTGGCACAGGAAAGCTGAAGTCAATACGGTTACTGTTCAGGGTTTTCGTGAACTGGGACATGGGGATGTCTATCACTTGCGTTGAACTCTGCGTTTCATAATGACCGGTAATGACCGTGTCGCGAGTACAGCTTTTTTGCACCGATACATCGGCGCTGCAGCTGTAATTCTCAAATACCGACTTTGACACGGTTTTGGTGGTGCACTGCGTGTTGGTGCCGTCCACGATGGTGCCGCTATTGGCCTCGGCGTTTTTACCGTTCTGTATAAAATCAGCGTTCGGATCGATGGTCACTGCCGGATTTTTTGTTGATGAGTCGGATATGGCCTGACCGGCTTCACTCTGACCGAGTTCAGTCTGGCCCTTATCACCTATGCCACCGTCCCCGCCCTGTACACCACCGTAGTATCCACCTTGTGGGGGACTGGCCGTATAGCCCGGAATGACAGAGGCCGGGTCAGTCCCCCCTGCCGCAGACGTGCCCTGTCCTTTATTGCTGCCAGCAAAACCTGCACCGGCGTTATAGGCGTCACTGACGTCGTCAGCGTGTGCGATCGCCGACACCAGAATCAGCAGCAGTGAAATGAGTCGCTTCATCGCCCGGCCTCCCCTTCCTGCAGCAGCTGAGCGGCCGTTGTGGCGCAGTCACCGCGCTGCTTCACCTCTTCCAGTGCCTGTTTCACCGCCAGGTTGCCGTAGAGAACGTCGAACTTACCGCCACAGGTCACAACGAGTGCCGGCACGGCCTTTATGCCGTACTGCTCGAACAGCGTCGGATCAATCTGCACACCCGCCTGTTTGTCCTTTTTGGACAGCTCATAGATTGCTGACGCCGTTTTTCGGAAGTCATTATCCAGCAGGCCGCGCAGCGTCGCCGGTATGCCGAAGCGGCGGGCATCAGAAAGCATCGGCAGAAGCCCCTCCTCGGGAATACCCAGGCTTACGAAATAAACTGCGCGCGGCGCAGGGCGGCTGGCACTATTCTGTTCTGCCTGTGCGGCAGCGATTTCATTCTGCATCTGCGCCACCCGCCGCTGCTGGACATCAGGCAAAGTAATATTTGTGCCCTGCAGCTGGCTTTTGAACTGTTCAAGCTCGCGCTGCTGCTGCTTCATGTAATCCATATCGTTGCCGTTAATAACGGGCTGATCTGCAGCATCAGCGAACGTGCAAAATATCGCGGCGCTGAGTGCCAGCGCCGTCATCAGTGTGGTTTTCATGGTGAGTCCTTACAGGAAAACGCAGTTGCGCTTTCGCCACATGAGGAAGCCGAAGTTTTTCTTCGACTCCGGGGAGTTGTGCGTACTGCCCCACAGCTGCGTGGTAGTGCCAAACGGGTGGCAGTCGCTGGGTTCGGGGTACATGTTCACCATCTGATAGCGCCAGCGTGACTTGGGAATAATGGGTGACGGATATTCGAAGCACACGGCCGTGTCGGCTCCTACCGTTTCCCAGACCAGTCCCTCGCGATGCAGCTTGAAAGCCATGCGCTCGCTGACCAGAAGCGAGGCCTCAAGAGGAGAAAATTCATTGCTCGTATAGCCGGTGAATGGGTACATCGAACCCTGCGCGCCGGCACACCAGAATAACGGGTCGAGTGGTACGCCTGCGGTGGAGGCGATAGAGTCCGCCGCGCATGCGCCCTGTGCCAGCAGGTTACTGAACAGCGCAACTTCCGGGTTTAAAATCATCGCCAGCGTGCTGTCATTCCAGAGCGGGTCCACCTCGGAGAGGTAGGCAATATCCATGTCACCGGTCTGCATGCAGCCCACGCTTGTGATGATATTGAGCCAGAAAATCAGTGGATATTTGTACCAGTGCACGTGGTAAAAGCTGCCGGGCGCAGGCGCATCACTTTGTCCGCCGCGCCCGGTGCCGGTGCGCCCGAGGTCAATCTTAAAACCGCCCATGTTAACCATCACACCCGGTTCGCGCGTGACATCTGTCATAGCCATTGGCTCCCAGAACCCGATGGCCAGTCCCAGCCGGTAAAGTATTCCTACCGGACAGAGCTGTATGGGCGAGGCCGGATTGGGCGTATCCGGATGCGCACCCGATGCCAGCTGAATACTGCCAAGTGTCATGGGAAACAGGCACTTCCAGCAGACATCGCTGATGGGATTTACCCAGCGGCCATCACCGGCGTTACTGGCGGCGGCCATTGCCGGCTTTGCGATGATGACGCTGACCAGCAAACATAAAATGAGGAGAGTGCGCTTCATACGTCGTGCGCCTCCAGTTTTTTACGGAGCCAGACGCACACCGGGCCGTCGTCCGTATCGTGGATGCTTCCGGTAAACCAGCCATCACCAGCCGGTCCGGACGGCTGCCAGCTGCTGCAGTTACCCGTTTTCCAGTAAGCCTCCATCATCCACTCCGGCACGTCGTTTTCCATCCAGGCGGTGGCCGACTGAAGATTGTGAAGGGCAAGCCACGCCTCAAACTCCCCCGGCTGAGGGTACTCATTGCCGTCTGCCGGCAGGAAAAAGTCAGTATGCGTCCAGCCGCCCCAGCGATCGCGCACGACCGGCTGAGCCGATATTTCAGCGGGGTGTGTCATAAGGTGAGATTCCATCGTTGTGGCAGCGGGACTGCCGGGGTCAGACGTTAATCGGGCCTGCCTGCGGGGTGCAGGCTGAGGCGTACCGCAGCGCACGCGAGGAACGAACAGCCTGCGCGACGCAGGGAGGAAACGGGGGTGAATTGTGCTCATCGGCAGCCGTCACCGCAGCGAACGTTCGAAAGGCCCAGCCGCAGTCGTCAGCATGCGCCGCTCCGTCTGCATCACCCTTCTCAAGACTCTCTGCTACTTCTGACAGATAAAGTGAAAGCATCTCTGCGGTGGTGTGCCGGGTGCCCTGCAGCAGGATGACCACGCGCGCCTGGCTGTCGGGCATCAGGACGTATTTAAACCCGCGGCGCCACGCCCCGGGGCGGGTTTTACTGCCGTACTCATCAATAAACACGGACGGTCCCGTTTCGTTGATCCGTGAGGCAATGTGCCACATCAGGCCCGGCGCAATCCCCGCGTCAGCGAGACAGCCCCAGCTGAAATCCCCTGCGCCATTGCGCGACAGTTCTCCGGACGCCGCCCGCAGCGCCGCCGGAATGCTGCTCGTGAGTGAGCCAGGCGGCCCGCACCACATCAGGCTTATCTGCGTGAGCGGCCACGCGTGCCGGAACCATCTGTCGGTCACGCCGAGGCGCTGCAGCTTCGCGTTGTATTCCTCTTCGGCCTTTTCCAGGTCATTCCGGTGAAGGGGCTGTTCTTCAGGAGGGACCTTTTTACGACCACGCGAACTTTCAAGATGAAAGTTAACAAGGTTAATTAACCCTCCCCCTGCCAGGACGCCTATTAAGGACAAAATGCCTGTTTCGGCGTATGTCATATTCTGCTCCTCACTCCGTTGCCGCGCGGTCAGCCGGCTGGCTCACCTCACGCCTGATGACATACCAGCCGGCCGCCTCTGCGCCGCGCTGACACCAGTCCGCCCAGCTGCCCGCATAACCGTCTCTCGCGGCCTGCTGCAGGAACTCTTCAAGATCGCCATCACTCCGCTGCGGCGATATATGGCGTGAGCGCGCTTTCACAATCGCCGCACCTGCCAGCGCGCGCATGTCGTGCGGTAACGCCACTTTTGCCCGTGCATCGGTGCCGAAGGTGTAACCTTCCGCCTCAATGGCGGCTGCGAAAGCGGCCAGCAGCTGCTGCCAGTACGCGGTTTCCTCATGCGCAAGTGCACGTGCAGCCATCGCCGGACTGCCGAACGGCGCCGGCACGGGAACTGACGTTCCGTGGCGAACGCTGAATGCATCAGTCCGATCCGCCTGCTTTGCAGGGAACACCCTGCCCAGACGAACCATCACAACGGACAGCACCAGCAGCATAAGGAATAAACCGACCGCGGGCAGATGATCCGTCAGGTCACCGAGTGCACGAATACTCGCCGGCGAAAGCGAAATTTCCGCGCGACACGCGGGCTTCGGCGCGGGCGCGCTCCAGACCGGCTGCACGGCTGGCGCCTCAGAAGATTTCCAGTCATTAACCAGTCGCGGCAGCAGTTCATTCTGCATGAGTACCCTCACCTTCCGTTGCCGGCTGCATGCCGTGGCGGCGCATCACCTCACCCACGTCTTTGTCCGTCAGCGAAGCCAGCACAATCGCTGACCGCACTTCTCCACTGCACGCCAGCAGGGTCTGCAGCGCCGCGCGCAGGATCACCGACTCAGAATAAAGCGGAAACTCTGCGGTCATGCGGCGAAGCCCGGATTTATCATCGTCGTCCAGGCGAACCTGGGCGTTATGACGTTTTACTTTCTGCGGGGCCGTCTGCCCCCGTGTGTTGTGACTCATTTCAGCGCCACCTCCTCCACCTTCAGCATTTTTTCAGCACGCGTGATGCGCACCGGCGTATGCTCAAAGCCGAATTTTGTTGTTAACGTGCCGTACTGGTCGAAGTACACCGGCTCGTCCAGCGCGATGCTGCTGTCGTGCACGTTGCCCTTCACCAGAATGACCTTAAAGTTTTGCTGCCCCGCAAGTTGCGGCTTCAGCCACGCCATCTGCTGCGGGTTATCACCGTCAACGAAGAAAAGCTTTTCGCTGTAGGACACCTTATCCAGCGGATTGACCTTATCCCCCGCCCGCGCGATGACGTTTCCGCGCATGTCCCGGATGGTTTCCCGCACAGTAAAGGTCGGGTCATACAGGAACGTGCGGTCCGTCTTCGCTGGAGTCAGTCCGGCCACCGGTGCGGGCCGCACGGCATGCGCTTTCACCCGCGCTTCCGCTTCCCGCTGCAGCCGGTCCATCTCGCCGCTGTCCTTCATGCCCTGCAGGCGCTGACCGATGAAGGTCAGCAGATCGGGCTCGGCAATGGGAAAAAGGTGGCCGATGGTGCCGAGTTCCTTAGCATCAGCGGGCTGGATGACCACTGTAGTGAGCACGACCGCTGCTGTAGTGAGCAGCCTGACCGCTGGCCGTAGCCTCATTGCGCCCCCTGCATCTGGCGCGCAATGTCGGCCTGAATCAGCGGCGTAATGTCGGTAACGCCCGCAACTACGGCCCCTTTCACGAGGATTACCCCACCGTGTGCGGCCTGCCAGTCCGACAGGCTGGCGTCAAGCGCCGTGCCGAATCGCGTCGTTAGCGCAGTAACGGCCTTTTCGTCCAGCGGCGTCTGTGCCGTCTGCAGCCGGAAGGTGTCGATGGTGCCTTTCATGTCGAACACCACGTAACCGGGCTGCACGGCCTTCGCAACCAGCGCGCTGACGCCCGCGCTTAGTGCGATAACCAGCACTGCGAAGGCGGCAGGGTGAACACCCCGGCGGCTCAGCAGACCGGGCGCCGGTTTTATGATCGCGCCGTCACGCACATTCAGTTCCCCTGCGGCTTCACCGTCCACCTGTGTGGACGGCTGCTTGTCTTCCTGCATATCGTTTCCTCATTTAAGAAGTGGCAAGACCTGCCCAGCGCTCCAGCTCCTGCATTTCGGCCTGATACATGTGCGGCTCGCAGGCCAGCAGGTATGCCGCTTCCTCGCTGGTCGCACCGTGCTTCTGCGCCTCGGTCATGTACTGGTAGTCTTCCCCGCGGGTGCTGAACATGGCGCGCGTCACCGGATCGACGAATACCCGGTGGAACGAACTGTTTTCGCCCGTGGAAATCATCACCGAGCTGAAGCCGGTATCACGCGCGGGCTGGAAGCCACGAATAACCTGCGTCTCAACTTCGCTGAACTGGTCCGGGTTGGAATTAAGGTAGGTTTTGAACGCCTTCGCGTCCTGCAGCAGCGTCACTTTGGTACCGGAGCAGTCCCACGCGGCCGCGGCCGCAGGCGGTGCAGCCTGATCCCTGGTACCGGTGAAGTCCTTGATGCCCTGCGTGATCGTGATAAATGCGCCGCGGTGGCGTCGTACCGTACGGTAGCCGGTTTCGATGAAGCGGGCGGCGTGCGGATTTGAGCCGCTGAACAGACGCCAGGCCTCGTCGATAATGGCTACCTTCTTCAGGCTGCGCGGCGAGTGGTACATTTTTTCCTGAATGGCCAGAATGAGCGAGTACAGGATGGCGGAGAGCAGGTGCGGCTGATTTTCCAGGCTCAGCAGTTCCAGCACCGCGAAGCGTGTGTCGCCGTCAAGCGTAGGATTGTCCGAGTTAAAGTAATCGCCGTTGGCTCCCCACGTGCACCAGCGGTCCAGCAGCAGAACCAGCTCGTTGATGCGGTTCATGATGGTCGGCTGCTGGCCATATTCCTCTCTAACACCCGCTGACTTCATGTAGAGCACCACGTCATCGATGCGTGCTTTGTTCTGTTTGGCCTCGTATGCCGCCACCACCCCCTTGAGCAGGATGGTTTCGCTGACCTTATCTAGCGGTTCGTTGGGGCTGGCCAGTACGGTAAGCAGCCCCTGAATGCCCTCCGCAGACTCCTTGATGTTCCGCACGTTGGCGAACGGGTTAAAGCGCAGCGTCGCACCGTCCAGGTAAGATCCGCCTGCCTGCCGGCAGAAGTTTTTGTAGCTTCCTCCCATATCGATAACCCAGCCAAAGCCGCCGGAGTTAAGCACCTGCCGCAGGATTTCCTGAATGAAGAAGCTTTTGCCGGCACCGGTGGTGCCGGTTACCGCAATATTGAAGTTAGTAGCCCCGTTGCTTTCGCTGAACATGTCAAAGAAGGCCAGCGCGTTGCGGTAGGTAGGCAGCGGGCTGCCGGAGGCCGCCATCTGACGCTCAGCCACCACCGGCATGAGGTTGACGGCGTTAAAGCTTTTACAGCGCAGGGTGGCATTCATGAGCTTCATGTCGTCCCACAGCCCTTCCTGCATCAGGAACGGTAGCGAAGTCAGCCAGTTGCGGAGCTGCTGATAACGCGGGGTGGACATTTCGAGGTCATTTTTACGGAACACGTTAATAGCCGAGAGCTCACAGCGCTGCTGTTCGCTGTCGCTGTCGGGCGTGAACAGCGTCAGGTTGAAATTAAAGCTACACATGGCAATTTCATTGCTGGCCAGCCCCATGCGCAGGTCACGCCACTCCTCGTAGGTGCGCTGCGTATTGGGAAACAGCTTGCCGTAGGAGGAGTTGGCTTTTTTGCCCATATCCTGCTCTTTACGGAACGCCTCATTCTGGCTGCTGACCTGTTCCTCGACGCAGATAGTCCAGCTCAGCAGGAACGGACAGGGAATGCCCAGGTCCGGGAAACGCATGTTCTGCAGGTTGTCCGCCGCCTGCCACAGTGCGAACTGCTTAGGTACTTTCGTCAGCTGCATGTTCACGATGCGCGTGCTGACAACCGCGGTTTCACTGTCGTCACTGACGGCCCTGTCACCGGTCTGACGCGCCGTGGTGAGTCGCAGGTGATCGGGATGGACCTCCATCTCGGTACTGGTGTCCACGCACTGTCGGTGCAGCTCCTGCTCCGGATTCCAGTGCTCGCTGGCGCCGCTTACCTGGCCGGGACGATAGTTAAGCTGCTCGCGGATGACGGACAAAAACTCCGAGGGCCCCACGCGCCGCGTGTCCATATGCGCGGCAAGCATAGAAACGCGAAGCGTTTCGCGCACCTGCGCCACCGCATCCATAGACTTTATGCCGCCGGTGCCGGGATGGGCATACACCAGAAACACACGGTAGTTGCGAAGATACAGCGGATACTCACGTTCGTTGGCCAGCCCTTTCAGCGCAGAACGCTCCCAGAAGGCTTTGGTAATGGCGTTCAGACGCGGCGCCATGTCGCCCTTCCACATGTCGCGGCTGAGCCCGTTTTCCAGCATGTCTCCCACGCACTTGCTGGCCACCATCAGCACCGTAACCGGCGTTTTACGCGGCAGTTTCTTGCGTAACAGGTCGTCCAGCGCCTGCACCACCTGCTGATTGGCACCGGCGAGCGGGGCCACTTCCATAATGAAGCCAACCGAGCGGGCGTTGATGAAAAGTTCCGACTTTTCATCAAACTCGCGCCATGGCAGCAGGCTGGTCAGCGAGGGATAGCTGAAGCTCTCCTGCAGCTTCTGGCGCGCCATCTTCGCGCCCCCCTCGTCCCGGCTGCTGCTGAGAATGCCGGCGAGGTGATCGATAACGTTACTGATCATGCTGACCTCCGGCGCGTTCTGTTTTCAGTGCGGCCTTTATCAGGGTATGAAAGAGCGCGGATTTTCCGGCTCCGGGCGTACTGTGCACAATGGCGTGCCCATAAAGGGGCACATCCACGCCGGGCCTGACCCGGTGATGCAGTGCGACCGCAGACGCAGCGGGCGCCCGCTGCTCATGCGCAGCACAGAAAGAAAATCGCTTTTTCATTATTCCCCCTCGCTGATGACGCGGAAGTCTTCATCCCAGCGTGATTTCTGCTTCACGAACTCCACCACGGCGGGCTGATGGAAGCTGTCCTGCTCGTCTACCCATGGCGCGATCCACAGGCGCTGTGTCGCGTCAGGAATGCGGCGGGCGTCTACCTGTCCCGGTCCGCTGTAGTCGCCAGGAACAACGGGAGTGGCGGGTGCTGACGTGCGAACCGGCGCCGTGGATGCGCGGAGAGTTCCCGCGCTCGGCGCCAGGCCGGAAACGGGGTGGGGAGCAAGGGTTGCTGCACTGACAGGACGGTAAGGGTTCACGGCGGGTTTCACATTGCCGGGCGTCGCCAGCGCCTCAGCGGCAGGCTTTGGGCCGGCCTCCTTCTGGGCGGTCAGATCGTCAAGGCTCTTACCTTTTGAAGCGAGGTGGCTTGCTTCCGACATTGACAGGCACTGGTCTGTGGCGGTTTTGTTACAGTCAAAGTCAGAGTTCATCCCGGCGCAGCCGGTCAGCGCAGCGCACAGCAGTGCGCACGCAAAGAGTTTTTGCATAATGGTTTCCTCAAGGCGGCCGTGCCGCATGGGTTATAGATGAAAGCAGGTTATTCGTGTGGTGCGGATGAGCCCTGGTGAAGGCTGCAGTATGATTTTTATATTCCGGTGCGCTCAGCCGAACTGGTGCAGCAGAAGCGAAAGAGCGGCGGTGAAACAGGCCAGCAGGCTTATCACCGCCAGCCGTTCAAAAGTTATTTGCATACAGCCTCCGGCTGAACCTCGTTCACGGCAAGGCGCCGCTGCAGGGCCTCAATTTCTGTCAGCATCGTTGCCAGCTGACAGCTGTCCGCCTTCGCCTGCCAGGCGCGACGGTAACGAAGCTGCAGCGCGCAGAGGCGGATGCGCTGTTCCCGATCGGTGCGTTTATTCATCGTTACCCCTAACCAGTGACATCTCTCTTTGCAGCTCGCCACTTTTCACTCCCTCATCATGTAATCATAAAAGGCAAGCATCCAGACACTGGCCGTTGAATACATGGCAGTGAGCATCAGCCACCTGAAGTCCGCGGCCGGTAACTGCCAGCGCCATAGCGCCATTACGAGATAAACGGCTGGCAGCAAAATCCAGAAAAAAATCACCACGAAGACTGCATAAGTTGATGAACCCATGCTTGTATGCTTTAACGACCAGACAGACAGGATTGATACAACGAACGATGCCTGCCAGAGCGACCAGTCCGGAAAATCACTCACCCCCGCTCGTCTTCCGGCTGCCACCACAAGAGCATTTAGCAGCAGCAGGGCCGCCAGAATATAAATCTCATAGCGTTCGACTTTTTTTAGCCAGCCATTACATGTCTTAATCATGCGGCCACCCCGCGCGCGGTGATGTGAAAGCGCAGGTGGCTTTCCACCGGCACGCGTACCTGCCGGTTCATCAGGGTCAGCAGCAGAATGGCGCGCTTCATGCCGTCCGGTTCGCACCACACCGCCTCCAGCCCCTCAAAGGCCCCGTCCTCAATCATCACGCGGTCACCGTTTACGGGCGCATCCGTCGTCACCGGCGCGCCCTCCCAGCCCGCCTCCAGCTGCGTGATAACGTGGTCAGGCACCACGGATGGCAGACCACCAAAGCTGATAAGAGTGGAAATGCCGCGCGTGCCTTTGATGGCGGTGGTGTGTACCACATCCGGGTCGAAGCGCACAAAGAGATATCCCGGGAAAAGCGGCTGCGGTGCGATGTCTCTGACCCTGCCGTTGCGCAGGCGAACCCGTGAAAACACCGGCAGCAGGCAGGTCACCCCCTGGTCTTCCAGATGCTGTCGGGCGCGCTTTTCCTGAGCGTGCTTTGTCTGTGCCACGTACCAGTTTTCCATCTCTCACTCCTGTCAGTTAATTGTGTCGCCGAGGCGTAGCTGGCTGGCCTGACGCAGAACTTCATCGGGGTTTAACACCGGCGCGCTGTTGCCGCCGCTGTTCGCCGGCGTGACCGCTGCAGTCTGCTGAACGGCCGACTCCGGTGCCTCTTTCCTGGCTTTTTCGGCGTCAGCATCCTCAATAGTTTCCAGACGGAAGCCCTGCTGGAACACCACGGTCACGGCATTGCCGGCGCCGATATCAATCACCGGGTGATACTGCTCGGCGCGCTTAATCCAGTACTGGCTCAGCGTATCCGCCGCCTTGCTGGCACCTCCACCGATGCCCTGTTTAAAGATGTCGCCGGCACCCACGGAGGCGCTGGCACCGAGACCGACCGCTGGCGTAGCGGCTGATTTGATGCCCTCGCCGAAGCCGGAAAGAAGGCCCGCCGCACCGGCGTTGGCAATGATGGCGCCGTTACGCATGACCGGTTTACCGCGAATGCCCACCTTGCCCTGGAAGGAGACGTGGCCATCAAACGGCATGTCGATGTGCTTGCCGTTTTTCAGGATGCAGCTGATGTTTTTAGTGCGCACCTCACCGCGTTCGCTGGAGATATCACCGTACATTTCGCCGGTGACGCGGCACTGGTCCATGTTCCAGGTTTTCCCGTTTGGCATGGAGACGTCGCCAAGCAGAGTGATAACGACCGGCGAGGTATTCTGCTGACCGGTCACGCTGGCGTTAGCATCGGCACCTTCAATCATGACCGCTTCGGAGAATGAACCGGAAGGTATCCACGGCAGCTTCGTCTTTTTGTCCGTGAGCGCGGCGTAGGTGAAGGTGTCGCGACTCAGTCCGCCCGGGCGGACCGTACCGGAGCCCGGATAAAAGCCCTGCCCCTGCGTGGGGTAGAACTGTCCGCCCTGTCCTGCGGCAGGTCCGCTTCCGGGGTTACTGATGTTCCACTGCGCGGGACCGGCAGGCCCGGTGGAGACCGGCAGGCCTGGTGGCTGCGCGCCCGGCGGTGGTGTGCCGGCGGGCGGGGAATTCGGTTTGCTCCCCTGCGCCTGCTGCGTCTGCAGCTGACTGATAGCGTCTGCCAGGGTGGAGAGCTGCTTTTTCAGCTCATCATTCTGGTTTTTCAGCGAGCTGCTCAGCTCGCCGAGGTTCCGCTCAAGGCCCGCGGTCTTGTTCTGCTGCTGCTGCAGCGCGGAGGTGGCCACGCCCTCGGTAAAGGAGGTGTTCACCAGGCCGCCGGTCATGTTCGGCACCGCTTTGGGCGCAGGGCGGTTCTGTTCTGCCTGATAGTGCGAGTAAGCCCAGATGCCACCGCCCATCGCCAGCATGACCGCGGCAGATACACCGGCAATCATCCACTGACGGCGACGCGTGGCGGTATTGATGTTGCTCATGCCCCGCCCTCCGCGTCAGTGGAGAAAATCACCCACACGAAACCTTCTCCATTTGCGTACAGGGTGCGCGTGGAGAGCATCACTGCACGCACGCCCTTCTGCCAGAATTGCTTCTCGCTGAGCGCCCGCGTTACGTAACCGGTATTTTTCATCCGGTAACGCATCACACGCAGGTGCGACCCGGCCAGCTGGCGCTCCGGGGTCAGCAGTACGCCGGCGGGCGGGTTATAGGCAGGACCGCGCGAGGCTTTCACCTCGGCGTAGTTTTCCGGCACGTCACCGTTGACGACGCTGCGGGCCACGCTCACAAGCGTTTTCTGGAAGGGCTGACTTTCCTCCCACACCTTCGCATCCGGGTTGGACCTGAGCGGCACGTCCACCGGTATCAGATGAAGCGTGCGGCCATTACCGGGTTTGGGTGATACGTCGATCGACACGCCGACGCCGCCGGCAGTTTCCAGGAAGATGGTGAAGTCCTGTCCGGTAAGTGGCGTGATAAGCAGCGCCCCGTCGGCTGTATTGGCTTTGGTATAGGCGTTGTCCGGACCGGTAATGCCGGTAATCAGCTCACCGTCGATAATGATTTTGTTAGGGCTGGAGTTGCTCATCTGCGCCTTCAGGTGCGCATTGTTTTCGAACGGCGTCCCGGTCGGGCCAGGGACTGCGGCCATCACGGCGGCCGGCAGCAGTGCCAGCGCGCCGGTAACGGCCAGGGCGGAAAGGGTCATTTTCATCGGTTCAGTCCTGTTGCGGGCGGCGTTCAGGTTGGGTCCAGGTCACCTCGGGGAAGGCCGTCAGGCGGATAAGGCCGTCCACGTAGTGCACGCTGAGCCGGTAGGCTTTGTGCGCATCCGGAAGCGAAATCTTCAGGTTGCCGTTGGTGGTGCTGGCGCTCAGCGTGCCCTGCGCGATGATGTCACCGGTGGTGGTGTCGGTGATTTCATCATCAATGCGGAACACGGAGGACACGCCGTACTTTTTGATGTATTCAGCTTCGGCGGCGAGCTGCTTTTTTATGTCGTCACGGTAGTCGGCCGGAACGAAGCGCAGCAGGGCGGCGTGCTGGCTGTCCACAGTTTCGGGCGTGACGGAAAGGCGGAGGTTGACGAAAGAGCGCACGAGCATGCCGTTTAAGGCCGCGTCTCCGGAGGCGGAATCAGAGACGAACGGGCGGTCAAACATCATCGGTGTGGTGACGGTCCTCTGCTTTTTTGCAAAATGCCACGCCAGCGCGCCGGTCACGACGTTGCCGATGGCGAGGGTGAACACGAGCAGCGTCAGCACGGTCAGCGCCAGAATAATTACCCGGTTGCGCCCCTCCCGGACCTGATACTTCATATGCGTTTTCCTTTTGATAAGCGCCACCCGGGGGCGGCGCGCGGTTTACTGCATCCAGTGCCGGTTGCCCGAGTCGGGCACGCGGCGGAACTGCAGCCGGAGCAGCGCAGTCGGCAGGTACCAGTAAAGAAGGTTCATGAGCCACCAGGTGCCCTGCCCCTTCTTCAGGTGGCGGACTAACAGCCAGAGCGCGCCGGCCACAATCAGCATCACGATGAACATGTCGCAGGCGAAGCCGATGATGCCGCACGCAATAATGAGCACGGCTTCCTCCGTGGGGAGTCCGGCAAGGCGTTTCTGCTGATTGAGGGTTTCCGGGAACTGATACTGAAGCGATTCCCTGTCCATGACGGGGTCAGCCGGCGAGGCTGTAGAAGATTTTGGTGACGATAAGCAGGAATGGGATGCCGCCAACCAGAATCATCGGGTTACGTACTTTGATGTAAGCGGCAAGGGAAAGGATGATTTCGCCGATGTAAATCCCCCACTCAACGGTGCTGCCATGGCCGAACGTATCCTTGGCGTCCTGCTTCTGGCCGGACAGCAGGTCCTCGGCGCGCACCAGGTGCGGCAGCGCAAAGAACATTACGGCCAGGCAGATGAGCAGCACGTTAGCGCGGTGACGGTAAAGAAGGCTAAAGGCGCGACGGGTCGCGCCGATAAGTCCCTGTGGCATCCCTTCGCTGTGCACCGGGCAGGCTCCCGCAGCCCCCTGCACCATTGCCGGGTGTGACGTGACAACTTTCATGTATAAAACCCTCGATTTGAGTTAAGGAAATGTCAGTGTGCGTAAGCAGACGTAACGCGCCGTAAGTGTACATTTTCTCAAAAAAAAAAAATCTGTGACGCATGTCACGCTTTTAAGGTCTCTCATCATGTTTTTTAGGATTAATCCTGAATGGGCGTGGCGTACGCTTGCAGCCTGTCCAGGGTGAGCCTCTTGAGGGGTGATAAAAATGAAAGTTAAAGAAAAAATGGGTGATGGCCGGGGGCGTCCGCGGAAGTATGCCAGGGGGGAAATGCAGTACCGGAAGTTATGGCTTCCTGAAAACCTGCTGATGGAATTGCGCGTGGCAGCGCGGGTGCGGCGATATACCACGAATGATGAAATCATCAGTCGGCTTATTTCGTCTCTGCACTTTTCTCCCCGCCGGCACGTAATTAAAACTGATGAGGGGCAGCGGCTTGTTGCGCTGGCGAGGATGTTTGATGAATTTATTCAGTCAAGGCTTGATGTAATCCGGGCTGAATATCAGGTGAAAGATGATGCGCTGACTGAAAAAAAACCATTCGTTCCTGGCAAAAATCGTTCGTTCAGCAGTAGCTTTCCTGAAAACCTCAGGCGGGATATGGAAATCAGTGCCCGCTTTAATCGCAGAAGCATGAACATGGAAATACAGGAGCGCCTTCTGGATTCTCTGAACTATTTAACGGAACAGCAGCTCCCGGAGAATGAAGAGGTAAAGCGCTTGCGTGAGCTCGCCATATTATTTGATGAGTTTATACTGGATAAGGTTGTCGTGGCAGAGAACCCCATTGCAGGAAAAGATAAAGAGTCTTAAGGCATGATGCCGTGATCGATAGATGGGTAATAAAAATAACCTGTCGGCAATTTCTCAAATTAACTTAACTATTTTCACAGCGAATGGATGTTCTCATGCGCCGTAGAGGTTGCCTGTCCGTTTTCATGGCGGCTTCGCGGCGTAAGTTACTTTAAGGGACACACAAAAATTTTCTTCTGGCCGGTCAGGGTGACCTGTTGCTTTTTTGTAAGGTCTGCCCTGCCCTCATCCTTTTATAAGTTATCGTGATAACGAAGTTCCCTAATCTCTCCCCTTTAATTTTTCTTTCCTGATGAGGTAATGAGCATATTTCGTCCTGAGTGGCTCTTATTCTTTGACAGAAATAACGCGGCATCATTTACAGGACAGGTTGAGTGCCTGTAAATAACACCGCTTGCCATCCCGGCACTATAAGCACTATCAGTGCAGTCGTCGACAGGGTGTTTACGTGCTCACTCATCTGACACAGTAAATGACTCTACGGTCTGGATAATCAGAGAGATAAAAAATTATTTCTAGAGTGACTTATGTGCGTTCACTCTGATGGCGTATTGATTTTATTTTTCAGTCATCCTGATTTCCGCTTTCTTCCGGCCTGACAAAGTGTCGACTGTCAGCTTCACTTTCAGAATTATCAATTTCAGCAAGGTACTGGCTCAGTAAAGTATCAATGCGCTCGGTGCCGCCCGCGCCAGTTGACTGCACATAAAGTTCCGTCACCATGGTCAGCAGAATTATAATACCTTCCTTACTGCCACTCACTTTACGAATCAGCTCACGGTTATACTCCCGCTGATTAAACGTGTCCTCCTTGTTTTTGGCCTTGTGCATAATCAGGCCTAGCCTGAGTAATTCATTGCACGTCGAAGAAAGACTGACGTCAGCCGGACTGGCACCATTCTGTATGTCCAGAAGATAAATATCCCTGATTTCCTTTTCTATTTTATCTTTAACGTAGATGCCCATTCTTCCCATTATCTTTTCTCCGTAATGCCTGCATTTTTCAGGCTATATTCTTTTTGACGATTTGTGCCACGACAGGCCAGCCGGGGCCATAGCGCGTTACTACTTTTTTTAGCGCAGGCATGTGGGGTGCGCTAGCTTATACAGGTAGTCGTTGACGACACTATCATATCGTAGGGTGTGACACTGTACGACATCCAACTCCATGATTGAAATGATTATCGACATTCCTACGATATGATATCGTAGCAAGCGACGACAACAGGTAGTAGGAACCTACGATAGTATATCGTAGGTTGCGACACCACAATGTCGTAGTTTCCTACGACAAAACAGACACATACAAATCTAAAAAAGAATACCGACCACCATAACCAGATGATTTTAAATAAAAAAACAGCAAGATAAAATCTTGCGTGGGGTGTGATGGAATTGTACCTCCCAGAAGAGGCTTGCTAAATAACGCTATCCTGCTGAATTCTTTATATCCCCGGAAGTGTTCGCCAGTTGTAAGCCAGCGCTCCGTGCGCGTCTGTAACGAATTATCTTGCAAGCAATGATCTGAGCGCGTATTTTCCACACGAACCCGCCTGCCGCTTTATGCGCGCGTATGTGAGATTATTAAAATGAAATGGTTAGCCGCTCTTGGCTTTGCCGCTGTATTCAGCGCGCAGGCCGAACCCGAAATGTGTTTCACAAAGGCGGGGAAAGATTTTGGTATTGATCCGCGCCTGCTGATGGCACACTCAATTAAAGAGTCGCACATGCGCAATGCGGCGGTTAATGACGCGAACCGGGATAAAACGTCCGACGTCTGTAATATGCAGATTAACAGCTCACATTACCGCAAGCTGAAAAAGTTTGATATTACTCGCGAAAGGTTACTGAAAGATCCGTGCATCTGTATTTACACAGGCGCGTGGATCGAGGCGCACAATTTCAGGCAGTACGGCAGGAACTGGGACAGCGTCGGGATGTATAATACCGGACCCAGCCCAAAGCTGATAAAACAGCGCCGGGCCTATGCGACCGACATCCGTAATATTTACCGCGTGCTGGTTGCCCGCGATATTGTTTACGCCAGGATGACGCAGGGAGATAAAAAAACATCGGCACCTGAAAGCTTTCTCAGTGCCGACGTTACCACCGAAAAAAAATAACCCCGGCGGACTGGGGTTTTTATCATGATTTCAGCTTTGCGAACTCTTCTGCCATTTTCCAGAGCGCCTGATTAAGTTTTATGTCGCCGTCGATACCCGTCACCGGTCGCGTGGTGGTTCTTTTTCCTTTTGCCGTTCTTCCGCTCACGCCGCCTTTAATCAGATTTTCCTGCACAATATTAAACGCGGTCCACAGGTCGGTGCCTTTATCATACCAGGCGCGCGGCTGAATAATACGCTCCGCTGAAACGGGCGGCTCCTTACCGTCGTATTTGTATTCGAGCGCGAGCTGTCCGAGAAGACGCCGCTCTTCATTATTAACCTGAATTGCTTTCATCATGTCGATATTATTTTCAACTTTATCAAACACGCCTAGCACCTCATAAGCGCCTTCAATGACCTGGGTGACGATATCGCCTTTATGCGGCACGCTGATTTCGCCGAAAGATTTCCAGCACACCAGACCATTAGTACAAACCTGACGAAAAATGCCGGGGATCATTTTATAGCTGCTCGATCCATCATGACTGTTAAGCAATACAATTTCCGGCACTTCTTCTCCGCCATTGTTATTTCCGCGCCGCATGCGGATCATGTGTTTTGTAAAATCACGGCGCTCCGGGTCGCGAACGCGGGACTGGCTTGCAAAATATGGCTGAAATCCTTCCTCGCGCAGTTTGTCCAGCAACGTAATAGTGGGAATATACGTGTAACGGTCAGAACGGGAATCATGTTTTTCGGATGAAAACGCGCTCGGTACAACGCGAATAAGTTCGTCATTAGTGAGTGGGCTATTTTTACGGACAGAAGTAGGTGCAGCGTAACGGGCTGATAAACGCATCATGATTAAATTCCTTATATATAAAATGAGTCTGGTAAACAGGTACGTTTTTTCGGACTGAATCAGCGGAGGGCTATCACCGCGTAATTTTTCCGGATCACGATAAAGCCGGTGTCATACTCCTGCACGGCGACGGGATGCCCTTTATGGACGAAAATTTTCAGCGCCTCCGGCTCGTCAGTGGGCTCCTCAATGACCGTCAGTTCTGCCAGCGCAGTCAGCTGCACGCCCGCCAGGCCGGTAAATTCACCGTTCGCCCGAACCCAGCAATACAGGTCAGCAAATTCTGCAGGACTCAGATCAGGACCCTTCTGGCTCTTAACCCGTGTTTCGGTAGATTCAGAAGCGGCGGTGTTGACGTTCTGTGTGTTCATGCTGGTTCTCCTGTTGTCGGTTGCTGAAACCATGTTTCGGTGAGTTCATCGCGGCG
>NZ_JBIVMT010000007.1:0-177180 GCF_044753225.1 Pantoea sp. NPDC088449 | reverse complement strand
ACCTGACCCCATGCCGAACTCAGAAGTGAAACGCCGTAGCGCCGATGGTAGTGTGGGGCCTCCCCATGCGAGAGTAGGGAACTGCCAGGCATTAATTAAGTGAAGAAGCCCCGAACGGAAGTTCGGGGCTTTTTTACGTCCAGTGAATAGCAAAACCAGCTAAAACAACATCTATCTCCATATTATTTCAGCCATTCAACAATAAAATCAGCAACCCTTTGCGGCTGGTTAATATCTAAAAGAGGCAATTTGATCTCTAAATCTTCGTCAGTGGCGATTGCGATCACATGACTATCGAGTAAATCTTCAATCTCTCCCTTAACACCACGCCGCCAAAGCGCAACTTTAGGTACCGGCTCATCTTTGAAGCCTTCGACCAGTACCAAATCCAGCGTTGAAAGCTCCATTCTGGATGCTAATGCCACGAGATTAAGTGGCTGATTAGGCGTTTCAGACATCAAAGCCCATCGCTGATTACTGGCGACAATAACCTGATCCGCTCCAGCCTTGCGCAGCAAATAGCTGTCTTTTCCCGGCGTATCAATATCCATTTGATGATGCGTATGCTTAATCAATCCCGATCGTATTCCTTGCGCCTTTAGCAGCGGAATGACTTTTTCAAGGAGTGTGGTTTTCCCGGTCCCGCTCCAGGCAGTAAATGCCAGTAAAGGCACGTTCATGGCAAAGTTTCCTCATTTGCTAAATCGTCCGGCGTATTAATATTACGGAAGGATGATTCTGGGTCTAAAAATTCAACTGGATGTCCACCATGCTCACGTAAAAACTGCATGAGACGTCGCTCACCGCGCAGCAGCCAGGCCTCAAGCTCATCCGCTAGCGAGCAATTGACCAGTGCCAAAGCCGGATGGTCGCGCTGTGAAGATTTCACCCACACCGCAGGTGCTGTCCCTCGTTGCTGCCATAAACGAGCAACAAAATCGTGTGGAAGCCACGGGGTATCACAAGCAGAGAAAGCCACCCATTCAGTTTTACTGTGGCGCAGTCCGCTGAGCACGCCGGCCAGCGGTCCGGGATAATCCGGCATTGAATCTGTAACAACCTGACAACCACTTGCCTGATAGCGATCAATGTTACGGTTGGCACTTATCAACACAATATTGACCTGCGGTCGCAATTTCCGCAAAACGTGCTGATAAAGCGGTTGTCCCTGTAGCACCAGCAACCCTTTATCCTGTCCACCCATACGGTTGCCTTGCCCACCTGCGAGGATCACGCCGGTAAATGCTGTCATCTTCGTCTCCTTGCTTCATTCTGGACGATACTTACATAGCGGCAGCGTACCACTTGCATAAAGGAATCCATGATGAAATACCACCGTCTAAATGAACTGCTTGAACTCCTGCAGCCTGCATGGCAAAAGGATTCCGATCTCAACTTGTTGGCATTTTTACAAAAACTGGCGCAAGAATCTGGTTTCAGTGGCCCATTAAGTGAATTAACGGATGATGTATTGATTTACCATCTCAAAATGCGAGAAGCAGGTAGTGATGCAGAGATCCCCGGACTAAAAAAGGATTATGAAGTGGACTTCAAAACCGCGCTATTACGAGCACGCGGTGTGATTAAGGATGATGAGTAGTGTTATCCTTGCGCATTAATAGCAAAGGTAACACACAGGCAAAATGATGAGCGAAGCCGCCTTTAATTTCCAGACGCTGAATCCCGATGTCATTCTAGATGCTCTTTGGGACGCGGGTCTGCGTGTCGAATCAGGCTTAACAGCCCTCAACAGCTACGAAAACCGCGTCTATCAATTTAGCGATGATGAGAAGCGACGCTACGTGGCGAAATTTTATCGTCCGCAGCGCTGGAGTGAACAACAAATCCTTGAAGAACATCAATTCACTCATGATCTGTTGGCCGATGAAGTGCCGGTAGCCGCACCGCTGAGCCTCAAGGGGAGCACGCTTAATCATCATGCCGGATTTATGTACGCGGTCTTCCCCAGCTTGGGTGGGCGGCAGTATGAAACTGACAATGAGGAACAGATGGAATGGGTTGGCCGCTTTCTTGGGCGAATTCATCAAACTGGCAGACAAAGTCCGTTTCAACAGCGCCCAACATTTGGACTGGAAGAGTATGTACTTCAACCGCGTTGTGAGCTGGAGCAAAGCGCATTAGTACCGACTTCTCTCAAAGATTCACTGCTTGCCGCCGTTGATAAGCTAGCCGCGACACTGCAGCAGCGTTGGCACACCGAATGGCAGCCGCTCAGGTTGCACGGCGACTGTCATCCCGGCAATATTTTGTGGCGTGAAGGCCCAATGTTTGTCGATCTTGATGATGCGCGCAGCGGACCGGCAGTGCAGGATTTATGGATGCTGATCAATGGCGATCGTCAGGAACAGTTGATTCAATGGGATATTTTGCTGGAAGCTTACAATGAATTCGGCGATTTCGATGTACATGAATTGTCACTGATTGAGCCTTTACGCGCTATGCGCATGGTTTATTATTTGGCCTGGGTGGTACGCCGCTGGCAGGACCCCGCATTTCCGCGCGCCTTTCCCTGGATGACAGATGAGGATTTTTGGCGCCGGCAGATTGTATTATTTATCGAGCAGGAAAGGCTGTTACACGAACCGCCGTTGCAGCTTAGCCCGCAATATTAATGAAGTACTCAGGAGATAGTTTCACGATGAAAAAGATCATGTTTGCGCTGGTAGGTCTAATGCTGGCATTTGGCGCCTCAGCGGCACAGTTCACTGATGGTAAGCAGTTTAATACTCTGCCAAAACCAGTGGCAGGTGAGCCGCAGGTTCTGGAGTTCTTCTCCTTCTTCTGCCCGCATTGCTACCAGTTCGAACGCGTTTATCACGTGAGCGATGCAGTGAAAAAGAACCTGCCGGCTGACACTAAAGTGACGAAATACCACGTTGATTTCCTTGGTGGCCAATTCGGTCCAGTCGTTACTCAGGCATGGGCTGTTGCAATGGCACTGGGCGTAGAAAGCAAAGTAACTGCACCGATATTCGACGGTATTCAGAAGACCCAAACCGTGACCGATGCAGCGAGCCTGAAAGAGACCTTTATTAAAGCAGCCGGTATTTCTTCTGAAGATTACGATGCTGCGTGGAATAGCTTCGCAGTAAAAGCGCTGGTTGCTCAGCAACAGAAAGCCGCTGCGGATGTCAATCTTCAAGGTGTGCCAGCGATCTTTGTTAACGGCAAATACATGGTTAACAACGGTGGGTTAGACACTAGCTCAATGGACAATTTCGTTGCCGATTACGCCAACGTAGTGAAGTTCCTGGTTGAAAAGAAGTAATTTAGCCTAATAAAAATGCCGACATTGTCGGCATTTTTATTTTATATATCGCCTTGTTATTCTCTCGTCTCGATTATTCTCCTTCACTAAATATCCACATGGACGATCGTCTTTTCATTTTGGTGCGTTAAGTCGCAAAAACTAAATAACCATTTGATTTTAATCAGGTTGTGAAATAAATATAATTACAATTAACGTAAATAACAATACGTTATGATTTTTACGCACAAACTTATCCACAGCCCGATCCTTGCGATCGGCCCCGCGTAACGATGAAAAAGATCCTGACATCTCTGAGCGCATTCAACATTCTCCTCCGGTTGTGGCATCCTTATAGCCCTCAACATCGCAACGAAGAAAATACGAACCTATGGCGCAAATTGCAGAAAACCCCCTGATTCTGGTCGACGGCTCATCTTATCTATACCGTGCATATCATGCCTTTCCGCCGCTAACGAACAGTGCGGGCGAGCCAACTGGCGCCATGTACGGTGTGCTCAACATGCTCAAAAGCTTGCTGATGCAGTATCAACCCAGCCATGTGGCTGTGGTCTTCGATGCCAAAGGAAAAACCTTCCGCGATGAGTTATTTGAGCACTACAAATCGCATCGTCCACCTATGCCGGATGATCTGCGTGCGCAGATTGAGCCTCTGCATGAAATGGTGAAAGCGATGGGCCTGCCGCTGTTAGCGGTATCTGGCGTTGAGGCAGATGACGTCATCGGTACGCTGGCACAGCAGGCGGAAAAACGTGGTCGTCCGGTACTGATTAGCACCGGTGATAAAGACATGGCGCAGCTGGTGACGCCGGCGATTACGCTGATTAACACCATGACGAATACCGTGCTAGGTCCGGAAGAGGTTGAGCAAAAATATGGCGTGCCACCGGAATTGATTATCGATTTTCTCGCCATGATGGGTGACAGTTCAGATAACATCCCTGGCGTGCCGGGCGTGGGTGAGAAGACTGCCCAAGCCTTGCTGCAGGGGTTGGGCGGGATGCAATCAATTTACGATAATCTCGACAAAGTGGCCGAGCTCTCCTTCCGCGGTGCGAAAACTATGGCGGCGAAACTGGAACAGAATCGTGAAGTGGCCTTCCTTTCTTATCAGCTGGCAACGATCAAAACTGACGTTGAACTTGACCTAACCTGCGATCAACTTACGGTCAATGAACCGGACGTGGTCGCACTGCAAACGTTATTCAGCCGGTTTGAATTCAAACGCTGGATCGCTGATTTGCAGGATGGATCCTGGCTACAGGGTAAAAAGAGCAATTTACAGGCCCAGAAAACCCAGCTTAATGAGCCTGCCACACCTGCAGTGGAAACCACCAGCGTACTCTCCGCGGATGGCTACGTTACCATTCTCGATGAGGCGACATTTGCTGAGTGGTTGCAGAAGCTGAAAAGCGCCGAGCTGTTCGCTTTCGATCTGGAAACCGATTCACTGGATACGCTTAGTGCCAACATTGTTGGTATTGCATTTGCCGTTGCACCGGGAGAAGCGGCATATCTACCGGTTGGCCATGATTATCTTGATGCACCAGACCAGCTTGACCGTAGCGACGTAATGAAACAGCTGAAACCCTTGCTCGAAGATGGCAAAGCGGCAAAGGTTGGGCAGAACCTTAAATATGATCGCGGCGTGTTGAAGAATTACGATATTGAGCTGAACGGCATCAAGTTCGACACCATGCTGGAGTCCTATTGCCTCAACAGCGTGGGAGGTAAACATGATATGGATAGCCTGGCCGCACGCTGGCTGAACCATAAAACGGTGACCTTTGAAGAGATCGCAGGAAAAGGGAAAAACCAGCTCACCTTCAACCAGATCGCCATTGAGCAAGCAGGGCACTATGCTGCTGAAGACGCGGATGTCACCCTGCAACTGCATTTGAAAATGTGGGCGAAGCTGGAGCCTGAAGCCGGGCCGAAGAAGGTATTTGAAGAGATTGAAATGCCTTTGTTAAAGGTCATCTCGCGCATTGAACGCAATGGCGTGCTGATTGATCAAAATATTCTGGCAAAACACTCTCAGGAACTTACTACCCGCGTGGCGGAACTGGAGCTAAAGGCTCATGAGCTGGCGGGCGAGCCATTTAATCTCTCATCACCTAAGCAGCTGCAAACCATTCTGTTTGAAAAGCAGGGTATTAAGCCGACGAAAAAAACCCCCGGTGGCGCCCCTTCCACCAGTGAAGAAGTGTTGGCCGAACTGGCGCTGGATTATCCGTTGCCGAAGGTCATCCTCGAGCATCGCGGCCTCTCCAAGCTAAAATCGACCTATACCGACAAGCTGCCGCAGATGATCAATCCGGTAACGGGTCGCGTGCATACGTCCTATCATCAGGCGGTAACGGCGACGGGGCGACTCTCTTCCACCGATCCTAACTTGCAAAATATCCCTGTGCGCAACGAAGAAGGCCGCCGTATTCGCCAGGCGTTTATTGCTGGGCCGGGCAATATTATTGTTGCTGCGGACTATTCACAGATTGAACTGCGTATTATGGCGCATCTGTCGCAAGATAAAGGCTTGCTGGAGGCCTTTGCACAAGGGGAAGACATCCACCGCGCGACTGCGGCAGAAGTGTTTGGCGTCACGCTCAGTAAGGTCTCCGGCGAGCAGCGTCGTAGTGCTAAAGCCATCAACTTTGGTTTGATCTACGGGATGAGCGCTTTTGGCCTTTCACGTCAGTTGAATATTGGCGCGGGCGAGGCGAAGAAATACATGGACCTCTACTTTGAACGTTATCCGGGCGTGCTGCGCTATATGGAAGAGACGCGTTCAAAAGCAGCCGAAAAAGGCTATGTCGAAACGCTCGATGGTCGTCGTCTATGGTTGCCGGATATCACCTCCAGCAATGCGATCCGTCGTAAAGCTGCCGAACGCGCTGCAATCAACGCCCCAATGCAAGGCACGGCTGCAGATATCATCAAGCGTGCCATGATTGCGGTAGATGGTTGGCTGTTAGAGCAAAAGGACGATGCCGTACGGATGATTATGCAGGTCCACGATGAACTGGTGTTTGAGATCCGCAGCGATGCGGTGGACGGCGCTATAAAGACCATCCGTGCACTGATGGAAAACAGCATGAAGCTGGATGTGCCGTTGCAGGTTGAAGTTGGAACCGGTGATAACTGGGATGAGGCACACTGATGCTGCCAGTCAGCGGCAAATGTCAGCCGCTGACACCATCATAAGAAAAAAGTTTACTTAATCGGTTCAGCCACGTCACAAAGCGGCCTTCAGGATACGCGTTTTGTAACTGCCTAACGGCTAAGCATTTTTTTAGTAATTAAACTACATCGCACGCGTGAAAGTGTGATGAGCTTAGTAAAAAAGATGCCAAACTCTGAAAGTTAGCAACAAAAAACCCTTTGTAGGGCGCAGAAAATCAGGTAGAGTTTATCGCGTAGGGTACAGAGGTAAGATGTTCTATCTTTCAGACCTTTTACTTCACGTAATCGGATTTGGCTGAATATTTAGCCGCCCCAGTCATTTATGACTGGGGCGTTTTTTATTGGGCTTTCTCTCAAAAGCCGCTGCGAAATTACTCTTCGCTCTCTTCGCCGTCGCCTTCCTGTGCTGGCTCCAGTTCGTTAAACCAGCTATCCAGTTTCTTGCGCACAATATCAACGCCCATCTTCTTCAGTGAAGAGAACATTTCCACCTGGACATCGCCATTGAACGCCAGCGAGGCCTCACGCACCATGGTCAGTTGCGCTTTACGTGCGCCAGATGCCAGCTTGTCGGCTTTGGTAAGCAGCACCAGCACTGGAATTTGGCTCTGAACTGCCCATTCAATCATATTCTGATCGAGGTCTTTCAGCGGGTGGCGAATATCCATCAATACCACCAGCCCTTTCAGCGCCTGACGTTTTTGCAGATATTCTGCCAGCGAGCGCTGCCATTTACGTTTCATCTCCTCCGGCACCTGGGCATAGCCGTAACCGGGCAAATCGACCAGACATTTACCTTCAACCACTTCAAACAGGTTAATTAGCTGAGTTCGACCTGGCGTTTTACTGGTACGAGCCAGACCTTTTTGATTGGTAATGGTGTTCAGCGCGCTGGATTTGCCTGCATTCGAGCGCCCGGCAAAAGCAACTTCAATACCCACATCCGCCGGTAGGTGGCGAATATCGGGGGCGCTGAGCATGAAATGGGTCATGTGATAGTTCAAAGCAGACAAAGTGAAACTCCAGCAAAATGAATCGGGCAATGGGGCTGATTATACCTGTAATGGCGCAAAAGTGCCCGATAGCGTCTTAACACGCCATTTTGTAAGAGATCTAGGATTTTTACTGCCAGTTATTACCGTTTCATTGAAAGTTAATCTTTAGTTTAAAGGTTATTTTTCAATGACTTGGTTTGTTTATGGGAAATACCGCTCTTAATTAGAGACAAGTCTCACTTGTTCATTTTACCCATTAGTCTACATTTGTTGTCAGTGCACGGCAGCACCCATCAGGATGATGAGCTCAGGAGCGTCGGGGATGACCAAGAGCATGGCAGGAAGCGATTCAGGTAGGAATCGGACAGGGAAAGGGAATAATCGCAGGAGCGATGTGGCGAGGGAGCAACCGGGACGTTGTGAGCCGTAAAGGATTTATCACGTGTTTCCTTCGGATGAAGGTGCGAAATAAGGCGATAGCACAGGCTATCGCCTTTTTTCTTTGCTTACTTTCTGCTAGATTTCGCCGCAATTCTATACTGAACTCACAAAGCATCGCCGAGACCGGACACCATGAAGCAACCTGCATCAGCCCCGCGTGGCAAACCCGCTGCGAAAGCCAAACGCAAATCGCGTGAAGACCTCAATCAGGAAGCGCGCGATCGCAAACGCGACAAAAAGCACAGCGGCCACAAATCTGGCAGCCGTGCTAATCCAGAAACGCAAACTGCTGGCAAAGGCCAGGGTAAAAAGGTTCAGGATCCGCGCCTGGGCAGCAAAACCCCTATTGCACTCGTTGCTGATGGTAAAACCCAGCCGGCGAAGAAGCCCGCTGCCAAACCGAAGCCAAAAGCGGAGAAAGTTCGTCTGACGCCACAAGAAGAGCTGGCGAAGCTGGAAAATGATGAACGTCTGGATACCTTATTGGATCGCCTGGAAAACGGTGAAACCCTCAGCGGCGAAGATCAGGCTTGGCTGGATCAAACCTTAGATCGCATCGACGAACTGATGGAAGCGCTGGGCATCGCACTTGATGATGAAGTAGAAGATGAGCAGGCCGAAGAAGATATGATGCGCCTGCTAAAAGGTAATTAAGGCCAATTTTGATCGGCATGCGTATAAAGGCATGCCGCGCTAAACAGGTATTCACCTATGCTTTGGCCTGGATCAATTTTCGCGCTGCTGCTGACATGTTATCTGATCTGGTTATTGTTTAAACTACGCCGCCTGTCGCGTCTGAAGTCGCGTTTACGTCGGCGTTCAGCCCATCGCTTCGTCCACTCTTCTGCTACGCGACCCTCTCTCAGACGACGTCACCGTAAGGAGTGAGCATGTCATCGCCGCAGATTGATTGGGACCAGAGCCTCATCGAAAAATATAATTACGCGGGCCCGCGTTATACCTCTTATCCCACTGCGCTGGAGTTCAGTGAGAACTTTAGTGAGGGAGATTTCCAGCAGGCGGTTGAGCGCTATCCCGATCGTCCATTATCGCTGTATGTGCATATCCCGTTTTGCCATCGTCTTTGCTACTTCTGTGGCTGCAATAAAATTGTGACGCGTCAGCTGCATAAAGCCGATCGCTATCTGGACGTGCTGGAGCAGGAAATCCGCCAGCGCGCACCGCTGTTTACTGGGCGGCTGGTCACCCAATTGCACTGGGGCGGTGGCACACCAACATTCCTTAACACGCAGCAGGTGAGCCGGCTGGTGGCGCTGCTACGCGATCATTTTACGCTGGCCGATGATATCGAAATGTCGATCGAGGTTGATCCGCGCGAAATTGAGCTGGAAATGATCGATCATCTGCGGGCAGAAGGTTTCAATCGCCTCAGCATGGGCGTGCAGGACTTCAATAAAGCGGTGCAGGAGCGCGTTAATCGCGTTCAGGATGAAGAGACCATCTTCGCGCTGGTGCAGCGCGCGCGTGAACAGGGTTTCCGTTCGGTTAGCCTTGATCTGATTTATGGTCTGCCGCTGCAAACGCCGGAAAGCTTCGCATTTACCTTACAGCGCGTGATTGCACTCAATCCCGATCGCCTCAGCGTTTTCAACTATGCGCACATGCCAACCTTGTTCGCTGCACAGCGCAAAATTAAAGATGATGAGCTGCCGGGCGCGGCGCAGAAACTGCAAATCCTGCAGGAAACCATCGCCACCTTAACCGGCGAAGGTTATCAGTTTATCGGCATGGATCACTTCGCGCGGCCGGATGATGAGCTGGCGGTCGCACAACGCGCCGGCGAGTTGCATCGTAACTTTCAGGGCTACACGACGCAGGGCGAAACCGATCTGCTGGGATTGGGCGTGTCAGCAATCAGCATGCTGGGCGACGGCTATGCGCAAAACCATAAAGAGCTGAAGGCGTATTACGCGGACGTCGAGCAGCGCGGTGATGCGCTGTGGCGCGGACTGACGCTCAGCGATGATGACTGTCTGCGCCGGGATGTGATTAAGTCATTAATCTGCAACTTCGCACTGGATTTTGCGGCGATAGAGGCGCAATACCCGGTGGCATTTGAAGCGTATTTTGCCGAGGATTTGGCGCTGTTAGCGCCGCTGGTGGCCGATGGTTTACTGGAGCAGCGCGGTCGCAGCCTGCATGTTACTGGCGTGGGTCGATTGCTGATTCGTAACATCTGTATGTGCTTCGATGTATATATGCGGCAAAAGGCGCGCATGCAGCAGTTTTCGCGAGTGATATAAAAACAGGGGAGCAATGTGCTCCCCTGCTTCAAAACGCAAACTTCTGCGTTATTCCATTCCCAGCTCTTTCAACTTGCGCGTCAGGGTATTACGTCCCCAGCCGAGCAGCCGCGCTGCTTCCTGTTTGTGCCCCTGCGTGTGACGCAGCGCGGTGGTGAGCAGCGTTCGCTCCATCTCCGGCTGCGCTTCGGACAACAGGTTTTGATGACCGGAACGCAAGGCGCGATCGGCCCACTGCGCCAGCAGCGTGGCCCAGCTATCCGGCAGCGACTGCACTGGATTGTCCGGCGTGCTGGATTCAAACAGTTCAGGCGGCAGATCCTGAATCAACACTTCCTGGCCCGCCGCCATCACGGTTAACCAGCGACAGGTGTTTTCCAACTGGCGCACGTTACCGGACCAATGCAGACGTGTCAGCGCGGTTTCGGTTTCCGGATGCAGAATCTTTGCTTCCACGCCCAACTCACGTGCAGCAACCTGCAGGAAGTAGCGCGCCAGGCGCGGAATATCTTCACGACGTTCACGCAACGGTGGCAGATGAACGCGAATCACGTTAAGACGATGGAACAAGTCTTCACGGAATTTGCCTTCCTGCACGCGCAATTCAAGGTTCTGGTGGGTTGCCGCGATGATGCGCACGTCCACTTTCACCGGCGCATAGCCGCCCACACGATAAAACTGGCCATCGGCCAAGACGCGCAATAATCGTGTTTGCACGTCGAGCGGCATATCACCAATTTCGTCGAGGAACAGCGTGCCGCCATCGGCCTGCTCAAAACGTCCCTGACGAATCTGGTTCGCGCCGGTAAATGCGCCTTTCTCGTGACCAAACAGCTCGGATTCGATCAAATCTTTAGGAATCGCCGCCATGTTCAGCGCGATAAAAGGAGACTTCGCGCGCGGACTATGACGATGCAGCGCATGCGCGACCAACTCTTTACCGGTACCGGATTCCCCGTTGATCAGCACGCTAATGGAAGAGCGCGAAAGGCGACCAATGATGCGGAACACATCCTGCATGGCTGGCGCTTCGCCGATGATATCGGTGGTTGGGCCGCTAACGGGTTGATTACGCGGCTGCTGCTGTTCCTGATAATGGCTAATCGCACGTTCAACCAACGCCACCGCTTCATCAATATCAAACGGCTTTGGCAGGTAATCAAACGCCCCTTGCTGATAAGCGCTAACCGCCGCGTCCAGATCGGAGTGCGCGGTCATAATGATGACCGGCAGCATCGGATGGCGCTGTTTAATCTGTTTCAGCAGCGCAAGACCATCCATGCCAGGCATACGAATATCTGACAATAATACGTCTGGGGTTTTGCTTGCGAGCGCGTCCAATACCTCGTTAGCGCTGTCAAAGGTTGCACAGCTCAAACCGGCTCCAGTGAGCGCTCGTTCAAGCACCCAGCGGATGGAGCTATCGTCATCGACGATCCAGACTATCCCTCGTTGCATACAAACCTCACTGGCGAATAGGCAGGTAAACCGAGAATTCGGTGTGACCTGGCCAACTGTTAAATTCTATTTTTCCTGAATGCTGATCGATCAGGCTACGGGCGATGGAGAGACCTAAGCCGGTGCCACCTTCGCGTCCGCTCACCATGGGATAGAACAGCGTATCTTGTAGCTGGGCCGGAATGCCTGGGCCATCATCTTCAATATCAATGCGTGCGACCAGACGATAACGCGTGCCGTGCAGCGTGAGCTGGAAGGCGGTACGCGTGCGAATCACGATGGTGCCACCTTCATCACCTAAGGCTTGCAGCGCATTGCGCACCACGTTTAACAGCACCTGTTCAATCTGGTCGGGATCGTGCGGCAGTTCCGGCAGGCTTGGGTCGTAATCACGTACCAGCGAAACATTATCCGGCAGCTCCATCGACACCAGATTCACCACGCGCTCCGCCACCTGATGAATACTTTGCGTCACATGCAGACCTGGCTGTTGCGGGCCTAACAGGCGATCGACCAGATTACGCAGTCGGTCGGCTTGCTCAATGATGATGCGCGTGTACTCATGCAGCGAAGGATCGGGCAATGCGCGGGTAAGCAGTTGCGCGGCACCACGTAATCCCCCAAGCGGGTTTTTTATTTCATGCGCCAGACCGCGGACTAAGTCGCGGGCAGCAACCTGCTGCGCATGTTGAATTTGTTCCTGGCTAAGACGACGTTGATTATCCATCGGCGCCATTTCCAGCAGAATAAAGCCATCCGGTAAACGCTGTGCCGTCAGCGACATAATGTGCGCGCGGCCATCCACCACTAAGGTGACTTCGCTATCGGTAAAGCCCTGGCCAGCCCCGAGACTCTCGCTCATCACCTCAATATTCAGCGAAAAATAGCCGGTTAATTCCGGTAATGGCGTGCCGAACAATTTACGTGAGCTTTGCGCCAGTAATTGCTGAGCCGCCGGATTGGCGTAATGGATAACTAAATCGTTATCGACCAGCAAAATACTGTTGATTAGGGAGTTGAGAATCTGCCCCGCATCGGGCAGCGTGCCAGTTGCCATACAGCGTTCCTCTGCACTAATTTAGTGCATTATAGCCTTACAGGACGGAAATCTGTGCTTCGAACCATGAATACGCGGAGAAAAAAGCCCATCCGGAGATGGGCTAAAGTTTCCACGGCAATATAAAATCTTCGGCGTCTTTTACACCCCGCTGCGTTGGCTGCACTCGTTCACCCGAGTCACTGAGTTATCTCAGCTCCCCGGGATCCTCTCGATTGCCGCCTTGCGGCGATGCAAAGTCCGCGAATCTTTAATGCTGATTAAACGCTGTAGTACAGCTCGAACTCAACGGGGTGCGGAGTCATACGCACGCGGTCATTGTCGGCTTTACGCAGTTCGATGTAAGCATCGATGGCGTCATCAGTGAACACGCCGCCACGGGTCAGGAACTCGCGGTCTTCGTTCAGTGCGTTCAGTGCTTCTTCCAGAGAACCTGCAACTTTTGGAATCTCAGCTTCTTCTTCCGGTGGCAGGTCATACAGGTTTTTGTCCATCGCATCGCCAGGGTGGATCTTGTTGATAACACCATCAAGACCCGCCATCAGCAGCGCGGTGAAGGCCAGGTATGGGTTAGCCGCTGGATCCGGGAAGCGTGCTTCGATACGGCGTGCTTTCGGGCTAGCAACCACTGGGATTCGGATAGAAGCAGAACGGTTACGGGCAGAGTAAGCCAGCATAACCGGTGCTTCGTAGCCTGGGACCAGACGCTTGTATGAGTTGGTGGTTGGGTTTGCCAGGGCGTTGATCGCTTTAGCGTGCTTGATGATACCGCCGATATAGAACAGAGCGGTTTCAGACAGGCCGCCGTACTTGTCGCCAGAGAACAGGTTCACGCCGCCTTTTGACAGGGACATGTGGCAGTGCATACCAGAACCGTTATCGCCGAACATTGGCTTAGGCATGAAGGTTGCCGTTTTGCCGTACGCGTGAGCAACGTTGTGAACCACATATTTGTAGATCTGAATTTCGTCCGCTTTTTTGGTCATGGTGTTGAAGCGGGTTGCCACTTCGTTCTGACCAGCAGTGGCGACTTCGTGGTGATGTGCTTCAACCACCAGGCCCATTTGCTCCATGGTCAGACACATGGCAGAACGGATGTCCTGCGCGGAGTCAACCGGTGGCACTGGGAAGTAACCGCCTTTCAGACCTGGACGGTGACCTTTGTTACCGCCTTCGTACTCTTTACCGGTGTTCCATGCGGCTTCGATATCATCGATAGCAACGTGTGAACCTGAAGTAGAAGAACCGAAACGGATATCATCGAACAGGAAGAACTCTGGCTCTGGTCCAAACAGCACGGTATCCGCGATGCCGGAAGAACGCAGGAACTCTTCTGCACGCTTAGCAATGGAGCGCGGGTCACGATCGTAGCCCTGCAGTGTGCCTGGCTCAAGGATGTCGCAACGGATGATCAGGGTCGAGTCTTCGAAGAACGGATCCATCACTGCAGTGGTTGCATCCGGCATCAGCACCATGTCTGATTCGTTAATGCCTTTCCAGCCACCGATGGAGGAGCCATCGAACATTTTGCCTTCTTCGAAGAAGTCAGCGTTAACCTGGTGAGCAGGGATAGTAACGTGCTGTTCTTTACCTTTGGTATCGGTAAAACGCAGGTCAACAAACTTAACTTCATGCTCGTTCATCATCGAGAGAACGTGTTCAGCGGACATACTCAACTCTCCTGGAAATGGTCATTATCGTCATGGTGAGAGAACTTCGTTGCCGGGAATGCGCCACAACTGCTGACCACTCCTAACCAAAGATCTCGGCAAGCTCTTTCAACCGTTTTATAACTGTCGTTATCGCTTGAAATAGATAAAGCGAATTCTGTGCCAACTTTATGACAATGGCGAAAATGGCGCTACAATGCGCGCTTTCGTGAGTCGAAGGCTGCACCAGGATGGATTTCCTGCATTGTTGTGGTGCAACACGGATGAAGATAAGCACCATATTGGTGCAAAACGCCACCACAGTGCAGATTAATGCACCGTAAATGGTGCTAAAAACCAGCGCTACGAGAAACTTTCGGCGAAATCTGTGATCATGTTCAGTCTTCCGCTTAATCCGTGTACAATACCGCGTTATTTCTATAATGCCTGAGGCAAAGCTGTGATCGAAAATTTGCGTAACATCGCCATCATCGCGCACGTTGACCATGGTAAGACCACCCTGGTTGACAAGCTGCTACAACAGTCCGGTACTTTTGATGCTCGTACCGAAGCGACTGAGCGCGTAATGGACTCCAACGATTTGGAGAAAGAGCGTGGGATTACCATCCTCGCAAAAAACACCGCCATCAAATGGAATGATTACCGTATCAACATCGTTGATACCCCAGGACACGCCGACTTCGGTGGTGAAGTGGAGCGCGTCATGTCCATGGTGGATTCGGTGCTGCTGGTTGTAGATGCGATGGATGGCCCTATGCCGCAAACCCGCTTCGTAACCAAGAAAGCATTTGCTCATGGTTTGAAGCCGATTGTGGTTATCAACAAAGTTGACCGTCCGGGCGCGCGTCCTGACTGGGTTGTTGATCAGGTATTTGACCTGTTCGTTAACCTGGATGCGACTGACGAGCAGCTGGACTTCCCGATCATCTTCGCTTCGGCGTTGAATGGTATCGCGGGTCTGGAACACACCGACATGGCTGACGACATGACCCCGCTGTATCAGGCGATCGTCGACCACGTTTCTCCACCTCAGGTTGAAGTTGAAGCGCCACTGCAGATGCAGATCTCGCAGCTGGACTACAACAACTATCTGGGCGTGATCGGCATCGGCCGCATCAAGCGCGGTACCGTTAAGCCGAACCAGCAGGTCACTATCATTGATAGCGAAGGCAAAACCCGTAACGGTAAAGTCGGTAAAGTACTGGGCCATTTGGGTCTGGAACGTATCGAAAGCACCCTGGCGGAAGCGGGCGATATCATCGCTATCACCGGCCTGGGCGAGCTGAACATCTCTGACACCATCTGCGACACGCAGAATGTGGAAGCGCTGCCGGCCCTGAGCGTCGATGAACCAACCGTAACCATGTTCTTCAACGTCAACACCTCGCCGTTCTGCGGTAAAGAAGGTAAGTTCGTGACGTCGCGCCAGATCCTGGAGCGTCTGAATAAAGAGCTGGTACACAACGTGGCACTGCGCGTTGAAGAAACCGAAGATTCTGATGCGTTCCGCGTGTCAGGTCGTGGTGAGCTGCACTTGTCGGTGCTGATCGAAAACATGCGTCGTGAAGGTTTCGAGCTGGCGGTATCCCGTCCGAAAGTTATCTTCCGTGAGCATGAAGGCCGTAAGCAGGAGCCATTCGAAAACGTCACCCTCGACATCGAAGAGACCCATCAGGGTTCTGTGATGCAGGCAATGGGTGAGCGTAAAGGCGATCTGAAAAATATGGATCCAGATGGCAAAGGCCGTGTACGTCTCGACTACATGATCCCAAGCCGTGGCCTGATCGGCTTCCGTAACGAATTCATGACCATGACTTCAGGTACCGGCCTGCTGTACTCCACCTTCAGCCACTACGACGACGTGCGTCCAGGCGAAGTGGGCCAGCGTCAGAACGGCGTACTGATCTCGAACGGTCAGGGTAAAGCGGTAGCGTTCGCCCTGTTCGGTCTGCAGGATCGCGGTAAGCTGTTCCTGGGTCACGGTGCGGAAGTGTATGAAGGCCAGATCATCGGTATTCACAGCCGTTCTAACGACCTGACAGTAAACTGTCTGACCGGTAAGAAACTGACCAACATGCGTGCGTCAGGTACTGACGAAGCAACCACTCTGGTTCCACCGCAGAAAATGACGCTGGAGCAGGCTATCGAGTTCATCGATGATGACGAACTGGTAGAAGTGACTCCGCTGTCAGTACGTATTCGTAAACGTCACCTGACCGAGAACGATCGTAAGCGTTCTTCTCGTGGCAGCAAAGACTAAGCGAATCAGTCTGATATTGAGCCCCGCACTGCGGGGCTTTTTTATGCCTGCAACCCGCTGCAACGCTCGCCTGATGAACTTTGCCTTCGCTTCCAGAATGCTGATTTCCCGCCTCTCATCCCTGTTCAGCTCACGCTTTTACCGCTAGAGTTAACGATCCAGGGAACATAAAGGAGAGGCGTCATGCTGTACATTTTTGATTTAGGCAATGTGATTGTTGATATCGATTTTAATCGTGTGCTCGGCGTCTGGAGCGATTTAGGACGGGTGCCGTTGGCAACGCTGCAAAGTCGTTTCCGCATGGATGAGGCTTTTGAGAAACACGAACGTGGCGAAATCAGCGATCCCGAATTCGCAGCACGCATTTGCGATCAGCTGGATATCGCCCTGAGCTACCCGCAATTTACGGCAGGCTGGCAGGCGGTCTTCGTCGGCGTGCGTCCGGAAACGCTGGCGATCATGAACAAGCTGCGTGCCAATGGCGAGCGCGTGGTGATTCTGTCGAACACCAATCAGCTGCACTTCGAATTCTGGCCAACCCACTATCCTGATGTTCAGCAGGCGGCCGATCATCTTTATATGTCGCAGGATATCGGCATGCGTAAGCCGGAAGCGCGCATCTATAACTATGTACTCCAGCACGAAGGTTACCAGGCCGATCAGGCGGTATTCTTCGATGATAATCAGGCCAACATTGACGCGGCGCGTGCGCTGGGCATTGAGAGCGTGCTGGTGGTTGATGAGAAAACCGTGCCGGATTGGTTTGCGGGTCGTCTCTGAGTGCTAAAGCCAAGACAACTGCGCCACTCGGCGCATGCCTTTTTTCTGTGGATTAAACTGCTGTGGCGCCGCATTGACGAAGACAACATGACGACGCAGGCGGGTAATCTGGCCTACGTTTCATTGCTGGCGTTGGTGCCGCTCATTGCCGTGGTTTTTGCGCTGTTCGCCGCCTTTCCGATGTTCTCGGATATCAGCGTGCAGCTGAAAAACTTCATTTTCACCAACTTTATACCGGCGACGGGCGACGTCATTCAGCGCTATCTCGACCAGTTCGTTGCCAACGTCAACAAAATGACGGCGGTCGGTATTGTCGGATTGATTGTCACGGCGCTACTGCTGATGCATTCGGTGGATAGCGCGCTAAACACCATCTGGCGCAGCGATAAGCCGCGCCCCATGGTCTACTCCTTTGCTGTGTACTGGATGATACTAACGCTGGGTCCGCTATTAGCGGGCGCCAGCTTAGCCCTGAGCTCCTATCTGCTGTCGCTGCGCTGGGTGAACGTCACCGGCGTCACCAGCCTGGTCGATCAGCTGCTGCGTATTTTCCCGCTGTTTCTTTCTATCCTCGCCTTCTGGCTGCTGTATAGCATTGTGCCGACGCGGCGCGTTCCCACGCGCGATGCGCTGATCGGCGCCATCGTTGCCGGTTTGCTGTTCGAGCTGGGCAAAAAAGGCTTTGCGCTCTATGTTACGATGTTCCCTTCTTACCAGTTAATTTACGGCGTTCTGGCGGTCATCCCGATTCTGTTCCTTTGGGTTTACTGGTCGTGGTGTATTGTGTTGTTAGGCGCGGAAATCACCGTCACGCTGGATGACTATCGCCAGTTAAAACAGCAGGAACGCGAAAGAGAACGAGAGGAAACATGATTGCTTTGATTCAGCGCGTCAGTCGCGCCAGTGTCAGCGTTGATGACGCGACAGTGGGTGAAATTGGCAATGGGTTATTGGTGCTGTTGGGTGTGGAAAAGGGCGACGACGAGCAAAAGGCGCAGCGTTTGACCGAACGCGTTCTCGGCTACCGCATCTTTGCGGATGAGAATGACAAAATGAATCTCAACGTGCAGCAGGCCGGCGGCAGCGTGCTGGTGGTGTCGCAATTCACCCTTGCCGCTGATACGAATAAAGGTATGCGTCCCTCCTTCTCGGGTGGTGCAGAACCGGCGGAAGCCGAGCGTCTCTATGATTACTTCAGCGATTGCTGCCGAACACAGGGTGTGACCACCGCAAATGGGCGTTTTGCCGCCAATATGCAGGTTTCGTTAGTAAATGACGGTCCGGTGACCTTCTGGTTACAGGTGTGAGGTTAACAGCCGAGCGGCAAGGACTTAGCCACGCAAGCTCCGAACGAGAGAATCACTTTATGTATCATCTTCGCGTACCGCAAACGGCGGAAGAACTGGATATGTATTACCAGTTCCGTTGGGAAATGTTACGAAAGCCGCTGCGTCAGCCGCAGGGTTCTGAGCGTGATGCCTGGGATGCGCTGGCGCATCATCAAATGGTGGTGGATGAGCAGGGCAAACCCGTCGCGGTGGGCCGTCTGTACATCAACGCGGAAAACGAAGCGGCGATTCGCTTCCTTGCAGTGCATCCTTCCGTACAGGGTAAAGGCCTGGGCACGCTGGTGGCGATGACGCTGGAGTCGGTCGCGCGTCAGGAAGGCGCCAAACGCGTCACCTGTAGCGCGCGCGAAGACGCCGTCGAATTCTTTGCCAAGCTGGGCTACGTCAACCAGGGCGAAATCACTGCGCCGCAAACCACGCCAGTGCGCCACTTCCTGATGATCAAACCGGTAGTCACGCTCGACGATATTCTGCATCGTGCAGATTGGTGCGGGCAGCTGCAGCAAGCCTGGTACGAGCACATCCCGCTGAGTGAAAAAATGGGCGTGCGCATTCTGCAATATACCGGGCAGAAATTTGTGACCACTATGCCCGAAGCGGGCAACCAGAATCCTCACCATACGCTCTTTGCGGGTAGCCTTTTTTCTCTCGCCACGCTCACCGGTTGGGGCTTAATTTGGCTGCTGCTGCGCGAGCGTCATCTTGGCGGGACCATCATTCTGGCGGATGCGCATATCCGCTATAGCAAGCCCATCAGCGGTCGTCCGGGGGCGATTGCCGATCTTGGCTCGCTGAGTGGCGATCTCGATCGTCTGGCGCGAGGTCGTAAAGCGCGTGTACAGATGGAAGTCGAATTGTTCGGTGACGAGGAGTTAGGCGCGGTGTTTGAAGGCGTGTATATCGTGCTGCCGGCTGATTCTGACGGCTCGCTGGAAGAAGGCGGCTCCGGGGCGCGTATTAATTAGCATCGTATTATCGCCATTCATGGCTTAATACCGCTCACTTAAGCAAAAAATTGCCTATTTATGCAGGTGCGCATAAATGCGCACCCTACGAAAACCCAGCGATATAATCGTAGGGTCGCCATTCATGGCGACCTGGTTTTTAATCTATTGAACCTGCCCGCCACGCATCGTCTGCTGCACCGCTTGTGCATCGGTGGTCACCGACAAGGTGCCATCCACGCTCTGGCGAAGCGGCGCGCTGGCATTCAGCGAGCCTTTCAGTTGCAGCTGCAAATTACTGTTGCCGCTCAGCTGCGTTGGCCAACCCCAATTCCCCAGCACGTTTGCTGGCACCGCCTGACCTTTCAGATTCAGCGTCAGCGGACGTTGCACATCCTGGCCCACCGTTGCTGTCCCTTCCAGTAAGCCGCTGCCGTTAAAGGCGCTCAGTTCAGTGACCTGAATCTGTTGATCATTGGCATTCAGCGCAATGGAAGGGTGGCGCAAATCGGTGCGATTAAAGGTGGCTTCGGCCGCATTGAAGCTGGCTTTGCCGCTCCAGATTCCCCATTGATGCTGGCGTGCCAGCAGCAGATTATCTGCACTGCCATCCAGCGACGTCATCTGGAAGGGGAAGGTGGGATTGATATCGATTATCAGGTTACGGTTAGCAGTGGCGCGCGTTACCAGCACGCTATCCAGCCAGCTCGGTAAAGTCTCCTGCCAGCGTTCACGCCAGTTTTGTGGCAGAGTGTATTCTAGGCCAGCAATTGCCAGTTCATCCAGCGTCAAACGCTTATCGCTGCGCGTCCAGCTCCCGCTGGCGCGAATCACGCCATTGACCCAGCGTGAGCTAAACTGCGTCAATGCGATGCCCTGTGCTGAAAGATCGGCATTAACGATAGGATCGTTCAATTCAAACCCACCGTTGATAAAATTCCCGGCATTCATCGAAATTGAACCGCCCTCGCTTTGCCAGTCATCACCGCGCCAGGTAACGTTTTTCAGCGTCAAATCAAGGTCGGTGACTGCCCAGTCAGGCCCTTGCAGGCGCGCATCGGTCATATCCAGACGATTGATGCTCACCGAAGGCACATCGCGCAGCGGATTGAGGAAGTCGCTCAGGCTTTGATGGGTTTGCAGGCGGATATCGTTGAGGCGCAGCTGGTCAATCTTCCAGTTGCCTTGCGCATCGCGCTCGGCGTTGCCGGTCATAGAACCGCGCGCTAAATCGGCACCAATATTACTCAATACCAGACGACGTTGCTTAATGCTGCCCTGCAGCAACACATTGTTGGCCGGTACGCCATCCAGCGTCAGGGTTCCGGCACTGATCTGGAACTGCGCATCGCTGCCCAGCACGTCATTAGGCAGCGGCTTCCACGGCAGAAGACCGCCGTTCACGCGCTGAGCGGTCATCGGCATGGTGCTATGCGGATTCTCAATACGCACATTGTTCAGCTGCAGGCGATTAGCCTGCATCGGTAGCGTGGTATCGGGCGCTTGATTGGCGAGATTGATCTCACCGTCGCGCACTTCAATGCTGTTGAAATGCAGCGGATCGCTGAACTGCACCAGCGCAAGGCCAAGGTCGACGCGCTTTGCCACTAATACCGCGGGCTGGCCATCATGACCAAAGCTGAAATCGTCGAGGATGATGTGCGAAGGGGAAGTAAAGTCGTGCTCAATCTTGCTGAGAGAGAGATGCCAGGCGGTTTTATCGCTAACCCAACGGCTAAACCAGCCAGCGCCCCATTGTGTTTGCAGCAACACATACAGCACAACCAGCGCCAGCAGAATCAGCAGCAGTAAGCTAAGGAAAAACTTGCCTAAAAATTTCATCGCACTCATCCATCCCGATATTTATCCGGTGAGTGGTTGTTATGCCTGAATTACCGTTACACCTCAACAGCCTGGATGTAAAAGCGGATAAATATCAGGCAGGCCGAAGCCTGCCTGGTGCTTTACTTTTCTTGCGGGAAGATCAGGTTCAATACAATGGCGGTAATACCACCGGCTGCAATGCCAGATGAAAGCAGGGTTTTCAGCCAATCAGGGGCAAATTGCAGAATCAGCGGCTGCTGAGAAACACCCAGACCTACCGCCAGCGATAGCGCGATAATCATGATGGCGCGACGGTTAAGTGGCTCGCGTGAAACGATACGCACACCGGATGCGGCGATGGTCCCGAACATCACAATGGTCGCACCGCCCAGCACCGGTTCTGGAATGTGCTGCACAAATCCGCTCACTGCCGGGAACAGACCCAGCACGATCAGCATCAGCGCCACCACAAAACCGACATAGCGGCTGGCAACGCCCGTCAGCTGAATCACGCCGTTATTCTGGCCGAAACAGGAGTTCGGAAAGGTATTGAAGAGCGCAGAAACAAACGAGTTGAGGCCGTTGGCCAACACGCCGCCTTTCAGGCGCTTCATATACAGCGGGCCGCTTACCGGCTGCTCGGAAACATCAGAGGTTGCCGTGATATCGCCGATGGTTTCCAGCGACGTCACCATAAACACCAGCATCAGCGGGATCAGCAGATTCCAGTCAAAGCCAAGGCCATAATAGAGCGGTGAAGGTACCGCAATCAGCGGTTGATTGGTTGGCGCAGCGGTAGCGGGCAGCATATCCAGCGCCCAGGCCAGCGCATAACCCACCGCCATCGCGATCACCAATGAGGCGACGCGCAGATAGGCATTACGCTGACGATTGAGCAGGATAATCACCACCAGCACCGCCGCAGCCAGCAGTAAGTTTTTCGGTGCGCCGAAGGTGTGATCGCTCATTGCAGCAAAGCCGCCACCAATCGAAGTCAAACCGACCTGAATCAGTGACAGGCCGATAATCATCACCACAATGCCGGAAACCAGCGGCGTAATAATACGACGCGCCAGATGCAATACGCGTGACAGCACCATTTCGGTACAGGATGCCACCATCAAGGTGCCGAACAGCGCGGCCATCATGGTCGGTACATCAACGCCGCCATTTTTCAGCGCCATCCCGCCCATGATCAGCGGGGTCACGAAGTTAAAGCTGGTGCCCTGAATCGACAACAAGCCGGAACCGACCGGTCCCCAGGTTTTGATTTGCAGAATCGAGGCCACGCCAGAAGCAAACAGCGACATGCTGATAATGTGCTGTGTATCCTGCGCCGGTAAACCCAGCGCCTGGCAGATGAGCAGTGCGGGCGTAATCACCGCGACAAACATCGCCAGCAGATGCTGACAGGCAGCAAACAGGGTTTGCGGCAGCGGTGGGCGATCTTCGAGGCGGTAAATCAGTTCACTTTTCGGGCTTGCAGCGCTGGCAGGCTGAGATGATTCAGTGGTGTTGACGGACATGGTGGACGTTCTCAATTACAACAAAGGGGCGATTTTAAACGGTTGCGTTGTGAAAGCAATCGTTTGCAATGCCCCTTTTTACTTCCGTTGATCTAGAGCGTAAACACGGTGCGGCAGCGGCTATCATCTTCCTGCCACGCCTGCTCTACTTCATTTAATGGACGCATCTGGAACGGGATGGAAAAATCACTCTCTGCGGCGGCGGCCAGCATTTCACTGATGCAGGCGATCAGTTCTTTATCGGATACGCTACCCAAACCGCTACCCATCAACGTCAGTCCGGATGAGCGCAGCAGTTTGCTGTGCAGCGTGATTTCCTGGCCGCTCAGTGAACCGATTTGCACAAAGCGCACTGTTTTTTCACCGCCCGCAACCGCCGCCTGCATGATATCGAGCGCGCTCTGGCCCCACAGATAATCCAGCGCCACATCAATCCCTTCCTTCATCAGCGCCGGTAACGCGCCTGATAATTCATCCAGCGTTAAGGTGATGTCGGCGCCCTGCGCCCGCAGCTGATCGAGGGCTGCGCGATTACGGCCGGTGGCAATAATTTTTCCGGCTCCCAGATGCTGCGCAATACGCACCGCTAAACCGCCCGAAGTACCGGTGGCGCCATTGATCAATACGGTCTCACCGGCATGCAGCTGTGCGCGGCGGGTGAGTGCCGCCCAGGATGACATGCCTGGATTAGCCAGCGCTGCGGCCAGCACCGGATCAAGCGTTGCGGGCAGCGCAACGATGCTGTCGGCGGGTACTAAGGTTCTTTCCGCCATGCTGCCCCACGGCGAATTGAAGGCGAGGAAATAAACCGGATCGCCATTGCTCAGCGTGCCGGTGCCATCAATGCCGGTAATAAAGGGATACTGCGTTGTTGCGCTGTAATGGGTGCCAGCGGCGCGTGCTTTTGCTAGTTGGCTGACCGCGGCGGCTTTCACCGTGACGACCACATGGCTGTCATCGGCCTGCGGTTCAGGGAAATCACCGTAGACCGGCTGTTCACCGGCTGCGGAAACAAATGCTGCTTTCATGCTTTCACCTTCAGTTAACTGGATAATATGTGTAATATGCACACATTAGGCTTACCTCGGGATAACGTCAATGGAAAGTGTGCAAAATACACATAATAGTGCAGCATTTGATGATCTGCATAATGCGCTGCTAATGATTGTCGGCACCTTCAACCGGCCGCAACGTGATGAATTATTGATAAAAGAATCCAATATTCAGCTCGATCGCGCGCTGTTTCCGCTGCTCATCCAGATTGGGCGTTTTGGGCCGATTGGCGTGGTAGAACTGGCGGAGCGTGTCGGGCGGGATTACACCACCGTCAGTCGTCAGGTGGCAAAGCTGGAACAGTCAGGACTGGCGCAGCGGCAGAAAAATGCTAAAGATAAACGGGTAAACGAAGCGATTATTACCGCAGCGGGGAAGGCCATGACAGATAAAATCGATGCGGCGCGTGCGCAGATTTATCAGAACCTGTTTGCCAACTGGCAGGATGAAGAACGCGCCGAGCTGGCGCGTTTGCTGCAAAAATTTGTTGGGGATTTCATCGCCATCGATAACCGCAAAACCACGGATTAAGCGTTGCTGTAGCGTTCGGTTTCCGGCAGCCAGCGCTCAATCAGCGCCTGCGCCTGCTCAGGATAATGCTGGTGGATATGGCGCGCCACGCGCTGAACTTCAGGGATCATCCCCTGATCGCGCAGCAAATCGGCCACTTTAAACTCGGCGTTTCCGGTTTGCCGCGTACCAAGCATCTCACCCGGACCGCGAATCTCTAAATCGTGCTGGGCAATTACAAAGCCGTCATTGCTATCGCGCAGCACCTGCAAGCGCTTTTGGGCGGTTTTGCTTAGCGGTGCTTTGTACAGCAGCACGCAATGCGAGGCGACCGCGCCACGGCCCACGCGACCGCGCAGCTGGTGCAGCTGTGCAAGCCCGAGACGTTCCGGGTTTTCGATAATCATCAGGCTGGCATTCGGCACATCCACGCCTACTTCAATCACGGTGGTGGCGATTAACAGCTGGATTTCATTGGCTTTAAACGCTGCCATCACCGCTTGCTTTTCGGCTGGCTTCATGCGGCCGTGCACCAGGCCCACCTGCAAATCGGGGAGCGCCACTTTCAGCTCTTCCCAGGTGGCTTCCGCCGCCTGCGCTTCCAGCACTTCCGACTCTTCAATCAGCGTACAGACCCAATAAGCCTGGCGCCCTTCGTGACAGGCGCTCTGCACGCGCGTGATGATCTCGCTACGACGGCTGTCGGGAATTGCCACCGTGGTCACCGGCGTACGTCCAGGCGGTAATTCATCGATGGTCGAGGTATCGAGATCGGCGTAAGCGGTCATTGCCAGCGTGCGGGGAATCGGCGTCGCGGTCATGATCAGCTGATGCGGATGGAAGCCCTGTTCCTCGCCCTTTTCCCACAGCGCTAAACGCTGATGCACGCCAAAGCGGTGCTGCTCATCAATAATCACCAGCGCCATGCCGTTGAATTTCACCTGTTCCTGGAACAGGGCATGGGTGCCAACCACCATCGCAACCTGGCCGCTGGCAATCGCTTCCTGCTGCGCTTCGCGCGCTTTGCCTTTCTGCTTGCCCGCTAGCCAGCCTACTTCGATGCCCAGCGGCGCAAACCACTGGCGGAAATTGTTGGCGTGCTGTTCGGCCAGCAGTTCGGTCGGTGCCATCAACGCCACCTGTTTGCCGTGCGCGATGACATTTAGCGCCGCCAGCGCGGCCACCAGCGTTTTGCCGGAACCCACATCGCCCTGCACCAAACGCATCATCGGAAAATCGTTGGCCAGATCCTTTTCGATTTCTGCCACCACGCGGTTTTGCGCACCGGTTGGTGAGAAGGGCAGCGCCGCGAGCAGCTGATTAACCAGTTCATGGCGCGCCGTCATCGGCAGCGCATGATGGCGCTGCGCACCCGCGCGCACCGCCAGCATGCTGAGGTTATGTGCCAGCAGCTCTTCCAGAATTAAACGCTTCTGGGCCGGATGGCGGCCAGTTTCCAGCTCGCTCAGACGTAAATCCGGCGGTGGGCGATGCAGCGTGCGCAGTGCATCCGGCAGGCTAATCAACCCGCCGCTCAGTTCAGTGGGCAGCAGCTCGGCAATCGGACAACTCTCCAGCAGCGTCAACGCCTGGTCGGTAAGATTGCGCAGCGTGGCCTGGCGAATGCCTTCGGTGGTGGGATAAACCGGCGTCAGCGTTTCCTGCAGCTCAACGCCGCCTTGTTCTCCCTGTACGCGATACTCGGGATGAATGATTTCCGCACCGCGCTGGCCGCGTTTAATCTCGCCATAGGCGGTAACGCGGCGGCCCGGTGACAGGCTATTTTTCATTCCGGCATTGAAATTAAAGAAGCGCATGGTGAGCATGCCGCTGCCATCGCTGATATTGCAAACCAGCATGCGGCGGCGACCAAAGCTGATTTCGCTGCTCAGTACTTCGCCTTCCACCGTGGCATAAACGCCCGGCAGCAGATCATTAATTTTATAAAGTTGGGTGCGATCTTCGTAGCGAAGTGGCAGGTGCAGCAGCAAATCCTGAATGGTGAACAGGCCAAGTTTGGCCAGTTTGCTCGACTGACTGGCGCCGACGCCGGTCAGGGTACTGAGCGGGATGGCATCCAGCAGACGGCCTTTCATTTTTTACCCGTCGATTGCATGGTAGCCCACCAATTAGCGTCGGCTTCCACCTCGCCCTGGGCATTGATGCGGGGATAAGGCAGGCCTTTCTGCTTTGCCACGCGCGCCAGCACCGGATAGCCGCCTTCAAACAGCAAACGCTGCTGCTCGTCTTCATCCAGCAGGCTGTAGGTGCGCTGATACATCCCCGCGTTCTGCCGCTGGCGCTGCGCTTCATACAGAATCAACGCAGACGCAACCGAGACGTTGAGCGACTGCACCATGCCCACCATCGGCACAATGATGTCCTGATCGGCCAATGCCAACGCTTCTGCGGTAATCCCGGTTTTTTCCTGACCCATGAGAATGCAGGTCGGCAAGGTGTAATCGATCTCGCGAAAATCCACCGCTTTGGCCGAAAGATTGGTCGCCAGCACCTGCATGCCGCTCTCTTTCAGATGACGCACCGCTTCGGCAATATGACGATGGGTTTTCACCTTCACCCAGCTGTTGCTGCCAGCCGAAGCGGACACCATAGTGCGCATACGCACGCTGGGCCACACGGCGTGAACTTCGTGGATGCCGACCGCATCGGCGGTACGGATTACCGCTGAAACGTTATGCGGCTTATGCACCTGTTCCATGCAGACGGTGAGGTCGTGCTGGCGCAGGGCCAGCATCTCCTGAATACGAGCAAAGCGTTGAGCGTTCATGGACTAGTTACGATTTCGGTGAACTTTAATCACGTCCGGCATTACGCGAATTTTGCGCATAATATTCGCCAGATGGACGCGATCGTTCGCGGTGAGGCGGATAAAGGCGCTGTATACGCGACCATCACGCTCTTCGGTATTCAGGCTCTGAATATTGGAACCGGCAGTATTGATTGCCGCCGTCAGGTTGGCCAGTGCGCCCTGATGGTTGAACATGTCGACTTTAATTTCGGCGACAAATTCCTGATCGGTCACTTTATCCCACTCTACCGGCATGAACTTTTCAGGCTCTTTTTGGTAGCCGCGAATGTTACGGCAGGATTCGTGATGCACCACCAATCCCTTGCCGGGACTGACGTGCGCGACAATCGGGTCGCCGGGAATGGGACGGCAGCACTTGGCAAAGGTAATCAGCACGCCATCCGCGCCTTTGATCGGCAGCTTTTTGCGTTTGCTGTTTTTTTGTGGCTCTTCACTGCCAGACTGCAACAGATTCTTTGCCACCACCACGCTCATGGCATTACCCAGACCAATTTCCGCCAGCAAATCATCAATGGCGGTCAGCTTCATGCGCTCCAGCTCATGCTGAATGTTCTCGGCCGGAATCTCCGCCAGTTTCTTGCTGCCGCCGAGCGCGTGGCTCAACAGGCGACGACCAAGGTTTACGGAGTCTTCACGCTTGAGGTTTTTCAACAGCTGACGAATTTTAGCGCGCGCTTTAGAACTCACGACAAAATTAAGCCAGGCGGCGTTCGGTCGTGCGCCTGGAGCCGTGATAATTTCAATGGTTTGGCCGCTGGCCAGCGATTGTGACAGCGGATAAGGCTGGCGATCGACGCGTGCGCCGACGCAGGCATGACCAATATCGGTATGCACCGCATAGGCGAAATCAACCGGCGTAGCGCCAGCCGGTAATTCGACAATGCGGCCTTCCGGCGTGAACACATAGATCTCATCCGGGAAGAGATCGGATTTCACGCTTTCAATAAATTCAAACGAGCTACCGGCGCTTTGCTGCAGCTCAAGCAGGCTTTGCAGCCAGCGCTGAGCGCGAATTTGCGCGGTGGTGCCGCTGATTTCACCGGTCTCTTTATAAGCCCAGTGTGCAGCCACCCCCATTTCAGCCATCTGATCCATATCTTCGGTACGGATCTGCACTTCAACCGGCACGCCGTGCGGGCCAATCATTGACGTGTGCAGCGATTGATAGCCGTTGGCCTTGGGAATAGCGATGTAATCTTTCACGCGTCCGGGACGCGGTTTATACAAGCTGTGCATCTGGCCGAGCACGCGATAACAGGTATCCAAATCTTTCACGATAACGCGGAAGGCATAGATATCCATGATCGAGTGAAAACGCTGCTCTTTCAGGTGCATTTTGCGGTAGATCGAGTAGAGATGCTTCTCACGCCCACTTACGCGACAGGGAATGCCTGCTTCCTGTAAGCGACCATCGATTTCAGCGAGGATCTTCTGAATCATCTCTTTACGGTTACCGCGCGCCGCTTTCACCACCTCTTTGATCACGCGGAAACGGTTCGGGTAGAGCGCTTCAAAGCCGAGCTCTTCCAGTTCTGTTTTCAGGTGATGAATACCCAGGCGGTGCGCCAGAGGACTGTAAATCTCCAGCGTTTCCAGCGCGATACGACGTTTTTTATCCGGGCGTAACGCGCCGAGCGTGCGCATGTTGTGCGTGCGGTCAGCCAGTTTGATCAAGATGACGCGAATATCCTGCACCATCGCCATGATCATTTTGCGGAAGTTTTCAGCCTGCGCTTCTTTCTTATCGCGGAACTTCAGCTTATCGAGCTTGGATACGCCTTCCACCAGTTCGGCAACGCTTTTACCAAACAGCTGTTCCATATCCTGGTAGGTGGCGGGCGTATCTTCAATCACATCATGCAGCAGCGCTGCCATTAGCGTTTCATGGTCGAGTTTCATCTCGGCCAGAATGCAGGCAACCGCAACAGGATGGGTGATGTAAGGCTCACCGCTGGAGCGTGTTTGTCCCTCGTGGGCATCACGCGCGACGAGATAAGCTTGCTTGAGGCGCTTGATTTGCTCCTCAGGCAAGTATTTTTCAATCAGTTGATTGAGGCTTTCAAACAGATACAAGGGCGACCTGCCGCGTGCTATTAACGACGACCTTCAGCGATAGCGGTAACGGCTTGTAACTCAGCGGCTTCCTGCTCATGCTGTTCCTGACGATCACGCACATCCAAAATCTGGGTCGTGATCAGACCTTCTTCAATTTCGCGCAGGGCGATAACGGTCGGCTTATCGTTCTCTTCTGGAACCAGCGCATCTTTACCGCCTACCTGCATCTGACGTGCACGACGTGCAGCGACCAACACCAGGTCAAAACGGTTACCAACTTTCTCTACTGCGTCCTGAACGGTTACGCGTGCCATAGGTGTGCTACTCCACAGATGATGAAGAAATGACTGGGCATAATACTGAAAGTGAATTCAGACTGCCAATAGTTTGCTGATTAAAGCATCATGTCGCGATTTTTGGCGACCCATACGCAGACGTTCTGCGCGGATAATGGTTTTGAGATCTGACAGCGCCAGATCAAAATCATCATTAACAATTAAATAGTCGTACTCGGCGTAGTGGCTCATTTCCGCCACGGCCTGTTGCATACGACGGGCAATCACCTCTTCGCTGTCCTGACCGCGACCACGCAGGCGGCGATCCAACTCTTCGGTAGAAGGCGGCAGCACAAAGATGCTGCGTGCGGCCGGCATTTTCTTGCGAATTTGCTGCGCGCCCTGCCAGTCGATATCCAGGAAGACGTCAACGCCGGTCGCCAGCACCTGCTCAATCGCAGCGCGTGACGTACCGTAATAATTGCCAAACACTTCCGCATGTTCGAGGAAGTCGTCTGCTGCAATCATGGTTTCGAATTCGCCCTTAGAGACGAAAAAGTAGTGCTCACCATGAGCTTCACCGGGACGCACGCCACGGGTGGTATGCGAAATAGACACCTGCGTATCGTACAGCGGTTGTGTCTTTAACAGCGCCTGAATCAGGCTGGATTTACCCGCGCCGCTAGGGGCGGAAACAATATAAAGCGTGCCTTGAGCCATGGTTATCTTGAATTGAGTAAAGAGCGGAGTCGATTTCCTGCACAGTATACACGGCTTGGGGAGGTGGCGCAGCGTTTGCCGCTTGGCTGAGGCAATTCTTTTTTCTGTGAAGCCGCGCCAGAGGCTGATGTAGCAAGCTGCAATCCGGATGAAAAGCCTGGAATCTGTCTCCAGCGCATCGCTTTTGCCGCTGGTAAAAGATCGTCCAGCGCTCTCCAATAACGAAAAAGGAGAGCGAAGATGAAAGGATGTCTGAGTCTACTAGGTTGCTTATTCAGTATCGGTTGCTGGGCCGAAGCGCTGTGTCCGAACTGGTCGCCGGTGCGTGCCAGCCAGGAGATAACGCAGCTGCAAACCCAGCTACGCCAATGGGATGATGCCTACTATCGGCAAGGCATCAATCAGATAACTGATGCGGATTACGACAGCCTGCAGCAGCGATTACAGCAGTGGCAGCGCTGCTTCATCCCCGCTCAGCCCGCTTACGATGCGCAGCTCAGCACCGATGGCAGCACGCATCATCCTGTGGCGCACACTGGTGTGCGCAAACTGCGCGACAAGCTCGCGGTGGCGTACTGGATGCAGGACAAATCTGCACTGTGGTTGCAGCCTAAAGTTGATGGCGTTGCCGTCACGCTGGTGTATCGGCAAGGTAAGTTGGTGTCATTAATCAGCCGCGGCGATGGCTTACGTGGAGAAGAGTGGCGCGCCAAAGCCGAGCACATTCCTGCCATTCCCAAGAGCATCGCGACCTTACTCGAAGAAGTGGTGCTGCAAGGTGAGCTGTTTCTGCAAATGACCGATCATCAACAGGCGCGCGACGGAGGGAAAAATGCCCGTGCTCAGGTTGCTGGCGCCATGATGCGACATGACAACAGCCCGCTGCTGGCACAACTGGGCATTTTTATCTGGGCGTGGCCAGACGGCCCGGCGTTGATGCCTGAGCGGCTAACACAGCTGGCGCAGTGGGGATTTGGTCTGGCGCAGAGCTGGAGTCGTCAGGTGAGTAATGAAGAGGAAGTAGCAGTATGGCGCGATCGCTGGTTCCGTGAATCGCTGCCGTTTGTCACCGACGGCGTCGTGATCCATCAATCCCCTGTCAGCGCAGGTCGCGATTGGCAACCCGGGCAGGGCAGCTGGTCAGCGGCGTGGAAATACCAGCCGGCGGAAGTCAGCAGCGAGGTGCTGTCAGTAGATTTTAATGTCGGGCGTACCGGCAAAGTGGCCGTTGTGCTTAACCTGACTCCGGTGCAGTTAGAAGATAAAACCGTACGCCGGGTCAATCTTGGCTCACTGCGACGCTGGCGGGAGCTGGACGTTATTGCGGGCGATCAGGTAACCCTTACGCTGGCAGGTTTAGGCATTCCCCGGCTGGAGCGCGTGATCTGGCGAGTGGCGCAGCGCGACTATCCGGCATCGCCGCAGAAAGGCGAATTCGATCATTTAAGCTGCCTGCAAATTAGCGCAACCTGCCGGGCACAGTTTCTTTCACGGCTCAGTTGGCTGAGCCAGAAATCGGTGCTGGATATTGCGGGCGTGCAGCGCAGTACCTGGCAGCGCTTGCTGGATAACGGTGCAATTACACATCTCTTCTCCTGGCTGATGTTAACGCCCGATCAAATCGCGCAGGCCAACGGCATTACGACCGCTCGTGCCCAGCTTATCTGGCATCGCTTTAACCTCACGCGCCAACAGCCGCTGCGGCGCTGGGTGAATGCGTTGGGAATACCGCTGCCGCGCACGGCGCTACAGGCATTGCCGGATTCCCAATGGTCGCAGCTATTGTCGCGAACGGCAGAGAGCTGGCAGCAGTTGCCAGGCGTCGGCACGATTTTGGCACAGCGCATCGTGTCGATGCTGCAGGATGCAGACCTGCAGCAGTTGATTCACTTTTTGCAGCAGCAGGATATTCCTGCTGCGAACTCAGTGTTCAGGGTGGGGATAGTTGAAAATCGGCAAACCGAGGCGGAAACGCAGCGCCAGCAAACGGGCAAAGAAGCCGAACAGTAGCGTGATGATCACTACCGCCTCGTGGGGCAGCGGTGTTTTCAATAGCAGAATGTAGATCCAGCCAGAGGCGAACGCGATGCCGGCATACAGCTCTTTCTGGAACACCAGTGGAATGCGATTACAAAACATATCGCGTAGCACGCCGCCAAAGACGCCAGTGATGACCGCGGCGATGGCGGCAATGATCGATGCGTGGCCTGAATCGAGCGCCACCTGGGCACCAATAATTGAAAACACCACCAGACCTAATGCATCGAGTACCAGAAAGACTTTGCGCAGGTGCGTCATTAGCGGGGCAACAAAGGTCGTCACTACGGCGGCGGCGGCCACAATCATGATGTATTCCGGATGCTTCACCCAGCCCAGTGGATAGTGGCCCAGCAGGATATCACGCACCGACCCGCCACCAATGGCGGTGACCGAGGCAATGATGATCACGCCAAACAGATCCATTTTACGACGTCCCGCCGCCAGTGCGCCGGTCATGGCTTCGGCAGTAATACCAATAATATAGAGAACGGTTAATAACATAGAGCACTCCAACAGATTGGCGGCAAGGCTAAAGATTTCCCAGAGTGTAAACCACTGAGATTTTCTAAAGAAAGTGTCGTCGGATTAGCCATTTTGATGGCATGCATGCTAACAGGCCTAGCTGGCGTGATAAATCGGGATTTTGTGCGAATCAGGCATGAGTAAAAATGATGCGAAGAGGGCTAAAACTCGCCTTCTTAAGTTCCATTCTGTTTGTGTCGTACCTGATTATTGCCTGCTAACCAGGCTTTTCTCTCTCCGGCCCGTTGTAGGGTGCGCATTAATGTGCACCGGGCAGAAGCACGCACGATGCGGCTTAACTTATCAGCATTAAGCAACTATTGGACAGGCATGAAAAAGCGTAACGAAGACATTCTCCTTTTCTCTTCTGACAAACTGGCAGCATTAGGGCTGGAGAGTCTTTTGACCTCGTTACCGGTTGCCAGCAAGATTCATCAAGTGTGGTCGCTCAGCACGATAATCGCCCAGTGCGAGACGCTCAGGCCGCGGCTGCTGGTGTGCATCTTTCATGAAAACATGCCGCTGGCCGGTACGTTAAAGTTATTTTATGGCCTGCAGCAGCAGTTCCCCGACATGCAAATACTGGTGCTAACCCAGCGTCTATTACCGCTGATGCATGGACTCAGTCGTTATCTGCCTACGCTCAGCGTGCTGGATTTAAAATCATCGCGGCAAAAGCTTATCCGCAGCCTGAAAGCGTGCATGAACAGGCAGAGCCCGGTTCATTTAGTGGAAGGTGTTGACGTTCTGCTGCCGGATCGACAATTGCGCGTGCTGCTGATGATTGCCTGGGGTTACAGTACAGAGCACATTGGCACGTGCTTAGGGCTCAGCCATAAAACGGTCAATGCACATAAGCTCATTGCGCTGTCACGACTGCAAATCAAAAGTAAGAACGATATGGTCGATCTCTTCATGGTGATTGATGAATTACGCATGCTGACGAGTTGGTTACACATGCAGCACAGCGACAACGCAGGCGAAGCCATCGTTCCGTTAGAGGACGTATTGCTGGAAGCGTAAAAAGAAAAAAGCGTGCTGGTAACCAGCACGCGAACGCATCTTCTCAGATGCCCAGAGCCCACCATACAGACTTGTTTTTATTATCCGTTTCTTGCTCGCACATTGGCGAAACTTTTCAGGCTAAAACGGTATTCTGGCTGGAACCAGGAACGACCGTAATAGCAGTAGATCAGCATTCTGATGGATACCATGGCGAGGTAGCCCCAGATTGCGCACAACACCGAAGGTGTCAGCCACACGGTAAACAGTGTGATACCCAGCCCTGCTAACACAGAAGCGGTTTCCGTGAAGGCAATGCGTGAAAATTGATTTTCCCGTTGCAATATGGCGCGATAATGCTGTCCTTGCGGAATAATAATGAATATCACCGAAATCATCTCAAGCATAATCGCCATTTCGGGTTGATTCATAATACGACTGGAAATATCGCTACCAATAAACAGTGCGGCAAAAATGGCCATTCCGCATAATACATTCCCCCAATATAAAATCGAGAGATCGCTATTATTCAGGCTTTTATTTCTGATAATGGCATTGCCAAAACCTCGATCCGCCAACGTATCAATAACCAATAGCATTACAATCGCGATGGCGAGTAAATTCAACTCATTTGCCTGAAGTATTTGTGCCAAAAGTGAAAGCTGCAAAACACCAATGCCGACAATTTTAATCGATGACAACACTGACCACTTAGCGTTGGTCAGATTTCTTTCTCTTATCGCCATACCCTGCTCTTTATGGTACATGTACCAGTGCAATTAAGGGGTTACCCGAGCCACAGGCTCGGGCACAGATCACATTAATGCAGCGATTCCTGGCGCAATCCTGAAATACCTTTCAGATTCAGCCATGTATAGATGCACTCAATTAAGTGATGTTCTGATTTTAAAAAGATGCCCCTGGCGCATAATGTTTTTTTTGTCTTAATGGTATCACCTCCGGTGCGGAGGAAATCCATAAGATCATTATAAAATCCCTTTGAGTTTATATATTCCCCGGCCAGCATCCTCCTGGCAATCTCAACAAATTCTTTTTCTGATAACAAAGGATAGGTTGAGCGATCCATGTTATTTCCCTGCTGTTGTTATTATGGGTATTGCTGTGTGTGGAAGAGTTATACCGTGTTTTAATTAAATTAACACCATCAGAAAACTCCTATAAATAGACTGCAGAAATAAATGGTTTCATAATATGCATCAGAATATATAAGGCGAGTGATGTGCCATTTATTAGTCTTTTACGCCTTTCAGCATCGATGAATGAAGCCACATCAACTGAATGGACAAAAAACTTCGATAAATCAGAGGCACTCAGCATTTTATCGCGAAGCCCCACCAGGAATTTTCCCGGTGAGGAAGCTTAAGCAGCATTGTTGATTAACACATTGATGAGTGAAGATTTCGCCAAAACAGTTAAACGCTACTGTGCAAAAAAGAAACCGCTTTTTATCAATTAATTCCAGCGCAAGTTACAGAGAGGGAGTTTGCATAATGCATTGATTCTAATGAGTTAACAGATGCAGCAGTTGTTCAAGATCGCGTTTTACCCAGGCAACATCCTGCGCAAACTTCTCGTCGGACATCAGCGGCTGGCGGTAAACCACCATCACAACCTCGGCGCCTTGCTCATTAGCAATTACCCGCATCGGCATATAAATCTCTTTGCCGCTGCCGGTATCAATCCAGTGATCCATCACGCCAAACGGGTTATGCGGCGTAAAACGAATCTTTACCGTGCCTTCGGGACCTTTGGCCTTCCAGCTGTTTCCTTCCTGCGTCAGCGTGCTGCTACTGAGCCCGCTTGCCCATTTGGCAAAGCACTCGGGTTTCCAGATGGTTTCATACAAATCTAACCAGTTGCGTGGAACGGTCAGTGTGACTGTCTGTGATGGCAGCATGGAACCTCCTGATGTGAGACAGCCATTAAAGCACGCTGATACCGGGCAGAAAATTGCCCGGTAGTGGAAGTGTGGGTTAACAGCGGTTTCCGTGAAAATGCTGTAATCAAATAAACTTGCCGCGCCCCTGAATATCCAGCTCTTGCGCTGAACCGTCTGCTGCACGCAGGACAATGCGATCGGACTGTGCAACCACGGCGCAGCTGTGATTAGGGAAAATACGCAGCAACGCGCCAACAGGCGGAGCCTGATCGCCGTATTGCAGGAAGCCATGCTCTTCCGACAGCTTCAGCACTTCATAGTGATTACCTTGCTCATCCACGGCGATGCCAAATCCGCTGGCATTGGTGCCGTGTGGTCCTTTGTCGGAGCTGAGCATCTTGGAACCGGCATCGATGATGGCAAAGTGTGGATTCACCGCCACCACGCGCGTGATCACGCTCAGCGCCAGCGCATCCGGCGAGCACAGACCCAGCCGCCAGGCGGTGAGATCCAATAGCGCGTAATTACCGGGACGAATTTCATCGCTGCCTGACGCCACGGGTGCCGCCAACGCCGTTGGGGTGGAACCCACTGAAATCGGGCAGGGCGTAAAGCCGGCTTCGGCCAGGCGTTGCTGCACATCGCGCATCAGGGCGATTTCCTGCAATGCGACTTCTGCAATCGCCGTAGGATTGCCCGCACCATAGGCGTGACCGGCATGGGATACCAACCCGGCAAAGGGCAGGCCTGCGCTTTTAAGGCGCTGAGCCAGCGTGATGGCCATATCGCTGTGGGGATCAACGCCGATGCGATGCAATCCCACATCCACCTTGATCGCCACCGCCAGTGAGCAATCGGGTTGGCGCTGATGTGCCGCCGCGATCGCCTTAACGCCCATCTCGCCATCCACGATGCAGGTAATGCGCGCCTGATACTCTGCCGCCACCGCCAGCAGTTCCGCCAGCGTGTCGGCGTGCACAATGGGATAAGCCAGTAGCAGATCGCGTTCACCTCCCAAAATAAAGGCTACGCCTTCACTCGGCTTCGACACGGTAATGCCGCGCGCGCCAAGCGCACGCTGTTGCCCGGCAATCCAGACGCTTTTATGGGTTTTAATATGGGGACGTAGCGCGACGCCCGCGGCATCGGCTTTTTGCTGCATCAGCTGCAGATTACGCTGCAGGCGCGGTGCATCAATTTCGAGATAAGGTGTGAGTCGGTCGGCAATTAAAGGCCGCAACCAGCCAGCTGTAATATTCTGTTCCATCAAGATAGTCCGCAGGTGATTATTCCGTGCGGACTATCATTCATTAATGAGGGGCAGAATACCAGCCGAGAGCAGATTAGATATACAGTGAAGCTTCGCCCGGTGGACGGGTTTTAAAGCGGCGATGCAGCCACAGATATTGATCGGGAGCGCGCAGGATTTCTTTCTCAATCACTCTGTTCATATAAGCCGCAGCTGCTGCTTCATCTTCATACGGATAATTCTCCAGCTCCGGCTGAATGATCAGCTGATAACCGCTTTTATCCGCATTACGAATCAGCACGATGGTCAGCATGGCCGGCTTAGCCAGACGCGACAGCACAAAAGTGCCGTTGGTGGTGGCGGCTTGCTTCACGGCAAACAGCGGCGCAAACACGCTGCCCTTCGGGCCGTAATCTTGATCCGGTGCGAACCATACCGCTTCGCCCTGTTTCAGCGCATGTACCATGCCGCGCAAATCGCGACGATCAATCATCGCCTTATTAGAACGCATACGACCTTTGGTTTGCGCCCACTCCATCGCCTGATTGTTGTGCGGGCGATACATCGCCATCATCGGCTGGCACAGTCCGGTAATACGGCCGCCCAGCTCGAGTGACATAAAATGCACGCCGATCACCATCACACCGCGCTGGTGGCTCTGCGCATTCTGCAGGTTGGCGATGCCGTTCACCTGGAACAGGCGACGCACGCGCGCATCGGACCAGAACCAGGCGATGCCGGTTTCAGCCAGCGCCATGCCCAGCGATGCGAAGTTACCGGCAATCATCAACTCTTTATCTTCCTCATTAATGTTCGGGAAGCAGAGTTCGATGTTGCGGCGGGTAATGCGCTCACGGCGCTTAAGGAAGTGTCGTGACAGCTTGCCGGCAGAAGCGCCAAGCCGTATCAAAGCAGGATAAGGAAGCTGCACCAGCAGCCATAACACACCCAGCCCAAACCAGGTCAACCAGTAGCGGGGATGGAGCAGTTTTGAGCGGAACTTACCAGTTTTCTTCATGGCGCCTTCAGTGAAAAAGTGAATGTATCGCGCAAGAAGCATTTCCCTGGAATCCTGATGCGGTACAACTGTATTGAATACGACCAGCACTTTAGCAAATAGTGCCTTCAAAGTTATGTAAACTCTGCAATCTTTAGGATTGAGAGGTTTCATTGAATGAGGGCTTAAGTTTAGCGTACAACGTTTTTAGGTACGCTAATCTGTTTGCTAAACAACGAATTAGGCTGATGCATTGATGCTTTTCTATCCGTTTCTCGCCGCATTTTCAGTCAGAAAATGACATGGATGCACATACACGCTTTCACATTCTTTACATTGAAAAAACCACAATATCGTCTAAAGCGCTGATGCGACGTTCCGACGGAAGGCCTTAACAAGCCTGGGAAGGGTATGGTTTGTGATCTTCATCACAATTTACAGTGTAGTGCAGTAAGCCGTATTCGTATAGCGATCAATAACCGCTCTGGTTTTTCCTGGCGCTGATTTATTTCACGATCGGTTGCTGATGAAATTGAGCGGTGCGAGAAAATAGCATGGGCAGCTATATTAATATAGGCATGCATTACTTGTTTTTATTTTCCCATACGAACTTATTGCCACCGTATTAATATTAAAATGAAAAGTAAGTGATGAGAGTTTTTGGGCGTGAATAATGGCTATATTGATCTAACCTACCAATATTTAAGACATTTCTTGCGTTGCGGGTTAATAGTGAGTTTTATTGCGCTAGAACATAAAATTACCGCGTTAAAAACAGCAGAATGCGCTCCCTCTTTAAGACGTGTCCTGGCATTACTTATTCATGATGTCCGCTATTATTAGCGCATATCATCACGCATGGTTGAAAACCATTAAATTAGCGTGCCTGGAAATTGATTGATTATTTGGCAAGGAATTTAAAATGAAAATTAATGTGATTAAATCGGTGGCAATGATGGCGTTATTTACTTTTTCTTCTTCATTAATGGCAGCGATTGATAGCGGACGCGTCACTATTCGTGGCCAGATTGTTGAGGGCGACGAACCCTGCAAAATCGTTCACCAGAACAGCGACCAGGCGATTGAGCTTTCCAATGCGAAGGCCATCAAGTTCTCCCTCAAGGTAAACCAGTGCGCGCATGAAACCCTGGAAAACATTACGGCGACCTTTACCGGTCCTGAGACCGAAGAGAGTTTACTGGCGCTCTCTGACGATGCTGCGGTGATGCTGCAACACAGCAACGGTAAAGTGATTAAAATGCGTAATACGCCGGAACCGCAGCTGGTGTTGAGTAAAAACAATACGCTGGATTTTACCGCGACGTTGAAGGGTTCAATTGATGCGGCACATTCCAGATCTGCTCTTAGCCAACTTACATTAGCCTATGAATAAAAAATCATAATATTCTATATAAATTATTCAATAGATAATGGAATTTAAAGAAATACAGATTCAGGGCTGAGTGTTCACGATATTTATGCTTTGTTATTCAATTATGACTCCATTGCTTAAAATGGCAATTTTAGTTTTTACCTTTTTTAAATAAAAAAATAATATAGTCACGGTGTATAAAAAGTGACTTGTATAGCAGGTAAGACATGCCTGCCAAAATTATTAACTACTGAATTTATCACATATAATTTGCCTGATGTGACTTTGTAATAATTCCTTGCGTTTTATTCGTAGCTCATTGTCACTGTTCCCGAACCATGAAAAGGGCCGACTTCAACTTCACCGAACGTAATCAGCTCTGATGTTATTGTGAATGGGGTTTTAACATCTTCTTTAATCTCAACAATTGTCCCTATTATTCCACTTTTGCCATTAACCTGAAGTCGTGATTTTAAGGTCCCTTCGCTATTAAGCATCACATCGCTTGAACCTTGCCCCAATGCATAAATGGTAAGTGTGCCATCCTGATTACAACTCACGTTTAAAACAGTAGATGATTTGGCTCCAGACAATTCATTGCTGGGTAATGTACCATGATTTATCATTGTATCTCCTGTGACAGTACAGCTCAACGTTATTGGCGGAAATGGAAGACATATATTGCCTGGAACAATTTTTTTTTGGTCACAGGCACCCGCTGAACAGTACAAAATTCCGAAGCAAAAATCTTCAATATTGCTATTACCCCTGTAGTTTCTAGACACGATGGGAAAGGGGATAGGCATGATTTTTTTAAACTCAGTGACTACCTGCTGCATAGTTTTTAATTGTTTAGCATCTAGATAGTCACTGTCTCGTGGAAATCCCTGGCCCGTTTTTTTATTTATCACGCCAACATGATAATAACAAAATGCCTCAGAAGTTTGGTAACATGGATTGGGTGAATCCTCAAGCTCTTCCCATAGATCGATTGAGCCCCATAAATCTATGTAAGAGGAGCTAGACTCGACTTTAGTAATGTGCGCCAAAATTATTGCATGCGAACCTAATGGAATAATTAATAAAAAAATGGTTAGGATTGATATGTTGAAAAGTTTTTTAATTTCAAAAGTCATTTTCTTCATTTGTTTTTTCTTTAAAGTTGTATGATTGTTGCTTTTTTTAGGAAAAATATTATGATTGAAATAAATTATCTCAGTCCGGTTTATAAATGGCTTTTTTGGTTAATTAATCATAATATAATCTAAAGATGGCATGCGAATATACCGAGCCAGATACTATGCCTTTATTTTTAACTGCTTCATGAGCTGCAGAAACAAAGATAGAGAAGTTAAGTTCATTACTTCCCGAGCTTAGTTTTTGTGCTTGTGTCGCTTGATTCACCGGAATCAACTTATTGTCTAGCGTTTCGATGCCAATTGCTACACCACGAGCGGTGCTTAAGGCATCCAGAGCAATTAAACCCGGTTGCTCACTATCTTCAGTTCCAATAAAAGTAACAGATACACTTTCCCCCAGAGATAAGTCACATTCCAATAAATGTAAGGTAAACGGTTTACCTGCTGTGCGTTGATGGCTATAAAGCAGCTTACTAATAACTGTTCCGTAATCGATTTCAATCGCGCTATCTTCTGGATCCAGTAGGCAGGGTTCTTCTACCAAAGTACCACTGAAATTAAACTCAGCTGCAGCGTCTACAAGCTTTGATGTTGTTAACAGCAGCAGAAAAAAAATAGTAAAAGATAAATTTTTCACCTTCACTCCAGCATGATCTGTAATGCCACCTGGCTATGAAAATCTCCACCGGTTAGCTGGGCGTTAGGGCGTTTAACCGGTACGGCAGAGAATTCCGGTAAATGGTCGTTATCAAGGGGCAGCGGTTCATTAATCATAATGGGCGTTTCACCCTGTAGTAGCCGAATACCGAGGTCATTAACGTCTGTGGCAAGGGCATTTAAGTCGAAATCAGTTTGAGTGCCGACGAACATCAAATGTAAAAGTTCACCAGGAGGGCGAGAACACACGATTCCCAGCGGCAGCTTCTGGCGGTAATTCACGCCATCCACTTTATTGACACCCACCGCCTCTCCAAAGCTAACATCTACCGGCTTATCGTTATTTATAATACAACTGATCACTACCAGCGTACCGCGTAGCCCCATTTCTGCTGCCTGCGCGCAGGAGAATAACGAGGTAATCCACAGCAGCAGTGCAAAGAATTTCATTTTTTATTGCGGCTCCACCAGCAATTGTGCTGATGCGTTAAAATCACCGCCCGTCAACTTTGCATTAGGTGCCTTCACAGGAACGACAATAAGATCGACGTTATCGTTATTTTTATATGGGTAGGCTTTGTTGATTTCTATTGGCTTATTACTGCTGGCGTCTAAAAATCGAATGCCAAGATCGGGGATGGTGGTTTCAATTACACTATCTTCAAAGGATGCGATGCCAGATACTGTGAAATTTAGTTCACCTTTATAATCATTGTTACAGGTGATTTGAAGTGGTACATCGTGCTGATAGCGCTGACCATCCAGAAGGTCAACCACCACTTCATCACCAAAGTCGATATCGATGGGTTGGTCATTGCCAATTTTACACGTCAGATTAATCAGCTTGCCGTGAAGGGTGAGTGTGGCGGCAGCCCATGCTTGTGCTGTAAAAAACATGCTAAGAAATAAAGTGAATGACAAAAGACGTAAGCGCATCATATTTTCCTTATTGAACAGCAATCAACATAGTGGCCGTTACCGTGAACGGACCTGCAGCAGGAATACTATTGGAATTTTTAATCGGTACAGCTTTGATTTCTAACGGAGTGCGCCAGCTGATACTTTGCCATTGGTCCAGTTTCATGGCACCGCCGTTAAGGGTAAGGCGAATTGCTAAATCGGGGTTGCTGGTTATGAGAGCACTCTCATCAAAAGGCGACGGCTCGCCGCGTATTTTAAAGTTTAGCTCTCCGATAAAAGTGGGGGGGCACTGAATAACAGCGGGTATATCACGCATGTAGCGTTCACCATCAATGTACTGAATGGTAACATCGCCAAAATCCACGTCGGCGGGTTTGTCGTTGTTTATTTGACAAGGCGGCGGCGCGATGACTATTCCAGATATTTCAATAATGGTATCGGGTAAACCTGCAATTCGATTTCCCAACGGTGTCTTCCCTACCGCTATCGTAATACTTAGCAAGATAAGCAGGATTGCAACCATCAGCCTGTTCATCACGTTATTCTTTTTTATCGGTGACGACAGTGCATTTTCCCGCACTGCAGTTGAAGGTCAGCGTTGGGCGACCACCGTAGTCGTTGATGTAAGTCAGCACCGGATGTGAACCTAATGCGGTTGCACTCATACCCAAGGTGGCACTACTCATCGGCTCCAGCATTACTGGTTTAAAGCCGTTATCACTTTTCTTTGCGTCTTTATTGTTGGCCACGCCCACAAGAGTGATGTAGTACGGAGTAGGATTTACAATCTTATAATCATTACCTTGCTGAGTTAGCGTGAGCTGATTTTGCCACGGTATGGTGGACTCATTGGCGACGATGATAGCTGCTGGACGATAGAACAGCTTGATACGCGTTTGCAGCGCAATCTGTAAAACATTTTGTTTTTCGCTGCGTGGTGGAATTTCACGTAGATTGAAATAAAACAGGCTCTCACGATCCTGCGGCAACGTTTTCACCGCTGGCAGCGCTTGGATTTTGATAGCACCTTTCTGGCCTGGTTCCACACGCTGTACCGGGGGCAGCACCAATAGCGGCGAGTTCACTTTTTTGCCTTGTACATCTTCAAGCCAACTTTGTGCCAGATAAGGCAAGCTTTTATTTTCATTGCTGATATTCAGACTAATGGAGCGTTCGCTGGCGTTATAAATAACGCGGGTGCGATCCATGGCGATTGCGGCCAGTGCCTGATGGGCGAGTAACGTACCGATCAACAGCGATGTACAGGTGATAAAGCGGCGATAAACGAGCATAGTTTCAATCTCATAGGTCAAAATTAATGACGTAATAACGCCATTTGGAATTATTCAACGCTGTCGATACAAGGCAGCAGCAAATTGTTTTCACCTGACGGATCTTCAGGTAGTACGTCCGGCAGGGTGATAATGCATTGCGTTGCGCCGCTCCAGCGTACGGCCATCTTCACGCCGGGATTGACGCCGCTTAGCCACACACTGCCGCTGTCGCTGACAATACCGGTTTCACGTCCATCGTTGAGGACGCTGGCACCAAACGGTGGGAAGCTGCCGTCAGCGCGACGTATTACTGCCATCAGCTTTTGTCCGGTAATCACGCCAAACTTACGGTAACCAATTGCGCCTTCGGTGAGCGTCACTTGGGTAATAGAGCGTTCTGCCTCAACATTTTCAGGTAAGTTGTTGATATCTATGCTTGCCTGGTTGCGGTAATAGCTATTGACGTCGGTAATTACCGCTTTGCCAAACAGATTGGTGTGTGTAGCCGCCGAACCACCGCCCTGAATCGGAACATCGCTAACGCCTTCGGTATCCACCATCAATCGTGTACCGCCAGCAAAATTGGTGCGATGTAGCGCCGCGCCTTGTGTCGTAGCGGTAACCCCGCCCTGTGCGGATAGTCCCGCCGAGTGATAGACGCCGGCTTTGTAGCTAGCGCTGGTATTGACTTGCGCAATATCGCCGGTTCGACTGTAGTAGCCGCTAAGAGTAGGGGCTTCATCGCTGCTGGTAATAGCGCTGACCTGATAGGTATTGCGTTCGTCAAGGCGTTGATACCAGCCCACGTTTTGCGTGGCACCGCTGCTGCCACTTTGTGCGCTGTAATTAATAGAGGCGGCACCGCCTAAGGGAATATTAAAACTGAGGTACAAGGTATCGTCGGTTTTACCCCGCAATTCGTTGCGATATGCAGAGAGATTGACGCTCATATTTTTTATGCTGCCCACATCAAAATAGCGTGCCAGCGACATATTCCAGCGACTGGTGGCGGGGCGATCCCAGTAGGTTTGATAGTAGTAATTAAGAAAGGCGCTGAGCCCGAGCGAGCGAAACTGCTTATTCAACGTCACCGAATAGGTCTGTTTGTCGTCGCCGCGCTGATAACTATGCTCACCATATTTGAGCTCATCTAAATAGCGACTTATCGTCATATAGTTACGTTGAGAAAAGCGATAGCCAGCGAAGGTTACTTGCGTATCGTACTCTTCAAAGCGTTTGGAATAACTGAGGCTATAAGAACTGCCAACCTGCTTACCACTTTTCGGCAGCTCAACGTGCGATTGTGTTGCGCTTAACGAAATGGCACCCAGCGCCAGCAAATCGCGGCCAACGCCTAACGAATAGGCATTGTATTTGCCGGCAGCCACCATCCCGCCCAGCAGTGACCAACCGTTGCTGACCCCCCATGAGAACTCTCCGGTTTGCATCAGAGTACCGTGCGGCTTGAACTGTTGATCGGCCGGTTGGCCAGCAGAGATTTTGTAGCGAACCTGCCCGGGACGACTTAAATAGGGAATGGTGGCGGTTTCGACTTGAAACTGCTGCACCGATCCATCCTGTTCCTCAACGCGCACGTCTAGGGTGCCGCTGGTCGCTTCACTTAAATCCTGAATCAGGAAAGGGCCCGGTGCTACCTGGCTTTCATATATCACACGGCCTAGCTGGCTGATGGTGACCTTAGCATTGGTTTTCGCCACGCCACCGACTTCCGGCGCATAACCGCGAAGATTGGGTGGCAGTTGGCTATCATCGGAGATGACGCTAACACCGACGAAGCGCACGCTGTCAAACATATCGGTAGTTAAATAGTTTTGACCCAGTAACAGCTTGGCGCGCCAGGCTTTAATTGCTCGGTAGGCGTAATATTGACTCCAGGTGAGTTGATGGGTACTACCGCTTTCATTACGGTTGTACTGGCCCTGCCAGTTAGCGCGCATACGCCATGGGCCTAAATTTGCCCCGGCGACGCCATTACCGCTGGCGCTTGTACTGCTGGTTTCGCTAACTTGCTGAGCCGTGCTGTAATTTAGATTCACGTTATAGTCGAACAGTACCCCTGGAATACCATCATCCCAACGTGAAGGGGGATCCCAGTCCGTAGCTTGATATTCAAGGTAGGCCTGGGGCACGCTAATAGTGAGAACTGAATTCGCCAACTCACCACGTGCAGTGGTGCCGGGCAGGTCGGTGAGGTTGGCACACTGTCCCAGATGCCAATAGCTGACCTTCTCGAGGGAACGCGGCTTCAAACCCAACTGCTGCATCAGTTCAGGAGATATGCAGGCCACACTCTCTTTCGGATCGTCATCTGGCGGTAGAAAGGTGATCGGCATGGCGGGCAGGTCTGATTTATTCACCCGCACCACCATGTCGTATTGACCTGGCATAATAAAACCAGCGCGTGCGAACTGTGTCATATCAATATTTTCACGATCGCTAACATCAAGATTGTCGAGGTTAAACTCAACTTCTTTTGCCAGTGACGGATATGCAGTAAATAAAGCTAAAGAAATAGCCAGAACCAGTGGTCTAACTACCCTGCTGGTTTGCTTTCCATTTATCCCGGGATATTTATTTAGCATTATTATTTTCGTCTGTCGTAGAAAAAGGCATGCGCCAATGCGCATACCTGATTAAACGGCAAACCTAATTAAGGATAAGCCAGGTTGAAGGAAACTACGCTCTGGAATGTACCGGGAACAATGTTCGCGCCGTCTAAAGTTCCTTCTGCTGGTGCAGGATCACCCTGTAAATAAGCGGAGAACGCCAGAGTGTTGTTCCCGTTCTGAATAGTTACGTCAGTTGGTTCACCTAGCTTAATGAGTGTACCGGCACCATTGGTTAAGCCGATACTTGCACCTTCCGCAGAACCGGTCATACCGATCAATTCTGGATTCCCTGCCGATTCCATGCCAGTGAAGGTTATTTGAGCTGTATGCTTATCAGCAGCTAAATCACAGTTTTCCAGTTTAATACTGAACGACTGTGGGTTTGATTTGCCACCGTCCTTTAGCTGCACATTCGATACTTGGCCTAAATTAACAGTCTGATCAATCGTTTCAGGTGTAATGGAACAAGGTGCATCAATGATGGAACCTTTAATTGTTACGGTGCCGTGGCCCTGATCATCAATGGCATTGGCTGTACCCGCCATCATCACTAAACCAAAACCCATTGCAACCATGATCTTATTCAACTTCATTTTCGATTTCCTATATGTACGCGAATTAACGCGGATATGTTCAATGCAAAGCTGTATGGAATAGTTAAAGGCGTGCTCCTGATAACTGACTTAAGCCAATATTGCATTGATGTTTTTTAACCCTTCGCTAAGCAACGTATAACGGCCTGCTGAAGTTGGGCCGATTATCAATAAGCGGTATCAGGCTGTCAAAAATGCGCCTGTGAAGCGGTGAAAAGAAGTTAACTCATTGTGCTATAAAGGGTTTCATATAAACCGGGTTAATGGTTTGTTTATTATTTGCTAAGGAAGGTGGCGACCTTGAATTTCTTAATGACAAAAATTTAAGAACAGTCTCGAATAAGCCGCTTTTTGGCTTTCAATATTATCATTCATCCAAATCAGTCATTATTTTGCATAAGTTTTCATCCGCTTCATCGCTAATTAATAATGATTAATAAAAGACGCAGCGCCTGTTTAAGCGTAACGGGGGTGAAGGGTAAAAAAGAGTGCTGATTTTTGTTGAAAAAGGATCGTTTTCAATAGGTTAGCTGAGCGTTATGAATCGCTATGTATCGCTTTCATAGCGGCATTTATTTATGAGTGGCGGTATTTTCACGGGAAATCGAGATGTCTGTTTACATCATTGAAAGCAAGGTTGCCTTTAATACGGATATGCCGTCGTTAGCGGGCTTAGGTAGCGCGCAGCCTAACATCCCCATCAGCGCAGCAGCGGCACGCTGCCTGGTAGCATTAATTGAATCAGCGGGTGAGCCCGTGAGTCGCGAGCAGTTAATTTATGCCGGATGGGGCGCAATGGGACACATTGTCAGTGAAAACAGCTTAAATCAGGCGGTGACCCAACTGCGCAAAGTGCTGAAAGAGCTGGAGCTGAACGGCGAGTTGATCATGACGGTTCCGCGGCTGGGCTATAAGATCTCGCGCATGTTCAGCATTGAATGCGCGGGAGTCACGACTTCGACAGATTTGTCAGAAATCAGCGCCATGGCCGAGGAGGACGAAACTCATGACATGGCAAAATCATCACGCCAGGTACGCTATCGTGCGGCGCCTTCCCGCCAGCCAACATCGCGTCTGATGGGGCGCATGCGCCTTGCTTTGCTATCAGCCATTGTCGTGCTTGCCAGTTTTTCCCTGTTCTGGGTCGTCAATAAAAGCACCGTACAGCAGATTTTCACCCAATATCACACCGTGCATTATCTGCCGCTGGTGACGCGTTTTAACCAGCTGCAGGTCTTCTATAACCAGAGTATCGATACGCAAAATGACTATCTTGCGAATGCCCTTAAGCAGCTAGAGAGTGATGAGTGGTTTCATCGCATACTCGAGGGCGAGGTGCATTTCATCTATATCAACGGCTCCTACAACCCTGATGTTTTTAGCTATTTTCTCTGTCGCGAGGAGATACAGCAGCACGCGAAGGGTTGTGAAGCTTACACCTCTATCCAGGAAGGAACATGATGCATAAGCGAGTCTGGCTGCTGGGGATTACCCTTTTTATCGCGCTTGCGCCGTGGATTGTAGAACGGGTTTACACTCTTTCGGTGATCAGCTATCCGTATCATTGCGAATCACGCTTTGGCTTTAAATACATCAGTGCAACGGGCGAATCAGCGGTGGCTTCTGAAGGCAGCATGCAGCTAACGTATTATCAGAGCGGAAATGGCGTGGGAACGTATGTTGGGCACCTTTTTCACCTGGATGGACAAGGTAAGGTGTTGAAGAAGCAATCCATTCATCGCGCCATGGAGTTCTCATATCAACTGTTACCGGGCATGCTCAAATCCACCACTCTCACTTCGAGCCGTATTCAGGGGGATGAAATCAGCGATGCCGACGCGGAAAAATATGTCTATCCCGGCTTCAAAGTGGGTCACACCTCGTTTGGCATGATCGTTAAAATCAATCGCGGGGGTTATGCCGCAGGGAGCAGCCAGTTCCCGCGTGCCATGTGCTCTACGTTGGATAAGTGAGAACCTGTCAGATATAGCGCGCAGGAACTGTAGCGGCGCAATTTATTGCGCAATGCTTGTCAGTTGAGGTTAATCGGTCGCCATGAATGGCTCCCCTACATCTATCTAGCTGGTTTTTCGTAGGGTGCGCATTCATGCGCACCTGCATATAAACATAATTTATTGCGCGATAAATCGCGCCGCTACGGAATATATGCTTATTTGAGCGACATTAGGCCGTTGGGCCTGGATAAAGCAACACAGCGCGTTGGCTGCGTTGCATTCAATCAATACCGAAAAATCACTTTTATTTACGGTGAACTTCAACGACCGTTCCGTTATTGTTTAATCGATAGTCGCCACCATTATAGACGGTGAAAACTGTCCCAAAATTTGTGCTTTTTTCTACCGCAAAAATGGCTTCCTTCTCTATGCAGTTTTTCGGCGGGGGCATATCATTAAAACAGAGCCTGTCATATTTACCTTCTTCTTTATAGCCCTCACCAAATAACCAGAAAATAATAGTGTAAGATCCATATGTTGCAGGCTTGGGTATCTTATACTTAACTCTAAGCATATCTTTATTTTCTAACCACCAGCTTATCTTCCCTCGATCACTAAAGGGAAAGTTCTTTACTAAAATATAGCTGTGGTTACCATTCTGATGGACGCCAACAATTTCTACCGAGCGCTGAGATAGCCAGAAGACATAAGATGTCAGAATAGCTGGAAGCAGTATCAGTACCCATAGAAGCCTTTTTTTACTGGCTTTCATAACGGGCTCCAGTAATCTCAATATACCGGTAAGGGCCGGACATATCGCAGGCGCCGTAATCGTCCATTTGTTTTTGCGTGGTAAGTATTGTGCAGGGAAATTGCAGTGCGGCCATCGCTTTACACTCCTTGTGTATTCAATCGTCCTATATGGTCTCCAGTGCAATTCATGCGTAGGGACGAGCAGAAGTATATAGGGTGCTTACTTTCTGTTCGCCCTCGTTTGGTCGATTTTGAGTAAGGAGTCACAGTGAAACATTTTCAGGATGCCTGATTTGCTCTTAACATCCTGGATAGCGTGCAAATAAAAAAAGCCCGCGCTGAGCGAGCTTTTTAACTTTCGGCTAATTCATGCCACGGCAGTGTTACTCAATATTCTGAATCTGCTTCAACTTAAAATTATTACATTATTGATTTTAATGTAATTTAATTGATTTTTTTCCTTTTAAAGCATGTTTGGTACTGTATTTGGTACATGTAAAGCTCACTGTGTCGAAAGTTTGAGCCATTTTGAAATGACTTTATCGAATGAAGGCTCTTTCCACTCCGAAGACCATTCTTTGAAGACTTCTACACTTGCAGATTGTGGCTCTGGTAACGGCTTTTCCAGCTGTACTATCGAGGGCATGAGTACAGCGTCTCCGACAACGAGAGCTTCACCAGATGTTAGGCTTGGCAGAAAATCTGATATGGAGTTGGTGTTTTCGGGCAATAACCCTTTAATATAATTTTGATCAGTTTTGTTAGTTAGCCTTAAAGCAACAAAGTTATTACATTGGGAGAATATGGTTGGTGATACTTCGGATGGGCGTTGGCTGATTACCATCAAGCTTAAACCATACTTCCTACCTTCTTTTGCAATGCGCTCAATTGATTTTCTAGAAGCACGATACGCTGCATAATCAGATGCAGGTACATAGTTGTGTGCTTCTTCACAAACCAAAAGTACTGGGATGTCATTTTTCTCGCCAATTGAGTGTCGCGTTTTAGAATAATGAAAACAAAAGTCAAAAATTATCCTTGATATCAAACTAATGGTTACACTTAGCACTTCAAATGGAACTCCACTTACATCAATTATTGAAATGTTAGATTTGTTTGAATAACCTATGAATTGTTTTATTATTTCTAAAAAATTTGAGGAGTCAGCATTTGTTTCATTAAATTTTTGAGGTTTTAATATGAAAGAGAGTCTTTCATCTCTCATTTTTGTTTCAAGGCGTGACACAAATCGTGTAAATTCGCCGTTGAAAGGTCCATTAGATGCTTTTGATTCTTTAGTGTTTGATTGCTGTATGAATTCAACTCTTGAATCAAAATACTCTTTCTCTATATCCTCAATTAAACTTCCATCTTTCTTTTTAGGTTTTCCCTCACCGTCCATTTTCCCAATGATTTCTCTGTCTACATTGTCGATAAACGTGACAACCTCGGACATTGAGAAGTAACATGGCGTGTCATAATTAACATCGTTTAAATGGCTGTTGTATTTTTTTTTGTTTTGAGTGATCGCTCTTTTGAATATGGCGATCTGATTATGACTGTTGTTCTCGGAAGACTCTATTAAAAGGCTTTCCAATTCCTCAGAATTTAATATCCAATATGGAAGGCATAAATTTTCAATGCTAAGGTTGTTTAGAGTGAAATTGTTTTTACCTTCAGGAATTGAAAATGCAGCTTTATACTCAGAGTGTAAGTCAAACATAACAATATGAGTATTGTTCTGTTTTTGAAATAGCTCATAATTGTTATCTTTAATACCAACGGCCCTTTGTAGTAAGGTCGTTACAACGCACGACTTTCCTGAACCTGTTGAACCAACAACACCAATGTGTTTGCTAAAAAATCCATCTCCATCTAGATGAACCTCAATTTCTTTGTTGCCAGATAAATGGCCCATGAAAAAATTATGTTTTTCACTTTTTCTGAATATTAGATCAAAGTCCTCCTTGTCCATTATAAATGCCTCTTCAGATGGTACTGGTAAGACGGGACTTCCTTTTTTAAATATGGTTTCATCTGAAGTTTTGACTAACGCTCCAACAGGGCTGGTCTCAAGCGTAAATACCCAATCTTTACCTGCTAAGTCAGTTTTGGTACTACTAATATTCCTTATAGTGCATATTGCATAGTCATGATTTCCATCAGATATGCATATGTATTTTCCTATTTGCAAATTTTTCTTGTTTTCTTCAAATTCAGTTAGCCCATTTATTTCTACTATCACACTACCAGGAGAACTTGAAATGACAATGCCAATTCTATTTTTCATGGGTATTCCTTATGCTGAGTATATATTCTAATTCTTCTCTTGACTCGACACCTGATAGAAAAACTTGTACATCTTGAGTGTCTATTTCTTCAGGTGTATTATCAGAAATCAAGAAGATATCATCATTTTTTCTAACGTTAATAGCTGTTATATCGTTTGGTGCCATCAGTAGCCGAACATGAAATTCTCTATCCGTTTTGGATTTCGATGTATTAATTGTTAAGGGTTCCCTGTTAAAGTTGGCCTCTTCAAATCTATTACCGATGTATCCAGTGTTTGCTGTGATTTTTTTCTGGTGTAGTCGGTATTGAATTTCACAAAGAGTTGAATAATCACATTCTAGAGCAAATGTTGGTGTTTTTGTATGTAAGGCTTTAAAGTGATATTTATCAAGGTAATTTTTAATGAAAATTACAATTTCATCATTGATGTTTTCTATTTTTCTTTCTTTAAAATAGAAACACCTCGTTCTCGTGTTTAGTTTCAAGCCTTCCAGTAGTTGTGTTCTTTTTGCTTTAAGTATCATGTCTCTGCTTTTTAGAAATAAAGTCCACTTAGATATAGCTATGTCGTTAGTTTTTTTTAAGAAGTCAATTACTTCTTTCTTAGTGGTATTTCTCAAGGATGGATCTTTTTGGGTGGAAATTAAAGCTATGTGGTTTATTATATTAGGATAAAGGATTGTATTGATATCAGAATTGTTAATTCCAATCTTTCCCAATTCTTCTTTTACTTGTTCAGATAGTTCGTCAAAATGTGGTGCAAACTCAATGTCGACACTAGAAATGAAGTTGGCTTTTGGGAATGTTGAAGGTATCTTCTCGGCAATCTTTTTTATACTCTCTTGAGTGCTGCCTAAAGCCGAATCAAATTCTTGTTGAGTAAGTTTCCTGCTTGTTTGGGTTTTGTAGTCTGGAGTGTGGATAAAAAGTATAAAATTAATTTTTAAATTAGGGTTATTGATGAAATTCATAGCCATTTGCAAAATGGCTTTGTAAATCAGGCTCGGGATGAATTTTTCTTGCGATTCATGGTACTTACATTGTATTGCCGTTATCTCCCCTTTCACATCCTTTATATCAATGTCTTCAATAGCACCTTCGAGGGCTATTTCAGCATCCATATCAGATACAAGAATTTGCTTTGCTGTTTTGTGAAATTGATAGACAAACCCTTTGATTGTGTCCTCTGCTGTTCTGGACATCATTTACCATCCTTTGAGTTTTTGAAATCATAATTTGAGCATGTACATATGCTAGTAATGATTACAACCCCACCATACTTATCAACTTTGTGAGCTGTTATCACATAGCATTACGATCATCTCCACGCATGGCCGTGTAGGTAGCGCCCTAACTTTAAGCTAAAAGCCCTGCTAGTTATAATCGTAATCATTCAGAAAATCTTTAGTGTTTCATGGAAAACAATAATTATTTAGTTTGGAAAAAGTCAATCCTTTTTTCCTCTGTATTCTGGCTTAACAGACCCGAAAAGTCCGCATGAACAAGTGGCTGATCTTAGGTTGAAGTCATTGCGCGCGCTCGTACCCCCGCCACGCCTGCCCGCTTAATCGAGTGGTTTTCATGCGGCTGCATGACTGACTTCAGGCCGCGCCGCTGCTGGGCTGATCAGGTAAATTCAAGGTGCAATTATTCATGCGTTTTCATGCAGCATAGTCATGCACTTATGCAGAGGAACGCCAGCCAGGTGCGTAGTTGCATGTGACTTAACTACTCGTTTGCACTTTACTTGACCTTCGCAACCTAAAAATCGTCACTGATGCTGAGTGGGTAGACATGGCATTGTGTGACCGACAGCTGTGTGCCAAAAGTGGACTGTGGGAAAAACTAACTTTTTTTATTAACCTTTGGAAATAAAGGTGCTAAAAACTCTTCGGGCGGATTTAAGTATATTATACCATGCATGTAACCAAGCCATCCAAGCACATATAATAATACGTTGAGCATTCTTTCCGTTAAAAGCTTAGGGTCGCTTAATATTTCATTAAAATGCCGTGATGATTTTTCTTTCATCATGTTTTCTTCTGATGCTCTTAAGAAATTAATAATCTTATCTTCAAGCTTTGGACTATCTATTCTATGAGCCAACTCATTTCTGAGTTTGTTTAGCGCATCAAGTACAGGCCACACACCCCTAGGGAACTCTATCTTATACATATGAACTCCGTAAAGCGCTTCTGCTAATTTCAATTTGTGATGAAATGAGAATTGAATACCCTCTAAAGCTTTAGGAGCTTTACAGTGAAGCAAAACAATTTCGTACAAAATCTCTTCCAAAAAAAGGTGGGCCTTTAATACTAATGACGTCATGTCGAGTTCAGGAGTTAGGTGTTTATCATATTTCGATTGATACTCTTCAGTGAGCTTCTTCAAACTTTCTTGGTCCATATGCTTCCCCCCATAAAATGTTAAATTTAGCGCGGTTGGTGGCATCATTAAAGCGCAGCAGGGAAAACTGCGCGTTCTGAACTGATGTTGGCCCGTCCGGCTCCTCCGCATCCACTGTATGTGGTATTAACGGAAGCTGCAAAAACTACAATAATTAATGTTTCGAGTTAAGCTGCATAGCTGTAGGCGCTGACCTGCTCCTCGTTGATTCAAACAGAACGCTGTTAGCAATGTCCGCTTCTCGCTCTAAGCTGCCTGTCAACCTAGTTGCATTTTGTTGGCAAAGGTCAAGTAAAATGCAAACGGGTAGTCAAGTGAATTTAATACCCACCATGGAAAAGAGATCTAAAAAACCCGGCGCGATGGCCGGGGAGATGTCGCTTGTGAACCTCAGACGGGGGCTTTCTGGCGGTTCGAAAGCCTGCTGGCCGAGCCATAGCGATTAAGGGTCTGCGGCAGACGCTGTTGAACTGCCTGCACTGGTTCAGGTTCTTCTGCAACCTTCTGCGGCTTCATAATTATTGTGTCCAGGCTCTCCATTGTTGTGAACGTGCAGGAGCAGTCAATATTACGGCACTGATACCAGGTCTTTTTCAGCGTGCCCGTCTGGTACTCACTGGTGCGGGTGTGTGCAGTCATGCCACACTCAGGACATTTCATTGCCATCAGTTCCTTCCCTTCTGCTGTGCTGCTTTTTTTGCTTCTTCCTGCTTGCGCACGTAGTGGTTGTGAGCATCCATTGGACTCGGGCGCAGACGGGCATCTGCCTGAGCTTCAGGCTCAGGATAAACACCTGTTTCCTTCAGCACCTCATCATCACCGACTTCAGGACGTGCAGATTTTGCAGGCGCGATAATCGATGCATCAAGAAAGCGGCGAAACTCGCTTTCAGCATCGTTGATACCGCTGTACACGCCGGTGCTGTTATCTGGCATACCTGCCTCATCATTTCTGCAGGCGAGACGGACCAGGGCCAGCGCCTGAAACAGCTCCGGGCCATGATTATCCAGAAAGCGGCGGAACGTCTGGTGCGCGTGTTTTTTCAGTACAGCCTTGTGAGTCTGAATGTAGTCGTGTGCGGCGCGACCGGTTGCCCATGGCACAGTGGTAAACTCATCCTCACGCCGTGTCAGCAGTGCGTCGTACTCAATGACAGTGTCTTTCGCGAGCATGCCTTCGCTGCGTACCTTTTTCAGCGCTGCCGTTAATTCCCCATTGGTTTCTTCAAACAGAGCGTGAAATTTTTCCGTCATCTCTTTGGCCTGCGCCTGCGTTTCTTCACGCCGCAGATGGATGGTGCGGATAATTTTTTCGGCTTTGTCCTGCGCCTCGCGGGCCGCCTGCCATTTCTTACGGTTGCTGCGCAGGTCGTTTAACTCAGGCTCAACGGCCTGCCGATGATCCTTAAGACTGCCGTTCAGGCTTACTTCTGCCCCGGCGGTAACGGTCTTGATGATGTTTTCTTCTTCGTTTTTTCGTTTAGGGGTATTCAGTGCATTCATAGTGGCTCCGTACGGGTTCATTTAGTTGAGTCAATTGTGCCGTCGGTGGCACAGTGTATCCATCTGCGGGCTGTGTGTGGTGGCTGGTACAACGCCGGGCGGCATTACCGCTGCGTCTGATAACCGGCCTGCCAGAAAAAGAGGCTTTATGTCGCTATAGCCGCTATCCTTCTTTTTCCGGTGTAACACGGGTAACAGGTGTTACATCACTGAATTAAATGGCTTTTTCATAAATTCTACGGTGTAACACGGTGGGTAACAGGGTGTAACAGCAGGAGGCGGGCACTGTTACACCCGTTACACCTCACCTTTTTGTCAGGTGTAACAGCCTCAGCCCTTACCGGATGCCGCTGTTACACCAGTTACACCTGTTACCCTTTAAAAATAAGACTCACGCAAAGCCCTTAACGTCAGCCCGGCACCTCGCTGTTAAAAACGTAGAGCCTGCGCACGTTCATCTCTGGCGGGCGGATGCTGGTCTGTAGCTTGCCGTCGGCAGAGGCCTGCAGATAACCCCGGTCCGCGCAGAGGCGCGCCACCTTGCGCGGGTCAAACCCCCTGCAGATTTCCTTCCACCCGGACGGCATGACGTAGAACGTCGTCACCGCCTCGGTGCCCTGCGCTGTGTTGCCCTTATCCACTCTTCGCCAGCCCACCATGTTGCCGGGACGATTGCGCTCGTCGTGCCAGTCGGCAAAGCGGCTGTACTGGTTCGCGGTAAAGAAGCTGCGCACCTGCTCCAGCGCGGCAATGTCTTCCTGGTTGGCGGTATGCCCGCGGTCTTTCAGCCAGGCATTCAGACAAACGCGGGTTGCCCGCAGCGCTTCACCTTCCTGCCAGCCGGTGATGCCAAGGCGGGTCGCCAGCTCTCCGGCCATTGCCACCAGGGCAAAACGATTAACCGCGCGGCCCACCTGATTGCCCGCGTCCTGCGGGGTCAGGGCGGCGGTGTACTCCTTCAGCAGCGTTTTAGCCTGCGCCGTCAGCCCGTTCAGGTCTGCGGTCAGCGCCTTCAGCCACTCGCGGAACGGCGCGCCGTAGTAGCTGGCCGTGGCCCATTCCAGATGCTCGGCCAGCGCCTTGCCGCTCTCAAAGCCGTGCAGCTCCTCAAACACGCCAAACTTCCCGGAATCGCTGGGTATCTGGATCATCCTCACCTCCATCCCGGCAAAGGTCCGCTCACCGGCCTTCGCGGCGTGCTCGGTCAGCGACAGCTCTCCGGTGGAGAAGAACAGCAGGCGCCACTGCTTGCGGGTGCGTAGCTCGCCGTCCGTACCGGCACGGCCCTTACCCTGACCGTTTGCCAGCATGTAGGCGATGTTGCCCGCTTCGCGCCCGTCTACCTCGCGGATTTCGTCGAGCATCATGGCCGCGTCGTTGCGGCGGCTGGCGCAGCCCTCGAGCGCGTTGCCGGTGGCGCGCCACGTCTGCCAGTAGTCCGGCCCGCCGCACACGGAGGTGGCCGCTTTCATGGTGGTGGTCTTGCCGTCCGTGGATTCCCCCTTGAGGTGATAGCCGCCGCCGTCCATGCCGACCAGCCGCAGCAGCGGGGCGGCAAAGGCGAGGCTGACCGCGAACGCCACGCGTGAGTTACCGGTGCAGAAGCGGGAAACGTGCTCGCGCCACTCATCAACGGAGCCTGACACGCGGAAGTCCCGTCCCTGCACGGAGGTGGTCTGGAGAATGACGCCGTCTGCACCGTCGCCGCTCACTTCGTCCTGAAGGACGTAAACCTGACCGTGCCAGCCGGTGCGGCTCACGCAGGTCACGCGGCGCTCCGGCTTGCACAGCGAGATGTATTCCATCAGGCGCGCGCGGGCCTCGCCGGTGGTGCTGATGTAAGACAGGCCGTTGACCAGCAGCACGCGGCGCAGCTCCTCGCCGCTGCCGCTCAGCATCTCCATCGGCATGGCCCACCGGCGACGTTCCCCCCAGGTGTCCTCCCACTCCAGCAGGCGGCCAAAGTTGCCGCCGTCGGCGTCGCAGGTGATGGCCGTGACGCGCAGCGGGTTGCAGATTTTGACGTTCTGGATTTCCGTTTCGCCATTACGCTGCACCTGCTTTTCGTACCAGAGATACTCCTGCGTCAGCCGGAACCCGTGCGGCAGCTGCGTGCGGCCCTCACCGCACAGCACCAGACCGTTACGGAACGCTTCACGGGCGCGGGTCACGCCGTGCTCCCGGTGAAAGTCGTTCCAGTCGGCTTTGATTTCGCCCGGCGGCAGGCTCACCCAGCCACCGACGGCTTTTGCTGCCTTCTCCGCAAACGCTTTGCCGGGGTTCTCACCCGCATCCTGAAAGTCGTTGTCACCGGCGATGACAATTTTCACCTCCGGCCAGCGCGCCCGCAGCGCCTGCGCCACGTTCGGCAGGTTCCCCGCCGAGATGGCGGCCACGACGCACCCGGCGGTCAGCTGGCTCACCGTCAGGGCGGTGGCGTAGCCTTCGGTGATGACCAGCTGCACCGGCGGCTCAGGCGGCAGCGGGCTGAGCGCCACAAATGCGCCCTTCATGGTGCTGCCGGGCAGCAGGCTCTTTTCACCCGTGGGGGCAATCAGCTGCGTGCCGGTCACCGCCCCGTCTGATGTGGTCAGCGGCAGCAGCAGGGAACCCGCCGGAAAGGCCGTGCCGCTGATGCGCTGCGTGCTCCCGGTGAGGCAGGCCGGATAACCGGCAAAACCTTTGGCCGCGAGGTAGGCACTTTCACCGCTGTGGCTGGCTTTCACCAGCGCGCCGACGGCGGCGGCCATATCGCGTTTAGGGGCTTTTTCTCTGGCAGGCTTAACCGGTATATCCTGCACGTCACGAACGTCCAGCACCTGCGCCACCTCCTGCGCGGCCTGCTTTACGCCTTTGCCCGTCACCAGCTTCACCAGGTCAAGGCCGTCACCGTGGCCGCAGTGGCTGCAAATCCACGTACCCCGGCCCTCAATGTCATCCAGACGGAAACGGTCTTTACCTTCACATTTAGGGCAGGGGCCGTGCCTGCCGCCGTCGGGCACGTTCACGCCGAGCATCTGAAGAATGACCGGCCAGCGGCCGCGCGCAGCGGCAGTGATGTCTGATACTGACTGTACTGTCATAACCCCTCCTTAATGTCGGTAAAGCGACGCGCCGGTGTCGCAGAACTTTTCAAAGGCCGCCGGAAGCGTGCGGTACAGTTCGGCCATGACCTCGCAACCGCGCTTAGTCAGTGCCGGCGGCGCGGTCAGCAGTGTCGGCTCCACCATGTCGGTAAGCAACGCCAGCGCCGCAGCCGCGCCCCGCGCTTCGCCGTACTCATTCACCATCGCGCTCTCAACGTGCAGCGCGATGGCCATCTCAATGCGTTCCACCGTCATGCGGTGCGGGCCGCGCATTTCGCTGCCGGTGTCGGCCAGATGCTTAGCCCGCCATGCGGAGGCGATGGCGCGACGGTAAAGCGCCGTGGTCAGCTCCGGCGGAAATACGGATACCTGTGGCTTCTTCATGCGCGGACCTCCTCAATCAGTGCGCAGCAGCGCGTGACGTCGTTCAGGTCGGCGCGCAGGTACTCCATCAGCGCGGCAACGCCGGGCACGCTGTGCGTGGTGAATGAACCCGAGCAGGGATGTTCGGAAAACAGGAGCTGGAGCAGGTCGCAGGCTTCCTTAGCGCGGGTCAGTTTTTCAAATGCGTCTTCCGGCAGGCCGTAGGCAAAGGCGGCAAAATTACCGTTTTCAGACATGGGGATGCCCTGAGCACCGTTGTGCCCGATTGAAACTGTCATGGTTTACTCCGTTAAAGCTGGCTGTGTGTCAGAGGTAGTTTGAGTAGTGGCTGGCGTCCGGTTCGGCGGGCTGCTGTACAACCCGCTCGCGCCAGCGCTCAAACTGCACGGACGGGTGCAGGGCAAGCGGGCTGAAGCCGCCCTGACCACCGGCAATTTCAGCAATGCGTCGTGGTGGTTCGCTGACTCGCGTGTAGCTTTCTTCAAACCACGCCAGCGGAGCCGATGTCACCTGACCGTCGCTGTCATAGCGATAGAGCACTTCCTGACTGAATTCAGGCGTGGCCGTAAACGCAGACACGGGCAGGGAGGTGAAGCGGATGACGGTGACCGTCCAGCCCTGACTGTGCTGCCAGATTTCGCCGCGCTGCGGATATTCACGCATTAACACCTCCACGGCACGGCAGACGGCCCGCAAATAACAGGATGTAGTCAGCCGCCAGACGGCGTCGCGCGCTGTATTCGTCACTGGCGGTAACACGCAGCATGACGGGGCGACAGGACAGCTGAGAACGGTTGATTGCCGCAAATATCCAGGTAGACTTTGATGCAGCCATAGGGGTACTCCCAAGTTCATTTATGGTCAGGCTTTGCGAGGTATTGCGAGTACCTTGCAGAGCCGCTTGTTTTCAAGTGTCTTGTTGTATAAGGTACGTACCTTATAGTTCTTATTAAAGTAAAAGGTACGTACAATGTCAAGAGTTAAAGACCGCACTCCTAAAACCGGTGGCAAATCGCCCACCTTCCAAATCCGCATCAATCCAGAGCTAAGAGAGCAACTCGATCTTGAAGCAGCCAAAGACCAAACTACCCTCGGCAACTGGTTCAAGGAGGTTGCAAGAGAAGAACTTAAGCGCCGTGGCATTGAACCCAAAGGATGATTTTTCGCGGTGACTCGACGCCGCATATTTATCAATGTGCGCGCTGCTGCCCTATCCACTCTTTTACCTCCTCAGCGCGCCAGGCAGTAATACGAGCGGAAATTTTTACTGGCTTCGGAAATGATCCGGATGCAACCCGTCGCCATAGCGTTGCTGACGAAAACGGCAGGCAATGCATCAACTGTTTTTGTCTTATAAATCCAGTTTCAGGGATGATTCCGTAAGGTGTGTGCTTCAAGTTAGGATCTCCTATCTCAGTGAGTACAAGTGGTGTGGGATGAGATTAATGGAGACACATTGATGAATTCCACTGAAAATGGAATTCCATCAAGAAGAAGAAAATTCCATTTAAAAAAAAGAATTCCATCGATTCATTGCTGTTGGAGAGGGAAGATTAGGGATTCCAAATTTATGATTTATAAGCAACTTATCTTAAAGGGATTTGTATTAACCTTCATTGCCCTTCATTACCCTTTATAAACTCTTAGGTTCGACACTATTGGCCAACATTGGCAACTAAATGGCAATCGAAGGTAATGCCTAGGCATTGTTTGGCACATTTCGGTACCGATGAGATGACAATGCATCTTAAAAGCAAGCAACAAAACGCTATTACTCATCATAAAGTGAGTTCAGAGACGTTCTCAACTTGTCGTAAAAAGAAGATTTACCGATCCCTTTTTGGCTTATGCCATTAGATTTCGCATAATCGCTCAACAATCTGTGCAAGGGTTCGATGCTTGGAGAACCAGCATTGTTAATCCACTTGGTCGATCCACTGGCTGATTTCTCCATAGCAAGATTGATCGCGAGTAAACCTATAATTTTATGAAGAGATGCATTTTCCTCATTTTTCTTATGGGCACCACGCTTGTCCTGAGCATTTTCTTTAGCGATTAGAAGTGCCTTTTCACCTCCACACTGATAAATGAGTGACTCACCATATTTCTTATATATATGACTCAAGGATTGGGTGCATCTTTCTATCAGAAAATCAGGAGTTACATCTTTTTCAAGAAGAATGAAACAAGATGAGAAAAGGATGTTTGCCTCTATAGGGCTATTAGTCGCGATTGCTTTAGGGTAGAGTAGATCTAGTTCCTTTTGCTTTCCTTGTGATTTAAGGATAGCGTGTAAATTTCTGTTAACTCTAATAAGATATACGCAGTAATCACCGATGATACTAGTTTTATCTTTCGGTAATTCATCGTTTCTAAGGTTAGGGTCAACATTGGCTAATGCCCTTGCCAATTCCTTTATTTCAATTTGGGGGTAGTGGATTAGCCTTTCAATTGAACTACCTTTTGAGAAACTTAAATGCATTATACTGCCGCCTCTATTTTAGCCAGAAAATCAGCCATTTTATTTAGCGCTAATTTCCTTTCATTAAAGTAATTATGCCGGTTATAGATGCCTTCAACGCCTTTGATGCGATGGTTAAGGCATCGTTCTGCCACCACTGGATCGATACCTAAAAAGGCCAAATGCGTTCTGGCGGTTCGCCTGAAGTCGTGGATAGTAAAGCCTTCAACTCCTTCCATATGTGGTTTAAGCTTTGCCAGAGCAACAGGAAGGGTGCTTTCTGCGATATGAGGTATCATCCTGTTTTGCATCTTTCTCGCAGGGAGAACCCATTCGCTGCCTAAAGAGAGTTGCTTTAGCTCATTCAGCCAAGTCAAAGATAATTCAGGAAGAGGAATGTCTAGATTATCGCCATTTTTAGTATTTTTTAAATACCATACGCCTTCTTCAAGGTTGAAATCATCCCATTTAGCTGAGCATAGTTCCATTTTCCTACAGCAAAGAAGTAAAAGTAACTTAAAGGTTATTTCATTCTGTCGGCTAAAACCTTTCGCCATCTTCATTGCACGGAAAAGTAATGTAATCTCGTCTTCTGAAAGAAAACGATCTCTGGATTTTTCTTTGCCGCCTGCGTCATTATTATCAAAGGCTGCAGCTGGATTAACATTCAAATAGTGACGTTTTATGCCATAATTAAATATACGCTTTATCCAACGTAACACGTCATTAGCGATAGTGGGCGCACCACGCTGAACGATGCTCTGCAACATCATATCAATGTCCCCAGGCTTAACGTCTTCTAGTTTAATGCTCCCTATATGGGGGTTAATATCTTTTTCAATGCGCCTACGAAGAATATCGGGGTGCTTCCATCGTCCAACTATTTGCTTTTCGTAGTACTCAAGCGCCAAATCAGAAACGCGACGAGTGTTCCTCTCTTTCTCGATTCTGGCAAGGGTTGAGGCTTTCCGCTCCTGCTTCTCTCCGGCGACGTCATAGCCTAAAGCTACTCTTGCCGATAGCTCTCTGGCCCTTTCGCGCGCTTTTGCCAAGGACAGATCCCCATACGAACCGATCCACATTGCACGCGCCTTACCTCCATAGCTATAGCGAAAACGCCATTTTGGTATGGAGAACTCCTTACGGTGGCAAAGATACAGTCCGTTTCCGTCAGATCGCCCCTCGAAGCGTTCCTGAGACCTGAGCCATGCTTTTATCTGTATATCTGATAGCTTTCCCATTCTGCCTGCTTGTACCAAATCGATAACGGTTAAGGGGATAGTTGGTACAACATATGGTACAGCAAAGGCGAGATATTTTGCGAGAGGTGATGATTCTTGGTGAGACAATAAAACCCGTAACTCACGGGTTTTATTGGTTTTGTGACATTATATGAAAACGGATGAGATATTATTCAATATTCTGAATCTGCTCGCGCATCTGTTCGATCAGCACCTTCAACTCAATCGCTGATGCGGTGATCTCGGCGTTGATAGACTTCGACGCCAGCGTGTTCGATTCACGGTTAAACTCCTGCATCATGAAATCGAGGCGGCGGCCAACGGCTTCTTTCTTCTTCAGGATGTTGTAGGTCTCTTTAACGTGCGCATCCAGACGATCCAGCTCTTCCGCCACATCGATACGCTGCGCCATCATCACCAGCTCTTGTTCCAGGCGATTATTTTCCAGCTGTACTTCGGCTTCTGCCAGTTTGGTCACCAGGCGCTCGCGCTGCCATTTGATCACTTCCGGCATCTGCGCGCGCACTTTGCTGACTTCTTGCGATACGCCTTCCAGACGCTGTTCTATCATCGCTTTCAGCGCGGTGCCTTCACTTTCGCGCGCTTCGATAAAATCATCTAATGCGCCATCCAGCGCTACCAGCAGTTCGGCGTTAATCGCATCCAGATCTTGCTCCTGCGCGGACATTACGCCAGGCCAGCGCAGAATATCCAGCGGGTTGATCGCGCCCTCATCGCTTTGCATTTTTACCCAGTTGGCGGCCTGCACCAGCTGTTTGGCCAGCGATTCATTCAGCTGTAATTCGCCTTGCGCGCTGGCATCGGCGTCGTAGCGCAGGTAGCACTCAATTTTACCGCGCGTCAAACGGTTGCGGATGCGCTCGCGGATTACCGGCTCCAGACCACGAAATTGTTCCGGCAGACGGATGTAGGTTTCCAGATAGCGCTGGTTAACAGAACGAAGTTCCCACGCGGCGCTGCCCCAGTGGCCTTTGGCTTCGCGGCGGGCGTAAGCGGTCATACTGCGGATCATAGTCGTCTTCTCATTTTCAGAAATGTTGGGTGAAGTATAGCGAGGCCGGCTCGAGGCTAACAGGCATAAGCGCACTTAAGCTTGAATAACAAAATATTACCGCTTTTCGCAACGCGCCTTTATGCTTAGCCCTCGTTCACTTTTGAGGATTCGTGATGTTCCGCTCCGTGGCTCTCCCTGCTTTATTGGCGTTACTGCTGGCTGGATGTCAGACGCCTGTTACCTCGCATCAGCAGATCCCGCCGAATACGGCGCCGGTGGCGGTGTGCGGTTCTGGTGACGTGATGATGCAAACCACGCTGTGGTTTGGCATGAATAAACCGAAAGGTGGCACCGTGAGTAACCTTGAATGGCAGCAGTTCGTGGATAACGACGTCACGCCGCGCTTCAAAGATGGATTATCAGTCTACGATGCCAAAGGGCAATGGCTGGGCGATAACGGCAAGCTGGCGCGGGAAAACAGTAAAGCGCTGATGCTGATTCACAACGCAGATCGCAGCAGTTCTGACAGTATTAATGGATTGCGTGAGGTCTACAAAAAGCGCTTTGAGCAGGAATCCGTGATGCGCGTTGATTCACTGGTGTGCGTGGCGTTTTAACGGTTGAGCTTGACCCGACGTTTATATCGCGAGGCTTTGGTAGGGTGCGCATTGCTGCGCACCCAAATACATCAGATAAACAGCCCAGCGAATGCGGCGGAGAGCAAACTCACCAGCGTGGAGCCATAAACCAGCTTCCAGCCAAATCGTGAGACCACGTTGCCCTGTTTCTCGTTCAGGCCTTTAATGGCACCGGCAACAATGCCAATCGAAGCGAAGTTAGCAAACGATACCAGGAACACCGACAGAATCCCCAGACCGCGCGGCGTCATCTCCGCTGCCACTTTCTTTAGTTCAATCATCGCCACAAACTCGTTCGCCACCAGCTTGGTAGCCATAATACTTGCCGCCTGTAGCGCATCGGCGGACGGAATCCCCACCAGCCAGGCAAACGGATAGAAAACGTAACCGAGCAGCTGCTGGAAACTGTAGCCAAATACCGTGGCAAACAGCGCGTTGATGGCCGCAATCAGCGCGATAAAGCCAATCAGCATCGCCAGGATGATCATCGCCACTTTAAAACCGGCGAGAATGTATTCGCCCAGCATCTCAAAGAAACTCTGATCTTCGTGCAGCTTATCCAGCGCGATATGTTCTTCGTTCTCCGGACGCGTCGGGTTAATGATCGAAAGAATAATAAAGGTGCTGAACATGTTGAGCAGCAACGCCGCAACCACATATTTCGCGTCAATCATCGACATATAAGCGCCAACAATCGACAGTGAAACCGTCGACATCGCCGTGGCCGCCATGGTGTACATACGCGGTGCGGAGATATCGCCGAGAATGCCTTTATACGCGATAAAGTTTTCAGACTGGCCAAGAATCAGCGTGCTGACGGCGTTAAAGGATTCCAGCTTGCCCATTCCGTTCACTTTCGACAGCAGGGTGCCGACCAGCCGAATCAGCAGCGGCAAAATACGCCAGTGCTGCAAAATACCGATCAGCGCAGAAATAAACACGATGGGGCAGAGCACGCCAAGGAAGATGAATGCCAGGCCCTGATTCGCCATATTGCCAAACACAAAGTTAGTGCCTTGTGCCGCAAAGGTTAATAAGGTTTCGAAGAAGCCGCCCACCGCGGTAACCACCGATTGTCCGCCCGCTGAGTGAAGGAAGAACCAACCCAGCGCGGCTTCAACGACCAACAGTTGAATAATAAAGCGTGGACGAATCCGTTTACGGTCATGGCTGACCAACAGCGCAAGGGCAAAGATCACCACCAGCGCCAGCAGGAAATGCAGTATCGCTATCATCATTTATCTTTTTAAGGGAGGAAACGCGCATTTAGCCACAGCCGCCGCGGAATTTCATCCAGGATTGTGCCGATCGCGGGCAGGACAGCCGGAGATGAAGTCCGTATAATGCGCAGCCAAACCCAAGCAAGCCGGAGAGAAACCATGCGTCCAGCAGGCCGTAGTGCAGCAGAAACACGTCCCGTCACCCTTACTCGTCACTACACCAAACACGCAGAAGGCTCTGTGCTCGTTGAGTTCGGCGAAACCAAAGTGCTGTGCACCGCAACCGTCGAAGAAAGCGTGCCGCGTTTCCTCAAAGGCAAAGGTCAGGGGTGGATTACCGCGGAATATGGCATGCTGCCGCGTTCCACCCACAGCCGTATGGCGCGTGAAGCCGCCAAGGGCAAACAGGGCGGACGTACGCTGGAGATTCAGCGTCTGATCGCCCGTTCACTGCGTGCCGCCGTCGATTTGCAGGCGCTGGGTGAGTTCACCATTACTCTGGATTGCGATGTGATTCAGGCCGATGGCGGCACCCGCACCGCCTCTATTACCGGTGCCTGCGTGGCGCTGGCTGATGCGTTAAACGCATTGGTTGCGGCAGGCAAACTGAAAGCCAGCCCGCTGAAAGGCATGGTAGCGGCGATTTCCGTCGGCATCGTCGGCGGTGAAGCGCTATGCGATCTGGAGTATGTAGAAGATTCCGCCGCAGAAACCGACATGAACGTGGTGATGACCGAAGATGGCCGCATGATTGAAGTGCAGGGCACCGCTGAAGGCGAGCCGTTCAGCCACGACGAATTACTGCAGCTGCTGGCGCTGGCGCGAGGCGGCATTGAGCAGTTGATTCAGGCGCAGAAAGCGGCGCTAACCAATTGATGTAACAGGCGACCATAGAGTCGCCTTTTCTTTATTTGAGGAGTGAGAAATGAAAGCCTGGCAGCGTCAGTTTATTGAATTCGCCCTGAACAAAGGGGTGCTGAAGTTTGGAGAGTTCACCCTAAAATCGGGGCGTAAAAGTCCCTATTTCTTTAATGCCGGCCTGTTTAATACCGGCCGTGATTTAGCGCTGCTGGGACGTTTCTATGCGCAGGCGCTGGTGGATGGCGGCGTTGATTTCGACCTGCTGTTTGGCCCAGCGTATAAAGGCATTCCGATTGCCACCACCACCGCAGTGGCGCTGGCCGATCATCACGAGCGCGACGTGCCTTACTGCTTCAACCGTAAAGAAGCCAAAGATCACGGCGAAGGTGGTTTGCTGGTGGGCAGCCCGCTGCAGGGCAAAGTGATGCTGGTGGATGATGTGATCACCGCTGGCACAGCGATCCGTGAATCAATGGATATCATCAGCGCGCACAACGCCACGTTAGCGGGCGTATTGATTTCGCTGGATCGTCAGGAACGTGGTCGCGGCGATATTTCAGCGATTCAGGAAGTCGAGCGCGATTATAAGTGCAAAGTCACCGCGATTATCACGCTGGCCGAGCTGATTGATTATCTGGAAGAGAAGCCGGAGATGGCCGACCATCTGGCGAAAGTACGCGCGTATCGCAAAGAGTATGGGATTTAACCACCAGACAATTGTGCGATTTGTTATGAGGTTGCCATGAATGGCAACCCTACGACATCAGGTCGGCATTGATGCCGACCTGATGTTTTAAACCAGCTGCGCAGCCATCAACGGCCAGCGGCTATCGAAATCAGCGGTTGGACGAAAGCGGAATTCGGAACGCACATAGCGCGACAGCAGTCCCTCACAGAACGCCAGCAGCTGGCTCGCCAGTAGCGTTTCGTCGTTCTGGAAACCTTCTCCATCACGCATTTTCTTTTCGCGCATCACCTGACGCAGCTGCACTTCAATACGCTCAAATAGCTGATTAATCCGCCCCTGCAGGCGATCCTGTTCGAACATCAGCGCGTGGCCGGTCAAAATACGCGTCAGCCCCGGATTACGCTCACCAAATCCCAAAATCAGCTGCACGATTAAACGCAGTCGCGTCAGCGTCTCTTTTTCGTCTTTCAGGATCAGATTGATGCGGGTAATCAGACTGTCTTCAATAAACTCAATGAGGCTATCGAACATGCGCGTTTTGCTGGGAAAGTGGCGGTACAATGCCGCTTCCGAAACGCCTACATTGGCTGCCAGCTTGGCGGTGGTGATGCGCTGACTGCCATCGCTCGACTCCAGCATTTGCGCCAGCGCCTGCAAAATCTCTTCGCGACGATTCCGTTTCGCGACTTTTTTTTCTGCCATGACCTTCAACACCCCTGAAATTCACCAAAAACAGGCAATACTGCCTCATCTGCCACAGACAAAGCGGCCTGTGGCGACAAGAAATAAAAAGATGGCTAAGCGAAAAGTGTCGCGTGTTACTGACGGCCTGAGTGACCGAAGCCGCCCGCGCCGCGGTCGCTGGTGTCAAAATCGTCCACCAGGTTAAATTCCGCCTGCACAACCGGCACGAATACCAGCTGTGCTAAACGGTCGCCTGGCTGCAGGGTGAAGCTGTCCTGGCCGCGGTTCCAGACGGAAACCATGAGCTGGCCCTGATAATCGGAGTCGATTAAACCCACCAGGTTGCCCAGCACGATACCATGTTTATGGCCAAGGCCAGAACGCGGCAAAATCACCGCTGCAAGGCTGGGATCGGCAATGTGAATGGCCAGGCCTGTGGGCACCAGCGTGGTCATGCCCGGTGCGATTTCCAGTGCGTCATCCAGACAGGCGCGCAAATCGAGACCTGCGGAGCCAGAGGTTGCATACGTTGGCAGCGGGAATTCATTGCCTACGCGTGCATCAAGAATTTTAACGTCGATTTTTTTCATCATAACGGCTGACAATCTCGTCTATTAATTGTTGGCCAAGGAGCGTCTTATCACTGAGCGGTAAGACTTTTTCTCCCTCCTGCCAAAAAAGGTGAAGAGCATTGGTGTCGCTATTGAATCCCTGACCCGCCTGCGCCACGTCGTTGGCACAAATCAGATCCAGGTTTTTTCGCACCCGTTTTTGCCGCGCGTATTCTTCCACATTCTGGGTTTCGGCAGCAAATCCCACAACGTAAGGGCGATGTTCCTGCAGCGCCGCCACGCCCGCGACAATATCGGGGTTCTTCACCAACTGCAGCGTGACGCTATCGTCGCCACCCTGTTTTTTGATTTTCTCTGCGGCAATCGTCGCCGCCCGGTAGTCTGCCACGGCTGCGCTGGCAATGAAAATATGTTGTTGCTGGATTTGCGCCATCACCGCGGCTTCCATCTCCAGCGCGCTATCGATATCCACGCGCTGCACGCCCGCTGGCGTTGGTAGTGCAACCGGACCGGCGACCAGCGTCACATTTGCGCCGCGTTTTGCCGCGGCGGCGGCAATGGCAAAGCCCATCTTACCGGAGCTGTGGTTGCTGATATATCGCACCGGATCCAGCGCTTCACGCGTTGGGCCGGCGGTGATCATAATGTTGAGATGTTGCAGATCGTTGACGGGCGCAGCCCATTCCAGCGCGTGGGCAACAATCGCCAGCGGGTCGAGCATACGGCCAGGACCGATGTCGCCGCACGCCTGGCTGCCGCTGTCGGGACCCCAAATCAGCACGCCGCGTTGCTGCAGACGCAGCAGGTTCTCTTGCGTGATGGCCGCGCGGTACATCTGCTGATTCATAGCAGGAACGATGGCGAGAGGCGCATCGCTTGCCAGGCACGCGGTGGTGACCAAATCGTTCGCCATACCGGCGGTGACGCGGGCAATTAAATCGGCTGTTGCAGGTGCCAGCACAATCAAATCGGCCCATTTTGCCAGTTCAATATGCCCCATCGCGGCTTCTGCAGCGGGGTCGAGCAGGTCATCAAATACCGGATACCCGGAAACGGCTTGTAAGCTAAGCGGCGTAATAAAGGCTTTGGCCGCTTCGGTCATCATTACGCGGACGTCTGCGCCGCGATCGCGCAGCCGACGCACCAGTTCCGGCGCTTTATAGGCCGCAATGCCGCCGCTGACGCCCAGCAGAATTTTCTTTCCGGCTAATCCCATCATGTTCTTCGCCTCAAAGCAGATTGCCGCGTCACAGGCGGCAGATGCAGGCAACTTTATCACAAAATCCGCAACGCGCCTTTTCACTGCCTGCGGCCTTTGCGAGCCGGCTCTGAAATTCCGTTTTGCTTGCTGGCGCACCGTGCGGCAGACGCGCAGAATCGCCGCAACGCAGGGAGAGCAATGTCATGACGGAACTGGCACCACGGGAAAAGCTACTGTTAATAGGCGCGGAAAGGCTGAATGATGCTGAGCTGTTGGCGATTTTTTTGCGCACCGGTACGCGCGGCACCAGCGTGCTGCTGCTGGCGCATCAGATGCTGAACGAGTTTGGTTCGCTATATCGCATTATGACCGCCAGCAAAGAGGAGCTGGGGCAAATTAAAGGTGTGGGCAGCGCCAAGATGACGCAGCTTTACGCCATCGCTGAATTAGGGCGACGCTTTTTTGCCAGCCAGCTGGCGCGGGAAAATGTGATGGAAAATCCGCAGGTGACGCGCCATTACCTACAAAGCGTGCTGGCCCATCAGGAACGAGAAGTGTTTATGGCGCTATTTCTGGATAATCAGCATCGCGTGTTGCAGGCGCAAAAGATGTTTTCGGGTTCGATTGCCAGCGTGGAGGTGCATCCGCGTGAAATTGTGCGCGAAGCCTTGAAGCTTAACGCTGCGGCGGTGATTCTGGCGCACAATCACCCCTCGGGCGTCGCTGAACCGAGCCGGGCCGATCGCGATATTACCGCGAAAATTGGCCAGGCCTGCGCGCTGCTCAATATCCGTTTACTTGATCATCTGGTGATCGGTCACGGCGAGTTTACCTCTTTCGCTGAGCGGGGTTGGTTGTAATTCATCGATTCAATTGAACAGAAATGAGGCATTTTTGCGCGATCCAGAGGGATCTTTATCTGTTCGGGACTTGAGCACTCAGGCTGAGCGGCGTATACTACGCCACCTTTGAGAATCTCGGGTTTGGCGTTTGGGCCAGCTTAGCGGGTTCACATGGAACTCGCCTGGGCGGGCTAAGGCCTGACGAGGCGGCCAAAACCTAGTTTTTAAAGCTCGAGCTGATTTGATTTTTGGAGAATAGAAATGTCACGAGTCTGCCAGGTAACTGGAAAGCGTCCGGTAACGGGTAACAACCGTTCCCACGCAATGAACGCGACGAAACGCCGTTTCCTGCCGAACCTGCACTCTCACCGTTTCTGGGTTGAGAGCGAAAAGCGCTTCGTTACTCTGCGTGTATCTGCTAAAGGTATGCGTGTTATTGATAAAAAGGGCATCGATACGGTTCTGACCGAAATCCGCGCCCGTGGTGAGAAGTACTAAGGAACTGAATCATGGCTAAAGGTATTCGTGAGAAGATCAAGCTGGTTTCCTCTGCTGGTACAGGTCACTTCTATACCACCACGAAGAACAAACGTACTAAACCAGAGAAATTAGAACTGAAAAAGTTCGATCCGGTTGTACGTCAGCACGTGATCTACAAAGAAGCTAAAATTAAGTAATTTTAGTGTTCTTAGAAAAACCCGGCTTCGGCCGGGTTTTTTGTTTCTGCGATTCGTTGAGGAGATGAGATGCCTGAATTACCTGAGGTAGAAACCAGTCGACGCGGTATTGAACCCCATATGGTGGGCGCCACCATTCTGCATGCGGTGGTGCGCAATTCCCGTTTGCGCTGGCCGGTCTCGCATGAAATCCATGCGCTGAGCGACCAGCCGGTATTAAGCGTGCAGCGTCGCGCCAAATACCTGCTGCTGGAGCTGCCGCATGGCTGGATCATCATTCACCTCGGCATGTCCGGTAGCCTGCGCGTGCTGCCCGGCGAACAGCCCGCAGCCAAACACGATCACGTCGATTTGGTGATGAGCAACGGCAAAGTGCTGCGCTACACCGATCCGCGGCGTTTTGGCGCCTGGCTGTGGAGCAGCGATCTGGCCGGCAGCAGCGTGCTGGCGCATCTCGGTCCGGAACCGTTAAGCAGCGAATTTGATGGCGCTTATCTGTTTGAAAAGTCACGCGGCAAACGCACGCTGATCAAACAGTGGCTGATGGATAACAAAGTGGTGGTTGGCGTCGGTAACATCTACGCCAGCGAATCGCTGTTTACCGCCGGGATCTTACCCGATCGTCCGGCGATGAGTTTGAGTCAGGAAGAGGCCGAGCTGCTGGTGAATACCATCAAAGCCGTATTGCTGCGCTCGATTGAGCAGGGTGGCACTACGCTGCGCGATTTCCTGCAAACGGATGGTAAACCCGGCTATTTCGCGCAGGAGTTGCAGGTTTATGGCCGCACCGGAGAACCTTGCCGCGCCTGTGGTACGCCGATTGCCAGCGGCAAGCATGGCCAGCGCAGCACCTTCTGGTGTCCACGCTGCCAGCGCTGAGTTAAGGCTGCGCCAGTCGCGCCAGTAAAGCCTTGTGCACCACGGCAGGCAGGAATGCCTGCACGTCACCGGCATGGCGCGCCACTTCTTTTACCAGCGAAGAAGAGACGAACGAGAAGCCCTCGGACGGCATCAGAAATACGCTTTCAAGGGTGGGCAACAGATGACGGTTCATCTGCGCCAGCTGCAGCTCATATTCGAAATCGGAAACCGCACGCAACCCGCGCACCAGCACGTTGGCGTTCTGCGCTTGCGCAAAGTTCGCCATCAAATCGCTGAATCCCACGACGTCCACATTGGGCAAATGTGCCGTTACCTGGCGCGCCATATCCACACGTTCATCCAGACTGAACAGCGGTTTCTTGCTCGGGCTCGCGGCAATCGCCACCACGATGCGGTCAAACATCTGCGCCGCGCGCGTCACAATATCCAGATGACCCAAGGTGAAAGGATCAAAGGTGCCGGGATAAATCGCTTTGGTACTCATACGCGGCCTTTTGTTGAGGTGTGATGCAGCGCCCAGAGCGCCGAGTATTTGTTGAAGGTGTATTGCGCGTTCACTACCGCCAGAATCCAGCCCTGTTTGCCATCAAGGAAACCGGCGCGCAGCAGCAGCGTTTTCACGAACGCGCCGAGCGTATGGCTAAAGATAGAGAACAAGCCGCAGCGTTTGCCGCGCTGGAAACGCTCTTGCGCCCAGGCTTCGGCATAGTTCATTTGCTTGCGCTGGAAAGCGATGAGATCGCGGCAGGTAAGATGTTGCAGGTCGCCCGGCAACGTCACCACCGGCGCGCCCTGCGTCTCCAGCGATTCATGTACCAGGTTGTCGTTGTAATTCAGCTTGCGCGGGTAGAGGCGCATCACGCGGTCGGGATACCAACCGCTGTGGCGCATAAAGCGACCGAGAAACAGGTTGCTGCGCCCCAGGCTGTAAACGGTGTCTGACGGCGGTTGAGCTAAAACCTGTTCAATGGCACGACGCAGTTCTGGCGTCACCCGCTCATCAGCATCGATCATCAAAATCATATCGCCGTTGGCATGTGCCTGCGCGCGCTGGCGCTGTTTGCCAAATCCATCCCAGCCTTCAGCCTGGTACACCTGTGCGCCATGCTCCCGCGCGACTTGTGCGGTGTGGTCTGAACTGCCGGAGTCCAGCACCACAATCTCATCCGCCCAGCTAACGGAGGTCAGCGCCTCTGGCAGCAGCTCAGCTTCATTTTTGGCGATCATCACCACAGAGAGGCGTTGGCGTTGCGACATGAGTTAGTGTGCTCGCGGCGGTAAGTGAGGTTCGAGTAACTGTAGCAGACGCTGTAAGGCGCCCTGATTCTGATGCAGCACTTCCACGGCATGGCGACCGTAATAGCGGCGATAATCGTCATCCTGCAGCAGGTTAGCGACCTCTTTTTGTAACGACACCACGTCAGTAACGGTAATCAAACCTTCGGCCTGCTGCAACTTGGCGCAAATATCTTTGAAGTTCCAGATGTGCGGACCCATCAGCACGGGGATCGCGTGTGCGGCCGGTTCGAGCGGATTGTGCCCGCCGCGCTCCACTAAACTGCCGCCAACAAAGGCGAGGTCAGCAATGCCGTACAGCATCATCAATTCACCCATGGTGTCGCCAATCACGACTTGGGTGGAGCTTGATGGAATTTCACCGCTGCTGCGCAAGATAAAACTGAAGCCACGTTTTTGCGCCAGGTCACAGGCATCTTTGAAACGCTCTGGATGGCGCGGCACCAAAATCAGCAGTAGATCGGGAAACTGCTGCAGCAGGCGACGATGGGCATCGAGCACAATCGCCTCTTCGCCTTCGTGGGTGCTGGTGGCGATCCATACCGGGCGACGCGATGCCCACTGACGACGCAGCGTCACCGCTTTGGCCGCCAATTCCGGCGTGACCGAGATATCAAATTTGAGGCTGCCGGTGACGGTAAGATGCGAACGTTTCAGGCCAAGGCTAAGGAAACGGTCGCCATCTTCGGCGTTTTGCGCAGCAATCAGCGTGATACGTTGCAGCAAATCGCGCATAAAGCCGCCGAGCTTTTTGTAGCCTTTGGCTGAACGCTCAGACAAGCGCGCATTGGCAATCACCAGCGGGATTTGGCGCTGATGCAAAATACGGATGATGTTTGGCCACAGCTCGGTTTCCATAATGATCACCAGCCGTGGATTGACGTTATCAAGGAAGCGATTAATGGAGCCAGGCAGATCGTATGGCAGATAAACGTGGTGCACATCTTTGCCAAATGCCGATTGCGCGCGCTCGGAGCCGGTTGGCGTCATGGTGGTGACGGTGATCGGTAAAGTGGGATAGCGGTGGCGCAGCGCGCGCACCAGCGGCACCGCCGCCAGCGTTTCGCCGACGGATACGGAGTGCAGCACAATACCATGCGGCAGTACTTTTCCAGCGCAGTAGCCGTAGCGTTCTGCCCAGCGCTTACGATAGGCCGGTGCTTTTCGACCGCGCAGCCACAGGCGCAGCCAGATGAGTGGCTGAATCAGATAGAGCAAGGCTGTGTATAGAGTCGTCATAGTTACCGTTACGACAGAATCGCGTCAAAAAACAGATGAAAGGCGGCATGTTATCAGAAACTAGCCGCCTGCTCATACCACTTCGTCAGCGGCTCTGCAGCACTTGCTGATAAAGTGAAGTCAGCGCCAGCGCCAGTCGCTGCGGACCAAAAGGTTCAATTCTACGTCGTGCGGCTTCACCCATGGCAGAATTGTGTGAAAGTGCTGGCGTGGCGATTACGGATTCGTTTAACGCTTTGATATCTAACGCATCACAAACAAAACCTTCCTGGCCTGCAGTGATAAATTCAGCGCCACCGCAGCCGGTGCTGGTGATCACCGCCAGGCCGCAGGCCATTGCTTCCAGTACTACATTGGGAAAGGGGTCATAAAGCGTGGGCAGCAGCAGCGCGTCAGCGGCATGGTAAAACGGCTGTACATCCTGCTGCACGCCAACAAAACGCATTCGATCCAGGCAGTTAAGCTGATTCGCTAACTGCTGATAACGCGACAGGTGCTTATCCTGGCCAACCACCACCAGATAGCGATCGCTTTTCGCTACCGCCTCAATCGCGGCCTTAAGTCCTTTGCGCTCAAAGCCCGAACCGACATAAATCATCACTGTGGCATCGTGCGGCAGGTTGAGCTGCTGACGTGCTGCGTGGCGCAATGTTTCGCTGGCGGGCTGGAAACGCTGGCTATCAATCGCATTGTGAATCACATGAATCTTGCTGGCATCGAGCGTGAAGTGCCGCAAAATATCCTGCTTCACCATCTCGGAATTACAGATCACCGCCTTCAACGCAGGCGCATTGAACATCTCGGCTTCCGCCTGCAATACGTAGCGATGGTAAGGGCTGAGGCTGGCGCTCAAACGTTGCCACGGCGATACAATACGCGCGCGCTGTTCCAGCCATACGCGATGCACGCCATCTCCCGCGCGGAAGATATCGCAGCCGGCGATGCGTTCGTGGCTCTGCACAATATCGAACTTCTCACGTTCCCAGCATGCCCGGGCGGCGCGGGCAAAACCCCGTTCGCGCGAGATGCGGCCGAATTTCGCCGGATTACAGATGTGCAGATGCCAGGCCGGATTCGGCGTGCCCTGCCAGCTGCGGGTGATAATGTTGAGATCGAGCTGTTCGCTATCCAGTGCTTCCAGCGCACGTGAGATAAAGCGCTCGGCGCCGCCGTCGGGACGATATTTCTGCCGGACTATCGCCAGGCGTAACTTACTCATGCAAAAAACTCCTGGCGGCAGCGACCACATCCTCAACGGGAATAGCAGAAAGGTAGCGCTGTTGGGTATTGGTATCGATTGCGTCTGGCGACGGCAGCGGCCCATAATCGCCGGCCCAAATCACGCGGTTGTTCTCGCCCCACGGGCGCCAGTGTTGCAGCTTAGTTGGGCCAAACAGCGCAAGGCAGGGGGTTTCCAGCGCGGCGGCCATGTGCATGGGAGCTGAATCCACGCCGATAAACAGCTGCGCCGCATTGATGAGTGCGGCCAACTGCGGCAAGGAGAGTTGACCCGCCAGCGACACCACATTGTGGCTGCGGCACAGCGACTGAATATTGGCGATCATCGCCAGCTCTTTCTGGTCTGGTCCTGCGGTAAGCACCACGGTACGGCCTTCAGCGGTGAGCGCATCGATCACCTGTGCGACTTTGTCATCTTCCCAGCATTTAAACTGCCAGCGAGAAGTGGGTTGCACCACAATAAAAGGCGCGCTGACCGCGTGCTGTGCCAGCATGTCCTGCACCTTTTGCCAATCGACCGCGCTGAAGTGCATTGAGGCTTTCGCGCCCGCGGCGCTGATACCCAGCGGCGTCAGCGCCGCCATATTCTGTTCAACCGTATGCAGCTGGTTATGATTGGCGGTGCTAACCAACTGATTGTGCATTCGACGCCATAAAACATTGTCGCGCTTGTGAAAAGCAAAACCGATACGCACGTTGGCGCCGGAAAGGCCGGTAATAATGGCGCTGCGCCACTGATCGGCGAGGTTGATCACGAGGTCATAATGGCAGGCGCGTACCGCAGAAATCAGGCGCATTTCGTGACGGAATTTCTGCCAGCCGCCCTCTTTCTTCCAGTTGCGATCGATAAAGTGTAACTGGCGAATGGCCGGATGCGCTTCCAGCATCGGACGGGTCTCTTTATACAGCAGAACGTCGATATTGGCCTGCGGATAGCGCTGGCGAAGCGCATTGATAGCGGGTGTGGTCAGCAGCATATCGCCGTGATGGCGCAGCTTGATCAATAGAATATTTTTCGGTGTAAATGGGTCTGGAATCGGGCTTGCCATACTCAAATGATCTCAGAATTCAGTCAGCTGATTGTAGGGCAAACCCCAAAAGCGTGAAAGCCAGGTGCAGCGCTTATTTCTTACGCCAGCGATAAATCCGACTCAGCCACAACAGCAGTTGATACCATTGCCGCAGGCCGCGTGCGTTACGCAGCATGCGTTTATGCGTTTGTGTGGCAAACAGGTCTTCAATCATCGCCAGACGCGCACTCTCTTCGGGTTCGCGACGAATGCAGTGGCAGACGCTGAGCGCCTCATGCGTAATCTGGGCGTGAAATGACGGATAGATTTTCACTTTATCGCGATAGCGCACGTTAATCTCTTCCAGCAATCGCGCAATTTTCAGGTAATGGCGCTGATACTCGACGTTGCGCTGGCCGGTGCGCTTACGATTGCTGATTGACGCATCGTGCATATGGTAGCGATAGAAGATTTTATCGGTGTAGCGCACGCGTTTAGCGTTAAGCATCAGCTCGGTGGTCCAGGGGATATCCTGATGATGCAGGCCGGGTTCAAAATAGAGCTGCAGCTGCTCGATCAGTTCACGGCGATAAATCCCCAGCCATACCACGTGCATGTAGCGCCGCGTTTGCAGTGCCTTATTGAGCCATTCAGAGCCGCTAAGCACGCCGGTGCTGGTGAGGCGATCGCGGGGAATCAGCGGCTTTACCTGTTGACTGGCTTTAAAGAACCACTCCGCATTGCACTGCGCGACGTCGAGATTATCGCGCTCTGCCATTTCGACCAGGGTTTGATACATCGCCGGGTCCATGGTGTCGTCAGCATCCGGGAACGACACGTACTTACCACGCGCGACGGCCAGTCCGGCATTGCGGGCGCGAGATACGCCCCCGTTGGCTTGATGAACAACGCGCACATGGTGGTGCTGTTGTGCATAGGCGTCGGCACGCTCGCCGGAACCGTCGGTAGATCCGTCATCGACAATGATGATTTCCATGTCGCTAAGCGTTTGTGCCAGCAGCGCTTGCATACAGACAGTGAAATCGCTGCCCGCATTGAACATGGGAATGATAAGGCTGAGTAAAGGGGCTGATTGAGCAGGGGGCATTGTCATGCTGTTTTTGTGTTCTTCCGTCGCGCCAGGCGTTGTTGCTGCCTCGCGGTAATAAAATCATGAATATCATCCAGCTTCCGCTGATCCAGTTCAAACAGCTGTTCAGTGGGATGCTTAAATTTGTACTGCGCTGCGAAAACAAATGATGAAGGCGCAATATGATTTGGGCCAATCAGCAAGACATCGCCAAGAGGGCGCTGTTCTTCTACACAGCAAGGACCGTAAATCAAAATAATGGGAACGTGCTGCGCATCGGCAATATAAACGTTCCCCGAATCAGACGCGATATAGAAATCCATCTCGTTGATAACGGCGGGAACGTCTTCTAACGGCACTTTACCTACCAAACTGATCACATTCTCACGCGCGCCGACAACTTTATACAGCTCTTGTAGACGTGATTGTTCATTCGGTGCGCCAAAGGCAAAGAACTGACAGGGTAAATCGCTGAGATGGTCAAACAGTCGCTGCCAAATCAGCGGAGGAATCGTTTTCGCCTGGTTACCGGCGGTGATACTGATACCAATTCGGATCCCCTCATGCTGGAAAATTTCTGCAGGCAGCGCGCGAGGTTGCCAAAGCGGTTGTGTCGCATGTTTCGGATAGCTCTCTTTAGTAAAAGAACGATCGGCGAGCTTTAAATAATTTTCCAGCGTGAGCGTATTTTTTTCGTGCTGCACGACACCTGAAGCGGTGAGATAAAAAAGCTTCTGATAGCTTCGGCGACGATAGCTGGAAAGAAATTGCTTGTTACTGGCGTTACAGCAAGCGGCAATAAATAGATTGAGATTGGTCGGATGTAGCAGATAGATATTGTCGTAACGATTAAGTAATAACCATATTAATTTGAATTTCTTAATCAGTCCTGAACGATGATCTTCGATGTACCAGATATTTTCTAGCGTGCTGTCACGCGTCGCCAGAGCCGCTACGCTATGGCTTAGCAGCGCATCGCTTTTTCCCAAATGGGTTAATAGCGGAGTGATGTTAATAAAATCACCAATCTTCGCTGTTTGAATCACGAGATTTTTACCGGTCCTGGCATGGAAGATTTTCATCAACCATTTCACCGGTAAAAAAAGAATGAAGAGAATGGTATACGTCAACGATCTATCCCCATGTTCGGCCACACCGACATGGGGACCTGTTTAACCTGAAACGTGCTGAGTATGTGAATATGAGGGTTTTGCCGCTTCAGCCAGTTGCAAATAGTGCTGACAAACCACGTTGAGACTATAAATGCTTAAGTCCAGATGTTGCAACTCTGGCGGGTTCGCATAAATTTCGCGCATTTTTTCCGCCAGTGACTGCGCATTTAACTCAGCAAGCCCACGCGCAAGGTCACCGCTCATTATCGACGCCGGGCCACCAGGGCAACGCGTACTGACGATGGAAGTGCCGCAGCTCAGGGCTTCTACCAGCACATTACCGAATCCTTCGCTATCTGAACTAAGCACTAACAGACGTGCGTGGCGAATCCACGGGTAAGGATTGGCGTGAAAGCCTTCGAAGCGCACGCGCTCAGCAATACCTAAATCAGCGGTTTGCTGACGTAATTTTTCCGTGATTTTTTCACTTCCCTGACCCAATAACACTAAGGGAGCGGTGATACCACTCATAGCATAGGCGTCCAGCAAGCGATCGTGGCGTTTTGTTTCATGAAAACGCCCAACGTGCAGGACGAAATCACTGCCGGCCAGAGGGCAAGGTTCGGCGGCAAGGCGACTAATAAGATTGAAATCGAAAGGGTTGACTATCACACGCGTTTTGCTGGGCTTTACGCCAATATTCTGAACAACATCATCAATGACGTATTGTGAAACACCAATCAATTGTTTGCCTTGATAAGTCAGGCGTATTTTGAGCCGTTTAAGCCACAGCGAGAATCCTGATTTACGCTTAAGGTACGAGGCTGAGAATACGCCATGCAGACAATACCAGGTTTTATTCGTATCCAGCGCGTGCGCGCGCCGCACAATGCGATCGGTTTTGTGTAGATGTGAAAGAACCAGGTCAAATTTTCCGTGCGTTGCTTCGCTTGCACGCACGGCGGCGTCAAGGAGATGCGCTCGACGATAAGTTTCAGTCAACTTACGCCATGGACGAGAGCTGCTATCAATGATGGTCTGATAATCAACGCCGGATGGAATAGGGTAATCACACACCTTACGCAATGAAAAAAGCGACACCCGATGTCCCTGACTTATAAAACCTTCTGCCAGCGTCAGGACGACTTTTTCGGCCCCTCCTCCCGGCAGGCCATCAATCACCATCAGAATGCGCTTTGACAAATTCGTTACTCCTAATCGCCAGCCTGTTTTTAATGATACAAAAACTATCATCCCCGCTAAAAACAGGACTGAATATAAGATAAATCAATTTATTAGATGTGTTTGGTATTAAATAAATTCGCAGGGCATTTTAGCTGAGTACCCAGCGTATTCTGAACCTTATGTAGTTTAATTCACTCTAGTTTAACCGTGCTTATACTGCTACACACTTATACCCCGCGCCTGTCCGATGAAATGTTTGCCCTCATTCCCGGGCTTGCGTACCATAACGACGAGAAATTGCTCATTTTATCGGATAAGTTATGGATAAGCCTGCGTTTTTAATCACTCTCGATACTGAAGGGGATAACCTCTGGCGCAATCGCAGCGGCAAGGTTACCACGCATAATGTTCGATTCCTGCCGCGTTTTCAGTCGTTATGTGAGAAATACGGTTTTAAACCAACCTGGCTAACCAATTTTGAAATGGCGAGCGATCCCGCTTATGTAGAGTTTGGCCGCGATCTGCTGGCGCGGGGGCAGGGTGAAATCGGCATGCATCTGCACGCATGGTATAGCCCGCCAGACTATGCGCTAACGAATGATGATTGGCGCTATCAGCCCTATTTAATTGAATATCCTGAAGATGTGCTGCGTGAAAAAGTCGCTTTCATGACAGATTTACTGGAAACGGCCTTTCAGCAGAAGATGACCAGTCACCGTGCTGGACGCTGGGCTTTCAATGAAATCTATGCGCGCGCACTGCTCGACCACGGTTATTTGGTTGATTGTTCCGTCACACCGCGCGTTGACTGGCGTACCTCTTCTGGCGCGCCTCAGGGCAAAGGCGGCACCGATTATCGCCACTTTCCCGATCACGCTTATTATCTTGATGTGAATGATATTTCCAAAGAGGGCGACAGCGCGCTTTTAGAGCTGCCGATGAGCATCGAATATCGCTACGGTGCGCTGACCAATCAGTTAAAAAAAGTGTGGAATGACATTCGCGGCAAGAAACGCGGCCATTCAGTCAACTGGCTGCGGCCGGTTGGTGGCAATGTGGCGCAGATGAAGCAGGTGGCTGAGCAGACGCTCAGGCGTGGAAATGACTACGTTGAATTTATGCTGCACTCTTCAGAATTCATGCCGGATGGTAGCCCCACGTTTAAAAATGAGGCTGACATTGAACGTCTTTATGATGATTTAGAGCAGCTTTTCAGCTGGCTCCAGTCACGTACCCAGGGCATGACGCTAACAGAATATGCGTTATTAAAGCGCGATCGCCAGCCGAGCTGAATCAAGACGCGGTATACCTCTATACCGCGATTTCTTTCATCATTGCCGCGACATCCTTTGCCTGGATATCTGCCATGCTGTGGCCTTGTGCAGGGCGCAGCACATACTGATTTTTCCCATATCCACCAATGAGTCCCGGATCGGTTGGGCCGTATAAGGTGATATTGGGCCGATCCAGCGCCGCGGTCAGATGGCTTAAGCCGGTATCCACCGATACCACCGCGCGCGCGCCCGCTAATTGCTGCGCGACCTGCTCAAGGGTTAATTTGGCTAACACTTCAACATGTGAGAAGCCTTCCGCCAGACGCTGCGCGCGCTGATGCTCGTGCTCTGCGCCCCACGGCAACTTCACGCGCAGGCCCGTAGGCTGCATTAATTCGATTAACTCGCGCCAGTGCGATTCCGGCCAGTGTTTGTTGTCACGCGTGGTCGCGTGCAGAAACACCAGATAAGGGCTGCTCTCCGCCGGAAGTGACGTCAGGAAATGACCGGCAATGGCATAATCACCCTGCGTAGCCGGTTTTTCATAGCCGAGGCTTTTGGCAAACAGCTCGCGCGTACGTTCCACGGCATGCTGCTGCTTGTCGATTTCATGACGCTTGTCATACCACCAGCTGGCGAAAGGCTCGCGCGCACTGCGGCTATCCTGACCGTGCTTCACCCCTTTTGCCAGGCGCGTCACCAGCGCGGCGCTTTTAATGAGGCCTTGCGCATCCAGCACCACATCATAGTCGCGCGATTGCAGATCGCGTTTGAAGCGCACGCGCTCTTCGCGCTGCTGGCTGCCAAACCAGTGTTTGCGCCAGCGGCGAATCGCCACGGGGAGCACTTTATCCACCGCCGGATGCCAGCCTGGAATCTGGGCGAAGTTTTCCTCCACCACCCAATCAAAGCGAATGCCTGGAATGGCCTGCATCGCATCGGTGAGCGCCGGAAGCGTATGCAGCACGTCTCCCATTGAGGAGGTTTTTACTATCAAAACGTGCATCTTTACTCCTGCACCGGATGCAACAGCGCGCTAAGCTCCTGATGAACTCGCGCCGGTTGAATATCAATCAGGCTTTGGTGATAGCCTTGATCGGCATCCCCTTTGCGGACTTTGTGATAACCGGTGATCAAGCGAATAATGCGCGCCTGATGGGACAACGGCGGGGTGAAATCCGGGCTGCTTGGGCCATATAGCGCCACCAGCGGACGGTTAAGAGCCGCCGCAATATGCATTAAGCCCGAATCATTACTAACCACTGCCGTGCAGTTGGCCAGCAAAATCACCGCCTGTTCCAGTTGCGTATCGCCGGCGAGATTCTTGCAGTGCGCACGCGCTGTTTCTGACAGCGTTTGTACAATGGTATCGCCGGTTTCGCGATCCTTTGCCGAACCAAACAGCACCACCTGATAGCCTTCGCCGATCAGCTGTTCTGCCAGCGCGGCATAGTGATAATGTGGCCAGCGTTTGGCCGGACCAAACTCTGCACCCGGGCAAAAGCCAATTGCTGGACGATCGGCTGACAGCGCAAACTGTGCCGCCGTCATGCGTTTTTCGTCGTCATCCACGCGCAGCTGCGGCCACAACAAGGGCTGCGGCAGCTGCTGCGCCGAGGCGATGGGCTTGTCATAGCCGAGCGCCACATAGCGCTCAACCATCAACGGAAACGCGGCTTTATCCAGCACGCGGACATCATTTAACACGCCATAACGCATCTCGCCGCGCCAGCCGGTGCGACGCTTGATGCCGGCGAAGAAGGGCACCAGCGCGGATTTAAAGGAGTTCGGCAACACATAGGCGCGATCGTAACCGCTCGCCTGCAGCGTTTTCCCAAGGCGTCGACGCTCACCTAACGCCAGAGCGCCATGACCGAGCGGCATCGCCAGTGCCTGATTCACTTCCGGCATACGCGACAGCAAAGGGCGGCACCAGGCTGGGGCCATTACATCTATTACCGCGTCAGGATGTTCCGTCTTGAGCGTGCGATAGAGACTTTGCGACATCATCATATCGCCGACCCATGATGGGCCAATAACCAGAATTTTCATCGCTGGTGCCGGTTTCCTTATGCGTTACGATTCAGCCAGGCCATATATTCGCCCACGCCTTGCGCCACGGTTTTAAACGGCTTGTCGTAACCGGCCGCTCGCAGATTGGTCAGATCGGCTTGAGTGAATGCCTGATAGCGGCCTTTCAGCTTGTCAGGGAAGGGAATGTACTCAATCTGGCCCTTCTGGTGGAAGTTCAGCACCGCATCCGCCACTTCCTGGAAAGATTCAGCGCGGCCGGTACCGCAGTTGTAGATACCGGAAACGCCGTTCTCCCAGCACCACAGATTCACGGCGACCACGTCATCAACATGGATGAAGTCGCGGCGGAAAGCGTCGCTGCCTTCAAACAGCTTCGGATTTTCATCGTTGCTGATCTGCGTGTTGAGATGGAAGGCCACGCTCGCCATGCTGCCTTTATGGCCTTCGCGCGGACCATACACGTTGAAGTAGCGGAAACCGCACACCGGTGATTCGGCTTCTGGCAGAATCTGGCGCACATAGTGATCGAACAACATTTTCGAGTAGCCATAGACGTTCAGCGGCTGCTCGTATTGGCGCTCTTCAATGAAGTTTTCATTGCGGCCACCGTAGGTCGCGGCGGAAGAGGCATACAGGAACGGGATTTCACGCTCAAGACAGAAGTGAAGCAGATCTTTTGAGTACTGATAGTTGTTGTCCATCATGTACTTGCCATCCCATTCGGTGGTCGCGGAGCACGCACCTTCATGGAACACGGCTTCGATAGGGCCCAGATCTTCGCCGGACATGATATAGCTGAGGAACTCCTCTTTATCCATGTAATCAGCGATGTCCAGATCGGCCAGATTCACGAATTTGGTGCCATCCTTCAGATTATCCACCACCAAAATGTCGGTAAGACCGCGATCGTTCAGCGCTTTAACAATGTTGCTGCCAATCATGCCAGCACCACCGGTTACGATAATCATATGCTTTGCCTTTAAAGAGTTAGGGTGAAACAGGAGGTTTCAGCCACGAATACCTACCATCATAACATTTCAACCAGACGCAGGCAGCCAGATGACTCCGTAAGCGCTGCACAAATCCTGTTCGCAGCGTGAACTATGCTGCAAAACCGAGATATTGCTGGCTGAAATATCGTGTCTTTGCTTTTCGATCAGTAATATGTGCCAAAATTTTGCTATCTAAGGAGCAGAATCATGTCCAGTCAGTTTTATTCGCAAATCCGCCAACAGCTTGAGACAACACGTCAGGACGGATTGTTCAAACAAGAACGCACTATTACCTCGCCACAGCAGGCGGAAATCAATGTCGCTCACAGCCCAGCCGTCATTAACTTTTGCGCCAATAACTATTTGGGTTTAGCCAATCATCCGGCATTGATCCAGGCGGCGAAAGACGGCATGGATTCGCACGGCTTTGGTATGGCCTCGGTGCGCTTTATTTGCGGCACGCAGGATATTCACCAGCAGCTGGAACACAAGCTGGCCGCATTCCTCGGCATGGAAGACGCGATTTTGTTCTCGTCCTGCTTTGATGCCAACGGCGGCCTGTTTGAAACGCTGCTCAGCGCGGAAGACGCGATTATTTCGGACGCGCTTAATCACGCATCGATCATTGACGGCGTACGCCTGTGCAAAGCGCAGCGCTATCGTTACGCCAATAATGATATGAGCGAGCTGCGCGCGCGCTTGCAGGAAGCTCGCGACAAGGGCGCGCGCCACATTCTGATCGCCACCGACGGCGTCTTTTCTATGGATGGCGTGATCGCCAATCTGCAGGGGATTTGCGACCTGGCCGATGAGTTTGATGCACTGGTGATGGTGGATGATTCGCATGCGGTGGGCTTTGTCGGTTCGGCCGGACGCGGCACGCACGAATATTGTGGTGTGATGGATCGCGTTGACATCCTTACCGGCACGCTGGGTAAAGCGCTGGGTGGCGCGTCTGGCGGTTACGTGGCGGCGAAAAAAGAGGTGGTGGAATGGCTGCGCCAGCGCTCGCGCCCGTATCTGTTCTCCAATTCGCTGGCACCGGCAATTGTTGCCGCCTCGCTGCGCGTGCTGGAACTGCTGAGTGAGGGCGATGGGTTACGTCAGCGCCTGTGGGAAAACGCCCGCTTCTTCCGCGAACAAATGACCGCGGCAGGCTTCACCCTGGCTGGAGCCGATCACGCCATTATTCCGGTGATGCTGGGCGATGCCAAAGTGGCACAGCAATTCGCGAGCCTGCTGCAGCAGGAAGGCATCTACGTCACCGGTTTCTTCTACCCGGTGGTGCCGCAAGGTCAGGCGCGTATTCGTACGCAGATTTCTGCCGGCCATACCCAGGCTCAGCTGGAACACGCTGTTGCCGCCTTTACCCGCATTGGTCAGCAGCTGGGCGTTATTTCAGGAGCAGGGAAATGAAAGCACTCGCCAAATTAAAAGCCGAAGAAGGTATTTGGATGGTCAAAGACGCGCCGATTCCGGAGCCGGGCCATAACGATCTGCTGATTAAAATACGTAAAACCGCTATTTGCGGTACCGACGTGCACATTTATAACTGGGACGACTGGTCGCGCAAAACCATTCCGGTTCCGATGATCACCGGCCACGAATACGTGGGTGAAGTGGTGGGAATGGGGCAGGAAGTAAAAGGCTTTGCCATTGGCGATCGCGTTTCTGGTGAAGGCCACATCACCTGTGGTCATTGCCGTAACTGCCGTGCGGGACGCACTCATCTCTGTCGCAACACCGTTGGCGTGGGCGTTAATCGTCAGGGCTGCTTCGCCGAATACCTGGTCATTCCGGCATTCAACGCTTTCAAAATTCCTGACAACATCTCTGATGAACTGGCGGCCATTTTTGATCCCTTTGGCAACGCGGTACATACGGCGCTGTCGTTTGATTTAGTCGGCGAAGACGTGCTGATTTCTGGTGCCGGTCCGATTGGCATTATGGCGGCAGCGGTGTGTAAGCACGTCGGCGCGCGTCATGTGGTGATTACCGATATCAATGAATATCGCCTCGATCTGGCGCGCAAGATGGGCGTAACGCGTGCGGTGAACGTAGCGCAGGAGAATCTGCGTGACGTGATGGCTGAACTCGGCATGACCGAAGGGTTTGATGTCGGGCTGGAAATGTCAGGCGCGCCGCCGGCATTCCGCACCTTGTTAGAGGTGATGAACCACGGCGGCCGCATTGCCCTATTGGGTATTCCGCCGGGTGAAATGTCGATTGACTGGAATCAGGTGATCTTCAAAGGACTGTTCATCAAAGGCATCTATGGGCGTGAGATGTTTGAAACCTGGTACAAGATGGCAGCGTTGATTCAATCTGGCCTCGATCTTACGCCTATCATCACCCATCGTTATCACATTGATGAGTTCCAGCAGGGCTTTGATGAGATGCGTTCGGGTCGATCTGGCAAAGTGGTGTTGAGCTGGGATTAAACGATTCTCCGGCCAGACGGCCGGAGAGTTTCATTGCTGTATTTTTTCTGCGTCCGTCAGGTAGCGCACTTTGCGTGTGTAATCCTGCCCCTTGAAGGTGAGCGGCTGAGTGGGATCCTGAAGGTATTTCTGCCATTCACTTAAAGGAAAACCACCGTGTGCGCCAATGACTTCAGAGGGAATGGGCGCCGCGTGGCCGCCAATCTTTTTGGAAACGGGCCAGTTTGCCCACTCCCCCAGATTGATCGTACGAAGGTCTAGCATATCCAGTAATACTGAGAGTGGCAGCTGGTCTGTTGGCGGCTGATTGTCGTTCATAAGTTCCCACGTGTCTTGAAAGAGCGTTAACCAGAGTGGGCAAATGCGTTTCCAGGTTTTTCGCGTGGCGGCTAAATAGGCACCATTTACGTGATCTTCTAAATACGGTCTTATTGATGGTTTGTAATATGCAGGGATGGCATGCTCATCGGCTCCCTCCAGCTTAGCGATCATTTTTCCTTTGCGGAAACTGGAATAAAGATGCCCTTCATGCATATTTATTGTGGGTGATTTAAGCAGATTGAGGTCCGAGTCAATCATCAAAATCCCTTCGCCTTTAGCCTGTAAAGGGGCTTGAATTTTGATTAATCGACTGCGGTAAATCTGTTTATAACGATAGCTTTCCTCACGAAAAGGAATATCCAATGTCGTTACGCGGGTATTTTTCGGCAGTTTACCGAAAGCCTGCTCAGGCTGATCGCTGACAATCACTATCTCCTCAATACCGGATGCAAAGCGACTGGCAAATTCTGCACTCAATAACGCTTCTTCGATATAGTCGGAACCTGTGCAAGGAATGATCACTGAAGTTAATGGTATATTACCTTGCGTATCGCTCTGCGTGTATGAAATATTGTGGCGAGCGCGGATGTGTCGATAGTTTTTATTTAAAAATTCAAACATGCGTTCTCCTTTCAATACATTTTTCTAATATCATTTCGACACCAGAAACATAGTTCTCAATGGCGTATTGCTCACGCACGCGTAATTCAGCCGCCTCGATGAGGCGCTGGCGCAGTGTGGCATCTTGCCATAACGTCATCAGATAGCCGCTTAACCGATCAATATCGCCATATTCAAAAATCACGCCGGTCTCATTGTGATTAATTAACTCCGCCGTTCCTACCACATTCGAACCTATCACCGCCGTTTTCACCAGCATGGCTTCCAGCACCACACGCGGTAAGCCTTCACTGCGCGAGGCAAGAATAAAGACATCAAACGCGGCAAGATAATCCAGCGGGTTGTTTTGAAAACCGGTAAAAATGATATGTGATTCAATCATTTCTGTACCAGCGAGCTGAGCCAGTTTTTCCTGTTCGGGTCCGCTACCTACCACCACCATTTTCCATTTGGCCTCAGGATGAGCGCGTTTGAACTGGCCTAACGCCTGAAAAATGTGATGGTTCGCTTTACGCGTGATAAGTGAGCCTATTGAACCAAAAATGAATGTTTCTGGGGCGTAGCCCAGGCGCTCACGTACTTCTGCGCGGTCAGGCAATGTCTGGTGAATATCGATCGCGTTTGAAACGGTGAAGCAGCGCTGCGCATCAACGCCGCTCTGACATAATGACTGGTTGACGCCGTGCGAGACCGCGATAACGGCATCAACACGTTCATTAACCCTCTTCACCAGCGCGGCGTTCAGTTGCGGTTCAATTCGGCAGTGCTGGATGAGCGCCACATCTAAATTGTTGACGGCGCAATAGCCTTCAACGTTGGTGCTGGGCTGGTTATTCATATAAAGCGCGTTGTATTGCCCAGCCCGCATAATTGATGAAATTGCTTTGGCATTGGGTAAGACACGCCATATTTCGTCCACCCGAGCGATCATCTCTTTTTTCAGCGAGCTGTTGAAAAAAAACAGCGTACGTAACAGCTCTTTACTCAGTTTTGCCCACATTGGCTGGCGACGTTGCGGGATAAAAATAACGGGAATGCCGATTGAATTTAAGATGGACTCAATGGTTTCGCTGTTGCCACGAGAATAGTTGTTATAAAAACAACAGGTGACAGCAAACTTCTGCCGATCAATGCGTTTAAGCAGTTCTAACATACTGTTAGTGCCGCCGCCCCATTCACGTCCGGTATCCAACAGCAAAATCTTTCTTCTCATTGAGTTCATTCATCCCGCTATCAGAAGAGCTGTTTAATGGATTTAACCAATTGGCTTTGCTCAATACTTTCCGTGACTAGTTCAACGGCTCGGCTCTGCGGCACCGGCGGTACGGGCTTGCTCGGCTTACACAGATCCGGTGCGCGGAAGCGCGGATTCTCAGGTTTATCCGGCTTGGATGGCGGTAGCGTGGTGCCCTGATGCAGCGGTTCATTCAGCAACTGACTGGGACGCACCAACGTGATATCGGCTGGTAAAGTTGGCAGCATTTGTTGCAACACGCGTACCGTGGTGGGATGCGGATGACCGATGGCGATGGCATAACCGTCACGCTGTGCCAGCTTAACCGCGCGAGTAAACTGCGTACGGATGGCGGCTTCATTCTGGCTATCATCGAGGAACACGCGGCGCTTAAGCACTTTGACGTGCGTGCCCTGAGACGCCGGGATCGATTGGCTGTTGCCAATGGTCATGCTATCGAGAAAGTAATAATTGTAGTGATTGAGCGCCTGCATCACTTTCTGCATGCCGGGCAGGCTGGAGGTCATTTTGCTGCCCATGTGATTATTCAGGCCCACCGCGTAGGGCACTTTGCTGGTGGCTTCACGAATGATCCGTTCAATCTCCGCGCTGCTCATCTCCGGCGTTAGCGTGTCTTTTTCCAGCGGTTGTTTACTGAGCGGAGCCATTGGCAGGTGGATCAATACTTCGCGGCCACCCTGATGCGCTTTTGTCGCCATTTCACGCGCATGTGGCGCATTCGGCAGGACCGCAACGGAGATTGCCGTGGGCATTTGCAGCACTTTATTCTCTTCGGCGGGACGATAACCGAAGTCGTCAATGACGATGGAGAGTTTTCCCGCATGGGCGGAAAGTGACAAAAACAGGCCGCAGAGTGCGGCCGAAACTTTAGAGGGTTGAAACAAAACTTATCTTCCTAACCACGGTAGTGGATTGACGGCCTGTCCCTGGCGTCGGATTTCAAAGTAGAGCGAAGGCGTGCCGCGGCCGCCGCTGGTGCCCACAAGGGCGATAGGCTGTCCTGCCTTCACCTGAGCACCAACGCTCACCAATGCGCTTTGATTGTAGCCATAAAGGCTCATGTCGCCTTTGCCGTGCTCGAGTACCACCACCAGACCGTAGCCTTGCAGCCAGTCGGCCATCAGCACGCGTCCATCGGCAATGGCTTTGACTTCAGTGCCTTCAGGCGCATCAACCACCAGACCTTTCCAGCGCAGTTCGCCCTGCATCGATTCACCGAAGCGGTGTTCAATACGTCCTCGTACCGGCCAAACCGCTTGACCACCCGGCTTGCCCAACCCTCCAGTACGCGCCATCAGCTCGCGTTCACTCTGCGTTGGCTGATAGCTGGATCCTTTGGCTTTCGCCTGCGCCTGACGTTGACGCACTTTTTCCGCCTCGCGAGCTTCGCGTTCGGCACGTTCACGTGCTTCACGTTCTGCTTTGGCAATCTTGCTCTGCAGGCGGCTTTCGTTCTCACGCATCTCAACCAGATCGGCCTGATCTTTTTCCAGCGAACTCTCCAGCACGGTAAGCGTCTTCTTCCGTGCCGCGCTGGCCACTTCCAATTTGCTTTGCTGTGTCTGTTGTTGCGCTAACAAGGATTTTTGCTGCTCTTGTTTACCCTGCAGGGATTGACGCTGTTCCGCCAATTGCTGCTGCGTTTGTTTGAGATCGTCGATATTTTTCTGTCGGGCGGCATTGAGATAGCCGAAATAGGCAAGGATGCGTTCACTGCGTTGTGCTTCTTCACCGCCCAGCAGCAGTTGTAAACCGTTATGCTGACCCTGACGGAAGGCGGCATCTAACTGTTGCGCGAGCAGTTTTTCTTGCTGTGCTTGCTGCTTTTCCAGACGAGAAATTGAAGCGGTAACCTGCGCAATTTCGCCCTCAAGCGCGCGCAGGCTATTGCGCGTTTCACGCAGTTGTCGGCTGGCTTGCGCAATTACTTTTTCCTGACTCTGTAATTGATCCAGCAGCTTACTGCGCTGCAGTTTCTGCGCCTTTACGCTTTTTTCTTTCTCGGCAATGTCCTGCTGAATAGATTTTAGCTGCGTTTTATTATCATCTGCGCTGCGCGCGGCTGCGGGCATTAACAGCGCGCCCGCGACGAGCAGACTCAGGGAGATTTCGGACCAGCGGAATGACAACGGAAGTGTGGTGCCGCTGTAACGGGTCCTTGTGTGTGTAACGGTCGCTTTTCCCTTCATAGTCGATAATTATTCCACGATGAACAGCCGCTTACCAGTTAGCCCGGCCGGGTTTTACTTTGCTAAAAATGTCTGTACCGAGCTTACTGGCATAAACTTTGTCTTAATTTTGCGATTAGAACACTTTTTTTGGAAAATGACGCACAAATCGTAACTCTGGCCCCTTCGCGACTGTACATGCGAAGTGGCGCAGGTATACTCAGAACCCTTGTTTTAGCTTATCAGCCCGGTTTGGAGTCGTTACCCCTCATGCAAGAAATTATGCAGTTTGCAAGCAATCACCCCATCCTCAGTCTGGCATGGGTTGCTTTACTCGTTCTCGTGATTGTGACCACCGTTAAAGGTATGTTCTCTAAAGTAAAAACCATCAGTCGTGGTGAAGCAACCCACATGATTAATAAAGAGGACGCGGTGGTGGTAGACGTTCGTTCACGCGACGATTACCGCAAAGGACACATTTCAGGGGCAATTAATGTAGCGGCCGCAGACATTAAAAAAGAGAGTTTTGGCGAGCTGGAAAAGCACAAGGCACAACCCATAATTGTAGTTTGTGCCACCGGCCAGAGCGCAGGTGAGTCAGCGGCTAAATTGAGCGCTGCTGGTTTTGAAAAAGTATCCGTGTTGAAAGACGGCGTGAGCGGCTGGAGTGGTGAAAATCTGCCACTGGTACGCGGTAAATAACTTCTCAGGGGTAACCGTATGGCGAATGTTGAGATTTACACCAAAGTCACTTGTCCTTATTGCCACCGGGCAAAGGCGTTGCTGGATCAAAAAGGCGTGTCGTATCAGGAGATTCCCATTGACGGGAACGCAGCGAAACGCGAAGAGATGATCCAACGAAGTGGCCGTACTACGGTGCCTCAGATTTTTATAGACGCGCAGCACATTGGCGGCTGTGACGATCTTTACGCGCTGGATGGACGTCAGGGACTTGATCCTCTACTCCAGGCATAACTTTTCGATCAGACAATTTTAACTCAAAGGATTTAGTCTCATGTCAGAACATAGCACCAACGAAATGCAGTTCCAGATTCAACGTGTTTACACCAAAGACGTCTCTTATGAAGCGCCGAACGCGCCGCAGGTTTTCCAGAAAGAGTGGGAACCGGAAGTGAAGCTGGATCTCGACACGGCCTCTTCTCAGTTGGCTGATGGCGTTTTTGAAGTTGTGCTGCGTGTTACCGTAACGGCAACCGTTGCCGAAGAAACGGCATTCCTGTGCGAAGTACAGCAGGCCGGTATTTTCACCATTAGCGGCATTGAAGGCACGCAAATGGCACATTGCCTGGGCGCATACTGCCCGAACATTCTGTTCCCGTATGCACGCGAGTGCGTCACTAGCCTCGTGTCTCGCGGTACCTTCCCGCAGCTCAACCTGGCACCCGTTAACTTTGATGCGCTGTTCATGAACTATCTGCAGCAGCAAGGTGAAGGCGAAGCGCCACATCAGGATGCCTGATGACTACCCTCAACGCTTCAATTAGCGTCATCGGTGCCGGTTCGTACGGCACCGCCTTGGCCATCACGCTGGCCCGTAATGGCCATCCGGTTCTGCTGTGGGGGCATAATCCCCAAAGTGTGGCGCAGCTGCAAGCTGACCGCTGCAATGTTGCTTTCCTGCCCGATGTTCCTTTCCCCGAGAATCTTGTTCCTGAAGCCGACTTAGCTACGGTAGTGAGCGCGAGCCGCGATTTGCTGATCGTGGTACCGAGCCATGTGTTTGGCGATGTGCTTACGCAGCTCAAACCGCATTTGCGGGCGGATTCGCGGATTGTTTGGGCGACCAAAGGGCTGGAGAAAGAGACGGGCCGTTTACTGCAGGATGTGGCGCGCGAGATCCTCGGTGATGCGATTCCTTTAGCCGTTATTTCTGGGCCAACCTTCGCCAAAGAGTTGGCGGCTGGGATGCCAACCGCCATCGCGCTGGCCTCGACAGATGGACAGTTTGCTGAAGATCTGCAGCAGAAATTACACTGCGGTAAAAGTTTTCGCGTCTATAACAATCAGGATTTCATCGGTGTGCAGTTAGGCGGCGCGGTGAAAAACGTCATTGCGATTGGCGCAGGAATTTCTGATGGAATTGGTTTTGGGGCTAATGCCCGGACCGCACTGATCACACGTGGCCTCACTGAAATGAGCCGTCTTGGCGCCGCGCTGGGGGCCGATCCCACCACCTTTATGGGCATGGCGGGCTTAGGCGATCTGGTGCTGACCTGTACCGATAATCAGTCACGTAACCGGCGTTTCGGCATGATGCTGGGACAAGGTGAGAGCGTGGATGATGCGCAACGCATTATCGGACAAGTTGTAGAAGGCTACAGAAATACTAAAGAAGTCAAAGCATTGGCCGCTCGAGTTGGCATCGAAATGCCCATTACCGAGCAGATTTATCAGGTGCTCTATTGCGGAAAATCGGCGCGAGAGGCAGCATTGACGTTACTTGGCCGTGCAAGGAAGGACGAAAACAGCCAAAGCTGAAGCAGGATGCGCCAGCGTCATCACCTGTAGCGCCCCATCAGGCGCTTTTTTTATCGGGAGCAAACAGCAATGTCGTCTGAAGAGTTAGAACTGGTCTGGAACCATATCAAAGCCGAAGCCAGAGCCCTGGCCGACTGTGAACCGATGCTGGCCAGCTTTTACCATGCGACATTGCTAAAACACGAAAACCTTGGCAGCGCCCTCAGCTATATGCTTGCCAACAAGCTGGCGAACCCGATTATGCCCGCGATTGCCATCCGCGAAATCGTGGAAGAGGCCTATCGTGAAGACCCGGAGATGATCGTCTCTGCGGCCTATGATATTCAAGCGGTGCGCCAGCGCGATCCGGCGGTCGACAAATACTCCACGCCGCTGCTCTATCTGAAAGGCTTCCATGCATTGCAGGCTTATCGTATTGGGCATTGGCTGTGGAAAGAGGGGCGCCGTGCGTTGGCGGTCTATCTGCAGAATGAAATCTCCGTCTCCTTTGCCGTCGATATTCATCCGGCGGCACGCATTGGCCGCGGTATTATGCTGGATCACGCCACCGGCATCGTCATCGGCGAAACGGCCATCATCGAAAATGATGTTTCAATTCTGCAATCGGTAACGCTGGGCGGTACCGGGAAAACCAGCGGCGATCGTCATCCGAAGATCCGTGAAGGCGTGATGATTGGTGCGGGTGCCAAAATTCTGGGCAACATTGAAGTGGGGCGCGGCGCGAAAATCGGAGCCGGTTCTGTTGTCCTGCAGCCCGTACCTCCGCACACTACAGCGGCCGGTGTGCCAGCGCGTATTGTTGGCAAACCGACCAGTGATAAACCGTCGATGGATATGGATCAGCACTTTAACGGCGCTGGCTTTGAGTATGGCGACGGCATCTAGCCTTTAATCAGGGCGCCAGCATAGTCGAGTTGGCGCCACGCTTCATACACCACCACCGATACCGCGTTCGATAGGTTCATGCTGCGGCTTTCCGCCATCATGGGTATACGGATTTTTTGCTCAGCCGGTAACGCGTTGAGAATCTCTGCCGGTAAACCCCGACTCTCCGGACCGAACATCAAATAATCACCTTTTTGATAGCTCACCGCGCTGTGCGCAGGCGTGCCTTTGGTCGTGAGTGCGAACAGGCGTTGCGGTGCTTCGGACGTCAAAAATGCCGCGTAGTTAGCATGCTTTTTTAACGCGGTGTACTCGTGGTAATCCAGACCCGCGCGACGCAGGCGCTTATCATCCCAGGCAAAACCCAGAGGTTCAATCAGGTGTAACTGAAAACCGGTATTTGCGCACAGGCGGATAATGTTGCCGGTATTTGGCGGAATTTCAGGTTCAAATAAGACAATGTTTAGCATAAGGCCCCCGGAAACGAGGGCCGAAGCATAACAAATTATTGACGGGCGGAGTACAGCGGCAACCACAGCGTTAAGCGTAAGCCGCCTAACGGACTATCATCGGCTTTAACCCAGCCGCGATGCTGCTGCACTGCGGTTTCGACAATCGCTAAACCCAGACCGGTGCCACCCGACTCGCGATCGCGTGCTTCATCGGTACGGTAAAACGGACGGAAAATCTGCTCGCGATCCTCTGGACTCACGCCTGGACCATCATCATCGACATGGATGGTAATGCCTTCAATATCTACCGAGAAGCTGACGCTGATATGCGAGTTTGAATAGCGCAATGCGTTACGTACGATATTCTCCAGCGCGCTTTCCAGGGCGTGAGGATTACCATATAACGGCCAGGGACCCGGCGGATAGGGTACATCCATAACCTTGCCCATCTGCTCGGCTTCAAATTTGGCATCTTCCAGCACGCCGTTCCACAGCTGATTGGCCTTCATCGCTTCGCTGACCAGGGCGTTATTATGCTGAGTGCGTGACAGCACCAGCAAATCGTTGATCATGCCATCAAGACGCTGCGCTTCGGTTTCGATGCGCTGTAACTCTTTACCTTCACCGTTGCGCCGACGCAGCAATGCCGTTGCCAGCTGTAAACGGGTCAGCGGGGTGCGCAATTCATGGCTGATATCGGACAGCAGGCGCTGCTGTGCCGTCATCATACGTTCGAGCGCACTCACCATCTGGTTGAAACTCGAGCCGGCTGCAAGGAACTCCTGCGGGCCTGATTCCAGTTCCGGATGTTGACGTAAATTGCCACTCGCTACTTCATCTGCGGCGTACTTAAGCTTACGAGCGGGACGCGCCAGGCTCCATGCCAACCACAGCAGCAGCGGTGAGCTAATCAACATGGTGACGATCAGCAGTAGAAGCGGGCGGTCGAACATCAGATTGATGAAATCGAGCTGCGAGCTGGTAGCAGGGCGAATCATATAAAGCTGGTAGTTATCTTCACCATCGCGCACGGCGAACGGCCCGACCATTTCAACGCGGCCATACTTCTTCTTTTGCGGATGGTCGGCATTGTCGGATTGACCGATAAAGTTGCGGATGATCTGCATTTCGTTATGCTGCGCGCCAATCACACGGCCTTCGCTGGTGACCAGCAGTAAGCGCTGGCCTGGGGGCGCCCATTTGTCGATAGAACGGAACAAACGGCGCCACCACATCAGATCGTTTGGCGGGTCCTGAGATAATTCAGCCTCGACGTGCTGTTCAATCATCGTGCCCTGTCGTTGTTCACTTTCCAGCAACGACGTCATTTGGCGCGAATCGAGTTTGGGCACCATTAAAACCAGCATCAACACCAGCGCCAGCGTGAGCCAGAAGATAGCGAAGATGCGGGTAGTTAAACTTCCGATCATGATGCCGAAACCATCAGATAGCCGCGTCCACGTAGCGTTTTAAACCACGGGTGGCCATCGCGACGTTCCGGTAATTTACGGCGCAGGTTAGAAATGTGCATATCGATAGCCCGGTCAAACGGTGTCAGACGTTTACCCAACACTTCCTGACTCAAATGCTCACGTGAAACCACCTGGCCCAGATGCTGCGCCAGCAAATAGAGCAGGGTGAATTCGGTGCCGGTAAGATCCAGGGTTTCGTTATCAAAGCTCGCTTCCTGGCGACCAGGGTTCAGGCGCAGGCAATCCACTTCCAGCGTTGGTGAGCTGTTATCGTGCTGTTGTTGCTGCTCGCTCCAGTTTGAACGGCGCAAAATGGCACGGATACGCGCCACCAGTTCGCGATCGTTAAAGGGTTTAGGCAGATAATCGTCTGCACCTAACTCAAGGCCCAAAACACGGTCCAGTTCACTGCCACGCGCGGTCAGCATGATGACCGGCGTTTGGTGCTGTTGGCGTAGTTCTTTCAATGTGTCGATACCGTTCTTTTTCGGCATCATCACATCCAGCAAAAGCAAGTCCACGGTGTTGTCTAACAGGTTTAGTGCCTGCTCACCATCACTTGCCACAATGACTTCAAAACCTTCCATCTCAAGCAGTTCTTTAAGCAGCGAAGTTAATTCGCGGTCGTCATCAACCAACAGGATTTTATTCATTTTTTATTGCCCTCCGCAGGCAAAATACCGTGTTCCTTGACTTGCAATCCAACGCTTTACGTAGTTTTACACCCCCTGACGGATGTTTGCAGCCGTCGCCGTACACTGGCTCTCGTTGAATCGCAAAACGGAACGAACTGGGAGTTAACGATGCGCTACTTAACCGCCGTCGTCATTGCCTCAGCGATGGTTCTCAGTCACGCCAGCGCAGAAGCAGCAGACACGACGACGATTGACGAGATGCATCCGAACGGCGTATTAGCGACAGGCAGTATGACGCAAAATCCGCAAAGCTACATGTTCGATGGCATTGAGCTGACTGAACAACAGCGGCAACAGATGCGAGATCTAATGCAGCAAGCGCGCCACGAACGCCCAACACTCAGCGTTCAAGATATCGAAACTATGCATGACCTTGTCATTGCTGACAAATTTAACGAACCGGCTATCCGAGAGCAGGCTGAAAAACAGGCCCGCGCAGCAATCGAACAGCAAGTTGAGATGGCCCGGGTTCGCAATCAGATGTATCACCTGCTAACGCCTGCACAGCAAGCGAAATTGCAGAAGAATTATGAGCGACGACTTGCAGAAATGCGTCGGCTCTCAGGATTGCAGCCATCATCACCGCTGCAAGCAGTGAGTAGTACCAGCAGTAACCAGTAACATAGTATCCCTGTTTTCCTTGCCATAGACACCATCCCTGTCTTCCCCCGCATGATGCGGGGGTTTTTTTTATCAATAACTTACCAACAAAACCACGCTAAAACAGTCAGTTAGTTTGAGTTATCAACCAACAGGAACCAGTTAAAAGCAACTGGAAAAGGGTCGCATTGTGGTCACTGGTGGACACAAGGTGGACACGCTTTCGGGAATGACACTCGCATCTCAACTTATGGCCGGCTCAGCGGCTTCCTGACGGCTTTTCCCTATCTCAATCGCCTCCAGTCCCCCGCGTAGCGGATTAAGCGTCACAGCGTGCTGGAGGAAGTCTGGCGCAAAGTGGGCGTAAATCATCGTCTGCTCAATTTTCGCATGTCCGAGGATGTCACGCAGGGTAATGATGTTTCCACCGTTCATCATAAAATGACTCGCGAACGTGTGTCTGAGAACGTGAGTTGCCTGACCACGTGGTAACTCCGGTACGGCGGTTCTCAGCTTTTCCCTGAAACTCTCGTAATCCACTTTGAACAGCTTGCCGCTTTTACTCGAGCCGATAAGTTTTTCCAGCTCGTCAGAAATCGGGATCACCCTGTTTTTGCCGTTCTTCGTGGCGAAAAAGTGGATGCGTCCCATACGCACGCGCATTGCATCCAGTTCTGCCGCTTCACTCCATCGTGCACCTGTGCTCAGGCAGACCAATGCGACCTTTCTTTCATCCCCTTCAAGAACGGCCAGCAGTGCAGTGATCTGATCCGGCATCAGGAAAATGACTTCAGGGTCTGCCTGTTTTAACGGGGGCAGCTTCTGAACCGGATTAGGCTGGCGATATTCACCGAGCTTAATAAGAGTCGTAAACATGCCCGAAAGGCGATAAACATCACGGTTAATCGTGGCTGGCGAAATCCCATCTGCGAGCCTGGATGTTCTCAGCTGAAGCAGATTCTTTTTGCTGAGCGCGTTAGCCGGCATATCACCAATGTGCCCAATGGTTTTGAGCAGGTGCATTCGCTCAATTTTTCCATTCTTCAGCGTGATCCCGTGTACTTCCCACCAGTTAGCCAGTAGCTCAGAGATGCGCCGGCGGTCTGAGGGTTGCTTAGACCATTCATCCGGCTCGCTGGCCTTGCTCATTACCCAAAGTTCATACGCCTTCGCGTCTGATTTCCTGCTGAATTTCTTCCGATATCGCTTTCCTGCTTTACCGGTAGGGCGGATGTCCACCATCCATTGACCATCATCAGTTGGTTTAATGCTCATGGCTGAGCCCTCCTGATTGATGGTGTTGCTTCGTCGTTTGCCGGGCCGTTGTGGCTCAGCAGCCAGGCGGAATGTACAGCTAACCATCCATGCCTGTTAATTGGCGTTACTCTGTTTTTTCTGGCCCACTGTGTGTGAGAGCCGGCGATATCTGGCCGGCTGCTTCAGTGGTTTTGCCGATCATCATCCATAATGTGTACTTCTCGAATCTTGCTGTGCGAACAATCCTCTCAATCGTTTTAAGGTCGACGCCATCACCGCCTGATTCAGTGTTTCTCAGACTACTTAAAGCGATGTTGCACTCTTTAGCCATCGCGGTTTGTGTGATCCCTTCGGCCATCCTGATGGCGCGTATTTTATTTCCATAGTCCTGAGTCATTTGAACTCCCAAAAGTACCGGATTTATTAACGAGGCTACTGATTAGCAGCATCGGCGTTATCGCCCTCGTCGTTTAAATCTTCAGCACCTTTTGGGGCGACTTGTCCTGCACGTATCGCGGTTTCACCCGTCATCAGCCATAAAACGTATTTTTGAAACCGAGGGTGTGCGCACATCTTTTCAATGATGCTTAAGCCTACCTCTCTCCCAGTTTCGTAGTTTTTAATGGTGCTGAGTCCAATCCCTGTTAAATCACGAAGTTGCATCTGGGTTAGCCCCTCCGCAATACGGATTAATCTTAATTTCTTTCCATACGCTGTTGACATCGTTCCAGATCTCAGACTAGATTAGCGCCATGGTTCCACATCTCAGACCATGACAGTTTCAATAAACCCAACAGCAACTAGAAGCCGTAGGAAGCAGTTAGAAGCAGTTGGAACCTAAAACAGGAGATTATCACATGAGCACAATGAGTGATGGTTTAGAGGTTAAAAGCCTCGCTGACGCAGTTACGTACCAGAAATTTGGCGAGATGATCGGGAAGCCGGTCAGCGCAATTAAGGCGATGGCTGAGAACAATAAGCTGCCGCTGATTGAATGGCGTAACCCGGAAAACCCTACCGGCCGAGCTGGTGAAAAAATGGTGTATCTGCCTGAATTTAATCGTGCTATGCGCGATGCATATTACTCCCGACCGGTAGAACAACGCGATGCCTGGTTGCTATGGCTGGGCCTGTAAATGTCAGCGGCGCATCAGGTAGTTGAAGTAAACAAGCACGTCAGCCTGTATCGCGGTTTCACAATTCAGCGTTTGCCGCGCAGCGCGGTTGAGAAGAATCACCGTTATCAGGTGACAAAAGACGGGATGTATTACGGGCAAGAGTTCGCCCAAGCCGAAGCGATACGCACCATTGATGGTCTTCATCGTGATCATGAAATCTGGTGTGAGCGTCTTGGTGTCTCGTTGGTGAAAGGCGAGGTGACAAATTGTTCCAAGCAAATGAATGGGAATTAGCTGTTTACCTCACCATTTTGGGGTGGGGTTTAGTTGAGTCGATAGAGCTGATTATTCAGGATATTTGCCGGCGAAATCGTGCAAAGCGTTACAGGGCTATTAAGAGAGGATGCAAATCAAATGCGTCATGAGTACCAGGTATTAACTAACAACCTTCTGAACTCTTATCACAACAAAGTGATGGTGCTGAAAGCTGCAACGGCACTGGCACCGCTGGTGCGTGAAAATTCTCTGGCTGATTACGCTTTTCGCCTGAGCATTGGGCTGGAAGGTCTGGTGACTGTAGCGAATGCCTCGGGTGATGCTGAGTCAGCTGATGAGTTAGAAGAAGTAGTTGCTCTATGTAGTCGTGGCGATTATCCGTTGCCATCAGTTTCTTAAGAACCCGGCATATGGCCGGGTTCCAGGTTGCATCAGTTTCAAATGCTAAGGCTTATTCAGGGAGCCAAAGTCACCATGAACTACAGAATTGTCGCTACCAAACTTCCATTTAAGCAGAGCGCCAATTGTGAGGTACATGTCCAGTAATTCCTCTTGTGAGGCTGGGTCTGAAATCGTGCTTTCTTCATTGATAAGAGTCGTAATAAGTTCGGTGAAGTGGTCTGAAACAGTTGTATACGTTGGCATTTTATATCTCCCGGTGAATTAGGCCTTATGGGCCAGTAGTAGTTCTTGTAAGTAGACCGTAGTTCAGGATGGTGATTGTTACCAAGAACAATAGTTTTTTTAAGATTATTGATGGTACGTGATTTTACGAACTTATCCGAGGCATCGTTTGCAAGCGGTGCGCCTGATAAGTCTTAGTGAGGTGAGTATGGCTGTTATCGAAAATGGAGAAGGGGCGGTAAACCCTTATGCCGCGATAGCTGCCCCATACCTTCGCAAATTTCATAAAACGAGAGTTGAGAAATGCGCGGGAACGCCTCTAGAGCGAGCTTTTAATAAGTTATCAGCACCAGAAAAAAAGGCCGTGTTTGTGCTTGGAAATGCCAAAGCTGAAATATGGCCGGGAAAAATGGCGAAGCTGGGACATAACCAGATTGCATTTGAATACAGCCAGTTTTCAGAGCAGGAAAAGTTAACGCTTATTTCCGGCATGAAATCCCTGAAGGAATTGTCCGACAAGATTCCATATAGCCGGCCCGGTGAAGAAGGAGCCGCAAGGCTTACGGAGCATGACGGCAGCGAAGGAGAAGAGCCCGAAGAGGTGCCGAATTCCTGTGTTACCAACGTTACTGAACCACCGGATATACATCTGAACGTTCTCGGCTTCTGAATTAAATAAACACTCATTTTTTAATTAGGCGAATCACTCGCCGGGCTTCGTGCAACCTGAAAAAAGGTGACTACATGCAATCAATACCTCGGTCGAAAGTGACGAACTGTGAAAACGTCATGATCTCCATGCTTTCCCAAGCCAATCAGGAGGGCCAGCAGGATAAGGCCTACTCCGTTTCAATCCGCCTCAATGCACTGGCGATCATCATCGTTAAAAACCAGCTTAGCCCCGCTGCAACTTATGAGCTTCTGATGAAAGAAGCCGCGAAGTATGAAGCTCAGGCCGTAGGGGGTTTGTGATGCCGGACATTATCGATATCGCCCAAGAGCACGCTGCAGAAATGCTGGCGCTTCAGATTGCTGCAGCAAGGCCAAAATCAGCCGCTGTTAGTAGCACTTTCTGTGAGTCATGTGATGCGCCTATCCCGGAAGCACGCCGCCGTGCGGTTATTGGCGTTTCAACCTGCGCTACCTGCCAGGAAGTAATTGAACACCGCGCCAAGGTCACCGGTATGCGTCAGGGTGACCGCTTATGAATAAAACCATTCTGAAATGGCCAGGCAGTAAAGCCAAAGTGATGGGTGAGCTGAATAAGCACCTGCCAGCTGGTAACCGTCTGGTTGAGCCGTTCGCGGGATCGTGCGCCGTGATGATGAATACGGATTATCCGGCTTACCTCGTTGCTGATATCAATCCTGAACTCATCAATCTGTATCGCCAGATTCAGGAGTTTGAAAAGCCGTTCACCGCATTGGCCGCCAGCGTATTTGCTCAGAACGCCGATGAAGAGAGTTATTACAGTATCCGCAAGTCATTTAACGATGACGCCGGCATGACTCTGATTTATCGCGCTGCATACTTCCTGTATCTGACTCGCCACGCTTACCGCGGGCTTTGCCGTTTTAACCAGAGCGGTGGTTTTAACGCACCGTATGAGAAGACGGCTAAGCCTTATTTCCCTACTGAAGAAATACAGGCGTTTGCAATTAAGGCAAAGCGCGCAACGTTCATTTGCGCCGATTTCACCGAAACGCTGGCGCAGGTTGAAGCCGGTGATGTTGTTTATTGCGATCCCCCTTATGACGGTACGTTCACCCAATATCACACCAATGCATTCGCCGAAATTCACCAGCGCCAACTGGCGCAGCAGCTCAACGAACTGGCAGCCGCAGGCGTCCCGGTGGTGGCTTCAAACAGTGAAACCTCGCTAATTAAAAATCTTTATGGCGAGTTTGACCGTCACATCATCAGCGCCCCACGCAGTATTGGTGTCGCAGCTGGAAAGAGTAAAAAGGCCAGTGAAATTATTGCCGTGAGTCGCCCCGCGAATAAAGGGGAGGTGGCTGCGTGATGGCAATGAATGGCATTGCTGCTGAGCAGGGTGCGCTGGCAGCAATTGAAGAAGTTAATGCCTCATTTTTAGCAATGGCAACTTTGATAGGAATTCAGGGAACACCGGAAGAGGCGAAATCCTTTTTGGATTTTTGCCTCACTATCACAGGTCCGTTGAAGCTCAAGCACGCAACCGCACTGGAAAAGCTAAAGAAGGAGATTAATAAATCATGAGTTATTCAATGAGCAGAGACACAAAGGCGCTGGCTAGAGCAGTGATTTTACATGCTGAAAAGACAACGCCTTTGGAGGCTATCGAGCAGCTGAAGATGCTTTGTTTATGTAGTCCTGACTCAGAAAAACAGAGTCATAGCCCTTCAGACCTTTGCCATATTCTGACGTATCTACAAGACCCTGAGAGCCAAGAAACTGGCAAGCAGCAACATATTCGCCAAGACCATGGCAAGTGATAGCGCGATACATAACGTTTCTGTTGCATATCAGAATCTTGTAAGGAACTGATATCGGGGTGTCAGGTTGAGCATTTAACCATTTGGTTATGGCTTCATCATACGGCGGCAAATCTCCGTCATCCTTCTTACCGAGGTATTTATGTTCCATTTGATAGCTCTTGCTGTGGTTGAAGTTGAAAACAATAACATTGGAAATTTGTTTATAAATGTCTGAGCGGCTAATGGGAAGGGTTTCCCCATCACCTCCTCCAAAATTCCCCGGCAAAGCGCCTGAGCCAGCAGGGGCTTATGCATGGAATGCTGCCCGAAATTCCTCTGATTTCGATGTTGATCGCGCTCCAGGTGTAATCCGCTATCGCCATGAGGGTGAATCACGTTCTGTTGATGTGTTCGACCTGTTTGGTCAGCGTAGCGTGCGTGATCCTGAAGAGCGATTACTGCGCCGGCGTCTGGAATCACTGCCGCAATATATTCGCCGTTACTACGCGCAGCGTCTTACAGAAATTCAGGATAAACAGGGTAAGAAAAAAGCGGCTAAGTGGCTTAAGGGCTCTTTCGGCCGCTTTGTTCTTCCTCGCGTTGATGCAGTGAATGAGCAGTATCAGCCGGATAGCAATATGCCGGCGGTGCTCATGGGGTTTCGTGATGATTTCCACCGCATACCATGGGCTGGTAAGCGTGAGCTGAAAAAACTCTCTTACCGCCTGGCTGATGCTCTGACTAATGAGCTGATGCGTGAAACCAATTATCAGATTGAACAAACCGGTGATGCTGAATTCTCCATCCTCTCTGGTTATGGCCGTGCAGGCTGGCTGATAACTCATCTCAATATGACAGCGCCGGGCTGGCAACGTTATTGCTCAGAAGAGCTGACGGCTGAAGAGGCGCTGTGCTCTGCTGCGCGTATTGAATCGCCAGCGTGGTGGTTGCGCCGCCTGCGCAAAATGCATGACCAGTGGCGCGAACATCTGATGATCGCTTCGGGTTATGTGCATAAAAAGGCGAGCCCGTATTGCAGTGAGCCCGCGCTGAATGAATGGGTGGCACAGAAACGCGCAAACCGTGAATTTATCAAAGGCATGGAGCTTGAGGATAAAGAGACCGGAGAGCGCACGTCACTCGCAGATAAAGTTGATGGCAGCGTTGCCAATCCTGCTGTTCGTCGCGCCGAGTTAATGAACCGGATGCGCGGTTTTGAGGATATGGCTAAGGCTGATGGTCTGGCGGGCGATTTTTATACCCTGACTGCACCTTCTAAATACCACTCCATGCAGATGACGGGTAAGCGTAACAACAAATACCAGTCATCAAGCCCGCGTGACACCCAGCGTTATCTCTGCAATGTATGGTCAAAGGTTCGCGCAGCGTGGGCGCGCAATGGTATTCGTGCTTTTGGCTTCCGCGTCACTGAGCCTCACCACGATGGCACGCCACACTGGCACTTGCTTTTATTCTTCCAGCCTGACCGTATCGAAGAAGCGCGTGCAATTTTCCGTGCTTACGCGTTGGCTGAAGACGGGCACGAAAAAGGCGCTGATGAGGCGCGTTTCAGGGTTGTCCCGATGGATGAACAATTCGGATCAGCAACGGGCTATATCGCTAAATACATCTCCAAGAATATTGACGGCCATGGGATGGACGGCGAGACAGATGATGAGACTGGCGAAGATATCCGGGACATGGCGAAGCGCGTTTGTGCATGGGCTTCACGCTGGCGTATACGTCAGTTCCAGCAAATCGGCGGCGCGCCTGTCACGGTTTATCGTGAGTTAGGCCGCTTGCGTGATCGTGAGCTGGTACTACACCCGGAAATTAAACCTGCTCAGGAAGCTGCGGGCGCTTATGACTGGCCTGCTTACACGATGGCGCAGGGTGGCCCTCTCGTATCGCGTGAGGCTCTTCGCGTGCGCCTGAATTATGAAACTACCGAAAATGGCAATGACTATGGCGATCAGGTCAGTCGCGTTTCCGGGGTATATTCGCCTTTTGCCCCTCTTCACATCATTTACACCCGCACCACTGAATACAAAATCGTGCCGAAATTAAAAGCCGGCACGGATGAGGCTTTTGAAGTTTCAGGCGGCATCGCCGCCCCTCGGAGTTCTGTCAATAACTGTACGCCGGAGCCGTTACAGGAAAAGAAATCGCCTATCTCGAGGGCGATTATTCATAGTCCGGATGGTAAAAATGAGTTGGTTAATGCGCCTGTTAGCGAAGTAGTGGCAATCAATTTTGAAAAATTGAGCCAGAAAGAACGGCGAGAGATTAATCGCCGGCTACTTTCAGAGATGCGTGAAGAGAAGGATGCCAACAGGGAACGTCGTGCTGCACTAATACGCCAGGAAGAAGTTGATCCAAAGGTTCAGCAGCTGGGTGATTTTGCCAATTCAGTTGGATTAGAGTTGAGTAAGAGTCAGGTGAAGCTTTTGCTGTCTGGCGAAGAAATGCGAATAGATGGCAAAATTGTCACTGCGACTCATGGTTGTGAATTGAGACAGCGCGCCGATGATAGCGCCGGCATTAAAGTTGCTGGTTTATGGGAGCATATGAAGTCCCAGCATAATATCGACAGTGCCAGTATCAGGCATGACCCTGTCGGAAATTATGCGAAGATGCTTAAGCAGATTGATCCGACAGCTTGGGAAAAATTGTTCGGTAGGAGTGTTCAGGGGTGAGATATGTTCGATAAAGAGCAGAGAGAACAGGAATCAGATTACTTCATTAGCAAAAAAATTAAACGTTGTAGCCAATGTGGTAATGAATTGGACTACATGGAGAAATTTCACTTTACAGACCGGGTCTGCTGCAAGTGCAAAGGAGTCCATTCATTAATCTCAACTGAACGTGAATCGGCTGAGAATTACAATGGTGATGCTGAATCAGTTGTCGACAAAAAGATGTCTAATCGTTACTCGGAATGGCAGCGCTTAACAACTTTGGCAGAGAGAAAATGGCACAGTGGAAAACAATCTACTGGTGCAGCAGAGTCCTAGACTATGCCCCTAAAAGAGAGTAATGAGAGCGTGTCATCTGAACGAATTTTTGAAATGATTAGGCCATATGATGATGGCGAGCCTATAACTATCTGCCAATGGGAATTAGTATCGATTTTTTGGGAAGTTTTGCAGCAAAGAAAAATCATACCATGACATTCTTAATGCTGCTAGGCAGGTACCGATCTGCGATTAAAACGGCGTGGTTAATCATCATCAATGGTATTGGCTCAGGTTTGAACTGTAATATCCATGGAGGATAATCGAACCTGTTCTGATTGAAGCCTAAAGGCTAGGGGTAAATATAAGTTGCTAATGGTGTTAAATGTAAGAATATATATTAACAGGCGTTAAAGGCGAATATTGATAGTTGGATAACTCACACAAGGAGTTGATATGATTTTTAAAAACCAGACTAAAAATCAACATTTTCTCTCTCGTATTGAGCAGCGATTAAATGCAATTAATGTTAATTCCGAAAAAGGGAGTATGAAAATCTTCTCTTTTTTATTGTTAGAGAGAGATGAATGCAAAGTTGAGTTGGAATCCAAAACTGGTAGTAGAATATCAACTAATCTTTCCTATGTTGACCTCTATAGTTTTGAGTTTTTAGATAATGGAGTAAGGCATAACTTTGAGGAGGCATTTGGAAAGTATGAAGAGAAAATCCAGTCGGCTACACTGAATTTCATTAATAAAATAGAAAGTAAAAGCGATGATGTTTTAGAAGAATTAATCGATGTCTTAGCTATGAAATTTCTTAACTTTATACGAAACCCTTTTAACATCAAAAAAGTTTTGAATACGTTTGGTGATTTAGCAAACTATTTTCCATTGAACAGTCAATTACGCACCGAATACGATAAAATAGAGAAAAGAAATGATAAAGGCGTGGATCGAATGTGCCAACTTTTTGACGTGGAAAAAGACGAATATTTCAAATGGATGAGGATTATTTTTTTGATATTAATGGATTCAGAAAATAAAGGGATGAACATGCTAGATGACATAATTTACCAGTTTATCACTGATAAAAAACAGGCAATAGCTGTTTGGGTTTATAAATTTACTGATGAAAACGAAGATAAAAAAGTATGTCTATCCGATAGATCTTTCGTAGACTTAGAAGGTCCTGAAAGTGGTAATTTAGTAATGGCTTTTAATCTCACGGCTAATTGCTTTATAAAGCTTGCCATGATGGATGTGAGAACTATTTTGGAAAAAAGTCCAGAGCGACCAGATACGCTTGATAACTTAATGGCAATTTTAGATGTCCTACCTAAAAATATTGAAATAAGATTACTTTTAAATGGTGATCATGCAATTGAGGCGCTAGCTCATTACAACAGAACAGCAATTCTTCAATGTCATGAAAGGGTTTATTGTTCATCATCTAATATCTATGGGTTATAGAATTCTTTATCTCAAAGTGGGTCTAAGATTTCAGTATATTTACTGTTGATTTTTCCACGCGAGTCTATATTAATTAAGTAAACTGTATGAAATTATGCGTGGTGTTGTAATTTCCTTTAATAAAACCGCTCCACGCAGCGCCGATTAGCGAGCTTTGCGAGTCTGTCGGGCGAGTAAGCGGAAGGGAACGGCAGATGAATACAGAAGCGGGTGGTGCTGAGGTTTCAGGATTATTCCTAAATGGCTTCGCTTGCTGGTTAGCAAGGTTGAACGTTTTTTGATTCGCCGTTATACCGTAGTTGAGTCCAACCGCCCACTGGCGAAATTCCTATGAAAATCTACGATACGAATTATGACCCTGACACGTTCGGGCGTATAAGCATGGGTCTGATAACAGAAATGTTCCTAACCTATGAAGGGTATGTAAAACCAGAAATCGGTGATCATCTTCGCATTAGTTGTATGTTCAAAGGTGTCGTGCGTGATGTTTATACTGTAGTTATTTCAGAGATTTGTGAGTGCGTTGATGAAGAAAATACTGTTTTAGTTAGATACGAGAAAAATAAGAAAATCGGCTTTACATCAAATAAACATTTGAATAGAAATAATGTTTTAGAGTTGAATTTAAATGAACAAAATAGTTTATCAAGAAAGGTGCATTGATAGTGACATTAAAAACCCCGCATAAGCGGGGTTTTTTTATTGCAGGGACAAATTTTGTAGTTGTTGATAGTAATCATCCATGGGCGTTTCGTTATAACCACTATTGGTGAATTGTCTATATTGTTTTCTTATGTTTTCATCTGAGAGGCTTTTTAATGGCAGATAATGATATTCAATGGCATTTAGTAACATGTTGTGAACGACAGGCTTTTGCTCTGAATGGGGGCTTAGCCTAGTTTTTGCGTAAAACTCATCAATTGATATTTTTTTCTGAATGAATTCATTCAATACAATTGGACTCCATACTTTGAGGAAAAGCACTATCGCCAATGATGCAAGATATCCATCGGTTGTACCATTTATTATTCTTGGGGTGCTCGTTATCTGCAATAATGCATAGCATCTTTCAGCTTCTCTGAGTGAGCAATCATTTATATCGAGTAGATAACTAAGTGATTTTAGCAACACGCCATTGCGTGAGGTCATGCCACCTTTCTTGTTTATCTGCACCAGATGATCATTGATTGTGGTTTCAGTTAAGCCATTATGTGGTGTGTACTCGTATGCTCTTTTTTTAGGGAGGCTTAACCAATAGTTAATGAACTTGTTCAAGTATGTGCGCGAATCGATTTTTCCATAGCGTTGCTCAATGCTTTTCTCAAACTGATTTCTATTCATTACTAAGAGGAAAACAACTCCGTTAACGGAAAATAAATGCTTTACTTTTTCAAGTAAGTCTAAAGCATAATCTGGTCTTGCCCTATCGAGTTCGTCAATAATGAAAATCGTTTTCTTGTTTGACTCAACATGCATTTCAGATAGTAGTTTCTTAAATGCTTCGATGTCGGATTTTTCTTCATCAGCAGATGTGATTTTTTTCTGAATAAATGATTCAAGTTCATCGGTCATTTTTTCTGCGGTTTCTTTTCCAACTCCTATTGCAGCATCTACAACTTTATCACCATTTATAAAGTTTGCACTTGCTGTAGTTATAACTGCCTTTACACTTCCTATTAAAAGGCTGGAGCCAACCTTGACGGAAGTATCCATAAATCTTTTTAAGAAAGGCTTTAGTTTACCCTCGTCCTTTTTTATCAATGAATAGAATTGAGCTGTTAGAGATATGAATGGATCAGATTGGTAATCATTTTCGAACGCATCAAAGTAGATGACGTTGTATGGGCTAGGCTCTTCTTTCTCAATTTCTGCTTTCATCATTTTTACAAAGCTGGTCTTGCCATTACCCCAGTTATCATCCAGAGATAAAACTAAATTTTCTTCAGGGGCATTATTAACGACTCTCATTACCTGCTCATAAAACGGTTGGCGTCTAAACGTATCATTTTGATTGTTAAAGCCTTGGTCAAAATCGGGTTTTTCGGTCATACAATAAATCCTTTTTTAAAGTGAAAGTTAGCAAAAAATTAACAGAGCGGCTGCGTTTTAATTCTGTTGATTTTCTAATCTGAAATTACTGCAATAAAATGTCAATCTATGCACAACTTTTGTTATCTCAAAAAGTCGAGCAGAAGCCAGAACTGACGCGGGTTCCCGCTTACTGCAAAAGTGCAAAAAAAGGCACTATTTTTGTGCGCGGGCGAGGCGGGGGAGCAGTCGCGCTATCAAGGGGGTAGGTATACCCCTTTTATTCGTTGATATTCGGGCGAAAAACGGCGCGCCCTGACGCGCGCAGGCGTCTGGCGTAGTGAGACGGGGGGAAAGCAAAGAGCCCCGCAGCGTGGCGCTGAGGGTCTCTGGTGAGATGGGGTGTGATCTGCGGTGGCGGGATCGGGCGTCAGTCGCCGGCTTTCTCTTCAGCCAGGGCGTAAGGGTTGAACTGGAACACCTCAACGCCGAGCCAGTCGTTGACTGCTTTTAGTGATTCCATGATCGGGTAGAGTTCGTTAATCGCAAACACCCTGGCAGCCTTCACGATGTCACCGAGCCCGCTGGTATTGTTAGGCATGACGCCCATCAGCTGAGGCGGTACGCGGTGGATGGCCAGCATGTCATCACGCGTGGCGTCCTTGATGCCGGTGAACTCATCTTTAGCCGCAATCTGGCTGAACGGCAGGATTTGTAAGCCGTCCTTCTTGCCACCGGCGGCGTAAACAAACAGGTTCTTAAACGCGCCACCGCCGCGCGCGTCTTTCAGTGAGCGCTTAAGCTTTTCAACGTCTGCGGTATTAGCCACGGGATCGGTGAGGTACACAATCACGCCAGCATGGCTGCCGTTGATGTAGTAATTGCGGCGGAACAGCGTGGCCTCGCCGTTCAGCATGATGGACTGAAGTGCAGACATGTACTCCGGTGCGCCGTAAATCTCCTGGTGGATGCTGGCGTTTCGCAGATGGAATACCTTGCCGGGCTCAAAGGCGTAATCCTCCTGGTAGTAAGTCACAAACCAGTACTGATCGAGATCCACGCCGCGCCGGGTATACTTCGCCAGCGTGTGCTTCAGCTTCAGCGGCTGACCTAGACGGTTATCGCGCCGCTCAAGATAGGCATCGCCGAACACCAGATAATCCATAACGAATGCGCTCGCGTCCTGACGTGAAAGCATCGGATGCGGTTTAAAGCACGACATAATCACATTGCGTTTAAAGACCAGCGGCGATTCATGATGAACCGCGCCGGCCAGCAGGCGGGCAAGTCCGTAAGGGCTGATCGGCGGTTCATACCAGCGACCATTGCTGGCGCACTCCATACAGTCCTGAAGGTCGCGCTTGTCCATGATCGACGTAGGTTCGCCAAAGCTGAAAGATTCAATCCCCTCAATCGGCTCAACCATCTCAGCGGTAGGCTGGCTGTTTGCTGGCGTGGTGGTTGTGCTGAACGTTTTTTTATTCCTGCGGCTCATGGTCAAAATTCCTCAACAAAGCTGTCTGTGCCGCTGCCGGCGTCATTGCCCAGCGGTTCATTCATAAGTGCGTGCATCGTTGCCCAGGCTAAGTCGCCGTGGCTGCTGCCGCGTGTGCGGTCAGATGCGTAAGAGGTCTGGCCGCTCAGCGTGATGAATTTGCGGATGGTCATGAAGCTGCTGACGATATCCATCATGCCGGCGTCATATTCAAAGCGGCCGGCGCGGATAACCATCTGCGCTTTGAGTACCAGCTGGCGTTTAACCGCCGGGGTATACAGGTGCATCTGCGCAGCAGGGAAGAACTTCAGCACAAGCTGATGTACCGCTGCGCCAATGCCGGTGCCGTCGATGTCGATGTGCTGCACGTTGTACATGCGGGTGAGGCGCTCAATAAATGCTGCCTGCTCTTCAAACTCCATGCCGCGCAGCTGGTGACGCTCAATCACACGGAATTTGCCTCCGGGAACCAGTGGTGGCGAGAGTACGACAAGGCCGGCGCTGTCGCCTTTGTCACTATTGCCGTTGGGATCGTACCCAATCCATACCGGGCGGCTGGCGAGGGGGCGCGGGGCGTAGGGGTTCCAGTCAGGCCAGATACCACTGTATCCATCCACGCCGCAGCCAATCAGGGCGTTGTAGTTAAACGCACGTTCGCCGGCGACGACGAATTTACACATGTAGAGGTTGTCGAAATCCTCATCGCTGTTTTCGCTGCGGATCTCTTCCAGGTCGATGAGCGGGAAGCCCTGATCGATAACGTCCTGCACGGTGACAATCTGACGCCAGATATTGTCACCGCACAGCACTCCATTCTTCAGCGCCTTGTGTGACAGGTCTATCTGCGCCTGCTTGCTCTTTGGCTTGCCCTTGTTGTAAAGGTCACCGTTCCAGAATTTATAGGCTTCGTGCTCTTCTCCGGACGGCGTGGAAAAGTAGGTACGGCGCAGGCCAACCTGCGTTGCCATCCCGGCGGCGACTTTACGCAGGTTGAGGAAGTTAGCGACCCAGAACGCCTCATCAAAGTACAGGTCACCGGTGTAAGACTGCGCGGTTGCCGCTGAGGTGCCGAGAAAATACAGCGTTGCCCCGTTCGACAGAATGATCGCATCGCCGCCCTTCAGCTCAACGCCGATGCTGCGTGCCAGGAAAATAATGAATTTCTTGAACTGGAACGCCTGCGCACGCGATGCAGACAGGAATATCTGGTTCGTGCCCGTCTCCAGCGCACGCAGCAGCGCTTCGCGGGCAAAGTACCAGCTTGCGCCTATCTGGCGGCTCTTAAGGATGAAGCGGTTACGCAGATTGCGCTGCTTGTACCAGCGTTTCTGATGCTCAAACAGCGATTCCAGCACCAGAGTGCGCAGCTCTGTGATCTGCTCCGCCGTGAAGTGGTTCTTCGGCGTCTTTTTCTTCTGCTCCTTGTCCTGTTCCTTCCTTTCATCCCGCGCAAGGCGTGCCAGCTGTCGCCCAAGCAGGTCAATCGTCTTGAAGTCGTGGGCGGATAAATCCTCTTTCTCAATCAGCCGCAGATAGCGGACATCGGTACGCTCAAGCGCCCGCTGGATGGGCGTTGATTTGTCCCATTCATCGCGGCGGCGCCAGGAATAAAGCGTGTTCGCCTTCACCCCAAGTCGCTGGGCGATTTGCGGGATGCTGTATGCCTGCCAGTAGAGGGCTTTGGCTTCTGTGCGGGGATCGAGTGCTGTTTTCATGGGTACAGGCTATCGCGCCCGCGCGAGGTCGAATATCGCCGGCGGTTGTCACAGGCGCCTCACAATTCCCTTATGTGGCGCGGCTTTGCCCGGTTTCGGAAGATAGGGGCACAGGGTGAAAGCACCTTAATCAACCGGAGCAAAGAGAATGCCGAAGTCGAAATTATTCCGCGTAGCCGTCGAGGGTGCGACATGCGATGGGCGCCAGCTGGAACGCCAGCACATTCAGCAAATCGCAGATACCTACAACCCGCAGGTTTACGGTGCGCGCATCAATCTTGAGCACCTGAAAAGCCTCAGCCCTGACAGCACATTCCGCATCTACGGTGATGTCGATAGCGTTCAGGCCATCGAAATTAAAGAGGGGCCGCTGGCCGGCAAGCTTGGCCTGTATGCCCTGATCGACGGCACTGATGATCTGGTCACCCTCAATAAGTCCCGCCAGAAGGTTTACAGCAGCATTGAGTTTGATCCGAATTTTGCTGACAGCGGCAAAGCCTACTTGATGGGGCTGGCCTTCACTGACAGCCCGGCAAGCCTGGGCACTGAAATGCTTCAGTTCTCCTCAAAGGCCGCAGTCAGTCCGCTGGCTAACCGCAAAACCAACAAAAACTGCTTCTTCAGCGAAGCGTACGAAACCGCGATTGAGTTCGAAGCTGAAGTTTCGGAGACAGACGGCGGGAAGAAGTTCTTCTCCAGAATTAAAGACCTTATCACCGGTGGCGAGCGCCGTTTCTCCGCAGAAGCTGGCGTGATCCGCGAGGCGGTAGAGATCGTTGCTGAGTCACAGGGGCAGGTGCTTGACCGCGTCGAAGCGCTGAGCCAGCAGCAGGGCGGCATGGCAAAGGCGGCCGACGTTGCAAAGCTGACCAGTGAACTGGCCGAGCTGAAAACGCAGCTGTCGTCTCAGGATGGCAGTTTCAGCCAGCGTCCTCCGTCTTCAGGCGGTAACGGCGTGGATGCATCGCAACTGGCTGACTGCTAATCCGGCAGCCAGGTAAAACCGAAAAAACGATTAAGGAATAGTGAGATGAAATTAGAAACCCGCAAGCTGTGGGATGGCTACAGCCAGCGTCAGGCTGAGCTTAACGGCGTACCGATTCACCATGTAAACACCCACTTTGCGATTGCACCGAGCGTATCGCAGACGCTGGAAAATAAGGTGCAGGAGTCCAGTGAGTTCCTGAAACAGATTGGTATTTACCCTGTGCCTGAGCAGGAAGGCGAAAAGTTGGGGTTAGGCGTGGGTGGCCCGGTATCCAGCACCAATGCCGGCAGCACCGTGCGCCGTGATCCGCGCTCAGTTCAGACGCTGGACAGCGATAAATACCGCTGCGAGCAGACCAACTTTGACACCTACATTTCTTACGCACAGCTGGATATGTGGGCCAAGTTTCCTGACTTCCAGCAGCGCATTACCAATCAGCTGGTTAACCGCCGTGCGCTGGATCGCATCATGGTCGGCTTCAACGGTACGAGACATGCAGATAAATCAGACCTGACGGCTAACCCGCTATTGCAGGATGTGAACATCGGCTGGCTACAGAAATACCGCGCCAACGCGCCGCAGCGCGTGATGTCTGGCGTCACGCTGACCAGTCGCGATGAGTCAAACAAAATCATCGGCAAAGGTGACTATAGCAACCTTGATGCGCTGGTTTATGACGCCACCACGTCACTGCTGGATGAGTGGTACAAAACCGCGCCTGATCTGGTGGTCATTACCGGCCGCAATATCATGACGGCGCGTGAGTACCCGCTGATTAACGGCATCAGCGATAACAACCCGAACAGCGAAGCGCTGGCCGGTCAGCTGATTGTGTCGCGCAAGTCGATTAACAACCTGCCAACCCTGATTGCGCCGTTCTTCCCTGAGCACGCCATGCTCGTGACCTCTCTGCGTAACCTGTCGATTTACTGGCAGGAAGAAAAGCAGCGCCGGATGTTGAAAGAAGAGCCTGAGTTCAACCGTATTTCGACCTATGAGTCATCGAATGATGCCTACGTGATCGAAGACTACGGCTACGGCTGCCTGATCGAAAACATCACCTGGGCAGAAGCTGCCGCAGGTGGCGCGTAAACCACGTTGAGCCGCCGGGCGAACCCCGGCGGACTGGGGGAAACATGCTGACACCTGCACGCCGCCATTTTGAATCGGTAATGGCGCAGAACCGCGGCACTGCCGCAAACACGCTGGCAGACCTTACGGCCTATGAGCAGATGCTTCATCGCCTGCGCATCGATAAAAACCGTTTTCGTGGCATCCAGAACAACAAACTCAAGGCGGAGACCAAGGCCGCAGCGCTGCCGGACTATCAGGGATGGATTGATGGCGTACTGGTATCTGACAGCGGTCAGGCTGATGAGGTGCTGACCACGGTCATGCTCTGGAATGTCGATGCCGGCAACGTGGCGGAGGCGCTGCGCATTGGTGAGTACGTCATCCGCCATCACCTCTCAATGGGCGACAAATTCCAGCGTTCGCCGGCTGTGGTGCTGATGGATGAGATTTGCGATCCGGTGCTGGCCCACTTCAAAGCCAGCCTTTCAGACGTGCCCGTCAGTGTGGATTTGCTGAAGGCGCTGGATGGCCTGACGGCGAATGAAGACGTGCCTGAACCGGTGCGCGCGAAATTGTGGAAGTGCATCGGCTACACCCTGCGCACCAATCCCGAAACGCTGGATGAAGCTCTGGAATACATGCGTAAAGCCATTGCTGAGTACAGCGATATCGGCGTTAAACGTGACATCGAAATTCTTGAACGACTGGTGAAAAAGGTTGCGTCGAACGCACCGGAATCCACTGAAGAGCCTGCCGGTGGCGGTGACAGCGGCGAAGAAATCCCGCGTTCAGCCGTAACGGCCATGACGTTGGTTGAGGGTGAGTCAATACCGCTGGCCGATGGCCCGCTGGTGCTCAGCTCTGAATCTGGTAACGCAGCGGCAGCAGCGACCGTGCTCGATACCGGCGTCAGTGAAATTCCAGTACCGGCAGCTGATGTGGTTGCGGCTGATTCAGCCACTGCGCCAGTGGTTGCAGATGCAGGCGGGGCAGAAGCAGCCGTGTCAGCAGCTGAAACACCGGCGGCGGAGCCGGCAGCCAAAGCACCGGTTAAACGTGGCCGTCCTGCAGGAACCAAAACAGCCGCTGGTAAAACCAAAACCAGCGCAGCTGCGGCAAAGAAAACCACTGGCACGGCGAAGGCCAGAACGGGAGCGGCGGCTAAAACCGCCAAGCCGCAGTAAACGAATGTGCCCCCGCGCACCCGGGCGGCACGGCTGAGGTAAACAGCGATGCTGCGTTAGTTCAGCCGTCCACCGCCCGACTTTTGAGAGAGAAGCGATGAGCCTTGTAGCCCGTAAAGACATCAATCCCGTTGAAGGTGACGCACCGGATATCAATGACGGCGGCGTGACGGTGAAAGCCGGCGCGTTCTGGCCTGAAATCCGCCTGGCTGATCTGCGTAAATCAATGCGCCTCAACGGGACGGTGACAACGGACAGGCTCCAGCACAATACCCGCGAAGCGGTGAGAAGCGTGACGCGCCAGCTGATTGACTGGAAGGCCATGCAGGAGGCAGAGGGATATGCGGCGCTATCAGCTGTGCCGTCGGATGAAATCGACGGTCAGTCTGAGCGGGTTTACTGCTTCCAGCGGGCTGTGTACTGCATGACGAAAGCGCTGCTGACTGAGGGTTATCGCGATTTTGATACGACAGAGCAGGGAGAGAAACACGCGGCGGCGTTGACCTCTCAGATTGACACGCTCTGGCGCGATGCGAATTGGGCAATTCGTGACCTTCAGTTTACGCCGCGCGGTCTGGCGGAGCTGGTCTGATGATAGTGAATGCGCTACAGGGCGACACGCTTGATCAGGTTTGCCAGCGGTATTACGGGCGCACGCGAGACGTGACTGAGGCAGTGCTGGATGCCAATCCGGGGCTGTGCGAGTTCGGGCCGTTTCTCTCTGCGGGGCAGGCAATCTATCTGCCGGATATCGACCCGGCACCACAGGCGGAGATGGTGCAGCTATGGGACTGACCATGGACAGGGTCGTGTCGTTTCTCTCTTATCTTCCCTCGGCGTTTCTGACGTCACTGGGGCTGCTGTCTCTGACGCAGTGGGCAACGTTGATTGGCGTGGTGTTGGGAATCCTGACTTACCTGCTCAACCGCCGGCACAAACAGCGGATTGAAGACGAAGAGAAGAAGCGCACGGCCATTTTCAAAGAGATGGCAGAGCGTGCGACACAGCACGATTTGCCGGATGTGGTCTGTGCGATTGAAGAAATCGCCAGGCTGGATAAGAGGCGTAAAACCGTATGAGCGTGAAACGTAGGGCTGTTGCGTGTGCCGTGTCCGTGATCATCGGGCTGATGGGCGTGAAGTATGCCGGCGAAATCCGCACCAGTCCGCAGGGGCTGGAGTTAATCGGCGGTGCCGAATCCTGCCGCCGTGATCCTTATTTCTGCCCGGCAGGCAAGCTGACCGCCGGCATTGGTTCAACCACGGCAATTGATGCCCATCACTTCTACAGCGATGACGAGATTGCGGCGATGTGGGCGGACGATGTGAAGGCGGCGGAGCGCTGTGTAAATCAGAACTTCAACGGGCGCGAGATGAATCAGAACCAGTTCGACGCCATGACCTCTGCGGCGTTCAACATGGGCTGTCTCAATCTGATCTGGTTTACGGATCGTGCCAGCGGTAAGCGGCTTAAAACAACCATCTGGCGCAACGCGCAGGCCCGTGAGTGGGATGCAATGTGCCTCCGGCTGAATGACTTCGTTAACGCCGGTGGCGTGAAGCTGGCCGGGCTGGTAAAGCGCCGTGATGCTGAATCCCGGCTATGCCTGACGCCGGAGGACTGATGAGCCAGCTGAAGATAAGCCCGCTGGTGATCCTGATGATTCTGACCGTGCTGGCCATAGCGGTTGCTGGCTGGGAATTTCTGGCTAACCGCAGTGCTCAGGCCGAACTCAGCCAGGCGAAAAAAGATATCGACAGCGCCGCCACCGTGATCGGGAACGTGCAGCGCACCATGACCATTTTCAGCCAGATTTCAGCGGAGCGAGCCAGTGAAAAAGAATCTGACAGGCAGCAGGGAGAGAAAGACCGCACGGCACTCCGTGCGTCACTGGCGGGTGACCGCTGCGCTGCTGAGCCTGTACCTGATGATGCTCAGCGTCGGTTGTTCGAAAAAGCAGACCGTATACGTGCCCGCGCAGTGTCCGCGCCTGCCGGCGGAGCTGTATCAGGCAACGCCGGTGCCTGAACCACGCATGGTGGGCAAGCGCCTGTCATGGGGCGAGTCACTCGAATGGAATGATGCGCTGCTGGATGCGCTGGACAGTGCCAACAAAGACAAAGCCGATTTGCAAAAAGCAGACGGCGTAAGGGCGGGGAACTGACATGCTGAAGGCGGATTTACTCAGGGCGGCCATCGTGGCGCATCAGCCGTGGTTTGTGCAGAACCCTGACCGGCTGGAAGTGTACGTGACCAGCGGTAAAGTGATTGCCGGTGGCGGGGCTTCACCATCTTACAGCTACAGCTTTGAGCTGAACGTGCTGGCGATGGATTACCCGTATGACCTCGACAGTCTGACGATGCCGGTGCTGGGTTGGGCGCGGCGTCATCAGCCGGCACTGCTGCTGAATCCTGACCTGCGTAAAGAAGGCATCAGCTTTGATGCTGAGCTGCTCAATAACGACACGGCGGACATTCTCTATGTCATCAAAGCTAACGAAATGGTGATCGTGACCTTTGATGAGAATGGTAAGCCGCAGGCGAAGCATCGCGATGAGCCGCTTCACGAAGAGATGTTCCCGCCGAATGAGACCTGGTCTCTGCTGGCCGTCAACGACAACACCGGAGAGCCGCAAACATTGCCGGAAGGTGGCGTGAATGGCTGACGTACTGATGTTCCATGAGCTTGATGCGATTATCCGTGACGTTATCGGCGTCACCAAAGCCACCACGCGGCGCAGCATGGCGCGGCGTATTGCCGGCGACATTCGCCGCAATCAGCAAAAGCGCATCGGCAGGCAGAAGAACCCGGACGGCACGGCGTATAAAGCCCGCCGTAAAAAGAAAATCGGCACCCAGGGCGGCATTCGTTTCCTGTGGAACGGTCAGACGCGCAGCCTGCGTAACTGGCGGCACAGCAAAGGCCGTTACGGTGACCGCATGATCACCGGCTTTGATGAAGAGCGCGGCTCAATCCGCTCTTTCCTGCGTGACGACATTGAGCGTTATCTCAGCGTTGATCTGCGCCGCAGCGAGAAAACCAAAACCCGTACTGATCCGATGTTTCGCCGGCTGCGTCAGGCACGTTTCCTGAAGGCCAGCGCGTATCCGGATGCGGCAGTGGTGGGCTTTTCTGGCCGTGCTGCAGCAATTGCACGCATTCACCAGGACGGTTTAAACGACAGGGTTGCACACAACGCTACCGCGCGTTATCCGCAGCGCCAGCTGCTGGGGCTTACTGATGCTGATCTGGATGCGGTGACTGAGGCCATTACCGATGCGCTGAAGGGGGCCAGATGAATGATTTAACGCTGGCTGAGCAGTACCGGCTGCTGATGCAGTTGATCCGTTTCGGCACCGTTATTGAGGTGGATTTAGTGCAGACCGTGGCACGCGTCCAGACCGGTGAGCTACAGACGGACTGGATTCGCTGGGGTGTGGAACGTGCCGGTGATGCCGTGACGTGGTGGGCGCCCTCAGTGGGTGAGCAGGTTGTGTTGCTTGCGCCGGGCGGCGCGCTGGAGAACGCGTTTATTGCCTTCAGCCTTTACAGCGATTACGCGCTGCCGCCTGACAACGGCAAGAAAACCCACGTCACGCGCTACCCGGACGGGGCGAAGAAAAGCTATGACCCGGCCAGCGGACTGCTGAGCCTGCTCGGCATGATTTCAGGTGTGATCAGCATGAGCGACACGCTGACGCTGAATGTGAACCGCCTCGTTATCAACGCCGGCGAAACCATCATCAACGGCGAAGTGGTGCAGGGCGGCGGGTCGATGAGTTCCAACGGCATCATTGTTGATAAGCACGCGCACGACAAAGTGAAGTCGGGCGGTGATATCTCAGGAAATCCGGTATGAGCACTAACTGGCAGGGCATGAGCAGTGATGACGGTTCGTTGCTGAGCGATGAGGCGCATCTGCGCCAGTCGGTGAGCGACATTCTGATGACGCCGCTGGGCTCCCGCGTAATGCGCCGTGAGTACGGGTCTGCTCTGTTCTCTCTCATTGACCAGCCTGATAACCCGGCGACCCGTCTCAAGCTGATGTCTGCGGCTTGCATTGCGCTCTGGCGCTGGGAACCGCGACTAACGCCGGTATCGGTGACCGTTGAAACCACGGAGCAGGGTGCTGTGCAGATGCGCGTTGAAGCGCGCCGTACCGATACGTCATCAACCATTTCAACTGATATCACGCTGAGGGAGGGCTCATGAGCGGAGTTATCGACCTATCACAATTGCCGGTGCCGGATGTCGTTGAGGTGCCGGATTATGAGGCGCTGCTGGCTGAGCGCAAAGCCTATTACGTCTCGCTCTTTCCAGCCGATCGGCAGACGGCCGTGGCGCAAACGCTGGAGCTGGAATCGGAGCCGGCAGCGAAGCTGTTACAGGAAGGGTGCTATCGGGAAATTCTGCTGTGCCAGCGCATCAATGAGGCGGCAGTGGCAGGCATGGTGGCTTTTTCTGCGGGTGCTGACCTGGACAATCTGGCCGCTAACAACAACGTGAAGCGACTGGTGATTACGCCGGCAGATGAAACGGCAGTGCCGCCGGTTGAGGCGGTGCTTGAGGATGACAGTGATCTGCGCCCGCGCGTGCCGGCAGCATTTGAAGGCCTGTCAGTTGCGGGGCCGACTGCGGCCTATGAATTCCACGGACGCAGCGTCGATGGCCGCGTGCTGGACATCTCGGCGACAAGCCCGAGCCCTGCGGTGGTCGTGATCACTGTGCTGAACCGTGAAGGCGATGGCACAGCTCCGGATGATTTGCTGAGTGCAGTGAACGTTGCACTGAACGGTGAAGAGGTGCGCCCCGTGGCTGATCGTCTGGAAGTACAGAGCGCGGGTATTCAGAGCTATCAGGTAAAAGCCAAGCTGCATCTGTTTGACAACGTGGCAAGTGCCCCCTGCCTTGCAGCTTCGAAGGCAGCACTGGCGGCGTATCTGGTTGAGCAGAGAAAGCTGGGGCGCAGCGTGCGCCGGGATTCTTACAGCGCCGTGATGCGCGTGGCCGGTGTTGACTGGGTTGAGCTTGCCGAGCCAGCTGATGATCTCATTTTTGACCGTACCCAGTCCGGGAACTGTACGGCGGTTTCAATCGAGCTGGCAGCGGATGAGGTAATCACATGAGCCTGAAAAGCGGGCTGCTTCCACCGACAGCCACTGAGACAGAGATCCGCCTGGCTGAAGCGCGCAGCGGATTGAGTGCGCTCAGGGTGCCGCTGCGCGATATCTGGAATCCTTACACCTGCCACGTCTCATTACTTCCCTATCTGGCGTGGTCACGATCGGTTGATCGCTGGGATGAAGGCTGGACTGAAGCTGTAAAGCGTCAGGTCGTAATCGATGCGTTTTTTGTCCACCGCTTCAAGGGAACCATCAGCGCCATCCGCCGGGTTGTTGAGCCTTTCGGCTTTCTGATCCGGGTTAAGGAATGGTGGCTGACGGACGATGAGCCGGGAACGTTCAGGCTTGATATCGGCGTGCAGGATGAAGGGATTTCAGAGGAGACCTATCAGGAGCTTGAACGGCTTATCAGTGACGCGAAGCCGTGCAGCCGACACCTGCTGGGAATGTCTATCAATCTTCAGGTAACAGGATCGCTGCCTGTATCGGTGGCGAGCTATAGCGGCGACAGCGTGACGGTTTACCCGTATATGCCGGAATTAATTTCTGTGGGCGGGACGGCTTGGCAGGGCGGCACTGTCCACATTATCGATGAAGTTGAGGTGAACGCATGACAGTAAAGTATTTCGCAATTCTGACCAATGCAGGCGCGGCAAAACTTGCCAACGCAGCTGCGCTTGGCACTCAGGTAAAAATTACAAAAATGGGCGTTGGTGATGGTAATGGCGTTTTACCAACGCCAGACCCCGCAAAAAATGCGCTTATGCGGGAGGTGCGCCGGGCTGCACTTAATTCACTCAGTATCGACCCTGATAACGGTAATCAGATAATTGCTGAGCAGATAATCCCGGAGAGTGAGGGCGGTTGGTTCATTCGTGAAATAGGCCTTTATGATGATACGGATACACTGATTGCGGTCGCTAACTGCCCGGAAACATATAAGCCGCTTCTTGCTGAGGGGTCCGGGCGTACGCAGACTGTACGCATGATTATCATCGTCAGCAGTACTGAAAGCGTAACGCTGAAAATTGATCCGTCTGTGGTACTGGCGACGCGAAAATATGTAGATGATGCAGTGATAGAGGTTAAGGGCTACACCGACAACGTAATCAAAAAGCACGTCAATGCGTCTAACCCGCACAGTCAGTATCTGCAAATAGCGAATGCACTGAGTGAAATTAAAGATGATGCAGGCCTGATTGCCACCGTTCTCAAAAACCTTGGTTTGGGCGAAGGTGCACCCATTATCGGATCGCCGTTCCCGTGGCCGCACGCCAAAATGCCCAATGAGCTGTTTCCATCAATGGCCGGCATGGTCTTTCTGAAAAGCAACGGAGCAAGTTTCAGCGGCACGTTATATCCAAAACTGGCTCTGGCTTATCCGGGGCTGACATTGACCGATCTTCGCGGCGAGTTTATTCGCGGCTGGGATGATGGACGCGGCGTCGACTCAGGGCGTGCGCTTCTTTCTCAACAGGGCGACGCGATTCGAAACATAACCGGCAAGTTCTTGGGTTACGACTATGGTGGGGATTCAAAAGCAGCGTGGGGTGGCGCTTTCACGTACATCAATACGGCGGGTAGCACGAGTGCTGCGGGGACAGCAGGAGGAGAAGTTAATACCACTTTCGATGCATCTCTCGTAGTACCTACTGCCGTTGAGAACCGCCCGCGTAACGTGGCGTTTAACTACATTGTGAGGGCTGCATAATGGCGAAGATAACGTTAGATAAAAATGGCCTTGCTAAAGCCTCTGGCACGCTGACGGTTTTTAACTTTAGCAGCATGACCGGGGAATATACTGGTTCAACTGACGAATACCTGATGCAGGGTGTGGGGCTACCTGCCAGCGCCTGCGCAGAGGCACCGCCGCAAACGCAGGCGGGTAGCGTCCCAGTTTATCGGGACGGCGGCTGGATAATTGAAAGCGATCATCGCGGCGAAACGGTTTATTCAGTTGCAGACTGCTCAGCAACGCTCGTCATGGAGCTGGGCGACTATACGGAGGGTACTACCCCACTTGCCCCGGCAACGCCCTGGGATAAATGGGACGGGGTTAAGTGGGTAACAGATGCGGATGCGAAACTGGCCGCCGCTGTGGAGGGCGCAGCCAGACAAAAATCTGCGCTAATCAGCGAGGCAAATGGTGTTACACAGGCATGGCAGACGCAGTTGCTACTCGGAATTATTACCGAAGCGGACAAGGCTGCGCTTACCACATGGATGAAATATATTCAGAGCGTTCAGGCTATTGATGTTTCACAAGCCCCGAATATCAACTGGCCCGTAAAGCCCGCCTGAGATAAAGCCCGCACAGCAGCGGGCTTGTTTGTTACTGAGGTTTCTGCGGCCATGAGAGGGCCGGCGCTTCCTCCGTCTTCACCGCCTGCACGTCCTGCACGTATTTCATCCATGCCACGAGTGAAGATTTATCCGTATCGGTGATCATGTCTAATCGCAACTGGGTTTGCCATGCCTGCGTAATGGCGTTCGCTTCTGCGATCAGTGCGGCCTGCCGTTCCTGTGCCTCTTTGATGTCTGCCGCTTTCTCTTCCGCCGGATTGGTCACCCACTTTTCACCGTCCCATTTATCCCAGGGCGTTACCGGTTTCAGTGACGTAGTGGCTTCAGGATAATCGCCCACCACTTCAATTAGCATCGCCGCGCCGTCTGCAACTGAATAAACTGTCTCCCCACGGTGATCTGCTTCGGTAAACCAAAGGCCATTGCGGTTCACTGCAACGAATCCTTTTCCGGCAATGGGCGGCGCAGCAGCACAGGCATAAGCAGGCAGACCTACCCCTGCGGGCAGATATTCGTCGGAAGCACCTGTGAAAATGCCTGTATCAGACTCGAAACTGTAGACTGTGAGCATGCCGGCCATCTTAGCTAGCCCGTTTTCATCCAGCGCTGTTGTTTTAATTTCAGTCATTATGCAGCCCTCACAATAAAACTAAACGCCACGTTACGGGGACGGGTTTCTGCAGCTGAGCGCGCAACGCCTGCCGAATCGAATGTCACTGCAAATGCCTCCCCGCCTGTTTTTGTCAGCGCATATGTGCGTGACGGCCCTTCACTGAAAACGCCATTTGTGGACGCATGGGGGGCGGTCATGATGCCGATCCCGTTGCCTGATTCAAGCGTGCCTGTCAGGCGTTGCAGTGCATCGGCTTGCGCAGACAGCAGCGCCCGTCCGGCGTCTACGCCGCGTCCATCATCCCATCCGCGAATAAATTCACCACGCAGATCGGCGAGCTTCAGCCCCGGATAAGCCAGCGCCAGTTTCGGGTAAAGAGTGTCGCTGAAACTGGCCCCGTTACTTTTCAGAAAGACCATGCCGGCCATTGATGGAAACAGCTCATTGGGCATTTTGGCGTGCGGCCACGGGAACGGCGATCCGATAATGGGTGCACCTTCGCCCAAACCAAGGTTTTTGAGAAAGATACTCCTGGTACTGATTGGCGGCCCGCTGGCACACTTCGAGGCTTTTAACGGGATGAGTCCATGCTTATTGGCTATATCAGGGTGTCAACAAATGAACAGAATACGGATTTACAGCGTAACGCGCTGAAGAGCGCAAATTGCGACCTGATTCTGGAGGATAAAATTAGCGGGAAATCCCGTGACAGACCGGGACTCAAAAAGGCGCTGCACACGCTCGGGCAGGGAGACACTCTCGTTGTGTGGAAGCTTGACCGGCTGGGGCGCAGTATGCAGCATCTGGTTATGCTTACCGAGGAGTTGCGCGCACGAGGCGTTAACTTTCGCAGCCTGACCGATAGCATTGATACCATCACGCCCATGGGGCGATTCTTTTTCCACGTCATGGGCGCGCTTGCTGAAATGGAGCGCGAATTGATTGTTGAGAGAACGCGCGCCGGATTGGCTGCGGCGCGCTTAAAAGGGCGTATTGGCGGCAGAAAAAGAGTAATGACTGAAGAAGTAATTGCCAGGGCGGAAAGAATGCTGGTAAAGGGAGCAACATTGCATCAGGTTGCACTGGTTTTAGATGTTTCAGTTAAAACACTTTACAAGTACATTCCAGCAGCTCGGCGGCGAGAGCTTCAAAGTATGTAGTGAGAATGATAAAAGCCCGTAGGTAGCGGGCTTTATTTTATCAGGGATTCACCATCGACAATACGTCACTGATCGTTATGCTTCCCAGCCCTTCACGAATATCCTCGCTCTGCTTTTTCAGCGTCAGCGTAAATTCAATTTTCTGTGCTTTGCCGTCTTGCATAAATTCCGTGCGGTTCTCCCGGATGCTGGTAATAGCGAACATGCCGTAAATTGTGCCGGTTCCTTCTATCAGGGGCCATGCTTTGCCGCCATATGCCATCGTACGAAGTGCGGCGAGTGAAACATCACCGCCGGTAATTTCAGGGTACAGCGTACCGGTGAGCGTGATCGTATCCTCCCCCGCCCCGATGTACTGCCATTTTGCCGATTTACCGACCCGGTCATTTTTAACGTGGCGGAATTCGGTCTGCTGTTCCAGCGACTGATAAGGCGCGGTCTGGCGCATGAAAACGAACATGCCATAAATCATCATCATAAAATCACCTATTCTCTGTCACGCAGCTGGGAGCGGCGGCGGTTGTCACGTTCGCGCAGCAGGTTATCCAGCTCGCGGCGGAGGGTTGTTGCCAGGCTCTTTTCATCCATCTTAGCGCTTTCGTAAAAATTCATGGTCAGGTTGAAGACATCGCCGCCAGCTGCCGCGCTGATGGCTGCAGAGTTAAAGCCGCCCGGTTTTGACCTTGCTGCAGGTGTGATCGGAACGGGCATCGCGGCTGAAAGTGCCCGTGTTGGCCATGTCGCAATGCCGCGCACCATATCGCCTACGCGCTGGGTAATTCCGGCCATGCTCGATGCGCTGGCGTTTACTGTCGGCTCCCGCCAGTCACCCACAACCGGCATCACCGGCGGATGGTCTTTAAAGACGATGTCACCGAGCTTGTTGGGATCTCGTGCGGCTGCACTGACTTCCGTAGCGCTGTCGGCTGCGCTCTTTTTCTTTTTGCCGGGATTGATGCCTTTCAGTGAATCGTAAGTGACCTTGCCGGGAGGCGGCGCAATTACGGCACCCGGTGGCGTGGCCGGTGCGGGGATAGGCGGCTTAACCGGCGGCGTAAGAGTAGGGCCGTTTTGCGGTGCAGACTGGCCTGCTGAAATGATTGCCGGCGGTGGCTCTGGCTTCCACTCCTGCGCGACCATCTTTTTTTGCTTGGCGTCCCACACGTAAACCACTGGCGCTTTCGGCTGAGCAGGCGCGACAGCGTTCATCGTGTTGGCTACCTCCTGGGCAGCGTTGGCCGCTTCAGGAATGGCGCCTAGTTTTTTCAGAAGCCAGCCGATGCCTTCCGCCACCTTCAGGATCACACTGAGCACGCCGGAAACTGCCGTGCCCACAACCACGCCAAACGTCTGGCCGGCTTCGGTGCATTTTTTCAGGGTTTCGGCTGACGTGTTGACCGGTTCAAACAGGCTTTTGAACCAGCCCCATACGCCGGAAATCGCGGTGCCGATGCCGTCAAAAATCGGGGCCAGCGCCGCGAATGACTGTCGCACCGGCGCAAGCCCGGCCAGCAGGCCATCAAAGAAGCCGCCAAAGAAGGCTTTGATAGGCTCCCAGTATTTCCAGATGAGCAGGCCAGCGCCCACGATAGCGGCAGCAATCAGGCCGATGGGGCTAAGCAGTATGGTAAAGCCACCGCTCAGGAGGCTGATCGCACCGCGCCCAATCGCGGCGAAGCCGGAAAAGTCGCCGGCCATCGCGGTGACGGATGCTTTAACCACGGCACCCAATCCGCTGAATCCACCACTGATGAGGCTGAGTGATCCGCGTGCCATTGTCGCGAGGCCAGTGAAGCCGCCAGACATAAAGCGGAATGCGCCGCCGGCAAGTTTAGCAAGCCCGCTGAATCCTCCGGCACCGCTAAGCAGCGTCAGGCTGAGTCGCATCGCCGCAATCGGCACGATGACAGAGCCCACTGCCAGCGCAAGAGCGCCGAGAGTGGCAATGATGATGCCAATGATCGCCGCCGTTTTCATGAGTGCAGCGACCACCGCGGGATTGGCTTCAACCCACGCGCGGAAGCTTTGAGTGACTTTGGTAACGTAATTGATGATGCCCAGTGCGGGGCCGCGCAAGGTTTCCCCCAGGCTGCTAAAGCTGTTATTCATTGCCGCTTTAGCGATCAGGTACTGCGCTGAAACCGAGTCTTTATTGATATCAGACTCGCGGCGCATTGAACCTTTGGAAGCTTCGCCTTTAACTAGCCCAAGCTGGCGATAAAGTTCATCAAGGTTGTTAGCAAGTTTGGCTGCATCATCACCAAATTCTTTGCCGAAAATTTGAGTGAGAACGGATGTCTGCTTATCTGGGGCGAGTTTTTTTGTTGCCTGAAGAACAGTGATGATTGTTCCCATGGCATCAAGCGGCATCGCTTTCTGAATCTTTTCCGCACTCAGGCCAATTTCATTTAGGCCAGCCATGAAGTTCTGACTTTGAGTGGTGGCAATTGAAAGTTCGCGCACCATAGCATTGGTTGCACTGGCGGCAATTTCTGGCGGTGAGCCCAATGTAAGAAGTGTGGAGCCTAACGCGGCTGCCTGACGGTAATTCAGTTTATCGGCAATGCCACCTACGCGCTGAAGCACATCGATAATCTCAGAACCCTTAGACTTGGCGTTGTCGTCCAGGTAGTTGAGCGCATCGCCGAGCTGCTCAATGTCCTGCGTAGGGATCTTATAAAGCCCGGCAATTTTACCGAGATTTTCCGCCAGCTCGCCGGCGGGCAGGTCAAACGAAGTTGCCGCCATGGCTGCGGTTGTGGCAAAGCTCATCAGGTCGGCTTTCTGCTTAGCCCACGGATCGTCACCATTGGAAACGCCCATGCGTGCGCCTCCGGCAACCAGGGCTGCATAGTCTTCAGCACCGTTTTGCAGGGGGAGCTGTTCACTCGCTGCTTTGATGGAATTTTGTAGATCGTAATATTGAGCCGTGCGCTGGCCGTTGCCGTCCCGCAGGTCATTAACCTGTTTGGCGACATCCTTCATGGCGTCTTCCATGCTGGCGTAATTCATCAGCACTTTGACTTCAGGCGCAATAGCCACTGTGCCGGCGGCGATGGCTTTAATGCCGCCACCGGTCAGGCTGTCGCGGCGCTCTTTGGCGCGATCGTAATTAGCCTGGGCACGGCTGACCGCAGCCAGGCGGCGCTGCTGCTCGGAAAGCTGTCGGTTGTACTCACCCGTTCGACGGCTGATTTGATCGGTGGCGCTGGCACCCGTTTTCAGCACGATGCCATGGCGAACCATGGAAGAACTGAGGGCGCCCAGCTTTGCCTGCTCTTCATTCTGCGCACGCGTCAGCTGGCGAATGGCTTCAGATTGCTGCTTGAGTGCGGCGGTCTGTTCATCGGTGCGCTGTTTGGCTGGGCCGTAGCTGTCACGCAGCTCTTTAGCTTTGTTCTTGGCTTCAGCCAGCTGTTGTGTGGTCTTCTGCGCGGCGCGGGACAGGCGGTCAAAGCTTGAAGCGTTGCGCTCCATGCCTTTCAGTGAGGATTGAGTGTCACGAATCTGGGAGGCCAGCGCAGCCGCGCTTTTCTGCGCAGCGCTGGCCGGGCTGGTAAGTTTGTTTACCGCGCCAAAGGCAACGCGGATATTTAGGTTACGGTCTGTCATTCTTCGCTTCCGCTACGGGCTACCGCACGCGAATGCCATTCCATAAGCTCATTCACAGGCATGGCATCAAATGCGGACGGTGGCCAGTGAAAGATAACGGCGATATCTGCGATCAGTTCATCGGTCAGAACCGCCGGGCACTTAATTACGCGTCTGCCGCTTCGGTCGTGTTCGTCTCCGAGGACGGCGCTAAAAAATCAGCAACCTCTTTCGCCAGAGCACCAAAGTCGCGTACGTCCATCATGGTCACTTCGGCTTCAGTCAGCGCCGGGCTGGTCACGCGTGGCAGCAGCTTAATGAGGGAGTCAACGTCACTCATCATCACGTCATACAGCTTCAGGCCGCGCAGCGAGCCCGCATGTTTCATGGTTTCGGTGACAGAGATTTCTTTAACATCGCCGCTTTTGCGGATAATCGGGGTAATCAGAACAACCTTGCCCATGGCAGATATCCTTTTTTTGACCGGCAGCAGTGCCGCCGGTGAGTTAATTAAACAGGGGTAAATCAGAGGCCAATATTGGCGCGGTGCTCAGCCAGCATGTCAGTGCCGTCAACCTTCCAGATCATGTTGAGCAGGTCGATTTCAAACAATTCATCGCCGCCTACGGTGATCTTGCAGTAGGTGTTTTTCAGCGTGTATTTGTGCTGAGTGTTATCACCCTGCTTGGCTGATCCCCAGTCCATTTCAGTCACGCGTCCGCGCGTCTGAATTTCACAGGCGACAGTTTCACCGGTGGCGTCATCGGCATAGGAGCCAGCAAAACGCAGCTGTGTCCCGTCAATGTTTGCACCGTATGTTTTCAGCATCTCGGTTGATAGGCCGCCCATGGTGAGTTCCATATCCAGTGCGCCGGCTTCGAAGCCCAGGAATACAGACGCAGCGCCGACCATGCCGCCGCCCTGATATTCCTCCGTCTTGCGGGTGAGCTTGGGTGTGGTCAGCTCTTCCGCCTGTCCGAGAAAGCTCAGGCCGTTCAGGTAGGTATTAAACAGAAATAGCTTTTTGGGTAATGACATTGATGGCTCCCGTTACGCCGCAAGCTGATCGAATACCGCAAAGTATTCATCGGTGAATTCCTGAACCAGACCCAGCTGCTCAAGCGGTGGAACCGGCGTGTATTTGTAGCGAATCTTCAGCTTGCCATCGCGCAGATCGCCCGTAGCGTTATCGTTTTTGTCATACCAGCAGCTGAAGCCGAGAAGGCGACCCGCCGTGACCAGCGCGGAGCCCTTCTGATTAATGCCGTCGATAATGTCTTTCACCAGTGATGGCGTCAGCGGCTTATCGATATAGCTAAAGTGCGCTTCAGCAATCATGTCGGCCATGATCTGCGCGGTGCGGGTATAGCTTTCAAACGTGTAGGTTTCGGCGTCACAGGTGCGCGAACCCCAGAAGCGGAACCCGCCGCGCTTAATCAGCGTGGTGATACCGTTGCTGTTAAGTTCGTCTGCATCCGTGTCCGTGCCCTGAAGCGACCAGTACACGTCAGCGGAAATACCCAGCACGTTATTCACAACCACGTTAGAAATGGTTTTGTGCCAGCCCTGCTCAGCGTCAATTTTTGCGCGCAGGCCGATAGCGTATGCGGTGGCGGGAATGGTTTCGTTTTTGGCGCTCGCAGAGTTGTAAGCGATGAATGACGGCCAGATGATCATCAGTTCGCGCTGCGCAAACGTCTCGCGATAGGCTTTTGCTTCGGCGATGGTGTTGCAGTTGTAAGCGCTGACATAGGCGAACGCGCGGAGCTTTTCCGCAATCACGCCAAGCTGCGCAGCAACCGCTTCGGAATCCAGTCCCGGAACGGCCAGCACGCGCGGCGTTTCGCCAACACTTGCCGGTGCAGAAAGCAGCGCAAACAGGCCTTCATAGCGACCAGCAGCGTTAACACCGCCGATGATCAGCTGTTCCTGCGTAGGTGCAGCTTCGCCATCAGCCGGCACATAGGTTGTCGCATCCGGCACGCGGATAACGATAACCTTCGGGCTCGCCTGGTCAGAAATGGCTTTCAGGGTGGTATACAGCGTGCCTTTTTTTCCGGCTTTGCCGAGTACGCTGCTCACGCGGGTAACAAGAACCGGCGTGTTAAGCGGGAACGTTGTCGCGTCTGCGTCATCCGCGATACAGACCACACCAATGGCTGATGTGTCGATATCACGGATTAGCGTGCTGAGGTCGGTGGTTTCCGTCGTCTTCACGCCGTGGTGATAAGTGTCGCTCATGGTCTCATTGCCTCTCGTTGATGAGTGAATTAATCATCAACTTCTGCCCCCCTGATTTCACGCGCAGGCGGTTGTCACATACCCCTTACAACCGGTGCTGGCTGGCGTAACTCTCGCGCACGCGGGAGGATGCGACAGGGGGAAATTATGCTGAATATTCTGGATGACGATTTAACGCCGCGACCTGCTTACCGGCTGACGATTGATGGCGCAGTATCCGCGAATCTTGATGCGCGTCTGATGTCGCTGACGCACACCGATAACCGTGGGTTTGAGGCTGATCGCATTGAGCTGACCATTGATGATTCTGACGGTCTGGTATCGATGCCGGCGCGTGGCGCAAAGGTATCAGTAGCTTTTGGCTGGCAGGGTCAGGCGCTGGTCAGCAAAGGGGAATTTGTCGTTGATGAGGTGTCGCATCAGGGGCCGCCTGACCGGCTGATAGTCACGGCACGCAGCGCGGATTTTCGCGATGATTTTAACGTTAAGCGTGAGTACAGCTGGCACAACGTAAGCGTTAGCGATGTGGTATCCGCCATTGCTGGGCGATATGGGCTGAAGCCTGCGGTGAGCGTGACACTCAAGGATATTGCTATTGACCACGCTGACCAGACCAGTGAATCAGATATCAGTTTTCTCACGCGCATGGCGCAGATGCTGGGCGCGGTTGCCACTGTAAAAAACGGTGCGCTTTTATTTATCGTGCCGGGTAAGGGGGTATCTGCCAGCGGGCGCGTGCTGCCGGCCATTACCATTACCCGTGCCAGCGGTGACAGTCATTCATTCCGTGTGGCGGACAGGGATGCTTATACCGGCGTGCAGGCTTACTGGCTTGATCTCAATTTCGGAAAGAAAAAGCCCACCACGGTTAAGCGCCGGCGGAAAAAGAAAAAGGTGCAGACCGCGCCCGCTTCCAGCAAGAAAGAGGGTGACTATGTTGAGGGTGCTGAAGGTAACGTGTTCGTGATGCGCCAGACGTATAAAACCGAACGGGCTGCCCGGCGCGCAGCTGCGGCAAAATGGAATGAGCTTCAGCGCGGAGCGGCGGAATTTAATATCACCCTGGCACGCGGGCGCGCGGATCTGTTTCCCGAGCTGCACGCCAACGTGTCAGGCTTTAAACCTACGATTGATGCCGCTGACTGGGTGATTAAACGGGTGAATAACACTATCGATGAAAACGGCTTTATTACCGGGCTGGAGCTGGAAGTGCGGATTACTGACTGGGACGCTGAGCAGTCTGATGAAAATTCTGAATAGATTATAAATCAGACATCTCCTAAACTATGCGGCGAGTTTAATCAGAAGTGGTGAGGTCTTATGTTCACCTGCCCAAAGTGTAACGCCGCCGCAAGAACCCGTACCAGCCTGATGCTCAGCAGAGAAACACGTCGCAGCTATCACCAGTGCACGAACATGCTGTGCGGGCAGTCATTCACTACTCTGGAGAGCGTAGAAAATTACCTGAACAATGTAACCCCTTCCGCCAAGGCACACATTATTCCCGCAGGTGCTTTTCCGCGTTCTAACTACGGTGAAAACCAGTTGAGTTTGACTCTTTGAAGTAAACCCAGCCCCTTAAGAGGGGCGTTTTTTTTGAGTAAAGGTTTGGCGCATGCCTGCCGATAATCGGATGACTTAAAACAAATTAATTATGGAGTGATTATGTCTGGAATGGTTTTTTGCCGTGGTTGCGGTAAGGAAATTCACGAGTCTGCAAAGGCTTGCCCACACTGCGGTGCAACTCAATCAACTCAAACACAGGGAAATAAGAGCCGTATTGCAGCAGCGCTGCTGGCATTTTTCCTTGGAGGGTTTGGAGTTCATAAATTTTATTTAGGTCGAGTTGGTCAGGGGCTGCTTTATCTCATTTTCTGCTGGACGTTTATTCCAGCAATTATTGCCTTTGTCGAATTCATTCTATACCTGTGCTCTTCTGACGAAGACTTCGCCAGAAAGTATGGCTAATTAGCTAAAGCAAACCCCGCCAGATAAGCGGGGTTTTTTATGATGTGGTCAATAGGTGGACACTGCGAGAAATAAATCCTTTTATTTCAGGTAAATATAATAATTAAATGGACACCATCCCTGTCTTCCCCCGCATGATGCGGGGGTTTTTTTTGCCTGTTATTTTCTCCTCACGCTCTTATCTTAATATTGATTTTTCACAGCATATTCCTTCCAGTGATAAACTTTAGCCATCTTGAGACCATCAGGCTGCATTTTGGGTGTGGGCCATCTGGCGAGGCAAAGCATGGATTCTTCCTATGCAAAATTAGTTAACCGGGCCGCTGTGGCGGCAACTACGCTGGCAACGTTGCTGCTGATTGTTAAAATTTTTGCCTGGTGGCATACCGGTTCGGTCAGTATGTTGGCGGCATTGGTGGATTCTTTGGTGGATATTGCGGCATCCCTGACTAACTTGCTGGTGGTGCGCTATTCGCTCCAGCCGGCCGATGACGATCATACCTTTGGTCACGGTAAAGCAGAGTCGCTGGCAGCACTGGCGCAGAGCATGTTTATTTCTGGCTCAGCGCTATTTCTTTTCCTGACGGGCATTCAGCATTTGGCATCACCAGCGACCTTAAACGCGCCGCTGGTAGGTATTGTGGTGACGGTGGTGGCACTGTTTTCAACCCTGGTTCTGGTGGCCTTTCAACGGTGGGTGGTGCGGCGCACGCGGAGTCAGGCGATTCGTGCTGACATGCTGCACTATCAATCGGATGTCGTAATGAACGGCGCAATCCTGGTGGCTCTCGGCTTAAGCAGCTATGGTTTTGTGCGGGCGGATGCTTTGTTTGCGCTCGGCATCGGCATTTACATTCTCTATAACGCGTTGCGGATGGGGTATGATGCGGTACAGGCGCTATTAGATCGTGCCTTGCCAGAGCATGAAACGCTGGAGATTATTCACGTAGTGACCGGCTGGCCTGGGGTTCGTGGTGCCCATGCTCTACGCACGCGGCAATCTGGCCCCACGCGTTTTATTCAATTGCATCTGGAGATGGAAGATCAGCTACCTCTGGTGCAAGCGCATCAGGTAGCCGATGAAATTGAGCAAGCATTACTGAAGAAGTTTCCCGGCTCGGATGTGATTATCCATCAAGATCCCTGTTCTGTTGTGCCAGGAAACCAACACGGATTTTTTCAAGGTTAGCGTTTTAAAATCATGCGATTACACAAAAAAAGTGACGTAGCGCTAACAACTCTGTAAAAAATTAGCGAAAAGTTGTCTGACCTGAATCAATTCAGCTTCAGGCCTTTGATATACTATTCTGCAACTATTAAGTCATGCGATCGCGAGCTGGTCTACGCCGGGCACATGACAGGAATAATCCTTAGTTTTGAACAATCCAGAGGTTGTCATGATCAAAAAAATCGGAGTACTGACCAGCGGCGGTGACGCCCCAGGCATGAACGCAGCCATTCGCGGAGTTGTACGTTCCGCGCTGAGTGAAGGACTGGAAGTTTTTGGTGTTTACGACGGCTATCTGGGCTTGTATGAAGATCGCATGATCAATCTCGACCGCTACAGCGTGTCTGACATGATCAACCGCGGCGGCACCTTCCTTGGCTCCGCACGTTTCCCAGAGTTCCGTAATGACGAAGTACGTCAGACCGCGATCGATAACATGAAAAAGCGCGGCATTGATGCGCTGGTGGTTATCGGCGGTGATGGTTCCTACATGGGGGCTAAGCGCCTGACCGAAATGGGTTTCCCGTGCATCGGCTTACCGGGCACCATTGATAATGATGTAGCGGGCACTGATTACACCATCGGCTACTTCACTGCGCTGGAAACCGTGGTGGAAGCGATTGACCGTCTGCGTGATACCTCTTCTTCCCACCAGCGTATCTCTATCGTGGAAGTGATGGGTCGCTATTGCGGCGATTTGACGCTGGCGGCGGCCATCGCGGGTGGCTGTGAGTTCATTGTTCTGCCGGAAATTCCGTATACCCGTGAAGAGCTGGTTGCCGAAATCAAGGCTGGCATTGCCAAAGGTAAAAAGCACGCCATCGTCGCGATCACCGAGCACATCTGTGACATCGACGATCTTGCGCACTTCATCGAAGCAGAAACCAAACGCGAAACCCGCGCCACCGTGCTTGGCCACATCCAGCGCGGCGGTGCGCCTTGCGCGTATGACCGCATCCTGGCGTCCCGCATGGGTTCATACTCTATTGAACTGCTGTTGCAGGGTTACGGCGGTCGTTGCGTGGGTATTCAGAACGAAAAGATGGTGCATCACGATATCATCGACGCAATTGAAAACATGAAGCGTCCATTCAAACGCGACTGGCTGGATACCGCGAAAAAACTCTACTGATTCTTCAGCATTAAGGCGCGACGTAAATCGCGCCTTTTTTATGCCTGCTCATATACCGTCCGGTTATAACAGCTTATTTTTAATTCTTTAATCCGTGGATAACTTTGTGTCAGTCTTGTTCTATAACGACCTCGGGAGAGCAAGCAATGAATAAGTGGAGTATTGGTGTCACCTTGTTACTGGCCTCAACCAGTGTTCTGGCAAAGGATATTCAGCTGTTAAACGTCTCATACGATCCTACCCGTGAGCTGTACGAACAGTACAACAAAGCGTTTAGCGCACACTACAAGCAGGAAACCGGCGACAACGTGGTGATTCGCCAGTCGCACGGTGGTTCAGGTAAACAAGCGACTTCCGTGATCAATGGCATTCGTGCTGATGTGGTTACGCTGGCGCTGCAATCCGATGTGGATGCTATTGCTGACCGTGGTCGTATTAATAAAGATTGGATCAAACGCCTGCCGGATAACTCCGCCCCTTACACCTCAACCATCGTGTTCCTGGTCCGCAAAGGCAACCCGAAGGGCATTCATGATTGGCCAGATCTGATCAAACCGGGCGTTTCCGTTATCACACCAAACCCGAAAACCTCGGGTGGGGCACGCTGGAACTATCTGGCTGCATGGGGTTGGGCGCTGGATCAGAACCATGGCGATCAGGCCAAAGCGCAGGCTTACGTGAAGTCGCTGTTTAAGAACGTTGAAGTACAGGATTCTGGCGCACGTGGTGCGACCAATACCTTCGTTGAGCGCGGTATCGGCGACGTGCTGATTGCGTGGGAGAACGAAGCGTATCTGGCGGTCAATAAACTGGGCAAAGACAAGTTTGAAATCGTCACGCCAAGCGAATCGATCCTGGCTGAACCGACGGTTTCCGTGGTGGATAAAGTGGTAGATGAGCAAGGCACGCGTAAAGTGGCTGAAGACTATCTCAAGTATCTCTATTCACCAGAAGGCCAGACCATCGCCGCCGAGAATTTCTACCGTCCGCGTGATGCAGCGGTGGCAAAGAAGTTTGCTGATAAATTCGCGCCGGTGAAACTGTTCACGATCGACAGCAAGTTTGGTGGCTGGACGCAAGCCCAGAAAACCCATTTCGCCGATGGCGGCAGTTACGACCAGGTGATGAAGCCTTAACAAATCCAAAAACGGCCAGCGATAATGCTGGCCGTTTTTTTATGTCTGAAGACAGGCGCTGAGGATTAGTCCGTGACTTTCATCATCTGCCAGGCGAGGATGCTGGCAGATGATGAACAGAGGAATCGGGCTATGCAGGGCAGTCATCGTACCCTGAAGTTGCTTACCGCATTATTGGTGCTGTTGATTGTTGGACTGATCGGCGGTGCTCTTCACCTACAAAAAAACAGCGATGCCTTATGGCAGATCATTAGCGAGAAATGCGTGCCGAATATGGCAGCCAGCGGCAAACCTGCGCCTTGCCAACAGGTGAATACCGCCCAGGGTTACGTCACGCTGAAAGATCTCAATGGTCCATTGCAGTATCTGCTGATGCCGATAGAAAAAATCACCGGCATGGAAAGCCCCATCATTCTCAATCCCGCAACGCCGAATCTGTTTGCCGATGCCTGGCAACAGCGTGTTTTGCTCGCGCAGAAGCGCGGCGCACCCATTGCTGACAGCGCGCTGTCGCTGGCGATCAATGCGCAATATGGGCGCACGCAGAATCAGCTGCATATTCATATTTCCTGCCTGCGACCGGATGTCCGTCAGCAGCTGGATACACTGGCACCAAGACTTAATGCGCAGTGGCAGAACGAAACGCTGCTGAAACATCGCTATTGGGTGCGAACGCTTTCTACGGCGGAGTTGGCGCAACAAAGTGCTTTTATTCGTCTGGCGGATGAAGTGCCTAACGCACGTAGGGAAATGGGCAAATATGGCATGGCGCTGGCGCAACTGCCGGATGGGCGCTTAGCGCTGCTGGCACTGGAACGTAACTGGTTGAAGTTGAACCGCGGTTCAGCAGAAGAGTTGCAGGATCATCAATGCAGGATCTTGTAGGGGCGGCATTGAGGGCGACCCATAAAAAAGGCGGCTAATCAGCCGCCTTTTCTGCATCAACAACGAAAGATTATGCGTTTTTCGCTGCTGCTGCGGCTTTCACGATCACGGCGAAAGCATCCGCTTTCAGAGATGCACCGCCAACCAGAGCGCCATCGATATCGGGCTGGGTGAACAGCTCAGCGGCATTTTTATCGTTCACTGAACCGCCGTACTGAATGATCACTTGCTGTGCGATAGCGGCATCCTTCTTCGCGATGTGGTCACGAATGAATTTGTGCACGGCCTGAGCCTGCGCTGGGGTAGCGGATTTACCGGTACCGATGGCCCAAACTGGCTCGTAAGCGATGACTGCGCCTTCGAACGCTGCTGCGCCCTGCGTTTCCAGCACGGCATCGATCTGACGTGCGCACACTTCTTCAGTTTTGCCTGCTTCGTTTTCTGCGTCGGTTTCACCGATGCATAGAACCGGCACCAGGCCAGCTTCTTTCACCACGGCAAATTTCTTCGCGATGAACTCGTCGCTTTCTTTATGGTAGGTGCGGCGCTCAGAGTGGCCGATGATGATGTATTTCGCGCCGACGTCTTTCAGCATGTCTGCAGACGTTTCGCCAGTGAATGCGCCAGACAGATTCACGTCGACGTTCTGAGCACCCAGAGCGATGTGGCTACCGGAAATGGCGTGTTTCGCCAGGTCCAGATAGATAGCCGGCGGGGCAATCGCTACGCCACAACCATCAACACCAGACAGCTCTTTGCGCAGGCCTTCAATCAGCTCTTTAGTGATCTGCTTGCTACCGTTCAGTTTCCAGTTACCCATAACCAGTGGATGTCGCATTCTTTCCTCCGCATAACGCGATTCATGAAATAGCGCTGCCATCGGGCAGCGATGTCTGCGAGACAGTATAGAGATGAAATGGGTTGCTGGCTTTGCTTTTCGTCATTTTTGCCGGTGTGATCAGGGTGTCGCGAGCGCCAGTTTTATCGGCTCAACGGCGAAGGTTAAACCCTTGTCGCCGTTGTCCGCGACCACGAAACGCAGTGCGCCTTCGGTGCGGGAAAAATAACGTGCACCTTTACCCGCGCTCAGCAGAGAATCGAGCTTTTTGCGCCCATCCTCGGCCGACAAGCCAGGGATGAAGAAGCGCAGTAGGGCGGTCATATAATCCATGGCGCGCGCCTGCGCGGCTTTCATATCGGGGCCAGGAACGGGCAGCCAGGTGATTTGCAAGGTTTTGATCTTGCCGGTGCCTTGTTCCAAAGCCGTAGACGCGTACAGCGTTTCGCTGATTTTGCTGGCAGCACGCGTCAGATTGCTTTTATCGCCGCGATTATCAATGGCGCGATATTCCTGCAGCGGTTCATTGGGATTGGCGGCATTGTACTTTTCACGAAACTGCGCAACGGTCATATCGAACGTCGGCGCACCCGCGAGCAGATAGGGCGCAGCAGGCAGATGATCGCTACGATCCAATGCAGGTGCATCCTCCGCCCAGGCGGGAAATGTCAGTGCGAGGCCAAGCAGCAGCGCGACTGGCAGGTTGTTCATTGCTTCGGCCCTAAATCATTCACTTAGCCCACGATTAGAACGGTTTTTACCGGGGAAAGTCAAAACCCACATTGGGAAAAATCTGACATTCTTCGCCTCGCACGTATCACCAGTAATGCTCGCTGGTCATATGGCCGGGTTTGCGTTTGAAATGCTTACGCATCTCACGGGTATCTTTCAGCAACTGTTGGGTATCGCGCACCATTTGCGGATTTCCGCACAGCATCACATGGCTGGTTTCTGCGGTGAGCGGCAGGCCGACCGCACGCTCCAGTTCGCCGCTCTCAATCAGTTGCGGTACACGACCGTGCAGCGAACCGGCGATCTCTTCGCGGCTCACCACCGTTTGGATATGCAGTTTTCCCTGATAACGCTGCTGCAGCTGCTGCATTAAGGGCAGAAAGCTCAGGTCATCGGCGAAGCGCGCGGCGTGTACCAGCACAATGTTCTCAAAGCGTTCCAGATCTTCGCCCTGTTGCAGAATCGATAAATAGGGACCGATCGCCGTGCCGGTCGCCAGCATCCACAGCGTTTGGCAGTCAGGAATTTCGTCGAGCACAAAGAACCCGGCGGCTTCTTTGGTAATCATCACCTGTTCGCCGGGCTGCAATGCCTGCAAACGTGGACTCAGTTTGCCTTCCGGCACGGTGACCAGATAAAACTCCAGCAGCGGATCCTGCGGTGCGTTGACGTAAGAGTAGGCGCGCTGCACGCGCTCGCCGTCAATTTCCAGTGCCAGCTTGGCAAACTGACCTGCGGTAAAGGTATCAATGGGCGCTTCGACGCGCAGACTGAACAGTGCATCGGTCCAGTTTTTTACTTCTTTCACTTCAGCATTGATCCACTCTGCCATGTTGGCTCCTTAGTGTTGATTACCCGTCATACTTCAAGCCCCCTCATGGGGCCTACTCTTGGTGCAGCTGCGATGGCTACGTGTGCTCACCCCAGTCACTTACTCATGTAAGCTCCCGGGGATTCACACACTTGCCGCCTTCCTGCAACTCGAATTATTTAGGCTATATGATCGCTATTGACCTCACGGATTACCACCCTCGCGTCCAGCAAAGGGCTCTTAGCGACAAACGCAGCGCACAGATCAGCAACTGTAGCGGCCGGTTTACAATCTGGACGTCAACCTTGACGGCTTAAGACACTACAGCTTTACCGGCGCCTCTCGATTTGTCACTGAATCCTGATATTTTTGCCGCCATCAATCCGAAGCGGCCTGTTTTGTGCTGCTTATTCTTTGTTTCTCAGGCAGACATTTTGTTCCATGTTGATAAGTAAAACGCAAAATCGCTTTCTATTATTCATGCTGATCGTGCTGGTGGCGGTGGGGCAGATGGCGCAAACCATCTATGTTCCGGCGATGGCCAATATGGCTGAGACGCTCAATGTGCACAGCGGCGCCATTCAGCAGGTGATGGCCGCCTATCTGATGACCTACGGCGGATCGCAGCTGATCTATGGTCCACTTTCGGACAGCGTTGGCCGACGTCCGGTGATCCTTATCGGCATGACGATCTTTGCTAGCGGTGCGTTGATCGCCATGTTCGCGCCCTCGCTGGATATTCTGGTCGTGGGCAGCGCAGTGCAAGGTTTAGGTACCGGCGTGGCGGGCGTGATGGCGCGTACCATGCCGCGTGACCTTTACTCTGGCATCGCACTGCGCCAGGCGAACAGCTTACTCAATATGGGCATTCTGGTTAGCCCGCTGCTGGCGCCGGTGATTGGCGCGCTGCTGACGCATCTGTTTGGCTGGCACGCCTGTTTCGCCTTCCTGCTGCTGCTATGCCTCGGCGTTACCGCGTCGATGGCGCGCTGGCTGCCGGAAACCCGTCCAGTGGATACGCCTGCAACGCCGTTCCTGAAGCGTTATGCCACGTTGCTCAGCGACGGCAACTTCGTGCGTTATCTGCTGCTGCTGATTGGCGCGCTGGCGGGCATCGCGGTATTCGAAGCCAGCTGCGGCGTGCTGATGGGCGGCGTATTGGGGCTGGATGGTTTGACCGTCAGCGTCCTGTTTATCCTGCCGATTCCGGCGGCATTCTTTGGGGCGTGGTTTGCCGGACGCGAGCAGAAATCCTGGCACACGCTGATGTGGTACGGCGTGAACAGCTGCCTGCTGGCGGGTTTATTGATGTGGGTTCCCGCCTGGTTTGGCGTGATGAATATCTGGACGCTGCTGGTGCCAGCTGCGCTGTTCTTCTTTGGCGCGGGCATGTTGTTCCCGTTGGCAACGTCGGGGGCGATGGAGCCGTACGCGTGGCTGGCGGGCAGTGCCGGTGCATTGATTGGTGGCTTGCAGAACCTCGGTTCTGGCGTGGTTGCGTGGCTGTCAGCTCTGCTGCCGCAGCACGATCAATCCAGCCTCGGCATGCTGATGTTTGTGACATCGCTGGTGATGCTGCTGTGCTGGTGGCCGCTCTCGCGTCATCCGGAGAGCGGCAAGCAGGCGATTACAGGATAAATTGATGCAGCGCCGCGTCTTTGCGGTCCAGATAGTGGATTGACTGGATGCGGCGAATGGTGCGCGATTTGCCGCGTACCAGCAGGGTTTCGCTGGTGGCGATGTTGCCGTTACGCGTGATGCCTTTCAGCAAATCGCCGGTGGTGATGCCGGTGGCGGCGAAGATCACGTTATCGTTACGCGCCATCTGATCCAGCTTCAGCACCTGATCCGCTTCAATGCCCATTTCGGCGCAGCGTTGCAGTTCATTTTCACCCAAGCGGCGATTCTCTTCGCTGTCGCCTTTTACCACGTGCCGCGCCAGCAGGCGCGCCTGCATATCGCCATCCATTGCACGAATGACCGCCGCTGATACCACGCCTTCTGGCGCGCCGCCGATGCCGTACATCACATCCACTTCGCTATCCGGCATACAGGTGAGGATCGAGGCTGCAACATCCCCATCCGGGAAGGTGAACACGCGCACGCCGAGCTGCTGTAGCTGAGCAATCACCGCATCGTGACGCGGTTTAGCCAGAATCGAAACGGTTAATTGGCTAAGTGGTTTGCCGAGCGCCAGCGCGATATTTTTCAGATTGATATCGAGCGGCAGATTGAGGTCGATGGCGCCGCGTGCGCCAGGCCCGACAATCAGTTTCTCCATGTACATATCAGGTGCGTGCAGGAAGCTGCCTTTATCGCCCACCGCCAGCACCGCCAGCGCGTTGGCCTGGCCCATTGCCGTCATGCGCGTGCCTTCAATGGGATCAACGGCGATATCCACCGCGTCGCCGCGACCGGTACCGACTTTCTCACCGATGTACAGCATCGGCGCTTCGTCGATTTCGCCTTCGCCAATCACAATCTGGCCGTCGATATCAATAGTGTTGAGCATAATGCGCATGGCATGAACGGCTGCGCCGTCGGCCGCATTTTTATCGCCGCGTCCTAACCAGTGATAGCCCGCCAGAGCGGCGGCTTCGGTCACGCGGGAAAATTCAATCGCGAGTTCTCGTTTCATGGTTGCACCTGACAAAAAACAGGCGGGCAGTTTACCACAGCGGGGAAGATTGACGGGGGAAAAACCCGCGGCAGGGCGCCGCGGGTCAGCAGGATTTTACTCTTCATCTTCCCATGCTTTCGCACGGGCAACGGCTTTCTTCCAACCGGCGTAACGCACGTTACGTTCGGTGGTTTCGATGCTTGGACGGAACTCGCGTTCAATCACCGCTTTAGCACGCACTTCTTCCAGATCGCCCCAGAAGCCGACCGCCAGGCCAGCAAGATAAGCCGCACCCAGCGCAGTCACTTCACGCACTTCCGGACGCTCAACGCGCGTGCCGAGAATGTCTGACTGGAACTGCATCAGGAAGTTGTTGGCAACCGCACCGCCATCCACGCGCAACGATTGCAGGCGGGTGCCGGCATCGTTTTGCATCGCTTCCAGCACGTCACGCGTCTGGTAAGCAATCGATTCCAGCGTGGCGCGAATGATGTGGTTGGCGTTGGCACCACGCGTCAGACCGAAGATTGCACCGCGTGCATACGGGTCCCAATAAGGCGCACCCAAACCGGTGAAGGCGGGCACCATGTAAACACCGTTGGTGTCCTTCACTTTCAGCGCAAAGTATTCAGAGTCTGTCGAATCGCTGATCAGCTTCATTTCATCACGCAGCCACTGAATTGACGCACCACCAATAAACACCGCACCTTCCAGCGCATAGTTCACTTCACCGCGCGGACCGCAGGCGATGGTGGTCAGCAGACCGTGTGTTGACGTTACCGCTTCAGTACCGGTGTTCATCAACATGAAGCAACCGGTGCCGTAGGTATTTTTCGCCATACCCGGTTGTACACACAGCTGGCCATACAGCGCCGCCTGCTGGTCACCGGCGATACCGGCGATAGGAATACGCGTACCGCCCTTACCACCAATGTTAGTCTGGCCGTACACTTCTGAAGAACCTTTCACTTCTGGCAGCATTTCACGCGGGATATCGAGGATCTCCAGCATGCGCTCATCCCACTCCAGCTTGTGGATGTTGTACATCATGGTACGCGAGGCGTTGGTGTGATCGGTAACGTGCACGCGCCCTTGCGTCATTTTCCAGATAAGCCAGGTATCAACGGTACCAAATAGTAGCTCGCCGCGTTTAGCACGCTCACGTGCGCCTTCAACGTTATCGAGAATCCACTTCACTTTGGTGCCAGAGAAGTAAGGGTTGATCACCAAACCGGTGGTGTGCTGGATGTACTCTTCCAGACCCTCTTTCTTCAGCTTGTTACAGTAATCGGCGGTGCGTGGATCCTGCCAAACGATGGCGTTGTAGACAGGTTTGCCGCTCTCTTTATCCCACACGATGGCGGTTTCACGCTGGTTGGTGATACCGATTGCCGCGATCTGGTCAGAGTTAATGTCCGCATGGGCCAGCACTTCCACCAGCGTTGAACTTTGTGACGCCCAGATATCCATTGGATCATGTTCAACCCAACCCGCCTTCGGGTAGATCTGAGTAAATTCGCGCTGGGAAACCGCAACGATGTTGGCATCATGATCGAGCACCACGGCGCGTGAGCTGGTTGTGCCCTGATCGAGTGCAACGATATATTTTTTATCAGTAGTCATTGTGCTTTCCTGATGATGTATCAATGAAACTTAGGCTTTACGCTGCTGAGCGCGTGCAACCGGTTTTTCTGCTGTGCTGGCTTCCGCAACGTTAACTGGCAGGTGACGACCAATCAGTGAGCGATAACCGAAGGCTCCGAGGCAGGCACCGATCAGCGGGCCAAAAATCGGAACCAGGAAGTAAGGAATATCTTTGCCACCGGTGAACGCGACGTTGCCCCAGCCGGCGAAGAAGGCGAACAGTTTCGGACCGAAGTCACGCGCTGGATTCAGTGCGAAGCCGGTCAGTGGACCCATGGCACCACCGATAATGGCCACCAGCAGACCAATCAACAGTGGGGCCAGCGGACCACGTGGAACACCGTTGCCGTCATCGGTGAGCGCCATAATCACGCCCATCAGTACTGCAGTAATCACCATCTCCACCAGGAAGGCCTGACCAACACTGATGTGCGGGTTCGGATAGGTAGAGAAGATACCGGCCAAATCGAGGCTTTCGACGCTACCGCGTACCATCTGGTGGCTGGTTTCAAAATCCACGAACAAATTGTAGTAAAGACCGTAAACCAACGCGGCAGCGCAGAAGGCGCCGGCAACCTGCGCCAGGATGTACGGGACAACTTTACGACCTTCAAAGTTTGCGAACAGGCACAGCGCGATGGTGACGGCTGGGTTAAGATGCCCGCCTGAGACACCGGCGCTCAGATAGACCGCCATGGATACTGCTAAACCCCAGATAATACAAATTTCCCACTGACCGAACGCAGCACCGGCCAATTTCAGTGCGGCAACGCAGCCTGCACCAAAAAAGATGATCAAACCGGTGCCAATAAATTCGGCGATGCACTGACCTGTTAGTGTGTTAGTTGTTTGACTCATAATGGCATTCCTGAAGCGAGGTTAAATTTTATCAGTTTTTGTTCTCATCCATGAGTCGCCCAGCTTTTAATGTAGGGTTGATGTGAATTTATCGTTAACGAGCATAAACGAGAAATAGCGAAATTGAAAATTGTGTACTGCGTCATAAAAATGCGCGTTTTCGCGTCTTTTGCGTTTCTTTAAGGCCCATTCACCCTATCTGGCGGAAAGATCTTTAGGTGATCGCCCACACAAATGCGCGAAGATGCGCATTTTTTTAGGCATTGACTGAAAAGTGTTACAGACTGCCCTCGCAGGCCTTGTGCCGCTGGACTTGCTGGGTTTGGCTACATACAATCGAGTCATCGTGGCTGAGCGCACCATAATAAGGCATGCACCAGCCCCATCAACGCCTTGCAAGATTTAGGAGAGGTCAGAAAGATGTCATTTGAAGTATTCGAGAAACTGGAAGCGAAAGTACAGCAGGCGATTGATACCATCACTCTGCTGCAGATGGAAATTGAAGAGCTGAAAGAGCAAAACAATAACCTGAAAAACGAAGTCAGCCAGGCTTCAGGTAACCAGGATGCGCTGGTACGTGAAAATCAGCATCTGAAAGAAGAGCAGCACGTCTGGCAGGATCGTCTGCGGGCACTGCTGGGAAAAATGGAAGAAGTTTAAGCGTTATCGCTTAAACCAACGGGTGCCGCGGCACCCGTTTTTGTTGCGGTTTACTCGATGTCGAGCGCGTCTTCAGACAGGATAATGCCGGTATTATCGGCATACAGATGATCGCCAGAGAAGAAGGTTACGCCGCCAAAGTTAACGCGTACGTCACTCTCGCCAATGCCTTCACCCGCTGCTCCCACCGGAATTGCCGCAATCGCCTGAATGCCGATTTCCAGCTCTTCCAGGTCATCAACCTGACGCACCGAACCGTAAATCACAATGCCTTCCCACTCATTTTGCGCTGCCAGAGTCGCCAGCTGAGCATCGACCAGTGCGCGACGTACCGAGCCGCCGCCATCCACCAGCAATACGCGACCCCGACCATTCTCTTCCAGCAAATCGTAGAGTAAGCCGTTGTCTTCGAAACATTTCACTGTGGTGATTTGACCACCGAATGAGCTGCGCCCACCAAAGTTAGAAAAAAGCGGTTCAACAACGTTCACAGCTTCGTGGTAGATGTCACAGAGTTCAGATGTATCGTATTTCATGAGGGTTTTCGTCTGTTTGCCACAGGAGCGCTAAGTATATCGCTATCTGGCGATTGTTGGCAAAATCATCAACCGCCAAAAAAAGCGCTGCATCAATATCCTGCGTAATAAAAAGCCCGGCGCAGTGGCCGGGCGGGAATAGCGGGGACGACGCTTACAGAATGAAGCGGCTGAGATCTTCGTCGGCTACCAGCTCATCCAGATGCTTACCAACGTACTCGGCATCGATGGTAATCGACTCGCCGTTACGATCGCTGGCGTCATAGGAGATATCTTCCATCAAACGCTCCAGCACGGTATGCAGACGACGCGCACCGATGTTCTCAGTGGTTTCGTTCACCTGCCACGCTGCTTCGGCAATACGACGCACCGCATCATCGGTAAAGTCGATGTTAACCCCTTCAGTACCCATCAGCGCTTTGTACTGTACGGTCACCGAGGCGTTCGGTTCGGTCAGGATACGTTCGAAGTCGTTGACGGTCAGCGCCTGCAGCTCAACGCGGATCGGCAGACGGCCCTGCAGCTCTGGAATCAGATCGGAAGGGCTGGCAACCTGGAACGCACCGGATGCGATAAACAGAATGTGGTCGGTTTTCACCATGCCGTGCTTGGTGGATACGGTGCAGCCTTCAACCAGCGGCAGCAGATCGCGCTGCACACCTTCACGTGAAACGTCTGGACCGCCGGCATTCTGACCGCCGCGCTTACAGATTTTATCGATTTCGTCGATGAACACGATGCCGTGCTGCTCAACCGCATCAATGGCATCCTGCTTCAGCTCTTCCGGATTCACCAGCTTGGCCGCTTCTTCTTCAATCAACAGCTTCATCGCTTCTTTGATTTTCAGCTTACGCGGCTTCTGCTTCTGGCCACCGAGATTCTGGAACATCGATTGCAGCTGGCTGGTCATCTCTTCCATGCCAGGAGGCGCCATGATTTCAACGCCGGCTGAGGAAGCGGCCAGATCGATTTCAATCTCTTTGTCGTCCAGCTGGCCTTCGCGCAATTTCTTGCGGAAAGACTGACGCGCTGCCGAGGGCTCAGCCGCTTGCTCAGCCTGGCCCCAGTTATTTTTCGCCGGTGGGATCAGCACATCAAGGATGCGCTCTTCTGCCATCTCTTCGGCGCGGTATTTGTTCTTCTCAATCGCCTGGCTGCGCACCATTTTGATGGCAGAGTCGGTCAGATCGCGAATAATAGAGTCGACTTCTTTACCGACATAACCGACTTCAGTGAATTTGGTCGCTTCTACTTTAATAAACGGTGCGTTAGCCAGTTTAGCCAGGCGACGCGCTATCTCGGTTTTACCCACACCAGTAGGACCAATCATCAGAATATTTTTCGGCGTGACTTCGTGGCGCAGCTCTTCGTCGAGCTGCATGCGGCGCCAGCGGTTACGCAGGGCGATGGCGACCGCCTTTTTTGCGCCGTCCTGGCCGATAATAAAGCGGTTAAGCTCGCTGACAATCTCGCGTGGAGTCATCTCGGACATGATTTTGATCCTTACGCCTTAGACGGCAATGCTTCGATGTTGATGTTGTGGTTGGTGTAGATACAGATATCGCCGGCGATGTTCAGCGCCTTCTCCACAATATCTTGTGCACCAATGTCCGTGTTCTCCAGCAGTGCGCGTGCTGCTGCCTGAGCGTAAGGCCCGCCAGAACCAATCGCAATCAGGTCATTTTCCGGCTGGATAACGTCGCCGTTGCCGCTGATGATCAGTGAGGCGTTTTCGTCAGCGACCGCCAGCAGCGCTTCAAGGCGGCGCAGCATGCGATCGGTACGCCAATCTTTCGCCAGTTCGACCGCCGCTTTCACCAAATGACCCTGGTGCATCTCCAGCTTGCGCTCAAACAGTTCAAACAGGGTGAAGGCATCTGCGGTACCGCCAGCAAAGCCAGCGATCACTTTATCGTTGTAAAGACGACGGACTTTTTTAACATTGCCTTTCATTACGGTATTGCCGAGCGTAGCCTGGCCATCACCGCCAATCACTACCTGGCCGTTGCGTCGTACACTTACTATTGTTGTCACGGGCAGACCCCTTGTTGCAGTAGAAAAGGAACTCCGCGCACTCGGCGCGGAGTATCATGCAACCAGATATGGGGCAGGATTGGGGAGTTTCAACCCCTAAAGAATTTAAGGTAAAGCGAGGGGAATACAACTTCCGTGGCCGGAGCTGTGTAAGCGTTTGACCGTGCTGTCCGCGCTGCTGCGATCTTTAAACGGTCCGATCACCACGCGATTCCAGCCACCGCCGGTCGTAATACGGCTCTCAAATCCTTCAAAGGCCAGACCGGCGCGCACGGATTCCGCCTGATCGGTGCCTTTGAACGAACCACACTGCACCATCCAGCGTTGCGAAGAGGTTTTCTCTTCAGGTTTCGCCCTGGCGGTTTCCTGCGGCTTGCTCTGTTGCGTTGGCTCGCGCGTGATCGGCGCAGCTTGCTGCTGCTGACGCGCGGCCTGTTGCTGCTGCAACTGCTGTTGGCGCTGCTGCTGTTGTAACTGTTGCTGCTGGCGTTGTTGCACCTGCTGCTGTTGTTGCTGTACCTGTTGACGCTGCAGCGTTTGCTGGCGCTGCGCCGGGGTTTGTTCATTCCACGGTACTTCATTCAGCTGCGTAGGCTGCTGGCGCATATCGGCCTGCATTTGATCCAGTAGCTGGCGCTGTTCATCGGTTAGCTGAGTTTGTGATTGTACGCCACCCGCCGAAGGCTCAGTCGGTGATGGAACGGTAATCTGACGATTTTCCAGCTCTTTGATGTACTTCCAGCGCTCTTCCGGCTTCGGCGGCAGGCCGTTACCATTGGCTTTATGATTCGGAATAACCTCAATCTCTTCTTTCTTATGGTGCGAGATGAACCATAAACCACCGGCAAAGGTGACCAGCACGGCCACAGCCAGTATCATCATGATTTTTGAAGTGCCGGAGCCGCCTTTGCTTTTCTTGCTGCGGCTGGCGGGTTTTTTGCGACGCGTCCCTGTTGAACGCCCGCGGCCTACATAATCTTTCTGTGCCACTTTCGTTCTGATACCCTTCAAAAAAATGCCAATGGGCGTGAAAAATTGCGATTAATCGCCCGGCAACGAATGCGCCATGTTACGCAAGGGCTGGAACTTTGACCAGCACAGTCTGCCTTCAGAATCGGCTGAAAATTCTGGGGTCGTTACGCTATTTTTCGCGTTTTGCCGCCGGTGCGGTACTACCGCGTACGCGCAGCTCCGCATCCAGCAGACGTGATCCATTATTCACGCGTTTCCCTTGCAGCTCATCGAGTAATAGCAGCATCGCTTCGCGGCCAATAGCAAAGCGCGGCTGCGCGACGGTGGTCAAGGGTGGATCGTAATATTGTGCGAGCTCGATATCATCGAAACCCACCACAGACAAATCCTGTGGAATGCGCATGCCAAGTTTGCGCGCCTGGTTCATGGCACCCAGCGCCATCAAATCGCTATGGCAGAAGATGGCTTTTGGCGGTTGCGGCAAGCTCATTAACTGCTTCAGCGCGCTGGCGCCTGCTTCAAAGGTGAAATCACCGTGCACAATCATGGTGGGATCGATGGCGATGCTACTGCGGCGCAGCGCCTGAATGTAGCCCTGCAAACGATACTGGCTGAGCGGAACGTGTTCTGGTCCGGTGATGCAGGCGATTTGACGATGACCAAGCTGCAAGAGATGATTAACGGCTTCAAATGCCGCCGTCAGGTTATCAATGTGCACCGTTGGCAGCGCCATTTCTGGGGCAAATTCATTTCCCATCACCATCGGCGGCAGATTGCGCTGATCTTCAATGCCTGCATCAAACGGCAGCTGTGAACCCAGCAGCACCATGCCGTCGATTTGCCGCGTCAGCATTAAATTCAGGAAGGTTTTTTCCTGCTGATTTTGATGGGCACAATCTCCAATCAGGACCAGATAACCTTCCTGCGCGGCGGTCACTTCTACGCCGCGGATAATCTCACTGAAAAAGGGATCGCAGATGTCCGGCACAATCACCAGAATAGTTTGCGTTTCACCGCGTTTGGCGTTGCGCGCCAAACCGTGCGGCGCATAGCCCACGGCAAGCACCGCTTTTTCGACTTTGAGCCGGGTAGCGGCAGAGACTTTTTCTGGATTCATCAACGCACGTGAAACCGTGGCGGTAGAAACACCGGCTTTCTCAGCCACATCTTTCATGGTGGCGGCGGTTGAGGATTGCTTCTGGTCCAACGTATAACTCCTGACGCGGTACAGCGCATTGATTTACAGAGAATGCCGGGCTTCAACCGGGTCGGCACTATTGTTAACCCAAGGTCGCGCCGGGTTGTTACTTAATTTGCATAAAAATTGTGACTTGTGCGACTTTTTTCGATCTGGCTCGCAGTTGTAGCGTGGCTTAACTCTCGGTGGGATCGATATCTAACGTCCATTTCACTTTGCGCGCGGCGGGCAAAGTAGCGATCAATGGCAGCGATCCGCTCAGCAACTGTTGCAAACGTTTACGTGACGGATGTTGTACCAGTAACTGCCAGCGCCAGCGCCCGCTGCGTTTAGGCGCCAGTGCAGGAACTGGCCCCATCAGCCACATCGCCTCATCTTTCATTGGACTGGCTTCCAGTAAATTGCGCAGTTGCGTAAGAAATTCCGCTGCCTGCTGGTTATCCATATCTTCGGCGCGGAACAGGGCGTGGCTGGTCCACGGCGGCAGCTGAACTGATTGACGCTCTAGCAGCGTTTGATCGGCAAAGGCAAAATAGCCGCGATGCAACAGGGTTTGCAGCAGTGGATGTTCTGGATGGTGGGTTTGCAGCAACACTTCGCCCTGTTTCCCGGCGCGACCAGCGCGGCCAGCAACTTGGGTATAGAGCTGAGCGAAACGCTCGGCGGCGCGGAAATCGGCGGAAAACAGCGCGCCATCAACATCCAGCAACGACACCAGCGTGACATCCGGGAAATGGTGACCTTTCGCCAGCATTTGTGTGCCGACCAAAATGCGCGCACCGCCGCGATGCACATCGGCCAGATGCTGCTCCAGCGCACCTTTGCGGCTGGTGGTATCGCGATCGATGCGCGACACCGGTACGCCAGGGAATAACGTACCGAGCTGCTGTTCCAGCTGTTCGGTACCTACGCCGACCGGCATCAAATGCGTTGAGCCGCAGCCGGGACACTGATTAGGTAGCGGGCGCTGGCTATCGCAATGATGGCAGCGCAACTGGCGATGATTCTGATGCAGCGTGTAGTAGCTATCGCAGCGCTGGCACTCTGCCAGCCAGCCGCAATCATGACACATCAGCGCCGGTGAGAAACCGCGGCGGTTGAGAAACAGCAGCACCTGATTATCAGCCTGCAGATGCTGGCGCATTTTGCCGAGCAGCGCGGGTGCCAATCCTCCTTTCAGCTGCTGACCTTTCAGATCAATCAACTGCTGTAACGCCGGTTTGGCATTGCCCGCGCGTTTGGTGAGATTGAGCTGGCGATATTTGCCAACGCGTACGTTGTGCAAGGTTTCCAGCGCGGGCGTGGCCGATCCCATCACAATCGGGATGTCTTCTTCATGGGCGCGGAATACCGCCAGATCGCGCGCCTGATAGCGCCAGCCTTCCTGCTGTTTGTACGAGCTATCGTGCTCTTCATCAATAATGATCACACCCGGACGCGCCAGCGGCGTGAACAGTGCTGAACGCGTTCCGATAACAATCGCGGTTTCGCCGCTACGCGCGCGCAGCCAAACCGCAAGGCGTTCACTATCGTTGAGCGCCGAGTGCAACACATCAATCGGCGCATCAAAACGTTCGCGGAAGCGGGCGATTGTTTGTGGCGTCAGGCCGATCTCTGGCACCAGCACCAGCGCCTGTTTGCCGCGTGCCAGCACATTCTCCAGCACGCTAAGATACACTTCGGTTTTACCCGAACCGGTAATTCCCGCCAGTAGCCAGGGTGCGTAGTGGTCGTCTTCGCTGCGCATCGCGCCCACCGCCATCGCCTGATCGGTATTCAGGCGCAGGCGTTCGCCTTTTACGGCGAAGCTGCTGCGCCAGTCGTGCATTTGCGGCGCGTGTTCACGCAGATCGCACAAGCCTTTCGCGCGCAACGCTTGCAGGGCGGCATCGGTAAAATCGTGTTCGCTGACCTGATGACGATACAACGGCTGCTGACGCAGCATCGCCAGCGCCTGCTGCTGTTTCGGCGCGCGCTTCAGGCTCTCCATCGCCACTTCTCGTCCAGCATCATTGATCACCCATTGCCACAGCGGTGCTTCCTGCGCCGGTTTGCCCTGGCGCAGCAGCACCGGCAGCGCATGACTCAGCACTTCACCGAGCGGTGAGTGATAATAATGAGCCGCCCAATGCAGGATGCGCCACAGCGCGGGCGAGAACAGACTTTCATCGTCGAGTACGTTCTCAATCTGCTTGAGCTGCGTTAACGGGAGATCGCTGGTTTCGCGCGTACCAACCACAATGCCGATCATTTTGCGATTGCCGAACGGCACATTCACGCGTGCGCCTGCCACCGGCTGCGGCGCATCGGCAGGCAGCAAGTAATCAAACAGACGAGGTAGCGGAACGGGCAGGGCAACCTGAACAACGGGCATGTGAATCTCTATCCGGTTCTGAATTAAGGAGAAGTAGTGTACACGCTGATACACTGAGCGGGTATCTAGAGTAGTGATTTGCTAAAACTGGTTAATTTCTGTATACTATGCCGCCTTCGATGAGATTGCTCGTCGGAGCATACACTTAATGTTCAATCGCGTGTGGTGCTGCGCAGGCTGAGAGCCTGGCGCGGAGAGCGACACGGCCTTTTATGAGGTTCTCCCATGAAACAAGGTATTCACCCTAAGTACGAAGCAGTAACCATGACTTGCTCTTGCGGTAACGTGATCAACACCCGTTCAACCATGGCTTCTGGTCTGAACCTGGACGTGTGCGGCAAATGCCACCCGTTCTACACTGGTAAGCAGCGTGTTGCTGACACCGGTGGCCGTGTAGATCGCTTCAACAAGCGTTTCAGCGTGCCAGCAAGCAAGAAATAAGATTATTTGCCGTCGAATCATCACGATTCGGAAGCAAGAAAAAACCCAGCTTCGGCTGGGTTTTTTTATTTCTGGCGTCAGTATTCCCAACTATCGGGATCGATGCCCATCTCACGCATAATCTGTTTTGCTTCTTCCGGAATTTCATCACTGCGTTCTTTGCGCAGATCGACATCGTTCGGCAGAGGCTGCCCGGTGAAAGCATGCAAAAAGGCTTCACACAGCAGTTCGCTGTTGGTAGCGTGACGCAGGTTATTCACCTGACGGCGTGTACGCTCATCCGTTAAAATCTTCAGCACTTTCAGCGGGATAGAAACTGTGATTTTCTTAACCTGCTCGCTCTTCTTACCATGTTCAGCGTAAGGGCTGATATATTCGCCGTTCCATTCAGCCATGGGTTACCTTAATCAATAAAAGTTGAATATGGGGAAATCCGTTGATTATGCCCGATTTTTCGATACCTGACCCCTTAAACCGCAGGTTTTATGCTTGAGCATCGCTTTTGAAAAGGAAAGCGCGCTGAACACCAGGCGATGACGGACAATTTTAGCGGTTATTGATGATTTGCTCAATCTATACGCAAAGACATTTAGATGTCCAGATGTATTGACGTCTATGCGCTGAATGTTATTCTGTTGCTCTTCTTTTTCTTCAGGAACAGTAGGCACCATGACGCGCAAACAGGCAACCATCGCAGTACGCAGCGGTTTGAATGATGACGAGCAATATGGCTGCGTTGTCCCACCGATTCATCTCTCCAGTACTTATAACTTCCTCGACTTCAATGAGCCGCGCGCGCATGACTATTCACGCCGCGGTAATCCGACGCGCGATGTGGTTCAGCGTGCGCTGGCGGAGCTGGAGGGGGGCGCAGGTGCGGTCTTAACCAATACCGGCATGTCAGCGATTCATCTGGTGACCACCGTGTTCCTGAAGCCGGGCGATTTACTGGTCGCGCCTCATGACTGCTACGGCGGCAGCTATCGTCTGTTCGATAGCCTGAGTAAGCGCGGTGCCTATCGCGTAAAGTTTGTTGATCAGGGCGATAAAGCCGCGCTGGCTGCTGCATTAGCTGAGAAGCCAAAGCTGGTGCTGGTCGAGAGCCCAAGCAATCCGCTATTGCGCGTGGTTGATATCGCCAGCATTTGTGCCGCCGCGCGCGAAGCCGGCGCGATTAGCGTGGTGGATAACACCTTCCTTAGCCCGGCGCTGCAAAACCCGCTGGCGCTGGGTGCCGATCTGGTGGTTCACTCCTGTACCAAATACCTGAACGGCCACTCCGATGTGGTTGCAGGCGCAGTCATCTCTAAAGATCCGGCGATGGCGACCGATCTTGCCTGGTGGGCGAATAATATTGGTGTCACTGGCGCCGCGTTTGATAGCTACCTGCTGCTACGCGGTTTACGCACGCTGTCGCCGCGTATCGCCGCCGCACAACGCAACGCATTGGCAATTGTTGATTACCTGAAGCAACAACCGCTGGTGAAAAAACTGTATCATCCGTCTCTGCCGGAAAACGCCGGTCATGAGTTTGCGGTACGTCAGCAGCGTGGCTTTGGTGCCATGTTGAGTTTCGAAATTGATGCTGATGAAGCGCGCCTGCGCCGCTTCCTGAAAGCACTGCAGCTGTTTACGCTGGCTGAATCATTGGGCGGTGTGGAGAGTTTGATTTCGCATACCGCGACCATGACGCATGCGGGCATGTCTGCAGAAGCGCGCGCGGCAGCGGGAATTTCTGAAACACTGCTGCGTATTTCAGTAGGAATTGAAGATCACGAAGATTTAATCGCCGATCTGGATAATGCATTCAGGATCGCAGCCGAGGGGTAACCATGACGATTTCAGCAGGCGCGGGAACGCCGATCAAGCAGTTGCATAAATTTGGTGGCAGTAGCCTGGCCGACGCACGTTGCTATCAACGCGTAGCCAGCATCATGGCGGATTACAGCCAGCCAGGCGACTTAATGGTGGTCTCTGCCGCAGGCAGCACCACCAACCAGTTGATTAGCTGGCTGAAATTAAGCCAGAGCGATCGCTTATCTGCCCATCAGGTGCAACAGGCTTTACGCCGCTTTCACAGCGAGCTTATTGCTGCGCTGCTGCCTGCTGAATATGCCGAAACCCTGACCTCTACCTTTATACGCGATCTGGAACGGTTGGCGGCACTGCTCGACGGCACCATCACCGACGCGGTTTATGCCGAAGTGGTCGGCCACGGCGAAATCTGGTCGGCGCGCTTAATGGCTGCAGTATTAAGCCAGCGCGAAATTGAAGCGGCCTGGCTTGATGCGCGTGACTTCCTGCGTGCCGAACGTGCCGCGCAGCCGCAGGTGGATGAAGGAAAATCCTGGCCGCTGCTGCAGGAGCTGTTGACCCAGCATCCGCATAAGCGTTTGGTGGTAACCGGATTTATCAGCCGCAGCGATGCCGGTGAAACGGTCTTGCTGGGCCGTAACGGTTCGGACTACTCGGCCACGCAGATTGGTGCGCTGGCGGGTGTGGGTCGCGTGACCATCTGGAGCGATGTGGCGGGCGTGTATAGCGCCGATCCACGCAAAGTCTCTGATGCCTGCCTGCTGCCGCTGCTGCGTCTGGATGAAGCCAGCGAGCTGGCACGTCTGGCGGCGCCGGTGTTGCACACTCGCACCTTGCAGCCGGTTTCTAATAGCGATATCGATTTGCAGCTGCGCTGCAGCTATCAGCCGGAGCAGGGCTCAACGCGCATCGAGCGCGTGCTGGCTTCTGGTACCGGTGCGCGGATTGTCACCAGCCACGATGATGTGTGTCTGGTTGAGATTGAGATCCCGGCTAATCACGATTTCAAAACGCAGCAGAAAGAGATCGATCTGCTGCTGAAGCGCGCGCAGCTACGGCCGCTGGCGATGGGGATTCATCCCGATCGCCGCCTGCTGCAGCTGTGTTACACCTCTGAAGTGGTGAACAGCGCCTTTAATCTGCTGCAGGATGCCGCGTTGCCGGGCCATCTGCAGCTGCGCGACGGCTTAGCGCTGGTGGCGCTAGTGGGAGCGGGCGTAACGCGTAATCCGCTGCATAGCCATCGCTTCTGGCAGCAGATCAAAGATCAGCCGGTGGAATTTGTCTGGCAGTCTGAAGATCACATCAGCATTGTTGCTGTACTGCGCGTTGGGCCAACGCAGCACCTGATTCAGGGCTTGCATCAGTCGCTGTTCCGCGCGGAAAAGCGCATTGGCCTGATACTTTTCGGCAAAGGCAATATTGGATCCCGCTGGCTGGAGCTGTTTGCGCGCGAGCAGGAAACGCTGTCGGCGCGTACCGGATTTGAATATGTGCTGGCGGGCGTGGCAGACAGCAGCCGCAGTTTGCTGAGCTACGACGGTCTGGAAGCCAGCCGCGCGCTGGCGTTTTTCGATGACGAAGCGGTTGAGCGCGATGAAGAGTCGCTGTTCCTGTGGATGCGCGCGCACCCGTTCGATGATTTGGTGGTGCTGGACGTCACGGCGAGCGAGCAGCTGGCGCAGCAGTATCATGATTTCGCCAGCCACGGTTTCCACGTGATCAGCGCCAATAAGGTCGCCGGTGCATCCAGCGGCCAGAGCTGGCGTCAGGTGCGTGATGCCTTCGCCAAAACCGGGCGCCACTGGCTCTATAACGCGACCGTGGGCGCCGGTTTGCCGGTCAATCACACGGTGCGTGATTTGCGAGAAAGCGGTGATAGCATTCTGGCGATCAGCGGCATTTTCTCTGGCACACTTTCCTGGTTGTTCCTGCAGTTTGACGGCACGGTTCCATTCAGCGAGCTGGTCGACCAGGCCTGGCAGCAAGGCCTGACTGAACCCGATCCACGCGTTGATCTGTCTGGGCAGGATGTGATGCGCAAGCTGGTAATTCTGGCGCGCGAAGCGGGCTACGACATCGAGCCGGATCAGGTGCGGGTGGAATCGCTGGTGCCGTCGATTTGCGACGGTGAGTCGATTGATCACTTCTTCGAAAATGCCGATGAGCTCAATGAGCAGATGCTACAGCGTCTGGAAGCGGCGCAGGAACTGGGTCTGGTGCTGCGTTACGTGGCGCGTTTCGATGCCAATGGCAAAGCGCGCGTCGGTGTGGAAGCGGTACGCCCTGAGCATCCGCTGGCCGCGCTGCTGCCGTGCGATAACGTGTTTGCCATCGAAAGCCGCTGGTATCGTGATAATCCGCTGGTGATTCGCGGTCCTGGCGCAGGTCGTGATGTGACGGCGGGTGCATTGCAATCTGACATCAATCGCCTCGCACAGCTGCTGTAACCTTCCACAATAGGCAGACGGCTCCCCTCGTCTGCCTTTTTCACTTTATCCCTCCCATCATGAAACGCTTTCACGTTGTTTGAAGATTTGTCACGCCTGCTGATTAATTTTAAGTTGACGCTAACGCGGTAATGGTTCATTTTGTGCATCTGGACGTCTAAACGTATGGATGTTCGCGGATCGAAAAATAATCGCTGTGTGATGATGAGGTAATTAGGATGAGTTTCTTTCACGCCAATCAACGCGAAGCGTTGAACCAGAGCCTGGCTGAGCTGAATGGGCAAATTAATGTCTCTTTTGAGTTTTTCCCGCCACGTACCAGCGAAATGGAAGAAACCCTGTGGAGCTCAATCGATCGGCTGAGCAGCCTGAAACCGAAATTCGTCTCCGTGACCTACGGCGCCAACTCGGGCGAGCGCGATCGCACGCACAGCATTATTAAAGGCATCAAAGATCGCACCGGTTTAGAAGCGGCGCCGCATCTGACCTGTATCGACGCCACGCGTGATGAACTGCGTGGCATCGCCCGTGATTACTGGGACAGCGGCATTCGTCATATCGTGGCACTGCGCGGTGATTTACCACCGGGCGGCGGCAAACCAGAAATGTACGGTTCGGACCTGGTAGCGTTGCTGAAAGACGTTGGCGATTTTGATATTTCTGTGGCGGCTTATCCGGAAGTACATCCGGAAGCGAAAAGCGCGCAGGCCGATCTCATCAACTTAAAGCGCAAAATTGATGCCGGTGCGAACCGCGCCATTACCCAATTTTTCTTTGACGTTGAAAGTTACCTGCGTTTCCGCGATCGCTGCGTCGCGGCCAGCATCGACGTTGAAATCGTGCCGGGCATTCTGCCGGTATCCAACTTTAAGCAGCTGCAGCGCTTCGCCACCATGACCAACGTCCGCGTGCCAGGCTGGATGAGCGCGATGTTTGAAGGCCTCGATAACGATCCGGAAACGCGCAAAATGGTCGGCGCTAACGTTGCCATGGACATGGTGAAAATCCTGTCGCGCGAAGGGGTGAAGGATTTCCACTTTTATACGCTGAACCGCGCCGAGATGAGTTACGCCATTTGCCACACGCTGGGCGTGCGCCCGGGGATTAGCGCCTAAGGTGATGCGGTGGTCGCCATGAATGGCGACCCTACAATTTGCCAGTGCTGATTCTGTAGGGTGCGCATTCATGCGCACCTGACACCAGGGTGCAGAACCCATAAAAAAAGGAGCCAGCTGGCTCCTTTTTCACATCATGCCTCTTTGTTAACCGGTATTTCGCATACCCGCTGCAACACCGGCAATCGTCACCATTAGCGCTTGCTCAACGCGCGCATCCGGCGCATCACCGCGCTCTTCCTGCGCGCGTGAACGATGCAGCAGTTCAGCCTGCAATACGTTCAGCGGATCGGTATACACGTTACGCAGCGCGATGGATTCGGCAATCCACGGTTGGTCAGCCATCAGGTGCGCATCGTTGGCGATGGTTAGCACCGCTTTAATATCCGCATCCAGCTGATCGCGTAGCTGCTTGCCGAGCGGCCACAGCGACTTATCCACCAGACGCTGATCGTAGTATTCCGCCAGCCACAGATCGGCTTTCGAGAACACCATCTCCAGCATGCCAAGACGCGTCGAGAAGAACGGCCAGTCGCGGCACATGGTTTCCAGCTCATCCTGATGACCTTCATCCATCGCTTTCTGCAGCGCGGCGCCCGCACCCAGCCAGGCCGGCAACATCAGGCGGTTTTGCGTCCAGGCAAAGATCCACGGAATGGCGCGCAGCGATTCCACACCGCCGGTTGGGCGACGTTTTGCCGGACGTGAGCCCAGCGGCAATTTACCCAGCTCTTGCTCCGGCGTTGCCGAACGGAAGTACGGTACGAAGTCGGGATTCTCACGCACATAGCCGCGATACATGGCACAGGAGTGCGCCGAAAGACCGTCCATGATCTCCTGCCATTCGCGTTTTGGTTCCGGTGGTGGCAGCAGGTTAGCTTCCAGAATCGCACCGGTATACAGCGACAGGCTGGCGATAGTGACTTCAGGCAAACCGTATTTGAAGCGAATCATCTCGCCCTGTTCGGTCACGCGCAGACCGCCTTTCAGGCTGCCCGGCGGTTGTGACAACAGCGCGGCGTGTGCTGGCGCGCCGCCACGACCAATTGAGCCGCCGCGTCCGTGGAACAGCGTCAGCGTGATGCCGGCGCTCTCACAGGTTTTGATCAACGCATCCTGCGCCTGATATTGCGCCCAGCTGGCGGCCATCACGCCGGCATCTTTCGCCGAGTCGGAATAGCCAATCATCACCATCTGCTTGCCGTTGATAAAGCCGCGATACCAGTCGATGCTCAGCAGCTGCGTCATCACGTCATTGGCGTTGTTCAGGTCATCAAGGGTTTCGAACAGCGGCGCCACCGGCATGGCGTAAGGAATACCGGCTTCTTTCAGCAGCAGATGTACCGCCAACACGTCTGACGGCGTTTTCGCCATCGAAATCACGTAAGAGGCAATTGAGCCCTGCGGCGCTTCGGCCACCACTTTGCAGGTATCAAGCACTTCACGCGTTTCATCGCCAGGTTCCCACTGATGCGGCAACAGCGGACGCTTAGAATTCAGTTCACGGATCAGGAAGGCCTGTTTGTCCGCTTCTGACCAGCTTTCGTAATCACCGAGGCCGAGATAGCGCGTCACTTCGGCAATCGCCTGAGTATGGCGGGTGCTCTCCTGACGGATATCGATACGCACCAGCGGCACGCCGAAGCACTTCACGCGGCGCAGCGTATCCAGCAGCTGGCCATTGGCGATGATGCCCATGCCGCACTGTTGTAAAGACTGATAGATAGCGAACAGCGGTTCCCACAGCTGATCGTTAGAAACCAGCAGATCGGTCGGACGCGGCAGGCGCTCGCCTTTCAGACGACGTTCCAAATAAGCTTGTGTCGTCATCAGCTGGCTGCGCAGGCGTTTCAGTACCATACGATACGGCTCCAGCGCTTCCGGATCGCCGCACAGCTCGCGCACTTCGTCGCTGCATTCGGACATCGACAGCTCAGAAACCAGCACGCCGATATCACGCAGGAACAGGTCCGCGGCTTTCCAGCGGCTCAGCTGCATCGCGTGGCGGGTAATCGGTGCGGTAACGTTTGGGTTGCCGTCACGGTCGCCGCCCATCCACGAGGTAAATTTGATCGGCACGAAATCGACCGGCAGCTTAATGCCAAAGGTCTCTTCCACCTGTTCATTCAGCTCGCGCAGGAAGGCAGGCACGCCTTGCCACAGGCTGTTTTCCACCACGGCAAAGCCCCATTTGGCTTCATCGATGGGCGTTGGACGATATTTGCGGATCTCATCGGTATGCCACGCTTGTGCCACCAGCTGACGCAGACGGCGCATCACCTGCGTACGCTCGTAGTCAGAGATATCGCTGTGATCGAGTTGCTGTAAACAGCTGTTCACTTCGCCCAGCATATGGATCAGCGTGCGGCGGGTAATTTCGGTGGGGTGTGCCGTCAGCACCAGCTCCAGCGACAGCTCTTCAATCGACTGGCGGATAGCGGCTTCGCTGATATCACCTTGCTGTTTCAGACGCTCGAAGGTCTTCTTCAGCAGCTCAGGATGATTCGCGCCATCGCCGCTGCGGGAAATGGTTTGATACTGCTCAGCGACGTTGGTGAGATTAAGGAACTGGCTAAACGCACGCGCAACCGGCAGCAGCTCGTCATTTGACAGATTTTGCAGCGTGTTCAGTAGTTCCTGACGATGGGTGTCATTTCCCGCGCGGGATGACTTAGAGAGTTTACGGATGGTCTCCACCTGGTCGAGGATGTTCTCTCCTAGTGCATCCTTAATCGTATCCCCGAGCAGTTTGCCGAGCATACTGACATTACTTCGCATTGCGGAATATTGTTCGTTCATTGGACCCTGACACCCTCATCATCTTTTTAAATATCCCCACGGGAATTATCCACGGGCATAACATCGTCTTTTATCTAGCCACGTATCTTCTTGTACGTCAATTGACTTAAATCCGCATGAATGTGCGGCTAAATAGCGGAAATTCAAAGAATTTGCTTGCAGCGAAGCGAGATAAGTTATTCTTATTATCAAATCCCGAACAATGACGGGGCAATTTGCTGATTTAACAGTGAAATGCCCCATCTGTTGTTCATCAATGACAAAAATGCTGCACAACCTGGGTGATAAGCGCATGAGTCGGCTTGATAAATGCGGTATCAATAAACTCATCCGGCTGATGGGCTTGATTGATAGATCCCGGGCCTAACACCAGCGTTGGGCACAATTGCTGGATAAATGGCGCTTCAGTGCAATAGTTCACCACTTCAGTCGGCACACCCAATAGTTTCTCCACCACTTGCACCAGCTCATGATCGGCAGGGCATTCGTAGCCTGGAATAGGCGGATGCAGCTCGCCCACGGTTAAACGTCCCGGCCAGCGCGCGCTGACCGGCGCCAACGCGTCGTTCAGCAGACCATCCAAATCGCTCAGAGTTAAGCCCGGCAGCGGACGAATATCCATGTGCAATTCACAGCAGGCGCAGATGCGGTTAGCCGCGTCGCCGCCATGAATATGGCCAAAGTTCATGGTTGGATATGGAATAGCAAAGCCGTCGTGGTTGTAGCGTTCTTTCAAGGTGTTACGCAGCTGCATCAGTTGAGTGATGGATTCATGCATCAGTTCGATGGCGTTCACGCCGCGCGACGGATCGCTGGAGTGGCCCGATTGCCCCTGAATACGGATCACATTCGATAGATGACCTTTGTGCGCGCGCACCGGTTTGAGCGACGTTGGCTCGCCGATAATGGCGCAATCCGGACGCAGCTGGGTCGATTCAGAGAAATACTTCGCACCCGCCATGGTGGTCTCTTCATCGGCGGTTGCGAGGATGTAGAGCGGCTTGCTGAGTTTGGTCACGTCAACGTCACGCAGCGCATCCAGAATAAACGCGAAGAAGCCTTTCATATCGGCGGTGCCCAAGCCATAAAGCTTGTTGTCGTGTTCGGTCAGCGTGAAGGGATCGCGCGTCCAGCGGCCATCATCGTAGGGTACGGTATCGGTATGGCCGGCCAGCAACAGGCCGCCCGCGCCCAATCCACTGCGCGCCAGCATATTGAATTTATGCCGCGTGCCAGGCACCGGCTGCACTTCGACGCTGAAGCCAATATCGCGGAACCAGCCGGCCAGCAAATTGATTAAAGTTTCATTACTCTGATCCAGTGCGCTGTCGGTTGCGCTGATTGATGGCGTGGCAATCAACTGGCGGTAGAGTTCGATAAAAGGTGGTAATTTTGTCTTCACTGTTGACGGTCCTTGGGTTAGGATGTATCAATATTCATGCATTAATAGTGAATAAAAATACAATAACGTCGCTTGCATGTGAAGCATCAAATCTTCTGCAAACGGCATCCTGGGCAACGGGGCAAGGCCGCGACCCGATACGTGTGACTGTAATAAGGTATACAGCCTGATGTTGAATACGCTGATCGTTGGTGCCAGTGGTTACGCTGGCGTAGAGCTTGCCACCTACCTGAATCGCCATCCGCATATGAACATAACCGCTTTGGCGGTTTCAGCGCAAAGCCCGGATGCTGGAAAGTTATTGTCGGATTTGCATCCGCAGCTCAAAGGCATTGTCGATTTGCCGCTGCAGCCGCTGAGCGACGCCGCAGAATGGGCCGATAAAGTGGATGTGGTGTTCCTCGCGACTGCCCACGAAGTCAGCCACGATCTGGCGCCCGAATTCCTCAAAGCAGGTTGCGTGGTCTTCGATCTCTCTGGCGCGTTCCGCGTCAACGACGACGCTTTCTATACGCAATATTACGGTTTCAGCCATCAGCATCAGGATTGGCTGGATAAAGCGGTTTACGGTCTTGCCGAATGGCAGCACGACCAAATCAAAGACGCGCAGCTGGTTGCGGTGCCGGGTTGCTACCCAACCGCAGCACAGCTTTCGCTGAAACCACTCATCGAGGCCGGTCTGCTTAACGATGCACAGTGGCCGGTGATTAATGCTACCAGCGGCGTGAGCGGTGCAGGGCGCAAAGCTAATGTTGCCACCAGCTTCTGTGAAGTGAGTTTGCAGCCGTACGGCCTGTTTAATCATCGTCATCATCCGGAAATCGTCGCGCATCTCGGCACGCCAGTGATCTTCACGCCACATCTGGGCAGCTTCCCGCGCGGAATCTTGTCGACCACCACCTGCCGCCTGAAAGCGGGCGTGACGCAGCAGGATGTGGCCGAGGCCTTCCATCATGCTTACCACGACAAACCGCTGGTGCGCATGTATGACAAAGGCGTTCCGGCGCTGAAAGCGGTGGTCGGTTTGCCGTTCTGCGATATCGGCTTCGCCATGCAAGGCGAGCACCTGATTGTGGTCGCCGCTGAAGATAACCTGCTGAAAGGCGCCTCATCGCAGGCGGTTCAGTGTTTGAACATTCGTTTCGGCTTCCCCGAAACGCTGTCTCTGATTTAACCAACGGATAACGCAATGAATCCTTTAATCATTAAACTGGGTGGCGTGCTGCTGGATAGCGAAGAAGCGCTGGCCCGTCTGTTTGATGCCCTGCTGGCGTATCGCAATGAACATCAGCGTCCGCTGATCATTGTGCACGGCGGCGGTTGCGTGGTGGACGAGCTGATGAAGAAGCTCGCGCTGCCGGTGAAAAAGAAGAACGGTTTGCGCGTGACGCCAGCCGATCAGATTGACATTATTACCGGTGCGTTAGCCGGTACCGCCAACAAAACGCTGCTGGCGTGGGCGAAGAAATATGGCATCGGCGCCGTGGGTTTGTGCCTGGGCGATGCCGGTTTGGTCAATGTGGCGCAGTTCGATGAAGAGCTCGGCCATGTTGGTAGCGCCACGCCGGGTAATCCGGCGCTGGTGAACACCTTGCTGGCGGCAGGCTACATGCCGGTGATCAGCTCGATTGGTATCACCGACGGCGGCGAGTTGATGAACGTCAATGCCGACCAGGCCGCGACCGCGCTGGCCGCAACGCTCGGTGCCGATTTAGTGCTGTTATCCGATGTCAGCGGTATTCTCGACGGCAAAGGTCAGCGCATCGAAGAGATGACTGCAGCGAAAGCGGAACAGCTGATCGCCCAGGGCATCATCACTGATGGCATGATCGTGAAAGTGAACGCAGCGCTCGATGCGGCGCGCACGCTCGGTCGCCCGGTGGATATCGCCAGCTGGCGTCATGCTGAACAACTGCCAACCCTTTTCAACGGCGTGTCGATTGGCACCCGGATTCTCGCATAATCAAGGATTAAGACATGAGCACGCAAAACATCAAAAAAATCGTACTGGCTTATTCAGGCGGCCTCGATACTTCAGCCATCATTCCGTGGTTGAAAGAGAACTATGGCGGCTGTGAAGTGGTGGCGTTTGTGGCGGATATCGGTCAGGAACGTAGCGATCTGGAAGGCGTTGAGAAGAAAGCGCTGCAGTCCGGCGCTTCTGAGTGCCACGTGGTGGATCTGCGCGAAGAGTTCATCAGCGAATATGTTTATCCAGTGCTGCAGACCGGCGCACTGTACGAAGGCACTTACCTGCTGGGAACGTCGATGGCGCGTCCCATCATCGCTAAAGCACAGGTTGAGCTGGCATTGAAAGTGGGCGCTGATGCGCTGTGCCACGGCGCAACCGGCAAAGGTAACGACCAGGTGCGTTTCGAAACCACCTACACCGCGCTGGCGCCACAGCTGAAAGTGGTTGCGCCATGGCGTGAGTGGAACCTGCGTTCACGTGAAGCGCTGCTGGATTACCTGAAAGAGCGCAACATCCCGACCACCGCGTCGCTGGAAAAAATCTACAGCCGTGATGAGAACGCATGGCACATCTCCACGGAAGGTGGCGTGCTGGAAAGCCCGGCTAATGCACCGAATAAAGATTGCTGGGTGTGGACCGTTGATCCGCTGGAAGCGCCCGATCAGCCAGAAAACGTCACGGTTACCGTCGAGAAAGGCCGCGTCGTTGCGGTGAACGGCGAGAAGCTGAGCCCGTTCCAGTGCCTGGAAAAACTTAACGTGCTGGGCGCGAAACACGGCGTGGGTCGTATCGACATCGTGGAAAACCGTCTGGTGGGCATTAAGTCGCGTGGCTGCTATGAAACCCCGGGCGGCACCATCATGGTGAACGCGCTGCGTGCGGTTGAACAGCTGGTGCTGGATCGCGATAGCTTCAAATGGCGTGAGCAGCTGGGCCACGAAATGTCTTACGTGGTTTACGATGGCCGCTGGTTCGCGCCGCTGCGTAAATCTATCCAGGCCGCTGCCGAATCACTGGCAGAAGAGGTGAACGGTGAAGTGGTGCTGCAGCTGTACAAAGGCCAGGCCACGGCGATTCAGAAAACCTCTGCTAACAGCCTGTACTCAGAAGAGTTTGCCACCTTTGGCGAAGACGAAGTTTACGATCACCGTCACGCGGGCGGCTTTATCCGTCTGTTCTCGCTCTCATCACGCATTCGCGCGCTGAACGAGCAGAAGAAGTAATACCGCGGCAAGCGACACATTTTGCAAGGGCGGCTTCGGGCCGCCTTTTCTATAACGGATTCAGGAGTAATTCAGATGGCACTTTGGGGCGGACGTTTTTCGCAGGCAGCAGACCAACGGTTCAAACAGTTCAATGATTCGCTGCGTTTTGATTATCGCCTGGCCGAGCAGGACATTACCGGCTCGATTGCCTGGTCAAAAGCGCTGGTCACGGTCAACGTGCTGACCCATGACGAGCAGCAACAGCTGGAAAGCGCGCTGCAGGAACTGCTGGCCGAGGTACGCGCCAATCCTGAACAGATTCTGCAAAGCGATGCCGAAGATATTCACAGTTGGGTGGAAGGCAAGCTGATCGATAAAGTCGGCGCGCTGGGCAAGAAATTGCACACCGGCCGTAGCCGTAACGATCAGGTCGCGACCGATCTGAAACTGTGGTGCAAAGAGCAGGTTGCCGTGCTGCTGGAGGCGACGCGTGAACTGCAATCCGCGCTGGTTACCACCGCAGCAGCCAATCAGGATGCGGTGATGCCGGGTTACACGCACCTGCAACGTGCGCAGCCAGTGACCTTCGCGCACTGGTGCCTGGCGTACGTTGAGATGCTGGCGCGTGATGAGAGCCGTTTACAGGATGCGCTGAAGCGTATGGACGTCAGCCCGCTGGGTTGCGGCGCGCTGGCCGGTACCGCGTATGAGATCGATCGTCAGCAGCTGGCGGGCTGGTTAGGGTTTGCGTCTGCCACGCGTAACAGCCTTGATACCGTTTCCGATCGCGACCATGTGCTGGAGTTGCTGTCAGATGCCTCAATTGGCATGGTGCATCTGTCGCGCTTTGCGGAAGACCTGATCTTCTTCAACACCGGCGAAGCGGGATTCCTGGAGCTGTCGGATAAAGTGACTTCCGGTTCGTCGCTGATGCCGCAGAAGAAAAACCCGGATGCGCTGGAGCTGATCCGTGGCAAATGTGGCCGTGTACAAGGTGCGCTAACCGGCATGATGATGACGCTGAAAGGCTTGCCGCTGGCGTATAACAAAGATATGCAGGAAGACAAAGAAGGGCTGTTTGATGCACTCGACACCTGGCTCGACTGCCTGCATATGTCGGTGCTGGTGCTGGACGGCATTCAGGTGAAACGTCCACGTTGCCAGGAAGCCGCTGAACAGGGCTACGCTAACTCCACCGAGCTGGCCGATTATCTGGTGGCAAAAGGCGTACCGTTCCGTGAAGCGCACCATATTGTCGGTGAAACGGTGGTCGAAGCGATCAGGCAAGGGTTGGCGCTGGAAGCGCTCAGTTTGGCGCAACTCAAGCAGTTCAGCGCGGTAATTGAGGATGATGTCTATCCGATTCTGTCGCTGCAATCTTGCCTTGATAAGCGTAATGCGCAAGGTGGCGTGTCGCCTCAGCAGGTCGCATTTGCCATCGGTGAAGCCCAGAAACGTTTGGGTTAAAGGCATTGCGCAATAAATTGCGCCGCTACGGTTTGTGCACATTTTTGTAGCGGCGCGATTTATCGTGCTCAGTTGATGTTCATTACGGTTACGACAAACAAAAAAAAGCGGGCACCGTTTCGGTAGCCCGCCAACCTCTAGCTTCGGAATTACATCTTTTTTTATAGGCACATCATCAAGGGCAGGCCACTCCCAGCCGGCACAGTGATTGGTTTTAAGCAGATTGCAGGTACTGCTCCAGATCGTCGCTGCCGCCAATATGACGACCACCGATAAATACCTGAGGCACCGTGGCGCGGCCTGATACGGCACGCAGACTCACGGTTGTGGCATCTTGCCCCAGGACGATTTCTTCAAACGCAATGCTGCGATCAATCAGAAGCTGTTTCGCTTTGGTGCAGAATGGACAGCCGGGTTTGGTGAACACCGACACGGATTCCTGCACCTTATATTCAGGCGCCAGATAGCGCAGCAGCGTATCGGCATCCGACACTTCAAACGGATCGCCCGGCTTGTTCGGCTCGACAAACATCTTCTCAATGATGCCGTTGCGCACCAGCATGGAATAACGCCACGAGCGCGGACCAAAACCCACGTCGGCTTTTTCTACCAGCATATTCATACCGCGGGTGAAGTCGCCGTTGCCGTCCGGAATAAAGGTGATATGTTCAGCGCGCTGATCGGCCTTCCACGCATTCATGACAAAGGTATCGTTAACGGACACGCACAGAATGCTGTCGACCCCGTGCTGCGCAAAGGTGCTGAACAGCTCGTTGTAGCGTGGCAGGTGGCTCGATGAACAGGTTGGTGTAAACGCCCCCGGCAGCGAGAACACGATAACGGTTTTGTCTTTGAACAACGCGTCAGTCGTGAGATCAACCCAACGATCATGCTGACGCGTGTGAAAGGTAACCTGCGGTACGGCTTTGCCTTCCTGGCTTGCGAACATATCTTCTCCTCACTATTCAATGGTCTTAATTCTATGGGGCGTATTATTCCCGCTCGCGGCTTGATAGGGCTAATCGTTCATTGCTATTCTATCTATCGCCACGGGCTATCGTGGTTTGGAGGATTTGCATGAATATTCGTGATCTTGAATATCTGGTTTCACTTGCGGAGCATCGCCATTTCCGGCGTGCAGCTGATGCTTGTCATGTCAGCCAACCCACCTTAAGTGGACAGATTCGTAAGCTTGAAGATGAACTTGGTGTGATGCTACTGGAGCGTACCAGTCGTAAGGTGTTATTTACCCAGGCGGGTCTGCTGCTGGTGGATCAGGCGCGAACCGTGCTGCGTGAAGTCAAAGTGCTTAAAGAGATGGCGAGCCAGCAGGGCGAAGCGATGTCTGGACCGCTGCACATTGGTTTGATCCCAACCACCGGGCCCTATCTGCTGCCGCACATCATTCCGATGCTGCATCAGACCTTCCCCAAACTCGAAATGTATCTGCACGAAGCGCAGACGCAGCAACTGCTGGCACAGCTCGACAGCGGCAAGCTGGATTGTGCCATTCTGGCGCTGGTGAAAGAGAGCGAGGCCTTTATTGAGGTGCCGCTGTTTGATGAGCCTATGACGCTGGCGGTTTACGCCGATCATCCATGGCGCGATCGCGATCGCGTGCCGATGTCGGATCTGGCCGGTGAAAAATTGCTGATGCTGGAAGATGGCCACTGCTTGCGCGACCAGGCGATGGGTTTCTGCTTTGAAGCCGGAGCGGATGAAGATACGCATTTCCGCGCCACCAGTCTGGAAACGCTGCGCAATATGGTTGCGGCTGGAAGCGGCATCACCTTGCTGCCTTCGCTGGCCGTGCCGAATGAGCGCGTGCGTGATGGTGTTTGCTATCTGCCGTGTTATAAGCCGGTGCCGCAGCGCACTATCGCGTTGGTTTACCGTCCGGGATCGCCTCTGCGCAACCGCTATGAGCAGTTGGCAGAAGCAATTAAAACCCACATGCAGGGTTACCTGGATACCACGTTAAAACAGGCGGTTTAAGCCGTTTAACGCCGCCACGCGATAGGCTTCGGCCATGGTGGGATAGTTGAAGGTGGTATTCACGAAGTACTCAATCGTATTGCCACCGTTCTTCTGTTCCATGATGGCCTGACCGATGTGGATGATCTCCGCAGCACGCTCACCAAAGCAGTGAATGCCTAAAATCTCTTTGGTTTCGCGGTGGAACAAAATCTTCAGGCTGCCGACGTGCATGCCAACAATTTGCGCACGCGCCAGATGTTTAAACTGCGCACGACCCACTTCATACGGCACTTTCATCGCAGTAAGCTGCTGTTCGGTTTTACCCACTGAGCTGATCTCCGGAATGGTATAAATCCCGGTTGGAATATCCTCGATCAGATGTGCGGTGGCTTCACCTTTGATGATCGCCTGTGCGGCAATGCGGCCCTGATCGTATGCGGCGGATGCCAGGCTTGGATAGCCAATGACATCGCCGACCGCATAGATGTGCGGCTGCGCGGTTTGGTACATGCTATTTACTTTCAGCAGGCCACGACCATCCGCTTCCAGTCCTACGTTTTCCAGCGCCAGTGAATCAGTGTTACCCGTTCGACCGTTGGCATACAGCAGGCAATCCGCTTTCACTTTCTTGCCTGATTTCAGGTGAATGATCACGCCATCATCAACGCCTTCAATTTTCTCGAACTCTTCGTTGTGACGAATCACCACGCCGCTGTTCCAGAAGTGATAGGAGAGCGAATCGGACATCTCCTGATCGAGGAACGCCAGCAGGCGATCGCGGGTGTTGATCAGGTCAACCTTGACGTTCAGGCCGCGGAAAATCGACGCATATTCACAACCAATCACGCCGGCGCCGTAGATGATGACGTGGCCAGGTTCATGGTGCAGGTTGAGGATGGAATCGGAATCGTAAACGCGCGGGTGGGTAAAATCGACATCCGTTGGATGATACGGGCGAGAACCACAGGCAATCACAAATTTCTCTGCGGTTAGGCGCTCGCGCGTGCCGTCTGGCTGTTCCACTTCGATGGTGTTGGCATCAACAAAACGCGCATCGCCCTGATACAGTTCACAGCGGTTGCGCTCATAAAAACCCTGACGCATTGCGGTTTGCTGGCTGATAACGTTCTCGGTGTGGTTCAGAATGTCGGCGAATGAGGAGCGCAGGAGTCGAGTGTGATCGCTGTAAAGAGGGTTTTGATTGAACTCGATAATACGGCTAACAGCGTGGCGCAAGGCTTTGGAAGGGATGGTTCCCCAGTGAGTACAACCGCCGCCGATGTTGTGGTAGCGTTCGATCACTGCAATACGCGCTCCCTGCTTCACCAGCCCCATCGCCGCACCTTCGCCGCCCGGACCGGAGCCAATCACAATGGCATCGTAATCGTAAGACTTTTGCATACCAGTACGTCCTATTTTTTTATCACATTTTTACAACGAGATTCTAACATCTCGCCGCGCACATCTGAATTCTAACAGCGTAAATTGCTGAAGTTTGACAAAGCGTGAGGTTCACAGCCATTCACAAAGTTTGCACCGCTGTACGCTGAAAAGTTTGTTATAGTGCCTGCCAAATCATCGACAAGGCCGGGAAAATGGGCGTCAGAGCGCAACAAAAAGAACGTACACGACGTTCACTGATTGAAGCTGCCTTCAGTCAGTTAAGTGCAGAAAGGAGTTTTGCCAGCCTGAGTTTGCGTGAAGTTGCACGTGAAGCCGGGATCGCGCCGACCTCGTTTTATCGCCACTTCCGCGATGTGGATGAACTTGGCTTGACCATGGTGGACGAAAGCGGCTTGATGCTGCGTCAGCTCATGCGGCAGGCGCGCCAGCGCATTGCCAAAGGCGGCAGCATCATTAAAACGTCGGTGGCAACTTTTATGGAGTTCATCGGGAACAATCCCAACGCTTTTCGGCTCTTACTACGCGAGCGCTCCGGAACCTCGGCGGCGTTTCGTGCTGCGGTGGCGCGTGAGATTCAACACTTTATCGCCGAACTGGCCGATTATCTTGAGCTGGAAAATCGTATGCCGCGCAGTTTCACCGAGGCGCAGGCTGAAGCCATGGTGACGATTGTGTTTAGTGCGGGTGCTGAAGCGTTAGATGTCGATATTGAGCTGCGACGCAAGCTTGAAGATCGCCTGGTGCTGCAGCTGCGTATGATCGCCAAAGGTGCGTATTACTGGTATCGCCGGGAGCAAGAGCGCCTGTCGGTTACCCTGGAAAAACCCGAAGAGTAATGTGATAAGGATAAAGAAATGATTGAGCAAAACCCTCGCGATAAAGGGACGCTTTTGTTGGCTTTTATCACCGGTTTAGCTATCAACGGCTCCTTTTCGGTGCTGTTCAGTACGTTTGTTCCCTTTTCGATTTTTCCGTTGATCGCGCTTGGCCTTGCCGCCTGGTGTCTGCATCAACGTTATCTCAACCGCAATATGCCAGAAGGCATGCCTTCGCTGGCGGCGGCATTCTTCCTGTTAGGTATTCTGGTGTATAGCGCGCTGGTGCGGGCTGAATATCCGGATATCGGCTCCAACTTTATCCCGACCATTCTGATGGTGGCGCTGGTGTTCTGGATTGCCATGCGTTTTCGCCGCAAAAACAGAAACTAAGTCTTTCGGTACGCATGAATGCGCACCCTACAAAACTGACGCATGGCGCACCGGTTTTGTAGGGGCGCCGTTCATGGCGACCCACTCTTTATTTGCCAATCAGGCTTTCAGCGTCAGCAGCACGCCGCACTCCATGTGATGGGTATACGGGAACTGATCGAACAGCGCGAGGCGCGTGACATCATGGGTTTCTGCCAGCACCGCAAGGTTATCGCATAGCGTTTGTGGATTGCAGGAGATATAAAGGATGCGCGGATACGCCTGCACCATCTTCACGGTTTCCGCATCCAGCCCGCTGCGTGGTGGATCGACGAAGATGGTTTCACACTGATAACTCTTCAGATCGATGCCTTCTAAACGATTGAAACTGCGCACGCCGTTCATCGCCTGAGTGAACTCTTCCGCTGCCATGCGAATAATTTGCACGTTATCAATCTGGTTGGCGGCAATGTTGTATTGCGCGGACGCTACTGACGGCTTGGCAATCTCCGTAGCCAGTACGCGGCGGAAGTTACGCGCCAGCGCCAGCGAGAAGTTGCCATTACCGCAATAAAGTTCCAGCAGATCGCCGCGCGAATTCTGCGTGACGTCCAGCGCCCACTCCAGCATCTGAATATTCATCGCTGCGTTAGGCTGGGTGAAGCTGTTCTCCACCTGACGATAAATCATCTCTTTACCCGCTACCGGCAAGCGTTCATCGACGAAATCGCGATCGAGACAGATTTTAGTTTTGGTGGCGCGGCCAATCAGCTGCACATCAAAACCTTCAGCGCGCAGGCTGTCGCGCAGGGCGCTGGCTGCTGCAGTCCACTCCTCTTCCAGCTTGCGGTGATAGAGCAGCGAGATGACGATCTGGTTGCTCATGGTCGACAGGTAATCGATCTGGAATAACTTAAAACGCAATGCACGGTTATCACGGATCGCATTGATCAATTTCGGCATTAGCTGGTTGATCAATTCACTGGCGGCCGGGAATTGATCGACGCGAATACGTTGTTTGGTCTCCTGATCAAAGATGATGTGGTAGAGATCGTCCCCGTCATGCCAGATGCGGAATTCGGCGCGCATACGATAGTGGCTGACCGGTGAGCGGAACACCTCCACGTCGGGCGCGGCAAAGGGCACCATCATCGCCTGTAAGCGGCTGACTTTTTCCGCCAGTTGCGCGTCGTATTGTTCAATCGGGAGCTGTTCGGGTGTCATCTTTAATCCTGGTAATAAGCTGGCTTGCCGGGCGATTGTAGGCATTCAACTGATGATGTCCAGCCCTGCGCAACACACGATGGCTGGAAGTCTGGATTTCCGGCCTTCCTGGCCTTAGACTGCGCCTGCCGGCCTCCTTGAGTTAAAAGGGAATCCAGTGTGAATCTGGAGCTGACGCGCAGCGGTAAAGAATGTCGTGGTGATGGCACTTACAAACACTGTCCTGCCGGATGGGAAGTTTTTCACCATTTATGATTCTCAGCCCGAAGACCTGCCGGTGTGACGTCGCAATACATACGACCATCGCGTGCTATTGGTTGTAGTCATGCGGCATCCTGCTTCGTCTTTTGGATGCTATAACAATGAAAAAAACACCCGCTTCGCTGTTTGCCTTTAGTGCAACGGCGTTGTCTCTCTGGGCCCAATTTGGCTACGCCCAGCAGAATGATGATACGCAAATCGTCACCGCCAACCGCTTCGCGCAGCCGGTCTCTTCGGTGCTGGCGCCCACCACCGTTGTTACCCGCGAAGATATCGATCGCTGGCAGTCAAAAAGTCTCACCGATGTGATGCGCCGTTTGCCGGGCGTGGATATTGCGCAGAACGGTGGGCTGGGCCAATCCAGCTCTCTGTTTATTCGCGGAACTAACTCAAGCCATGTGCTGGTGCTGATTGACGGTATTCGTCTTAATCAGGCTGGTGTTTCGGGTTCATCCGATCTCAGTCAAATTCCTCTTTCGCTGGTGCAGCGCATTGAGTATGTGCGCGGTGCGCGCTCGGCGGTATATGGCTCGGATGCGATTGGCGGAGTGGTTAACATTATTACCGGCCGCGCAAAACCCGGTACCACCCTGACCGCGGGCGTAGGCTCTAAAGGCTATCAGAGTTATGAAGGTTCGACGCAGCAGCAGATCGGTGATGCCACTAAGCTGACAATGGCGGGTAATTATACCTATACCAGAGGCTACGATGTGGTGGCTAACCTGCCTGACGTGTATGGCGATCCCGCGCAGAAAGATCGCGATGGCTTTATGAGTAAATCGCTCTATGGCTCACTGGAGCACCAGTTTAGCGATGAGTTGAGCGGTTTCGTGCGCGGCTACGGTTTTGATAATCGCACGGCTTACGACGGTACTTATAGCTATGACAGCAGCTTCAATATCCTGGGACTGGATGATACTCGCCAGCTCTATAGCCAGACCTGGGACACCGGCCTGCGTTACAACCATGACATCTATTCAACTCAGCTGATTGCCAGCTATAGCCGAACTAAAGATTTTAACTACGACCCGCGTACCGGCCGCTATGGCCCGGCGACCACACTTGATGACAGCAAGCAGTACAACCTGCAATGGGGCAACACCTTCCAGGTTGGCACAGGTACGGTCAGCGGTGGGGTGGATTGGCAGAAACAGACGACTGAGCCGGGAACGGCGTATGTCACCAACAGCACTGAACAGCGCGATACGGGCATTTATGCGACGGCTCAGCAGCAGTTTGGCAGCGTCACTGTAGAAGGCGCGGTACGTGGTGATGATAATAGTCAGTTTGGCTGGCACAGCACCTGGCAGAGTGGCGCTTCCTGGGAGTTTGTTGAGGGCTACAGTGTCTTTGCTAACTATGCCACGGCCTACAAAGCACCGCGTCTTGGCCAGTTGTATGGATCTTATGGCAACAGCGATCTTAAGCCGGAAGAGAGCAAACAGTGGGAAGGTGGCTTTGAAGGTCTAACCGGCCCAGTGAACTGGCGCGTATCGGGTTACCGCAACGATATCGATAATCTGATTGATAGTGATCCCAGTACCTACGTTTATTACAATATTAATAAAGCGCGTATTAAAGGTGTTGAGGCAACGGCTTCATTTGATACGGGTCCGCTGAGTCATCAGCTTTCATATGATTATGTTGATGCGCGTGATGCCGAAACCAACCAGCAGCTGGCGCGCCGTGCTAAGCAGCAGGTTAAATATCAGCTCGACTGGACGCTCTATAATTTTGACTGGTCTGTGACTTATCACTATCTCGGCGATCGTTACGATACCGACTACAACCACTCCTATACTGCGCAGCGCGTTAAATTGGGCGGTGTAAGTTTATGGGATTTGGCAGTTTCGTATCCGGTCACATCACAGCTCACCGTTCGTGGTAGAATTGCCAACCTGTTCGATAAAAACTACGAGACAGTGTATGGCTATCCAACTCCAGGAACGGAGTACTACCTCAGCGCCAGCTACAGCTTCTGATCTCCGCCCCACTGTGCTGGTGTTTGACTCCGGCGTGGGTGGGCTTTCCGTTTATGATGAGGTCCGGCATCTACTGCCGGATCTTCACTATCTCTACGCCTTCGATAATGAAGGTTTTCCGTACGGCGAAAAATCCGAAGACTTTATTGTCGAGCGTGTGGTGGCTGTGGTGACGGCTATTACGCAGCGTTTTCCGTTAGCGCTGGTGATCATTGCCTGTAACTCTGCCAGCACCATTTCTTTGCCGGCTCTGCGTGAACGCTTCGAATTTCCGGTTGTGGGCGTGGTGCCTGCGATCAAACCGGCAGCACGTCTGACGCGTAACGGCGTGGTGGGATTGCTGGCCACGCGTGGCACGGTAAAGCGTCCTTATACGCATGAGTTAGTGACGCAGTTTGCCCGCGATTGCAAAATTGAAATGCTCGGTTCTGCTGAGCTGGTGGAATTAGCAGAAGCGAAGCTGCATGGCGAAGATGTTGAGCTCGCTGATGTACGCCGCGCTGTGCAACCCTGGCTACGTATGAAAGAGCCGCCGGATACCGTGGTGTTGGGATGTACGCATTTCCCTTTATTGCGTGATGAGCTGCAATTGGTGCTTCCAGAAGGAACGCGGCTAGTGGATTCGGGGGCCGCCATTGCGCGTCGTACCGTCTGGTTATTAGAGCATGAAGCGCCGCATGCCGTTTCATCCGGGCAGAATTTAGCGTTCTGCACGCGTATGGATGCGGAGGTGACGAAATTATCACCAATTCTGCAGCGTTATGGCTTCCCGTTGCTGGAAAAATTAGCAGTTTAATCGCGTTTCGCCGAAAAAATCAGCACTCGGAAATTAATTTGAAATTAGCGCTTGTCAGCTCTGAAGAAATCCCTATACTGCGCCTCCACTGACACGGAACAACGGCTTACGAAGCGAAGTGTTCAGGAGGTGGTCTTCAAGGCAACCTTCAGAAAAGCAAAAATAAATGCTTGACTGAAAATGCGGAAAGCGTAATATACGCATCCCGCGCCGCTAGAGAAATAGCGGCACTGCTCTTTAACAATTTATCAGACAATCTGTGTGGGCGCTCGCAGGATTGATATCAGCGTCTCCGGACGCAACAAAATATCAAGTCTCACGAGTGAACACATAATGAAATTCATTATGACGTTTTACAGATGA
>NZ_JBIVMT010000006.1:0-228903 GCF_044753225.1 Pantoea sp. NPDC088449 | reverse complement strand
TTCAGCGTTTTCATCCGGCGGGATGAATTTCTTCACTCCCTGCTGAGCCGCCTGCGTTGCCGCTTTGCCGTCTCAGTGGTGGCGCATTATAGGGATCCGAATTTTTTGCACAACCCCTTTTTTCGATCTTTTTAATCGACTGGCGAGTTTTCATTCTTTTCGCTGCGATCGCGAGCGATCTGTTCAAAAATCATCTTGTTTATCCGGCTTTTAAACCGCAGGCTTGGGTAAAAATGTAAAAGGAGAAGATCATGTCTACAGCCCTACGACCTTATAAGAACCATTTTCCGCAAGCCGGCGATCGCGTGATGATCGATTGCAGCAGCGTGGTGGTGGGTGAAGTACAGCTCGCCGATGACGTCAGCATTTGGCCGCTGGTTGCGATTCGTGGTGACGTAAATAGAGTGGTGATTGGTAAAAGAAGCAATATCCAGGACGGCAGCGTACTGCACGTCACGCATAAATCCACCAGCAACCCAGAAGGTTTTCCACTGCTCATTGGCGAAGACGTGACGGTGGGCCATAAAGCGATGTTGCACGGCTGTACTATCGGAAATCGTGTACTGGTTGGTATGGGATCGATTCTGCTGGACGGTGTAATTGTTGAAGATGATGTGATGATTGGCGCTGGTAGTTTGGTGCCGCCAGGCAAGCGACTGGAGAGTGGCTACCTCTATTTGGGCAGCCCGGTTAAACAAGTACGACCGCTGAGTGAAGCTGAAATCACCGGGCTGCTCTATTCATCCAACAATTACGTGAGTTGGAAGAATGAGTATCTCGATCAGGAAAGCAAAGTCCATTCTTGATCGTCAAATTTATCGCTGCTGCATCGCCTGCTTTAGCGTGGTAATTACTGGCGTGATCTCTGGCATCACGCCATGCCACAGTTGGAAAGCATGAGCGGCTTGTCCCACCAGCATGCCAACACCGTCTGCCAGCTGCTGTGCGCCCTGCTGCTGGCACCACTGTAGAAATGGCGTCAACCCCTGTTGATAAAACATGTCATAGCAACGCGTTTGTGGATTAATAAGCGATGCAGCTAACGCCGGCACCTTGCCATCGACACCGCTTGAAGTCGCATTAATGATCAGATCAAATTGCTGACCCGCTAATTGCTCGAAGCTGGCCGCTTTGATTTCCCCGTTATGCTGGAAAATATTTGCCAGCTGCTCGGCACGTTCAACCGTGCGGTTCACCACCACTAATGAACATCCAAAAGAGAGAAGCGGTAGAATCACGCCTCGCGCTGCACCACCGGCCCCCACCAGCAGGATACGATCGTCCGACTGGATCATCTGCAAGCGTTCCAGATCGCTTAGCAAACCAATACCATCCGTGTTATCACCAAAGATTTTGCCCTGCGCATCTTTCTTTAATGTGTTCACCGCCCCGGATAATGCCGCGCGCTCGCTAAGCTCATCCGCAAATTCCCATGCCTGCTGTTTGAAAGGCAGCGTGACATTGGCCCCTTTACCACCATTCGCAAAGAAGTCTGTGATCGACTGGGGAAAACCCTCTAAGGGTGCACACTCACTGCCATATCGATGATCAATGCCGGTTTGCTCAGCAAAGAGGCTATGGATAAAAGGTGATTTGCTGTGGGCAATGGGATTACCAAAAACGGCAAAGTTTTTCATAAATTAACCCTGGCGAATAAGTTCACCGCTAATAACATCGCGGATCTCAGAAGGATTCAGGCGTCCACCGGTTTCAGCGTGTAATACTGGAAACTCAGCACCAAATTGCTGGGCAACTTCTTCCACATTACGACAAGGCGGCTCACCGGAAAGATTGGCACTGGTCGAAACCAGCGGTTTACCAAAACCACGGCATAAAGCCTGGACATCAGGATGATCGCTAACGCGGATTGCCAGTGAATCAAATCGTCCAGTGAGCCAGCGCGGCGTGTGTGGCGACGCGGGCACCACATAAGTCACCGGGCCGGGCCAGCTCGCAAACATACGTTCGCGCTGAAGTACAGTAAGTTCACGATCGGCGATGTAAGGTTCAAGTTGCGCGTAATCAGCTGCAATCAGAATAAGACCTTTATCGACTGGACGCTGCTTGAGCGCCAGAAGCGCCATTACGGCATTTTCACTATCGGGATCGCAGCCCAAGCCGAATACGGCTTCGGTTGGGTAAGCGATAACTTCCTCCTGCTGGAGTTGCTCAATACAAAAATCGAGGCTTCCTGCTAAATACTGACTTGGCTTCATGATGATTCTTGGTCCTGAACGATTGGCTTACCGCAGCGTTTGCTGGCGCAAAAGCGCTTCATGCCCTGTGCGGTTTTCTTCTCTATTAATAAGGGGAACTGACAATGCGGGCAAACACCTTCAATCGGCGTTGCATTAATTGCAAACTGACAATCTGGGTAGCGATCGCACGAGTGAAAAGTTTTGCCATATCGCGAGCGACGCTGTACGAGTTTACCGCTCTGACATTGCGGACAAGCAATGGCTGTTTCATCAGGCTTGTCGATGGTTTCTGTGTAATCGCACTCGGGATAGTGGCTACAACCAATGAACATGCCAAAGCGTCCCTGCCGCAGAACTTTGTCTGCACCACATTTCGGGCAGGCATGCCCTTCCAGCACTTTAACAACGTGCCCATCGCCATGGCTCTTCAGCGGACGAATGTAATCACAGGTTGGATAATTGACACACCCCAGGAAAGGACCGTGTTTGCCAGAGCGTATAACTAATTCTGCCCCGCAAGCGGGGCAGGGATCGTGTTTAGGCACGGAGAATAGTGCTGATTTACTCATATTACCGGTTGCATTAATCGAAGATTATTAATGCAGCATACCTTCATTGACGTCGAATAACAGTTCTTCCATTTGCTGATAGGCGTTTTCACATCCTGGAATGTTAAACAGCACCATCAACACCACCCATTTGAGATCTTCAAGATCGAATTCCAGGGTATCGAGGGCCATTACACGTTCGATGACCATCTCGCGCGTTTCCATATTCAGCACCTGAACCTGCTCCAGGAACAAAATAAAACCGCGACACTCGGCATCTAAACGCTGATTTTCCTCTTCCGTGTAGATTCGCATGGAGAGCGGATCGTTTGCCATGAGCACAGGCGCAACCAAGCCTTCCTGATAATCCGCTAACCGTTCAAGCCAATTCAACGCATTGTAGATATCTTCACGATGAAAACCGGCGTCGGTTAAGTCATCGGTCAATTTATCCTGATCAACGCGCATTTCAGCTTCGTTGTGGATATATGTCTCAAACAAGTACATAAGTACGTCGAACATGGCATGCCCTCCTCAATCGGACATAGCCGCCGGGTACAGCTGCGATCCATCCTGCTAACTCCAGCTCCAGCAAATGGGCTGCGGTAACTGGCACAGGTTGGCCGGCACGTTCAGCGACGACGTCAACAGGTGTAACCTCATCACCTACGTTAGCCAACACAGTTGCAAATGGCAATGGAACATCGTCACTGTCTTGTGAATATATTGTTTCTGAAGTGCTATCGGGCAACCATTGCAGCGTTGAATGTAAGTCCTCAAGAATATTGTTGGGGTGCGCCACCAGGAGCGCCCCTTGCTGGATAAGCCAGTGTGTTCCTTCGCTACCCGGATTGCCAAGCGAACCGGGTAACGCATAAACGTTACGATTTTGTTCCAAAGCATAGCGTGCTGTAACTAACGAACCGCTTTTCAGCGAGGCCTCTATCACCAACACCCCCAAGCTCAAACCACTGATGATACGATTACGTCGAGGAAAGTTGACCGCATGCGGGGCCATATCAAGTGGGAATTCAGAAATCAATGCGCCGCCACTGCTAATGATTTCTCGCGCCAGCGATTGATGGCTTTTAGGGTAGATATGTTGCAGACCACTCCCCAGCACCGCCACGGTTTTGCCCTGTGCTTCTAACGCAGCTCGATGCGCCACGCCATCAATGCCGCGAGCTAAACCACTGGTAATAGTTAATCCACTTAGCGCCAATTGCTGAGTAAACCAGCTTCCCCATTGTTTGCCATAATGGGTGCAATGACGGCTCCCTACCACGCCCAGTTGCGGTGTTTGCAGAGCATTCACACTTCCGGCGACATACAGTAATGATGGACGTCGGCTGATTTCCGTTAACGCCGAAGGATAATCTTCATCTATGCAGGCAACTAAATGATGCTCTTCATGCTCTAGCCATAAATACGTTCTTTCTAATTGGCGCGGACATATCTCCCTAAACTGTTGCCGCTGTATTTCGCTCAATCCATGATCTGACAAGAGACCATCATCAACAGGGGCACTATCCTGCAGCGCCAAGGCTAAATGTCTGACAAGCTGGCTGCTTAATCCTTTGACATTCGCCAACCTGAGCATCCATTCAATTTTCTCCATGCCAAACTCCCTGTCAGCCGCGCTATCATGCGGTGCAATGCTGTCAATCGGGCATCAAAAAGTCTACAATATGAGGCAGTAATCTTTTCTTTAACGCATACAGATCTGGATATTTATGTCAGTTTTGCAGGTATTACATTTCCCTGATGATCGCCTTCGCAAAATCGCTGCGCCGGTGGCTACCGTAAACGCAGACGTTCAGCGTATTGTCGACGACATGTTCGAAACCATGTACGCCGAAGAAGGTATTGGCTTAGCGGCTACTCAGGTTGATATTCATCAGCGCATCATTGTGATTGATGTTTCTGAAAATCGTGACGAGCGTTTGGTACTCATCAACCCGGAATTGCTAGAGAAAAGCGGTGAAACCGGGATTGAAGAAGGCTGCCTTTCTATCCCTGAGCAACGAGCGTTTGTACCGCGGGCTGAATGGGTCAAAGTGCGTGCGCAGGATCGCGATGGTAAAAGCTTTGAGCTTGAAACCGATGGCCTGCTGGCGATTTGTATCCAGCATGAAATCGATCATCTTGATGGCAAACTCTTCATTGATTATCTGTCGCCACTTAAACGTCAGCGTATTAAACAGAAACTGGAAAAGTTGGCCCGCCTTAACGCACGCGAAGATTAAGCGCGAATAGAAGGTTAAACTGTGTCTGCACCGCTCAAAATTATCTTTGCCGGTACACCTGACTTCGCAGCGCGTCATCTTGACGCGCTGCTTGCTTCTGAGCATCAGGTTATTGGTGTCTTTACCCAGCCCGATCGTCCTGCCGGACGCGGAAATAAACTCACACCGAGTCCAGTAAAAGTGCTGGCACAGGCGCATGATGTGCCAGTGTATCAACCGAAATCCTTGAAGCCTGAAGAGAATCAGCAGCTGGTTGCCGCTCTGCAGGCCGACATTATGGTGGTTGTCGCATATGGTTTGATCCTGCCGAAAGCAGTGCTGACAATGCCGCGCCTGGGTTGTATTAATGTGCACGGTTCGCTTTTGCCGCGCTGGCGCGGTGCCGCCCCGATTCAACGTTCACTTTGGGCTGGGGACAACGAAACCGGTGTGACCATCATGCAAATGGATGTTGGCCTCGATACCGGTGACATGCTGCATAAGCTTTCTTGTCCAATTACCGCGGAAGACACGAGCGCTTCACTCTATGAAAAGCTGGCACAGCTCGGTCCACAGGGCATGCTGTTAACGCTGGATTTGCTGGCAAGTGGTCAGGCTCAGCCTGAAGTGCAAGATGAAGCGCTAGTCTCTTACGCGGAAAAGCTGAGCAAAGAGGAGGCGCGCCTCGATTGGTCGCTTTCTGCTGTGCAGTTGGAACGTTGTATCCGTGCCTTCAATCCATGGCCAATGAGCTACTTCATGGTGGATGAACAGCCGGTAAAGGTGTGGCAGGCGAGCGTTTTGCCGCATCAAAATAAACAACCGGGTGAGATATTGTATGCCGATAAACAGGGTATTCAGATTGCGACAGCCGATGGCGTGCTCAATCTACTGTCACTCCAACCTGCCGGTAAAAAAGCCATGTCCGCACAGGACCTGCTAAATTCGCGCCGTGAATGGTTCACTCCTGGAACTGTTTTGGCCTGATCCTCCAAGCCCGGTTAAACCGGGCTTTTTGTTTGATAAATGAAAATGAAAAAGACAATCAACCTGCGTAGCCTAGCCGCGCAACTCATCGAACGCGTTGTGGATAAAGGCGAATCGCTTAGCGCTGTTTTGCCTGGTGCGCAAAAAACGTTATCCGATAAAGATGGCGCACTGCTGCAAGAGCTGTGCTTCGGCGTGATGCGCACATTGCCACAGCTGGAAGCCTTGATTGGTAAATTGATGGAGCGCACCTTAACCGGTAAACAGCGTGTGTTGCATTATTTGCTGATGGTGGGGCTTTATCAGTTGCTCTACACCCGCGTACCTGCGCATGCGGCTCTGGCAGAAACCGTTGCGGGTGCTGAAGCTCTTAAGCGCGCAAATTTGAAAGGTCTACTCAATGGCGTACTACGCCAGTTCCAGCGCCAGCAGGAAACACTGCTAGCCGAAGTCGATCAAGGCACACAACGTTACTGGCATCCCGGCTGGTTATTGAAACGTCTGCAGGCGGCATGGCCAGAACAGTGGCAGCACATTGTTGAAGCAAACAATCAGAGGCCGCCGATGTGGCTACGCGTCAATCGCCAGCATCACGATCGCAATGCCTGGCTGGCGTTACTGCAGGCAGAAGAGAAAGTGGCTTTCGCGGGCGACGCATCCGATGCCTTGCGTCTTGAGTTTCCCGCTCCAGTTAGCCATCTGCCAGGTTTCGAACAAGGCTGGGTGACGGTGCAGGATCTCTCGGCACAACGTTGCGCGCTGCTGCTTGAGCCTAAGGATGGTGAATCCATTCTCGATCTCTGCGCCGCGCCAGGGGGCAAAACCACACATATTCTTGAAATTGCCCCGCAGGCAAAAGTATTAGCCGTCGATATTGATCAGCAACGTTTGCTCCGCGTGCATGAAAATCTGCAACGCTTGGGTATGCAGGCCGAGGTGCGCCAGGGGGACGGGCGTACACCAGCAGAGTGGTGTGGCGACAGGCAGTTTGATCGCATCTTGCTGGATGCACCTTGCTCAGCCACTGGCGTTATTCGCCGCCATCCAGACATCAAGTGGTTGCGACGCGATCGAGATATTTCTGAGCTGGCGAATTTGCAGCGTGAAATTCTCGAGGCCGTTTGGCCACGCCTGAAGTCCGGCGGCACAATGATTTACGCCACTTGTTCAATCCTGCCTGAAGAGAACCATCAGCAAATCAGTGCCTTTTTAGCGGCACACGGTGATGCCGTAGCAGAGGCAATCCCACAAGGACAAATCAATGGCTGGCAGGTATTCCCAACCGTCGATGGCGGTGACGGCTTCTTCTACGCTAAGCTGATGAAAAAATAGTGCGGCACACTCTGACAAGAGCATCTAAGCCATGAAAATCATTATCCTCGGCGCCGGTCAGGTCGGCGGAACTCTCGCAGAAAATCTGGTGGGGGAAAACAACGATATTACGGTAGTTGATAGCGATGCGGCCCGACTGCGACTGCTGCAAGACAAATTTGACCTGCGCGTTGTACATGGCCATGGTTCACACCCACGAATCCTGCGCGAAGCGGGTGCCGAAGATGCCGACATGTTGGTGGCGGTAACCAACTCCGACGAAACCAATATGGTGGCTTGCCAGATTGCCTATTCACTTTTTAATACGCCAAACCGCATCGCGCGGATCCGTGCGGCAGAATATTTACGCGATGCTGAGAAATTGTTTGTGCCTGAAGCAGTACCCATTGATCATCTGATTTCTCCGGAACAGTTGGTTATTGATAATATCTATCGTCTTATCCAGTATCCAGGCGCGCTTCAGGTAGTCAATTTTGCCGAAGGCAAAGTGAGTCTTGCGGTAGTAAAAGCTTATTACGGTGGCCCGCTGGTAGGAAACCCTTTATCTATCATGCGTGAGCATATGCCACATATTGATACTCGTGTTGCCGCCATTTTCCGCCAGGATCGTCCGATTCGCCCGCAAGGTTCCACTATCGTAGAGGCCGGCGATGAGGTGTTCTTTATTGCAGCGAGTCAGCATATTCGCGCGGTAATGAGCGAGATGCAGCGCCTGGAAAAACCTTATAAACGCATCATGCTGGTTGGTGGCGGCAATATCGGCTTTGGCCTGGCGCAGCGTCTGGAAAAACAATATAGCGTGAAGTTAATTGAGCGCAATCAACAACGCGCGGCAGAACTGGCTGAACGTCTACACGATACCATTGTTTTTTATGGCGATGCTTCGGATCAGGAACTGCTGGCCGAAGAGCATGTTGATCAGGTCGATCTCTTCATTGCCGTTACCAATGATGATGAAGCCAACATTATGTCAGCAATGCTGGCTAAGAAAATGGGGGCTAAAAAAGTAATGGTGCTGATCCAGCGCCGCGCCTATGTAGATCTGGTGCAAGGAAGCGTGATCGACATTGCGATCTCTCCACAACAAGCCACTATCTCCGCTTTATTGAGCCATGTTCGTAAAGCCGATATTGTCGGCGTCTCATCACTACGTCGCGGCATTGCTGAAGCTATCGAAGCCATCGCACACGGCGATGAAACCACTTCGCGCGTGGTTGGACGGTTAATAGAAGATATTAAGCTACCACCCGGAACGATAATTGGTGCCGTTGTCCGCGGTGATGAAGTCATCATTGCAAATGATAATGTGCGTGTAGAACAAGGCGACCATGTAATTATGTTCCTGACAGATAAGAAATTTGTCCCGGATGTTGAGCGTCTTTTCCAGCCGAGTCCTTTCTTCCTCTAAATACTGCGGGTTCTGGCCCGCAGCCAAAAATTACGCTTAATCCGTTGTTATAATGGCAATTGCGCGAAGGTTTGTTAGACTTTAGCAATTGGCCAAGGCAAGGAGATAACAATGAGTTTATTCAAAGAGTTTCGTGATTTTGCAATGCGCGGGAACGTAGTAGATCTGGCTGTCGGTGTGATCATTGGTGCCGCTTTCGGCAAGATTGTATCCTCATTAGTCGCTAACATCATTATGCCACCCCTTGGCTTGCTGATTGGCGGCGTCGATTTCAAACAGTTTAAATGGGTATTAAAACCTGCAGAAGGTGATATCCCGGCAGTGGTTATGGAGTACGGTAATTTTATTCAGACCGTTTTTGATTTTGTGATTGTTGCCTTTGCCATCTTCCTGGCAATTAAAGTAATGAATAAGCTGTATCAGAAAAAAGAAGTTGAAAAGGCTGCACCAAAGCCAACGAATGAAGAGTTACTGCTTACTGAAATTCGCGATCTGTTAAAGCAAAATAATCAAGAAAAATTATGATAAAAAGCCGCCTGAATTAGGCGGCTTTTTTGATTGTTAGCAGAAGGCCAGTGATAAACTTTTCTGCTTATCACTGGCCTCCCAGTTACGCCCTTTTGCGTGTTTGTCTTTTCGTTGATAGCTGCCCTTTCCTTTCTCATTCTTTTCAATACGCTGACGAAACAGCGGATCATGTAGCAGTGCTTCAAGTGCATTATCCTTGATTTTACCTTTTTGATGCTGATAGCGGCTCATCTTGTCCTCCGATTAGTAACGGCGCAACTATATTCCTTTCATTACAAAACTCAATCCTTGCTGCAACAAATTTCAGGATGAGGCTCTTCACCCTTTTCCAGGGCTTCCAGAATTGAACAGCAAGCGCTGCTATGCAAATCACCGCAGCAAGTTTCGGCTAAACGGTGCAACGATCGTTGGATCGTCTGCAATTCTGCGATCATGCCATTCACTTCGTCCAAACGCTTCGCAACAATGGCTTTTGATTCCTGGCAGGTATGATGTTCCGGATCGATACGGATCGACAAAAGACCGCGGATTGAATCCAGACTAAATCCGAGTTGACGTCCATAGCGAATAAAACGCAGGCGTTGTAAATCGTCCTCGTTGTAAAGACGAAAGCCACCTTCGGTACGTACCTCGTGATTCATCATCTGCTGTTTTTCATAAAAGCGGATGGTATCGGGCGTAACATCCGCCATTTTTGCCAGCTGGCCGATCCGATACATGCTATTCCTCCTGCTGCAAACGTTGATGAATAACGTCGCTATATTCACCGTGCAGGAAGTCGGTACTGATTCCAGCCTGGTGAAGTTTTATTTTAAGCAGCGTTAAACGTTTCGATAATTCCCGCGCTTTTTCATTATCTGGATTTAATTCTCGATCTGGATTTAATTCTCGCAACAAATCATGAAGTGCTAATGCTTCGCGACGCATCTCCAGTTCCGGTGGCAAATAGCCGGAGTTTTTCAACAGGCGATGAGCAGTGCGTAGTTCTACCGGCACTCCGCTATCATCCTCTAAATGTAAAGGTGCACCCTCTCCGGGCAGATTGCTCAGCTCACCTTTTTCCTGAGCCTCGCGGATGTGCTGCTCAACAAGTTGATCGATTAGCCACATAAGTGAGCTCCAGACGGTGATATCTGCCAACAGCATAACGAAAGAGGAGGAAATGGAAAGGAATTACGGACAATAAAAAACCCGCCGAAGCGGGTCTTTTACGTTACTGCAAATTACTCTGCAGTAGCTTCTGCTTGAGCTTCTGGACGATCAACCAGCTCGATGTAAGCCATCGGAGCGTTGTCACCAGCACGGAAGCCACACTTCAAAATGCGAGTGTAACCACCGGCACGGCTCGCGAAACGCGGGCCCAGCTCGTTAAACAGTTTTGCCACGATCTCGTTATCACGAGTGCGGGCGAATGCCAGACGACGATTAGCTACGCTGTCGGTCTTGGCAAGAGTAATCAGCGGCTCAACTACGCGGCGCAGCTCTTTGGCTTTCGGCAGAGTCGTCTTAATGATCTCATGACGAACCAGAGAACCAGCCATGTTGCGGAACATAGCCTGACGATGGCTGCTGTTGCGGTTCAGTTGACGACCACTCTTACGATGGCGCATGACCTTATCCTTCTCAGTGAAACCTTAACCTGTGATCCGGTTATTCATCAGCAATGCTTGCCGGTGGCCAGTTTTCCAGGCGCATGCCCAGAGACAAACCACGTGAAGCAAGCACATCTTTAATCTCGGTAAGAGATTTTTTACCCAGGTTAGGCGTTTTAAGCAGCTCAACCTCGGTACGCTGTACCAGATCACCGATGTAGTGGATAGCTTCTGCCTTAAGGCAGTTAGCAGAGCGGACAGTCAATTCCAGATCGTCAACAGGGCGCAGCAGGATCGGATCGAATTCTGGTTTCTCTTCTTTCACTTCCGGCTGACGTACATCACGTAAGTCAACGAAAGCTTCAAGTTGTTCTGCCAGGATGGTCGCCGCACGACGAATCGCCTCTTCAGGATCGATTGTGCCATTGGTTTCCATTTCGATGACCAGCTTGTCCAGGTCGGTACGCTGTTCTACACGCGCTGCTTCAACATTGTAGGCAATACGGTCTACAGGGCTGTAGCAAGCGTCAACCAACAGACGGCCGATTGGGCGCTCATCTTCTTCCGAATGAATTCGGGCAGAAGCCGGCACATAACCACGACCACGCTGAACTTTGATACGCATGCTAATAGATGCGTTTTCATCGGTCAGATGGCAGATCACATGCTGCGGCTTGACGATTTCAACATCACCGTCGTGGGTGATGTCGGCTGCAGTCACAGGGCCAATGCCAGATTTATTCAGAGTAAGGATAACTTCATCTTTGCCCTGAACTCTTACCGCCAACCCTTTCAGGTTAAGCAGGATTTCCAGGATATCTTCCTGTACGCCCTCTTTGGTGGAGTACTCATGAAGCACACCATCAATCTCAACCTCGGTCACCGCGCAACCCGGCATGGAAGAAAGCAGAATACGGCGCAGTGCGTTACCAAGAGTATGGCCAAAGCCACGCTCTAACGGCTCAAGGGTCACCTTGGCGTGCGTCGAACTCACTTGCTCGATATCTACCAGGCGCGGTTTTAGAAACTCTGTCACAGAACCCTGCATTGTGTCCTCTCTTTGGTACTAAGCTTTACTTAGAGTAAAGCTCGACGATCAGGTGTTCGTTAATGTCCGCAGACAGATCGGTACGTTCAGGAATACGCTTGAACACACCTTCCATCTTAGTAGCATCAACTTCCAGCCAGGTTGGCTTTTCACGCTGCTCAGCCAGCTCCAGAGCGGCCTTCACGCGAGATTGCTGTTTGGCTTTCTCACGGATGCTTACGACATCATTCGGAGATACCTGATAAGAAGCGATGTTAACAACGCGGCCGTTCACCAGGATAGATTTATGGCTAACCAGCTGGCGTGCTTCTGCACGAGTGGCGCCAAAGCCCATACGGTAAACTACGTTATCCAGACGGCCTTCCAGCAGAGCCAGCAGGTTTTCACCTGTGTTGCCTTTCAGACGTGCTGCTTCTTTATAGTAGTTGCGGAACTGACGCTCCAGCACGCCGTACATACGACGAACTTTTTGCTTTTCACGCAACTGGCCGCCGTAGTCAGACAGACGCGGTTTACGCGCACCATGCTGACCAGGTGGTTGTTCAATTTTGCACTTGGTATCGATCGCGCGAACGCCAGACTTAAGGAATAAGTCGGTACCCTCACGACGGCTCAGCTTGAGCTTAGGACCCAAATATCTTGCCATTTTCTTTCTCCAACTAACCTAAAAACGGGCGTTAAACGCGACGTTTTTTCGGCGGACGACAACCGTTGTGAGGGATTGGAGTCACATCAGTAATATTAGTGATGCGGAAACCAGCAGCGTTCAGAGCACGAATTGTTGATTCGCGGCCTGGACCTGGACCCTTAACCATAACTTCCAGATTCTTAATACCGTAATCTTTCACTGCTTCTGCACAGCGCTCTGCAGCTACCTGGGCAGCAAACGGAGTAGATTTACGTGAACCGCGGAAACCGGAACCACCGGCGGTTGCCCAACCCAGTGCGTTACCCTGACGATCAGTAATGGTAACGATGGTGTTGTTAAAAGATGCATGGACATGAGCCACGCCATCTGAGACTTGTTTTCTTACACGCTTACGTGCACGAACTGGTGCCTTTGCCATTATTTACTCACCCCGATTATTTCTTGATCGGTTTACGCGGACCCTTACGGGTACGTGCATTGGTCTTAGTACGCTGACCGCGAACTGGCAGACCACGACGATGGCGTAAACCACGATAGCAACCAAGGTCCATCAGACGCTTGATGCTCAGGGTGATTTCACGGCGCAGATCACCTTCAACAACGAATTTACCAACTGCTTCACGCAGCTGTTCAATTTGTTCTTCAGACAGCTCTCTGATCTTAACATTTTCAGCGATACCCGTTGAAGCGCAGATGGCTTTAGAACGGGTCTTACCGATACCGAAGATCGAAGTTAATGCGATCACGGTATGTTTTTGATCAGGAATGTTAATGCCTGCTATACGGGCCACTATGCACTCCTATAATTAAACAAATGCGTCCCATGCTGAAAAGCCCGTTTTCAGGATACTCAAATGGTAACGCATCGACATACAAAAGATTGGCTGGCTAATCTAGCCAGCTCAACCCGACTTTGCAAGAAAAATATGTGACAATATCAGCCTTGGCGCTGTTTATGCTTTGGCTCGGCGCTGCAAATCACACGTACGACACCGTCGCGGCGAATGATTTTGCAGTTACGACATAATTTCTTGACGGAAGCACGAACTTTCATTTTTACTCTCCGTAACTTCTCAAGCACCCGAATTAACGGCCGTAGCCCTTCAGGTTAGCTTTCTTCAATGCAGACTCGTACTGACTCGACATCATCAGAGTTTGCACTTGAGCCATAAAGTCCATGATGACGACCACTACAATGAGCAGTGATGTACCGCCAAAGTAGAATGGAACTTTCATAGCATCACGCATGAACTCCGGGATCAGGCAGATAAACGTAATATACAGTGCGCCGATTAAGGTCAGACGTGTCATTACTTTATCGATATACTTCGCCGTTTGCTCTCCCGGACGAATTCCCGGTACGAATGCACCAGACTTCTTCAGGTTATCTGCTGTTTCACGTGGGTTGAATACCAACGCCGTATAGAAGAAACAGAAGAAGATGATTGCAGTCGCATAGAGTAGCACATAAAGCGGCTGTCCTGGTTGCAAATACAGCGAAATTGTTGTCAGCCAGTTCCAACCGGTTCCGCCCCCAAACCATGATGCTATGGTCGCTGGGAACAGAATAATGCTGGAAGCAAAAATAGCTGGGATTACGCCCGCCATGTTCACTTTCAACGGTAAATGTGTGCTCTGTGCAGCATATACACGACGACCTTGCTGACGTTTAGCGTAGTTGACCACAATGCGGCGCTGGCCACGCTCTACGAAAATAACAAAGAACGTCACTGCAAATACTAGAACTGCAACCAACAGCAACAGAAGGAAGTGCAGGTCACCTTGCCGCGCTTGCTCGATGGTATGGCCAATGGCCGGCGGGAGACCCGCAACGATACCAGCGAAGATAATGATCGAGATACCGTTGCCGATACCTCGTTCAGTAATCTGTTCACCCAGCCACATCAGGAACATCGTCCCGGTAACCAGACTTACAACAGCGGTAAAATAGAATGCAAAACCTGGATTCATTACCAGCCCTTGCATTCCAGGCATATTCGGTAGACCGGTAGCAATACCGATCGACTGGAATACAGCCAGAACCAGTGTGCCATAGCGAGTGTACTGGCTAATCTTACGACGACCAGCTTCACCCTCTTTCTTAATCTCAGCTAACGCCGGATGAACCACCGTTAACAGCTGGATAATAATAGAGGCCGAAATGTACGGCATAATACCCAGCGCGAAGATTGAGGCTCGACTGAGAGCACCACCAGAGAACATGTTAAACATTTCAATGATGGTGCCACGCTGTTGCTCAAGCAGTTTGGCAAGTACAGTGGCATCGATACCGGGGATTGGAATAAAAGAGCCAATGCGGAAGACAATGAGTGCACCGATTACAAACAACAGTCTGCGCTTCAGTTCACCAAAGCCACCTTTGGCACTTTGAAAATCTAATCCCGGTTGCTTTGCCATCTGCTACTTATTCCTCGATTTTACCGCCAGCAGCTTCGATTGCAGCACGAGCACCTTTGGTGACACGCAGACCGCGAACCGTTACCGGTGCAGAAACTTCACCAGAGAGAATCACTTTCGCGAATTCAATCTGAACACCGATAATATTGGCCGCTTTCAGCGTATTCAGGTCAACAATACCGCCTTCAACTTTCGCCAGATCAGACAGACGAACTTCTGTGGTGATCATTGCTTTGCGAGAGGTGAAACCGAATTTCGGCAGACGACGATACAGAGGCATCTGACCACCCTCGAAACCGCGACGTACGCCACCGCCAGAACGAGAGTTCTGACCTTTGTGACCACGACCACCAGTTTTACCGAGGCCAGAACCGATACCACGACCCAGACGCTTAGTAGCGTGTTTAGACCCTTCGGCCGGAGACAGAGTGTTTAAACGCATCTCTTACTCCTCCACTTTCAGCATGTAGGAAATCGCGTTAACCATACCGCGTACTGCAGGCGTGTCTTCACGCTCTACGGTGTGGCCAATGCGACGCAGACCCAAGCCAACCAGAGTCGCTTTGTGCTTAGGCAGGCGGCCGATTGAACTGCGGGTTTGTGTAATTTTAATTGTCTTAGCCATCGTGATTACCCCAGAATTTCTTCAACGGATTTACCACGCTTGGCAGCGACCATTTCCGGAGAATTCATATTGCCCAGGCCATCGATAGTTGCACGAACCACGTTAATCGGGTTAGTAGAACCATACGCTTTAGCCAGAACGTTATGTACTCCAGCGACTTCTAAAACGGCGCGCATTGCACCGCCGGCGATGATACCGGTACCTTCAGAAGCCGGCTGCATGAACACACGAGAACCCGTGTGAGCACCTTTAACAGGGTGCTGCAGGGTGCCGTGAGTCAGCGCGACGTTAATCATATTGCGACGGGCTTTCTCCATCGCTTTCTGGATCGCTGCTGGAACTTCACGCGCTTTACCGTAACCAAAACCAACGCGGCCGTTACCATCACCCACTACAGTCAGTGCGGTGAAGGAGAAAATACGACCACCTTTTACAGTTTTAGATACACGGTTTACCGCGATCAGTTTTTCCTGCAGTTCGCCAGCTTGTTTCTCGATGTTTGACATCTTAGACCTCTACCTTAGAACTGAAGGCCAGCTTCACGGGCAGCATCTGCCAGTGCCTGGACACGACCATGATATTGGAACCCGGAACGGTCGAAAGAGACATTTTTGATGCCTTTCTCAACAGCGCGCTCAGCCAGAGCTTTACCTACAGCTGCAGCGGCGTCTTTGTTACCGGTATACTTCAGTTGTTCGGCAATAGCTTTTTCTACAGTAGAAGCAGCAACCAGAACTTCGGAACCGTTCGGGGCGATCACCTGTGCGTAGATATGACGCGGGGTACGATGTACCACCAGGCGAGTAGCACCCAGCTCTTTGAGCTTGCGACGTGCACGGGTCGCACGACGGATACGAGCAGATTTCTTATCCATAGTGTTACCTTACTTCTTCTTAGCCTCTTTGGTACGCACGACTTCGTCGGCGTAACGAACACCCTTGCCTTTGTAAGGCTCAGGACGACGGTAGGCGCGCAGATCAGCTGCAACCTGACCAATCAGCTGTTTATCAGCGCCTTTCAGCACGATCTCAGTCTGAGTTGGACATTCAGCAGTGATGCCGGCCGGCAGTGCATGGTCAACAGGGTGAGAGAAGCCCAGGGCCAAGCTCACAGAGTTGCCTTTAACAGCTGCACGATAACCAACACCAACCAGTTGCAGCTTCTTGGTGAAGCCTTCGGTAACACCGATAACCATGCCGTTCAGCAGCGCACGAGCAGTACCTGCTTGTGCCCAACCATCCGCATAACCTTCGCGTGGAGCGAAAGTCAGGGCGTTGTCTGCATGCTTAACTTCTACAGCACTGTTGATAGTACGAGTCAGCTCGCCGTTTTTGCCTTTGATCGAAACTTCCTGACCGCTGAGTTTTACCTCTACGCCCGCAGGAACAACGACAGGTGCTTTTGCAACACGAGACATTTTATCCTCCGATTACGCTACGTAGCAGATAATTTCGCCACCAAGACCAGCTTGGCGCGCTGCACGATCAGTCATGACACCTTTAGAGGTAGAGATTACAGCGATGCCCAGACCAGCCATTACTTTTGGCAGCTCATCTTTTTTCTTATAGATGCGCAGACCTGGACGGCTAACACGCTGAATGCTCTCAACCACAGCCTTGCCCTGGAAATATTTAAGTGTTACTTCCAGCTCAGACTTGATGTCGCCTTCGATTTTAAAATCTTCAATATAGCCTTCTTCCTTCAGCACGTTGGCAATTGCCACTTTCAGCTTGGAGGAAGGCATAGAGACCGCAACTTTGTTCGCGGCCTGACCGTTACGGATACGGGTCAGCATATCCGCGATCGGATCTTGCATGCTCATCTGTGTTACTCCCGTGATTCAAATGGTGACAATTACCAGCTAGCCTTTTTAAGACCCGGGATTTCACCGCGCATTGCGGCTTCACGGACCTTGATACGGCTCAACCCAAACTTCCGCAGGAAACCGTGCGGACGACCTGTCTGACGGCAGCGGTTACGCTGACGTGAAGGGCTGGAATCACGCGGCAGACTCTGCAGCTTGAGAACGGCATCCCAACGGTCTTCGTCGGACGCGTTCACATCAGAAATGATCGCTTTCAGTTCAACACGCTTAGCGAAGAACTTGTCTGCTAATTTCACACGCTTAACTTCGCGTGCTTTCATAGATTGCTTAGCCATTAAGTAACCCTACCTTACTTGCGGAACGGGAAGTCAAAGGCAGCCAGCAGAGCACGGCCTTCATCATCAGATTTCGCAGTAGTGGTAATGGTAATATCCAAACCACGAACGCGATCGACTTTGTCATAATCGATTTCTGGGAAGATGATCTGCTCACGAACGCCCATGCTGTAGTTACCACGACCGTCGAAAGACTTCGCAGATAAACCACGGAAGTCACGGATACGAGGTACAGCAACAGTGATCAGACGCTCAAAGAACTCCCACATGCGCTCGCCGCGCAGAGTTACTTTACAGCCGATCGGATAGCCCTGACGGATTTTGAAGCCTGCAACTGATTTGCGTGCTTTGGTGATCAGCGGTTTTTGACCGGAGATTGCTGCCAGGTCTGCTGCTGCGTTATCCAGCAGTTTCTTGTCAGCGATCGCTTCACCAACACCCATGTTCAGGGTGATCTTCTCGACCCGAGGGACTTGCATGACAGAATTGTAGCCGAACTCTGTCATGAGTTTCTGGACTACTTCGTCTTTGTAGTAATCATGCAGTTTCGCCATCGTACTACTCCAAATTACTTGATAGTTTCGCTATTAGACTTGAAGAAACGGACTTTTTTGCCGTCTTCGAATCTAAAGCCTACACGGTCAGCCTTGCCGGTTGCCGCATTGAAGAGTGCAACGTTAGAAACCTGAATAGCAGCTTCTTTTTCAACGATGCCGCCTGGTTGGTTCAGGGCCGGGACCGGCTTCTGATGTTTCTTAACCAGGTTGATACCTTCAACGATGACCTTACCAGAAGTCAGGACATTCTTTACTTTACCGCGTTTACCTTTGTCTTTGCCGGTAAGCACGATAACTTCGTCGTTACGACGGATTTTCGCTGCCATTGCTCGCTCCTTAGAGTACTTCTGGTGCCAGAGAGATAATTTTCATGAACTTTTCAGTACGAAGTTCACGAGTTACCGGCCCAAAAATACGCGTACCGATAGGTTGCTCGCTGTTATTGTTTAAAATAACGCATGCATTACCATCGAAGCGAATGACAGAACCGTCCGGGCGACGAACACCCTTCCTGGTGCGCACCACTACCGCTTTCAGGACATCACCTTTTTTCACCTTGCCACGAGGAATTGCTTCCTTGATGGTCACTTTGATGATATCGCCGACGCCTGCGTAGCGACGGTGCGAGCCACCCAGAACCTTGATACACATTACGCGACGTGCACCGGAGTTGTCGGCGACGTTCAGCATAGTCTGTTCTTGGATCATTTTAGTGCTCCGCTAATGTCAACTACTACTTCGGGACCCAAACCTCAGGTCGTTAAAAAGCCCCATAATTGAGGGCGCGGCATTATAACACCGGTTCTCGCACATGGGTAGAAAAAATGAACGGCTCAGACGAGCCGTTCATTTTATTTTTTAGAGGAAGCGGATTCTATTACAGAACCGCTTTCTCTACAACGCGAACCAGCGTCCAAGACTTAGTCTTAGACAGCGGACGAGTTTCGCGGATTTCTACCACGTCACCAATACCGCATTCGTTGTTCTCGTCATGGATGTGCAGCTTAGTCGTACGCTTGATGAATTTACCGTAGATCGGGTGTTTCACGACACGTTCGATAGCAACAACTGCAGATTTCTGCATTTTGTCACTAATAACACGACCCTGCAGAGTACGGATTTTATCGGTCATTACGCCGCCTTCTCAGTCAGTAAAGTCTTAACACGTGCAACATTACGGCGCACTTGCTTCAACAGATGGGTCTGCTGAAGTTGGCCGGATGCTGCTTGCATGCGCAGGTTAAACTGCTCACGCAGCAGGTTAAGTAGCTCAGTGTTCAGCTCTTCAACGCTTTTTTCACGCAGCTCATTTGCTTTCATTACATCACCGTCTTAGTAACAAAGGTGGTTTTGATAGGCAGTTTTGCTGCTGCCAGCTTGAAGGCTTCACGGGCCAGCTCTTCCGGAACGCCGTCCATTTCATACAGGACTTTACCCGGTTGAATGAGGGCAACCCAATACTCCACGTTACCCTTACCTTTACCCATACGCACTTCCAGCGGCTTCTCGGTAATTGGTTTGTCCGGGAATACACGGATCCAAATTTTACCTTGACGCTTAACTGCACGGGTCATAGCACGACGTGCTGCTTCGATCTGACGAGCAGTCAGACGACCACGGCCAACAGCTTTCAGACCGAAAGTACCGAAGCTGACATCCGTACCTTGCGCCAGACCACGGTTGCGGCCTTTGTGCACTTTACGGAATTTCGTACGCTTTGGTTGTAACATCAGCGACTCTCCTTACTTACGGCCTTTACGCTGCTGCTTTTTAGGTTGAGCAGCCGGTTCCGGTTGTTCAACAGCAGCCATACCACCCAGGATCTCGCCTTTGAAGATCCATACCTTAACGCCGATTACACCATAAGTGGTGTGCGCTTCAGAGGTGTTGTAGTCAATGTCTGCACGCAGTGTGTGCAACGGTACGCGACCTTCACGGTACCATTCGGTACGTGCGATCTCGGCACCGCCCAAACGGCCGCTGACTTCAACTTTAATACCCTTCGCGCCCAGACGCATTGCGTTCTGTACAGCACGCTTCATAGCACGACGGAACATCACACGACGCTCCAGCTGTGAAGTGATGCTATCAGCAACCAATTTAGCGTCCAGTTCCGGCTTACGGACTTCGGCGATATTGATCTGTGCAGGAACGCCAGCGATTTTCGCGACGACCGTACGCAGTTTTTCTACGTCTTCACCTTTCTTACCGATAACGATACCCGGGCGAGCAGTGTGAATAGTCACACGGATGCTCTTAGCCGGACGCTCGATAACGATACGAGATACAGACGCTTTAGACAGTTCCTTAGTCAGGAACTGACGGACTTTAAAATCGCTGTCCAGGTTGTCAGCGAATTCTTTGGTGTTCGCAAACCAGGTAGAGTTCCATGGTTTTACAATACCCAGGCGAATACCATTAGGATGTACTTTCTGACCCATTGCTAGTCTCCAGAGTCTCAGCGATCGGACACAACCACAGTAATGTGGCTGGTGCGCTTCAGGATGCGATCTGCACGACCTTTCGCACGCGGCATAATGCGCTTCATGCTTGGGCCTTCGTCTACGAAGATTTTCGCGACTTTCAGATCGTCGATATCAGCGCCATCGTTGTGTTCGGCGTTCGCAATGGCAGATTCCAGGACTTTCTTAACCAACACAGCAGCTTTCTTGTTGGTGTAGGTCAGAATATCCAGAGCCTGCGACACTTTCTTACCGCGAATCAGGTCTGCCACCAGGCGAACCTTCTGAGCAGAAGAACGAGCATGGCGATGTTGAGCAATAGTTTCCATCTCTTCCTCCTACTTATTTCTTCTTGGCTTTCTTATCTGCAGCATGGCCGCGATAAGTACGTGTCGGTGCAAATTCACCCAGTTTGTGGCCGACCATTTCGTCGGAAACAAAGACAGGAACGTGCTGACGACCATTATGGACAGCGATGGTCAAACCGATCATGTTAGGGAAGATCGTTGAACGACGGGACCAAGTGCGCAGGGGCTTCTTGTCACCGCTTTCCACCGCTTTCTCTACCTTCTTCAGCAAGTGCAGGTCAATAAAAGGACCTTTCTTGAGAGAACGTGGCATGGCTTATCCTCTAAAATTATTTGCTACGGCGACGTACGATAAATTTATCAGTACGCTTGTTGCTACGGGTCTTCTTACCTTTGGTCTGAACGCCCCACGGAGTTACCGGGTGCTTACCAAAGTTACGACCTTCACCACCACCGTGCGGGTGATCGACTGGGTTCATCGCAGTACCGCGAACGGTAGGACGAACACCACGCCAACGGGTTGCACCAGCTTTACCCAGTACGCGCAGCATGTGCTCAGAGTTGCCGACTTCGCCGAGAGTTGCACGACATTCGGATTCAACTTTGCGCATTTCGCCTGAACGCAGACGCAGGGTAACGTAGGAACCTTCACGCGCAACGATCTGCACGTAAGTACCGGCTGAGCGAGCAATCTGACCGCCTTTGCCTGGTTTCATTTCTACGTTATGAACGGTAGAACCCACCGGGATGTTACGCATCGGCAGGGTATTACCTGCTTTAATCGCAGCATCAACGCCAGATTGAATCTGATCGCCGGCTTTCAGGCCTTTAGGGGCCAGGATGTAACGGCGCTCGCCATCTTTGTACAGAACCAGTGCGATGTTCGCAGAACGGTTCGGATCGTACTCAAGACGCTCAACAACTGCTGGGATACCATCTTTGTTGCGTTTGAAGTCAACAATACGGTAAGCCTGCTTGTGACCACCACCGATATGACGGGTAGTGATACGACCATTGTTGTTACGACCACCGGATTTGCTGTTTTTTTCTACCAGCGGGGCAAATGGTTTGCCCTTGTGCAGCTCTGGGTTCACCACTTTAACTACGTGACGACGACCCGGAGATGTCGGTTTACATTTAACAACTGCCATTGTCTTTCTCCTCCGACTTACTCAGCGCCGCCGACGAAGTCCAGATTCTGGCCTTCCTTCAGGGTGACGTAAGCTTTTTTCCAGTCGCTACGACGACCGATACGCTGTCCGTGACGCTTAACTTTCCCTTTAACGACCAGGGTGTTTACGTCTTTAACTTCTACTTCGAACAGTTTCTCAACAGCAGCAACGATCTCTGCTTTGGTCGCGTCTTTAGCAACTTTGAGAACGATGGTATTGGTTTTTTCCATCGCAGTAGATGCTTTTTCTGATACGTGCGGTGCACGCACTACTTTCAGCAGACGTTCTTCACGGATCATGCCAGCATCTCCTCAACTTGCTTAACTGCTTCCGCAGTCATAACGACTTTGTCGAAGGCGATCAGGCTAACTGGGTCGATGCCCGCTGCATCACGCACGTCAACCTTGTACAGGTTACGCGCAGCCAGGAACAGATTCTCATCCAGTTCACCGGTGATGATCAGCACATCTTGCAGCGCCATGTCTTTCAGTTTCTGTACCAGCAGCTTAGTTTTAGGCGCTTCTACAGAGAACGTCTCGACAACGATCAGACGGTCCTGACGTACCAGCTCGGACAGAATGCTTTTCAGCGCGCCGCGGTACATCTTTTTATTAACTTTTTGACTGTGGTCCTGCGGACGCGCAGCGAAGGTCACGCCACCTGAACGCCAGATCGGGCTCTTAACAGAACCTGAACGCGCACGGCCGGTACCCTTCTGGCGCCAAGGCTTTTTGCCTGAACCAGTTACTTCAGCACGAGTTTTCTGCGCACGAGTACCCTGACGAGCACCTGCGGCATAAGCAACAACAACCTGGTGAACCAGCGCTTCGTTGAAATCACGACCGAAGGTAGTTTCGGAAACAGTCAGCGCGCTCTGCGCGTCTTTCAGTACTAATTCCATTGCTATCCCCTTACGCCTTCACAGCTGGTTTAACAATCAGATCGCACCCAGTTGCACCCGGGACGCCACCTTTGACCAGCAGCAGGTTGCGCTCAGCGTCAACACGTACTACTTCCAGGCTCTGAACGGTTACGCGCTCATTACCCAGCTGACCAGCCATTTTCTTGCCTTTGAACACTTTGCCCGGAGTCTGGTTCTGACCGATAGAACCCGGAACGCGGTGTGACAAGGAGTTACCGTGTGTAGCGTCCTGGGTACGGAAGTTCCAGCGCTTAACGGTACCTGCGAAACCTTTACCTTTAGAGGTACCGGTAACGTCTACTTTTTTAACGTCAGCGAAAATTTCAACACTGATGCTCTGGCCAACAGAGAACTCTTCACCTTCGGTGCGGAATTCCCACAGACCACGGCCAGCGTCAACGCCAGCTTTAGCAAAATGACCTGCTTCAGGCTTGCTCACACGGCTTGCTTTTTTAGCACCGGTGGTAACCTGGATAGCTTGGTAACCATCGTTGTCCAGGCCTTTGACCTGAGTAACGCGGTTTGCTTCAACTTCGATAACGGTTACTGGGATTGAAACGCCATCTTCAGTGAAGATGCGGGTCATACCCACTTTTTTACCGACTAAACCAATCATTGTATCAACCTCTCAATCGCTCGATGACCTGATTAACCCAGGCTGATCTGCACGTCAACACCGGCAGCCAGATCCAGACGCATCAGAGCATCAACGGTTTTTTCAGTTGGCTCAACGATGTCTACCAGACGCTTGTGAGTGCGGATTTCGTACTGATCACGCGCGTCTTTGTTAACGTGCGGAGAGATCAGAACGGTAAAACGCTCTTTGCGGGTTGGCAGCGGGATCGGACCACGTACCTGCGCACCAGTGCGCTTGGCAGTCTCAACGATTTCCGCGGTTGATTGATCGATCAGGCGATGATCAAACGCTTTAAGACGGATACGGATTCTTTGGTTCGACATGAGACCAAGGCTCCAAACATTTTATAAACGAAAAGAATTACTACCCGCATCCATTACGATTGATGGAGGAGTGTAATCGTTCAGCATATAACTCCACAATTGGGAGTATTGTCAGGCGATACATAGACAGCTATCCCCTGCGATTCTGCTCGAATCGCGCCGCACCAATATCGGCAGGCCCGCGCATTATACGTAAATCAGCTTAGGAAGCAACCCGTGTTGTGTTTTTAACCACATCATTCTCGTTTTGAAGGCGAAAAAACCCGCGACAATCGTTTTAATTGCCGCGGGCTGGCGAGACATAGCTTGTTCAACATAAGTCTAATGTTCGTTTTGTTCTTTTAGTTGAGACTGAAGATAGTTTTGCAAACCGATTTTTTGCACTAGCTCGAGTTCCGTTTCCAGCCAATCGATGTGCCCTTCCTCCTCCGTGAGAATCTCAATCATCATGTCCCGGCTGACATAATCATGAACTTTGTCCGCATATGCTATTGCTTCGCGCAAATCCTTTGCGCCTTCAAGTTCTAATGCTAAGTCAGACTGCAGCATTTCCGGGACATCTTCACCAATGCGTAATCGCCCGAGATCTTGCAAGTTAGGAATGCCTTCCAGAAATAAGATGCGTTCGATGTACTTGTCGGCATGCTTCATTTCATCGATTGACTCGTGATACTCAACATCGTTGAGGCGTGTTAAACCCCAGTTCTTAAACATACGCGCATGAAGGAAGTACTGATTAATTGCAACCAGCTCATTCCCCAGCAATTTATTGAGATAACTTATGATTCTACCGTCGCCCTTCATTTTGCTTCCTCCGCTTCCAACTACATAAATCGTAGATGCGGATAGAGGGAAGTCAAAAAAACTCGACAGTTATTGTGGTTATTGCCAGGTGTGTCAGGCTATCTCTTTATACGGTGGTACGTTTTGCAGTTCATCTTCCATAATTTCCCGAGCAAAGCGCACACATTTTCCACACTGCTTACCAATCGGCACTAATTGGCGGAGCTGCTGCATGGATTTAGGTTGATAGCGGCGAACCACTTCGCGGAGGGTTTTATCACTCACGGCATTACACAAGCAGACGTACATTTACTGCGGACTCCCGTACAATTTATGATCAAATTGTAAATGAGAATTGTTTTTATTTCAAACCTGCCTTTTATGTGGATTTAGTCATAACTCAAATTTCAGGTAAAAAAAAAGAGCACCTAAGTGCTCTCTTTTGTGCCGCGGAGGCTACCTTAGCAGCCTCCGACATTAACGCAATTAAGCGATAATTGTAGCAACAACACCCGCACCAACAGTACGGCCGCCTTCACGGATAGCGAAGCGCAAGCCTTCATCCATCGCGATTGGGTGGATCAGCTCAACGGTCATCTGAACGTTGTCGCCTGGCATTACCATCTCAACGCCTTCTGGCAGCTCAACGTTGCCGGTCACGTCAGTGGTACGGAAGTAGAACTGTGGACGATAGCCTTTGAAGAACGGAGTATGACGGCCGCCTTCATCTTTAGACAGAACGTACACTTCTGAAGTGAACTTGGTATGCGGCTTGATGGTAGCCGGCTTAGCCAGAACCTGGCCACGCTGGATGTCTTCACGCTTGATACCACGCAGCAGAACGCCGCAGTTCTCGCCTGCCTGACCCTGGTCCAGCAGTTTACGGAACATTTCAACGCCGGTACAAGTAGACTTAACAGTCGCCTTGATACCAACGATTTCAACTTCGTCGCCTACTTTAACGATACCGCGCTCAACACGACCGGTAACAACGGTACCACGGCCAGAGATTGAGAATACGTCTTCGATTGGCAGCAGGAACGGCAGGTCGATTGCACGTACTGGCTCTGGGATGTAAGTATCCAGATGCTCAGCCAGCTCAATGATCTTAGCTTCCCACTCAGCGTCGCCTTCCAGCGCTTTCAGAGCAGAACCACGAACGATTGGAGTGTCGTCGCCTGGGAAGTCATATGCTGACAGCAGGTCACGTACTTCCATTTCAACCAGTTCCAGCAGCTCTTCGTCATCAACCATGTCGCACTTGTTCAGGAACACGATGATGTAAGGAACGCCAACCTGACGACCCAGCAGGATGTGCTCACGGGTCTGAGGCATAGGGCCGTCAGTCGCAGCAACAACCAGGATTGCGCCATCCATCTGCGCAGCGCCAGTGATCATGTTTTTCACATAGTCGGCGTGGCCTGGGCAGTCAACGTGCGCATAGTGGCGAGTCGGGGTTTCATATTCAACGTGAGAAGTGTTGATGGTGATACCACGAGCTTTCTCTTCTGGCGCCTTATCGATTTCATCGAATTTGCTTGCCTTACCACCGTAGGTTTTAGCCAGAACGGTAGTGATTGCTGCAGTCAGGGTGGTTTTACCGTGGTCGACGTGACCGATGGTGCCCACGTTTACGTGCAGTTTGTTACGCTGAAATTGCTCTTTCGCCATGGCGATAATTCCTTACGTTGTGCCTTCATGATTCATGAAGGCATCAGTTAACATTTTTAAACCGTAGCTTATTTGCTACGAGCTTCAATAACGGCCTGAGCGACGTTGTTCGGCGCATCATCGTACTTCAGGAACTCCATGGAGTAAGAAGCACGGCCTTTGGTCAGAGAACGCAGCTGGGTTGCATATCCGAACATTTCAGACAGCGGAACTTCAGCATGGATCTGAACGCCAGTAGCGTTAGATTCCTGTCCTTTGAGCATACCACGACGACGGCTAAGGTCACCGATAACGTCACCGGTGTTCTCTTCCGGAGTCTCTACTTCAACCTTCATGATTGGCTCAAGCAGAACAGGCTGCGCTTTCTTAAAGCCATCTTTAAAGGCCAAAGAAGCGGCCAGTTTAAACGCCAGCTCAGAGGAGTCGACATCATGGTATGAACCGAAGTGCAGACGAACACCCAGATCAACTACCGGATAACCAGCCAGTGGACCTGATTTCAGCTGCTCCTGGATACCTTTATCAACCGCAGGGATGTATTCAGTTGGAATCACACCGCCCTTGATATCGTTGACAAATTCGTAACCTTTCGGGTTCACACCTGGTTCCAGCGGGTACATGTCGATAACAACATGACCGTACTGACCACGACCACCAGACTGCTTGGCGTGTTTACCTTCGATATCGGTAACTTTAGTACGAATCGCTTCGCGATAAGCTACCTGAGGTTTACCGACGTTCGCTTCAACGTTGAATTCACGCTTCATGCGGTCAACGATGATGTCGAGGTGCAGCTCACCCATACCGGCGATGATGGTCTGGTTAGATTCTTCATCAGTCCATACGCGGAATGATGGATCTTCTTTAGCCAGACGGCCCAGAGCAAGACCCATTTTTTCCTGGTCAGCTTTGGTTTTTGGCTCAACAGCGATAGAGATTACTGGCTCAGGGAATTCCATGCGCTCAAGAATGATGACGTTGTCTGGATCACACAGGGTGTCACCAGTGGTCACGTCTTTCAAGCCGATCGCTGCGGCGATATCGCCCGCACGAACTTCTTTGATCTCTTCACGTTTGTTGGCGTGCATCTGTACGATACGGCCCAGACGTTCGCGGTTTGACTTAACCGGGTTGAACACGGTGTCACCAGTGTTAACCACACCAGAGTAAACGCGGAAGAAGGTCAGGTTACCTACAAACGGGTCGGTAGCGATTTTAAACGCCAGTGCAGCAAACGGCTCATTGTCATCAGAGTGACGTTCAGCCGGAGTGTCTTTACCGTCGTCCAGCATACCGTTAATCGCGGTAACGTCAGTCGGTGCTGGCAGGTATTCAACAACCGCATCCAGCATCGCCTGAACACCTTTGTTCTTAAATGCAGAACCACAGGTTACCAGGATGATTTCGTTGTTCAGCACGCGCTTACGCAGAGAAGTTTTGATCTCTTCTTCAGTCAGCTCTTCGCCACCAAAGAATTTATCCATCAACTCATCAGAGCCTTCAGCTGCAGCTTCAACCAGTTTTGCACGCCATTCTTCGGCCAGTTCCTGCATATCCGCTGGGATATCTTCGTAAACGAAGGTGACGCCCTGATCGGCATCGTTCCAGTTGATCGCTTTCATTTTCACCAGGTCAACAACACCGGTGAATTTCTCTTCTGCGCCGATAGCCAGCTGAAGTGGAACTGGGTTTGCACCCAAGCGATCCTTCATCTGACCAACAACTTTCAGGAAGTTAGCACCCATGCGGTCCATTTTGTTAACGAACGCAATGCGTGGAACTTTATATTTGTTAGCCTGGCGCCATACGGTCTCAGACTGTGGCTGAACGCCACCAACTGCACAGTAAACCATTACTGCGCCATCAAGCACACGCATAGAACGCTCAACTTCGATGGTGAAGTCAACGTGTCCCGGGGTGTCGATGATGTTTACGTGGTGTGGTTCAAACTGCTTAGCCATACCAGACCAGTAACAGGTAGTCGCAGCAGAGGTAATGGTAATACCACGTTCCTGCTCCTGCTCCATCCAGTCCATGGTTGCTGCGCCGTCATGAACTTCACCGATTTTGTGGTTTACACCGGTGTAGAACAGAACGCGTTCGGTAGTTGTAGTCTTACCGGCGTCGATGTGCGCACTGATACCGATGTTACGGTAGCGCTCAATGGGTGTTTTACGAGCCATTTGATTCCTCTGTTTCTTAGACGTTCTAAGTTAAAAAAGCCCAGCAGGTGAGTCACTGGGACGCCCGCTGGGTTAATAACAACTACGTTGCTGTTACCAGCGGTAGTGTGCGAACGCCTTGTTGGCTTCTGCCATGCGGTGAACGTCTTCACGTTTCTTAACTGCAGTACCTTTGTTTTCTGCAGCATCAGAAAGTTCGTTCGCCAGGCGGAGAGCCATAGATTTATCACCGCGTTTACGAGCAGCTTCTACGATCCAACGCATTGCCAGGGCATTACGACGAACCGGACGGACTTCAACTGGAACCTGGTAGGTAGAACCACCAACGCGACGTGACTTAACTTCGACAGTCGGACGCACGTTTTCGAGAGCAACCTCGAACGCTTCCAGGCCATCTTTACCAGCGCGTTGAGCCAGGGTATCAAGCGCGGTATAGACGATAGATTCAGCAGTAGATTTTTTACCATCTACCATCAGGATATTTACAAATTTAGCCAGCAGCTCTGATCCGAACTTAGGATCCGGCAGAATTTTACGCTGACCAATGACGCGACGACGTGGCATGGAAATACTCCGTTGTTAATTCAGGATTGTCCAAAACTCTACGAGTTTAGTTTGACATTTAAGTTAAAACGTTTGGCCTTACTTAACGGAGAACCATTAAGCCTTTGGCTTCTTCACGCCGTATTTGGAGCGTGACTGCTTACGGTCTTTAACACCTGAGCAGTCCAGCGCGCCACGAACGGTGTGGTAACGCACACCTGGCAAGTCTTTAACACGACCGCCACGGATCAGGATCACGGAGTGCTCCTGCAGGTTATGACCTTCACCGCCGATATAGGAGGTAACTTCAAAACCGTTAGTCAAACGCACACGGCAAACTTTACGCAGTGCTGAGTTTGGTTTTTTAGGGGTGGTGGTGTACACACGAGTACAAACACCACGTTTCTGCGGGCAAGCTTCCAGCGCAGGCACGTTGCTCTTTGCAACTTTGCGTACGCGTGGTTTGCGAACCAGCTGGTTAACTGTTGCCATTAAATAGCTCCTGGGATTTAGCTTTTTGCTTCGTAAACACGTAATAAATCGCCTCGTATTACTACGAGGAGGCAGAATTTTAGGGCTGTGTCAAAAGGGTGTCAAGAAATAACCAGGTTTTCGCTCTTACCAGGCCACTTGTTGTTGATGCTTCGCTGTCAAGGCAACGAAACCAGTATAGTCCAAACGTGCTACTTTGGTCGAAATTTGCTCAACCAGGCCGCGCGCCACCACATCTTCTTCTAACACCCACAGCATGGCCGGCGTGGCATTGAGCTTGACTAACATCTGGCTGCCTGCAAGAGCCGCAGTCACGCCATCCTGTAATAAAAGCAGATCGTCACCTTCCTGTAATAGCAGCAGCAGGCTATCAATGTCGCATTGCCAGGGAGATTGCAGCAGCGTGAAGAGCATAATTGGTTCTCAGAATCGAATAATACGATGATAAGTAGCAAGCTTCGCGCGAAGCGCTGCGGCGTCCAGCACGTCAGCGGCCAGCACGCGCTCCGCAGTCAGACTTTGTCCACGCGCCTGCAGCGAATCAGCACAAACATAACACTGGTCAATATCGTACAGCGCCAGTACGCCAAAAGTGGCGATATAGTTGCGCGCCAGTATCTGCTCGGGCTGCTGACCAGGATTCAGTTGCATTACCCCATCACCGATAAAGAATAGGCCGATGTCTTCACTTAACGCACCTGTGGCCAAAACAGCATCAAGCCCTTCCCTGCCGGCGCTACTGCCGTGCGGAGCCTGAGTAAAGAGAAAAGCGACACGGTTCATCAGAATTGCACCAGCCGATCGCAGCGAAGCGCGGCTTCCGCCAGGGCACCCAAACCGCTCAGTTCAAATCCCGGCTGCAAATTACTGCCCGGCAGTTGCAGGCGCGTCGCCTCCTGCGCATCGGTTACACCACGGCGCAGCGCGGCCGCTACGCAGATATTCAGTGCGGTACCCCTTTCACTACTCAGCTGCTGCCATTCACGCACCATATCGACCTCATCGCTGGCTGGTGCACTCAACTGGTTGGCGTTCAACACGCCTTCGCGATAGAAGAACACGCTCTCAAGCTGATGCCCAGCCTGCACCAGCGCACGTGCAAACAGCAACGCACTGCTGGCATGCTGGGTGCCGTAGGCAGGTCCGGTAACCAGCAAGGTGTAGCGCATTAGCGATCCTGCCCCTGAAAATCACCGCTTTTGAACTGGCGGATATAGAGGTAAACCGTATGCTTTGAGATATTGAGGCGATCGGCAACTTGGTTAATCGCATCTTTAATATCGAAGATGCCCTTTTCATACATATTGAGCACGATCTGGCGATTCTTCGCATTGTTAGAGACGTTACGGTCAGCGCTCACTTCTTCAATCGCGAACTCTAGCGTTTGCATGACCAGGTCTTCTACCGAGCTGGCAAAATTAACGTTGGAATCAACCTGCTGCATTTCCGGTGGCATAAAGGTCGACATAATCTGCGAGAACGGCACGTCAAGGTTCATGTTGATACACAGCAGGCCAATCACGCGCTGTTGACGATTACGAATTGCAATGGTGACCGATTTCATCAGCACGCCGCTTTTCGCGCGTGTGAAGTAGGCTCTGGAAACATTGCTGTCTGCGCCATGCATATCGTGCAGCATACGCAGTGCCAAATCGGTAATCGGCGAGCCCACCTTGCGACCGGTGTGTTCACCGTTAGCGATGCGCACGGCTGAACATTTCAAATCTTCCAGAGAATGCAGCACGATTTCACAGTGCGAGCCAATCAGCATCGCAAGGCCATCAACAACGGCTTCGTAAGATTTGAGGATATCGAAATCGGCTTGCTCGAACGGACGCTGCTCCAGTAAATCGAAGTCAGTCAGTTCACCGGGATTGAATGGATTAGACATCGAAGACATTACCCTAAATGGCTGGAGCCTGTCTCGACAGCTTTGGGGCAGACTCATATGGTGATAGTTATGCAGGCGCTAGTCTGGCAAATGTCGCCCGCTTATGCCACACCTTTACTGTGCCTCTTCCAAATAAAAGACGCCGCCCGGAGGCGGCGTCATACAGCAAGTGCAAATTACTGCGCTTTCTGATCGGCTGCGACCGGAGCCTGCGCTTTCTCGTCGGCTTTCGGCGCCGGTTTGATGTCGAGCAGCTCAACATCGAACACCAGCGTGGAGTTTGCCGGAATACCCGGAACGCCATTTTTGCCATAAGCCAGATTCGGTGGGATCACCAGCTTGATCTTGCCGCCTTTCTTCACGTGCTTCAGACCTTCGGTCCAGCCGGGAATCACACCATCCAGACGGAACGACAGCGGTTCGCCACGGGTATAAGAGTTATCGAACTCAGTACCGTCAATCAGCGTACCCTTGTAGTTTACTACGACAGTGTCGCTGTCTTTTGGCGCGTTACCGGTACCTTCTTTCTCTACCTGATACAGCAGGCCAGATTCGGTTTTCTTCACGCCTTTTTCTTTGGCAAATTTATCTGCGTAAGCTGAACCCTTATCTGCGTTCTCTTTCGCATCTTTTTCCATCTTCTCTTGAGCGGCGCCTTTTACGCGACCCTCAAAGGCCTGCAGGGTTTGCTCGATCTCTTGATCAGAGAGTTTGCTTTTGCCACCAAATGCGTCCTGAACACCTGCGATCAACTGATCTTTATCCAGCTTGATGCCCAGTTTCTCTTGTTCCTTCAGAGAGTTGTCCATGTAGCGACCAAGGGAAGCGCCCAGCGCGTAAGCTGACTGCTGGTCTTCATTTTTGAAAGCAGCATTTTTTGGTGCTTGCGGCGCGGCCTGTGCAGCATCTGCTGCTGGAGCTGCGGCAGTTTCTGCTGCCATAGCCAGCGGTGCATTCAGCGCGACAGCCATGGTGGTAGCTAACAATGTGACTTTAAACAGTGATTTCATCCTTTCTCCAAAACCGAAGCCTCTCACCTCGGGAATCATTGCGGACTGAGGCCCACACTATAACTTTACGTGGCAGCGGCGAACACTCCCACAATGTAATTACCCGGTCAACCTCCGACCTTTTTTGCTTCAGGAAGTTTCATCAGAGATATAGGCGCTATGCGGCTTTTCAATGCAGTATGCCACTTAAAGGTAAAATATCAGGTGATTCTGAAGCCAAAGGCCGTAGAATCACGCCCGAAACAGCTTAACGCGTCGTACCGGCAGATGAGGAAAGATCATGCAATCAATAGAATGGGAACAACGCCTCGAGGCGCTGGAAAGCAAACTGGCTTTTCAGGAATACACCATCGATCAGCTCAATCAGACCGTGGTTCAGCATGAGCTGGAGATGATAAGACTGCGCGAGCAGGTTCGTCTGTTAGTGGACAAGGTGAAGGATAGCGCACCGTCGATGATTGCGTCGCAATCAGAAGAAACACCCCCGCCGCATTATTAAAAAAGAAAGGCCACCTAAAGGTGGCCTCGCAAAGCGTTACACTGATTAGTGGCTGCAGCCGCAACCGCCAGTGCCACAGCCGCCCTGGCCGTGATCGTGACCATGATCGTGGTCGTGATCATGATGATGACCATCCGCACCATGCACGTGGCCGTGCGCCAGCTCTTCTTCGGTTGCTGCGCGAATCGCGACAACTTCCACATTGAAGTTCAGATTTTGACCAGCCAGCATGTGGTTACCATCAACCACAACGTGCTCATCTTCAACTTCGGTGATTTCAACCGGTACTGGGCCCTGATCGGTTTCTGCCAGGAAGCGCATGCCCACCTGCAGTTCGTCAACGCCCATAAACACGTCTTTTGGTACGCGCTGTACGAGGTTGTCATCGTACTGACCGTAAGCGTCATTTGCCGGGATATGCACGTCAAACTTATCGCCTACATCATGATTTTCCAGCGCTTTTTCCAGACCAGAAATCAGGGAACCATGACCGTGCAGATAGTCCAACGGTGCACTCACCGGTGACTCGTCAACCAACACACCGTCTTCGGTACGAACCTGATACGCCAGGCTCACCACCAGGTCTTTTGCTACTTTCATGATATCTCCTAACCGTTGAGAACTAAGATCCCGTCCCATTGGTCAATTTTGCGTGCAATAACCAACCAGAAAGGTTCAAGACTGAGGATGCCAATTGTGTCGTGACATACTGCTCAGCGTTAATGGCGCCGATTGTAGCGGAATTCAATCCCGCTGTAAGTTCAAGCTTAAAAAAAGCTGAGCCAATGCGCTACTCAGGATGAAAAATGCCGATCACTTGCTCATTGCTGCGAACCTGATCGCGCACTTGCTTATCGGCTTCACGCATCTGATGGCCGCACTCGACGCACTCCACCACATCAACATTGTTTTCACGCCACAATGCTAACGTGTCTTTCTCCTGGCAGTGCGGGCAAACCGCACCGGCAATAAATTGTTTACGCATACTGTTTCCTGCCGTCGTTAAGGAACGGATAAATTAAGTATAGATCTACTCGTCATCCCAGCCGTCAAACTGGCGTTTTTCGTGCTGCATTTCGCGCTGGAAAATATCCTCTAACTCACGTCGGGCTTCACGCACACGCGAAACCTGCGCGCTGTCATCGTGGCTCGGCACCAGTTCGCGCAGCATACGCATATCCAGACGGCGGAAATGTTGCTGCGCGCGCTGCGCCTGATGCGGATGCATCCCTAGCGAAATCAACGTCTTGCGCCCCAGCTCAAGCGCACTGGAGAAAGTCTCACGCGAGAACAGCGTAACCCCTGCCTGCAGCAGTTCGTGTGCTTCAACACGACCACGCGCGCGCGCCAGAATTTCCAGCTGCGGAAAATGCTGCTGGCACAGGTGTACGATGGACATCGAATCTTCCGGATCGTTACAAGTAATGACGATGGATTGTGCATTCTCCGCGCCAGCTGCACGCAGCATCTCCAGCTCGGTGGCATCACCATAGTAAACCTTATAGCCATATTTACGCATCAGGCTCACCGCAGAGATATCGCGCTCCAGCACCGTAATGCGTTTGTTGTTAGCCATCAACAAACGACCCACTACCTGACCAAAACGCCCAAAGCCAACCACAATCACCTGTGGCTGATCGTCCTCAACAAAATGCTTCTCGGCATTCTCATCGGGCTCGTTAAAGCGGTGCGCGAGTAAACGATCTATGGCGTTCATCAGCAGCGGTGTGGTCATCATGGAGAGCGTTACCGTCACCAGCAGCAGCGGCATTTGGTCGCCGCTAAACATCTTCGCTGAAGATGCCGCAGAGAACAGCACAAAGGCAAACTCGCCGCCCTGGCTTAACACGCCGGCAAACTGTTGACGCTCTGAGCTGCGCAAGCCATAAATGCGCGCGAGCACATACAGCACCAGCGTTTTCACCGCGACCAGAATCACCACGCCCAGCAGAATTTCAACGATGTGGGTATAAAGCACGCCAAGGTTGAGCGCCATGCCTACTGAGATAAAGAACAGCCCCAGCAGCAGCCCTTTGAACGGTTCGATGGCGACTTCCAACTCGTGACGATATTCACTTTCCGCTAACAGAATACCCGCGATGAAGGTACCCAGCGCCATCGACAGGCCGAGCGCGTCCATAAACAGCGCCGATCCCAGTACCAGCAACAGCGACGCTGCGGTAAACACTTCACGCACGCCGGATGCCGCAATAAAACGCAGGATGGGACGCAACAGATAGCGACCACCAATCAGCATTCCGGCAAACGCCAGCACCTTCATGCCCACTTTCAGCCAGTCAACGTGACCGCTGTCGCCGCCTGCGAGCAGCGGCACCAACGCTAAAGCCGGAATCACCGCTAAATCCTGGAACAGCAGCACCGAGAAGCCGAGCTGACCAGATTCACTGCGGTTCATGCCTTTGTCACGCATCAGCTGTAGCGCCATGGCTGTCGATGACATGGCCAGACCAATCCCGCCAATCACTGCCGCCTGCCAGCTAAAGTCGGTGAGCCACAATAATCCCCCCAGAATCGCCGCCGAGATCAGCACCTGTGCTGCACCCACGCCAAATATTGAACGGCGCAGCGACCAGAGTTTCGAGGGATTCAGCTCAAGGCCGATAATGAACATCAGGAACACCACGCCGAGTTCGGAGAAGTGCAAAATCTCCTCAACGTCGCTGATGAAACCCAGGCCCCACGGACCGATGGCAATCCCCGCCAGCAGATAGCCCAACACCGCACCAATGCCGAGACGCGCCGCAATCGGCACGATCAGCACGGCCGCAACCAGATAGATCACGCCGGCCGTGAGTAACGTTTCGCCTTCCATCACACCCCTCCTTGCGGCAGCGGTGAAGCCAGCCAGTCGCCATATGCCCGCGCGAAATTACGCATCACTTCTGGCGTTTGGCGTCGCGCCCAGTAAATCACCATCGGCGTCATCCAGTGCATACGGCACATCTGCGCCGTCAGCTCAAAGGGACGCATAATGTCACTCATCGGATAACGATTCAGACCGCTATGATGATAAGCCGCTTCCGGTTCGCCAGTGGTCACCACGCTGCGCCAGTATTTGCCCTCCAGCGCATTGCCATCCGGGCCGCTGGCAAAACCGCGCGACAGCACGCGATCCAGCCACTCCTTCAGCAGCGCCGGGCAGCTGTAGGTATAAAGTGGATGTTGGAAGACGATGATTTGATGCTCGCGCAGCAGCTGCTGCTCATAGTGAATATCAATAAAAAAATCCGGATAGTGGGCGTATAAATCGTGCACCGTGACGTGGTCCAGTTCCATAGCCGACTGCAGCAAAACCCGATTAGCAATCGAATCCTGTGATTCCGGATGGGCGTAAAGCAGCAAAATTTTGGGTGGCTGCGACATCGTTCCCCTCCAAAGCGTCGTCACGGCACAGGAATTCCGCTACCATGCTCGACGCAACAAACATTATCGAATTATGTTGCCGACAAATTAACATATTCTGACGATACGGCGCTTATGATTGTCTTTTCAGCACTACAAATTCGCCGCGGCACCAACGTGCTGCTGGATAACGCAACGGCCACCATCAACCCTGGGCAGAAAGTCGGCCTGGTGGGCAAAAACGGCTGCGGCAAATCGACGCTGCTGTCGTTGCTTAAGGGCGAAATCAGCAGCGATGCCGGCAACGCCACGTTCCCCAGCAACTGGGCGCTGGCGTGGGTCAACCAGGAAACCCCGGCGCTGAGCAAACCCGCGCTGGATTATGTTATCGATGGCGACCGCGAATATCGTCAGCTTGAATCTGAATTGGCCGATGCCAATGCGCGCAACGATGGCAACGCTATCGCGCTGCTGCACGGCAGGCTCGATGCCATTCAGGCGTGGAGCATACCTGCTCGCGCCTCCAGCTTGTTGCACGGTTTGGGCTTTAGCCAGGAACAATTAATGCGGCCGGTGAGCGATTTTTCCGGTGGCTGGCGTATGCGCCTCAACCTTGCCCAGGCGCTGGTGTGCCGTTCCGATCTGCTGCTGCTGGATGAACCGACTAACCACCTCGATCTCGATGCCGTAATCTGGCTGGAACGCTGGCTGAAAAGCTATGAAGGCACGTTAGTGCTGATTTCGCACGACCGCGACTTCCTCGATCCGGTGGTGGATAAGATCATTCACATCGAACAGCAGACGATGTTCGAATACACCGGTAACTACAGCTCGTTCGAGCGTCAGCGCGGCGCCAAACTGGCGCAACAGCAGGCGCTGTTCCAGAGCCAGCAGGAAAAAGTGGCGCACCTGCAGAAGTATATCGACCGCTTCCGCGCTCAGGCGACCAAAGCTAAGCAGGCGCAGAGCCGTATTAAAATGCTCGAGCGCATGGAGCTGATTGCGCCCGCGCACGTCGACAACCCGTTTAGCTTCAGCTTCCGCGCGCCGGAAAGTTTGCCGAATCCGTTGCTGAAAATGGAAAGAGTCACCGCCGGTTATGGCGAGCGTATCATTCTTGACGCCATCAAACTCAACCTGGTGCCAGGTTCACGCATTGGCCTGCTGGGCCGTAACGGCGCGGGTAAATCGACGCTAATTAAACTGTTAGCGGGCCAATTAGAAGCGCTGGATGGCAAAGTTGGCCTGGCGAAAGGTATCAAGCTTGGCTACTTCGCTCAGCATCAGCTGGAGTATCTGCGTGCCGATGAATCACCGCTGCAACATTTGTCCCGCATTGCGCCGAAAGTGCTCGAACAACAGCTGCGCGACTATCTGGGCGGCTTCGGCTTCCAGGGCGATAAAGTCAGCGAATTCACTGAACGTTTTTCCGGCGGTGAGAAAGCGCGTCTGGTGCTGGCCCTGATTGTCTGGCAGCGTCCGAACCTGCTGCTGCTCGATGAACCGACCAACCACCTCGATCTCGATATGCGTCAGGCACTGACCGAAGCGCTGATTGATTTTGAAGGCGCGCTGGTGGTGGTATCGCACGATCGTCATCTGCTGCGCGCCACCACCGACGATCTTTATCTGGTGCATGACGGCAAGGTCGATGTGTTTGAGGGCGATCTGGAAGATTATCAGCAGTGGCTGAGCGATGTGCAGAAGCAGCAGGCACAACAGGATGCCGCGCCGAAGCAGGATAACGGCAATAGCGCGCAATCCCGTAAAGATCAGAAGCGCCGCGACGCTGAACTGCGCGCACAAACCCAGCCGCTGCGTAAAGAGATCGAAAAGCTTGAGAAGCAGATGGCGAAGTGGCAGAGCCAGTTGAGCGATGCTGAAGCGCAATTGGCCGACAGCGCGATTTACGATCAGAGCCGCAAAGCCGATTTGAATGTGGCATTGCAGCGTCAGGCAGAAAGTAAGGCCGCGCTGGAAGAGGTCGAAATGGCATGGCTCGATGCGCAGGAACAGCTGGAGCAGATGCTGGCACAGTGATGTACGACGCCCTCACCCCAGCCCTCTCCCGCAAGCGGTAGAGGGAGCCGATCGAGCATAAATTCAATACAGAGCACCACCTAAACATTCCCTCTCCCGCCTGCGGGAGAGGGTTAGGGTGAGGGCCAGCCTTAAACCGGCTTATCCCCCAACACCGTCGCGCGATGCATCACCCGCCGCGCTGGATAATAATCCGCGTTCGCATAATGTTGCGTTACGCGGTTATCCCAGATCGCCACATCATTCTCCTGCCAGCGCCAGCGCACCTGAAACTCAGGCTTAGCGGTGTGCCAGAACAGGAAGTTGAGAATCGCCTCGCTCTCTTTTTCGCTCAGTCCCAGCAAACGCGTAGTAAAACCTTCGTTCACAAACAGCGCTTTGCGTCCGCTGACCGGATGCGTGCGAATCACCGGATGCTGCACCGGCGGATTTTTCGCCACCGCCTGCTGCCAGCGCTGGTGCTCCTCTTCCGTTTTGCGGTATTTGTACTCCTGGAACGACTTTTTAAAATCGTGTTCCGCCTGTAATCCACTTAACAGCTGCTTAAACGGCTCAGACAGCGCTTCATACGCCGCAATCCCGCTAGACCACAAGGTGTCACCGCCGCTTGCTGGCAGCAGCTTCGAAGCCAGAATGGCAATTGCCGGCGGCGTTTCAATAAAGGTGACATCGGTGTGCCAGTTGTCGTTATCCGGCGGGTTGTCCTGATGCGTATCCAGCACAATGATCTCTTCCACACCCTCGGCATGTGGATAAACCGGATGGATATGCAGATCGCCAAAGCGAATCGCCAACGCACGTTGCTGCTCAGGGGTAATCACCTGATTACGCAAGAAAAGCACCTGATGGCGCAGCAGGCCGTGATAAAGCTGCTCAAACTGGGCATCACTCAGCGGACGACTGAGATCGACATCGCTGACCTGCGCCCCGATATACGGGCCCAGAGCGGTAAAAGTAAGACGTTCGTTCATTGCTGTTCTCCATTCCAGGGCGTCAGGCGGCGCTGCAACGCGCGCAGACCCAGTTCTAAGCCAAAGGCAATCAGGGCAATTACGGCGATACCGGCCAGCACCACATCGGTGGCGAGAAACTCACCGGCCGACTGCACCATAAAGCCGAGCCCGCGCGTAGCGGCAATCAGTTCGGCCGCGACCAGCGTTGACCAACCTACGCCGAGACCAATCCGCAAGCCGGTGAGGATTTCCGGCAGCGCGCCGGGCAGAATCACAAAACGCAGCAGCTGCCAGCGCGAGGCACCCAGCGCCTGCGCAGCGCGAATTCGCACCTGCTGCGCATTCTTCACTCCCGCCAACGTCGATAACGTCACCGGGGCGAAAATCGCCAGATAAATCAGTAAAATTTTTGAGGTTTCGCCGATGCCGAACCAAATCACCATCAGCGGTAAATAGGCCAGCGGTGGCACCGGACGATAAAGCTCAATGAGCGGATCCAGCAGGCCGCGAATCGAGGGGCTCAAACCCATCGCAATACCAACCGGAATGCCAATCAGCGCGGCAAAGAATAGCGCCACCAGCATACGCGCCAGGCTGGCACCTAAGTGCTGCCAAAGCGTAGCGTCCATAAAGCCTTGCGGGCTGGCAATCAATATCAGTTTTTGCAGCACCACCTGCGGCGGCGGTAAAAACAGCGGCGCAATTAAACCGAGCGCCGTGATGCCCCACCACAGCAACAGCAGCACGCCTACGCTCAACAAACTGAGAGAGAACTGGCGGGAAAATGGCCAGCGCAGTCCGCGACGACGCGTTTGGGTTTTCTCATCAATCACCGCACTCATAGGAACGCCTCGCGCTGGGAAAAGACCTGGTTCAACACATATTCCCGACGTTCGATAAACGCCGGGTCGGATTTAATAGCGCGGCACGGTTCCCCGGCGGCGAAGCGCTGGCCAAAATCGAGCTTCAGGCGTTCCACTACGCGGCCCGGGCCGGGTGACAGCAGAACTAATTCACTGGCAAGGAACACCGCTTCTTCGATGTCATGGGTGATCAACAGAATCTGCTTGCCGGTATCACGCCACAGCGTCAGCAGCAGGGTTTGCATCTGTTCACGGGTAAACGCATCCAGCGCGCCAAACGGCTCATCTAACAGCAGCAGCTGAGGATCAGCCGCCAGCGCACGCGCAATGCCCACGCGCTGACGTTGACCCCCAGAGAGCTGCCAGATAAAACGCTTCTCTGCACCTTCAAGTCCTACTTTGCGGATTAAACGGCGTGCAATGTTATGGCGCTCCGCCTTCGCCATCCCCGCCAGTTGCAAGCCGAACGCAACGTTATCAATCACGTTACGCCACGGCAGCAAACCTTCATTTTGAAACACCACGCCGCGCTCGGCGCCCGGCCCTTGCACCGCTTTGCCATCCAGCGTAATGCTGCCGGATTCAAGCGGCAGAAAGCCGGCGATGAGATTCAGCAGCGTGGTTTTGCCACAGCCGGAGGGGCCCAGCACCACCAGCAGATCGCGGCTGCCCAGCTGCAGATTAATATCCTGCAGCGCGGGTTGACCGGCGTAACGCGCATTGAGATGGGTGATGTTGAGCATACGGCCTCCGTTATTTCGCTAAGGGTGCAACGAATCGCGTGGTGACGAAGCTGCTGTAATCGCTGTCGGCCTCAGGTACTTTGCCCTGCTCTTTCAGGAAGTTTGCGGTATCAACAATCGCTTTGTTTACCGGCTTACCGAGCTGCTCGACCTGCTGTTGCGCAGTCAGGTACGTGTTGCCTTTTACCAGCACCGGCACATCCCCTTCAGGAACGCCGCTCAGGCGCGCCAGCTTGCTCAAATTGTCTGGCTGCTTCAGCCATTGGTCCGGATTCGCGATGTAAGCCTGCTGCGCTTCAACGGCGCTGCGCGCAAAGGCGGTGACGATTTCCGGATGCTGCTGCGCGAAATCTTTACGCACTACCCAGACGTCCAGCGTTGGTGCGCCCCATTTGCCCACCTGCGAAGAGTCGGTCAGAACATTGCCATCTTTCTCCAGCTCATTTACCGCCGGAGACCACACGTAGGCGCCATCAATGTCACCGCGTTTCCAGGCGGCAATAATCGCCGGTGGCTGCAGATTCACTAACGTCACCTGCGAAGGCTTGATGCCCCAATGTTTCAGCGCGGCGAGGAAACTGTAATGGGTGGTAGAGATGAAGGGTACGGCGATGCGCTTGCCGATCAGATCTTTGGGATCCTTGATGGTTTTCTTCACCACCAGCGCTTCGGAGTTACCGAGCTGGGAGGCCAGCAGGAAAGCTTCAATCGGCAGTTTTTGCGTGGCGGCGACAGCCAGCGGGCTGGAGCCGATATTACCGATTTGAACGTCGCCCGACGCCAGCGCACGCAGCACGCTGGCACCGCTATCGAATTTACGCCAGTCAACCGTCGCGCCGCTCTCTTTGGCGAAGGTGTTATCTGCCTGTGCCACTTTGGCCGGTTCAGCCGACGTTTGATACGCCACGGTGACGTTGACCGCCTGCGCCTGGAACGCCATCAGGGCCAAAGCCGCAGCCACCGCCGTTATTGTTTTTTTCGTTGCCATCATCACTCACCCCAATGTGTTTTTGTGAGGGCAGTTTCTCCAGCGACAGTAGTTTCATAAAGGAATTAAAAATTATCCCTAATGACGATCCGTTCTTAGATCAACATCGGGCAAGCCTATGCAAAAAGCGCAAATACAAAGAACAGGCGAAATGATAAATATGTCACGCGCTCACATTAGGACTGTGATATTGATAGACTTCTCATTTTTCCTCATCTCCTACAAACGGTCCTAATCCATGTCGATTGAGAAAGTCGCGCACTTAGCGGGTGTGTCAAAAGCCACGGTTTCACGGGTTTTGAACCACAATCCCGGCGTGCGTCCGGATACGCGCGCCAAAGTGCTCGCGGCCATCGACATTTGTGATTACCAGCCAAATTTACTGGCGCGACAGTTACGCACTGCTCAAAGCCATATGCTGCTGGTACTGATTCCCGACATTACCAATCCGTTCTGCTCCCGCGTGGTTCAGGGCATTGAGGCCGAAGCCGAAGCGCAGGGCTATCACATCCTGCTGTGCAACTCCGGATCGCAGCTGCGGCGCGAAGCGGCCTACATTGCGCTGCTGACCGGTAAAGTGGTGGATGGCGTGATCACCATGGATGCGGCGGCGTGCCTGCAAGAGCTGAAAGAGCTGATTGGCGATGCTCCCTGGGTGCAGTGTGCCGAATACGATCCCTCAATCGCGGCATCCAGCGTGGCGATTGATAATAAAGAAGCCGCATTCGAAACCGTGTGTTACCTGGCGAGCAAAGGCCGCGGGCGTATTGCGCTGGTGAACTGCGATATGCGCTACCTCTATTCACATCAGCGTGAAGAGGGCTATCGCAATGCACTGGAAAAACTGGACCTTAATTGGGGCAGCGTGGCCTATGCGGAAAACGTTTCGTGCGACGCGGGCAGCGCGGCGTTGCGCGAACTGCTAACGCTGCCTGAGCGCCCTGATGCGGTGTTTGCGGTTTCGGATGTGCTGGCGGTTGGCGTGATTCATGCGGCTTTGGAAGCGGGTTTGCGCGTGCCAGAAGACTTAGCGGTGGTGGGATTTGATGGCATCAACTTTACCAGCAGTCTGAATCCGCCGCTGACGACCATCGAGCAGCCGATGAATCGCATGGGCGCGCGTAGCGTACAACTGTTATTGAATCGGATTCGCCAGCCAAACTCGCCGGTGGTGCATGAGGTGTTACCCTGGAAGCGCGTCGAGCGCGCTTCCAGTTAACTCAGCGCCAGATCAGCAACACGCAGGCGGCGGTAAGCAAGCCCATTGCCAGATTGAAGATTTTCCATGCGCGCGGGCTGCGCAGCAGACGTCCAATCAGCGAACCAAAGCCCATCCAAATCACGCCAGAGACCACGTTTACCATCGCCATGCCGATGCTAATCGCCACCACTGAATGAAGATATTGGCTACCAGCAAGGCTAAAGCTGGCAACCGCACCCAGCGCCATCAGCCAGGCTTTCGGATTGATCAACTGCAACAAGCCGCCTTGCCAGAACGGCATCTGCTTCACATTGACGTCATCGGTTTCCAGCTTTTCATATTCAGCGGTGGCGATTTTCCACGCCAGCCACAGCAGATAGAGGCTACCGGCAATCTTCAGGATCAGATGTAGTGAGGGATAAAGCAGGATAAGACTGCCGATGCCAAATGCCACCATCAGCAACATGACTTGCATGCCAATCATGATACCAATGAGCAGCGGTATGGTGCGCAGGAAGCCAAAATTAGCACCAGAGGCGGTAAGTAACATATTATTGGGCCCGGGCGTGATGGCTGCGACCCAAAGAAAACCTAACATTGATAAAAAAAGACTCAGTTCCATGTATATTCGGGTGCTCCTCACCCAGTAAAGCGAACAACCCATCGAAGCTATCAGCGACTTATGCATCAGACAAGCCTTTACCCAAGCTATTTTGATCGCCCCAGCGGCGAGCGCTTTAAACCACTGCGCGGATTCACTAACGCGCATCTGCAAACGCTGCTGCCGCGCATTTTACGCCGCCGCGTTACCCTACGCCCGCACTGGCAGCGTCTTGACCTGCCCGACGGTGATTTTGTTGATTTAGCGTGGAGCGAAGATCCGGCGCAGGCACGTCACAAGCCGCGCATGGTGATGTTTCACGGTTTGGAAGGCAGTTTCCGCAGCCCTTATGCGCATGGCTTGATGCAGGCGTGCCAGGCGCGTGGTTGGCTGGCGGTGGTCATGCACTTTCGCGGCTGTAGCGGCGAGCCGAATCGCCTGGAGCGCATCTATCACTCCGGTGAAACCGAGGACGCCACCTATTTCCTGCACTGGCTGCGGCGTGAATGGGGAACCGTACCGACCGCTGCGGTTGGCGTTTCGCTGGGCGGTAACATGCTGGCTTGCCTGCTGGGCATGCAAGGTAATGATGTGCCCATCGATGCTGCCATCGCCATTTCGGCACCGCTGGCGTTGGAGCCATGCAGCACCAAGCTGGATGTCGGCTTTTCACGTTTCTATCAACACTATTTACTGACGCAGCTGAAAAAGAACGCCACGCGCAAATTACATGCCTGGCCCGGCACGCTGCCGGTCGATCTCAGTCAGCTGCGCGCTTTTCGCCGTCTGCGTGAATTTGATGATGCAATAACCGCTCGCGCGCACGGTTTTGTTGATGCCAACGACTATTATCAACGTGCCAGCGCCATGCCGCTGCTGACCGGCGTACGCAAACCGCTGCTGATCATCCATGCACAAGACGATCCTTTTATGACCGATGCTGTGATCCCGCGCCCTGAGCAGCTGTCAGCCTCCATTCAATATCAACTGACGCAGCAAGGCGGCCACGTAGGTTTTGTGGGTGGCACCTTACTCAAACCGAAAATGTGGCTAGAACAGCGCGTGCCCGACTGGCTCTCAACTTATCTGGATGTGCAATTGTGATTATTCCGTGGCAAGAACTAGAAGCAGAAACGCTGGAAAACCTGATTGAAACTTTCGTGCTGCGCGAAGGCACCGATTACGGCGAGCAGGAACGAAGCCTGATGCAAAAAGTGGCCGACGTGCGCCGACAGCTGGAGCGCGGAGACGTGGTGCTGGTATGGTCGGAGCTGCATGAATCCATCAACATCATGCCGAAGGGTGAATTTCGCGGCTGATGCACCCAGCGGCAATTCGTGGTAACAATGCTCATCGCCGGACTTCACAGGGAGCTCTGTTATGTCAGCCAGGCATCCAATTATTGCCGTCACCGGTTCCAGCGGCGCCGGAACCACTACCACCAGCCTCGCCTTCCGCAAGATTTTCCAGCAGCTGAATCTGCATGCGGCGGAAGTCGAAGGCGACAGTTTCCATCGCTACACGCGTCCAGAAATGGACATGGCGATCCGTAAGGCGCGCGACCTTGGTCGCCATATTAGCTATTTCGGCCCGGAAGCGAATGACTTCGGCCTGTTAGAGCAGACATTCAAACACTACGGTAAAACCGGGCTGGGCGAATCGCGTAAATATCTGCATACCTATGATGAAGCGGTACCGTGGAATCAGGTTCCGGGCACCTTCACGCCGTGGCAACCGCTGCCGGAAAACACCGATGTGTTGTTCTATGAAGGCCTGCACGGCGGCGTTGTCACGCAGCAGCAGAATGTGGCAGAACATGTTGATCTGTTGGTTGGCGTGGTGCCGATTGTTAATCTCGAGTGGATTCAGAAGCTGGTGCGCGACACCGGCGAGCGCGGCCATTCACGCGAAGCGGTAATGGATTCAGTGGTGCGTTCGATGGAGGATTACATTAACTTCATCACGCCACAGTTCTCGCGCACGCACATTAACTTCCAGCGCGTGCCGACCGTCGATACCTCAAATCCGTTTGCCGCACGGGAAATCCCGTCATTGGATGAGAGCTTCGTGGTGATCCATTTCCGTGGCTTAGAAGGGATTGCGTTCCCCTATCTGCTGGCGATGATTCAGGGATCGTTTATCTCCCACATTAATACGCTGGTGGTACCCGGCGGGAAAATGGGATTAGCAATGGAGCTGATTATGCTGCCGCTGGTGCAACGACTGATTGAAGGGAAGCGGATTGAATAAGAGTGATAGGTCGCCATTAATGGCGACACTACGAAATGAGCGCGTTTTGTAGGGTGCGCATTAATGCGCACCTGGAAGCATTAACGTTCGATCACTTCATAGCTATGGGTGATTTCCACGCCTTTGCCCAGCATGATCGCCACCGAGCAATATTTTTCCGCTGACAAATCAACCGCGCGGGAAACCGCCTTATCACTCAACGCTTTGCCGCTGACAATAAAATGCAGGTTGATGTGGGTAAAAATACGCGGTGCTTCTTCGCGGCGTTCAGAGGTGAGTTTCACTTCGCAATCGGCCACATCGCTGCGCCCTTTTTGCAGAATCGAGACCACATCAATGGCGCTGCAACCCCCTGCTGCCATTAACACCATCTCCATTGGACTTGGCGCTTTATCACCGGAATTCCCGTCCATTAACACCTGATGTCCGGATGAGGATTCTCCGAGAAAGGTAAGACCTTCCACCCATTTCACTCGTGCCTGCATGATTCTTTCTCCTGAAGCGGCGGTTTTGCCGCCAGAGTACGCTTTCACCTGATAAACAGCAATCCAGACTATTCCCCCGTTTGCTGAAGCGAGACAACACAAGACAGCTCGCAAAAGCTGTGCTACAAACAGTGCTGAAAATATTTTCGTCGTTACAGACGAAGGCGGGAAGAATCAAAAGCGTAGCTTAAGAATGACCCGGAATAATTTTTCCATTACTGGAAACGCTCGACGATTAAACCGCCTGACAGGGAAAAAATGCCCCCTGTATTTTGGGCACGATTACAACAGAGGATAATAGCGAATGGTTCTCGGCAAACCGCAAACAGACCCTACACTCGAATGGTTCCTGTCCCATTGCCATATTCACAAATATCCGTCCAAAAGCACGCTCATCCATCAGGGTGAGAAAGCGGAAACGCTGTACTACATCGTGAAAGGTTCCGTAGCGGTACTGATTAAAGATGAAGAAGGCAAAGAGATGATTCTCTCCTACCTCAATCAGGGAGATTTCATTGGCGAACTCGGTCTTTTCGAAGAAGGCCAGGAACGTAGTGCCTGGGTGCGTGCGAAGTCTGCCTGTGAAGTGGCTGAAATTTCCTACAAAAAATTCCGTCAGCTGATTCAGGTAAACCCGGATATTTTAATGCGACTTTCGTCGCAAATGGCGCGTCGTCTGCAAGTGACATCAGAGAAAGTGGGCAACCTTGCTTTCCTTGACGTAACAGGACGTATCGCGCAAACGCTGCTTAATCTGGCTAAACAGCCAGATGCGATGACTCACCCAGACGGCATGCAAATTAAAATCACCCGTCAGGAAATTGGTCAGATCGTGGGCTGCTCACGCGAAACCGTGGGTCGTATCCTGAAAATGCTGGAAGATCAGAATCTGATCTCTGCACACGGTAAAACCATCGTCGTCTACGGCACCCGCTAATTTCTTCTCACCCACGGCGTGATGGCAACATCGCGCCGTTTCTATTTGCGATGAGCTGATGTGGCGCCGAATCATCTATCATCCTGAAGTTAACTATGCACTGCGGCAAACGCTGGTGCTGTGCCTGCCTGTGGCTCTCGGCTGGCTGTTTGGCGATCTGCAAAAAGGTCTGCTGTTCTCGTTAGTGCCTGCCTGCTGCAATATGGCGGGTCTGGATACGCCGCACAAACGCTTTTTCAAACGCTTGATTGTGGGTGGTTCGCTGTTTGCCACCGGCAGCTTCCTGATGCAAATTTTGACCGCTTACCAGATTCCGCTGCCGTTGATCCTGCTGGCGCTGCCGCTGCTGATCGGCGTGACCGGCGAAATCGGCCCGCTGCATGCACGCCTGCTGCCCGCCACCTTAATCGCTGCTATCTTTACGCTCAGCCTGGTTGGGCGCATGCCGATATGGGTGCCGCCGCTGCTCTATATTGGCGGTACGCTGTGGTACGGCTTGTTCAACTGGTTCTGGTTCTGGCTGTGGAAAGAGCAGCCGATGCGTGAATCGCTCAGCCTGCTGTTTCGCGAGCTGGCGGATTATTGCGATGCCAAATACACCTTACTGACACAGCTGACCGATCCGGAAAAAGCGTTACCGCCGCTGCTGGCGCGCCAGCAAAAAGCGGTCGATCTCATCACTACCTGTTACCAGCAAATGCATATGCTGTCGGCCAGCCGCGATAACAGTCACAAGCGCCTGACGCGCGCCTTCCAGGTGGCGCTGGATTTGCAAGAACACATCTCGGTCAGCCTGCATCAGCCCGAAGAGGTACAGAAACTGGTGGAGGAGAGCCACGCTGAAGCGGTGATCCGCTGGAACGCCAAAATCATCTCCGCACGTTTGCGCGTGCTGGCTGATGCAATTCTCTATCATCAGCTGCCGGATCGTTTTCACATGGAGAAACAGCTGGGTGCGCTGGAGAAAATTGCCCGTCAGCATCCGGATAACCCGGTTGGCAACTTCTGCCTCTATCACTTCAGCCGCATCGCCCGCGTATTGCGCACGCAGAAGCCGCTTTACACGCGCGATCTCATGGCCGATCGTCAGCGTCGCTTACCGCTATTGCCAGCGTTGCGCAGCTATTTATCATTCAAATCTACCGCGTTACGCACCGCGGCCCGCTTCGCCGTAATGCTGATGTTTGGTAGCGCGCTGGCGTTGTTCTTCAACATTCCTAAACCTTACTGGATTCTGATGACCATCATGTTCGTCAGCCAGAACGGCTACAGCGCCACGCGCGTGCGTATTCAGCACCGTGCGCTGGGCACCTTTGCCGGTTTGCTGATTGCCGCCGCCTCGCTGCGGCTGGCGGTGCCGGAGTCGATCACTCTGCTATTTATGCTGGGCATCACGCTGGCGAGCTATCTGATCACGCGGAAATATTACGGCTGGTCGATGATTGGCTTCACCGTCACCGCGGTGTATTCACTGCAGCTGCTATCGCTCAACGGCGCGCAATTCTTGTTGCCGCGCATGATGGACACGCTAATGGGCTGTTTGATTGCTTTCGCCGGTATGATTTGGCTATGGCCACAGTGGCAAAGCGGGCTGCTGCGTAAAAATGCGCACGATGCGCTGGAAGCTTATCAGGACGCACTGCGCTTGCTGCTCGGACCGGAACAGGCGCCGGAGAAGCTGGCTTATCAGCGCATAAAGGTCAATCAGGCGCACAATGCGCTGTTCAACTCCCTGAACCAGGCATCGAGCGAGCCCGGCTTCAACCTGCAATATTTGCAAGATATGCGCATGTGGGTGACGCACAGCCAGTTTATCGTTGAGCACATCAACGCCATGACGATTCTCGCGCGCGAGCACACCATGTTGACGTCGAAGCTGGCGGAACGGTATCTGCAATCCTGTGAAATCGCGCTGCAGCGCTGTCAGCAGCGGCTGGCGTATGACGGGCCGGGCAACGACAGCAATATTCTGGAAGCGCCGGAGAATCTTAACGAAGGGCCGGTAACGATTGTCGAACAGCACGTGAAGCGGATTTTGCAGCACCTTAACGTCATGCACACTATCTCTTCACTGGCGTGGAGCCAGCGACCGCATCATGGCCGCTGGCTCAAGGTGTTACGCCCGAAAGCGGATTAAGCAGCCAGCACCTTTTCAATCGCCGTAGCGAAACGCGTCATGCCTTCGGCGATGTCGGTTGGCTCAATCACCAGCGACGGCACAAATCGAATCACATCGCTGCCGGCGGTGAGAATCATCAGCCCTTCCGCTGCGGAAGCATTGAGGATGTCGCGCGCCTTGCTGGCGAACTGCGGCTGCAGCGCGGCACCTATCAGCAGACCTTTGCCACGAATCTCGCTGAAGATAGCGAATTTACTGTTGATGGCCTGCAGCGCTTCCACAAACTGCTGGCGGCGCGCTTCCACACCTTCCAGCACTTCCGGAGTATTGATGATATCCAGCGCGGTTTCCGCAATCGCACAGGCCAGCGGATTGCCGCCATATGTGGTGCCGTGCACGCCCGGCGCCATCACTGCCGCAATGTCATTGGTGGTCAACATCGCGCTTACCGGGAATCCGCCGCCCAGCGCTTTCGCGGTGGTCAGGATATCGGGCTTGATGCCGTAATGCTCGTAGCTGAACAGCTTACCGCTGCGGCCCATGCCGCTCTGTACTTCATCTAATACCAGCAGCGCATTATGTTCGTCGCACAACGCACGCAGGCCCTGCATAAATTCCTGCGTAGCCGGAACTACGCCGCCTTCGCCCTGAATCGGTTCTACCACAATGGCGCAGGTGTGATCGTCAATCACCGCTTTTACCGCGTCGAGATCGTTGAACGGCACATGCACGATGTCAGCCGGTTTTGGCCCGAAGCCATCGGAATATTTCGGCTGCCCGCCAACCGACACGGTAAATAGCGTGCGGCCATGGAACGCATTGTGGAAAGCGATAATTTTGCTTTTGAATGGGCTGTGTTTTTTGCAGGCATAATAGCGCGCCAGCTTGAAGGCCGCTTCGTTGGCTTCTGCGCCGGAGTTACCGAAAAACACGCGGTCGGCAAAGGTAGCAGCGATCAGTTTACTCGCCAGACGCAGCGCCGGTTCGTTAGTGAACACGTTGCTGGTGTGCCACAGCGTTTCGCCCTGGGTTTTCAGCGTCTCCACCAGCGCCGGATGACAATGGCCCAATGCCGTCACCGCAATACCGCCTGAGAAATCGATATACTCTTTGCCCTGCTGATCCCACACTCGGCTGCCCTTGCCTTTAACCGGCACAAACTGCGCAGGTGCATAAACAGGCAAAATTACGTTATCGAACGTTTCCCGGGTTACCGCTAGTTTTTCCGCTGCCATTGACGACCTCATCGGGTTATTTGTTGAGCTGATGTGAAATTATAATCACAAAATATGCATAAAAAATCACACCATGGCAAATATAAGTTACGCGCTGAGGAAATTAGCCAGCAGCTGGTGACCTTGTTCACTGAGGATGCTTTCCGGGTGAAACTGCACGCCTTCCAGCGGCAAAGTGCGATGGCGGAAGCCCATGATCTCATCCGGTTCGCCGTCGCGCAGGCTCCACGCGGTAATTTCAAAGTCTGCAGGCAGCGTATCGCGCGCCACAATCAGCGAATGATAGCGCGTCACGGTCAGCGGATTATTCAGGTTGCGAAACACGCCTTGATTGCTGTGCTGAATGCGCGAGGTTTTACCGTGCATCACCTGCCGCGCGCGTACCACCTGCGCGCCATATGCCTGAGCGATCGCCTGATGCCCAAGGCAAACCCCCAGAATCGGCACACGTCCGGCGAAGTGACGAATAGCGGCAAGCGAGATGCCAGATTGATCCGGCGTACACGGACCCGGCGAAATCACCAGATGCGTCAGCGGCAACGCTTCAATCTCTTGCAGCGTAATGGCATCGTTGCGCACCACGCGCACATCAGCGCCCAATTCGCAGAAGTATTGGTAGAGATTCCAGGTGAAGGAGTCGTAGTTATCGATTAGCAGTAGCATAGCGCCCTCAGGCCAGTAAAAGCGGCGCTATTCTACCCATTTTAGCTAATCGGGCTCACCACTTTCGCAAACTGCGCGGTAAGCGGAGCCAGATCGCCGGCGACGCCCGCCGAGATCGCCGCGCGCCATTCATCGCGCTCGAGCGTGTCCCACGCCAGCTGATAACCGGCGTGCAGCGCCAGCTGTTCGAAGAAGATACGCTGCGCGCGTCCATTGCCAGCGCGGAACGGATGCAGGACGAAAATCTCACAGTAGTAGTGCGCAATCCGTGCCGCAAAGGTTTCCACTGCCAGGTCGGCCAAACCGCGCTCCTCTTCCAACGCCTGCATCAGCGTATTGCCCTCTTTCTCGATATATTCGCAGTGGCAATAGGGCGTTTCATCACGCCAGATATCGATAGTGCGCAGCTCTCCCGCCCAGCTATAAAGATCCTGAAATAGCGTGCGATGAATATGGCACAACCGCGGCAAGCCGATGCTGCGCGGACCCAGTTCTAACGTCGCCAGGCGCGCGCTGCTGAAGGCCAGTTCGGCTTTACGCAGCTGCGCTTCATCGTGAATGTCGAGGCGATTCTTGAGAACGTTGTCGTTTTGCCACAGATAGGGATCGCGCACCGCCAGGCTGTTATCCGCCATATTGCCTCCTCAGCGACGCAAGTCGTTCTTCGGCATGTTCCGCAACGATCAAGGATTCAGTAGATGTGTATCCGGCCAGACGACAACTGGCTTGATAGCTCGCAGCGCGCTGCTGCTGCCACAAGGTGGCTTTTTGTTTCTCGGTGAGTTTGCTGGTCATAGCGCCTCCGGCTGGCAATGAGCCCTAAGTATAAGCAGCAATTTTTTGCTTTGCCGGAGGGGCAATAACGCGCCCAACAAAAATGGCGCGTTTCGCGATTAAGGCAGGACTTTGGCGGAAAGGATAACAATCGGTTTTGATGGCACATTTTGGTACGGCCCCACATCTTTGGTCGGTACCTGAGCAATCTTATCAATCACATCCTGGCCTTTCACAACTTTACCAAACACTGCATAACCGAAATCACGCTGACCGTGATCGAGGAAGGCGTTATCTGCCACGTTGAGGAAGAACTGGCTGGTGGCGCTATCTTTATCTGCGGTACGCGCCATCGAAATGGTGCCACGCAGATTACGCAAGCCGTTGTCGGCCTCGTTTTTGATTGGCGCAACAGTTTGCTTTTGCTGCATATCCGCCGTAAATCCGCCGCCCTGAATCATAAAGCCAGGAATAACGCGGTGGAAAATGGTGTTGTTGTAGAAACCGTTGTTGACGTAATCAACGAAGTTTTTCACCGAAACCGGGGCTTTCTGGTTGTTCAGTTCGAGTTCGATATTGCCCGCAGAGGTGGTGAGCAGCACATGTGTATCCCCTTTTGCTGCCAGCGCGGCAGAAGATACGGAAGAGAGCGCTAACAGGGCAACTGCCGCTGTCAAAGTACGTTTAAGCATGAAAGATTCCTTACCATGGAGAGCTAGCTCAAAAACGAGATTGATTGTAAAGAGCAAGTAATCCAAGAGCCAGCGTTTTACCGATATTTACGTGGATGTTGCGATTGTCATACTTTTGCCGCCACGCAATCATTTTCGTGATTAAAATCACACTATTAGTGAAATATCCCCAGCTTGTTTCACTCGTTGTTTATTAAGATCACAGTTGCACTTACAATTCATGACACTTTTTGCCAATCTCGGCGCTTCACAGGTTCAGAACATGACAAACCGTAATCGGCTCGGCCTTACCTGGATTAGCTATTTCTCCTATGCGCTTACTGGCGCACTGGTGATTGTTACCGGTATGGTGCTGGACAATATCGCACAGTATTTCCAGCGTCCTATCTCAGAAATGAGTAACACCTTTACCTTCCTTAATGCGGGCATTTTGGTGTCAGTGTTCCTGAATGCCTGGCTGATGGTCATTGTGCCGCTGAAGCGCCAGCTGATCTTTGGCTTTGTATTGATGATTCTTGCCGTCGCCGGCCTGATGACCAGCCACGATCTCACCGTGTTCTCACTGTGCATGTTCGTGCTCGGCGTGGTCAGCGGCATCACTATGTCGATCGGGACCTTCCTGATCACCCATCTTTATGATGGTCGTCAACGCGGCGCACGTCTGCTGTTTACCGATTCGTTCTTCAGCATGGCGGGCACCATTTTCCCGATCATCGCGGGTATCCTGCTGGCGCGCGCGCTGCCATGGTATTGGGTTTATGCCTGCATCGGCGTGATTTATCTCGCGATTTTTGTACTGACGCTGTGCATTGAGTTCCCGGTATTGAAGAGCGAAGCCGCTAAGCCCGGCGTGGAGAAAGAGAAGTGGGGCGTCGGCGTGCTGTTCCTGTCGATTGCAGCACTGTGCTACATCCTCGGCCAGCTCGGCTTCATCTCGTGGGTGCCAGAATACGCCACCAAATCGATGGGCATGGACATTGCCGCTGCTGGTCAACTGGTGGGTAATTTCTGGACCGCCTATATGGTTGGCATGTGGGTCTTCAGCTTCGTGCTGCGCTTCTTCGATCTGCAGCGCATCCTGATGGTGCTCGCGGCACTGGCAACCGGTTTGATGTACTGGTTCGTCACGTCCAACGATGCCAGCATGCTGCACTGGATCATCATGACGCTGGGCTTCAGCTCAAGCGCGATTTACACCACCATCATCACGCTGGGCTCGCTGCAAACCAAGGTCTCTTCACCGAAGCTGGTGAACTTCATCCTGACCTGCGGCACCGTCGGCACCATGCTGACATTTGTGGTAACCGGCCCCATCGTGGCAAAAGGTGGCGCGCATGCGGCACTCTCAACCGCCAACGGTTTGTACGCCGTGGTATTTGTGATGTGTGTTCTGCTGGGCTTTGTGACTAAACATCGCCAGCACGGCCATGTTACCCACTAAGTTCGACGGGCGGAGTTCGCTCCGCCCTGCTCTTCAGCGCTTAAACGTCACCGCCTCTTTCTCTGCTAAATAGATCTCACTGCTGGCTGGCTGCGTCGCTGCCACCACCATCCCTTTGCGCAGCGAATAACGCACCGGCACCTGTCGCCGGACCGCATCAAATCCACTCTCTGCCGGCAGAATAATCAAACTGGCATCGTTGCCCGGTTGAATACCGTAATTTGCCAGCTGCAGGGTTTTGGCGCTGTTCGCGGTAATCAGCTGCAATCCGTTATCGATCTGCTCGTAACCCATAAGCTGACAGACGTGCAGTCCCATATGCAGCACCTGTAGCATGCTGGCGGTACCAAGCGGATACCAGGGATCGAACACGTCATCGTGCCCAAAACAGACGTTGATATGGGCCTCCAGCAGCTCTTTCACCCGCGTGATGCCGCGACGCTTGGGATAGCTATCAAAGCGCCCTTGCAGATGGATATTTACCAGCGGATTGGCGATGAAGTTGATGTTGGAAAGCTTAAGCAGGCGAAACAGGCGCGATGTATAGGCATTGTTGTAAGAGTGCATCGCCGTGGTGTGGCTGGCGGTGACGCGTTCGCCGTTGCCATCGCGATGCGCCAGCGCCGCCACGGTTTCGACAAAGCGCGACTGCTCATCGTCGATCTCATCGCAGTGCACATCCACCAGCCGATCGTAACGATTGGCCAAAGCAAAAGCTTTATGCAGCGACTCAACGCCGTATTCGCGGGTGAATTCGAAGTGCGGAATGGCACCTACCACATCTGCCCCCATGCGTAGCGCCTCTTCTAACAGCGCTTCACCATTGGGATAAGAGAGAATGCCTTCCTGCGGAAACGCCACAATCTGGATATCGATCCACGGTGCCATCTCTGCTTTCACTTCCAGCATCGCTTTTAACGCGGTTAGCGTGGGATCGGAAACATCAACGTGGGTGCGCACGTGCTGAATACCGTTGGCGATTTGCCACTTCAGCGTTTGCTGCGCGCGCTGTTTCACATCTTCATGGCTGAGCAGTGCTTTACGCTCAGCCCAGCGTTCAATGCCCTCAAACAGCGTGCCGGATTGATTCCAGGCTGGTTCGCCAGCGGTTTGCGTGGTATCGAGGTGAATGTGCGGTTCGATAAACGGCGCGCTGGCTAGCCCGCCTTCCGCATCCAGCGCATCAGCCTGCTCAACCGTGTGTGGCGGCTGCGATCGAAGGTGCGCAATCTTGCCGTTGTCGATTTCGATCTGCCACAAGCCTTGCTGCCCTGCTACGCGCAGGTTGTTGATCCACTTCAGTGATGGATTTGCCATGCCGTTCTCCGCTAAAACACAAAATCTAAAGCTAGCATGAAAACCAATGTCACCGCGGGCACATTCCGTAGCGGCGCCATTTATTGCGCGATGAATCGCGCCGTGAGGAAATGTGCGGCGAAGAAAATGATTGGGTAATTATCAACCAAATAAGCCACTTAACTAATTCGTTCAAAATCAGTTACATACCTCAAAATAGGTATATAAGGGCGCGCTTGATGCATATCAATAAGCGCCAAAAGCGCCGCGCTAAGGTAGGCGCAGATACCGCAATTTTTGAGGCAAGCATGAGCAAGCACAGTGTCGTTATCATTGGCAACGGCATGGTCGGCCACCGCTTTATAGAAGAACTTATCGACAAAGATGAATCGAATCAGTTTGCGATAACCGTTTTCTGTGAAGAGCCCCGGGTCGCCTATGATCGCGTCCACCTTTCCGCCTATTTCTCCCATCACACCGCTGAAGAACTCTCGCTGGTGCGCGAAGGTTACTATCAGAAGCATCAGGTAAATGTATTACTCGGCGAACGCGCCATTACCATTAACCGCGACGAAAAACTGATTCACTCGAATACCGGGCGCGCAGTGCATTACGACACGCTGATTTTCGCCACCGGTTCCTATCCATGGATTCCGCCCATCAAAGGCGCGGAAGGCAGCGACTGTTTCGTCTATCGCACCATTGAAGATCTTAACGCCATTGAAGCCTGTTCACGCCGCAGCAAACGCGGCGCGGTGATTGGTGGCGGACTGCTGGGGCTCGAAGCGGCGGGCGCGCTGAAAAATCTTGGCATTGAAACCCACGTGATTGAGTTTGCACCGGTGCTGATGGCGGAACAGCTCGATCCCCAGGGCGGCGAACAGCTGCGACGCAAAATCGAGCAGATGGGCGTAGGCGTCCACACCGACAAAAACACGCAGCAGATTGTCCATCATGCCACAGGTGGCAAAACGCTGGAGTTTGCCGACGGCAGCGCGCTGGATGTCGATTTCATCGTCTTCTCCACCGGTATTCGCCCGCAGGATAAGCTGGCCAAACAGTGCGGCTTAACACTGGGCGAGCGCGGCGGCATCGCCATTGACGATCGCTGTCAGACCAGCGATCCGGCGATTTATGCGATCGGTGAATGTGCCGCGTGGCAGAACCGTATTTACGGCTTAGTCGCGCCGGGCTACAAGATGGCGCAGGTTGCCAGCGATGCCGTGGTTGGCCGCGACAACCTGTTTGCCGGTGCAGACATGAGCGCCAAGCTGAAACTGCTGGGCGTGGATGTCGGTGGCATTGGTGACGCGCATGGCCGCACGCCGGGTGCGCGCAGCTACCTGTGGCTCGACGAGCAGAAAAACATCTATAAGCGCCTGATTGTCAGCGAGGATAACCGCACATTACTGGGCGCGGTATTGGTGGGAGATACCAGCGATTACGGCAATCTGTTGCAGCTGGCGCTGAATAACATCCCGCTACCGGAAAATCCGGAAGGGCTGATCCTACCGGCAGGCAGCGGCGATAAACCGGTAATGGGCGTTGATTCGCTGCCGGATAGCGCGCAAATCTGCTCCTGCTTTGACGTGAGTAAAGGCGATATCGTCAAAGCCGTGCAGGGTGGTTGCCATACCGTAGCGGCGCTGAAAGCCGAAACGCGCGCGGGTACCGGCTGCGGCGGCTGTATTCCACTGATTACGCAGGTGCTGAACGGTGAATTGAGCCGTCAGGGCATTGACGTTAACAATCATCTGTGTGAGCACTTCCCCTACTCGCGTCAGGAGCTGTATCACCTGATTCGCGTGGAAGAAATCACATCGTTTGACGCGCTGCTGGCCAAATATGGTCAGGGCTACGGCTGCGAAGTGTGTAAGCCCACCGTGGGTTCGCTGCTGGCCTCCTGCTGGAACGAGTACGTGCTGAAGCCGCAGCTGGCACCGCTGCAGGACAGCAACGATCTGTTCCTCGGCAATATCCAGAAAGATGGGACTTACTCGGTGATCCCACGCTCGGCCGGAGGCGAAATTACCCCGGAAGGGTTGATGGCGATTGGCACCGTGGCGCGTCAGTACAATCTCTACACCAAAATCACCGGCTCGCAGCGTATTGGCCTGTTTGGCGCGCAGCGTGACGATCTGCCTGCTATCTGGACGCAGCTGATCGCGGCCGGTTTTGAAACCGGACAGGCGTATGCCAAAGCGCTGCGCATGGCGAAAACCTGTGTGGGCAGCGTCTGGTGCCGCTTTGGCGTTGGCGACAGCCTTGGCTTCGGTATTGAGCTGGAAAACCGCTACAAAGGCATTCGTACCCCGCACAAGATGAAATTTGGCGTCTCCGGCTGCACGCGCGAGTGCGCGGAAGCACAGGGTAAAGATGTCGGCATCATCGCCACCGAGAAAGGCTGGAACCTGTATGTGTGCGGTAATGGCGGCATGAAACCTCGTCATGCCGATCTGCTGGCTGCCGATCTCGATCGCGACACGCTGCTGAGCTATCTCGATCGTTTCATGATGTTCTACATCCGCACCGGCGACCGCCTGCAACGCACTTCGCTGTGGCTGGAAAGCATGGATGGCGGCATCGATTACCTGCGCAGCGTCATTGTTGGCGACAAGCTCGGCCTGAATGCGCAGCTGGAGAGCGAACTGGCACGTCTGCGTGGCGAAGTGATCTGCGAATGGACAGCAACGGTGCAAGATCCTCAGCAGCAGGCTCACTTCAACACCTTTATCAACAGCGACCAGCGCGATCCGCTGGTGCAGCATATTAACCAACGCGAGCAGCATCGTCCGGCACGTCCCGACGAGCGCATTGCGGTCACTCTGATTGAGGAGATTGACGCATGAGCCAGTGGCATTCCGTGTGTGAATTCAAGCAAATCCTGCCTGCGACCGGTGTGTGTGCGCTGGTCAACGGCCAGCAGATTGCTATCTTCCGTCCACGTGACGATGAACAGCTCTACGCATTGAGCAATATCGATCCTTTCGCCCAGGCCAGCGTGTTATCACGCGGCCTGATTGCTGAGCACCAGCAAGCGCTGTGGGTGGCTAGCCCGCTGAAAAAGCAGCGCTTCCGCCTAAGTGATGGCTTCTGCCTGGAAGACGAAGCACGTTCGGTGGCGAGCTATCCGGTGCGAGTCAGCAAAGGCCGGGTTGAGATTTGTGCCTGACCGCATTCCTTTACTTAATGAGACGTCACTATGTTTACTGACACCCTGAATAAATGTGCCGCCAATGCGGCACGCATTGTGCGTACCGCGCAGCACAGCCCGCTGGCCTTCTGGATCGGCTCGGCGATGGCTGGTGCTTACGTTGGTTTGGCCATCATCCTGATTTTCACCTTGGGCAATCTGGTCGATCCGGCTTACCGTCCGCTGCTGATGGGCGCCACCTTCGGGATCGCGTTGACGCTGGTGATCATCGCCGGTTCCGAGCTGTTCACCGGTCATACCCTGTTCCTGACCATTGGCGTGAAAGCCGGCACCATCAAGCAAGGCCAGATGTGGTGTGTACTGCCGCAAACCTGGCTGGGGAATTTAATCGGCTCCGTGCTGGTCGCACTGATCTATTACTATGCGGCAGGCCCATTGCTCCCCAATGCTGGCTCGCTAATTCATAGCGCCGCGCTGGCGAAAACCACGCAGCCAGCCATGGCGCTGTTCTTCAAGGGCGCACTGTGTAACTGGCTGGTATGTCTGGCAATCTGGATGGCACTACGCACCGAAGGCACGGCGAAGTTCATCGCGATCTGGTGGTGTTTGCTGGCGTTTATCGCTTCCGGCTATGAGCACTCCGTAGCCAATATGACGGTCTTTGCACTGTCATGGTTTGGTCAGCATAATGCGGACCTCACTTTGAGCGGCATCGGCCACAATTTGCTGTGGGTAACGCTGGGCAACATGTTCTCCGGCATGGTGCTGATGGGTCTCGGTTATTGGTATGCCACCCCGCTGGCGCAGCGTCCACAGGCCGAAGCGCAAGCCACGCCGCTCAAAGCGGTATAACCATTTTCAGCCCGCCCCGTGCGGGCTTTTTTTAGGATGAGCTATGGACTACTTTCCGCTGTTTTGCCGCCTGCAGGGCAAACGCTGTTTGCTGGTAGGAGCGGGAGATGTAGCAGAACGCAAAGCGCGTTTGCTGCTGGATGCCGGTGCCGATCTGCACGTTGGCGCGCTGGATTTCTCCCCCGCGTTTCAGCAGTGGGCACAGCAGGGAAAGGTGACCTTATTAACCGGCGCGTTTGATGATAGCTGGCTGGACTCGTGCTGGCTGGTGATTGCCGCCACCAATGATGATGCGGTCAATCAGCAGGTGACTTTCGCAGCCGAGCAGCGTCGCATCTTCTGCAATCTGGTGGATGCGCCGCAGGAAGCCAGCGCGATCATGCCATCGATTGTCGATCGCTCACCGCTGATGATTGCCGTTTCGTCCGGCGGCCGCGCGCCGGTGCTGGCACGTTTGCTTCGGGAGAAGCTCGAAGCGATGCTGCCACAGCATCTCGGAGAGCTGGCGTCCCTGGCCGGTTCGTTGCGTGGCCGTGTGAAGCGCACCTTTGCCAGCATGGCGCAGCGCCGCGCGTTCTGGGAACGCTTCTTCGTGAGCGATCGTCTGGCACAAACCCTGGCGAATGGCGATCGCCCACGTGCTGATGCCATCGTCGATAACTTGTTCGATGCCCCGCTGTCGCAGCAGGGTGAAGTGGTGCTGGTTGGCGCCGGGCCGGGTGATGCCGGATTGCTCACGTTGAAAGGTTTGCAGCATATTCAGCAGGCCGATGTCGTGGTGTATGACCGCTTGGTTTCAGAACCGATTCTCAATCTGATACGTCGCGATGCTGAGCGCATCTTTGTCGGCAAACAGGCCGGTCATCACTGCGTACCCCAAGCGCAAATCAACCAGGTTTTACTCGAACAGGCGCAAAGCGGCAAACGCGTAGTACGCCTTAAAGGCGGCGATCCCTTTATCTTTGGGCGCGGTGGTGAAGAGCTGCAGTTGCTGGCACAACACCATATTCCGTTTAGCGTGGTGCCGGGCATCACGGCCGCATCGGGCTGTGCTGCCTACAGCGGCATTCCGCTTACGCATCGCGACCATGCGCAGAGCGTACGATTCGTGACGGGCCATTTACAGCAGCATGGCGAGATTGAATGGCGCAAACTGGCGGCGGAGCAGCAAACGCTGGTGTTCTATATGGGGCTGGCGCAAGCGCCGGAAATCCAACAGCAGCTGTTGCAGCACGGCATGGATGCCGCTATGCCGGTGGCGATCGTACAGAACGGCACCACGCCGCAGCAACGCGTGGAAACCGCAACGCTGGCAGAGCTGGCGACGTTGGCGCAGCAGTTTGAAAGTCCAGCGCTGATTATTGTCGGTCGCGTAGTGGCGCTGCGGCCTCAATTACGCTGGTTCTGAACCACCAGGCCATCGCACAAATAAAAACGGCGGATCATGATGATCCGCCGTCGCGTTCTCGCCGGCAAACCGCTTAGGGTTGTGCGACAAAACCTACCGCTTCGTACACTTTCTTCAGCGTTTCCTGCGCATGCGCGCGGGCTTTCGCTGCGCCATCGCGCATCACCTGATTCAGCAGCGCTTCGTCGTTACGGAAACGATGATAGCGCTCCTGCAAGTCGGTCAGCATGCCTGAAACGGCATCCGCGACCGCGCCTTTCAGATGGCCATACATTTTGCCTTCAAACTCCTGTTCCAGCTCGGCAATGGTTTTGCCGGTTACGCCCGCCAGAATATCCAGCAGGTTAGAAACACCGGCCTTCTCTTTGACGTCGTAGCGCACCACTGGCGGCTCAGCAGAGTCTGTTACCGCGCGCTTGATCTTCTTCACCACCGCGGTGGTGTCTTCCAGCAGACCAATCACGTTATTACGGTTGTCGTCTGACTTAGACATTTTCTTGGTCGGTTCAAGCAGCGACATGACGCGCGCGCCTGATTTCGGAATGAACGGCTCCGGCACTTTGAACACATCGCCGTACAGCGCATTGAAACGCTGCGCGATATCGCGGCTCAGTTCCAGATGCTGCTTCTGATCTTCGCCCACCGGCACCTGATTGGTTTGATACAGCAGAATGTCAGCTGCCATCAGCACCGGATAATCAAACAGGCCCGCGGTGATGTTTTCCGAGTAACGCGCTGATTTATCTTTGAACTGCGTCATGCGGCTCAGCTCGCCGAAGTAGGTGTAACAGTTCAGTACCCAACTCAGCTGCGCATGTTCAGGCACGTGCGACTGAACGAAGATGGTGCTTTTCGCCGGATCGATGCCGCAGGCAAGGTACAACGCCAGCGTATCCAGCGTGGCTTTACGCAGCGCAACCGGATCCTGGCGGACGGTGATGGCGTGCAGATCGACGATGCAGTAAATGCAGTGGAAATCATCCTGCATCTGCACCCACTGACGCAGCGCACCCATATAGTTGCCAATGGTCAGTTCACCGGAAGGCTGGGCGCCGCTGAAAACGATGGGTTTGCTCATGTTATGTCCTGATAATCACAGCCCGATAGCGGGCAAAAGTTCGTCAAAAGAGTCGAGAGTTAAATCGGGATGGCTGGTCGCAATTGGCTCACCGTAGTTGTAGCCAAAAGTCATACCGATGTTCGGTACGCCTGCCGCCTGGGCTGCGAGAATATCATTGCGCGAATCGCCGACAAACAGCAATTGTCCGGGAAGCACGCCAAAATGGCCGAGCACAAGGAAAATGGCCGCTGGATGCGGCTTTTTCACAATCACATCATCGCCGCCAATAATCTGGGTAAAGTAGTCAGCAATGCCGAGCGACTTCAACAATGGCGCGACAAACGGCGTAGGTTTGTTGGTGACTATGGCCAGCGGCAGGCCTTTTGCCTGCAGCGCCGCCAGCGTCTCTTTCACCCGCGGGAACAGGGTGCTGCCCGCTTCCACCGTTTCGGCATAGTACTTATCGAACAGCGCACGCGCATCGCGCTGCTCTTCAGCATGCGGTTCGCGACCCAACGCCCAGGTCAGCGCGCGGGTCATCATCACATCCGCGCCGTTGCCAATCCAGGTTGATGCTAACGCCACACCCGGCGGCGGCAGTTGCAGATCGCCCAGCGCGTGATCGATCGCCTGCGCCAAACCCGGTGCGCTATCCACCAGCGTTCCGTCGAGATCGAACGCCAGCGCGCGGATATCAGTGAAATGAGCCATTAACTTTCTCCAGTTCGCCACGCATTTCATCGATCACTTTTTTGTAATCCGGGTGACCAAAGATCGCGGAACCGGCAACAAACATATCGGCACCGGCGGCAGCAATCTGGCCGATGTTGTCGATCTTCACGCCGCCATCCACTTCCAGGCGAATGTTGTAGCCGCTTTGATCGATCAGGCGACGCGCTTCGCGCAGTTTGTCGAGCGTGCCGGGAATAAAGGATTGCCCACCAAAGCCCGGATTCACCGACATCAGCAGAATGATATCCAGCTTATCCATAACATAGTCGAGGTAGTCGAGCGGTGTAGCAGGATTAAATACCAAGCCGGCTTTGCAACCGTGCTCTTTGATCAGCTGCAGCGTGCGGTCAACATGCTCGCTGGCTTCCGGATGGAAAGTAATGAAGGTGGCGCCAGCTTTCGCGAATTCCGGGATCAATGCATCCACCGGCTTTACCATCAGATGCACATCAATAGGTGCAGTGATACCGTAATCGCGCAGCGCTTTCAGCACCATCGGCCCCATCGTCAGATTGGGAACGTAGTGGTTATCCATCACATCGAAATGGACGACATCGCCACCTGCCGCCAGCGCTTTGGCTGTGTCTTCACCTAAACGCGCGAAGTCAGCAGACAGAATTGAAGGGGCCAGTAAAAATTGTTTCATCCGATTCTCCCAATTTTGTGCGCCAGCCGGAGCTGGCGTAATGCCTTGGTCGCGGACGAAACAGGCTAGCGGAAAAGCGCTAGCAGTTCGTCGACCTGTGTGCGACCACTTATGCTTCGGCTGATGGAACGCCGGGCTTTAACTACGTGTAAATCCGCATTCTGGTACCACTCACGCGTGAGCACCGTATCGTGATTAGAAATCAGCACCGGTATGCGGTTTTGTTGCGCCAGCTTATTGGCCAGTTCCGCCAGATGTTGCTGCTCACGCAGGCTAAAACTGTTGGTGTGGTAAGCGGTAAAATTCGCTGTCGCCGACAGCGGCGCGTACGGCGGGTCACAATAAACCACCGAGCCCGCTGGGGCGTTAGTCAGAGTAACATCGTACGATTCACAGACAAAGGTCGCTTTTTGCGCCCGTTCGGCAAACCACAGCAGTTCAGCTTCCGGGAAATACGGCTTACGGTAGCGGCCAAAAGGCACATTAAACTCACCGCGCAGATTGTAACGGCAAAGACCATTGTATCCGTGGCGATTGAGATAGAGGAACAGCACGGCGCGCTGATATTCATCTTTGCTGGCATTGAATGCGATGCGCTGCGCGTAGTAAGTTTCCGCCGTATTACCTTCGGCATTGAAAAGCTGGCGCGCGTCTTCAATGAACGCCGCAGTACGCGTTTTGACGATGTTATAGAGATTGATGAGATCGCCGTTGATGTCCGCCAGGTGATAGCGGTCATAATCGGTGTTGAGGAATACTGAACCAGCGCCGACAAAGGGTTCGATTAAACAATCACCTTGTGGCAAATGACGACGGATGTCATCAAGGAGCGGGTATTTCCCTCCGGCCCATTTCAGAAAAGCGCGATTTTTTTTCATGCTGTCGTGGTTATTACATCTTAATGATTGGCTGTGGTGAAACCGACAGCAGCTCTGCGCTTTAAACGGGGCCGCACCTGCGCGGCCCCACATCAATTACTGACTTTCTTTTTTCACCTGGCTAAGCGGTTTGACCCACGGATTCGCGGCACGCACTTCTGCTGGCAGCGATGCCACCGCGCGTTTCGCATCGGCTGGCGTAGCGTAAGCTCCGCTCACCAGCACATACCAGGGTTCACCGTTGCGCGTAGTTTTATACACGTGATAACCGCTCAGGTTTTGTTTTCTCGCCCAGGCATTCAGGCTCTCTTCTTTCGACGCACCGCTCAGCTGCAGCGTGTAATTGCCGCCCGACGGCAGCGATTTGCTGGCGCTGCTGCTTGCAGGCGCAGCATTGCGCGCCGGCGTAGTGTGCGTCTTGCTCTCTTTTACCGGTGCGGGTTTGGTCGCGGCCGGTGCTTTGTGCGTATTGCTGGCAGCGTGCGTCTCACGTGCGCCATTGCTGGTGTTACGCGACGGCGTTTCCGCATGCATCACCGGCGGCGTCATCGCTTTACCATTGCCGCTTACCGTTGCCGGTGCCGTTGGCAGCGAGCTATTGCCCTGTGCACCTTGGGCTGCGGCATCAACAGAACCTTGCTGATTATTCAGCGCCGTATTCAGATCGCCCGGGAGGGTGACACGCTGTTGATTTGCTGGAGTATCCACGGGTGCAGCCTGAGTCGGCGTTGAAGAGACCGATGGCATAGAGATGGACTGGGAATCATTGCCCGCTGGTGCAGCCGTTCCCGCCGTGTTTTGCGGTGCGCTGCCTTCAGCAGAAGGTGTGGCGTTTTGCTGACCGCTCATGGACGTCGAACCTGAGAGATCGATGTTCTTTTCGCTGCCACTGGCAGAAGGTGCTGCGCCGCTATTGGCGTTATTCGTCGCGGGTTTCTTCTCATCCGGACCGGTCAATGCCGAACCGATACCCAGCACCACCAACAGCAGAACCAGAATACCAATGCCCATCATCATATGCTGACGAGAAACCGGCACTTTAACTTTCGGCGCAGAAGACGATTTACGTGGCCGCGTTGGACGGCGGTCACTGGCGTCAGGTTTTAACTCGTCTTCCGGTTTGAACTCATCCATTTAGCCTCCTCCGTAAAACGACGCGCTTCCCACACGCCGCATCACCACTCATCACTTCTAATAATCAGGGTTTCTGGCAATCATTAATTGCTGCCAGCACCATATCATGTGCAACACCGGCACGCACTTCAGAGCGGCCAATAGCGAGAGGCAGCACCAAACGCAACTCGCCAGCCAACACTTTTTTATCGCGCATCATGTGTGGCAGATAATCTTCCGCTGCCATGCTTGCCGGACCGTGCACCGGCAAACCGGCACGCAGCAACAGCGCGATGATGCGATCGGTATCGGCAGAGGTGAACTGCCCTAAACGTTCAGCGGTGCGCGCAGCCATCACCATGCCAGCCGACACGGCTTCGCCGTGTAGCCAGTTGCCGTAGCCCATGTGCGCTTCAATCGCATGACCAAAAGTATGGCCCAGATTAAGCAGTGCGCGTACGCCGGTTTCACGCTCATCCGCCGCAACCACTTCAGCTTTTAACTCGCAGCAGCGGCGGATGCAGTACGCCATGGCTTTTTCATCCAGCGCCAGCAGAGCATCAAGATTATGCTCCAGCCATTGGAAGAATTCGCCATCAAGAATAATGCCGTATTTGATCACTTCTGCCAGACCGGACGCTAATTCGCGCGGCGGCAGCGTGGCCAGACAATGCGTATCCACCACGACAGAGGCGGGCTGATAGAACGCCCCAATCATGTTTTTGCCGAGTGGATGGTTGACCGCGGTTTTGCCACCGACGGAGGAATCAACCTGAGACAGCAACGTGGTCGGCACCTGAATAAAGCGCACGCCACGCTGATAGCTGGCTGCAGCAAATCCGGTTAAGTCACCAATCACTCCACCACCGAGTGCAATCAACGTGGTATCTCGTCCATGCGGCTTTTTAAGCAGCGCGGTGAATACCTCGTCCATGACCGCCAGCGTTTTGTACTGCTCACCATCAGGCAAAATGACCTGATCTACCTTTACGCCGGCATTGCTAAGGAGCGCTGACAGAGGTTCGAGATAGATCGGCGCCAGTGTCTGGTTTGTCACCAGCATGGCATTGTCGCCTGCTTTGAGCGGCCAAAAAGAAGCCGGATCGTTAAACAGTCCGGCAGCGATGGTGATGGGGTAACTGCGATCCCCGAGTGAGACAATGATCTTCTCCATGATGACCGATACCTATTGCTGAGCCCTCAGGGCGCTGGATTAGTTCTTTTCCAGCATGTTGATGATCTGATTGGCCACCACTTTTGCACTCTGATCGTCAGTGCGAATAGTGACATCAGCGATCTCTTCATAAAGCGGATTACGTTCACCTGCCAGCGCTTCCAGTACTTCGCGCGGCGGTGATTCAACCTGCAACAGCGGACGCTTTTTATCACGCTGGGTACGAGCAAGCTGCTTTTCGATGGTGGTTTCAAGGTACACGACCACACCGCGGGCGGAGAGACGATTACGGGTCTCGCGGGATTTGACTGAGCCGCCACCTGTCGCCAGGACAATGCCCTGCTTCTCGGTCAGCTCATTAATGATCTTTTCTTCACGATCGCGGAAGCCTTCTTCGCCTTCCACATCAAATACCCAGCCTACATCCGCTCCGGTGCGTCGCTCAATTTCCTGATCGGAATCGAAAAATTCCATATTGAGTTGCTGAGCCAACTGACGACCAATAGTGCTTTTGCCGGCACCCATCGGCCCAACCAGAAAGATATTGCGTTTCTCTGCCATTTTATCGGTATTACTAAGAATTCGTTGATGATACCCCGCGTTCAGCATAGCTGGCGGGACAGGAACTGAGACCTCATGAGCGTTAACAAGAGTCAGACGGAAAATTATCTCAACACTCATGGCCGTTTGGCAACCGAATAAATTGCCCCCGGCGACCTCTTAACAGGACCGGTCTGTGGTTCGCGAGACGGTAACGCACCTCCGCTAATCCATCCTATTTCACGCTACAGGTCCGCTGGCTGGGGTCATTCACCCTAATCACTTACCTGGGTAAGCACTGTGAATTCACTCATTTAACGACTTCCTGCAACGCGAATTATTTTGGAGATATTTCTTTTGACGCCAGTATCGCTTGTGACCGACGTCATTCGGAAGGTTATTCTGCCGCGTTCCGTTACACCGTTTTGAAAATCGCTAAACCTTGTAAGCTAATTCCTGCCCTGCGTCAACGCAGTTGGCCTCACAGAACGAATTTTCCGCTTTATCCGGCGGAAAGCGCTGCTTCCCTGACCAGTCTGGGGGTAATAAAGATAACCAGCTCCTTTTTTTTCTGTTCGTCGGTCTGATGGCTGAACAAATTTCCCAGTAGCGGTAGCTCGCCCAGCCAGGGGACGCGTTTTGCACTCTGCGTACGCTGCTGCTGGAAAATACCGCCGAGCGCTAAGGTTTCGCCATCACGCAGCGTTACCTGGGTTTCAATCTCCTGCTTATCGATGCTGAGCACCTGATTATCGCCAATATTCACGCTGCGCCCGGGTAAATTCTGGCTCAGTTTTAATTTGAGCTGTATTCGACCGTTACCCAGCACCACGGGCGTCACCTCCATGCCCAGCACCGCCTCTTTAAATTCGATCGCCGTTGCCCCGCTGTTGCCAGACTTCACCTCATAAGGGATTTCCGTACCTTGTTTGATCGTGGCGGTTTGTTGATGGGCGGTAAATAGCCGCGGGCTGGCGATAATTTCGATTTGGTTCTCCTGCTCTAGCGCGCTTAACTCCAGGTTTAACAGTTCACCACTAACCTGACCAAGCGTGACGCCGGCACGAAGCGCCGGATTACCCACCGCCAATGGAATATCCAACAGCGGATTTCTTAGCGCCTGAGTGACAACATCTGCCGGAGAAGTGCCCCAGTTAACGCCGAGTTCACGCAGATGTTCTTCGTTGATGGTGACGATATGCGCGGCAAGTTCCACCTGCTCCAGCGGTAAATCCAACGCTTTTATCCACCGCTCGGTCTCACGTAGCGCTTGTGCAGTATCGCGCAGCAGCAAACTATTGGTGCGACTGTCCACGGTGACGCTGCCGCGCGCTGTCATCAGCGAGGGCTCAGCCTGCAGGCTGCGGTAAATATCGCTGGCGCTGGCGTAATGCAGCGTCACGCTTTGCTGCTCCAACGGGGTTTGTTGCTGTTTCTCTTCACGCTCGGCCTGTGCCTGCTGTATCTGCAGCTGTTGCCAGCTTTCCGGGTAGACCAGCAGCACGCCTTCTTCCTGCACGACGGTGAGTTTTGCCATCTGCGTCACTAATGCCAGCGCGCGTTGCCAATCAACGTTATCTAACCGCAGCGATAACCGGCCCTCAACGCCCGGCGCAATGAGCAAGTTAATCTCCTGATAATCCGCTAGCGCCTGCAAAATGCGCTCAACCGGCGCATCGTCAAATACCAGACTTAAGCGATCGTCACTGGCGCGCAGCGGCGCGCTTAGGCACAGCAACATCAGTACCATCATCCATTTCATAAAAACCTCCTTTTATTACCCATGTTATTTGCTGAGGTGGACAGCGTTGGACGGCACTTAACACCAGCGTGTGTGCCGTTAGCTGCAGCACTCGCCAGGGCGGCAGCGGAAAAGGCTGGTTCTCAATGAGCCGATGGCTTTTACCTTGCGGTGAAATCAGCCATGCCACGTAGTGCGGCGGCACGCCAACAATGCCTTGCAGGCGCCAGCCTTCCGGTGCACTGGCCGGCGCCTGGCATAGGTTCTCGGTCAGCGGCTGAAAGGGATCGCGTGCCAGCGCCAGAGAGGTACATAGCAGTAACAGCAAGCCGCTACTCCGCATCGTCACTCTCCAGCCAAAACTGCGTGTTCAATACGCCTTGCTCTGCTTGCAGCTGAAAACGTTGCGGCACGGGTAAAGAGGTGCTGGCTAACTCGCTAAACAGCGGCAAAAATTGCGGCCAGATCAGTCGCAGCTGAAGCTGCTGTGGCTGGCTGTCCGGCTGCCAGGCTTCCAGCTGCTTACCGCGTGCAGCCACGATTTTTTCCAGAGTTTGCGGTGCTTCGCTGCCCGTTACGGGTTGTTGCAGCGCAACTATCTCCGCCTCTAAGGCAGCAATGCTGGGGAGAGAAGTCAGTTTTTGCTGTCGCTGTTGCTGCTGTTGTTCCATCTGCTCAATCTTTCGCTCTTGTGCCTCACGCATTAGCTGCTGCGGACGAAGCAGCACGAGCCACGCCAGCGCGAAGAGCAGCAGTGACGGCAACATCGCCCCGGCAATGCGCCACGGTAGCGTCAGCGTCAGCCAACGCTGCAGGAGATCATTCATCTGCCAACTCCTGCAAGCGTGCATGCAGAGCAAAACGGTAGTCGCCGCTGACCTGCCGTTGCACACCGCCCTGCCTCACACTGGAAAAAAGCGGCTGCGTCATTAGCTGGTGGCGAAAGTCACTCACGGCCGCCATGCTCTGCGCCTGACCTTCCAGCATGAGTTGCCCTTGTCGACGTTCGAGTCGGTTCAGCCACAAGGTTTCAGGCATCAATTCCGGCAGCTGCTGCCAGAAACCTTGCCAGCGCCGATGCTGGGCCTGTCGTTGCTGCTCGGCGCGCTGCGTCTGCAGCAATGATTCACGCTGTTGAAGCAGGGATTGCTGCTTTTCCAGCTGTTGTTGCAGCGCGTTAAGGATAAAAGTGATATCCATCAGCTGCTCCAACTGCTGCTGTCGCGTAGCGAACCCGCGCCACCACAGCATTAGCAGCATGAACAAGGTCAACATTAAGGTGAGCGTCAGCAGCGTTATGCTCTGTTTTCGCTGGCGCTGCTGCTGATGCAGGCGCCAGGGCAGTAAATTGACCGCCAGCATCATGAATCCTCCGGTCGCAGAGCCAAACCCAGCGCGACGGTAAAATCACCTTCCTGCGCAGGTAAAGGTGGTTGGAGATAGTGCAGCAGCGTCAACGGCTGACAGCGCTGAACCTGCGCTTCCGGCAAGACGGCTGTTGATGTGCAAAATACGGTTTCCATCTGCGGGAACGTTTCATGCAATAGCGCAAACGTGAGGGGTTCAGTGGCTGCGCCAGACGAGGTGCTTTCACCGGCGAGCGTCCATAACCAGTGATCGCTGAGCGGATGAATCAGCAGCTGGTTATGTCGCAAAGGCATGCGCATGGCGATTTGCGTGAGCGCCAAACTGCTCAACTCGAATACGTCTGGTTTCAGGCCCGCCTGCTGCAAGGGAGCCAGCCATTGCGCGATCACTTCGCGCCGTGCGGCGGTGACACACAGCTGCGAGGCTTTACCCGGCAAACGGTAATCCAGCGACAGCGAAGCGGGCTCGACAGGAAACAGACGTTGCGCGGAAGCCGCTACATAGCGACTCAGCGCAGGCTCACGTAGCGAGGTTTCAGGCAGCGGCAAGGTGCGTTGCAATACCAGCTGCGGCGGCAGGCCAACGCGCAGTGAGTAACGCTTCGGCAGATGGCGCTGCCAGCGCCCTAACATATCCAGTAACGCAGGCGTGGTTTGCAGCACGCCGTTTCTTAACGTATCTTGCGGCAGCGTTTGTTGCCACCAATGTCGCAACTGCCAACCGTGACGTCGGCGTTCAATGCCAAGGGCACAGATTTGCCCGTTTTGGATGTCCAGTCCGATTTGCCAGCGCTGAAAAGCCATGTGCGCGATCTCCTTATCGTTGAAGGTAATGAGCTCCAATACCCGGGCAACTTCAAGTCTGACGGGTATATCAAAGCGTCAGGCTTGTCTTTATACTACCGCGCGGTTGCTTATAAACTGCTCAAACGACAACAGATGGGAATTCTCAGGTGAAGTTCGTAAAGTATTTATTGATCCTTGCAGTGTGTTGCATTTTGCTGGGAGCCGGCACGGTTTATGGTTTGTACAAATACATAGAGCCGCAGCTGCCCGATGTGAACACATTGAAAGATGTGCGCCTGCAAACCCCTATGCAGGTTTACAGCGCAGATGGCGAACTGATCGCCCAGTATGGTGAGAAGCGTCGTGTCCCGCTGACGCTGCAGCAGATGCCGCCTGAACTCATCAAAGCGTTTATTGCCACCGAAGATAGCCGTTTTTACGAGCATCATGGTGTTGATCCGGTGGGCATCTTTCGTGCAGCCAGTATCGCGCTGATGTCCGGCCATGCTTCGCAGGGTGCAAGTACCATTACCCAGCAGTTGGCGCGTAACTTCTTCCTCAGTCCGGAACGCACTTTGATGCGTAAGATTAAGGAAGCGTTCCTGGCCATTCGCATCGAACAGCTGCTAAGCAAAGATGAAATTCTTGAGTTGTACCTCAACAAGATCTATCTCGGCTATCGCGCTTATGGCGTTGGCGCTGCAGCGCAGGTCTATTTTGGCAAATCGATTGATCAGCTGTCGCTGAGCGAAATGGCGGTGATTGCCGGATTGCCAAAGGCACCGTCGACTTTCAACCCGCTTTATTCTCACGCGCGTGCGCTTTCACGTCGTAATGTGGTGCTGGCGCGTATGCTGGATCAAAACTACATCACCCAGCAACAGTATGACGAAGCCCGCAACACGCCGTTGACGGCCAGCTATCACGGCCCGGAAATCGCGTTCTCAGCACCTTACTTGAGTGAAATGGTGCGCCAGGAGATGGTGAAGCGCTACGGTGATGGCGCGTATGAAGATGGCTATAAGGTTTATACCACCGTCACCCGTCGTCTGCAGGAAGCCGCGCAGCAGGCCGTGCGTAACAATGTGCTGGCATATGACATGCGCCACGGCTATCGCGGTCCGACCAATGTGCTGTGGAAACCAGGCGAAGCCAGTTGGGATAGAACCCGAATTCTTAAGGCCCTGAAAGATCTTCCTACTTACGGTCCACTCAACGCAGCCGTGATTACCAGTGCTAATGCCGAAGAAGCCACTGCAACGTTGAAAGATGGCAGCAGTGTTTCCATAGGAATGGCGGGCGTGCGATGGGCGCGTGCTTACAAATCGGATACGCTTCAGGGACCCACACCGCGCAGCCTGACGCAGGTGCTGCAAGCGGGCCAGCAGATTTGGGTACGCAAGGTAGACAATGCCTGGTGGCTGGCTCAGGTGCCGGTGGTGAACTCCGCTCTGGTTTCGCTCAATCCAGAAGATGGTGCTGTTCGCGCGTTAGTCGGTGGCTTCGACTTCAACCAGAGCATGTTCAACCGTGCCACACAAGCGCTGCGTCAGGTCGGTTCCAATATTAAACCGTTCCTGTATACCGCAGCGATGGATCGCGGTTTAACGCTGGCTTCCATTTTGAATGACGTGCCGATTTCCCGCTGGGATGCCGGTGCAGGTGCCGACTGGCGTCCGAAAAACTCACCGCCGACTTACGCTGGTCCGATTCGTTTGCGTCAGGGCCTGGGCGAGTCGAAAAACGTGGTGATGGTGCGTGCGATGCGTGCGATGGGCGTTGATTACGCGGCAGAGTATCTGCAGCGTTTCGGCTTCCCGGCGCAGAACATCGTGCATACCGAATCGTTAGCGTTAGGCGCGGCGTCGTTCACACCAATGCAGGTAGTGCGCGGCTACGCCGTAATGGCTAACGGCGGCTTCCTGGTCGATCCGTACTTCATCACTAAGATTGAGAATGAACAAGGCGGCGTGATCTTCGAAGAGAAACCCAAAATTGCCTGCCCGCAGTGCAATTTGCCGGTGATCTATGGCGACACGAAAAAGTCTGTCGCACTGAATGAAGAGAGCATAGAGAATGTTGCCACCTCCGATCAGTCGCAGAACCAGACCGTGCCGCAGCCAGAACTTGAGCAGGTGCCTGCGCAACCGCAATCGGGTGGCGATCAGCAATATGCACCGCACGTCATTAATACGCCACTGTCGTTCCTGATCAAGAGCGCGCTGAACAGTAATATCTTTGGTGAACCCGGCTGGATGGGAACGGGCTGGCGCGCGGGCCGCGACCTGAAACGTAATGATATCGGAGGTAAAACCGGTACCACTAATAGCTCGAAAGATGCGTGGTTCTCCGGTTACGGCCCGGGTGTTGTCACGTCGGTGTGGATTGGCTTTGATGATTCGCGCGCACTGGGTCGTTCAACCATGTCAGGTGCGATTCCGGATCAAATCTCCGGCTACGAAGGTGGCGCGAAGAGTGCGCAACCCGCGTGGGACGATTATATGAAATCAGCGCTGGAAGGCGTACCGGTGCAACCGCTGACTCCGCCAGATGGCGTGGTCACTGTTAATATTGATCGCAGTACCGGCAAACTGGCCAATGGCGGTAACTCGCGCCAGGAGTATTTCATCAACGGTACGCAGCCAACGGAATATTCGGTTCATGATGTCGGCACTACCATCATGGACAATGGCCAAAGCCACGAACTGTTCTGATCAAAAAAGCCGGCAAATCTGCCGGCTTTTTTTTTAGACGAGACTGCAATGTTAATAGCTTAAGCGGCCCTGCTTCACCAGCCACTCACGCACCATAAACAGAGCGCTGACATTACGTGCTTCGCGGAAGTCGGGTTCTTCCAACAGTGCCAGCAGATTCTTCAACGGCCAGCGATAGACAATCAACGGTTCCGGCTCATCGCCCTCCAGCTTCTCTTCGTACAAGCCTTCCGCCACCACAATATTCATTTTGCTGGAGAAGTAAGACGGCGCCATGGTCAGCTTGCCCAGCGCTTCCAGCTTAGTGGCACCGAATCCCGCCTCTTCTTTCAATTCACGATCGGCAGCCTCAAATGCGCTCTCGCCGGGATCGATCAGCCCTTTTGGAAAACCCAGTTCGTAGCTTTCCAGGCCTACCGCGTATTCCTGAATCAGGATCACGTCATCACCGATAATTGGCACAATCATCACTGCTTCACGATCGGAAGGCTTCATACGCTCATAGACACGGCGCTCGCCATTGCTGAAAGCGAGGTCGACCGCTTCAATAGTGAATAAGCGGGAGCGGGCAACCGCTTCCACATTGAGGATGTCAGGTTTTTTCATGGGGGTTTTCATATCAGCCTCAAACTTAGCACAACCCTGTGAAACGTGATGACGCCAGCATACCTAAGCCCGAACCATTGTGCGACTCACCGTGTAGGTAAACTATGGTGACACATATCCACTTACTGCTACTAACAACTTCTTGTTATCTATGAAGTTAAAAATTCACAATAAGTCAACGGTGTTTTGTTAAATTCAGAAAATACCGATTTTTAATTGAGTCGCAGCTCGTTAACATCCCGTTAAGGAATAATCTAACAAACTATAATTAAATGATTTTGCGCGTTATTTTATCTGACTTTTCCCTTGTCAGAATGACATCTGCTCGCCAAAATTGACTTGTATTGATGGATTCATCGGGAGTACATCGTAAACGTGAAGGCAGTTTTTTGGCTGGATTGAGCAAAGCATGAGCACTTACATTGTCATTCTGGCTGTCATGCTCGCCTGTTCGTTACTTGCAGGTATCGGCTACTGGTACGCTATGCGGCATCGTCCGCCGTTGGCGAAACCGCTGCCGTTTATCAGTCCTCCAAATCGCAAACTCACCGATGAAGAACGCAGCGCGGTAGAAAAGTACATCGCGCTACTGGCAAAACAGCATGACCAGCAGAGTTCACGATCCGCAAAGAAGCCGCGTGAATCCGAAGCGTTGACGCTCACCGCGCAGAGCAATAATGTTTATCCCGTCACCCGCGCGATTACACGCTATGGCCTCTCCACCGACGATCCGCAGAAATGGCGCTACTATCTCGATGAAGTAGAAGTGCATTTGCCGCCGCTGTGGGAGCAGTACATCGCGGATGAAAACTACGTTGAACTGATTCGCACGCAAACCCTGCCGCTGGTGATTTCGCTTAATGGCCATTCGCTGGTGAATTACGCGATTGAACAACCGGCGCTGCCCCCGCTGGTGCGCCCTATATCAACCAACGCTTCAATTCGTAAAGAAGAGAGCGAAAACGTTGAACTGCTGCAGGTGCGCAAAGAGACCGCCGAAGAGTATCAGCTATCTCGCGCAGACGGCACGCGCGAAGCGGTAGCGATCTGTTTCGCTTTCCTGCTGTTCTTCCTTAGCCTGGTGCTGCCCGGCAGCTTAATGGTGTGGATTGCGGTGCTCGGCTGCCTGATGATCGCCGTCAGCCTGTGGTTTCTCTACCGCTTCCCGGGTGCGAAAGGCCTGCGCGACGTGCACTGTCTGCGCGGTGCGCCAAAGCGCTGGGGCTTGTTCGGGGAATCAAACCAGGAGCAGAGCAATATCTCCCTCGGCATTATCGATCTCATCTACCCCGCGCACTGGCAGCCTTATGTGGCGCATGATTTAGGCCAGACCACCGATGTGGAGATGTACCTTAATCGTCAGGTGGTGCGTCAGGGGCGTTTCCTGTCACTGCAGGACGAAGTGCGTAACTTCCCGGTACAGCGCTGGCGTAAAAATCTGGTGCTGGCGTGCGGTTCGCTGCTGGTGCTGGTAATGCTCTTCACCTGGATTCCCCTCAGCATGCCGCTCAAACTCAGCTTTGCATGGGTGAAAGGCACTGAAAGCATTGAGGTCAACAGCGTAGACAAACTCAATGCCCTGCCCTTACACATTGGTGACAGCCTGAAAGTCGGCGGTACCGGCATGTGTTCGGTGCCAGGTAACTATCAAAGCAACCGCAGCTACGCTTACATGCCGTTCGACTGCTCAGCCATTTACTGGAACAACGCGCCTGCGCTGCCCCTGCCGCAGTCCGATATTATCGATAAAGCAGCGGCGCTGCTTGATACCACCACGCGACAGCTGCATCCGGAAACCAATACCGATCCAAAACTTAATCCGCAGCTAGCCTCGGCGATTCAAAAATCCGGCATGATTCTGCTGGATGATTTCTCCGATCTCGTACTGAAAACGCAAGAGCTGTGCAGCCAGCAACAGGATTGCGTACGCCTGAAAAATGCGCTGGTGAACCTCGGTAATGCCAAAGATTGGGATTCGCTGATTCACCGCGCAGATTCCGGCAAACTTAATGGCATGAACGTGCTGCTGCGCCCGGTAAGTGCGGAAGCGCTGGAAAACCTGGTCAACACCGCGACGTCAACCTTCTTCTCGCGTGAAACGCGTCGCGCTGCGGAAAATCTCAATAGCCCGCCGCCGGGTGGCTTCCTGATTATCAGTGATGAAGGCCGCCAGATGGTGACGCAGCCGCAGCCATCAGTATCGCTGTTTGATCTTGACGCCCCCTCGCAGTGGCGCGAGCTACAGCGCATGTCGGAAATGCTGCTGCATACGCCTTTCGCCGCCAGCGGCATCATCACCAGCATTACCACCGATGCTAACGGCACGCGCCATATCGCACTGCATAATGAGCCGGATGCCATGGCGCAATGGCGCTATTTAGGCACCGCGTTGCTGATGCTGGTGCTGATTGCCAGCGCGGTCATCAACGGCTTGCTGGCGCTGCGTCGCATTCATCGTAATCGTCTGCGTATGGCCGAAATCCAGCAGTATTACGACAAGTGCTTCAACCACAATCTGAACACGATGCAGAGCGTGCGCTCGCTGTTCTGAGCCCTCCCCTTCTGTGCTACCCTGTCGCCCACTTTTTTGCGGCGAGAACGAAAATGCAGGTTACGCTTAACTGGTCAGAGATTGATACCGTGCTGCTGGATATGGACGGCACGCTACTCGATCTCGCTTTCGATCGTCACTTCTGGCTGGAACACGTTCCTGAAACGCTGAGCCGTGAGCGCGCTATCACGCTGAGCGAAGCGCATCAGCTTATTCAGCAGAAGTATCAGGCCGTGGTGCATACGCTAAACTGGTATTGTCTCGATTACTGGTCGCAGGAGCTGGCGCTGGATATTCGTGCCATGACGTTGGAAAAGCGCCAGCGCGCGGCGATGCGTGAAGATACCCTGCCGCTGCTGCAGGCGCTGCGCGCCGCCGGCAAACGCACCATTTTGTTAACCAATGCGCATCCTTATAATCTTGATGTGAAGCTGGAGCAGACCGGATTAGCTGCCCACCTTGATTTATTACTTTCTACCCATACCTTTGGATATCCGAAAGAGGATCCGCGTCTCTGGCAGGCCGTCCAGCAGCACACCGCGTTTGATAGTTCGCGCACGCTATTCATTGATGACAGCGAAGCGATTCTGGATGCGGCGACAAGCTGGGGCATTCGCTGGTGCTTAGGCGTCAGCAATCCGGATTCCGGTCGGCCCGATCAATCTTTCCAGCGTCATCCGGCGGTACGAGATTATCGTCAACTGTGTGAGACGCTGCGTTAAAGCAGGAGCCGCAATGAAAGAAAAAATCAGCGAAGGCGTCCGCCTCGACAAATGGCTGTGGGCCGCACGCTTCTACAAAACGCGTGCGCTGGCGCGCGAAATGGTGGAAGGCGGCAAAGTGCATTACAACGGTCAGCGCAGCAAGCCCAGCAAATTAGTGGAGCTAAACGCCGAGTTGACGCTGCGCCAGGGCAATGACGAACGCACCGTGGTGATCACCGCGGTCACCGATCAACGTCGTCCTGCAACTGAAGCGCAAACGCTGTATGCCGAAACCGACGCCAGTATCGAAAAGCGTGAGAAAACCGCACTAGCGCGCAAGATGAATGCGTTAACCATGCCGCACCCCGATCGCCGCCCGGATAAGAAAGAGCGCCGCGATCTGATGAAGTTTAAATTGTCGGGCGATAAATAACGCGCCCCCAACGTGAGAAACACTATGTCTGCAAACGATCAACTGCACCGTTACCTGTTCGAAAATGTCGCCGTGCGCGGCGAGCTGGTTAACGTGACGGAAACCTGGCGTGAAATGATCAAAAATCACGACTACGTCGAGCCGGTAAAAACCTTGCTGGGCGAACTGCTGGTGGCCACCAGCTTGCTAACCGCTACGCTGAAGTTTGATGGCGATATCACCGTGCAGTTGCAGGGCGATGGCCCGCTGACGCTGGCAGTGATCAACGGTAACAACCGCCAGGAGCTGCGTGGCGTGGCGCAGGTGAAAGAAGATGCCGAGATCGCACCTCATAGCAGCCTAAAAGAGATGGTGGGTAACGGCTATCTGGTGATCACGATTTCACCAGAGAAAGGTGAACGTTATCAAGGCGTGGTGGGTCTGGAAGCGGATACCCTGGCAGGCTGCCTGGAAGATTACTTCATGCGTTCAGAACAGCTGCCAACCCGCCTGTTTATCCGCACCAGCGAAAAAGGCGCAGCGGGCATTTTGCTGCAGGTACTGCCTGCGCAAGAACCAAGCCTGGATGATTTCAATCACCTCGCCACGTTGACCGAAACCGTAAAAAGCGAAGAACTGATTGAGTTGCCTGCCACCGACGTACTGTGGCGCCTGTATCATCAGGAAGAAGCCACGGTGTTTGATCCATCACCAGTAAGCTTCAAATGCACTTGCTCACGCGAGCGCTGCGGCGAGGTGCTGAATACGCTGCCGGTTGAAGAAGTGGACGAAATCCTCGCAGAAGATGGCAAAATCGACATGCACTGCGACTACTGTGGTTCGCACTATGTTTACGATGCGGTAGATATTGCTGCCATTCGTAACGCGCCAACCAACAATAGCGATCAAGTGCATTAATTACCTGCCGGGCGGTTTATCCGCCCGCATTTCCTTCTGAACGTATCCCTATCATTTATCACGGTTATTAGCTAAATAACGCTGACTTTAATTACATAAGTGGCAGATTTCTCTACTTGTCACGTTCCAGCTCGCATTTCTGACTATCTTCTCTTTTCCGCTGTGCTCATAAGAGTACACTGCGCGCGATCTGCCCTGCGCGGCTATGCGCGGCAGGAGGCAGAATCCCCCATAAAAATACGCAGTAACAGATACCGATTAAAGGAGCAGTCACATGCGCGTTAACGGCCTGACATCGCAAGACCTCGCCTCTATGGGCATCAGCGGCACCACCGAAGTGGTGTACAACCCTGATTTCGACACCCTGTTTCAGGAAGAAACTCGCCCAGAGCTGGAAGGTTATGCGCGAGGCATTCTGACGCAGAGCGGCGCGATTGCCGTGGATACCGGCATCTTCACCGGTCGCTCGCCCAAAGATAAATACATCGTACGGGACGACACCACGCGCGACACGCTGTGGTGGAACGATGTCGGCAACGGCAAAAATGATAACCAGCCGCTGTCACAGGAAACCTGGCAGGCGCTGAAAGATCGCTGCACGCAGCAGCTTTCCGGCAAACGTCTGTTTGTGGTTGATGCGTTCTGCGGTGCCAACCCCGACACGCGTCTCAGCGTGCGCTTCGTAATGGAAGTCGCATGGCAGGCGCACTTCGTCAAAAACATGTTTATTCGTCCGAGCGAAGCAGAACTGGCAGACTTCAAGCCGGATTTCGTGGTGATGAACGCCGCGCAGTGCACCAATCCGGACTGGCAGGCGCAGGGTCTGCACTCCGAAAACTTCGTTGCCTTCAACCTGACCGAGCGCATGCAGCTGATTGGTGGCACCTGGTACGGCGGCGAGATGAAGAAAGGTCTGTTCGCTATCATGAACTACCTGCTGCCGCTGAAGGGCATCGCGTCGATGCACTGTTCGGCGAACGTCGGCAAAGCGGGCGACGTGGCGGTATTCTTTGGCCTGTCCGGCACCGGCAAAACCACGTTGTCGACCGATCCGGATCGCCAGCTGATTGGCGATGACGAACACGGTTGGGATGACGATGGCGTGTTCAACTTTGAAGGTGGCTGCTACGCCAAAACCATCAATCTTTCTGAGCAGGCGGAGCCGGAAATCTATCGCGCCATCCGTCGTGATGCTCTGCTGGAAAACGTGGTGGTACGCGCCGATGGCAGCGTTGATTATGCCGACGGCAGCAAGACCGAAAATACCCGCGTCTCCTACCCAATTGAGCATATCGAGAATATCGTGCAGCCGGTTTCAAAAGCGGGCCATGCGAAGCGGGTGATTTTCCTCACCGCCGATGCTTTTGGCGTGCTGCCGCCGGTTTCACGCTTAACGCCGGAGCAGACGCAATATCACTTCCTTTCGGGCTTTACCGCCAAACTGGCCGGCACCGAGCGCGGCGTAACGCAGCCGACGCCCACCTTCTCCGCCTGCTTCGGCGCGGCCTTCCTGACGCTGCATCCCACACAATATTCCGATGTGCTGGTAAAGCGTATGGAAGCGGCCGGTGCGCAGGCCTATCTGGTAAATACCGGCTGGAACGGCAGCGGCAAGCGTATCTCGCTGAAAGACACGCGCGCCATCATCAACGCGATTCTGGCCGGTGAGCTGGATGATGTTGAGACCGAAACGCTGCCGGTGTTCAACCTGCAGATGCCGAAAAGTTTACCGCAGGTGGAGAGTGCCATTCTCGATCCGCGCCGCAGCTGGCCGACAGAAGCCGCCTGGCAACAAGCCGCGCAGGATCTGGCGCAGCGCTTTATCACTAACTTTGAGAAGTACACGGATAACGAGGCGGGGAAAGCGCTGGTGCAGGCGGGTCCGCAGCTGTGATGTGAAACCCAGGTGGGCATAAATGCCCACCTACAAACCCACCGTAGGGGCGCATTCATGCGCACCTGGCATCAGACACTATGATTAATACTCACCACCGCAGTACTGCCGCTGCCTTCGGGGATCGGCAACCACGCGCGAATACGTAATCCACCGCGATCGCTTTCACCAATCTCCAGCGAACCGTCGTGCGCATCAATAATACGCTGCACAATTGCCAGACCGAGGCCGGTGCCGCTGGTGCTGCGTGCGCTATCGCCGCGCACAAACGGCTGGAACAGATGCTGTAGCTGATCCGGCTTAATGCCCGGACCATCATCTTCCACCTGGAACCACGCGCGGTTCAGCTCTTTGCCGCTGCTAACCTTAATCCAACCGTTACCGTAACGCGCCGCATTGACCACCAGATTCGCCAGCGCGCGCTTAATCGACAGCGGGTTAATATCCAGCATTAAATCTTCGGACATCACCGCGTTCTCAATTTCACGCTCGTAGCCGCTCTCTGCCGCAACCACTTCACCCAGCACGCTGTTCAGGTCGGCACGTTCGGTCTGCATCTCTTGCCCGGTGCGCAGATAATCGATGAACTGCTCGATGATAGCGTTGCACTCTTCGATATCTTTGTTGATCGACTCCGCCAGATAACCATCCTGCTCACCCATCATTTCGGTGGCAAGGCGGATACGCGTCAGCGGCGTACGCAAGTCATGACTGACACCAGCCATCAGCAAGGTACGGTCGTCGGCCAACTGCTTCACGCCGGCCGCCATTTGGTTAAACGCACGCGTCACCGAACGCACTTCAGATGCGCCATACTCGCGCAGCGGTGGTGGAATAATGCCTTTCCCCACCTGCAACGCCGCATGTTCTAAATCGACCAGGGGTCGGTTTTGGATGCGGATAAACAGCCAGGCTCCGCCTATCGCCAGCAGCATAATCGCCAGCGTGTAGCGAAACAGCGGTGAGAAGTCGCCCTGATGGATTTCAGTGAGCGGTACGCGCACCCAGATATCCGGCGACAGCCAGGTTTTCAGCCACACCACCGGCGAGTTCTTATTCACTTCAACGCGCACATCGGTGGGGCCACCCAGCTGTTGGCCCATCTGTTCACTGAGGAATTCGTAATGCTGCGCCCAGCGCAAACCGCTCTCTTCCGCCGCCGCGTTGGTATACAACGAGATGCCCAGCTCACGATAAATTTCGCGTCGGAAAGCCGGGGGCACTTCCAACTGAGTTCCATCTTCCAGCTGCAGCCGATCGGTCATCAACATACGCACTTCGTACGCGAGAACCTTATTGAACTGCTGCAAACTGGGAAGAATGGCGAAATTGAGCACCACCAGATAGGTCGTTACCAGGCTGACGAACAGCAAGGTAACGATCAATAACAAGGTGCGGGCAAACGAACTGCGGGGTGAGAAGCGCAATCGCCTCATGCTTTGCTGCCGTCCGGAACGAATACGTAGCCAAGACCCCAAACGGTCTGGATATAGCGTGGATGCGCCGGATCTTCTTCCACCATACGACGCAGACGAGAAATCTGCACATCGATGGAGCGTTCCATCGCACTGTATTCGCGACCGCGCGCCAGATTCATCAGCTTATCGCGTGATAACGGCTCACGTGGATGGCTCACCAGCGCTTTCAGCACGGCAAACTCACCGCTGGTTAGCGGCATCGGCTCATCTTCGCGGAACATTTCGCGGGTACCGAGATTCAGCTTGAACTTACCGAAAGCGATAACCGCTTCTTCCTGCGAAGGCGCGCCTGGCAGTTCATTGGCCTGACGACGCAGCACGGCACGAATACGCGCCAGCAGCTCACGTGGGTTAAACGGTTTAGGAATGTAGTCATCCGCACCGATTTCCAGACCCACAATACGATCCACTTCTTCACCTTTTGCGGTGACCATAATGATCGGCATGGGGTTACTTTGACTGCGCAGACGACGGCAGATAGACAAACCATCTTCGCCCGGCAGCATTAAGTCGAGCACCATCAGATGGAAGGATTCACGGGTTAACAGTCGATCCATTTGCTCGGCGTTGGCAACGCTACGCACCTGAAAGCCCTGCTCGGTGAGATAGCGTTCCAGCAACGCACGCAGACGCATATCGTCATCGACGACCAGAATTTTGTAGTTCTCTTGCATGTTCAACTCCCAAAGGCGCCATTGCCTGAGCCAATATTGTTAAAAAAAGAGGCCCCAGTGTGACAGTCATTAATGGTTTATATTCTAGCCGAAATTGTTACAAAGCATATTAAACAGCAGCTTATATTTATTTTTAGCCCTGAAATGCGCTTCGCTTCGCGTTTTTTATCTGTGCTTTCAAGCCGCTTAGCGCTTATCTGAAAATTCGGCGCTTTTTCTTTCTGTTACTGGAATATTACACATTAAATCGCGGCCAGAACGGCATTCAGCGTGATTTGACTTAAGGTTGCGGTGCAGAATATCTCTGTACTGCGTCAAAGGCAGCATAAAATCTCGCGTCTGTCCTTTGTACCGCACATCTGCTCTCGGAATAATTCCACAGTGGAAAAAAACAAGACCAGCGTTAAATAAAGCTAGATAAATCAGGCAATAAACCCCTCTTTCTTATCACAACACGATCTCCGACACTGCAGTCGTACCTGCTGTTATTGAGTTCATGTGGAGAAAGAAAGATGAAAAAAACCGTTATTCTGCTGGGCGCACTGATGCTGACCAGCATCACTCAGGTTCAGGCTGCTACCAGCGCGGGCGAAGCGGCTGGCGCGCAGGCATCCACCACCGCGAAAGGTAATTCTGACGCTATTGGTATCGGCGCCGTTGGTGCATTGCTCGGTGTGGCCCTGGCCACCATGGGCGGCGGCGATAAAGGTAGCAGTGGTACCTCAACCACCACCGCGACCGCGCCAGGCAAATAACACGTACGCGCACATCCGTCGTAGGGTCGCCATTCATGGCGACCAGCGCCCTATCTTTAAGGCGCATCCTTCACATAATCAATGCTGTTCACAAACCACAGCTTCTGCCCTTCCGGCGTATTCACCAGCACTTCATCATCCACTTCTTTCTTGATGAGCGCGCGCGCCATGGGCGAATCGATCGAGATGTACTCTTTCATCGTCTCGCCGTAAATCTCATCCGGCCCGACAATGCGGAAACGTTTCACATCGCCCTGCTCGTTCTCCACCTGCACCCAGGCACCAAAAAACACTTTGCCTTCCTGCTGCGGCGCGTAATCGACGATTTTCAGATCGGCGAGACATTTACGCAGGTAGCGTACCCGGCGATCGATCTGGCGCAGCAGACGCTTGTTGTAGGTGTAATCGGCGTTTTCTGAGCGATCGCCCAGGCTAGCCGCCCAGGAGACAATTTTGGTAATTTCGGGACGCTTTTCGTTCCACAAATGGTCGTGTTCTGCGCGCAGCTTGTTATAGCCTTCGCGGGTAATCAGTTGGGTTTTCATAACGTCAACGCGTTTCTTCACAGCAAAGAGGCTAACAATAAGCGACAGCGTCGCCACCATCAAGACGCAGGCCAGGATGTGCGCGCTGCATTCAGAAAAAGACGGATTCACCGGCCTGCGGCTGGCAATTTTCGCCCTCAGCCCGTATAACTGTCCCCTATTTTCTAACCCTGTTTAAGCATTGTTAATGATGATGAAAGATTCACTGAGCCAGATTATCGCAAGTGAGCTGAAGGCACGCGCCGACCAGGTTGATGCCGCCGTACGCTTACTTGATGAAGGGAACACCGTGCCGTTTATCGCACGTTATCGTAAGGAAGTAACCGGCGGGCTGGACGACACCCAGCTGCGTCAGCTGGAGAGCCGCCTTGGTTACCTGCGCGAATTAGACGATCGCCGCCAGTCGATTCTGAAATCTATCGACGAACAGGGCAAACTCACGCCTGAACTTGCCACCGCCATCAACGGCACGCTCAATAAAACCGAGCTGGAAGATCTTTACCTGCCGTACAAGCAGAAGCGTCGCACGCGTGGACAGATCGCCATTGAAGCCGGGCTTGAGCCGCTGGCGGAAACGCTGTGGCAGGATGCGTCGCAGGATCCCGAGCAGCTGGCCGCTGGCTACGTTGACGCCGACAAAGGCGTCGCCGACGTGCGCGCCGCGCTCGATGGCGCACGCTACATCCTGATGGAACGCTTTGCGGAAGACGCCACGCTGCTGGCGAAAGTGCGTGACTACCTGTGGAAAAATGCGCATGTAGTATCACGCGTGGTGGAAGGCAAAGAGGAGGAAGGCGCGAAATTCCGCGACTACTTCGATCACCACGAAGCGCTGAGCGGCGTGCCGTCGCACCGCGCGCTGGCCATGTTCCGCGGACGCAATGAAGGCGTGCTGCAACTGTCGCTGAACGCCGATCCACAATTCGAAGAAGCCCCGCGTGAAAGCTATGGCGAAACGCTGATTGCCGAACACCTCAACCTGCGCCTGAATAACGCCCCGGCAGACAGCTGGCGCAAAGCGGTGGTGAGCTGGACGTGGCGCATCAAGGTGCTGTTGCACCTCGAAACCGAATTGATGGGCACCCTTCGTGAGCGCGCTGAAGATGAAGCCATCAACGTATTTGCGCGTAACCTGCACGATTTGCTGATGGCCGCACCGGCGGGCATGCGCGCCACCATGGGCCTTGATCCGGGCTTGCGTACCGGCGTCAAAGTCGCGGTGGTGGATGCTACCGGCAAGCTGGTCGCCACCGATACCATTTATCCGCACACCGGCCAGGCTGCCAAAGCCGCCACCGCTGTTGCCGCGCTCTGCACCAAACACCAGGTTGAACTGGTGGCAATTGGTAACGGCACCGCTTCACGCGAAACCGAACGCTTCTTCCTTGACGTGCAAAAACAGTTCCCGCAGATCAAAGCGCAAAAAGTGATCGTCAGCGAAGCTGGCGCATCGGTTTACTCCGCGTCGGAATTGGCCGCGCTGGAGTTCCCGGATCTCGACGTCTCGATTCGTGGCGCGGTTTCCATTGCACGCCGCCTGCAGGATCCGCTTGCTGAACTGGTGAAAATCGATCCGAAATCCATCGGTGTGGGCCAATATCAGCATGACGTCAGCCAAAGCCAGCTGGCGAAGAAGCTGGACGCGGTGGTGGAAGACTGCGTAAACGCCGTGGGCGTCGATCTCAACACCGCCTCTGTGGCGCTGCTGACGCGCGTAGCAGGCTTAACTCGCATGATGGCGCAGAATATTGTCAGCTGGCGCGATGAGAACGGTCGCTTCCAGAATCGTCAGCAGCTGTTGAAAGTGAGCCGTTTGGGTCCAAAAGCCTTTGAGCAGTGCGCCGGCTTCCTGCGCATCAACCACGGCGATAACCCGCTGGATGCTTCAACGGTGCACCCGGAAGCTTATCCGCTGGTCGAGCGCATTCTGGCCGCCACCGAGCAGGCGCTGAATGAGTTAATGGGCAATCCAGGCAGCCTGCGCGATCTTAACGCACGCGAATTCACCGATGAGCGCTTCGGCTTGCCGACCGTGACGGACATCATCAAAGAGCTGGAAAAACCGGGTCGCGATCCGCGCCCTGAATTTAAAACCGCGCAGTTTGCGGAAGGCGTGGAAACGCTCAACGATCTGTTGCCTGGCATGGTACTGGAAGGCGCGGTGACCAACGTTACCAACTTTGGCGCATTCGTCGATATCGGCGTGCATCAGGATGGTTTGGTGCACATCTCTTCCCTCTCCGACAAGTTCGTCGAGGATCCGCACCAGGTGGTGAAAGCCGGTGACATCGTCAAAGTGAAAGTGATGGAAGTGGATATGCAGCGTAAACGTATTGCGCTGACCATGCGTCTGGATGAGCAACCCGGTGAAAGCAATGCGCGTGGCAACCGCAGCGCAGGCAAAGAAACCGCGCGTCCAGCGGCTACCAACAAAGGCCGTGGCAAACCAGCCAGCTCGTCCGCTGGCAATAGCGCGATGGGCGATGCGCTGGCCGCAGCCTTCGGTAAAAAACGTTAAGTTCCTGCCCTAAAAACGCGCGGAGATAACGCGATCTCCGCGCGCATAAGCCTTGATAAATCTCCTCGCCCAACTACGCTAAAAATTCTGTGAGAAAAAATGACCTCCCGCGTGGCCCAGCGATTCAATGGACATTATCAACGCCTTACTCGATGACATTTACCAGGGCAGCTTTCCTGTCGCAGCGCGCGAGCGTCTGCTTTCGCATATTCGTGCCGCGCGCGATACGGTAAAACTGCCGCGCAAGCCGCACTGGGATGAGAAAGATGTGGTGCTGATCAGCTACGCCGATCAGTTCCGCGAACCGGAGCAACCGACGCTCGCCAGCTTCTCACGCTTTTATCAGCAGCATTTGCAATCCACCTTTAGTTTGGTGCATCTGCTGCCGTTCTTCCCCTATTCATCAGATGATGGCTTCTCAGTTATCGACTATCACCAGGTCAATTCGATCTGCGGCGACTGGCAACACATCAGCGCGCTGCACAGCGAAACTCGCCTGATGTTCGATTTTGTCTGCAATCACATGTCGGCGCACAGCCTGTGGTTTCGCCACTTCCTCGCGCAGGATCCCGGCTGGGATGATTTCTTTATCAGCATGCCGCCCGCTACCGATCTTAGCGCCGTCACGCGCCCGCGCACTTCACCCTTGTTAACGCCGTTTGAGATGGCCAACGGCGAGACGCGCTACATCTGGACCACCTTCAGCGCCGATCAAATCGACCTGAACTTCGCCAACCCGGAAGTGTTAATTCGCATGGTCGACGTGCTGCTCGATTACCTGATCAAAGGCGCGGATTATGTGCGGCTCGACGCCGTTGGCTACATGTGGAAAACGCCTGGCACTACCTGCATTCACCTGCCGAAAACGCATCAGCTGGTGAAGCTATTTCGCGCTATCGCTAATGAAGTGGCGCCCGGCACGGTGATCGTCACCGAAACCAACGTGCCGCACAAAGACAACATCAGCTATTTCGGTAACGGCAAAGATGAAGCGCAAATGGTGTATCAGTTTTCGCTGCCGCCGCTGGTGCTGCATGCCATTCACTCGGGATCGGCGCGTGCGCTGCGTCAGTGGGCCAGCACGCTGGAATTAGGCGGCGGCACCACCACTTTCTTTAACTTTCTCGCCTCGCACGACGGCATTGGGCTGAATCCCGCACGCGGCATTTTGTCGGAAGTGGAGATTGTGGCGCTGGTACGCGATTTGGCGTTAGAGGGCGCGCTGGTTTCTTATAAAAATAACGCCGACGGCACCACCAGTCCTTACGAAATTAACGTCACCTATTTCGATGCTCTCAATCAACAGAACGACGACGACGATACGCGCCTGCGCCGTTTCCTGCTGGCACATGCCATTCTGCTGTCATTTCCCGGCGTACCGGCGATATACATTCAAAGCATTCTTGGCTCACGTAACGATAACGAAGGCGTGCGTGCCGCCGGTCACAACCGCGCCATCAACCGTGAGAAGTACAGCCTGCGCGACATGGAAGCGTGGATTAGCGGTGGCAATCCGCTGCGCCAGCAGGTATTTGAACGCCTCAGCGCGCTGATTCAGCTGCGCACGCGGCAGCCGGCGTTTCATCCCGATAATCCGATGACGCTGCTGGAGAGCGAGAATACCTTGCTGGTGTTGCGTCGCCATAAACCCGATAGCGACGGCTTACTGTGCGTGTTTAACCTCAGCAACCATGACGTAACCACACAGCTGCCGCTGGCACGACAGGTGCAGGATCTCATTAGCGGGGAGAAGCTGGATGGCAGCCAGCCAATAACGCTGGCTGCGTGGCAGTTTATGTGGCTGCGCGGACAAAATTCAGCATCTGCTGACAGAAAGCATCCGGATGGGAGATAAAAGGCGCATGCGCCGCTTTTTCCATTACCACCGATGAAGAAGATGGCCAGCGTGTATCCAGTTGCTGTGCGATACCACGCGGCACCAGCCCATCGAGATAACCGTAAATACGCAGGAATGGCAGGTTAAGATCGTCGAGCGCAGCACGTAGATCGTCCTGACGCAGAATCTCCAGTCCGCCCGCTAACACTTCTACCGATGGCATGGGTTGCGAAAGCACCACCTCTTTCAGCTGACGCGCATCCTGCCGCGCATGTTCGGTGCCCATGGTTTGCAGTGCCAGAAAGCGCTCCACGGTGCGTTGGAAATCTGTGCTCAGCTGCTGCTGGAAACTCTGTAGCGTCTCGGGCTTGATGCCCGGCCACGCATCACGTGCGGTAAAGCACGGCGACGATGCCACGCTAATCAGTGCTGTAACACGATCGGGGTGGGTTAAGGCCAGCTGACTGGCGACTAATCCGCCCAGCGACCAGCCCATCAGCACCGCACGCTGCGGTAATTGTGGCAGTAGCTGTTGCGCCATTTCCGCTAAGGTCAGCGGTCCAAATCCCTGGCTGCGGCCAAAGCCCGGCAGATCCACCAGATGCAGGCGAAATTGCGAGCTGAGTCGTGGAACTATGTTTTGCCACACTTCAGCGTTCAAACCCCAGCCGTGCAGCAGCACAAGATCGCAATCGCCCGTGCCTGTGGTGTGCCAGTAAAGCGAACTCATCGGTTACACTCCGGAAAAGTGAAAAGGAGGTCGCTATGCTACCAATGCCGGTACTCTGTTGGCTATGCCGCTTGCCGCTGCGCATCGCCAGCCACGGATTATGCAGCCGCTGTGTGCAACAGATTCCGCGTCTGCCTGCACTCTGCCCACGCTGTGGATTACCGGCCACTGGCATGCAAGCATGCGGCCGCTGCCTTCGTCATCCACCGCCATGGCAAAGCCTGAGCTGCGTGAGCGATTACCTGCCGCCGCTAAGCGATTGGGTACACCAGCTGAAGTTTTCTCGCATAACCGCACTCAGGGTGATGCTGGCGCGGCTGATTTTGTTAAAATTGTTAACAATGCGTCGTGATAATCGGCTTCCGCAGGTAGATTTGGTGTTGAGCGTACCGCTGCATCGTCGTCGTGCCTGGCAACGCGGTTATAATCAGGCCGCGCTGCTGGCAAAACCGCTGGCGCGCTGGTTGAACTGTGAATATCGCGAAGGCATACGACGTCTACGCCACGGTGCGGTGCAGCACTCATTGAGCGCCAGCGCACGTAAAAAGAACCTGCGCGGCGCCTTTTGTCTTGAAATGCCGGTGCGCGGGCGCCATATCCTGCTTATCGACGATGTTGTGACGACCGGAAGTACCGTAGCGGAAATTAGCCGTATCCTGCTGGCGCACGGCGCGGCCAGCGTACACATTGGTTGCCTGTGCCGTACCTTGTAGAGCGTCGGTGTTGGGCGTATTATAACCAAGTAATTTAGTCAACTATTGAGCAATCGCCATGATCGTTATTACTGATGCTGCGCAAGAGCACTTCTCAAAATTGCTGTCTAAACAAGAAGATGGCACTCAGATTCGCGTATTCGTCATTAATCCGGGTACGCCAACCGCAGAATGCGGTGTTTCTTACTGCCCACCCGATGCAGTAGAAGCTTCCGATACGGAATTTAAGTTCGAAAAACTGTCCGCCTTTGTGGATGAACTGAGCGCGCCATACCTTGATGACGCTGAAATCGACTTTGTCACCGATAATCTCGGCTCTCAGCTAACGCTGAAAGCACCGAACGCCAAAATGCGTAAAGTCTCTGACGATGCGCCAATGGTGGAGCGCGTGGAATATCTGCTGCAAGCGCAGATTAACCCGCAGCTGGCAGGCCACGGCGGTCGCGTATCGCTGATGGAAATCACCGATGACGGCATCGCCATTCTGCAATTTGGCGGCGGCTGCAACGGTTGTTCGATGATCGACGTCACTCTGAAAGATGGCATCGAGAAAGAGCTGCTGGCAGCCTTCCCTGAGCTGAAAGGCGTGCGCGATTTAACCGAGCACCAGCGCGGTGAGCACTCGTACTACTGATTTAGCACGCGGCAGCAACCCGATGCTGCCGCGCGTTTTTACTCCGCTTTCCGCCTTTCATTTACGGCTTTTAATACCTTCTGCACCTCAAGCGTAAACATCGTTTCCAGCGTGGCATTCAACTTGCGACGCCAATTAGGATATTCATTAACTGTGCCCGGTACATTGACCGGCGAAGACATGCCGAGCCAATCTTCCGGCTGCAACCCAAGTAGTGCGCTATGGGTGCGCGCCAAATAACGGTGAAACGCCAACGTCAGCGCAGGAGATAAAGCCAAACCATCAGCTCGCTTGCCGCTGCGTGCAGGCAGCGCCCCGGCCTGATGCAGTGCATCCAGCAGCGCTTGCTTTTGCTTCACCCGCTGTTGCTGGAGAGATTGCAGCACGCCGTCGCCAGCATAGATACCCAGCTTGTCACCCAGCGTTAAATCATCTGCATGCCAGAACCCGCCTAACGTTGGTAAATCATGCGTACTGGCGCTGGCAATCGACTGACGTGGATACTCCTGCGGCTGGCGATAGCTGCCATCACCGTGCTGCTCGAAGAACAACACTTTCCAGGAAAAAATGCCGCTGTTGCGCAGCAGGCTGACGATCTCTTGCGGTACTGTGCCAAGATCTTCGCCGATCACCATGCAGCGATGGCGCTGACTCTCCAGCGCGAGGATCGCCAGCAGATCGTGCACCGGATACGCCACATAAGCCCCCTTATCGGCACTTTCGCCGTAGGGAATCCACCACAATCGCAGCAGCGCCATGACGTGATCGATACGCAATGCGCCGCAGTCGCGCATATTGGCGCGCAGCAGGTCGATAAATGGCTGATAACCGCGCGCGCGCATCACATGCGGATCGAGCGGCGGTAAACACCAGTTTTGCCCCTGCGGTCCGAGGCGATCCGGCGGTGCGCCCACCGATGCGCCAAGCTTGTAGAGTTCCGGATCTTGCCAGGTTTCTGCGCTGCCCTGCGCCACGCCGACCGCTAAATCACGGTACAAACCTACCGCCATGCCGAGCTGCTGGCTGCGCTGCCAGCAGGCAGCGAACTGCTGCTGCGCCAGCCATTGTAGCCAGCTCCAGAACTGGATCTCCGCTTCATGCTCAGCACACCACTGCTGAACCTCAGGCAACAACGCATTGCGCCAGCCTTCCGGCCAGTTTGCCCATCCCCATTCATCGGGGTGCTGCTGGCTGCGCTCGGCGAGAATGCCATCAAAGGCGGCCTGATAGCGTAAATGCCCGGCACCCTCAAGGATAAACTGCTGGAAATCGGCGTCGTCTGCTGCGCGTGGCTGATAGTTTTGCCAGGCAAAACGCAGCGCGGCTAATTTCAGCTCGGCGACCGCGCTGTAATCAACAAACTCGCTGGCGCGCGCGCGCTCGAGTGCTTTGCGCGTTTTGGCACTTTTCCACCAGCGCTGGCCCTCTTTGCTGTGTTGGAAATCCTCCAGCTGATTGATGTCGATATACAACACGTTAAGCCAGCGCCGCGAGGTTGGACTGTACGGGCTGGCATGTTCCGGCAGTGACGGATAGAGCGCGTGCAGCGGATTGAGGCCAACAAAATCGCCACCGTGTGCAGCAATCTGTTCCAGCATCAACTTCAAATCACCGAAATCGCCAATGCCCCAATTATTTTCTGAACGCAGCGTATAGAGCTGCACCAGCGCGCCCCAGCGTTTTTCGCCCTGCTCGAGCGGTTCGGGCAGATAGCAGCGCCGCGGCGCAATGATGATGCGCGTTTGCCACTGCTGGCGGCCTTTATGCAGAGTCAGCTGATGATAGCCCTGCGGCAGGCGCGGCGGCAGCGTGAGCACTTCGCCGCCCTGCACATCCCCGCTGAACTGTTTGCCCTGCTCGGTTTCAAGCTGCCAGGAAAACGCCCCGCGGCCCTGCGGCGTGAGTTGACGTTTGGCGCGGGCGGCAAACACCTGCACCGGCGGCAGCGGTGGCGCTTTGCCGCTGGGCGTTTCCATTACCGCCAGCAGCGCGCGTTTGGTGGCATCGCTGATGGTTTCAGGCTCGCCATGCGCGTTGATAAAGCGCAGCGCAATGCCTGCATCCTGTGCCGCCTGATCCAACTTATTGAGCGTCATCCTTTCTCCTTCAACAAGGTGCGCATAAATGCGCACCCTACGGAATTGGTAGGGTCGCCATTCATGGCGACCGGAATATCGATTATCTTGCCGCCTGCCAAATCAACTGCTGGTAATCACGTATTGAGCGGTCAGAACTAAAGCGGCCGGTGTGCGCGGTATTCATGATCGCCGCGCGCGTCCAGGCATCCTGATTTTTCCACAACGCTTCTACCTGCTGCTGCGCGGCAATATAGGCATCGAAATCAGCCAGCACCAGCCAGGGATCGCCGTCCTTCGTCAGGCTCTGCAACATCAGGTCAAATGCGTGCTTATCACCCTCGCTGAACTTGCCCTTCTCCAGCTCTTTCAGCAAACCATCCAGATAAGGATTCTGTTTACGCAGCTTTTTCGGGCTGTAGCCTCCCGCCTTTAGCGCCTTCACTTCCTCCACGCTATTGCCGAAGATGAAGATATTCTTCTCGCCCACCGCTTGCGCAATCTCCACATTGGCACCGTCCAGCGTGCCAATGGTCAGCGCACCGTTGAGCGCCAGCTTCATATTGCCGGTGCCGGAAGCCTCGTAACCGGCAGTAGAAATTTGCTCAGAGAGATCGGCAGCTGGAATGATCAACTCCGCCGCGGTAATGCGGTAATCCGGAATAAACACCACTTTCAGACGATCGCCAACGCACGGATCGTTGTTGATCACCTGCGCCACGTGGTTAATGGCATAAATGATATTTTTGGCGAGGTAATAGCCGGGCGCCGCTTTGGCACTAAAGATAAACACGCGCGGCACGAAATCGGGGTTATCGGGATGATCTCGCAGCTGGCGATAGCAGTGCAGCATATGCAGCAAACTGAGGTGCTGGCGTTTGTACTCATGGAGCCGCTTGATCTGCACATCGAACAGCGCATCCGGATTGATATCAATGCCCGTAACACGTTTGATATACACCGTTAGGCGCAGCTTGTTCTGCTGCTTGATGGTGCGGAACTGCTGGCGAAACGCTTTCTTTTTGGCAAACGGTGCGAGCCATGCCAGCGCATCAAGATCGTTCGCCCACTCCACCTGCAAGTTGTCATCAATCAGCGTCGACAATAGCGGATTACACTGCTTTAACCAGCGACGCGGCGTAATGCCATTGGTAACGTTATGGAATTTGTTTGGCCACAGCTGGTGATATTCCGGAAACAGATCTTTTACCACCAGCTCGGAGTGCAGCGCCGCGACGCCGTTCACCGCGAAGCAGCTCACCACGCACAAATTCGCCATGCGCACCTGACCTTCCGCCACCACCGCCAGCTTGTGCCACATCGCTCTATCATCCGGCCACTGCTTCTTCACCCTTTTCTTCAGGCGGCGATTAATCTCTTTGATAATTAACATATGGCGCGGCAGCACGTCGCGCACCAATCGCTCATCCCAGCGCTCCAGCGCTTCGGGCATCAATGTGTGATTGGTATAGGCAAAAGTACGGCTGGTGATATGCCAGGCATCATCCCAGCTCAGTTGATGTTCATCCAGCAATACGCGCAGCATCTCTGGAATAGCGATAGTCGGATGCGTGTCGTTCAGCTGAATCACTTCAAAATCGGGCAAGCTGCGGATGGCATGCCCGGCGAGATGGTGGCGGCGCAGGATATCGCCCACCGCACAGGCGCACTGAAAATATTGCTGCATTAAACGCAGGCGTTTACCTTCCGCATGATTATCATTGGGATAGAGCACCTTGGTCAGCTTATCGGCCTCAATACCTTGCTGCTCGGCCTGCAGGAATTGGCCGTTATTGAATAGCGTGAGATCGAACGGCTGCGCACTACTGGCTTTCCACAATCGCAGCGGCAGCGTAATGCCGTTACGATAGCCCACCACCGGCAGATCCCAGGCTTCTCCTTTCAGCAGGATGTTAGGTCGCCAAATAATGCTGCCGTCGTGGTTTTCTTTCACCTTCCCGCCGATACCGACCTGCACATCCAGCGCGGCGTTATAACGGAACCACGGATAGCGATCACGCTGCCAGTCGTCCGGTGCCTCTCGTTGCTGGCCATCTTCGAAGGTTTGGCGAAACAAACCATATTGATAATTGAGGCCGTGGCCCATCGCAGCCTGGCCGACGGTGGCCATCGAATCCATATAGCAGGCGGCTAAGCGCCCCAATCCGCCGTTGCCGAGCGCGGGGTCGATCTCCTCTTCCAGCAGCTCGCTCAGTTCAATGTGATGTTCCGCCAGCGCGGCCTGCACGTCGTTGTACCAGCCAAGATTGAGCAAGTTGTTTCCCGTCAGGCGACCAATCAAAAACTCCATCGACAAATAATTGACGTGGCGTTGTCCTTGCTTTGGCGGCGCGGGCGGCTGCGTGGCCAGCATTTCCGCCAGCACGCTGCTCAGCGCCTGCCACCATTGGTGCGGCGTCATTTGCTGGGCGGAAGCGAGTCCAAGGTGTTGCCAATGACGAGTCAGTGCGGCGTCGAAACGTGTTTTATTGAATTTTTGCTGCGACATATCAATCCCTTCGTGTCCGTTAACGGTAAAGCCGGGGCGAGCGCAAGAGGTGAATGGATAAGTAAAGCTGCGGGGGCGGAAAAAAGCGACAGGGAAATGCGCGTGTTAAGAAAAAAAACGGTGCGCATAAATGCGCACGCTACATCGTAGGGCCGCCACTCATGGCGACCGGGTTATGCAACATCAACAAAGTTCCAGATGAACTTCGTGCTGTTCAATCACTTTCAGCACGCTAGCGGGCGGGCTTTGATCGGTATACATGTAATCAATCAGGCTCATATTACCCAGATTAACCATCGCGTTGCGGCCAAATTTGGAGTGATCCACCACCAGCATTACGCAGCGCGAATTCTCGATAATGGCACGTTTGGTGCGGACCTCGTGATAATCGAACTCCAGCAATGAACCGTCCATATCAATGCCGCTAATGCCGAGAATGCCGTAATCGAGGCGAAATTGTGAGATGAAGTCCAGCGTCGCTTCGCCCATGATGCCGCCGTCGCGCGTGCGCACTTCACCACCGGCGATGATCACGCGGAAATCCGGTTTCGCCATCAGCAGAATCGCCACGTTGAGGTTGTTGGTCACAACGCGCAGATTGTTGTGATTAAGCAGCGCATGCGCCACCGCTTCCGGCGTGGTGCCGATATCGATAAATAGCGTGGCGCCATCGGGAATTTGGCTCGCTACCCGCTCGGCGATGCGCGCTTTCTCCGCTGACCACATCATCTTACGATCCTGCCAGGCGGTGTTCTCGGAGCTGGACGGTAGCGCCGCTCCACCGTGATGACGCATGATTTTGTTTTGATCGGCCAGATCGTTCAGATCACGCCGAATGGTTTGCGGGCTGACCTCAAAGTGATCCACCAGCTCTTCCGTGCTGACATATCCCTGACGCCGGACCAGATCGATAATGGCGTCATGACGTTGCGTCTGCTTCACATCTCTCTCCTCGGCTCGTAGCCGCTTTTTTTATTGCTACTGCTAACGACGCGCGATCTTGCGCGTATCAACAAAGGCCATCGCTAGACCCACCAGCAAACCGGTAACGTGCGCCGCATTGGCAATCGCCAGACCAAATGCGCCGTAAAAACCAATGACCAACCACACCACCGCGAAGCCCATCAGGCCGCGTTCCAGGTAAATGCCACTGTCGGGATCGCGCTCACCGCGCAGCCAGCAGTATCCCATCAGCGCATACACCACGCCAGATAAGCCACCAAACAGCACGCCGCTAAACTTGGCCTGCATCCAGCCGGTTAACAGCGCGGATATCAGCATAATCACAAACAGCTTGCCGCTGCCGAGGCGCTTTTCAACCGCACCGCCGAGATACCACCACCACATCAGGTTGAAGAGGATATGCAGCAGCGAGAAATGCAGCAGCGCATGGCTGAACCAGCGCCACACCTGGAAATATTGCGACGAATCCGCCGGCCACGCCAGCCAGTCCAACGCCACATCATCGCCGACGATCTGCATCAGAATAAACACCACGATGCAGGCAATCATGATGGTCATGGTGAGCGGACCTGCGCGTTCCCGAATGTTGCCCCAAAGGTTGGTGCGCTCGTAGCGCAAACCACTTTCGGTATTGCCGCTGTGCCAGCTGGCAGCCAGATAGCGTGGATGGTTGGGATCGCGCACAAATTGCGCGAGTTCGTTTTCGACCATCTCAAGCTTACTTTCATCATCCAACATAATGACAAAGTGGCTTTCGCGTTCAATACGTAGCGTTACGCCGCGCGTCGCCATGTAGTCGACAAACGCCTGCGCCATGCGCGGATTATTAAACTGGGTGATGCGCATCATGCGGTGCTCTCCTTCCTTATGCTTATGCGATGGGCTTACGCGTCGCCGATAGCAACCTGCGCCGGGAATGCCGCCCGCCAGGCGTCAAATCCGCCGTCAATGCTGTATGCAGCGTTAAATCCCTGGCCCAGCAGGAACTGCGCCGCGCCTTTGCTGCTGTTACCGTGATAGCACATTACCAGTACCGGTAAATCCTGATTAGCTTTGGCGATAAAGTCCGCCAGGTTGTCGTTGGTGAGATGCTGCGCACCGGCGGCATGGCCCATCATAAAGCTTTGCGGATCGCGGATATCCACCAGCTGCGCACCTTGTGCCAGATGCTCTTGCGCCTGCAGGACATTAATACACTCGAAGGTTTCCATGGTGTCTCTCATTACTTCGTCACAATTAGCGGTTGATAAAATCGCCGGTGTTGGTGCCAGGTTGCCATAAATGGCGCCCCTACGACTGCTCGATGCGGAGGTTGTAGGGGCGCCATTTATGACGACCTAACCGTCTTAACTACCAAGCATTACACAATTAGCGCCTAGTTTAACCTGAGAATCGGTCGCGATAACCTGACAAGTCCTGTCGTTATGTGATTTTTTTCCTGTCGGAATGTTAGCTATATCACGCAAAAATGTTTTTATTCAGTTAACCGCTGGCATCGATGTTGGTTTCCGATTATTATTACGCTCGAAAACGAACATTTTAGAACTATTCCGAACATCGGAGGAGATGACGTGGAAACCAAAGACCTGATCGTGATCGGCGGCGGCATTAACGGAGCCGGCATTGCAGTGGACGCTGCAGGACGCGGACTGTCGGTGCTGATGCTGGAGGCGCGGGATTTGGCCTGTGCAACCTCCTCCAACAGCTCAAAGCTGATTCACGGTGGCCTGCGCTACCTTGAACACTATGAATTCCGCCTGGTAGGCGAAGCCTTAGCCGAGCGTGAAGTGCTGCTGAAGATGGCACCGCATATCGCTTTCCCAATGCGCTTCCGTCTGCCGCATCGTCCGCACCTGCGCCCGGCGTGGATGATCCGCATGGGCCTGTTCATGTATGACCGCCTGGGCAAACGTACTACGCTGCCGGGCAGTAAAAGCCTGCGTTTTGGCGCGGATTCGGCCCTCAAGCCGGAAATCACGCGCGGTTTCGAATATTCTGACTGCTGGGTTGATGATGCACGCATGGTGGTGCTCAACGCGCAGGAAGTGGAGAAACAGGGCGGCGAAGTGCGCACGCGTACCCGCGTGACCCGCGCCTGGCGCGAAGGCGGTTTGTGGATGGTGGAGGCCGAAGATATTGATAGCGGCAAAACGTACACCTGGCGCGCGAAAGGTTTAGTCAATGCCGCCGGTCCGTGGGTGAAAGAATTCTTCGACGACGGCCTGAAGCTGAAATCGCCGTACGGCATTCGCCTCATCAAGGGCAGTCACATTGTAGTGCCGCGCGTCCATCGCGAAAAGCAGGCCTATATCCTGCAAAACGAAGACAACCGTATCGTGTTTGTGATTCCGTGGATGGATGAGTTCTCCATCATCGGTACTACTGACGTGGAGTACAAAGGCGATCCGAAAAATGTGAAGATCGATGACAATGAAATCAGCTACCTGCTGAAAGTGTTTAACGGACACTTCAAGCAGCAGCTGAGCAAAGATGACATCGTCTGGACTTACTCGGGCGTGCGCCCGCTGTGCGATGATGAATCGGATTCTCCGCAGGCCATCACCCGCGACTACACGCTGGATGTACATGACGACAATGGTCAGGCGCCGCTGCTGTCGGTGTTCGGCGGCAAGCTGACGACCTATCGCAAACTGGCGGAGCACGCGCTGGAGAAACTGACCAAGTATTACCCGAATATTGGCCCGGCCTGGACCAAAAGCGCGGTATTGCCGGGTGGTGATTTCTCCGGTACGCGTGAAGATTACGCCGCGGGCCTGCGTCGTCGCTATCCGTTTATCAGCGAAGGCATGGCGCGTCACTTTGCCCGCACTTACGGCAGCCGTACCGAAGTGCTGCTGGAAGGCGCGAAGAGCATTGATGATTTGGGTGAGAACTTTGGGCATGAGTTCTACGAAGCCGAGCTGCGATATCTGGTGAAAAACGAGTGGGTGCGCGAGCTGGATGATGCAATTTGGCGTCGTACCAAACAAGGTATGTGGCTGAGCGAAGCGGAACAGGCGCGTATTCGCGAATGGCTGGCGGTCAACGCGCAGAAACCGGCGCTGTCGTTGGCGTCATAATCCGAGCCAAATAAAAGGCCGTTATCCTGCAGAGGATCACGGCTTTTTTTTATGCCATTCAGCGCGATAAATCGCGCCGCTACAAATGCATGCACATTGCTGTAGCGGCGCAATTTATTGCGCGTCGTTAAACTTAAAGCCCCGCATTCTCACGAATATATTTACGCGCTTTCACCGCATATTCGAACGGGTTAGCCAGCGCCGGATCCTGTTCAGCTTCCACCACCATCCAGCCTTTATAGCCGTAATCATCGAGGATTTTGAACACCGGCTTGAAATCAATCACACCGTCGCCCGGCACGGTAAAGGTACCCTTCTTCACGCCATCGAGGAACGACAACGATTTTTCGCGCACTTCCGCAACCACGCTGTCGCGCACGTCTTTAAGATGCACGTGGAAAATACGCGGCAGATATTTGGTCAGCACGTCCAGCATCGCCTGCTGTGAACCTTCGGAATAGTAGATGTGGCCGGTGTCATACAGCAGGCCGACATTCTCATTCGTCGATTCCATAAAGCGATCGATTTCGGCGGGGGTCTGGATACCGGTGCCCATGTGATGGTGCAGCGTTAAGCGCATACCTTTCTGCGCGGCGATCTCGGCCAACTCGTTGTAGCCTTCCGCCGTCAATCGCCACTCTTCATCGGTGAAAATCGGCTTCTGCTCCAGCACGGCGAGCGTGGTGCCCTGAATACTTTTGCTCTGCTCAGAGCAGCCAATCACGCGCGCGCCCATCTCATACAGAAAATTCATGTGATTGGTGAATTCGTCGATGGTTTTTGCTTTGTCGCCGTTGGCAAAGAAAGTGCTGAACCACGCGTTACAAATCTGAATACCACGGATATCCAGCATTGGCTTAAGGATCGCCGGATCGCGCGGGTATTTGCTGCCCACTTCGCTACCGGTAAAGCCTGCCAGCGCCATTTCACTGACGGTTTGCTGGAAGGTGTTTTCACTGCCCAGCTCCGGCATATCGTCGTTGGTCCAACCGATTGGCGCAATCGCCAGTTTTACGTTGTCTTGGTTCATCTTCAGTTCCCTGATCCACTCAGAGGCGGCCCTTAGCCGCCGGAGATTATGCGCAAACGGCTCAGTTATTTAGCGTAGAAATCCGGACGTGGCGGCATGGTAACCGGCTCAATCGCACCGCTGTTCTGCGCTTTCTGGCAGGCATCGGCGGCCACGGAGGCAGCAAAGCCATCCCAGGCCGAAGGACCGGTCAGCTCGCCACTCTTCACGTCATTAATGAACGCCTGCAGCTCAACGTCGTAGGCATCGATGAAGCGATCTTTCCAATCCGTCAGCAAGGGTGTACCGAGGCGCGCGTTTTTGCGCGTTTGAATCGCCGAAGGCTCAGGCAGCTTAGCGATGCCCTCTTCACCCACCACTTCACATTGGATGTCGTAGCCGTATGCACAGTTGACGAAAATCTCGACATCAATGCGGATGCCTTTCTGCGTTTCGAACAGCACGATTTGCGGATCTTTCAGTTTGGCGTGGGATTTCGACGTGGTACGCGGGAACACCACCTGCACGGTTTTGTAATCGTCTTCCGTCAGCCAGCGCAGCACATCCAGCTCGTGAATCAGCGTGTTAGTAATCGCCATGTCGGTGGTGTAATTCTCGCCAACGCTCTGGTTGCGGTGCGCGCAGTGCAACATTAACGGTTCACCGATTTCACCGTCGGTAATCACTTTTTTCAGCGCGCGATAGCCGGAATCGTACGGGCGCATAAAGCCCACCTGCACCAGACGTTTACCGTGTTTGATCTCCGCATCGACAATGCGACGGCAGCCTTCCGCGCTCAGCGCCAGCGGCTTCTCACAGAACACCGGTTTGCCCGCAGCAATGGCGGCCAGCGTGAACTCTTCGTGGGTCGGATCCCAGGAAGTCACCAGCACGGCATCAACTTCGGGCGAGTTGATCACCTGATGGCCATCCTGATACACCTCGGCTTCGATATTCAGACGTTGCAGCGCCGCACGCGCACCTTCCACGTTGATATCAGAAACCGCCACCACTTTCGCACCCTGCAAGACGTTATTGCAGCGACGAATGTGTTCCTGACCAATTGCACCGGTACCAATTACACCGAGTTTTAGCGTCATAATTACACCTGTAGAGTTCGTTCGGATACATTAAGAGAAACAAGGCCGGAGAACCCCGGCCTTAAAGAGGATTTAGTACTTACGCGCCTGTTCGATATGCACGTTAAGGTTGTCGGCCACTTCCTGCGTGCGGGTCGAGGTTGAGGTTTGCGCCACGCCCACATGCCACCAGCTGAAGTACTTGTGCACCATGGTTTTTGGCAGCACTTTGATGTCGAACAGCGTTGAAACCGTCTGCTTCTGCGCATCAATCAGCGCCGCTTCCAGCTGCTCCAGCGTGGTGATGCGATAGGTTTTGCAGCCGTAACCGCCGGCAATCGCCGCAAAGTCCACCGGCACAAAGCCGCCATCCAGCTTGCCGCCTTCCGGATTACGGAAGCGGAACTCGGTGGTGAAGCTGTCCATGCCGTGCTCCATCTGCAGGTTGTTAATACAACCGTTGGTCATGTTATCCAGCAGCACGACGTTGATTTTGGCCCCTTCCTGAATCGAGGTGACCAGCTCGGAGTGCAGCATCATGAACGAACCGTCGCCGACCATGACGTAAACTTCACGCTGCGGCTGCGCCAGCTTCACGCCCAGCGCGGCGTTCACTTCATAGCCCATGCAGGAGTAGCCGTACTCAACGTGGTACGAGTTGTAATCTTTGGTGCGCCACACGCGTTGCAGATCGCCCGGCAGACTGCCCGCTGCAGCCACAATCACCGCATCCTTTGGGAGCTGCTCGTTTAAGGTGCCCAGCACGCTGCTCTGCGTCAGCACCGATTGCGTCAGGCGTTCGAACTCAGCAAACAACGCTTCACGATCGGCGTGATCGGCGATTTCAGGAATGAAATCGTCGCTGTTATAGGTCGCGGCATAAACGCGCTGCGTCTCTTTCAGCAGTTTACTTTGCGACAGTTCAATCTGGTCGCCCCAATGATTTTCAAACCCTTTCAGCCCGCTTTCCAGCGCCGTTAAACCTTCACGCGCATCCGCCAGCAGCTGTACCGCATCCAGCTTGTAGCTATCAAAGTTGCTGACATTAAGATTCAGATAGCTGACGTCCGGATTCTGGAAAATCCATTTTGAGGCGGTGGTGAAATCGGTGTAACGCGTACCGATGCCAATCACCAGATCGGCCTCTTTCGCCAGCAGATTCGCTGCCAGACAGCCGGTTTCACCCACGCCGCCCACATTCAACGGATGATCGGAAACGATGGTGCCTTTACCGGCCTGGGTTTCGGCAAAAGGAATGTTGAAGCGCTCGGCGAATTTCAGCAGCGCATCACCGGCGTCGGAGTATTTCAAACCGCCACCGACAACGATCAGCGGCTTGTGTTTACGCGCAATCAGCGCCAACGCATCGCCCAACTGTGCAGCCGTGGGCAAACGGCGATCCAGACGATGCACCCGCTTCTGGAAGAAGTATTCCGGGAAATCCCAGGCTTCAGCCTGTACGTCCTGCGGCAGCGCGAGGGTTACCGCGCCGGTTTCGGCTGGATCGGTCAGTACGCGCAGGGCATTAATGCACGCGGTCATCAGCTGCTCTGGGCGGCTTACGCGGTCCCAGTATTTGCTCACCGCGCGAAACGCGTCGTTGGTGCTGATGCTGAGATCGTGGCTCTGTTCGATCTGCTGCAATACCGGATCGGGTTGGCGCGTAGCAAACACATCGCCCGGCAGCAGCAGTAAAGGAATGCGGTTGGCCGTGGCCGTGGCGGCGGCGGTGATCATGTTGGCAGCACCTGGTCCAACGGAAGAAGTACAGGCAATAATCTGACGACGCAGCGACTGTTTGGCAAACCCAATCGCCGCGTGCGCCATGCCCTGCTCATTACGGCCCTGATGCACCACCAGATCGCCGCTATCCTGCTCCAGCGCCTGGCCCAATCCCAGCACGTTACCGTGACCGAAAATGGCAAAAATGCCTTTCACGAATTTGGTTTCCACGCCGTCAACGTTCAGGTACTGGTTATCCAGAAATTTTACCAGCGCCTGTGCCGTGGTGAGTCTGATTGTGCCCATATGCTTCTTCCTTTACATGCTGGTACCTGTGGTGAGGTACATCGCGGTTCGGGTAACAACTGCCGCTTACGGCGCCCGCGGATTAAGTGAAACGTGTGGCGATTATAAACAAATATTTTTTTCATTAAATACGATTACAGAAGAAACATTTCATTTTGCGATAGAGATCAAATTCAGCGATGAAACGAACGCTTTCAGGGCGAGCAAAGGGAGGAAAGTGGAACGGTAAAAGGTTATTTAACGGCCATAACGAAATTTCATTTCACTTCAGTAGCTTCCTTGATTTATCGCTCTTTTCCTGAGACCTGGCTCACAAGCCCGAGTATCGCTGGAATTCAGCGCTTAACACCTGCTGTATTACACCTTTGTCAGAGTTTTACCTGGCTCACAAAATCGCGACGGACGTTTCATTTCATATTGTGTTTGGAATTTTTATTCCTCATACTGCGTAAAAGCCAATCAGGCACCTTGAGAACCCGGAAGCAAAGCGCTCGATGATGGGCGGCAGCGCCCGCAGTGTCTGCTTATCACAGAAGGAAACAATAGGTATGAGTACACAACAGAAGCGGCTTGATGTGATTTGTATTGGACGCATCGCCGTCGACCTCTACGGTCAGCAAATTGGATCACGTCTGGAAGATATGACCAGCTTCAATAAATATCTGGGTGGATCTTCTGGCAACGTGGCCTACGGCACGGCTATTCAGGGCCTGAAGTCTGCCATGCTGGCGCGCGTAGGTGACGAGCATAATGGCCGCTTTTTACGTGAAGAGCTGCAGCGGGCAGGCTGCAACACCGACGGTTTGATCACGGACAAGCATCGCCTGACGGGTCTGGTGATTCTTGGGATTAAAGATGAAGAGACCTTCCCGCTAATTTTCTACCGTGATAACTGCGCCGATATGGGCCTGGTGCCGGAAGATATTAAAGAAGAGTTTATCACCTCCTCACGTGCGGTCGCCGTTACCGGCACGCACTTGTCACACCCGCAAACCCGTGCCGCAGTATTGAAGGCGCTGGATATCGCCCGACGTAACGGGCTGCGTACCGCACTGGATATCGATTATCGCCCGGTCCTGTGGGGCCTGACCTCACTCGGCGACGGTGAAACGCGTTTCATTGAATCGGGCGAAGTAACGCAACAGTTGCAGGAAGTCCTGCACTATTTCGATTTGGTGGTGGGAACGGAAGAAGAGTTTCATATTGCCGGTGGCAGCACCGATACCTTGACCGCGCTGAAAAACGTGCGTAAATCGAGCCAGGCAACGCTGGTGTGCAAACGTGGCCCGCTGGGCTGCGTGGTATTTGAGGGCGAGATCCCAGATAGCTGGGAACAGACCACATTACAGAGCGGCGTGCGCGTGGAAGTGCTGAATGTACTTGGCGCGGGCGATGCCTTTATGTCTGGCCTGCTGCGCGGCTGGCTAAACGACGAAAGCTGGGAGCAGGCGTGCCGTTACGCAAACGCCTGTGGGGCACTGGTGGTTTCCCGCCACGGCTGCGCGCCAGCGATGCCAACCAAAGAAGAGCTGGATGATTTCCTTCGCCGCGATAACGACGTGAAGCGCCCGGATCTCGATCCACGCCTGAATCATTTACACCGCGTGACGACACGTAAGCAGCAGTGGCCCGAGCTGAATGTGTTCGCCTTTGACCACCGCAAGCAGCTGGCCGATATGGCGCGCGAAGCGGGCGTCAGCGAAGAGCGCATTCCACAGCTGAAACTGCTGCTGCTGCACGCCGCTGAAGAAGCGGCAAATGAGGCAGGTTTGCATCAGAAAAGCGGCATCCTCGCGGATACCACCTATGGCCAGAAAGCGCTGAACGCGATTACCGGTAAAAACTGGTGGATTGGTCGCCCCATCGAGCTGCCAAGTTCCCGCCCGCTGCGCCTCGAGCACGGCAATATTGGTTCGCAGCTGGTCGACTGGCCGGCCGAACACGTAGTGAAATGCCTGGTGTTCTACCATCCGCATGACAGCGCGGAACTGCGTAAAGAGCAGGATGATCTGGTGCTGGATGTGTGGAAAGGCTGCAATAAAAGCGGTCACGAACTGCTGCTGGAAGTGATTCTGCCGGAAAGTAATCCGGACCGGAAAGAGTCTTACTATTACGATATGCTGAGCCACTTCTACAGCCTGGGTATTCAGCCGGACTGGTGGAAACTGCCGCCGCTGTCCGCGGAGAGCTGGCAGTCCATCAGCGGCTTGATCGAGCAAAACGATCCGCACTGCCGCGGCATTCTGCTACTGGGTCTGGATGCACCAGAAGAGACGCTGAAAGCCGGTTTTGCGGCGGCGGCGCAAGCGCCATGGGTGAAAGGTTTTGCGGTAGGTCGCACTATCTTCGGCCAGCCGTCACGCCAGTGGCTGCAGGGCGAACTGGACGACAAGGCGCTGATCGAAACCGTGAAAGGCAATTATCTGCGCCTGATCGGCTACTGGCGCGCGGTGCGCGGTTAAACTGTTGAATTAGCATCAGAGAAGCGGCCGATGGCCGCTTTTTTTACATTGTGCGCGTTGGCCCTCATCCTAACCTTCTCCCGCTGGCGGGAGAAGGAACTGTCCTCTGCGATTTTGCGGACCGAATGCATTCCTCAACTTTCACTCGATAGGTTCCCTCGCCCGCTTGCGGGAGAGGGTTAGGGTGAGGGGAAAACATGCACATTCTGTGAGGCATTTCATAAACCGATGAAATAAGCGTCACGTAGATGTCAAACGAATGAAATTTTCCATCCATCTGGTACTATAGCGCTCATTATCCAGCCATATTTTTCTTTTTTAGCGGGCCGAAGTAATGACCAATAATCCAACACAACTTACCCTGTTACAGGACGATATCCGTCGTCGCTATGAGACGCTGAGTAAACGCCTGAAGCAGGTGGCTCGTTATATCCTTGATAACAGCAACAGCATTGCGTTTGATACCGTTGCCTCCATTGCGCAGCATGCTGATGTGCCCCCCTCCACGCTGATCCGCTTTGCCAATGCTTTTGGCTTCAGCGGCTTCAACGAAATGAAACAGGTTTTCCGCCAGCATCTGATGGAAGAAACGGTTAACTATACCGAGCGTGCACGTCTGTTCCGCCAAACCGCCACCGACGACAGCGCCAGCTCACCCGAGAGCCCGGCTGAAATTCTCAACGTCTTTACCATGGTGAACAGTCAGGCGCTGCAACAGCTGGCGATGCAGGTGAATCCGGACCAGCTCAACCGCGCGGTGAAAATGCTCGATGAAGCGGAGAACATCTACATTATCGGCCTGCGCCGCTCGTTCAGCGTGGCTTCTTATCTGGTGTACGCGCTGCGCCATCTGGAGCGTCGTGCGTTCCTGATCGATGGCCTTGGCGGCATGTTTACCGAGCAGCTCAGTATGGTGAATCCCAAAGACGTGGTGATTGCCATCAGCTATTCGCCTTACGCGCGTGAAGCGGTGGAGTTGGTTGAGCTGGGTGCCAAGCGTGGCGCGCATCTGATCGCCATCACCGACAGCCAGGTCAGCCCGCTGGCCGCCTTCAGCGATGTGTGCTTTGTGGTGCGTGAGGCGCAGGTGGATGGCTTCCGTTCACAGGTGGCATCGCTGTGTCTGGCGCAGACGCTCGCCGTATCGTTAGCGCTGAATAACAACGTTATTAACGAATAATCTCTTCGTAGGGTCGCCATTGATGGCGACCAGCCAACAAAAAGGGCAGCCATGTGGCTGCCCTTTTAACGTTGGTGCGCATAAATGCGCTCCCTACGAACGCGGATACTTATCGCTATTCACCCAGGCATGATCTTTCTCCCAGGTAAATTTCCACAACCGTTTTGGCCCCGCCATCACGTTGAGATAGTAATTATCGTAACCGGCAATGGTCGCCACCGGATGATAGCCGCGCGGCACCGTCACCACATCACGGTTATACGGCGCCATGCACTCGTCGAGCGAACGGTCGTCGGTATAAACACGCTGCATGGCGAAACCTGGCTCAGGATCGAAACGGTGATAATAGGTTTCTTCCAGATAGGTTTCGTCAGGGCTATTTTTCTGGTCGTGCTTGTGGCTAGGGTACGAACTGGTCGCGCCTTCGTCGGTATACACTTCCACCACCAGCAGGCTGTCGGCTTCTTTGTTATCCGGCAAAATGTTGTGCACCAGACGCTGGTTGCGGCCTTTACCACGCTGCTCAACACCCACATCTTCCGGGGCAATCAGGCGCGCCGGCAGATTACCGCCGCCTGGTGCATTACACACCGCCAGCTCCAGATCGCTGTCCGCATACACTTCCACTTCATCGTTATGCGGCACATACACCGAGTACGGCGGAATGCGCTCAAACGGCGACAGACGCTTACCGAGATGTGGGAACTCCGCATGGCGGGTTTTTACCGATGCAAAGCCCGCCACCAGCACCAGACACAGCTCTTTATCACCGCTGCTCAGCGTCAGGCGCTGCCCTTTTTTCAGCAGGTAGGCATCAAAGCCTACGTATTCCCAGCCCGCGCTCTCAGGCGTGACATGCTGAATACGACCGTTGCTGTCGGGTTTTTGCGCTTTCGAAATCAGAGACATCCTGTTCCTCCTGGTTGAGCGAGATTAGCCCAGCGTCGGCATGCTGAACTCAGAGACGGTTTGCTGGCCGCTCGGCCAACGCACGGTGGCGGTTTTCATGCGCGTGTAGAAACGCACGCCGTCTGGACCATGCACGTTCAGCGCACCAAACACCGAACGCTTCCAGCCGCCGAAGCTGTGGAACGCCATCGGTACCGGAACCGGTACGTTAACGCCCACCATGCCCGCTTCCACGTTCTGTACGAATTCGCGCGCGGTGTGACCGTTGCTGGTAAAGATGGCGCTACCGTTGCCAAACTCATGGCTGTTAACCAGCTGCAGCGCGCTATCGAAATCTGTAGAACGCATGATGCTTAATACCGGCCCGAAGATCTCTTCGCGCCAGATGGTCATGTCTGAAGTCACGTTATCAAACAGGGTGCCGCCCACGTAGTAACCTTCAGCGTGACCTGCTACCTCAACACCGCGACCATCAACCACCAGCTTCGCGCCTTCCTGCTCGCCTTTATCGATATAGCCCAGCACTTTCTTCTGGTGCGCGGCAGAAACCACCGGCCCCATTTCATTCTCTTCGGCACCTTTCTGAATTCCCGGGCCGATGCGCAGCGCTTTAATCAGCGGCGTCAGGCGTGCAATCAGTTTGTCAGCCGTATCGTCGCCCACCGCCACCACCACCGGCAGCGCCATGCAGCGTTCACCAGCAGAGCCAAACGCGCCGCCCATAATGGCGTTCACGGTGGCATCAAGATCGGCATCTGGCATCACGATAGCGTGGTTTTTTGCCGCGCCGAATGCCTGAACACGTTTACCGTGGGCGCTGGCGGTTTTGTAGATATGCTCAGCCACGCCGGAAGAACCGACGAAGCTGACTGCCGCGATGCGCGGGTCTTTATACAACTGCTCGGCATCTTCGTTAGACGAGTGCACCACGTTGAACACACCATCAGGCAGGCCCGCTTCTTTCAGCAGTTCGGCCATACGCACCGAGGCCGAGGGATCCAGCGCCGGTGGCTTGAGGATGAAGGTGTTGCCGCACGCCAGCGCGATGGGGAACATCCACAGTGGCACCATCGCCGGGAAGTTGAATGGCGTGATACCCGCCACCACGCCCACGGGTTGCATCAGCGAGTAGCTATCAACGCCGGTGCCCACGCTGGGTGAGTTTTCACCTTTAATCAGATGCGGAATACCGCAGGCAAACTCGATCACTTCAATACCACGCGTCAACTCACCCAGCGCATCTGACCACACTTTACCGTGCTCAGAAACAATCAGTGCCGCCAGCTCATCGCGGTGTTTTTCCATCAGGGCTTTGAAGTTGAACATCACACGGGCACGACGCAGCGGCGCGGTTTTCGACCATTCCGGGAATGCAGCATGGGCGACTTCAATCGCTTTTTCCACTTCCGCAGCGGTGCTCTGCGTCAGTTCGCGCACCACTTTGCCGGTCGCCGGATCGTACACGGGAATGGTTTCATTGCTGGCGCTATGGGTAATTTTTCCGCCGATAAAGTTTCCTACGATAGTCATGTCGTTGCCTCTTAGATGTGAAGTTCCCTGCAGACAGCCGGTTCAAACCGCAACGCTGCGTGAGCAGGCAATACTTAAAGCGTGCTATGAAGCTATAGCAATGAAATAAATTTTTCAAATACTTCTTTTTGGAAAATTTCCTTTTAGCGGCATGGATCGCATTTTTTCGCTGGCGGTTTTCAAGCGGCTGTAAACCAGCCTGCAGCGCTGACGTACCGGCATTTTTCCGCGGCTGAAAACGCGGCACACTAAGCCGCTGAGTGGACAGAATTTGTGCCACAAATCCAGTCACAACATACAACGCGAAACGAAATATGAAATTTTTGCGAGACAGATCCAATATCTGATATTTCATAATTCAATAATAATGAAATAAATGTTTTCTTTGCTGCATATTATCTGCATCACCCTACAGGAGCCGCAAATGGCCATCGATCCAACCCGTTTCTGTATTAACCGTAAAATTGCCCCCACGCTTTCGCTGGAAGCCTTCTTTCAGCTGGTACAGCGTTTAGGATTGAATAAGGTTGAGCTACGTAATGACATGCCGAGCGGTAAGGTGACCGATGATCTTAGCGCGGCAGCGCTGCGGGCGCTGGCGGATAAGTATCAGATTGAGATCGTCACGATTAATGCGCTCTACCCGTTTAACCGTGCCGATGATGCGCTGCTGGCAAAAGCCGAAGCGCTACTTCAGGAAGCGCAAGCTATTGGCGCAAAAGCGCTGGTGATGTGTCCGCTGAATGAAGGGATTGAGATATCGCCGCAGCAGACGCTTGAAGCGCTGCAGGTGCTCGCACCGCGCTTTGAAAAATACGGCATTCAGGGATTAGTGGAACCGCTGGGCTTCCCGGTGAGTTCGCTGCGTTCAGCGGTGCAAGTACAGACGTTGATTCAGCAAGCCAAAGTCCCGTTTAAGGTGCTGCTCGATACCTTCCATCATCACCTGTATGAAAACGCGGAGAATGAGTTCCCGCAGGAGATCAATGTTAACCATATTGGCCTTGTGCACTTGTCTGGCGTGGAAGATACCCGACCGACCGCGCAGTTAACCGATGAAGAGCGCATTATGCTCAGCGACCGTGATGTGCTGAACAGCGTGGCGCAGGTAAAACGTCTGGAGATACTTGGCTACAAAGGACTCTACGCGTTTGAGCCGTTTTCATCGACGCTGGAGAAGTGGGACACCGCAGAGATTGAACGCCAGATACGCCACAGCATCGAATTGCTGCAAGCCTAAACGAACCCTTATCTGTGTCTCTTAGACACTTTTGCTAGTGTTGGCCTCGGTCGGAGGCCCTTTTTTTATCCCACATACATCTGAAAGTCCCGGTGCGCATGAATGCGCACCCTACGGGTTTTGTAGGGTCGTCATTTATGGCGACCGCCAACTACGCATTCTCTTTGATCTCTGCTGCGGCGGTTTCCGGCATTCTTTTGATCATGCGCAGCGTGCAAAACAGCGCTAAACACACCAGCAGCGCGGTAAGAAAATAGACCAACGACACGCCGGCATAGCTCATGATGAAACCGGCAATCGGGCCGGTGATGCCGAGGGACAAATCCATAAACGCGGTATAGGTGGCGAGCGCGCTGCCCTGATTCTGCTGCGGTACCACTTTCACCGCCACCACGCCAATTGCCGGGAACACCAGAGAAAAACCGGCGCCAGTAAGGAATGCCCCCGTCTTCGCCATCCACGGATCAAACGAACCGGCCACCAGAAACAGGCCAATCGCCTCCACCGCAAAGCAGATACTCGCCACGCGCAGCCCGCCCAGTTTATTGATGGCGTTGGGAAACAGCAGGCGCGTACCGACGAACGCGGCACTGAACATGGTCAGCGCGAAAGCCGCCCCGCCCCAGCCTTTATCCTGATAAAACAGCGTGATAAAAGTGGCGATAACGCCGAATCCGGCAGAGCCCATCGCCAGAATCAGACCAAAACCGTACACCTTGCTCAGCACATCACGAAACGGCAGCGGCTTGGCTTTGCTGCCTTTCACCGCTGCTCGCGGCAATGCCAGCGCAATGGCTAACAGACAAATAGCGATGATGATGCTGGAGAGCAGCAGTAAACCGCCGCTACGGAAGATCACGACGCCGAGCGGCGCACCAATCGCCATCGCCCCATAAGTGACGATACCGTTCCAGGAAATCACCCGGCCGATATGCAGCGAGCCGACGCGCGCCACGCCCCACAGCGAAGTTCCGGTACCAGAAAAACTTTGACCCACGCCTAAAATCACGCGGCCGAGGCACAGCAACACCAGACTCAGCACGCCCTGCCCATCGCTCAGCGCCGATAAAAGAATACAGATACCGCTCAGCAAGCAGCCCACCAGCCCAATCACCACCACCTTTTTCGGTCCCCACACATCGGCATAGCGCCCGGCGTGTGGGCGACTCAGCAGCGTGGCGATGTATTGCAGGCTAATCACTAATCCCGCCCAAAAGGCGTTATAACCCAACCCATCATGGACAAAACCCGGCAGCACCGCCAGCGGCAAACCGATGGTGAGATAGCTGGCAAAGTTGAACTTCACGATGGAGAGAATCAGTAAGTTAAGGCGAAAACGGCCGTGTTCAGGTGCGGCGGCGGGCAGGTCAGGCATGAGTAATTGCGCTCGTGGGTGACGGAATTTTTATAACAGAAGGATAACTATACGCCTTTTGCCGCGCTGCGCATCAGTGGAATGCCCAGGTTTATGGTCATCATTTCGTCATATCGCCCTCGTAGACTCGCCGTCATCAAATCCCAAAGAGGATGAAAATCTGATGACGCTCCTGATTTCTACGCAGGCGCGCGTGCCTGACGCCCACTCTCGCAAGGGAGGTGGCCGATGACGCATGCCGCGCTGCCTATTGAACTGAAAAATCTCAGATGGTCAGTGGGTAACCTGACTATTCTGCACGATCTCTCTCTGACCATTCCCGCCGGCGAAATCCTTGCGCTGCTCGGCCCAAGCGGCTGTGGCAAAAGCACGCTGCTAAAACTGCTGGCGGGCTTGCTGCAACCGACAGAAGGCGAGCTGTGGATTGGCGCACGCTGCGTCGCATCGGCACATCACTGCGATGCGCCAGAGAAGCGCAACCTCGGCATGGTGTTCCAGGATTACGCGCTGTGGCCGCATATGTCGGTGGCACAAAACGTTGCCTTCCCGCTGCGCATGCGCGGCATCAGCAAAGCTGCCGCTCGTGAACAGGCCGATGCCGCCCTGGCGCAGGTTGGTCTGGCTGATTTTGGCGATCGTAAACCGGCGCTGCTCTCCGGCGGCCAGCAGCAGCGCGTGGCGCTGGCGCGCGCGTTGGTGGCGAAACCGGCGATTTTGCTGTTCGACGAACCGCTGTCCAACCTTGACCGCGACCTGCGCGAAACCCTGGTTCATACCATGGCGGATTTGCTGCGCGCCGCGGGCATCACCGCTGTTTACGTTACGCACGACCGCGAGGAAGCCAACACGCTGGCAGATCGCATCATTCACCTGGCGCAGGGCCAGATTGTTTCCGTTACTCACCTCTCAGGGGACCGCAATGCCATCTCTCAAATCAGTTAAACGAGCCATCAGCCAGAAAGGAGCCATCAGCGCGATGATGTTGACTTCCGCTATGATGATCAACGATGCCCAGGCGCTGACGGTGTATACCGCCGGTCCGGGTTCGCTGTCGAAAAGTCTCGCCGCCGGATTTGAAAAACAGACCGGTATTAAAGTGAATATTTTCCAGGCCACGACCGGCAAAGTGATGGCACGTCTGGAGGCTGAACAGGCCAATCCGCAGGCCGACGTGCTGATCTCGGCTTCGTGGGATACCGCAGAAGATCTGCAGCAGCGTGGCTGGTTGCTGCCGTTTAACAGCGCCAACGCGGCGAAGGTGCCAGAGCAGTTCAAAACCGCTGATTACGTGGCGCAGGGTATTTCCGCGCTGGGCATCGTGTGGAATACGCAAAGCAATACGCCAGAGCCGAAGACCTGGCAGGATCTCACCGCCCCCGCCTTTAAAGATAAAGTCACCACGCCGGATCCGGCTCTCTCGGGCGCATCACTCGATCTGCTGATTGGCCTGCAAAACAGCGAAGGCGAAAAAGCCTGGCAGCTGTTTGACCAGCTGAAAGCCAACGGCATGATAATGAGCGGCCCGAACGCGCAGGCGGTCACGCCGGTGCTGCAAGGCGCCAGGGCGGCGGTGTTTGGCGCGGTCGATTACGTCACCTATAACAACATTGCGCAGGGCGAGAGCGTGAAAGTGATCTTCCCGGAAAATGGCACCGTGGTGGCGCCGCGTCCGATGATGATCCTGAAAAGCAGCCAGCACGCCAATGATGCCAAAGCCTTTATTGATTACGTCCTTTCAGATGCAGGTCAGGAGCAGGTAGCGAAAGCCTGGCTGATGCCGGCACGCACCGATATCAAAGCGCAGCGCCCGCTGTTTACCGAAATTAAGCTGTTACCCACCCAGCAGAACGGCAGCAGCGAGCGCGCGGCGGTACTGAAGCGCTTCGGCGCGCTGTTCGGGCAGTAAGCGATGTCGCGTGCCCTGAACGGATTGATTCTGCTGGCGTTGCTGCTGTTGGTGGCGCTGCCGCTGCTGTTTATCGTGCTGCAGGCGCTGTTTCCACACTTCAGCGCAGGCAGCTGGCGTGACGCCTTCAGCACGTTACCGACACTGCTGAACGATCCACAGCTGTTATCCATGTGGCTGGGCACGCTGAAAATCGGCGGCGGCGTAGCGCTGTGCAGCTTGCTGCTGGGTTTGCCGCTCGGCGCAGTGCGCGGCCTGTTCCGTCTGCCGGGCGCGGCGCTGTGGGATCTGCTGTTTCTGATCCCCTTTCTCACGCCGCCCTATATCGCGGCGCTGTCATGGACGCTGGCGCTGCAACGCAACGGCTATATCGAACAACTCACCGGCATCAATTTCGCCAGCCTGCTGTTTAGCAGCAGCGGCATGGTTCTGGTGATGACGCTAAACATCTTCCCGGTGGTCTATTTCGCGGTGTCACGCTCGCTGATGGCCAGCGGACAGCGTCTCGCCTGGGTGGCGCGCGTGCATGGCGCATCGGCATGGCGCGGTTTCTGGCACATCACCTTGCCGCTTACCTTACCGGCGCTGGCGGGCGGCGTACTGCTGGCGTTTACGCTGGCGATTGAAGAGTACGGCGTGCCCGCGGCACTCGGCGCGCAGGCAAAGCTGACGCTGATGACCGTGGGGATTGAAACCAAACTTGCCGACTGGCCGATCGATCTGCCCGGCGCAGCGTTATTGTCGCTGATGCTAAGTGTGGTGGCGCTCGCAGCGTGGTTGCTACAACGCAAACTCACCGGCAGTAGCGATGTGACGGCGGTGAGCGGCAAGCCGGTTACCCAAGAGCTGGCGCATGCCGGTCGCTGGCAGATAGTGCTGCTGCTGCCGTTTGTGCTCACGCTGCTGCTGGCGGTGGTGCTGCCGCTGGGTGCTATGGCGTTGAGCGGCCTGCTAAATACTCTCTCCGGCGGATTACAGCTCAATAACCTGACGCTGCGTCACTTTGGCGCGCTGTTTAGCCAACAGGGCGATGCGCTGGCAGCCTTCTCCACCAGCATCGGACTGGCGCTCGGAGCGGCATTGTTGACCGGCGCGATCGGTTTTCTTATCGCCTGGCGCGTATCGGAAGGCAAAACTCGCCTGCTCGCCATGATGGATGGCCTGGCGCTGCTGCCTGCGGCAATGCCGGGCGTGGTGGTCGGCGTAGGATTGATTCTGCTGTGGAATCGCGGGTTTTGGCCGGTTTCGCCCTATAACACCCTTGGGATTCTGTTACTTTCGTACAGCTGTTTGCTGCTGCCGTGGCCGGTGCGTTATGTCAGTAGCGCATTGCGCCAGCTGGCACCGACGCTGGAACCTGCCGCCCGCGTTCATGGTGCATCACGCCTGCAGGCGCTGCGTCTGATCGTATTACCGCTGGTGGCACCCAGCCTGCTGGCGGCAATGATGATGGTGTTTGCCGTAGCATCACGCGAGTTGGTGACCTCACTGCTGCTGGCACCGGCGGGCACGCAAACCGTGGCGATCTTTATCTGGCGTCAGTTCGAGCAGGGTTCGGTCGGGCAAGGGATGGCGATGGCCACGCTGACGCTGCTCGCCAGCCTCAGTCTGATGCTTGCCGCCACCGCGCTGATGCAGCGTCAGCGTCGCTGATGATAGCGGTCGCCATAAATGGCGACCCTACAATGAAACGGTGCGGATTTCGTAGGGTGCGCATTCATGCGCACCTGGAAACCTTTTTTCTGTTTGTCTTAAAATACAGAGAGTTATTTTTCATCAGCTACACTTTCCTGAGAAAAAATGTCTCAGGAGAGAGCATGAACAACCTGCTACAGGAAAAAATTGGCCAGAACATCCTGGTAAAACTGGCGATGCTGGTGATTATTCTGGCGGGCATTCGCGCCGCCTCGGACATTCTGGTGCCCTTCTTGCTGGCCAGCTTTTTAGCGATTGTGCTCAACCCGCTGGTGACGATGCTGATGCGGCGCGGCGTAAAGCGCAGCCTGGCGATTACGCTGGTGATCACGGTGATTTTCATCGTGCTGCTGCTGTTGGTGGCGGTGCTCGCCAGCTCAGCCAGCGACTTCAGTGATACCTACCCGCAAATCCGCACCCTGCTCGAACAGAAGCTCGCGGTGGTTCAGCACTTCGCCGGGCGTTTTCACATCAATATTTCCACCGATGCGCTTGCCGCGCGTCTCGACCCCAACGTCATTATGAACATGGCCACCACGCTACTCACTCAGCTCTCCGGCGCAATGACCAACGTGCTGCTGCTGATTCTTACCGTGGTGTTTATGCTGTTTGAAGTGCGCCATCTGCCGTACAAAATGCGTAATGCGATGGTCAATCCGCAGATCCGCATTGCCGGTTTGCACCGCGCGCTGAAAGGCGTGACGCACTACCTGGCGCTGAAAACCCTGGTGAGCTTGATAACTGGCGTCGCCGTTTGGCTGTCGCTGCTGCTGCTCGGCGTGAAGTTCGCGCTGTTCTGGGGCGTGGTAGCCTTCATCCTTAATTTTATCCCTAATATTGGGCCCATCATCGCGGGTATCCCGCCGTTTATTCAGGCGCTGGTGCTGAATAATATTTATGACGCCATGCTGGTGGCCGCGCTATTTAGCGCCATTCATATGGTATTCGGCAATATGCTGGAGCCGCGACTGATGGGGCGTGGACTGGGACTGTCGACATTGGTGGTATTTCTGTCGTTGATTTTCTGGGGCTGGCTGCTGGGCCCGGTGGGCATGTTGCTGTCGGTGCCGCTCACCAGCGTGACCAAAATTTTGATGGAAACCACGCCGGGCGGCAGCCGGTTGGCGATTATGCTGGGCAACGGCCGGCCGGGATCGCGGGCGCGATAACCGCTGCACATTTTCATTCCTCATTTTCAGGTCAATATGCTTGCCTAACATCGAGGTATAGCGATTTTGCCGCTGGGACATGCCAACAGCGGCAAAAGATGATCATTAAACGCAAAGCGGGATTGATCATTGACCTGTATCAGATCGGTTAATTCTTAAATCGCTAACATGCAGCGCCCGATGAAAGTGGTATGCTGCTGACGCCGCTGTTTGCCTGCTTTTAACTGCTTTAACCGACCGAGGAATGTCTGGTGCTTCCGCAAAAACGACATCGCGATTTTGGCTGGCTATTAATTGTCTGCGCCGGGTTATTACCGCTGGTGCTCGGCATCCTTTGCACCGCAATCGAAGCGCGCCACACGGTCAGTCAGCAGCAGATTTCAACGGCCAACACCTTGTTGACGCAGGCTGAAAAGATGAGCGACAACGCCTGGGATATGATCACCGAGCTGCGCCAGTACCACAATCAGCCCTGCGCACAGATTCAGGATAAGCTGCAGCGCGCCGGTACGCTCAACCCCTATTTTCGCTCCATCGGCATGCTGAATGGCGACGACATCAGCTGTTCATCCGCGTTCGGTCTGGCCCACGGCACGCTGGCCGAAATGATGATGCAGCCGCCGCCGATTACCGGCAAAGCCTGGTGGAGCGTTTCGGTGCGCGGCACGGTGGGTGTGCCCACGCGTCCCGCCGTGGTTTTTGTGCGGCAGCTTCCTGATACCAGCGGTTTTTGGGCGGTGATTGACGGCCAGTATTTGATGGATTTCATGCACGCTATCGGTGAATCGCGGGGTTATCAAATGAGCCTGCAATTTAGCGGCGGCGCGGTGATCGGCAGCGGGCCCAGCGACACGTCCCCCGAGTTGTATCTGAAAAGCGAATCTTATCAGACCGAATCCAGCCGCTATCCCATCAGCGTCAACGTTACGGTGCCCGCTTCCGAGCTGCTTAAAGCCTGGCGCCAGGCGCTGTTTATCTTCCTGCCCATGGCGGCAATTTTCTCGATTCTGCTGATGATCCTGACGGCCAACTGGCTGCGTCGGCGTATTTCATGGCGTGACGAGATTCGCCGTGCCATTCGTGGCCGCCAGTTTTCGGTGCATTATCAACCGGTTTACAGCAATAAATTTCAGGCATGTGCCGGTGCGGAGGCGCTGTTGCGTTGGCAGCTGCCGAACGGTGAGATGATTCGCCCCGATATTTTTATCAGCGCCGCCGAAGCCGAAGGGATGATTGTGCCGTTGACGCAGCACCTGCTGGATCTGATGGCGGAAGATATTCAGAGCTGGCAGGTGGATGCCGGCTTCCATATTGGGCTAAATCTGGCCGCTGAACATTTGCAGCATCCAGACTTTATCGCTGATATTGAGCAGTTTGCGGCGCGCATCAAACATAAACAGCTATGCATTACGCTGGAGCTGACCGAACGCAGCCTGATTGAAGACGGTGAAATGGTGGCACGCAAACTGCGTCATTTACGGGCGCAGGGTATGAAGGTGGCGATCGACGATTTCGGTACCGGCCACTGTTCATTGACCTATCTGCTCACCTTCCCGCTGGATTATTTGAAAATCGATCGCGGCTTTATCAATGCCATTGAGGGGTTAGACGTTGAGACGCCGGTGCTGGATGCGATTATCAACCTATGCCATAAGCTGGAACTGGATGTGCTTGGCGAGGGTGTAGAAACCGCGACGCAATTTGCGTATCTGCAGCAGCGTGGCGTGATATTTATTCAGGGCTATTATTATGCCCGTCCGATGGATAATGACCAGCTGCGTGCCTGGCTCAGCGAGCAAGGGCACAAACCGCTTCTTGTTGAGGAACACCATGAGCCTGAACTGCATCATTCTTGATGATTATCAGAACGTCGCCCTAACGCTTGCCGATTGGGCCTCGCTTGAACCACTGGTTTACACCACTTCCCTTTCTGAACATTACGCCGACCAGGATGACTTGGTTAAGCACATCGCCCATGCAGATATTTTGGTAATAATGCGTGAGCGCACGCCGCTGAGCGCCGAGCTGATTGGCCGCCTGCCCAATCTGAAACTGGTGGTCACTTCCGGCATGCGTAACGCCGCAATCGATTTAGACGCCTGCGCCGAGCGTTATATCGCCGTGTGCGGTACCGCCAGCAGCAGCGCCGCGCCCATGGAGCTCAGCTGGGGATTGTTGCTCGGCCTGGCGCGCCATATCGTGCCTGAGAATCAGACGCTGCGCAGTAACGGTGCGTGGCAACACACCTTAGGCATCAGCCTGCAGGGCAAAACGCTGGGCTTGGTCGGACTTGGCAAAATTGGCGGCGAGATGGCCAGGGTCGCGCAGGCATTTGGCATGCACGTTTGTGCGTGGAGCCAGAATTTAACCGCGGAACGCGCTGCCGAGTGTGGTGCAGAACCCATCCCGTCGCTGACGGCGCTGCTCACTAAAAGTGATGTGGTGTCGATTCATCTGGTGCTTAGCGATCGCTCGCGCCATCTGATTGATGCCGATGCGCTGGCGCAGATGAAGCCTGGCGCGCTGCTGATTAACACGTCGCGTGCCGGCATTGTCGATCAACAGGCGATGATCAGTGCGTTGCAGTCGGGTCAGCTGGCGGGTGCGGGATTGGATGTGTTTGAACAGGAACCGCTCCCTGCGGATCATCCTTTGCGCCACTTGTCCAACGTGCTGGCAACCCCGCATCTCGGCTATGTAGCTGACAGCAATTACCAGACCTACTTTACCCAGGCGGTAGAAGATATTCAGGGATGGTTGACGGCCGCGCCGCTGCGTTCACTGCTTTGATCGCCAGTCGCTAGTTAATCCCTCTATTAATGATCTTTTTTAGCCGTACGCATTGGGCGGTTTTGGTGGCTTTACTTGCGCGTTTATTCAGCAGATACACCACAGCATTAGCTAAAAAATAGACAGTTAATGGCGGAAACATGACAAATATCACACAAAATCGGTATACTCTGTCGCGGTTGGCAATCATTACCTCCCTAATAATTGCTGCGGCAGGCCAGGGGAAAACGCTTTTTCACGGCTATGCTTTAATTTTCTCAACGCCGCGGACTGTTCGCTTTAATTGAGTCCGCAGCGTTGAGGATTTTTCGAATTCCAATACAGGGTAACCTCATGAAACTACGTAGGAAGCGTGTAAAACCTATTGGGCTGGATGACGTCACGATTATCGACGACGCCCGTTTACGTAAAGCTATTACCGCCGCGTCTCTGGGCAACGCGATGGAGTGGTTTGATTTTGGTGTTTATGGCTTTGTAGCTTACGCACTGGGTAAAGTCTTTTTCCCGGATGCCACACCAGGTATTCAGATGATTGCCGCACTGGCAACCTTCTCGGTACCGTTCCTGATTCGTCCACTGGGCGGCCTGTTCTTCGGTATGTTGGGTGACAAATACGGTCGCCAAAAAATCCTTTCCATAACCATTGTCATCATGTCGATCAGTACCTTCTGTATCGGCCTGATACCGTCCTATGCCTCTATCGGCATTTGGGCACCGGTGCTGCTGCTGCTGGCGAAAATGGCCCAGGGCTTTTCGGTCGGCGGTGAATATACCGGCGCATCGATCTTCGTCGCGGAATACTCGCCGGACCGTAAGCGCGGCTTTATGGGTAGCTGGCTCGATTTCGGCTCCATCGCGGGCTTTGTGCTGGGCGCGGGTGTCGTCGTCCTGATCTCCACCATCATTGGTGAAGAGAAGTTCCTCGAATGGGGCTGGCGCCTGCCGTTCTTCCTGGCGCTGCCGCTCGGTATTATCGGCTTGTACCTGCGTCATGCGCTGGAAGAAACCCCGGCGTTCCAGCAGCACGTTGATAACCTGGAACAGGGTGACCGCGAAGGTCTGCGCGACGGCCCGAAAGTCTCTTTCAAAGAGATTGCGACCAAACACTGGAAAAGCCTGCTGGCCTGTATCGGTCTGGTGATCGCCACCAACGTGACCTACTACATGCTGCTGACCTACATGCCTAGCTACCTGTCGCATAACCTGCACTACTCGGAAGATCACGGTGTGCTGATTATCATCGCCATCATGATGGGTATGCTGTTTGTGCAGCCGGTAATGGGGATGCTGAGTGACCGTTTCGGTCGTCGTCCGTTTGTGATCATCGGCAGCATCGCGCTGTTCATCTTCGCGATTCCGGCCTTTATGTTGATCAATAGCGGCGTGCTGGGCCTGATTTTTGCTGGTCTGCTGCTGATGGCGGTGATCCTCAACGCCTTTACCGGTGTGATGGCTTCTTCGCTGCCCGCAATGTTCCCAACGCACATCCGCTACAGTGCGCTGGCGAGCGCGTTTAACATTTCGGTACTGGTGGCCGGTTTGACGCCAACGCTGACCGCCTATCTGGTGGAAGCCACCAATAATCTGTATATGCCGGCTTACTACCTGATGGTCGTGGCAGTGATTGGTTTAATCACCGGTATCTACATGAAAGAGACCGCCAACAAGCCGCTGCGCGGCGCAACACCGGCGGCTTCCGACATGGCAGAGGCGCGTGAAATCCTGCAGGAGCATCACGACAACATCGAGCAGAAAATCGAAGATATTGATGACGAGATCGCCAAACTTGAGGCGAAACGAAAAAACCTGGTGCAGCAGCATCCGGACATCAACGAGTAATCTTCCCCCACTCCCGCCGCCCGGCGGGAGTTTTCGTTTCCGCACACAATCCTTCATCCGCAGCCACGAAAAGGGGTAAACTATCGCCACTTTTTTAACCTGCATAAGTTGTAGAGCATGTCTGAATTTAACCTTATCCAGCGCCCAAGAAGGCTGCGTAAAAGCGCCTCAATGCGTGAAATGTTCCAGGAATCTCACCTGAGCCTGAACGATCTGGCGCTGCCGATCTTCGTCGAAGAAGGCGTAGATGACTACGTGCCGATTAACGCCATGCCGGGCGTGATGCGTATTCCAGAAAAACGTTTGGCGTATGAGATCGAACGTATTGCTAAAGCGGGCATCCGCTCCGTGATGACCTTCGGCATTTCACACCATACCGATGCCACCGGCAGCGACGCATGGAATGAGAACGGCCTGGTGGCGCGTATGTCGCGTATCTGCAAAGACACCGTGCCGGAAATGATCGTGATGTCCGACACCTGCTTCTGCGAGTACACCAGCCATGGCCACTGCGGCGTGCTGTGCGATCACGGCGTCGATAACGACCAAACGCTGATCAACCTCGGTAAGCAAGCGGTGGTCGCCGCGCATGCCGGTGCCGACTTTATCGCCCCTTCTGCCGCAATGGATGGCCAGGTAAAAGCGATCCGTCAGGCGCTGGACGCCGCGGGTTTCACCGATACCGCGATCATGTCTTACTCCACTAAGTTCGCTTCCTCCTTCTACGGCCCGTTCCGTGAAGCGGCAGGCACGGCGCTGAAAGGCGATCGTAAGACTTACCAGATGAACCCGATGAACCGCCGCGAAGCGATTCGCGAGTCGTTGATTGATGAAGCGGAAGGCGCTGATTCCCTGATGGTCAAACCGGCCGGAGCCTACCTTGATATCCTGCGTGATATCCGCGAGCGCACCACGCTGCCGCTGGCGGCGTACCAGGTAAGCGGTGAGTACGCGATGATCAAATTCGCGGCGCAGGCCGGTGCCATCGACGAACGCAATGTGGTGCTTGAGAGCCTTGGCGCGATTAAACGTGCCGGTGCCGATCTCATATTCAGCTACTTTGCCCTTGATCTCGCCGAGCAAAAAGTGCTCTGATAATCGTTACGCCTGGCAACGATTATCGCAGTCGTTGTCAGGCGCTTTCTGCCTGTGTGGCAAGACACCAGTGTTGTCGTCATTCCATAATTAAATAAGAGTAACGCGATGAAAGCACCTGCACTGCCTGCGGACGAGTCACATCGTTTGGCCCAGTTACGTGCGCTCAACATTCTGCATACCCCGGCAGAAGAGCGTTTCGACCGTTTAACCCGTCTTGCCCGTCGTCTGTTTGGCGTGCCGGTAGCGCTTGTCAGCCTGCTGGAAGAGGACCACCAATGGTTCAAATCTATTGCCGGGACGAGCGCAGCAACGGCTCCACGTAGTACCTCGTTCTGCGGCCACGCTATTCTGCAAGATGATGTAATGGTTGTAGAAAATCCTTTCGAAGATGAGCGCTTCCATGATAACCCGCTGGTAAAAGATGACGACAACCCGATACGCTTTTATGCCGGTTGTCCGCTACGTACGCCAGCAGGCGCTAAAGTCGGCACGCTGTGTTTGATTGATCACCACGCTCGCCAGTTTAATGCGGACGATATCCATACGCTGCGCGATTTGGCCGCCATGGCCGAAGCAGAATTAGTGGCCTTTCAAACCGCTACCTCCGATGAACTGACGCAAATTACTAATCGCCGCGGCTTTATGACGCTGGGCCAACTGGCGCTGAATGAGTGCCAGCTGAAGCAATTACCGGCGAGCCTCACCTTCCTCGACCTCGACCGTTTCAAAGTTATCAACGATACGCTGGGCCACCGCGAAGGCGATCGGGCGCTGATGGATTTCGCCGATGCCATGAAAGTGAGCTTCCGCCATGCGGATATCTTTGCCCGTTTAGGGGGCGATGAGTTTGTGGTGTTGTTCAACGGCTTACAGCAAGCCGATGCGGAACAGGTGCTGGCGCGCTTTGATCGCTTCCTGCAGCAGCAAACCCAGAATTTGGATCGCCGCTACACGCTGCACTTCTCGTCGGGCATTGTCGAGTTTGATCCCGACCAGCCACAATCGCTGGAACAGCTGCTGGAAGGCAGTGATGAGCGGATGTATGCCGCTAAAAACGGCAAAAAGAAGTTCAGCTCGTGACAAGCAGGTCGCCATGATAGCGACCTGCTTGTTGCGTGCCGACCACTATTTGCGTGCTAAATCCTCGAGCAACGTCTGATTAAACTTCTGCGGCTCTTCCATTTGTGGGGCGTGTCCCATGCCGGGGAATTCGATCAGGCGAGCGCCTGGGATCATCTTCGCCACCTGCTTGCCCAGCACATTGTAATGCCCCAGTTTAGCTTTCACTTCTGGCGACGCGATATCGCTACCAATCGCCGTGGTATCGGCGGTGCCAATCATCAATGTGGTCGGCACGTTAAGATCTTTAAACTCGTAATAAACCGGCTGAGTGAAAATCATGTCGTAAAGTAGTGCCGAGTTCCACGCCACCTTGTTATGGCCCGGTCCACTGTTTAATCCAGCCAGCATATCGACCCATTTGTCATACTCGGGTTTCCATTGGCCGCTGTAATAAGTCTGTTGCTCATACTTCTTAATGCCCGCCGCATCCAGCTTGAGTTCGCGCTGATACCATTGATCCACCGAGCGCCACGGTGCGCCCTTCGCTTTCCAATCCTCGAGACCGATAGGGTTAACCAATACCAGTTTCTGCGTTTGCTGCGGATAAATCAGCGCATAGCGGGTTGCCAGCATGCCGCCAGTGGAATGCCCAACAATCACGGCATTATTGATGCCGAGCTGCTGCAGCAGTTGATGGGTGTTTTGTGCTAATTGCTGGAAGGTATATTGGTAGTTAGCCGGTTTGGTTGAGCTACAGAAACCTATCTGATCCGGCGCGACGACGCGGTAGCCTTGCTGGCTCAGCGCTTTAATGGTGTCATCCCAGGTTGCACCGCAGAAGTTCTTGCCGTGCATGAGCACCACGGTTTTACCGTTCGCCTGATGCGTTGGCTTGACGTCCATGTAACCCATGCTCAGCGTCTGCTGCTGCGAAGAGAAGGTAAAGTGCTGCAGTGGATAGGGATAACGAAAACCTTCCAGCTGTTCACCATACACATTAGCGGCCAAAGCAGGGGCAGCCCCGCATAGCGCGGCCGATGCCAGCACCACGGCAAGTGACTGTTTTGGCTTGAAACGAAACCCCATATTGCCACTCCTTAACGTGAAAACCTTCAGTCTGGCACGTAAATCATGGTTAAGTATTGATGGAGTGTGCCGCAGTACCCATCGGCTTTACTGTTAAATATGACCAGACGATGCAGAATTTGAGTTAATAATAACCTCCGTTATTACATTATCTATTCAACATCACCACAACATAAAAACGTTTAGCTTCACGAAAAACAAGACCGGTCTTGATGACAAATAATAAAACAGCCAAATTATAAGAAAACTTTACATTAATTGCAGATTGGAAAGATTAATTAAATTACACTCTATAAGTGTTTATGGAGGATGATGATGACACAGCAAAAATACAATGAAGGGGTTATTGATTCGGTGACCGAATGGATTATGGCCAATCTGGATCAACGTTTAAGTATCGATGATATCGCATTGAAATCTGGCTATTCCAAATGGTATTTGCAGAAAATATTCGCGCGCTATCACAATGAAACGCTGGCTCGCTATATTCGCAAAAAGAAGCTTGCACACTGTATCAATGACTTGAAATACAGCAATGCACCGATAATCAGCCTGGCAGTGAAATACCATTTTGAAAGTCAGCAATCATTCACTCGATCTTTTAAACACGTATTAGGCTGCACGCCGCTTTCTTGCCGCAAACGACAGCTTGGTGCCGAAGCACAGCAAGCGCTGCGCGAAAGTAGCGATCCCTGCGCAATCTGTCGGCAGAAAGGATTTGATGCGACGGAAAATAACAAAGAGATCCTCACTCCCGTGAAGCGTAATGAGAAATTCCCGCCTCGCATTAGCTGTGCAATTCGCTATTAAACCATTCCCGGATTTATTAACGCTTTTTGGCATGCCTCTATCTTTATTCGTCAACGTTACGCATTATTCGAGCAAAAAAACGGATGGCGCACCATCCGTTTTCATTTAGTAGTTCGATTTATTCGGTGCGATTAAGCTATTTTTAAAATGGGCTAACCGATTATCCAGCGCCTCGGTGTAAAGCATGGTATCAACGCCGACCGCAACAAAATTGGCTCCCCAACTGATGGCACGTTCGGCCATGGCGGGATTCACTGCCAGAAAGCCAGCGGCTTTTCCTGCGCTGCGGATGCGTTTAATACTTTGCTCAATAATCTTCTGTACCTCAGGATGACTGGCATTATCGGGATAGCCCAATGAAGCGGAGAGATCCGCCGGTCCGATAAATATGCCATCCACCCCGTCGACTTCCAGTAAAGCATCCAGATTTTCAATGGCGGTTTTACTCTCGGCTTGAATCAGCAAGCACAGCTCGTCATTGGCGCGCGCCATATAATTTTCCACACGTCCCCAGCGAGCCGCACGCGCCACTCCTGCTCCTACGCCACGCGTGCCATCAGGTGGATAACGCGTCGCCTTGACCAGCGCCCGTGCCTGCTCGGCAGTATCGATCATGGGCACCAGCAGCGTGCGGGCGCCAATATCCAATACCTGCTTAATCAGCGCAGTCTGGCATTCCACCGGGCGAATCACCGGCTGGCTGCGATAAGGCGCAATGGCCTGCAGCTGATGATAAAGATCCTTTACGGTATTAGGCGCATGTTCGCCATCAATCAGTAACCAGTCGTAGTCGCTGGTCGCGGCAATTTCGGCCAGATAAGACGATGTGCTGCTAAGCCACAAACCTATCTGCGTTTCGCCTTTGGCCAACCCGGCTTTAAAGGGATTTTTTAACGGATCCTGCATACTTCCTCCTTATTCAATGGCTTGCCTGCTGAGACTGTGGCAACTGACGTTCCACTTTCAGGCTGAGAATAATTATTGAGCCGACGGCGGCGATCAGCGCCAGCGCCAATAATCCGGCACTGCTGCTGTTGAATTGCATCTCTGCGTTAACGCGAATCAACGGCGCAAGGAATCCGCCAATGGCACCAAACAAATTGACGAAGCCGATGCCGGCCGCCAGCGCGGTACCGGAAAGCAGCTGTGTCGGCATGGTCCAGAACACCGGCTGTACCGCAATGAAACCCACCGCCGCCACGCTAAGTGCAACGATGGCCAATAACGGCGAGACTAAGCCGGAAAGACCAATACCCGCGGCCGCAGCCAGCAAAGTGAACGCGGCAATGCGACGCCGTTCACCGCTGCGATCGGAATAACGCGGAATTAACCAGGTACCAAACAGCGCCGCAACCCAGGGAATTGCGGCCACCAGCGAGGCGAGAAACCCGACTTTAGTACCTAGCAACGCGGCGACCTGTGAAGGCAGGAAGAAGATCAGGCCATACACCGCAATCTGAATGGTCATGTAGATGATCGCCAGCTGCCAGACACGCCCATTACGCAGCGCATCGCGCAGATGCGAGGTGGGCTTTTGCTGCTCCTCATTTTCAAGCTGACGCCGCAGCGCCTGCTTTTCATCAGCACTGAGAAAGCGCGCTTTGGCTGGCGTGTCATCAATGTAACTAAAGGTGAAAATACCGGCGGCTACCGCCAATAATCCTTCAATGATGAACATCCAGAACCAGCCCGGATGCCCCAGCACGCCGTGCATTTCCAGCAGCGCACCCGAGAGTGGCGATCCCAGCGTCAGCGCCAGCGGCGCCCCCATATAAAACAGGCCCATCACGCTGGCACGCTGCTGTTGTGGGAACCACAGCGAAGTCAGATAGATCATGCCAGGAAAGAATCCTGCTTCCGCGGCACCGAGCAAGGTGCGTACCAGCAGAAATTTGGCTTCGGTATCGGCAAACGCCATCGCCGCCGAGAGAAATCCTCACAACAGCGTGGTTCCGCCAATCCAGCTGCGGGCACCAAAACGTCGCATCAGCAAATTGGCCGGCACGCCGAGCAGCGCATACACCACGAAGAAAATCCCGGCCCCTAAAGCGAAGGCTTCATTGCTTAAGCCGGTATCGAGTTGATAAGCCTCTTTGGCAAAGCCGATATTGGCGCGATCGAGAAACGCCAGCACGTAGAGCATTAACATGAAGGGAATGAGACGGGCGCGGTTCTTCTTCACCGCGCTAAGCACCAGATTATCCATTGGGCAAGCCCTCACAAAGGGCTGCGGCTTTTAACCGCAGCCGGTGCAATTAGTGTTGATAAGGACGTTTCAGACCATCGCGATTAAGCTCCACGCCGAAGCCCGGCTTATCCAGTACCGATTTATGTATACGGCCTTTTACCGGTACCGGTTCGTTGATTAACAACGGATCGAACTGCGGACGCAGGGTGCTGCAATCTGGGCTGGTCATCAGGAATTCACTGAAGGGGCTGTTAGTGAAGGTAATGACAGCGTGATGCGAGTAAACCGAGGAGCCATGCGGCACCACCAATTGACCGCGTGATTTAGCCAGCGCCGCCACCTCAACCAGCGTGGTCAGGCCGCCACACCATCCGACATCCGGTTGCAAAATATCAATGCCGGTTTCTGCCAGGGTACGAAACGATTGCAAGGTGCCGTGGTGTTCGCCGCTGGTGATCAACATGCCGTGCGGCGCTTGCTGTTTCAGCTGGGCATAACCTTCAAACTGCTGCGGCGGTAAGCACTCTTCTAGCCACTTCACGTTATACGGCGCGCACGCATGCGCCAGTTTGGTCGCGAAGTTCACGTCCTGGCTCATCCAGCAATCGAGCATTAGCCAGAAATCCGCGCCGCAGGCCTCACGATAGTGGGCAATGCGCGCCACCTCTTTACGAATCCCCTCGTCGCCATCGTGCGGGCCCCACTGCACCGCCATTTTGCCGCCGATAAAGCCCATCTTCTGCGCCAGATCCGGACGTGCTCCGGTGGCGTAGAATTGCAGCTCATCACGCACCGCGCCGCCCAGCAGTTTGTAAACCGGCAGATCGGTGACTTTGCCGAACAAATCCCATAGCGCCAAATCAACACACGAAATGGTGTTCATTACCAGGCCACCCGATCCAGCGTAATACATAGTGGCATTCATCATCTGGTCATGAATCAGTTTGATATCGCTAACGCAGCGCCCTTCCAGGAAGCGGTTCAGATGCTTTTCAACGATAAAGCAGCCCATTTCGCCGCCGGTAGTAATGGCAAAACCGGTTTGGCCGTTATCGGCCTCGACTTCAACAATCAGCGTGCCCAACACGTTGATACCGAAAGACTGCCGTGACTGCTCGTACTGTTTATATTTGCTCATTGGCGTGGCGACATGGTCGTCAATCCAGTGGTTGGCACCTTGATCGTGATAATCGCCGCCGGCAGCGGCTTTATCGGCGGTAGCGCCACCCGCAAAGTAGGCGCGAACGGTTTTAATCTTGGGTAGGGACATGTTCTTCTCCTGGTTACGAGGCTTGTTTTTCGGTTGGGCTTCGCCAGCCCAGCAGTCGTGAAATATCGCGGGCGCAGGCAATCGCCTGGCCTGCAAGGTAATCGCGCTTGTCGTCATCAATGTCGAGGCGGGTGCCTACCAGTGAAATGGCGGCGACCAACTGCTCGCGGGCATTGAAAATCGGCGCCGCCACGCAGCGCACATCGGGATAATCTTCACCGTTATCGAAGCTCCAGCCCTGACGGCGTATACGTGCCAGCTCAGTGCGCAAAGCGTCGGCGTTGCGGAGTGACGTTGGCGTCACGGCAACAAAACGTATGTCGTTAATGATGCGTTCCTGCTCTTCGGGGCGTTGCCAGGCGAGCAGGCATTTACCAATGCCCGAGCGATAGAGCGACAGACTTTTACCTTCGTGCGATCGCACGCTGATGGTGGCAGCCGATTCGAGCTTGAGGATGTAACAGGCATGGCCGCCTTCGAGGATGCCGAGGTGGCACAGCAGATTGGTTTGCTGCATCAGTCGGGTGAGGCGTGGACGCGCGATATCGCGAATATCCATGTTGTGCAGAGCGTGTCCTGCCAGCTCCACCAGTCGCGTCCACAGGCAGTAGTTGTTGTTGCGATCGACAGTGATCAGACGCTGTTTCTTCAGTTCGGCGAACAGCAGATAGGCACTGCTTTTAGGCAGTGCCAGCGTTTCTATAATCTCAGCGGCGCTACACGGTCCGTGCTGCGCAATAAAGTTGAGAATGGCAATAGCGCGCGTCAGGGCGGGAACAGGCGTAACTTCCAACATGCTGGACTCCAGTCTGATTATCTGGAGGGCAGTGTTGTGGTTTTAGGCGGCCATAAGTGTGCGCCGCATCAAATTACCGGGTGTAGAGAAGGTATGCAGGCCGTGCGAGTGCGGGAATGTGAATCGCGCCGCGCTGCGAGTACAGCCGACTGTACTTAACACCCCAGCGCGCGAAAATTTACGAGAAGATGTATTTAACTGCCGCGATCACCATGGTGGTGGCCATTATCATCAGTAAGCGTTTGATCCAGCGCATGTCGGTTTTTAATGCAGAGACGTCGGCTTTCAGTTGTTTGACATCAGCTTTAAGTTCACCAATATCTTTTTCCATCGCGTTGAGCCGCGTTTCAACTGCGAACAGGCGCGTGTTCAGCTCCTGTATTGCACCGCTCAATCGATGATCCAGCTCTTTGATGGCTTTACTCAGCCGATCATCCAGTTCTTTAATTGCTGCACTCAGCCGAAGGTCCAGCTCTTTAATTCTCCTCGTCGTTTCCTCTCCAACCTTCATCAAATCCGCACGTGACAGCGCATTGTCCTGCTGCATTTCAGTAAAGATTTCAACCATCGCTTCGGCTTGTTGATCGCTGACGCCAGCCAGCTGCAACGCTTTAAAAGCTTTATGAGTATTCATCATCGCGAGTGTCATCCGTGAAGCTCCTGAGTTGATGTGACGCGTCTGTCAGACATCATGCCCAGCGAGCAATTATTGCACCATGTGACTGTTTATATTTTGCGCTGAACCGCGAAAAATATCAATTAGTACAACAAGTAACGTGCAATGGGATGCGAGAGAGCTCGCAAAATGTTCATCAGGATCTGCCGCGAAAGGTTTTGCGATATTGTAGTGGGGAGGTATTCAGCTGCTTCTTAAAATGACGGCGCAGCATCAGCGGTGAGGAGAATCCGGCTTTTTCAGCAATCAACTCCACCGGTTGATCGGTTTTCTCCAGAAAACGCTGTGCCAGGGCCAGGCGTTGATTCACTAACCAAGCGCTAAAACAGCCGCCGGTGGTTTGGTTGAAGCGGCGGGTAAAACTGCGGCGGCTCATCAGCGCTTTCTCTGCCAGCTGCTCGAGCGTTAGCGCCTGCTGCAGGTTTTCCGTTGCCCAACTCAGCGCTGACATAAAGCGATCGTTGCCCGCGGAGTGATACACCGGCTGCTCAATATACTGCGCCTGTCCGCCCTGCCGATGCGGCGGCACCACCAGCATACGTGCGACGCTATTGGCCACATCGACGCCGCACTGCTCGCGCACTAAATGCAGACAGCAATCAATACTCGCCGCGGTACCTGCCGACGTCACAATCTGCCCTTCGTCGATATAGAGCACGTCGCGGTCAATCGCCACGTCGGGATAGCGGCGTTCGAAATCCGCCATCCAGCGCCAATGCGTGGTAGCGCGACGCTGACTGAGCAAACCAGCGGCACCAAGCACAAAGGCGCCAAGACACAGGCCAACCACTTGCGCGCCCCGCTGCGCGGCCTGTTGTAAAGCCTGCAGTAATGCTGGAGGAGGTTGGACCGCCGGATCGCTCCAGCTCGGCACCACCACCATATCGACATCGGCGAGTTGTGCGAGTCCATGTTCGGCAACAATCGAAAAACCGCTGTTGGTTTTTAACGGACCGGGATGCGTAGCGCAGATCATCAATTGATAGCAAAGCGAGCCATCGTCCTGTTCCGCTTTCTCAAAGACCGCGCAGGGCACAGAAAGATGGAAAGGGATGATGTCGTCGAACACCACGATGCCCACCTTAATCGGCGATGCCGCGCCTGGCGTTTTTGGCGCAAATTGAACGCTATTTGTCATCCAATGTACTCCTTCACTCACGACGAAATCGCCATACTGCACCCCATCGGAAGCTGCACGAGTCTTCTCTAACCACGACATCATTACAGGATTATTACTCATGAAAAATATTTTAGCTTCAGGAACTTTAGCACTGGCCATGGCGATTTCCGGCAATGTATTTGCTGACGAACGTCAGGCAAGTAAAGCCCCGACGATTCGCACCATGAGCGGTGCCACGGCGACAACGGCGCTCATTGCAAAGCAGACGGCGGTGATCGTCATTGATATCCAGAACGAATATTTTCCAGGCGGGAAAATGCCGATACCTGATGGTATGAAGGCATTGCAAAACAGCAAACGCATCGTCGTGTTCGCTCACAAAAACAATATGCCGGTGTTCTTCGTCCAGCATTTAGGGGAAGCCGATGGCCCGCTGTTTGCGAAAGGCAGCCGTTTCGCTGAGTTCCATAAAGATTTGCAGCCGGGCAAAGAAGACCGCGTGATCGGCAAAGCCACACCAAGTTCATTTGTTGGCACCGATCTACAGCAACAGATGGATGCACTGGGTATCAAGCAGCTGATCGTTACCGGCCTGATGACCCATATGTGCGTCTCATCCACCGCGCGTGATGCGGTGCCGCTCGGCTACGCGGTCATCATTCCGGAAGATGCCACGGCCACACGCGATCTGGCGACCTGGGATAACAAGGTGGTCGATCATAATGTGTTGCAGCAGGCGGCACTGGCGGGTGTTGCCGATGTGTTCGCGGAGATTAAAACCACTGACCAGGTTCTCGCGCTGCCGGTAAACTAATTACTGCACCGGCTGGCCCGGTAACAGTTTCTCTGATAATAAACGGCGGCAGGACAGGCTTTCCTGCCGCGCCTGCTGCTGCTGTTCTGGCGACAAATCCTGCCAAATGGTTTGCAGATGTTCGGCCAACCCCGCCTGGAAGTGAATCTTCTGCAACGCGTAATCGGAATTGCTACCTTCGATAATTTGCTGCATATCCTTCGGCGTATTCCCGCGCCCGTCGTGCGTCAGCGTACAGAACATGGCGATGTAGTAGCCTTTATCTTCGTCACTGTAGTGCGGCATCAGCCACCAGACAGTGGCGCTGATAACAATGAGCAACGGCAGAAGAAATTTGATTTTTAACATGAAGGGCATCACCCGCTGAAGAGTAAAGCGCGCGATAGTAGCAGATTGCGTGCGTGCGGCCTATTCAGCACGCATTAAAGCGCCTGCGCGCACGCCCAAGCCGAGCTCCACGCCCACTGGAAGTTATAGCCGCCCAGCCAGCCGGTGACATCCACCACTTCACCAATAAAGAACAGCCCCGGCACATCGCGTGCTTCCATGGTTTTTGACGATAGCTGTGTGGTATCCACGCCGCCCAGCGTCACTTCAGCGGTACGGTAGCCTTCGGTGCCGTTCGGCTGCACGCGCCAATGATGCAATGTGTTAACCAGCTCGCTCTGCTGCTTGCTATTCAGCTGTTTCAGCGTGACGTCGGGAATCTGCTTGAGTTCCTGCAGCACTTCCACCAGCCGTTTTGGCAGAATCTTCGCCAGGCTGTTTTTCAGGCTGAGATTAGGATGAGCCTCGCGCTGCACATGAATAAAATCATCCAGCGAGGTGGCCGGTGACAAATCAATGGTGACGAATTCGCCAGGCTGCCAGTAACTGGAAATTTGCAACACGGCCGGGCCCGACAAACCGCGATGGGTAAACAGCATCGCTTCTTTAAATAAGGTGCCGTCCTGCGCCGTAATGGTCGTGGGCAATGCCACGCCGGAAAGGGTATTAAGCTGCTCCAGCAAGGGTTTATGCAGCGTGAAAGGCACCAGCGCCGCACGCGTGGGGAACACTTTCAGGCCGAACTGCTCGGCGACTTTGTAGCCGAACGGTGTGGCACCCAAGCCCGGCATCGAGAGTCCACCGCTGGCAATCACCAGTTTTTCAGCCTGCACCGCCGCGCCGTTAAGCTGCAAAGTGTAGCCGTTGTCATCGCGCTCCACGCTCAACACTTCACTGCGTAAGCGCACGCTCACCTGCCCGGCTTCACACTCTTTCAGCAAGAGATCGACAATCTGCTGCGCCGAATCATCGCAGAACAACTGGCCGAGGGTTTTCTCGTGATAGGCAATGCCATGGCGATTGACCAGATCGATGAAATCCCACTGGGTATAACGCGCCAGCGCCGATTTGCAGAAGTGGGGATTGTGCGACAGGTACGCCGCCGGCTCAGTGTGCATGTTGGTGAAGTTGCAGCGGCCACCGCCCGACATCAAAATTTTGCGCCCCGCTTTCTTGCCGTTATCCAGCAGCAGCACGCGACGGCCCAATTGCCCTGCCTGCGCCGCGCAGAACATGCCGGCTGCGCCTGCACCAATAATGATAACGTCAAACTTTTCCACTGCTTTATCCGCCTTGCCTGAAAGGCGCTGATTGTAGAGATCTGTGGCTTTCAGCGCTAGGGTCAAAAAAATGCCGTAAATGTGTCATAATGTAACTCGCTAATTTATAGATGGTTTCACCTTAATTTTTAGGGTGGATGACAAATTTAAGACAATAAAGAGCTATATTTTTCTTTCATATCGCGCACGTTGTCGCAGATAATGCGCCGCGTTCATGTCCTCCCAAAATGGCGTAACGTTTATGCTACATCTGTTTGCTGGTCTCGACCTCAGTACCAGCCTGTTACTGATTCTTGCTCTGCTGTTTGTATTGTTTTACGAAGCAATCAACGGTTTTCACGACACTGCTAACGCGGTTGCGACTGTCATTTACACCCGTGCGATGCGGGCGCAACTGGCGGTTGTCATGGCTGGCGTTTTCAACTTTTTAGGTGTTTTGCTTGGTGGATTGAGCGTGGCTTATGCCATCGTTCACATGCTTCCGACCGATTTGCTGTTGAATGTCGGTTCGGCCCACGGCCTCGCCATGGTCTTCTCCATGCTGCTCGCCGCGATTATCTGGAACCTTGGCACCTGGTATTTAGGTTTGCCGGCGTCCAGTTCTCACACATTGATTGGCGCTATCATCGGTATTGGGCTCACCAACGCCCTGATGACCGGCACCTCGGTGGTTGATGCACTCAACCTGCCGAAAGTCATCAATATCTTCCTGTCCCTGATTCTTTCGCCGATTGTCGGTTTGGTGATTGCTGGCAGCCTGATTTTCCTGCTGCGTCGTTACTGGAGCGGAACCACTAAGCGTTCGCGCATCCACATGACACCCGCCGATCGTGAAAAAATTGATGGCAAGAAAAAGCCACCGTTCTGGACGCGCATTGCTCTTATCGTTTCAGCGATTGGCGTGAGCTACTCACACGGCGCGAATGATGGGCAGAAAGGCATTGGTCTAATTATGCTGGTGCTGATCGGCGTGGCGCCGGCGGGCTTTGTGGTGAATCTGAATGCATCAGGTTATGACATCACGCGCACGCGCGACGCGGTAAACCATCTGGAACAGTATTATCAGCAACATAACGACTCGCTGGCGCATATGGTGCAGCTTGCACCGCCTGTTGTGCCAACGCCGGAAGAGTCAGTCGGCGGCCCGCAGGAGTTTCATTGCGATAGCAGCCGCGCGTTGCAGGCCATCGATCGTGCGCAGCTGCTGCTGAATAACTTGCAGAGCTACGATCAGCTGTCGGTTGATCAACGTGGTCAAATGCGTCGTCTGTTGCTGTGCGTTTCAGACACCGTAGATAAAGTCGCCAAGCTGCCGGAAACCAGCGCCGACGATAAGCGCTTCCTCAACAAGCTGAAAGGCGATTTGCTGGGCACCATTGAGTATGCGCCTATCTGGATTATTGTTGCCGTTGCACTGGCACTGGGCATCGGTACCATGATTGGCTGGCGTCGCGTGGCTACCACTATCGGTGAGAAAATCGGTAAGAAAGGCATGACCTATGCGCAGGGCATGTCAGCGCAGGTGACGGCCGCGCTGTCGATTGGCGTGGCCAGTTACACCGGTATGCCGGTTTCCACCACGCACATTCTGTCGTCGTCGGTGGCCGGTACCATGCTGGTCGATGGCGGTGGATTGCAGAGTCGCACCATCAAAAATATCGCCATGGCGTGGGTATTCACGCTGCCGGTGTGTATTTTGCTGTCGGGTTCGCTTTACTGGATTGCACTGAAATTAATTTGATGGATACCCTAAATAATTCGAATTGCAGGAAGGCAGCAAGTGGGTGAATCCCCAGGAGCTTACTGAAGTAAGTGACTGGGGTGAACACACGCAGCTAACGCAGCTGCAACTCGAAGTATGACGGGTATGGGGGCGACAGCAATGTCGCCCTTTTTTATTGCCGTTATTTATTGCCAGATTGCCATCGCAATCAGGCTGACAACCACCAAAAAACAGAGCCCGCTGGTCAGCACGAACTGCCCGCGCACGCGTTCGCAGCGGCGAATAAATTCGTCGTCATGATGATCGTGATAGCGCTTTTCCCAGATATAGCGCACCAGCCGCACCTGCTTGCTCGGCTGACCGTGTGAAGTAAAGAAACCCGCGCCATCCACATATTGATATAACAGCGGATCGCAACCGCGCAAAACGGCCAATAGTGAGCGCAAAGAAGAGAAGTAGCGCGCCATATTCACCAGACAAACCACACACAGAGCCCAAAAAAGCGCGATAGTGCTGATCATGTTCCCCTCCCGGCTGGAGCCGCAACGACGTCAAACGCAGCGGGGAATTGCTGTAGACGCCGCACGGGAAATAAACCAGCCACTGAATGATTCCGATTGCATTGTTGTTATGCGAACCTGAGTGCGCAACGCATACCGCTGTGGCACTTATTTTCAGTGTAGGAGATCTGTTCAATTTTTTTCCAGCGATGATTTTCGTTCAGTGCGAGTGAAAAACCCGATAACGCTTGATCTTCCTCACAAGCGAACTTTCGCTTGCAGCATTTGTTAACAACTCTGGCTATACTCAGGGCATAACAAGAACCGCCTGCAAGGCTGAAACTATGGTTGGTGGCGCTTCATCGCCGTTTGGCGCAAAGGACATCGCCTACCGTGAAAGCAGGAAGATCGCCCCCAAATCTTGAGAAGGAGTTTTATCATGGCTTATAAACACATCCTGATTGCAGTAGACCTTTCCCCGGAAAGCCAGTTGTTAGTCGATAAAGCCGTTTCGCTGGCCCGCCCTTACGATGCGAAAATCTCGCTGATCCACGTTGATGTTAACTATTCTGACCTGTACACCGGGCTGATTGACGTTAACCTGGGCGACATGCAAAAACGCATCTCTGAAGAGACGCACACCGCACTGAAAGCGCTTTCGATCAATGCCGGCTATCCGATCAGTGAAACGCTGAGCGGCAGCGGCGATCTTGGCCAGGTGCTGGTGGACGCGATTAAGAAATATGATGTGGATTTGGTGGTGTGTGGTCACCATCAGGACTTCTGGAGCAAACTGATGTCATCAGCGCGCCAGTTGATTAATACCGTGCATATCGACATGTTGATCGTGCCGCTGCGCGATGAAGACGAAGAGTAAACCGTAGGGTCGGCATTCATGCCGTAATGCCGCTCACTTAAGCAAAAAAATGCCTGTTTATGCAGGTGCGCATGAATGCGCACCCTACGAAAACCCGGCGATATCCACGTAGGGTCACCATTCATGGTGACCGATTCATGCTTGACTGACGAGCATTACGGCATTCATGCCGACCTTTTTCAATACCGCACGATCTACACCAGCGGCGGATAAATATCAAAACGATGGCTTTTGGTCACCACCGCATCTTGCGTCACCACACCCGCTAACGGTGGCGCGTAGTCCGGACGTTTCACCACAATGCGTTTCTTCGCCAGCTGCCGCGCCGGTTCCAGCAGCGCATCGGCATCTTCATCGGGCCCCACCAGCGACTGAAACACGCGCATCTCTTTCTTCACCATCGCGCTTTTCTGCCGATGCGGATACATCGGATCGAGATACACTACATCCGGTGCAGGCGTGATATCACTGAGCGCCTGCTGGCTCACTACGTGCAGTAGCGTGAGCCGCTCACGCAGCCAGCCGCCGATTTCCGCATCCTCATAGCCACGGCGCAATCCATCCTCCAGCAACGCCGCTACCACCGGATGCCGCTCGAGCATGCGCACACGACAGCCGAGCGACGCCAGCACAAAGGCATCGCGTCCTAAACCTGCGGTTGCATCAATCACATCAGGCAGATAGCCACTTTTGATGCCCACCGCTTTCGCTACCGCTTCGCCACGACCGCCACCAAACTTGCGCCGATGCGCCATGGCACCTGACACGAAATCGACAAAGATGCCGCCCAGTTTCGGCTCATCCAGCTTACGCAGCTCAAGGTGCTCAGACGTTAAAACCAGCGCCATCGTTGCCTGTTGGTCTGATTGCAAACCCCAGCGCTGCGCCAAATGTAATAAGGCGCCGTCTCCGGCGCCTGTTTCATCGATTAAACCAATTTTCACAAGCCGGTTTATCCCTGAATGCCGTAATGTTCCAACATCGCATCCAACTGCGGCTCGCGGCCACGGAAGCGCTTGAACAGCTCCATAGGCTCTTCAGAGCCGCCGCGCGTCAGGATGTTATCGAGGAACGATTGCCCGGTCTGACGATTAAAGATGCCCTCTTCTTCAAAGCGCGAATAGGCATCGGCCGCCAACACGTCGGCCCACAGATAGCTGTAGTAGCCGGCAGCGTAACCGCCCGCGAACACATGGCTAAAGGCGTGTGGGAAACGTCCCCATTCCGGGCTTGGCACCACGGCAACCTGCTTCTTCACTTCGCGCAACGTTTCAAGGATTTGCGCGCCTTTCGCCGGGTTAAACTCGGTGTGCAGACGGAAATCGAACAGGCCGAACTCCAGCTGACGCAGAATAAACAGCGCCGCCTGATAGTTTTTTGCGGCCAGCATTTTATCCAGCAATTCTTTCGGCAGCGGTTCGCCAGTTTCGTAATGGCCGGAGATAAATGCCAGCGCGTCCGGCTCCCAGCACCAGTTTTCCATAAACTGGCTCGGCAGCTCGACGGCATCCCACGGCACACCGCTGATGCCAGATACGCCCGGCGTTTCGATGCGCGTCAGCATATGATGCAGGCCGTGACCAAATTCGTGGAACAGCGTGATCACCTCATCATGGGTGAACAGCGCCGGTTTGCCTTGTAACGGGCGATTGAAGTTACAGGTTAGATACGCCACCGGCTTCTGCAGGCTGCCGTCGGCTTTACGCATCTGGCCAACGCAGTCGTCCATCCACGCCCCGCCACGCTTGTGTTCGCGCGCATAGAGATCGAGATAGAAGCTGCCGCGCAGCTCGCCGCTTTCATCGAACAGATCGAAGAAGCGTACATCCGGATGGTAAACATCCACATCCTTACGCTCTTTCGCGGTGATACCGTAAATGCGTTTTACCACCTCAAACAGGCCACTCACCGCACGCGCTTCCGGGAAATACGGGCGCAGCTGCTCGTCGCTGATGGTGTAGAGATGCTGTTTCTGTTTTTCGCCGTAGTAGGTCAAATCCCACGGATTCATTTCGTCAACGCCGAACTCTTTTTTGGCGAAAGCGCGCAGCTGAGCCAGCTCTTTTTCACCCTGCGGACGCGCGCGTTTAGCGAGATCGGTAAGAAACTCAATCACCTGCGCCGGGTTTTCCGCCATTTTGGTGGCCAGCGATTTGTCAGCGTAGGAGTCGAAGCCCAGTAGCTGAGCCAGTTCGTGGCGCAGCGCCAGCTCTTCCGCCATAATCGGGCCGTTATCCCATTTGCCGGCATTCGGGCCCTGATCGGAAGCACGGGTTGAATAGGCGCGGTACAGCTCTTCACGCAGCGCGGCGTTATCGCAATAGGTCATCACCGGCAAATAGCTTGGAATATCCAGCGTCAGCAGCCAGCCCTCTTGCTCTTTGGCTTCAGCCTGCGCTTTGGCTGCAGCCAGCGCGCTCTCCGGCATACCCGCCAGATCGGCTTCATCGGTCACCAGCTTGCTCCAGCCCATGGTGGCGTCGAGCACATTGTTGCTGTAAGTCGAGCCCAGCTCGGACAGGCGCGCAGCGATTTCGCCATAGCGCTTCTGTTTCTCTTTATCGAGACCGATACCGGACAGCTCGAAATCACGCAGGCTGTTATCCACCGCTTTCTGCTGCGCAGTATCGAGGCCCGCGTAGCTCTCGCCCTCTTTCAGGTTGCGATATGCCTGGTACAAACCTTCGTGCTGGCCAACCCAGGTGCTGTACTCAGACAGCAGCGGCAGCGTTTGTTCGTAAGCTTCACGCAGTTCCGGGCTATTTTTCACCGAATTTAAATGGCTAACCGGCGAGAACAGGCGACCTAAGCGATCGTCAACTTCAGCCAGCGGCTGTACCAGATTTTCCCATGTGTAAGGCGCGCCTTGCGCCACAGCGCGTTCTACCGCGGCACGACAGTCGTTCAGCGCTTCGGTAACCGCAGGAACCACATGTTCAGGTTTGATGGCAGAAAACGGGGGAAGCGTAAAAGACGTGAGTAACGGATTGGTCATAAGCGCAGTCCTTTCATGATGGAGTTGAGGCGCGAGTACTCGCGCGACGCAATCTACCTAACATGCGGCTTGATAGCATGAAAATCAATGCCGCTAAGGATGGACCGGCGAAGAAAAGCTCGCCACAAGGCGAGCTGAAGCGTATTTGAGCGAAGAGGGATAGGAATCGCGTTGCATAGCGCTATCCACACCGACAACGGGCAATCAATGCAGGTGTTAGCCAGCCTGACGAATAATCAGTTGTGATAGACGGTTTTTAATACGGAAGCACAACTCACGCGCCTGGAACTGATAACGTGGCATCACTAAATCATTAATATCTGCGCCAATCGATTGTTTAATTTGCAAATATTTATGGGTTTGTGCGTCAATTTTCTGCAGTTCTGCATTGAAATTGGCATATGACACCTTGCTATAAAGACGCATAGCATCCAGCTCTTTACGGCACTGCTCCATGTTGCCTGAAAGGCCATCGGTCAATGGCGCAGCCTCAGGTTGAGCGGACGGTGAGACCACAACGGATGTCTCTTGTCCTACTGGAGTATTTTGCGCAACAGGCTGTGCTGCCGCAGCAGGCGGCGTGACCAGGCTTTGCACGGGTTGTGGTTTCGCGCAGCCGGTAAGTGCCAACAGACTTGCCATTGCGACACCCGTTATTTTATTCATCATTTTCACCAGAAGTTGTTAAAGGTGCTTTAAGCAAAAAAATCTCCTGCCAGAAACACCTGGCATTTCACTTCGGCGCGTTGAATTGCAGCGAAAATTCGCGTACTGGACAATGACATGGCAAAAATTTCCCACAACAAAACGCATCGCAAGCCGCTATAACGACACCTGGCCATAAAACTTAAATCACCCACGAAACGTCAGCAATTTTTACCCAGCGCGGCTATAATCGCGCCACACACGATGTATAGACTCCCTTTGATCCAACCGCGGACCCCTCTTTTTTATGCTGAGTTATCGCCACAGTTTTCATGCCGGCAACCATGCCGACGTGCTGAAACATACCGTTGAAAGCCTGATCCTCACCGCTCTGATGGAGAAGGAAAAACCTTTTCTCTATCTGGATACGCATGCTGGTGCCGGACGTTACCTGCTCAGCGGTGAGCACGCCGAGCGTACCGGTGAATATCTGGAAGGCATCGGCCGCATCTGGCAGCAGCCGGATGTGCCTGAGCTGCTGAAGCCGTATCTCTCGGCGGTGCGTAACCTTAATCCGCATGGCACCTTAAAGTATTATCCCGGCTCACCGTTAATTGCCCGCTTCCTGCTGCGCGAAGAGGACAAAATGGAGCTGACCGAGCTGCACTCCAGCGATTATCCGCTGCTGCGCACCGAGTTCAGCAAAGATGCGCGCGCGCGCGTAGCGCGTGGCGACGGTTACCAGCAGCTGAAAGCCAAGCTGCCGCCGCTGAGCCGCCGCGGTCTGATTCTCATCGATCCACCGTATGAGATGAAAAGCGATTATCAGGATGTGGTGAAAGGTATTCAGGAAGGCCACAAGCGTTTCGCCACCGGCGTGTTCGCCCTGTGGTATCCGGTTGTCATGCGTCAACAGATCAAACACATGATCAAGGACCTGCAGGCCACCAATATCCGCAACATTCTGCAAATTGAGCTGGCAGTGCGTCCAGACAGCGATCAGCGCGGCATGACGGCTTCCGGCATGATCGTGATTAACCCGCCGTGGAAGCTAAAAGCGCAAATGGAAGAGCTGCTGCCGTGGCTGCATCAGAAGCTGGTACCTGCTGGTACCGGTCACTTCAGCGTCACGCAAATCGTGCCAGAGTAGGTTCGCGTAGCGCCGTCAGCCAACAAGGACAATTACCATGTGGATCATTCTGGCTGGCGCGCTTGCTATGCTGTCGCCCGCCAAACGTTTTTCCGTACTGCTGCTCACGCTGGCCACTATTCTGGGTTTGTTTCAGGATGTGCTGGATTGGCCGGCGATGACACTACTCGGCGCCATCGCCGTTATCGCGTGGGTTCGCGTCGAAAACAGCGCACGCTGGATTCAGCTGGTCAGCGAAGCCCTGCTCGTTGCCATTGCCGTCGGGCTGTTTCTGCATTTTTTCCCCGGTTTCAACAATCCGCGTCAGGTAGAAGATGTGCAGGCCGGACCGCTTAGTGCGCCCTTCAGCTTCTCATATAACTTCGATAAGGCGCTGATTCCGTTTGTGTTGCTCATCTGTTTGCCGCAGCTGTTTCGCACCAAGGCCGCTCCACCGCGCTACAAGATATTGTGGCTGGCGCTGCTGGCGGCGATTCCGCTGCTGCTCTATGTCGCGGTGCAGTTGGGTGGCCTGGCCGTTGAACCCCATTGGCCGGAATGGTTGGGCAGTTTTGTGCTGGCGAACGTGTTCTTCGTTGCGCTGGCGGAAGAGGCATTCTTTCGCGGCTATCTGCAACAGCGTTTGCGCCAACACATCGGTGCCGTAGCTGCATTGTTGCTGACGTCGCTGCTGTTCGGCCTGGCACACTTTCCCGGCGGGCCGTTACTGATGATTTTCGCTACCCTGGCCGGGCTGATTTACGGTCTGGCGTGGCAATGGAGTGGACGCCTGTGGGTCGCCACCGGCGTCCATTTCCTGTTCAACATGACGCATCTGCTGTTTTTCACCTACCCGGCGTTACAGCACTAAACCTCGAATACCGCGAAATCATGTGCCAGCTCGGTCGCAGCAAACACCGACTGGCACTCCGCCAGCAGTTTCTCCCGATCCTTTGACAGATAGCGCGAGCTGAAATGCGTGGCGATCATCCGCTTTGCTCCTGATTGTTTTGCCACTTCAGCCGCCTGAACGGTAGTTGAGTGGCCGCGCCCGTTGGCTTTTTCAACCAGAGCCGCTTCCAGCGTGGTTTCATGCACCATCACATCCGCGTTGGCGGCCAGCTGCAGCGCAACCTCGGTGGGCGCAGTATCGCCAAATATCGCCAACACTTTACCTTTGGTGGCCGGCCCCAGATACTCCGCGCCGTTGATTTCCCGACCATCTTCCAGCTGGATGCGTTTGCCCGCTTTCAAATCCTGATACCATGGCCCGCGCGGTACGCCTTCGGCTTTGAGGCGTGGCGCATCAAGGAAGCCCGGCTTGTCGTGCTGCTCAATGCGATAGCCAAAGCACTCAATCACATGATTCATCGGCCAGGCGGTGACGCGGAACTCGCCATCATCCAGCACCAAACCGGCTTCAATCTCGACAATTTCCAGCGGATAAGAGGTGTATGAGCCGCTTAAGCTGAGCGCCGTCTCAATAAATTGCCGAATACCTTTGGGACCGTAAACCGTCATGGGCTCAAGGATGCCCGCCATCGAACGGCTGGTGAGCAATCCCGGCAGGCCAAAGATGTGGTCGCCGTGCAGATGGGTGATAAAGATTTTTTCCAGCTTGCCCGGCTTGAGCGCCGAGCGCATGTACTGATGCTGCGTTGCTTCACCGCAGTCGAACAGCCAGGTTTCGCCGCGTTTCGACAGCGTCAGCGCAATTGCGGTGACGTTACGTTGCAGGCTGGGCGCACCGCCGCCGGTGCCGAGAAAAGTCAGTTGCATATTCATTTCCTTTTGACGAGTAGCACCCGTCATAATTCATGTTGCAGGAAGGCGGCAAATCCTTTAATCCCCAGGAACATAGTTCACTATGTGACTGGGGTTAAAGGATGCAGCCAACGCGCCTGCGGCTTGAAGTATGGCGGGTTTCGGGATTCAACCCTATTACATTCATAGGTGCAATCTTTGCGCGCCTCACGCCTCAAGCGTTAAACTCTATGCCAATTTTCTTCCAACAGATGGACATAACGGATGACCAGACATTTTGACTACCTCGCCATCGGCGGCGGCAGCGGCGGTATCGCCTCGATTAACCGTGCCGCGATGCACGGCCAAAAGTGCGCGCTGATTGAAGCGAAAGAGCTGGGCGGCACCTGCGTCAACGTCGGCTGCGTACCGAAAAAGGTGATGTGGCATGCGGCGCAAATCGCTGAGGCTATTCATCTTTATGGGCCAGATTATGGTTTCGATACCACGGTAAATCGTTTTGACTGGTCAATTCTGGTGAAAAACCGCAGCGCCTACATCGATCGCATTCACAGCTCATACGATAACGTGCTGGGTAAAAATAAGGTTGAAGTGATCAAAGGCTTCGCGCGCTTTATCGATGCCAATACCGTGGAAGTGAACGGCGAAACCCTCACCGCCGATCACATCCTCATCGCCACCGGCGGTCGTCCAAGCCATCCCAACGTGCCGGGCGCGGAATACGGTATCGACTCTGATGGTTTCTTTGAACTGGATGCATTGCCGAAGCGCGTGGCGGTTGTGGGTGCGGGTTACATCGCCGTGGAGCTGGCCGGCGTGGTGAATGCGCTGGGCGCAGAAACCCACCTATTTGTACGTAAGCACGCGCCGCTGCGCAGCTTCGATCCGCTGATCGTCGATACGCTGGTTGAGGTGATGCAGGCAGAAGGTCCAACGCTGCACACCGAATCGATTCCGAAAGCGGTGATTAAAAACGCCGACGGCAGCCTGACGCTGCAGCTGGAAAGCGGCCACGAGCAAACCGTGGATTGTTTGGTGTGGGCGATTGGCCGTGAACCGGCAACCGATAATCTCAATCTGGCGGCAACCGGCGTGAAGCTCAACGACAAGGGCTATATCAACGTTGATAAGTTCCAGAACACGAACGTCAAAGGCATTTATGCAGTTGGTGATAACACCGGTGCGGTTGAATTAACGCCGGTTGCGGTGGCGGCAGGTCGTCGTCTTTCTGAGCGCCTGTTTAACAACAAGCCGGATGAGCATCTGGATTTCAGCAACGTACCGACCGTGGTGTTCAGTCATCCGCCGATTGGTACCGTAGGATTGACCGAACCGCAGGCGCGCGAGCAGTACGGCGACGATCAGGTGAAGGTGTATAAATCCTCCTTCACCGCAATGTATACCGCTGTCACCCAACATCGCCAGCCGTGCCGCATGAAACTGGTGTGCGTAGGTGCGGATGAGAAAATTGTCGGCATTCACGGTATCGGCAACGGCATGGATGAGATGCTGCAAGGCTTCGCGGTAGCGCTGAAAATGGGCGCCACCAAGAAAGACTTCGATAATACCGTGGCGATTCACCCCACCGCGTCCGAAGAATTTGTGACGATGCGTTAATATTCGGTTTATTCAAATCGGACAGATATTTTTAAGAAAACATCAGGATGATGAAACATCCTGATGTTTAGTAAATTTTAATTCGGTGCTTTTTCAAGAATCAGTTTTAATCGTCCCCACCCTCTTTCTCGAGCTTGTCAGGTTTGATGAGTGATTTCTTTTCAGCGGAAGCCAACCTACGCTCAACTTTTTTGACATCTTCAGCAGCCGGTAGACTTTCTGGTTTAATGCCGCGATTGAGTAATGTTTCTCTTACTGCTTCGTTATTATTAACGTGCTCACCCGATATTTGCTGCTCACTTTTCATCTGTAGCGTTCTGGCGTTATGAATAGTAATTTCTGTTGCGAAATCCTTGGCCTTTAAAATAATGGTTGGTGCGAAATCAGCTAAAGGACGACTTTCTGGCACATTCCACTGTGCTTTCATAACTTGTGTGCTTCGGTTGAACAGTGCGAAATCGCCTTTACTTCGGATAAGGGCAAAATTCTGGCTTCCACCCGTTTGTTCGTAAATAACATTTGAAAGTTCTTTTTCTGTTCCACTGAGTTTTTTCCTCGCCTGCACTCGCTCAGTTTCTAACAGCCTACGTTCAATCAGTTCAGCTTTACGGGTCTGCATTGCGAAGTAAGTCTGGGCGAATGCAATCTCCTGCTTTCTGGGATCGCCGTTTTGAGCAATCAGATAACATGCATAACGCGTAAGCATGACATCATCAATCTCGCGCTGCCCCCCTTTGCCTAGTTCGATCATTTTCCCGACGTCGGCAAAATGATCCAGCACCTCATGACCTGAAATCTCGCAAGCCGTTTTGGCTTTCAAAATCACGCTTTGAAAATTATCCCATTTGCTATATCCCAGCAGATGTTGCACATCTCGCGCTAACCAGAACTCCACGCCAGTATCAGTTTGCTGGGAGCAACCTTCAAAAGCATCGGTTAGCATTTGAATGTGACTATTTTCCATATGTTCCCCCTATAATTCATGTCCGCATCTCACTCAGCGGATCAAACTGCACAGCTTAAGTCTAGTTCGGTAGCAGACCTGTCTTGTTTATTCACTACTCAACCATCCACGTAACGGATAAGATTTATTCCTTTACGGGCAGCCCCTTGCTTAATGCTTTTTCACTCGACATATGAATACCGATATCTCATAGCGCATATTCCGTAGCGGCGCGATTTATCGCGCAATGAATTGCGTCGCTACGGAAGGTGCATTCATTGAGGTTGGTGTGTCACTGAACGTCTTTAGGCACTACTTTGCCTATTTAAATATTTTTTCGGGGACAACGGTGTGAACACAGGTCTGAATCTGGCATGAATATTATCGATATCATTATGTCTGCGGGAAAAGCCTCAGTGGACGTTGCGCTCTACACCTTAATTCCCATTATGGTAGTGATGTTATTCATCATGAAATATCTGGAAGTCAAAGGTCTGTTGGATTTTGTGGTGCGGCATGCCACGCCGCTATTAAAACCGTTCGGTATTACCGGGCTGGCTTTTTTTGCCATGATTCAGCTTAATTTCGTCAGTTTTGCCGCCCCGCTGGCGGCGCTGGCGATTATGGAAAAGCGCGGCACTTCGGATCGTCATATGGCTGCCACGCTGGCAATGTTATTTGCCATGGGCCAGGCCAGTACCTTCTATCCACTGATTCCGGCGGGATTGCACTGGAGCACGGCGCTGATCGTCTCCATCTGCGGTGGCGTACTCGCGGCGGCAGCCACCTATCACCTTTTTGGCCGCAAACTCTCTGATGCCGCGCTGCTCAACGAGGATGAAGCCGTCACCCATCAAGAAAGCAAAATCGGGCTGATTGGCATCATAAACAGCGCCGGTTCCGATGCCATTCGCCTGGCGATGGGTTCACTGCCGATGTTGATTATTTCGTTATCGGTGGTGGATATTTTAAAAGAAGCGGGCGGCATCGAAATGCTGACGCGCCTGCTCTCGCCGCTGCTGGATAAGCTGCACATTTCCGACGTCTACATTCTTCCAGCGCTGACAAAATGCCTGGCGGGCGGCACCGCCTATTACGGCGTGGTGGCGGGACTGGTGGAGAAAGGCTTATACAGCGCCCATAACATCAACGCCTCGGCAGGTTTGTTGATTCAAACCTTCGATCTGCCCGGCATTGGTATTTTCCTTGGCCTTTCAAGCCGCTTCCCGCGCCTGTTCCGCTTCGCCGTTCCCGGCATTCTGCTCGGTATCGCCCTGCGTGCTACGGTACACGCCATCCTATTCTGAGTCTTCATGGCGCTGAATATCCTCTTCAGCACCCTGTGATCAATAACATGCTACTTCACGGTGGTTATGGTTTTACCACTCCACCGTAATTTTGCCGAAATGTCCCGCGCTCTGCTGATGCTTAAACGCTGCCGGGAGATCGCTCAGTGAACCGTAGCTATCGCTGATCACTGGCCGGATATCGTTCTGCTCCAGTGCGCGGACAAAATCCTGCTGCTGGCGGCGATGGCCGACAATCAGCCCTTGAATACGCGCCTGTTTTGCCATCAATAATGAGGTGGGGATCACGCCTTCAAAGCCGGTAAGGACGCCAATTAGCGCGATATGCCCACCAACACGCACCGCCTCAATCGACTGCGCCATGGTGCCAGGACCGCCAAGTTCAATCACCACATCCGCGCCCTGGCCATCGGTTAACTGCTGTACCGCTTTGCCCCACTCCGGCGTGCTGCGATAGTTAATGCCCGCATCGGCACCCAGCTCACGCGCGCGCGCCAGCTTTTCGTCGGAGGAGGAAGTAACAATCACGCGGGCACCCATTGATTTAGCGATCTGCAACGCGGTAATCGACACTCCACCGGTGCCGAGCGTAACGATCGTATCACCCGCTTTGATCTGCGCATCGCCCACCAGCGCACGCCATGCGGTGAGCCCCGACGTGGTGATGGTCGCCGCTTCTGCATGCCGCCAACCGCGCGGTGCCAGCGTGAAGTGCTGCGCCGGACGTACCACCACCTCGGCAGCGAAGCCGTGCGCACCGTCGCCCGGCGTTTGAGTGAAATTGCCCACCTGGCTCAACGGCAACCCATCCTGCCACTGCGGGAAGAAGCATGACACCACATGATCGCCCGGCTTAAATTCAGTAACGCCCGCGCCCACCTCTTCCACCACGCCTGCGCCGTCCGCCATCATAATGCGGCCATCGGCGGTAGGTATCGATCCATCCGCCACCAGCAGATCGTGGAAGTTCAGCGACGTAGCGTAGATCGCTACACGGATCTCTCCCGCGCCAGGTTTGCCGGGATCGGCAAGATCGATCAGCTGCAGGTTTTCTAAGCCGCCGGGATACTTCAGGATCATCGCTTGCATGTTAGAACGTCTCCTTGAGTCATAGGATTGAGCGGATTGGTCGCCATAAATGGCGACCCTACTCTGACCGGTATAGGGTGCACATTCATGCGCACCGGGCAAAATGCATAATGGCTGAGTTTGGCAGCTATCTGCAGATTCCGCCTAACATCCTATGCGGTTACACGTCCGCGCCGAATGCCACATCGCGCTGCGCGCGCAGCTCCGCCAGACGGCTTTCCAATGCCGCTTCGATATGCTGATAGGCGGTGCTGCCAAGCGCCAGGCGCAGCGGCATGCTGGGCTTATCAAGCGTCTCAATCATCGCCGTTACGCATTTCCCGGCGTCACCGGCAATGGTGAAATCACCGGATAAAATCGCACGGCGCAGCTGGCCTGAGGCGTTATCGCGGTATACCTCGAGCGCGTCAGCGATATCCAATCCTGTAGCAAAATTCGTCGCCGTTGGGCCCGGCTCCACCAGCAGGAAATCAATGCCGAAGTTGGCCACTTCCTGACGCACCGCCTCGACAAATCCCTCAATGCCCCATTTGCTGGCGTGATACAGGCTGAAGTTGGGATAAGCCACCTGGCCGCCTTCTGAAGAAATCTGCGCGATACGTCCGCCGCCCTGCTGGCGTAACAGGGGAATGACGGCGCGAATCAGCTGGATAGAACCGGTAAGATTGGTGGCGATCTGGCGATCAATCTGCGCATCACTCAACTCTTCCGCCGCGCCGAACAGGCCGTAGGCGGCATTGCTCACCACCACATCAATGCGTTCGACCGCCTTAAAAGCATCCGCAATGGTGGGCGCTATACGATCGGTTTGCGCCAGATCCAGCGCAACAATCTGCAGCTGCTCGCCATAGGTTTGCTGCAGATCGGCCATCGCCTGTTCGCGACGTATGCAAGCCAGCACGCGATCGCCACGCGCCAGTAAACGTTCACTCATCAAACGACCTAGCCCGCTGCTGGCGCCGGTAATTAACCAGGTTTTCATGTTGTGCTCCTCCTATTGAAAACCTGATGGTAGATCGCTTTACTGGTGGAGATAATCTACCTAATCGCGTATGACCCGGTGAGGAAAAACCACCAATGAAACGACCTTCGTGGCACGAGCTGCAAGCCATCAAAACCCTTGGTGAACAGCGCAGCTTTCGTCGTGCCGCCGAGCAGCTCGGATTAAAGCGCTCTTCGCTCAGCCATCTGGTGAAAACGCTGGAGCACAATCTGGGCGTTCAGCTGTTTCAGCGCACCACGCGCAGCGTGTCGCTCACCGATGCCGGGCAGCAGCTACTGGATCGACTCTCGCCGCTCTTGAATCAGATGGATGAGGTGCTGCACGACATCTCAGCCAGCCGCCAACAGCACTACGGCACGTTGCGCATCAGCGCCAGTGATGCCTCGATCGGTTTGCTGTTGCAGCACGTAGTGGCGGAATTTAGCGCCCGTTATCCCGATATCCAGCTCGATTTCGCCGCACAAGGCGCATTGGTGGATATCACCGCCGCCGGTTTTGATGCCGGAATCAGGCTACTTGAGGATGTACCGCAGGATATGGTGGCGGTTCCGCTCGGTGGTCCGCTGACGTTTGTCACCGTGGCAGCACCGGCTTACCTGGCGCTGCACGCGCCGATTAAGCATCCCCGCGATCTCCTGCGACAGCAGTGCATACGCCAGCGCTTACCCAGCGGCAAACGTTATCACTGGGAATATGCGCAGGCGGCAGAAACGCACGAAATTGATGTGCCCGGCACGCTCACGCTGGACAGCAACGCGCTGATGGCGCAGGCCGCCCTTGCCGGGTTAGGCATTGCTTATGTGCCGTCGCTGTATGTGGAAAAAGCATTGCGCAGCGGCCAGTTGGTTGAACTGCTGGCCGATTGGCGAGTGCAATCAGCGGGGATTGCGCTGTGGTTCCCGCCCAACCGCCACCAATCCATGGCGCTGCGGTTGTTTATTGATGCGTTGAAAGTCAGCTTGCCGCGCATCTCATGATTCGGTCTTAAAAAAGCGTCAGCAATGGCGTTGATTCCGCCATGCTGACCGGCGTACCCTAACGCCACAAAACCTAAAAAATACACCATCGCAAAATGATCGTACGTCCCCATCAACACTGGTTTATCCGGCTGTTTGACTGGCATGGCTCGGTGCTTAGCAACATCGTGTTTCGCCTGTCGCTCAATCTACTCATGTCGCTGATCGCTATCTTTGGCTATCCGTGGTATTCGACCCTCGGCATTCACCTCACCACCGCGCCTTTTAGTTTGGTCGGGGTGTCGATCGCCATCTTCCTTGGTTTTCGCAACAACGCCAGCTATGCGCGTTTTATCGAAGCCCGCCACTTGTGGGGTAACTTGCATATCACCGAGCGTTCGCTGCTGCGGCAAATTAAAAGCATTCGCGGCATCCGTGAAGAACAGGTGCGGGAATTTACCGGCTTGCTGCTGGCGTTTAGCTGGAGCCTGAAACACCGCCTGCGTAAAACGCCGGTGCAGGCCGATTTGCAGCGCCTGCTGCCCGATAACTGGCACAGCGCAGTGCTGAATCATCCTATGCCTACATCGCAGGTTTTATTGTGTTTGAGCACCTGGCTGGCACAGCGCCGCGATGAAGGGGACATATCGGATATTATCTGGCAGAGCATTGATGAAAATCTCAATCAGCTGTCCACCATTCTGGGCGGCTGCGATCGCATCGCCAACACGCCGATTCCGTTTGCCTACAGCCTGATCCTGCATCGTACCGTGTATCTGTTCTGCACGCTGCTGCCGTTCGCGCTGGTGGCGGATTTGCACCTGATGACGCCGCTGGTGTCGATGTTTATCTCCTACACCTTTTTGTCACTGGAAGCGCTGGCGGAGGAGCTGGAGCACCCGTTTGGCACCGCGCCGAACCATCTGCCGCTTGATGCGCTGTGCGTTAATATCGCACGCGATCTGAAAGCGATGAATGGCGAACGGTCGCTACCGGAACCGTTACAGCCGGATGCGCATTTTAATTTGACGTGATGTTTCTGGAGATCTGTAGGGGCGCCATTTATGGCGACCGTCCCCATGCACGCACGAATCATGATGACGCCCTTTATGGCGCCCGGGGTTAACTCAGATTATCCAGCCAGCGCACATAAGCCTGATCCCACAACGCGGCTGGCGTGCCCGCTTTACCGAGGCCGAACCCGTGTCCGCCTTTGCTGAGCTCAATCAGCTCAACCGGCACGCGCATGCGGCGACAGGTATCCCGCATGATTTCAGTGTTATGAGGATTGGAGGTGTGATCGTCTTCGGCCTGCGCGAGGAAGGTCGGTGGATAGTGCCGCGTGACGTAGTTTTGCACTGACCAGTTGGCTTCCTGCGTTGGCGTGGCGTTATTGCCAACCAGCATCAGGTGGGTGTTGGTGTGCTGATAAGGCGCTTCAAGGGTGATTACCGGATAAATCAACCCCACGCTATCGACGTTAGGCGTGACCTGATCCAGCGGATCTTGCGCCGGATACGAGTCGAAATTCGGACGCGCCGCCGCCATGCCGAGCAGATGCCCACCGGCAGAAAAGCCCAGCACGTGCACTTTGCGCTCCATCGAACGCACCAGGCGAATCGCCCGTTGTGCATCCTGCAGCGGTGCCAGATTGCCCGCCTGCCACTTTTCGCCCGGTAAACGGTAGCTGAGGACATACACGGTGTAGCCGTTTGCATTCAGCCAGCGCGCTACCGGCCAGGCTTCGCGCCCCATACCGATAAAACGATAGCCGCCGCCCGCAGCGACGATCACCGCTTCGCCGTTGGGATTTTCCGGGCGGAAACGCTGAATGGCGGGGGAAACGATGTTGGTCCAGGAACCGTACTTGTTCACTTTAAGCAAACCTGAAGGGCCGCCGCCGCCTGGCGGATCGTCGGGCCACAGCGGAATGACGTCATCGCGAGCAAACAGCTTGCCCGTGGTCATGGAGAGAACGGTTGCTCCGGTAGCCAACAAAAAGTGACGACGTGTAATCATCTTGCCCAGTGTCAGTATGCAAAAAATGCCAGCTATAAAAGCTGAATCTCATTATGTGATGCGTGTCTTATTTCAACGCTGGCGATTATGTATGTAAATCATACAAAAAAGCCATAAAAAAACGCGCCTGATAAGGCGCGAGCTTTTTCGAATAACCTAAATAATTCGAGCGGCAGCAAGTACGTGACAGGGGTGAACGAACGCCGCCAACGCAGCTGCCGCTTGAAGTATGACGGCTATTAATCTTGCTGCTGGAACTGGGTCATCACCGTTTGCTCACATTGCGATTGATCGTGGCGCAGCTTTCCGCGTTCATCCTCGCCCAACTCCAGCCAGGCGCTAATCACTTCCTGCGCGATTTCTTCATTAAATTCCGGTTGCTGTATCGCCGATGACGACTGGCTGGCCGCGAGCTGCGACTTCATTTTCTCGGTGTAACCATCCAAATCGCTGGTCTTCTTTTCGCTACTCACCAAATGACACAGCTGGCTGGCATAAACATTTTCTTCCTGATTATTATCACCGTCGGCGGCCAGCGCGCTGGCGGACAGTGACAGCCCAACGAGGGCGAGTAATAACGCTTTCATAATAGGCTCCAGTAATTTCCAATAAATCAGTTTTCATTGTGCTCTGCGCGGGCGGCCTGGCGGGCGGCACGCCAGTTAAGCAGCGGCGTCACCGTCACGCCGTGCAACACAATGCTGCACACCACCAACGTCAGCGCCATATCCACCATCTGTTCTGCCTCGGGACCGCGCATACCGTGCACCCATGCATAAGCAATATAATTGATACTGCCGATGCCGCGAATACCCAGCCAGCCAATCAGCAGCCGTCGCATCAGCGGAATGTCGCAGCGCCAGGTGGTGATCCACACCGCCAGCGGGCGCACCACCACAAACAGCAGCAGCGCCAGGCCAATACCGGTGAGATTCCAGTGCTGTGCCAGCGTAATGCCCAGCACCACCATCATGCCCGCCGCCAGCAGGCGTTCGATAGTATCACCAAAGGAGAGCGCATCGCCGATCACCAACCCGACCGATTTCACCATGCCGCTACTGCCTTGCGCCAGGCGCTGGCCGGTATTCACGCGGGCTTCTGCTGGCAGGAAACGCTCCTCTTCTGACATCTCATCTTGTGGATAGTGCTTCACCACGCGTAATTCCGCGCGCCGCAAGCCCACGCCTGCGGCAAACGTGGCGAGGAAGCCCGACGCATCCACCGCCTGCGCGGCGGCGTAGCTCAACGCAATCAACGCAAGGGCGAACAGATCGTTGGGTGCCACATCCTGATTGGCGGTGCGTAAATGCGTTGCCAGTTGGCCAATCAACCAACCCAATGCGAAGCCAATCCCGAGGCCACCGCCCATGGCCCAGAGCGTATCTTTGGCGAACCATTCACCGAATGAGGAGAGCGTCAGCGCGCCCGGCTGCAGCATGATCATGGCCAGCATCAGCAGCGGCAGCGCTGAGCCATCGTTCATGCCCGCTTCGCTGGAGAGCGCCACGCGCAGTGCGTCGTCATCGCGCGCATCGTTCACCGAAATCAGGCTGGCAAGCACCGGATCGGTCGGCGCCACAATGGCGCCAAATGCCAGCGACAGTGCCCAATCAAAGCCGGTGATCCAGTGCACCAACACCGTCATACTGCCAACGGTCAGCAACATCGCCGGAAACGCCAGCCTGACGCCGATGCGCCATGCGTGCGCGTTGAGCGGCAAACGCAGCTTAAGCCCGGTGATAAACAGCGAGGCGGCCATGGTAATTTCAGTGATGTGCGCGGCGAGGTTGGCGTGACCGATGATATCGACTTGCAGCAAGTTGAGCATCCACGGACCACACAGGATGCCGGCGAACAGATAGAGACCAAATGAGGTCACGGGCCCACGGTGAATCCAACCGGAAGCCAGTGACATAAGAAGTAAGAGACCGCCGGTGGCAGCGGTCCAGGCCAGGAAATTCATAACGCTCCGTTTTTAAATCATATTCTTCCTTTAAGCCTGGCACATGTTAGGCGATCAGTTTTTCAGATGGCGGCTCGCAAGGCGAATCATCAGGGCAAGCGCAGCGGCGAGCGTGGAGAGCGCTACCACGCCGGTCCAGCCCCAATGTGCCAGCGCCAGGCTGCCGAGCGCCGCGCCGGTTGCCATACCGATGAAAACAACGGTAAACATTAAGGCGTTAAGACGGCTGCGTGCTTCCGGCGCCAGGCTGTAAACCAGGGTTTGATGCGCTACCAGCGTAGCCTGCACGCCCAAATCAAAACCGATAGTGCTGATGATAATCAGACCAAGCTGTGCCGGCATCGGCAACAGCGGCAGCAGGAACATCAGCGCGAACGACACCATCACCAATGTGGCGCCGTACTGCGTCACACGCGCAGGGCCGATGCGATCCGCCACGCTGCCAGCTAACGGTGCCGCTAAGGCCCCTGCTGCACCGGCCAGGCCGAACGCACCGGCGACGGCGCTATCCAGATGGAATTTGTCGCTTAGCATTAACGCCAGCGTTGACCAGAAGGCGCTAAAGCCCACCGATAACAAGCCTTGCGCCAGCGCAGCACGGCGCAGCGTTTGATGGTGCTGCCACAAATGCGCCAGCGACAGCAGCAAACGCGGGTAGCTCACCGACGTTCCCGGCGTGAAGCGCGGTAATACGCGCCACAGCGCGACGCTAATTAACAATACGGCCACCGCCGCCACCATATACATGGTGCGCCAGCCGAAATACTCTGCCACCACGCCGCTCACCACGCGCGAAAGTAAAATGCCGACCAGCAATCCCGTCATCACCGTGCCCACGGTTTTACCGCGGCTGCGCTCCGGTGCTAACGCCGCCGACGCCGGAACGATATCTTGCGCCACGGTGGCCGTTAAGCCAGTGACAAAGCTGGCCATCAGCAAGGCGTTCAGCCCCCCTGAAAAGCCGCACAGTAGCAAAGCGGCAACCAGCAGCAAGCCTTTGACTAAAATGATGGTGCGACGATCGTGGCGGTCGCCGAGCGGTGCCAGCAACAAAATGCCCAGCGCATAACCCGCCTGCGTCAGCATCGGCACCATGCCAACGCTGCCAATGCCGACGTTAAACTGTTTGCTGATGATATCCAGCATCGGCTGGCTGTAGTAAATCGATGCAACGCTAAGGCCTGCACCGGCAGCAAGCGTAAAGACCAGCGGTGCGGGCAGTTTCTCCGCCGTGATGACTGAAGATGATGACATGGCTGACATAGTGGATTCCCCCGAGAAAGTGCGCTTATTAAAGCGCGTCGCCGCCATACGCGGTAGAGTGTTCAAACACAGAACTGTTATACGTGGTGCGTATGAATACACCCTCCAGCGTTGACCGCATCGAACTGATGCAAACCTTTATCCGCATTGTTGAAAGTGGATCACTCTCAGCGGCAGCGACGCAGCTGGGTACCACCCAGCCCACTATCAGCCGCCGCCTGCAGGCGCTTGAACAGCGGCTGGGCCTCAAATTGATTCTGCGTACCACCCATGCGCTGAAGCTCACCGATGATGGCGAGCGTTGTTATGCCCAGGCGCGTCAGCTGCTGGCCACCTGGCACGCGCTGGAAGATGATCTGACCGGTGCCAGTGACGATCCCATTGGCACCCTGCGGGTACGCGCGCCACACGCCTTTGGTCAGGATCAGCTGATTGAACCGCTGATTGATTATCTGCATCGCTACCCACGCTTAACGGTGGAGTGGACGCTGAATGACCGCACGCCGGACTTCATCAGTGAAAACATCGACTGCGCGATTCAGGTCGGTGCGCCGAGCGACTCATCCATCGTGGCGATATTGCTGGCTGAGGTGCCGCGCTTTGTGGTGGCGGCCCCCTCGCTGCTGGCGGCGCATCCGCCGGTGAAGGACGTATCGCAGCTCACCCAACTGCCGTGGCTGGCGCTGACCAGCTTTTATCGTAACGAGATCGCTTTGCAGCGTATCAGCGACGGGCAGCCGGTGAATCTGGCGATTGCCCCGCGCCTCGCCAGCGACAGTTTGTACGCGGTACGCAAAGCCGCCGTGGCCGGGATGGGCGCAGCAGTGGTGTCATCCTGGGTGGTGCAGGAAGATTTAGCGAAAGGGGATTTGATTCAGTTAATGCCAGAGTGGCAAGCGCCGCCGCTGCCGGTGTGGCTGACCTATCCGTGGGCCAGCTATTATCCGGCGCGATTACGGCAGTTTTTCGAGATGATTCGGGAAGTGATGCCAAAGCTGGCGGGAACGCAGCCGGCAACGCGGTAGTGGTTTTCCCCTCACCCTAACCCTCTCCCAGTGGGAGAGGGAACTGATGGCTGCACGGTCAGCCCCCTCGCCCGCTTGCGGGAGAGGGCTGGGGTGAGGGCTATCGCGCACCAAACTACATCTTTGCCACTTTCTTATCCGCCTTCGACATATTATCCAGCCAGCCCATTACAAACGCCGACAGCACAAATGTCAGGTGAATAATCACGTACCACATCAGCTTTTCGTTGGCGACGTTACGGGCGTCCATAAAAATGCGCAGCAGATGAATCGATGAAATTGCCACAATCGATGCGGCGACTTTATTTTTCAGCGAGCCGGAATCCATTTTACCCAGCCAGCTGAGCTTCTCACGGTCTTCATCGATGTCCAGCTTAGAGACAAAATTCTCATAACCCGAGAGCATCACCATCACCAGTAAGCCGCCCACCAGCGTCATATCCACCAGCGACAGCAGCAGCAAAATCAGATCGTTTTCCGCAATGCTGAAAACATGCGGCAACAGGTGGAAGATTTCCTGGAAAAATTTGATGGTCAGCGCCAAAAGGCCCAATGAAAGTCCTATGTAAACCGGAGCCAGCAGCCAGCGCGATGAATACATCAGGTTTTCGATAAAACGTTCCATAAGTTCCCATTAATCAACAGACAAGTGGGCGAGTATAACCGAACTTATGTGAAGTTATTTCAGTCCCTCTTCAGAAATTTCAGGCGCGGCGGGCAGCGGCAGCGACAAACGAAACACCGCGCCACCTTCTGGCCGGTTTTCTGCCCAGATGCGCCCGCGATGCGATTCGATAATGGTTTTGCCAATCGCCAAACCCAACCCAACGCCGGGCACCGCTGACTCTTTATCCCCGCGCGCAAACTTGTCGAAAATACGCGTGAGATTCTCTGGCGCAATGCCGGGTCCGCTATCCCACACCGCAATCTCCAGCCGATCGCGCTCGCGCCACGCACGAATGCCGTGCTGCGCGGCATTTCCAGCATATTTCAGGCTATTTTCAACCAGATTGGTAAACACGCGCTCCAGCATGGCGCTGTCGCCCTTGATCAGGACCATTTCGGGCAGGTCGAGAATAAATTCATGCCCCTTGAGCGACGGTCCCATGCTGCTCAGCGCGCCGCCAATCACCTCATCCAGCGCCACCCACTCTTCGCGCAGATTAAGCCCGCCCGACTGAATGCGCGCCATATCCAGCATGTTGCTCACTAAGCGAATGGTGCTCAGCGTCTGCTCGCGAATTTGGTTCGCCTGTCCCACATATTTCGACTGTTCGCTGGCGAGATCGAGCATCAGCATTTCCGCCTGACCAAACAGCACCGTCAGCGGCGTGCGCAGATCGTGTGATAGCGCCGACAGCAGCGCATTACGCAGTTGCTCGCGCTCGGCGGCAAGACGCGACGCCGCTTCACTGTGCGACAGCGCCATACGCTCCAGCGCGTTGGCGATCAGTACGGTGAACGTTTCCAGCAGACGCTGCTGCTCGGGAATCATCAGCTGTCGCAGGTTTTCCGGCTCAACCACCAGTAAACCGCGACAATGACTGCCGCTTTTCAGCGGCAGAATCTGGTACGGCACCGCCGGTAAAGTATCGGTACCTGCGCCCGCGGGCTGGCCTTTGCTGAAGCTCCATTTGGCGATGGCGAGATCCGGCGGCGTGCCAATCGCGGTATCGCCCACGGTTTGTAGCTCGCCCTGTTCATCGGGCAACAGCAGCAAACTGCGCGCCTGCAAGGTAACGTCAATAATTCGCTGGCTGGTGGTGGCAATATCCTGCGGCGTGAGATCGCTGCCGAGGGATTTCGCCATCTCATACAGATGGCGCGCCCGCTGTTCACGATAGCGCGCCACTTTGGCCTGATAGCGCACGCCCGCCGTCAAATTCCCGACAATCACGCCCACCGCCAGCATCACCGCAAAGGTCACCAGATACTGTAAGTCCGATACCGCGACGGTACCGGTGGGAGCAACAAAAAACAGGTCAAAGGCGAGGATATTGATCACCGTGGCGAACACCGACGGCCAGCGCCCATAGCGCAGCGCTACCAGCACCACCGCCAGCAGATAAATCATGACGCCGTTGGCCGGATCAAACTCCTTCAGCAGCCAGCGGCCCACGGTGGTAACCAACACGCACAACAGCAACGCCATCAGGCAGCCGCGCAGGTGCAGCCGCCATTTTTCACCGCTGGCACGCTGGCCACCGAGCGGATGCGGCGCATCGCGCACCGGTTCGTCCAGCGCCACTACTAATAAATCGAGATCCGGACCGAGTTCGCCCAGACGTTGAGCAAAACTGTCGCGCCGCCAGCGCCGCTGTGGCTGGCGTCCGGTGACAATTTTGCCCAGATTATGCTCGCGCGCGTAACGCAGCACGGCACGCGCTTCATCAGGATCGGAGAGCGTCGCGGTTTCTGCCCCCAGCTCCTGCGCCAGCTGCAGCGTGCGCAAAATAGCGCGACGACGCGCCTCGGGCAGACGATTGAGGCGAGGCGTTTCCACATACACGGCGTGCCATTCGCTGCCGAGCCGTGCCGCCAGGCGCGCAGCGGTGCGCACCAGCTTTTCGCTGCCGGTGTCATCACCAATGCACAGCAGAATGGCATCACGCGTGTGCCACACTTTGTCGCGGCCCTGCTGATCGCGCCAGGCGCGCATCTGGTCATCCACGCGATCGGCGGTGCGCCGTAGCGCCAGCTCGCGCAGCGCGAACAGATTGCCTTTACGGAAGAAGTTTTCGATGGCGCGCTCGGCGCGGTCGCCGACGTAGACTTTGCCCTCTTTTAACCGCTGGCGCAGATCGTCCGGCGGCAGATCGACCAGCACCACTTCGTCGGCGCTATCAAAGAACGGATCGGGCACGGTTTCACGCACCTGAATACCGGTTACACCGCCAACCACATCATTCAGGCTCTCCAGATGCTGGACATTGACGGTAGTGATGACATCGATACCCGCCTCGAGCAGCTCCTCAATGTCCTGCCAGCGTTTAGGATGGCGTGAACCCTGCACGTTGGTGTGCGCCAGCTCATCCATCAGAATCACCGCCGGATGGCGCGCCAGCGCGGCATCAAGATCGAATTCAGCATGACGCGAACGCCCGGTGGCACGACGCGGCAGCACCGCCAGCCCGTTGAGCAGCGCGGCGGTCTCTTCGCGGCCATGCGTTTCCACCACGCCGGCTAACACATCGAGGCCTTGCGCGCGCAGGCGCTGTGCTTCCTGCAACATGGCGAAGGTTTTACCCACGCCCGCGCAGGCGCCGAAGTAGATTTTCAGCTTACCGCGATGGCTGTCGCTGTGATTCAGCAGCAGTGCATCGGGATCGGGGCGAGATATGTCGTCGTTCATCGATCGTCCATTGTAAAAACCGCGCGATAAATCGCCTATGCTTGCAGGTGCGCATGAATGCGCACCCTACGAAAATCTCGCAAAATTAGCGTAGGGTCGCCATTCATGGCGACCGGTTGTTACTGCAAATCATCCAGCGCCATATTCAGGCGCAGCACGTTCACCGTCTCTTCACCGATAAACGGCAACAGCGGGCGCTCGGTTTGACGCGCAATCAGCGCCTCAACATCTTGCAGCGCCATGTGATGCGCGGCGGCGATGCGCGGAGCTTGCCACAAGGCCGCTTCCGGCGAAATATCAGGATCTAAACCGCTCGCCGACGCGGTGACCAACTCCACTGGCACCGCTTTAGCGGCCTGCGGATTCGCCGCGCGCAGCGCAGCGACGCGTTCCGCCACGGCTTTATCCAGCGCCGGATTGCTGGCGGCCAGATTGCTGCCGCTGGAGGACAGCGGGTTATAAGGCGCATCACCGGTAGCGGAAGGACGGCCCCAAAAGTGGCCCGGCTGGCTAAAGGCCTGGCCGATCTGCTCAGAACCGCGCACCGCGCCATCCTGCTCAATCAGCGAACCCTTGGCCTGCGACGGGAACCACCACTGCGCCAAACCGGTGGTGAGCAGCGGATACACCGCGCCGGTAAGCAGCGTCAGTATCATTAACAATACAATAGCCGGACGTAACTGACTCATTTCTCTTCTCCTCAAGCCAGACCAAGCAGCGTCAGCAGCAGGTCGATAGCTTTAATCCCGATAAACGGCACCACTAATCCGCCCGCGCCATAAATCCACAAGTTGCGACGCAGCAGCGCTGCGGCGCTCAACGGGCGATAACTTACGCCTTTTAGCGCCAGCGGGATCAGAAACACAATCACCAGCGCGTTGAAAATCACCGCCGACAGAATCGCCGAATTAGGCGAATGCAGCCCCATCACGTTCAACATGTTGAGCTGCGGATAGGTGGCGGCAAACGCGGCCGGAATAATGGCGAAATACTTCGCCACGTCGTTGGCGATACTGAAAGTGGTGAGCGAACCGCGCGTCATCAGCATCTGTTTGCCGATGTGCACCACTTCCAGCAGCTTGGTCGGGTTAGAGTCGAGATCGACCATGTTACCCGCCTCTTTTGCCGCCTGGGTACCGGAGTTCATCGCCACCGCCACGTCGGCCTGCGCCAGCGCCGGTGCGTCATTGGTGCCGTCGCCGGTCATCGCCACTAAACGCCCTTCCGCCTGATACTGGCGAATCAGCGCCAGCTTGGCTTCCGGCGTGGCTTCCGACAGGAAATCATCAACGCCCGCTTCCGCCGCAATCGCCGCTGCGGTTAACGGGTTATCGCCGGTAATCATCACTGTTTTGATGCCCATCTTGCGCAGCTCGGCAAAGCGCTCTTTAATGCCGCCTTTGACGATGTCTTTCAGCGCCACCACGCCCAGCACTTGTGCACCTTCAGCCACCACCAGCGGTGTACCGCCGGCGCGCGCCACCTCTTCAACGTCAGCGTTCACTTGCGCGGGAAAACGGCCGTTGCTGGCTTCGATATGGCGACGAACGGCATCTACCGCGCCTTTACGGATCAGGCGATCCTGCACGTTGACGCCGCTCATCCGCGTTTGCGCCGAGAACGGAATGAAGCTGGCGCCCATGCTGCTCAGATCGCGCTCACGCAGGTTAAATTTCTGCTTCGCCAGCACCACGATGCTGCGCCCTTCCGGGGTTTCATCGGCCAGCGACGCCAGCTGCGCCGCATCGGCCAGCTGCTGCTCGCTAACGCCCGGTGCCGGCAGGAATTGCGTCGCCTGACGGTTGCCGAGGGTAATGGTGCCGGTTTTATCCAGCATCAACACATCGACGTCACCCGCCGCTTCAACGGCACGACCGCTGGTAGCGATAACATTCGCACCGAGCATGCGGCTCATGCCCGCCACACCGATAGCCGACAACAAGCCGCCGATGGTGGTAGGAATCAGGCACACCAGCAGGGCGACCAGCACCGTCACGCTGACGGGCGTGCCACCATAGGCTGAGAAGGGCCACAGCGTGACGGTCGCCAGCAGGAACACAATCGTCAGCGACACCAGCAGAATGGTCAGCGCCACTTCGTTCGGCGTTTTGCGACGTTTGGCGCCTTCCACCATGGCGATCATGCGATCGAGGAAGGTTTCCCCCGGATTGACGCTGCACTGAATCACCAGCCAGTCAGACAGAATGCGTGTACCGCCGGTTACGGAGGAGAAGTCGCCGCCGGATTCACGGATCACCGGCGCAGATTCACCGGTGATCGCGCTTTCATCCACCGATGCGCCGCCCTCCAGCACTTCGCCGTCGCAGGGAATGATGTCACCGGCTTCCACCAGCACCACATCGCCTTTGCGCAGCGTGTCGGCGGCCACGTTGTGCCACTGCGCGCCATGGCGCGGTTCGGCCAGTTTTTTCGCATCGCTGGTTTTGCTGATGCCTTTCAGGCTGTTGGCCTGCGCCTTGCTGCGCCCTTCCGCCAGCGCTTCGGCAAAGTTAGCAAACAGCACGGTGAACCACAGCCAGATGGCAACCGCAGCGGTAAAGCCAGCGCTGCCGCTGAGCGTGCCGACGGCCATGCCAGCCGCTAATACCGAGGTCAGCACGCTGCCGAGCCACACGATAAACATCACCGGGTTGCGGAACTGTACGCGCGGATCGAGTTTTTTTAGCGCATCCAGCATGGCAACGCGCGTTAGCGCCGCATCAAACAGCGCCAGTTGTTGACGACTCATGATTCCGTTATCCCTGAATAAGTTGCAGATGTTCCGCTACCGGGCCAAGCGCCAGCGCGGGGATGAACGTCAACGCGCCCACCAGCAAGACGGTGCCAATCAGTAGCGCGATAAACAGCGGGCCGTGCGTTGGCAGCGTACCGTTGCCCACCGGCTGAATTTTCTTCGCCGCCAGCGAACCGGCAATCGCCAGCACCGGAATGATGATGCCGAAACGACCGATCAACATGCAGAAACCCAGCAGCAGGTTCCAGAACGGCGTGTTTGCGCTCAGGCCGGCAAAGGCGCTGCCGTTGTTGTTGGCCGCCGATGACACCGCATACAGCACTTCGCTAAAGCCGTGAATGCCGGGATTGGCCATCCCCGCGCGGCCAGCGTCGGTCATCATCGCCAGCGCGGTACCGAGCAGCACCAGCGTTGGCGTCACCAGAATCGCCAGCGCGGTCATCTTCATCTCCCACACGTCGATCTTTTTGCCCATATATTCCGGCGTGCGACCGATCATCAACCCGGCGATAAACACCCCCAGCAGCACGAACAGCAGCATGCCGTACAGACCCGCGCCAACGCCGCCGAATACCACTTCACCCAACTGCATCAGCCACATCGGCACCATGCCGCCGAGCGCGGTGAAAGAGTCATGCATGGCGTTCACCGCACCGCACGATGCCGCGGTGGTGATCACCGCAAACAGGCTGGAGTTGAGGATGCCAAAGCGCGTCTCCTTACCTTCCATGTTGATGGCGCTGTCCGCGCCAAGCGTCAGGAAGTGCGGGTTACCACGCAGTTCGGCCCACATCACGGTGATCACCGCCAGCACGAACATAATGGTCATCGCCCACAGCAGCATGTGGCCCTGACGACGATCGCCAAGATGCTGACCAAAGGTGAAACAGAGCGCTGCCGGGATCAGGAAGATGCTCAGCATCTGGATGAAGTTACTCAGCGCCGTCGGGTTCTCGAACGGATGCGCCGAGTTGACGTTAAAGAAACCGCCGCCGTTGGTGCCAAGCATTTTGATCGCTTCCTGCGACGCCACCGGTCCGAGCGGCAGCGTCTGCTGCGCCCCTTCCAGCGTGGTAAGCGCGTGATAAGGCTCGAACGTTTGAATGCTGCCCTGGCTGACGAAGAACAGCGCCATCACCAGGCTGATCGGCAGCAGCACGTAAACGGTGATGCGCGTCAGATCGCGCCAGGCGTTGCCGAGCGTCGCCAGCGAACGGTTGGCGAAACCACGAATCAGCGCAAACGCCACCGCGATGCCGGTTGCCGCCGACAGGAAGTTCTGCACCGTGAGGCCCGCCATCTGACTGAAATAGCTCAGCGTGCTCTCCCCGGCATAAGACTGCCAGTTAGTATTGGTGACGAAACTGATGGCGGTATTCAGCGCCAGATCCCAGCTCAGATTGGGCAGATGCTGTGGGTTGAGCGGCAGCGCCGCCTGCGTCATCAACATCAGCAGCAACACAGCAAAACCGAGCAGGTTAAACAGCAAAATCGCCAGCAGATAGTGCGGCCAGCGCATGGCGTCGCCGTCCGCGCCGGCCAGTCGCCACAGCGCGCGTTCGGTGCGCGGCAGCAGCGGCTTATCAGCGACGAATAGCGCGAGGTAACGACCCAGCGGTTGCGCCAGCACCATCAGTACCAGCAGGAATACCGCAATCAGCAAGAATGCATTCGCAGCCATCAGAACGCCTCCGCATTAAGCAGGGCATAAATCAGGTAGCCCAGAAGAATAAACACCAGCACGATGCTGGCTATCACGCCCACGCTCACAGCAACCTCCAGAGGATTTGGTAGTGCTGCAAGCATGCGCGGCGCGGCATAAAGAAGGGGTAAAAAGGCAGGAGACGGGCGTAAATAAAGTATAAAAATGGTGTGAAATTAAGCGCTTTCTAACGCCCAGATACGATTCAGATCGACGTTGTGCCACAGTCCGCTGTCCTCAGCGCCGGTAATACTGTCGGTGCAGAAGCTGTCGCCGAGATCGAGCGCTTCCGCTTTCACTTCGCGTTGAGCGTGAAGCGACCAGAAAACATGCACTTTTGGTTTCAGCAATGATTTTTCACCGGCCTGCACCACCAGCGCCACGCGCCCGGAAGCCAGCCGTACCAGCGATCCCACCGGATAAATCCCGATAGTACGCACGAAAGTATGCATCAGCGTGTTGTCGAAATGGCCGCGCCAGCTCAGCATATGGTGCATCGCTTCAGCAGGGGTCCAGCCTTTGCGATACGCGCGATTCGAAGTCACCGCATCATAGACGTCACACACCGCCGCCATGCGGGAAAACAGCGTGATGTCCTCTCCTTTCAGGCCGTGTGGATAGCCGCTGCCGTCATATTTTTCATGGTGGTGCAGCGCGATATCCAGCAGATCTTCACCGGCATCGGCTTCCATCAACATCTGCGCGCCGACAATCGGATGCTGGCGCATCACGGTAAACTCTTCGTCGCTCAGCCTGCCGGGCTTGTTGAGAATCTCCAGCGGTACCGCCGCTTTGCCGACATCATGCAGCAAACCGCCCATGCCGACGCGACGCAGCTGTTGCTCATCCAGGCCCATTTTTTTGCCGAGCGAAATCATTAATCCGCACACCGCCATCGAGTGCAGATAGGTGTAATCGTCATGATTTTTCAGCCGTGCCACACTGAGCAATGCCGTTGGCTCGCGGGTAATCGAACCGGCAATTTGATCCACCAGATCAAGGGTATAATCAAGGTCAAGCCTTTGCCCCATGCGCGCCTCATTAAACATCGCCAGCACCTGCAGCTTCCCCTGATTGAAAATACTTTGCGCTTGATCCATCTCCTGAAAAAAGGGCGTTTGCGGAATAGCTTTCTGCGGCATAGGCGCGACAGGAGCCTGAACCGATTTATCGAGATCGATCCACAGCTGCAGGATCCCCTCGTTACGGATCATCGCGATCTGGCGTTTATCGGTGATCAGCATTTGGTTGCGGATGCGCTTATCTTTTACCCACCAAACCTCAAGTTTGTGGATAAACATGCCCTGCCGCAGTTCGTCAACGTTAATCAGCTTTATCACGATATCGCTCCTTAATATCAGTGGGTGGTAAGGAGATATCGGCAGCTGAACAAAAAATCTTCAGGAGGGATTTGTGCGATTGGTGAGGATTGTGGGGGGAGGTGCGCATCGATGCGCACCGTATGACGGTAAGGGCTTTGACCAGGTGCGCATAAATGCGCACCCTACGGGGTTGTAGGGTCGCCATTCATGGCGACCTGGCTTGAAGTCTCCTGCTCCTCGCCGACGCGTTCAATCGGTCCCATCACCAGCAGGAACAGCAGTGCCGCGACGACACAATGCGCACCCACGAATACCAGCCCGATGCTGTAACTGCCGGTTAAACCGACGATGATGCCGAACAGCAGCGGCGTGATAAAACCAGCCATATTGCCGATGCCGTTAAAAATCGCACCTGCCAGGCCAACCGCTTCTTTCGGTGCAGTATCGCTAACAATCGTCCAGGTGCCCGCGCCTGCCGCCACGCCTTTGCCAAAGAAGGCGAAGGACATAATGGCGATAATGCCGACGTTGCTGGGGATAATCGCCGCCAGAATCAGCGATGCGGCCATCAGCATGCCAACGATATACGGCGTCTTACGCGCCCACGACAAACTCCAGCCGTTCGCCAGCAGTTTGTCGGAGATATAGCCGCCGCTGATACCGCCGAGGAAGCCGAACAGCGCCGGCGCGATGGTGGCAAAGCCGGCATCCATAATGTTCATGCCGCGCGCCTGCACCAGATAGATCGGGAACCAGGTGATAAAGAAGTAGCTCAGCGCAATAGTGCAATATTGGCCGATATAGGCGCACCACAGCATGCGGTTACTCAGCAGCTTTTTGAACATCGCTTTGCTCAGCGGCGGCCGGGCTTTTAAGGTGTGCGCCTCATCAATATCCACCAGCGCACCGCCCTGCTCGATATAGCGCAGCTCCGCGTCCGATACCTGTGGATGGTGGCGCGGGCTGCGCATAAAGCCCATCCAGACAAACACCGCCAACACGCCAATGCCGCCCAATACAAAGAACGGCCATTCCCAGCCGAAGCGCGACACCAGCCAGCCAGAAAGCGGCGAGAAGATGGCCACGGCAAAATATTGCGCCGAAGCAAATAACGACGAGGCACGACCGCGTTCAGCGCTCGGAAACCACATAATCACCGCGCGCGCATTGGCAGGAAAACTCGGTGCTTCAATCAGGCCCAGTGCAAAACGCAGCGCAAACATCAGCGTTAACGCCATGGTCATTCCGCTGGAGAACTCTCCCACAAAGCCCATTAGCAGCGTGGAAATCGACCACAGCGCCAGCGTCACGCCATAAACTTTTTTGGTGCCGAAGCGATCGAGAAACAGCCCGCCAGGGATCTGGCCGATCACATACGCCCAGCTGAAGGCTGAGAGGACCAGGCCAAGCTGAATCGCCGAAAGTCCAAACTCATCTTTGATCGCCGATCCGGAGATCGACAGGATCGAACGGTCGGCGTACGCCACCACGGAAAGAAACAGGATCAAGCATAAGATCCACACGCGTACGTGGCTATTCTGCCTGCGGTTATTGGCTTTGTGCATGGGCTGAATTCCTTAATGAGTGCGCTCGATGTCTTGCAGGAATACCGCTTTATTTCCCCTGTTCAGCAACTATAGGAAGCCAATTCAGCCGCGGTCATTGGGCGAATGGCGGAATCGCGCGGGCAAAATGGCATCGGATTTGGCAACTGCCACAAGGCGAGGTGCGGCGCTGCACAAAACCAACAAGAACAGCGTGCTTTTGCACCAGAATGTGCGCCTGTTCTAGGAAAATCCTTCGCATCAACACTATGAGCGCGCGAAGAGAAGGCGCGCCTGGCAGCAAAGTGTGCGCTTAGCTGCAAAATCCGCCCAAGCAGATTGTCAGCCGCCTGACGGACTCGTAGGCTGAAAATGATTTCATTGAGCCATTTTTAATATCAATGAAACATTCATTCTAATAACAAGCTTACTCTGGAGTCTGCGATGAAAACCCTCAAGGCGATTGTGTTGCTCGGCCTGCTCTCAGTTTCTGCCTCGGCACTGGCGGAAAAAATTGGCGTATCAATGGCCTACTTCGATCAAAACTTCCTGACGATTATTCGCCAGTCGATTGATAAAGAAGCTAAAGCGCGCGGACTCGATATTCAGTTTGAAGATGCACGCGGTGACGTTGGCCGCCAAACCGATCAGGTGCAGAGTTTCATCGGCTCAGGTGTGGACGCCATCATCGTCGATCCAGTCGATTCCGCCAGCACGCCGCAACTCACCAGGCTGGCGCAGCAGGCGAAAATTCCGCTGGTGTACGTTAACCGCACGCCGGGCGATAAATCGCTGCCGCCGGGCGTAGTATTTGTCGGCTCCGACGAGCGTGAATCCGGCACTTTGCAGATGGAAGCGCTGGCCAAAATGGCCAATTACAAAGGTAACGTGGCGATCATGATCGGCAACCTGACCGATGCCGGCGCGCTGCAACGTACTAAAGACGTTGAACAAGTGGTGGCGAAATATCCCGGCATGAAAGTGGTGCAGAAGCAGCCCGCCAACTATGCGCGTAACGAAGGCATGGATCTGATGAACAACTGGCTTGGCAACGATGAAGCGATTGATATTGTTGCAGCCAACAACGATGAGATGGCGATTGGTGCCGCTATGGCGCTGGCAAAGGGCAACAAAAAAGTGCTGGTGGGCGGCATTGATGCCACGCCGGATGGTTTGAAAGCGCTGTCGCAGGACAAGATTCAGGTGACGGTGTTCCAGGATGCGGTCGGCCAGGGCAAAGCGTCGGTGGATGTGGCGCAGAAGCTGATTAAAGGCGAGAAAGTCGATTCACACGTGTGGATCCCGTTCGAGCTGGTAACCAAAGAGAATATGCAGAAGTACGTGGAAAAGAGCCAGTAACCGTACACCCATGCAGGGTTGGCCCAGTTGGGCCAACCGCGGATAATCACGCTCGATAAGATAACCTGGCAGGATTTAACTTATTGATCGAAAAGTGATTTATACCATTCCCCCATCGCTAGTTAGGTGGTAAACCAGCCTTAAAACAAACACCTTATATGAAAAGCCCAAAGCAGTGTCCTGACTTTGTAATCCCCTACAACATGCCGTTTTATCATTTGATTTCTTAATGAAACCCTCTCAGAATCCACACAAAGTACAGGCCATTAATTAATCAACAAGCAAAAGGGATTGCGCTGTGAAACTTAAACCTTCCGTAGGGATAGCGGGGGTCTTGCTGCTGACCGCATTCTTTCAGCCTGCTTTCGCCGGCACTATTGAAGCAGTAAATCATACGAAATGGGCCATCAATCACTTCAGCGTGAATGGTCAGTCCGGGCTGGATGCTATAGGCCCGTTTCAAGGGGGCGGTGGAGGATGCTGCTATCAGTCACCATCTGCGTGGAAACCAGGATTGACCGTTCGGGTCGAATGGGAAACCGGCATTGCTTTTGCCAGTGATGCTCCAGAAATACCCAGACCAAAACCCCCAGTGAATCACGGGCAAACTAAAAAAATTTGGGAGCAAGAAGCAAGAACTTATAACAATGATTTAGCTGCATGGTTTCAGAAAATCAAATTACTGAACAAAACGCACTCCGCGGTTGTTCAGCTTCCTCCCTACACCTCTTCTGAAAAAACCTGCGGTATCACGGTCCACTTCTTCCCCTGTGAACAGATCAAGGTAACAACCAGTTGTGCCAGTTATGGCAGCCCTGCTTATCCCATCAAAGAACCTGTGAACATGAAGGAGCCTGCTGTATGTCCGAAGTAAACACCGCACTAACCTGGTATCCGCCAGAACTTCTATGACTTAGCACACTTAATGAAAAGCGGAATGATTTACATAAATACACGTCTTTAACCATCCAACCAGCAAAAGGAATTTGGCTGTGAAAATAAAATCTTTTGTAGGGATCGCGGGGGTCTTGCTGCTGACCGCATTCTTTCAGCCTGCTTTCGCCGGCACTATTGAAGCAGTAAATCACACGAAGTGGGCTATTAATCACTTCAGCGTGAATGGTCAGTCCGGGCTGGATGCTATAGGCCCGTTTCAAGGGGGTGGTGGAGGATGCTGCTATCAGTCACCGTCTGCGTGGAAACCAGGATTGACCGTTCGGGTCGAATGGGAAACCGGCATTGCTTTTGCCAGTGATGCTCCAGAAATACCCAGACCAAAACCCCCTGTTCTAAAGGGGCAAAGCAAAGAAGCCTGGCATCAGGAAGCGGTTGCTTATTACCAAAAAGAGCAAGAATGGTTTCAAAAAATTAAATTACTGAACAAAACGCACTCCGCGGTTGTTCAGCTTCCTCCCTACACCTCTTCTGAAAAAACCTGCGGTATCACGGTCCACTTCTTCCCCTGTGAACAGATCAAGGTAACAACCAGTTGTGCCAGTTATGGCAGCCCTGCTTATCCCATCAAAGAACCTGTGAACATGAAGGAACCTGCCGTATGTCCGAAGTAAACACCGCACTGACCTGGTATCCGCCAGAGTTTCCGGCATTGGGGAGATTGCCCAAAGATGCAGCACTGGCTGGCAAGAATTACCGACAGCAGGACAGTCAGGAGCTGGCATATCACAACGAACTCTCTATGGCAGCAGGCCGCCGCGTAGAACCTCCCTGCTGCAAGACCCTGCACATTAGCCTGTTTTTTGATGGTACCGGCAACAACCTCAATCACGACCTCTATATATCCAAACCGAAACATCCTACCAATATCGCCCGCCTGTTCCGGGCAACCATAGGCCAGGGCTATGCCGCTGGTCTTGGCAGCAGGAATTCAGAGCTAACGGACCTCGCGGAAAGTGCCGGCAACAAATATTACAAATACTATATGCCCGGCGTGGGTACTCCTTTTCCTGAAGTAATGGACCTGGATTTCAGTATGACCGGTTTAGCCTTTGCGATGCGGGGTGAGGACAGGATTAACTGGGGGCTTCTGCGGATAATTGACGCTCTGCGACGTACCACCGGGCTGGCGAAAATTGATGATGGTGAATGCTGGAAATCAGTGCAGAACATGGCAACGTCAATGGCTATCTTCGGCTTTACTGGCAGCAGCAACCGTTATGAAGAGTTTCAGCGCCTGCTCAAGGCCCCAGACTTACAGGAAAAACTGAAGGTCGCGCTGAACCCGGCGGAACCGGGAAAAATCAAGTTGCTGGGCATTAAGCTCTATGTTTACGGTTTTTCACGCGGGGCAGCGGCAGCCCGCACCTTTGTCAACTGGCTCAGCGAGCTACTCCCCTCACCTCAAGACGGAAAGGGCACGCCAGAGCAATGTCTAATGGCTGGCGATCTAAAAATACCGCTCAGCGTAGAATTTCTCGGCCTGCTCGATACGGTGGCCTCGGTGGGGGTACCCCATCTGGCACCGATAGCGCAAGGCCATATGGGATGGGCCGACGGCAATCAGGAGCTGCCTGACGAAGAAACCTACAGCGGCCTGATAAAACGCTGTGTACACCTGGTTTCCGCCCACGAGCAGCGGTTGTGCTTCCCGCTGGACTCCATCCGCCGCACTGACGGCACTATGCCAGCCCACAGCGTTGAAGTTGTATACCCCGGTATGCACTCCGACATTGGTGGCGGCTACCCGCCGGGCGACCAGGGCAAGGCAAACGGGCCGGACGATGGCATTCTTCTTTCTCAAATCTCGCTCCATGATATGTACGCCGCTGCCTTTTACGCAGGGGCACCGCTAAAGGTTCCATTAGAATCAATCCCTGAAATTCTAAAAAATGATCAGTGGCGTATCATACCTGAGGATGTCCGGCAGGATTACATGGTATCTCCAGAACTGATTCAACGCTTCAACGCCTGGCGTACGCTGACGCTCAACCTCTCGCCTGCTGCAGAACTTTTCACTTCAGCCCAGTCTGCAAGCTACAAACCGGAACCAGCCCAAATAAGCCTGGAAAAGGCCTTAGAGGAGCAGGTTGCCTGGCTCACCGCATGGCGCATCGGACGCTATGCGAATGGCACCTACAAAACGCAGCGTTTTTATATCGATGCCGCCGCCAACGGGCTGGACAGCGACAGCGATCCGGCTGTTCTTAAAGCCTCAAAGCAAGCACAGGCAGACCGGCAGAAAGCAGTAAACGATAAACGAAAAGAAATGCAGTCCAAAATGAATGAAGGCGAGTTTAAGCTAATGCCGCAAGGGCCTAAGGACTTTGACGCAGCCCTAGGCCAGACCCAGCTTCGCCAGGGTGCCGACGAGTTCCGTCATGAATATCAGAGACTGCGCCCGGACAATACCCAGGAATGGTATTTCGAGCCCCTATACGCACTGAAAAACTCGGTCTTTTTACTGAATACCGATAATGAATACGACGAGTGGCTGCGGATGAAGACTGCCGGTGAGAGCCGCCTCAAGGTGCTGTTCCCAACGACAGATACACTCGACGCGATGCTCCCCGGCGGGCTAGTTCGTTCGCTGTTTGACGACCAGATACATGACTCCCGTGCCTGGTTCATGCATAACGCTTTTGGCGCCCGCGAGCCATGGGGCAGCTACTTCCGATACCGAATGGTTTATTTTGGTAAAGATTGTAATAAACCGTTGTCTCCGCTCATTATCGCTGGCATGGCCGTTGGGGTTGCCACGCTTGCAGGCGGCGCCGCATTTATCATTCGCCAGAAAAACCCACAAGGCAAACTACTTGGTATGGCTGGCATGTTGGGCGCGGTATCTCTGGAGACACAGGCTGTCGATATCCTTTCAGGCAAACCGCTTCCCCTACTCCCTGGCGCTGAAGTGCTGCAGGCATTTACCCAGAAGCCCGGTGCTGTCGTCGCCCAGCAAAAGGCAGCTATTGCACAACAGGAATTCGCCAGGATCAAAGCTGTAATTGATGCGGGATGGTTGGATGGAGCTATGGAAGCAGTGAATACCTGACATCGTTAAATTGGCGAAGAGTGGGTGACTTTGTGCGTTTTTTGGCAAGGTCGCCATAATGGCGACCCTACGGTTAAGAGCGTAGCTGCGCCATCTGCACAATATCGTGATACTCGCCGTCGCGCAGGCAGGCTTTGCGCTTCACGCCTTCGCGCTCGAAGCCCAGCTTTTGATACAGGCCCAGCGCGCGCTCGTTGTCGTGGAACACTTCCAGCTCAATGCGCATTATCCCCAGCCAGTTGTAGGCGTAATCGATGGCGTGGCGAATCAGTTTTTCACCGATGCCGCGTCCACCATAAGCCGGATCGACGCTAATGCCAAAACTGATGCTGTGGCGGGTACGCGGGCGCTGCTCAACAAATAGCGTCAGCTCGCCAACCATCGCGCCATCAATCTCCGCCACAAAGCCGATATACCCCAGCTCATCCATTTTCTCGAACTTTTTCTCCCAGGTCGCCACGCTAGGACACGGCAGCTGCGTGGTCCAGCGATACACATCAGGATGGCTATAAAGACGCTGGTAGGCGGCGGCATCGCCCGGTTCACGACCGCGAATCAGTAAATCCATGTCGGTAATCCCTTTTCACTTGCACTAAGCTGTTAACTCTCACCAATTTGGGAAGAGTGACTCTATGTTGTATCGTCGTTTTGAACGTTTTATCAATATTTTCCAGGATGCGCCAACCGATTCCCCACCTTCCAGCGTTTGGCCGTTTTACTTCTATTATCTGCGTCAGGTTTGGCCAAGCTTTGTCGCGCTGCTGATTGTTGGGCTGGCGCAGGCGCTGATTGAAGTGGCGCTGTTTAGCTATCTCAGCCGCATTATTGACCTGGTTAATCACTCCACGCCCGCCACGCTGTTTAGCGATAACGGGCCGGTGCTGCTGTGGATGGCCTTTGTGGCGCTGATCCTGCGGCCGGTGGTGATTGCCGTACACGACATGCTGGTACATCAAAGCATTAACCCGAGTATGACCAGCATGATCCGCTGGCAGCATCACAACTACGTGCTGCGCCAAAGTCTGAACTTCTTCCAGAACGATTTTGCCGGGCGCATCGCCCAGCGCATCATGCAAACCGGTAACTCACTGCGTGATTCGGCGGTACAGCTGGTGGATGCCATCTGGCACGTGGTGATTTATGCGGTGACCTCGCTGGTGCTGTTCGCCGAAGCGGACTGGCGCCTGATGATTCCGCTGGTGATCTGGATTGTCGCCTACAGCGTATCGCTGAGCTTCTTCGTGCCGCGCGTCAAGCAGCGTTCGGTGGTGTCATCGGAAGCACGCTCCAAATTGATGGGCACCATCGTCGATGGCTACACCAATATCGCCACCATCAAACTGTTCTCGCATAACGATCTGGAGAAGCGTTACGCGCGCGAAGCGATTCAGGAGCAAACCGACAAAACCCAGCATGCCAGCCGCATGGTGACCACCATGGATATCACGCTCTCAACGCTGAATGGCCTGCTGATTGTCAGCACCTCGGCGCTGGCGTTGTGGCTGTGGAGCCAGTCGCTGATAAGCGTAGGTGCGATTGCGTTGGCGACCGGTTTGGTGATCCGCCTGGTGAACATGTCCGGCTGGATCATGTGGGTAGTGAACGGCATCTTCGAAAATATTGGCATGGTACAGGATGGCCTGAACACCATCGCGCAGCCGCTGAGCGTGCAGGATGAGCCCAACGCTAAAAAGATGCAGGTGACGCGCGGCCAGATCCGCTTCGAAGATGTGCGTTTTGATTACGGCGGCAGCCGTCAGGTGATCAACCGCCTCAATCTCAACATTAAGCCAGGCGAGAAAATCGGTTTGATTGGCCCGTCCGGCGCCGGTAAATCCACCCTGGTGAATCTGCTACTGCGGCTGTATGACATCAACAGCGGGCGCATTGTGATTGACGATCAAAACATCGCCGAAGTGACGCAGGAGAGCCTGCGCGGGCAAATTGGCATGATCACCCAGGATACCTCGCTGCTGCACCGCTCGATTCGCGACAACCTGCTGTATGGTCGACCGGACGCGACAGAAGCGGAGTTGCAGGCGGCGATTATCCGCGCGCGCGCCGACGAGTTCATTCCGTTGCTCTCCGATCCGCAAGGCCGTACCGGGCTGGATGCGCACGTTGGCGAACGCGGCGTGAAGCTGTCGGGCGGCCAGCGTCAGCGTATCGCTATCGCCCGCGTGCTGCTGAAAGATGCGCCGATTCTGATCATGGATGAAGCCACCTCCGCGCTCGATTCCGAGGTAGAAGCGGCGATTCAGGAGAGCCTGGAAACGCTGATGCAGGGCAAAACGGTGATCGCCATCGCGCACCGTCTCTCCACTATCGCGAAGATGGATCGTCTGGTGGTGCTGGAGAAAGGGGAGATTGTCGAGATGGGCAACCACCGCGAACTGCTGGCGCACGGCGGCTTGTACGCGCGCCTGTGGCAGCATCAGACCGGCGGTTTTGTCGGCGCGGATTAATCACCGCGTCGATACGGCAGGGATTCGCGCGCTTCTATCGCCCAGGCGCGCACCCCTGCCCGTTCCTGCTGCAGATAATCGGCTACCGCTTCACGCAACCCGGGATGAGACAGATAGTGCCACGAGTGCGTGATGTGCGGCTCAAAGCCGCGTACCAGCTTGTGCTCGCCCTGCGCACCGGCATCAAAACGCTGCAAACCTTCCGCAATGGCGAAATCCATGCCCTGATAAAAACAGGTTTCAAAATGCAGGCGATCAAACTCCGCCAGGCAGCCCCAATAGCGGCCATACAGCGTATTGCCATCCACTAAACAGAACGCCATCGCCGCCGGTTGGCCCTGCAGCGTCGAAATCACCACCCGAATCGAACGTGGCATCCGTTCTGCCAGCAGGCTAAAAAATTGGCGCGTCAGATAGGGTCGCTGACCGCGCACCGCATAGGTGTTGGCGTAACAGGTGTAGATGAAATCCCACTGATCTTCGCGCAGCTCATCGCCGCGATACCAGGTGAAATCAAAACCGTTGTTCATCACCTGTTCACGCTCTTTGCGCAGCTGTTTACGCTTGCGTGACATCAGCGTGTCGAGGAAATCCTGGAAATCGCGATAGCCTTTATTATGCCAGTGATACTGCAGACCAAGGCGCTCCAGCCAATCTGGCTGCTGTTCAATGATCTGGTTAGCGAACGGCGTGGTGAAGTTGATATGCGCACCGCTCAGGCCGTGCTCAAACAGGTTATCCGGCAGCGCGTTGAGCAGTTTTCGCACCGCCGCTTCATCGCCCAGCAGGCGTGCGCCGGTCACTGGGCTGAACGGAATCGCGCCCAGCCATTTCGGGTAATACGCAATACCCGCGCGCTGACAGGCATCCGCCCACGCGTGGTCAAACACATATTCTCCGCGCGAATGGCGTTTGCGATAGCCCGGCAGCGCCGCGCGCACGCTACCATTCTCACGCCATAACAGGTGATCGGGCTGCCAGCCATTTTCCGGCCGCACGCTGCCGCTCTCTTCTAATGTCAGGAGAAAGGCGTGGCGTAAAAAAGGTTGATCGTCAGGTAACAGCGCATCCCACTCGACAGCAGAAATCTCCGCCAGCGACGACAGATGAAACAAAGACATTCACGGCTCCCGGCCAGGTGAAAGCGAAAGTCTAGTTCAACAGGTTTTCCCGCGCGGGAAAAGGTGCAGCGCACTGAATGTGTAATGGAGGTATTTAACCGGTTGCGCGCCCTGCGGTTGATTGATTTTAGGTCGCCATAAATGGCGCCCCTACGATGGACCGACGCGTTTTGTAGGGTCGCCATTTATGGCGACCGTGTGCACAATTTGACACGGGTGACCCGCAGGCCGCACCCTACGATTTTCTCGTCACCTGGAATCTTGATGGATCGACTCGATTGTGACCGCATGTTCGTCGCGGTGCTGGAAGTGGGCAGCTTTGCCGGCGCGGCGGCGCGTCTTGGCACCAGCAGTGGCCAGGCCTCAAAGCTGGTTTCGCGGCTTGAGCAGGAGCTCGGTGTGCAGCTGTTGAAACGCAGCACGCGCGCGCTGTCGCCCACTGAAGTCGGTCGCGCCTACTACGAGCGAGTGAAAACGCTGCTGGAAGCCTTTGCTACGCTGGATGCCACAGTGCGCGATAATGCGACTACGCCAACCGGCCGCCTGAAAATCAGCGCTCCAGGCACTTTCGGCACGGCGATACTTTCCAGCGTATTGGTCGAGTTCGCACGCCACTATCCGCAGATCGAACTCGACGTTAACTTCTCCGATCGCGCAGTGAATATCGTCGATGAAGGATTTGATATGGCGATCCGTATCGGCAAGCTCGACGACAGCAGCCTAATCGCCCGCCGCCTCGGCGATGTGCCGATTCGCGTTGCTGCCTCTCCGGGCTATTTGCTCCAGCACGGCACGCCGCAGCACTGGCGCGATTTGGCGACGCATCAATGTATTAGTGACACCAACTTCCGCGATCCCTGGCATTGGCCGTTCGTTACGCCGTGCGGCGACAGCGTAAGCATGCCGATTCGTGGTCGTCTCTGTTTCTCCAATACCGAAGCCTGTTTACAGGCGGCGATGGCCGGATTAGGCATCGCGCGCCTGCCGGGCTTTATTGCCGTATCCGCGCTGCAGCGTGGCGATATCGTCCCATTGCTGGAAGCGTTTGCTACGCCGCCGCTCGGCCTGTTTGCGCTCTATCCGCCGGCGCGCCATCTGGCGCAAAAAACCCGGCTGCTGATCGATTTCCTCGCCAACCATTTCCAGCACCATCCGCCCGGCTGACTCCTTCCAAAATGGAAGCAATGAAAGCCGTTTTGCCCGGATTATCACTTATCCAGCAGCGATGTATGCTCTCTTCATCAACGTAGAGGAGCAAAATTATGCTGGTAAACGGTAAGTGGAGTGCAGAGTGGCATCCGGTGCAAGCCACCGACAAACAGGGCGGATTTGTGCGTCAGACCTCCAGTTTTCGTCACTGGATTAGCGCAGATGGCTCCAGCGAATTTGCGGCCGAGCCGCATCGTTATCACCTCTATGTGGCACTGATTTGTCCCTGGGCTTCACGCACGCTGCTGGCGCGCAGCCTGAAAGGGCTAGAGCACGTGATCAGCGTGTCGGTGGTTGAGCCGCAGCTCGGCGCGCAGGGCTGGCGCTTCGGCGATTATCCCGGTGCAGATCGCGACTGGCTCAACAAAGCCGAATACCTTCACGAGCTTTACACCCGCGCCGATGCCGATTTCACCGGGCGCGCCACCGTGCCGGTGCTGTGGGACAAGCAGACGCACACCATCGTTAATAACGAGTCGGCCGATATTTTGCGCATGCTGAACAGCGGCTTTGGCGCGCTGGCGGACGATCGCATCGATCTCTATCCCGAGGATCTGCGTGCCGAGATCGACGCGCTGAATGAAGCGATCTATCCACGCCTGAATAACGGCGTCTATCGCACCGGCTTCGCCACCACGCAAGTGAGCTATCAGCAGGCGTTTAACGACGTGTTCAGCCAGCTGGATGAGCTGGAGCTGCGTTTACAGGATGGCCGCACTTTCCTGCTCGGCGAGCGCGTAACCGAAGCGGATATCCGCCTGTTTGTCACGCTGGTGCGCTTTGACGTCGCCTATCACGGCCTGTTTAAATGCAACCTGCGCCGCCTGCACGACTATCCGCTGCTCGATCGTTATCTGAAGAGTATGCTGGCGGTTTCGGGCGTGCGTCAGACGGTGAATATCGACCATATCAAACAGGGCTATTATTCGATTAAAGCGCTGAATCCCAACGGTATTGTGCCGGTTGGCCCGGATATGACGGCCTACGGTTTATAAGGAGCAGTGCGATGGCAAAAGCGTTAGTGATTTTTTTACATGGCGTCGGCAGCAGCGGCAACGATCTGGCGGTGCTCGGCGAACATTGGGCGCGCCTGCTGCCGGATGTGGCGTTTGCCTCGCCGAATGCGCCCTTCCCGTTCGAACATGCGATGGGATATCAATGGTTCAGCCTGACCGGCATCACGCCGGAAAACCGCCCGGCGCGCGTACGCGACGCGCGTGCCGCCTTTGATGCCACGCTGCAACAGCTGATGGCGCAACACGGCATGGCGGACGCGTGGGATAAAGTGATTCTGGTGGGTTTTTCGCAGGGTTCGATTATGGCGCTGGATGCGCTAGCGTCTGGCCGTTATCCGCTGGCGGGCGTGGTGGCGTTTTCCGGCCGTCTGGCGTTTGACGCAGCCTTAACGCCGCAGCCTTACACGCCTGCGCTGCTGATTCACGGCAAAGCCGATGATGTGATTCCGTTTAGCGAAAGCGAATCGGCGGCGCAGCGTTTGCAGCAGGCGGGCGTGACGGTGGAAGCGCGTTATGAAGCCGCAACCGGCCACACCATTTCATCGCAGGGCGCGATGGATGCAGCCGGGTTTATTGCCCAATGCTTGCAGGATTAAGGCCAGTAGCGGTTTAACGCCTGCCACGCCTTGTGCGCAGCCACGTCCGCTGGCTGCGCTTTCAGCTCATCATTAAACACTTCAATGCCGACCGGCCCGCTGTAACCCGCACTTTTCAGCTTATCGACAAAGCGTTCCACTTCGATAATGCCGTCACCCGGCAGCAAACGCTGATGACGCGCATACTCGCTGAGCGGCTTTTTATCCTGCGGCGGCATCTCTGCCATGTCGCACAGCTGCACTTCGTAGATACGATCGGCAGGAATGCCATCCAGCTGCGACGCATCGCCGCCTGGCGCACAGATGTGGAACAGATCGACCACTAAACCGATATTCGGTTGGTCCAGCCGCTGCAGCCGTTCCCATGCCAGCGGCAGCGTGTTATCCACGCTGCACCACGCCATTGGCTCATACATGATGCGCATGTTGTAGCGCGCGGCTTCCGACGCCAGCCAGCGCAAATCTTCATCAATCCGCGCCGCCACGCAATCTTCGCGCGTGCTGGCCGGTGCCTGGATGGTGTCGCAGCCGATGGCCTGAGCAATCTGAATAAACTGGCGCAGTTCTTCGCGTTTTTGCTGACGATCGCGATCCGGCGCACCGGTGAAATCGCGTAGCACCTGTACATTGGTGAAACCCAGCTGCAACTGCTTTGCGAGCTGCGGCGTACTGGCCTGCACATCTTCACGCCAGATCTCCACCTGGTCGAAACCGGCGGCGCGTGCGGCGCGCAGCTTTTCCTCAGGTTCACCGTTTAACAACACCAGGTTAAGGAATTTGGGGTTACGGCGCATTAATCAGCTCCTTAATCGTCCGGATAATCGGTGACAAATTCTGTCCGTCACGCGGACAGAACGGCGTTCAGTATCTACCTCTTAGGAGTTATTTCAAGCGTGGCGGTTATCCCAGCAGATTCACCACGGCAAAACCGGCGAAGGTCATCAGCAGAGAACCGATAACATGCACCATGACACTCGACATCGCCCAAAGGTATTTACCTGATTGTAGCAGCCCGACAATTTCCGCCGAAAAAGTGGAGAAGGTGGTTAAACCGCCACACAAACCGGTAACTATCAGTAACTTCCAGAAAGGATCGATCTGTGGATTACGGACAAAAAACGCCAGCGCGGCACCAATAATAAAACCGCCCACCAGATTCACCATCAAGGTGCCCGGCGGCAAATTGGGAAACAGCGCGTTAAACCGCAAAGAGATTAACCAGCGCAATGAACAGCCCACTGCACCGCCAACGATAACCGCCAGTAACGACTTCAACATAGTGTGTAGCTCCTGAAATGAAATACGCGCAGGGCCGCGGCAGGACAGAAAACACCTGACACACCGCCGTCTCCCGCGCAGGGATACGAGTGTTGTCAGGCGTCATCAGCCGTCTGTGACCAGAACGGCGGTTGGGGAAGGTGGCACGCCATCACCTTAGGCGGGAGATAATACGCTGGCTGGGCAATGCAGACAATATGAGGAAAAAGGCACACAGCTGTAGCGGCGCGATTTATCGCGCGTATCAATGGCGGCAGAGCGCTAAATTCAGAAATGCGCAATAAATTGCGCCGCTACGGTGTGTGCGAATATCAACGATTGAAATGAATCACGCCCTTAATCAGTTCGCGATTATTGATGACCTCGGCTTCAAAGGTCTCCGCCAGCGTAGAGAAATCATAGTGACGATTCAGCATCATATCGGCACGAAGCTGACCGTTAGCCATCAGTTCACCGACTTTGGCGAAATCTTCCAGCGTGGCGTTGCGGCTGCCCATCAAGGTGGTCTCCTTTTTATGGAACTCGATGTCGGGAATCACCAAATCCCCTTTATGCAGGCCAACAAACACGATGGTGCCGCCGTGACGAATCAGTTTTACCGCACCGTTCATTGCCGCCGGGCTGCCGGTAGCATCGATCACTTTGGCGGCTAAGCGTCCGCCAAACTCCGCTTTCATCTGCGTTGCAAAATCCTCTTCCAACGGATTTACCGTCGCCAATCCCAGCTTCTCCGTCACATGCGCACGCCGCTGCTCGCTGGTATCCGCCACCACCACATGAGCGCCAGCCGCTGCCGCAATCGCCGCCACGCCGAGACCAATCGGCCCTGCGCCCACCACCAATACCTGTTCATCCGCTACCACCGCTGCACGGCGTACCGCATGGGCGCTAATGGCAAAGGGTTCAATCAGCGCGGCGGCTTGCGGATCGACATCATCTACCGCCAGTAAATTGCTGGCGGGCACGCTAAGGAATTCGCAGAAACCGCCATCCTGATGCACACCAATCACCGAGATTTTTTCGCAGCAGTTGGTTTTGCCGCTCAGGCAGGCATCGCACTGCTGGCAAGCCACATAAGGAATCAGTGCCACGCGCTGTCCTGTCCGGAAGCCGCTCGCCTGGCTACCGAGTTGCACTACTTCGCCGCACAGCTCATGCCCCAACACGCGCGGATAGCTGAAGAACGGCTGATTTCCGGCCCAGGCATGAATGTCGGTGCCGCAAATCCCGGCGGCGATCGGTTTGATGAGGACTTCATTCGCGGCAGGCGTCGGTTTAGTACGCTGCTGCCACACCATCTGGCGCGGCTCGGCGACCACCAGCGTTTTCATTGTTGTCATGGGTTTCTCCTGTGCTGATGTCGAAGTTATGGCGAAAATCATGAGTTGTAGGTTTTTGCGTGGGGGGAAGTGTGAAGCGATCCGCTTTTTTTGGGCTTTGTATGGTTTTTAATTAATAAAAAACCGGAGACGCGTATGAGCCGCAGTCAAAACCTACGTCAGAACGTGATTAACCAAATGCTGGAGGGCATTGCCAAACGGCATATCCGTTCGCCGCTGCCACCGCAGGCGGCGCTGGCTGAGATGTTCAATATCAGCCGCACGACGGTGCGCTACACGTTACAGCACCTGCATGAGCGCGGCGTGCTGGAGAAGGTGGATGAAACCTACGTGATTGTGCGCGATCCCTGCGATGAAGACGGTTTTAACGCTCTCACACCGCCCATTGAACAGCAGGCCATGCAGTTTGAGCAGACCTTTTTCAACCTGATTAACCAGCGCCAGCTGATGCCGGGCGACACCTTTAGCGAGCTGCAACTGGCGCAGCAGGTGAAAGTGAGCCCGATTGTGGTGCGCGAATTTTTGCTGCGCTTTATGCGCTATGACCTGCTGGAACCGGTGAAACGTGGTCAGTGGCGCATGAAGAAGTTCGATCAAAACTATGCCGAAAATCTGTTTGAGCTGCGCGAAATGCTGGAAACCCACGCGCTGACGCGCTTTCTCAATCTCCCTTCGCAGGATGAGCGCTGGATGCAGGCGCGCGATCTGCTCGATCGCCATCGGTCGATGCGCGATACCATCGCCAGCAATTACCGCCACTTCGCCGCGCTGGATAAAGAGATGCACACGCTGATTCTCTCGGCCGCCAACAATCCTTTTTTCAATCAATCGCTGGAGATCATTTCAGTGATTTTTCACTCGCACTATCAGTGGGATGAAACCGATCTCAAGCAGCGCAATATCGTGGCGCTGGAGGAGCATATGGCGATTCTCACCGCGCTGATTAGCCGTCAGGATGTGGAAGCGCTGTGCGCCCTGCATAATCATCTCAATACAGCCAAGACCTCGATGATCCGCTCAATTCGTCAGTACAATTAAAAACCGATTAAAAACCACAAAGCATTAGCTCCCGCACGAATCTGAAACATCTCCGCAACATCCGAACGGTTTGCTTCTAGTCTCGAAGTCAATCCGTTGTGGCAGCACCGTTTCGCTGCCGCAGGATCCCACATCCACGCATAACGATAAGTACCCACATCCGGGAGGTTGCAATGGAAAATACTTCGGCTCGTGGTCGCGAAAATGCGCCACAACCCGCTGCTGACGGGCAAGATTTTATCCCGGCACGCGGTGATGAAGTGCGCTCGCCGCGCATCAAAAAGATTCAGGTCACCGCCATGTTGCTGCTGCTGTTTGCCGCCATGATCAACTATCTCGATCGCAGCTCGCTGTCGGTCGCCAACATGACGATTCGCGGCGAACTGGGGTTATCCGCGACCGAGATTGGTTTACTGCTTTCGGCGTTTTCCCTGGCTTACGGCCTGGCACAGCTGCCGTGTGGCGCGCTGCTGGATCGCAAAGGGCCACGCATTATGCTGGCGATTGGCATGTTCTTCTGGTCGCTGTTCCAGGCCGCAGCCGGTTTGGTGCATAACTTCACCCAGTTTATTTTCGTGCGCATCGGTTTGGGGATTGGTGAAGCGCCGATGAACCCGTGCGGCGTGAAGGTGATTAACGACTGGTTCAACATCAAAGATCGCGGCATGCCGATGGGGATGTTTAACGCCGCTTCGATGATTGGTTTATCCATCGCGCCACCTATTTTGGCGGCGATGATGATGGTCATGGGCTGGCGCGGCATGTTCATTACCATCGGCGTGCTGGGCATGTTCCTCGCCATCGGCTGGTATCTGATGTACCGCGACCGCGACAACAGCAAACTGAGCGGTGAAGAGATTCACTATTTGCAGGCGGGCAGCGTGGCATCACGCAAGGAACCGCTGAGTTTTGCCGAGTGGCGCGGTCTGTTCAAGCAGCGCACCATGTGGGGCATGATGATTGGCTTCAGCGGCATCAACTACACCGCGTGGCTGTATATCGCGTGGCTGCCGGGCTATCTGCAATCCACCTATAACCTCGACCTGAAAAGCACCGGTTTACTGGCGGCGATTCCTTTCCTGTTCGGCGCGGCGGGCATGCTGCTGAACGGTTATGTGGTAGATGCGCTGGTGCGTCGCGGTCACGATGCGGTGAAGGTGCGTAAGATCTCCATCGTCAGCGGCATGTTGCTGTCCGCCGCGTTTACTGCGTTTGTCACCCGCGCCACCGACACCACCAGTGCGGTGACGCTGATTGGTATGGCGCTGTTCTGCATCCACTTTGCCGGGACATCGTGCTGGGGTTTGATTCACGCCAACGTCACGGCACGCATGACGGCATCGGTCGGCAGCATCCAGAACTTCGCCAGCTTCGTGTTCGCCTCGTTCGCCCCAGTGATTACCGGTTGGGTGCTGGATACCACCAAGTCATTTAGCCTGGCGTTGATGATTTGCGCCGGTGTGACGGTGGTGGGGGCGCTGGCGTATTTGCTGCTGGTACGTAAACCGATTACGGATGGGATTTGATGCAGAGCCGGATGCAGGACGGTCGCCATGAATGGCGACCCTACGGGTTTTGGAGGGTGCGCATTTATGCGCACCAGCAATAGGCGTTATGCCGGGCGGGTAAAAAACTGCGATTCACACTGCCGGGCAATCTCCCACAGCTTGTTGCGAATCACCTGTTTCAGCTGCAGCGTGGACTGCGACTGCGGCCGATCGCGGCGACTGATTAACATCACTTCAAACGGCAGCGGCTGCGCCACCGGCAGCAGCTTGAGCTGGTCGGCATAACGACAGGCGGTGAACAGATCGACAATTCCCACGCCGCCGCCCGCCAGCACCATATCGGCAATCACGGAATAGGTTTTGATCGACAGCGAAACCGCTGGATTCAACCCCTTATCGCGCAGCGCGCGGTGCAGTACCCGACCCAGCGGATCCTGATTCTGCATCATCAGCAGGTTGTTGGCGCACAGCCACTCCAGCGTCACCGGCTCATGATGGGTGTGATGGCGCGGCAGCAGCGCCACCATCGATGACTGAAACAGCGGCTCGGCAAGTAAGTCCGCCTCCACCTGCTGCCCAAACACCAGCGCGAAATCGAGCTGATTATCCATGATCATGCGGCATAAGGTGCTGAAGTGCTCGGTCACCAACTCGACGCTAACCGACGCCGCCTGTTGTCGCCAGTTCACCAGCGCCGGTGCCAATACCATCTGACCAAATGCGTGCGCGGCGCCAACGCGCACCGTTTGCCCTTCGCCGCGCCGCAGCTGTTCGGTCAATTGGGTAATCGACTGTAAACGTTGATAGATATCTTCCACTTCCGGCAGCAAGCGCCGCCCTTCTGCGGTAACAACCATCCCCTGCGCACGCCGTTCGAACAGGGCAAAGCCAAGCTGCTGCTCGGCGTGATTCAGCACCCGGCTAACATTCGGCTGCGACACATTGAGCAGGCGCGCCGCCGCACTGATGCTGCCGGTCTGCACAATCGCCTGAAACACTTCAATATGCCGCAGCCGCATGGTTATTCGCCCCAGGTGGCTTCAAGTACGCGCAGCCAGTTGCCGTGGCAAATCTTCTCCAGCAGCGCGCGTGAATAACCGCGTGCCGCCAGCGCCTGCACCAGCAGCGGGAATCCGGCCACGTCTTTCAGATCGCCCGGCATGGTTGCGCCATCGAGATCCGAACCAAATCCAACGCCATCTTCACCGACTTTTTCCAGCAGATACTCGACGTGACGCACGATGGCATCAACGCCGGTCGGCGCGTGGCGATCGCCATCTTCGCGCAGGAACGGCACTGCAAAGTTAACCCCGACAAAGCCGTGAGTTTCGGCAATCGCTGCCAGCTGGCGATCGGTGAGATTACGTGACTGCGCGCTTAGCGCATGCGCGTTGGAGTGGCTCGCCACCAGCGGTGCATCGCTGATCTCTGCGGTGTGCCAGAAGCCTTTCTCATCCATGTGCGACAGATCGACCATGATGCGGCGGCGATTACAGTCGCGCACCAGCTGCTTGCCCGCCGCCGTCAGGCCGTTGCCGACATCCGGCGACGAAGGATAGAGGAACGGCACGCCGTCGCCGAACTGATTCGGACGACTCCACAGCGGCCCCAGTGTACGTAAACCGCTGGCGTAGAGGATATCGAGCAGCTCGCCATCGCTATCCAGTGCTTCCGCGCCTTCCACGTGCATCACCACCGCTAATACGTTGTGAGCCATGCAGTGGCGAATATCGCGCACGCTGCGGCAAATCTTCACCTGGCCGTTTGAGGCCTGCTCAATGCGCAGCAGCAGCGCCAGCATGGAAAAGGTGGCGTCGCGCGCAGCGCTGATAATTTCCTGCGGAAAATTTGCGAGGTCTGGCGCACTTCTTGCAATCAGAGGGTGGGACGGTACCCAGGTGGCGAAAATGCCACCTAACATATTTCCCTGACGGATACGCGGAAAATCCATTTGGCCGCTGTGGGTGCCCGTAAAAAATGCCTTAACCGCGTCCGGCTGATGGTGCTGCCAGAGTTTATTCAGCACATCGTTATGGCCATCAAAAACCGGAATGGTGAAGGTTGTCGCATCAGACATGTTGTTCAGTTCCATGTTCGGGAGAAAGCGCAGCACTGCCAGCTGGCGGAGCAAATTGCACCAAAAAAGGGCGTGTGAAACAAAAGGCTTCGTGCCGGTATTAATCCTCCCGCACGCCAGGAAAGTCAAGACATAAAAACGCAAAATAACAATTTTTTATTTTAATTATCAATCAGTTGGGAGTTTACATGGTTACCAGAAGACGTTTTCTTGCAGGATGCACTGCCGTACCTGTTGTTTCCTACCTCAGCCTGAATTCCGCATTCGCCGCCACGCCACCCAGCATGCTGGTGATAGCGATGCAGCTCGATAACATCACCAGCCTCGATCCGCATGAAAGCTTCGAAGCCACCGGCGGCCAGATCTGCGGCAACCTGTATCAACGTTTAGTCACGCCCGATCCGCAACAAGCCGACAAAGTCATTGGCCAGCTGGCGCAAAGCTGGGACGTCAGCAGCGATAACAGCACGTATACCTTTCATCTCGATCCGGCGGCGAAATTCGCCGATGGTTCACCGCTCACCGCGGAAGATGTCGCATTCTCGATTGAACGTATCGTTAAGCTGGATAAGAGCCCGGCGTTTATCATCAACCAGTTTGGTTTCACCAAAGATAACGTGACGCAGCAGGTGACGGCGAAAGATGCCCACACCGTGGAGATGAAACTCGGTGCGCCAGCGGCAGAAACTTTCCTGCTTTACTGCCTGTCCGCTACCGTTGGCAGCATCGTGTCGAAGAAGGCTTGTCTGGCGAATCAGCAGAACAACGATTTCGGCAACGGCTGGCTGAAGCAGCACAGCGCCGGATCCGGTGCGTTTACGCTGCGCACCTGGAATGCCAGCGAAACGGTGATTCTGGAACTCAGCCCGCAATATGCCGCGCAGAGCAAAATCAAACGCGTAATCCTCAAACATATCGCCGACCCAGCGGCGCAGGCGCTGATGCTGAAGAAAGGCGATGTCGATGCGGCGTATGACCTCACCACCGAACAGCTGCTGCAGGTGAAAAACGACAGCAGCGTGGCGCTGGTGAATCAATCGCTGTCGGCCATCATGCTGATGTCGTGCAACACCAATAATCAATATCTGAAAAAGCCGCAGGTGTGGCAGGCGCTGAAGTGGGCGCTGGATTACGACAGCATCCAGAAAAACATTCTGTCGATGAGTTTTGTCACCCATCAGAGTTTCCTGCCGAGCGGTTTCCCGGCGGCGCTGGACGATACGCCATTCCACAAAGATCTGGCAAAAGCCAAAGCGCTGCTGGCCGAAGCCGGTTATCCGGATGGCTTCGAAATCACTCTCGATCACTACTCGATGCAGCCGTACCCGGACATCGCGCAGGCAATTCAGACCCAGCTGGGCGCGATTGGCATCAAAGTGTCATTGATCGCCGCCGAAAACCGCCAGGTGCTGACCAAAATGCGCGCGCGTCAGCATCAACTGGCACTCACCGTGTGGGGCGCCGATTACTTCGATCCCAACTCCAACACCGAAGCCTTCTGCGTCAACACCGACAACAGCGATAACGCACGTGCGCGTACCCTGGCGTGGCGCTGCAGCTGGTCAGATGAACAGTTCAATAAACTGACCGAGCAGGCGCTGCACGAGCCGGATCCGGCAAAACGTATTGCCCTCTACCAGCAGATCCAGCAGCTGGGGCGTGAAAAGAGTCCGTTCATTTTCATGATGCAGAAGACCAAGAATGTCGCCACCCGCAAAGGCCTGGCGGATGTGCACATGACCGTGCTGGAGCAGTGGCCGTATGCGCAGGTGAAAAAAGCCTGATGCCGTTACTGAAGAGAATCGTCAGCACCCTGGGAAGCCTGGTGCTGACGCTGTTTGGCCTGTCGGTATTGACCTTTTTCATCGGCCGCGTCATGCCCACCGATCCGGTGCTGGCGGCGGTCGGCGATAACGCACCGCAATCGGTGGTGGAGCGCGTGCGGACGGAAATGGGGCTGGATCAGCCGCTTTACGTGCAGTTTGGTCACTACCTCAATCAACTGCTGCATGGCGATCTCGGCCGATCAATTCTTACCTCCAATCCGGTGAGCACCGATATCGCGCGCTTCTTCCCCGCCACCATGGAACTGGCGACCGCAGCCATCATTATCGCTGCGCTCATCGGTATTCCACTCGGCGTATGGGCGGCGGTGCGTCAGGGTTCGTGGCTCGACCAAACCATTCGCGTGATCTGTCTCGCCGGCCATTCGCTGCCGGTGTTCGTGCTGGCGCTGTTGAGCCTGCTGGTGTTCTACGCGGTGCTCGGCATTGCGCCCGGTCCCGGCCGGCAGGACATTATCTGGCAGGATATGGTGCCGCAGGTGACCGGCTTCCTCACCATCGACTCGCTGCTGGCGGGAGAAATGGACGCCTTCTGGGATGCGCTGGCGCACATGGCGCAGCCGGTGCTGATTCTGGCCTACTTCAGCATGGCCTACATTACGCGCATGACGCGCACCTTTATGCTGAATGCGCTGAGCGGCGAATTCGTGATTACCGCGCGCGCCAAAGGGCTATCCTCGCGCCGGGTGATCTGGCGCCATGCCTTTCCCACCGTGGCGGTGCAGCTGGTGACGGTGCTGGCATTGACCTACGCCGGGCTGCTGGAAGGCGCGGTAGTGACGGAAAACGTCTTCGCCTGGCCGGGGCTGGGTCAATATCTCACCACCTCGCTGATGAACGCCGATATGAATCCGGTGGTCGGCGCGACGCTGCTGGTCGGCACCGTGTACGTGCTGCTCAACCAGCTGGCTGACCTTCTCTATCGACTTTGGGACCCGCGCGTAAAATGATCTTCTTCTCTCGAGACTGGCTGCTTGACGACACGCCAGCCAACCGCCGCCAGGCGGTGTGGGGCCGACGCTATCGCCTGTGGCTCAACCTGCGCAGCAATCCGCTGGCGATGATCGGCCTGCTGGTGATCAGCGTGATGCTGTTTCTGGCGCTGTTTGCGCCGTGGCTGACACCCTTTGATCCCGGCGTGCAGCATCTGGAAAACCGCCTCGCTGCGCCTTCTGCCGCGCACTGGCTCGGCACCGATGAGCTGGGCCGCGATGTCTGGACGCGCATTATCTACGGCGGCCGCACCACGCTCGGCATGGTGATCGCTGTGGTGCTGCTCACCGCGCCGCTCGGCCTGTTGATTGGCTGCATCGCCGGCTATGCGGGCGGCTTCGTCGATAAAGCGTTAATGCGCATCACCGATATCTTCCTCGCCTTCCCACGTTTGATTCTGGCGCTGGCGTTTGTCGCGGCCCTGAAGCCAGGTGTGGAGAGCGCGATTCTGGCGATTGCCCTCACCTCCTGGCCGCCGTATGCGCGCCTGGCACGCGCCGAAACCTTGCAGTTTCGTCATAGCGATTTTATCGCCGCCAGCCGCCTGACCGGCGCTTCGCCGCTGCGCATTATTCTGCGCCACATCATGCCGCTGTGCGTACCGAGCCTGATTGTGCGGGTCACGCTGGATATGAGTTCCATCATTATCACCGCCGCAAGTCTGGGCTTTCTTGGCATGGGCGCGCAGCCGCCGTCACCGGAATGGGGCACGATGATCGCCACCGCGCGTCGTTTCCTGTTCAGTGAATGGTGGGTGCCACTGATGCCCTGTATCGCGATTTTCCTGACGTCGCTGGCGTTCAACTTTCTCGGCGACGGTCTGCGCGACGTGCTGGATCCTAAGGAGCGCTAAATGTTGGTGGAAATTAGTAACCTGCGCATTGCCTTCCGCTCGCGCAGCGAAACCTTTGAAGCGGTGCGCGGCGTCAGTTTTAGCGTCGGCCGCGAGAAGTTTGCGATTGTTGGCGAAAGCGGCTCTGGCAAATCGCTCACCGCGCGCAGCCTGATGCAGCTGCTGCCGGGCAATGCCGAGGTCAGCGCTGATGTACTGCGCTTTGATGGCATCGATCTGCGCGGTGCCAGCGAGAAAGTGATGCGCAAAATTCGCGGCAAGCGCGTCGGTTTTATCCTGCAGGACCCAAAGTATTCGCTCAATCCGGTGATGACCATTGGCCAGCAGATTGCCGAAGCCTGGCGCGAGCACAAAGGCGGCAGCCATAAAGCGGCGATGCAGGCGGCGATTGCGCTGCTGGAACAGGTGAAGATTCGCGATCCAGCTGCCGTGGCGAAACGCTATCCGCATGAAGTATCGGGCGGCATGGGGCAGCGCGTGATGATTGCCATGATGCTGGCACCCGATCCGGAGCTGCTGATTGCCGATGAACCCACCAGCGCGCTGGATGCCACGGTGCAGGCCGAGATCCTTAAGTTGATTGACGAACTGGTGTCGGCGCGCGGCATGGGGCTGATCCTGATTAGCCACGATCTGCCGCTGGTGTCGCACTTCTGCGATCGTGTGGCGGTGATGTACGGCGGCCGCATCGTCGAGCTGCTCGACGCCGGGCAACTGCAGCAGGCACAGCATCCCTATACGCGCGGTTTGTTGGCCTGTTTGCCATCGCTGCGCCATGCGCGTGAGCGTTTACCCGTATTGCAGCGCGATGCCGCATGGCGGGAATAATTGGCAGGTCGCCATGAATGGCGCCCCTACGATCGTTCAGCGCGTTTTTGTAGGGTCGGCATTCATGCCGACCGTTTCCATGCCCGCACGGAGCATCCATGATTCAAATCGATAACCTGCACATCGCCTTCGGTGCGCACACGGCGGTGAATAACGTCAGCTTTGCGGTGGGTAACGGCGAAAGCTTTGGCCTGGTGGGTGAAAGCGGCTCGGGAAAATCCACCATTCTGCGTGCGCTCGCCGGGCTGAATGCCGACTGGCAAGGCAGCATGCTGTTTGGCGGCATGCAGCTCAGCGCCAAACGCAGCCGCGCTTTTTATCGTCAGGTGCAGATGGTATTTCAGGACCCGTTTGGTTCGCTGCATCCGCGCCAGACCATCGATCGTATCCTGCACGAACCGCTGCTGGTGCATCAGCTCGATCGCGCCGAGCAGCGCATCAGCCAGGCGTTAAGCGAAGTGGGTTTGCCGGCGGCGGTGCGTTTCCGCTATCCGCACCAGCTCTCCGGCGGCCAGCGCCAGCGCGTAGCGATTGCCCGCGCGCTGATCGCCGAACCGGAAGTGCTGCTGCTGGATGAACCTACCTCCGCGCTGGATGTGTCGGTGCAGGCCGAAATCCTGAATTTACTCAGCGATCTACGCAGCGAGCGCAAACTCACCTACATTATGGTGACGCATAACCTCGCGGTGGTAACGCACCTGTGTCAGCGCATTGGCGTGATGCAGCACGGCGAGATGGTGGAGCAGCTGAGCGCCGACGATCTGCGCGCGCGACGCATCCAGCATCCGCATACCGCCCAACTTTTCGATCTCAGCATGACGCTGGAGGAACCGGCATGACCGCTAACTGGCAACACGCTGCGGATATCGCACAACAGATTACCGAGAGCTGGCAGCAGCCGGGCGCGCCGGGCGGCGCAATCGTGCTGTTTGATGCGCAGCAGATTCACGCCACCCACTGCGCTGGCCTGGCCGATTTGGCGCAGCAAACGCCATTCAGCGCCGACAGCGTGGTGCGCTTCGCCTCCATCACCAAACATATCTTTGCCGCGTTGGTAACCGGCCCCGGCCGCCGCTATCTGCAGCTTGATGACACGCTGGCGCAGCATCTGCCGCAGCTCAGCGGCGCCAACGGGCAGATTACCGTTGGCCAGGCGCTGGACATGAGCAGCGGCCTGCCGGACGTGCGCGAAACCTTATCGCTGCTGGGATTGTCGGTGTACAACGCCACCCGCGCCGCCGACCTGTTGGATTTTATCGCGCGTGAAGGCGAGCTCAACTATCAGCCCGGCAGCGAAATCTCTTACACCAACACCGGCTACCGGCTGGTGGAAGAAGCGCTAAAAGCCAAAGGCGTACGCTTCAACGATTTGCTGCAGCAGTACATCAGCGATCCACTGGATATCAACCTGATTGCGCCGGAAAGCTGGTTCGATATCGTGCCCGGTTTAGCGCCGGGTTACTGGCAAAACGGCGACCATTGGCAGCTCGCCAGCGCCGGTTTGCATCTCTCGGCTTCGGGCAGCGTCACCGGCAGCCTCAATCATCTGACACGCTGGCTGCAAAGCCTGCTGGCCGATAGCGGACCGGGCGCGGGCGTGCTGCAGCGCCTGACTGCACCGCGCAATCTCAATGATGGTCGCACCAGCGGTTACGGTTTGGGCATTACCAGCTCGACGCTTGGCAGCCAGACGCTGTTTGGCCACGGCGGTTCGCACGCCGGTTATAAGAGCTATTTTCTGCTGCATCCAGAGCTGAAAATCGGCGTGGCGCTGGTCGCCAATCGCGAAGATGTCACCACTTCCGAAAGCGTGTTGCGCGTGATGGCGGCGCTGCTTAATCGTGAATTGCCGGAGAAAGGACACGATTTAACGCCGGGGCTCTACGTGGCGGAAGACGCCGCCGACTGGCTGGAGATCAAGGGCGTGACGGCCACCTGGCTTGGCGCCGGCGAAACGCTGTGGCGCGATGATGCGCACGGCGATGCGGTTTCGCTCTCCAGCACCTTTCCGATGCAGTTGCGTCACGAGGGCGCGGCGATTGTCGGTGAAATTGGCCATGCCGCACGACGTTTTGTGCCGGTGCAGCCCGACCAAGCCAGCCTCGATAATCTGCAGGGCCGCTGGTTCGCGCCGCAGTGGCGCAGCGAGTTGGTGGTTGAAGGCGATAGCTTGCTGATGGGCATCGGTCCGGCGGCGATTCGTGCCCGCTTACAGTCGTTAGGTGGCGATCGCGTACTGGCCACCGCGCAGGATGGACCGTGGGAGAAACGTTTTGTGATTGCGCGCGCAGGCGACACGCTGCAGTTAATGTTGAACCGCAGCCGGGTGGTGAGGTTTAGCCGTTAAACCAGGTGCGCATTAATGCGCACCCTACAAGACCGGCTCGATTCTGTCGTAGGGTCGCCATTAATGGCGACCGCATTCAGACCACGCGGTGACGCAAGCGGCCGATTTTCTCGATCTCCACTTCAATCTCATCGCCGGGGAACATAAACAGCGGCGGCGTACGCTTTTTGCCCACGCCACCCGGTGAACCGGTGATGATCACATCGCCTGGCGACAGCGGGCTGAACGCTGAAATGTACTCAATGATCTTCGCCACCGGATGCACCATGCTGGCGGTGGTATCGTTTTGCACTTCGCGCTGATTGAGCCAGGTTTTAATAGCCAGCTGCTGCGGATCGGGGATCTTATCGGCGGTGGTCATCCACGGCCCAAACCCCCCGGTTTGCTGCCAGTTTTTGCCGGCGGTGAACCAGGTAAACTGCATGTCGCGCACCGTGGCGTCCATAAAGCAGCTATAGCCAGCAACATGCTGCAGCGCATCGGCGGCCTTCACCTGATAGGCGGATTTGCCGATAATTACCGCCAATTCGCCTTCGTAATCAAACTCCTGCGTAGTGGCCGGTTTCAGCAGCGGCTGTTCGTGCGCCGCCAGCGAATCCGCAAAACGCACAAACAGCGTGGGCGCTTCAATCGTCTCAGCAAACTCTTTGCGTTTGTCGGCGTAGTTCATGCCAACGCAGAACACTTTGCCCGGATTTTCCACTACCGGCAGGAAGCGAATGGCGCTAAACGGATGATCAACGGGTTGCGCAAGGTAGGCATCAAGATCGCTCAACGCGCCGCGTTGCAACAACGTTTTGAGATCCGGGCAGTCCGCACCGAGGCGCGCACCGATATCAATCACGCCTTCCTGCTGCACAATACCGTAACTTTTTCTTTGCTGGTCAATAAGATAAAAACTGCAGAGCTGCATGACTGCCTCGTTGTTATATATAAATTGCGCGCAGGTTAGCAAAATTCAGCAGGAAATGCGGACCGACCTGCTGATTTAACGCGGTCGCCATAAATGGCGCCCCTACAAATAACGGGCGCGATTTTTGATTATGACTGCGTGCTCGCCAGATAGGAGAAGGCGCTCAGCAGGCCGATCAGCGTGTTCATCTCATCCGCGCGATAGCCGACGGTCACCGCATCAATGCGCGTCACGCCGGGAATCAGGCTGAACAGATCCGCCAGCACCGGTTTGCTGGCCTGCAGCTGCATCTCATAAGGCGCGCTCAGGCGCGTGGTGCTGACCTGCCGTTTACGCTGTACGGCGGCGGTCGCCGCTGCGCGAATGGCGTTTTGCGCCGCCTGCGGGCTGATGGATTCGGCGCAGGTGTGCGAGATGGCGCGTTTCACGCAGACGTAATCCACCGAGGGATAGTGTTCCGCCATCCAGCCTTTAAGCTGATCGTCACCGCTCACCAGCCACAGCGGCGTGCCCTGTTCAGCCGCCGCGGCCGCATAAATGTCGCTTTCGCCCATCACCTTGCCGTTGATGTGAATACGCCAGAACGCGCGGCCGTTGATGGTGTGCGCCAGCACGCCCGGCTCGCCCGCCGCGCTGTGGTAGCCGATAAAGAACAGGCCATCAAACGGCTGCTGTTCAATGCCTTCCACCATCGATAAACCGCGCGGTTTGCCCTGCACCATGCGCGCACGCGGATCGATATTTTCCGCGCGCAGGTTGGTCATCTGCGCATGGCTGTCGGCCACCACCACTTCGGTGGCGCCCCCGGCAAAGGCACCGTCGATGGCGGCATTCACTTCCTGTTCCATTAGTCCGCGCGCCAATTGATATTCCGCGTGGCCAGGTGAACACTGTTCCGGGCGCATCACGCCCGCGATGCCTTCGATATCGGCTGAGATGAAGATTTTCATGAGGTTGGGGTTCCGTGCGGTTATTAGCAGAGGCCGCCATGAATGGCGACCCTACGGGCCTGTGGTGTTTTTTGTAGGGTCGGCATTTATGCCGACCGGGACGACAGCGCCAATCGATCCAAAACGTCGCTTAACGACGGACGATAATGCCTGCGGAAACCGGTGACGGCTTCGGCGCTCAGCAAGGCATCCAGCACCGCGTGTTCGGTGGCATCGGCGGCGGCGGCGAGCAGCGGTTCCAGCGTGGATTCTTCCGGCGGTTGTGGCCGGGGCTGGGTGGAAAACGCCACAGCAATATCGCCCGAGCCGTGGCCCCAATAGCTGCCCAAACGCCCTAAACCGGCACCTGCGCGTTTGGCGACGCGCTTCAGTTGCCGCGCATCAAGCGGCGCATCGGTCGCCATAATAATGATGATGGAACCGGCATCGCGCTGCGGCGTCAGTTCCGGCAGCAGCGGCGCAATCATCTCGCCAAGGCGCACGCCATCCAGCGTCAGTGCGGTCAACGCGCCGAAGTTCGCCAGCACCAGCACGCCAAGCGTGGCATTGAGCGACGGAATCAGGCGCGATGCCGTGCCGATGCCGCCTTTCAAACTAAAACAGCTCATGCCGCGCCCGGCACCGACGCTGCCACGCGCAAAATCGGCGGTGGCGTTATCCAGTGCCTGTTGCGCCATGGCTTCCGTTATTGCCAGCGCCTGAATGTCATTCAGCCAGCCATCGTTGCACTCCAGCGCCAGCGGATTGACCGTCGGCAAGCTGCGGCCCAACTCGTGGTTGCGGCTGATGGCATCGCGCACCAGCGTGGTAAATAGCGTGCCCACCGCCAGCGTGTTGCTGAGCAAAATCGGCGTCTGCAGCACGCCCAACTCTTCAACCTGCACCAGGCCAACCGGCTTTGCGAAACCGTTGAACACCGCAGCCGCACAGGGCAGCGGCTGAGTAAACAGATTGTCGCCCGGCGGCACAATCGCGGTGACGCCGGTTTGCCGCTCTCCGTCCGCCAGCGTGTAATGTCCGACGCGCACGCCCGGCACATCGCTGATGCGATTAGTGGCACCGCTAACGCTGCGCGGTTGTCCCAGCTGGCGCTCGCTGCGCCAGCGTTGCAGCAGCAGATCGCGCTGTTGTTGTTGAAAATCCATACTTAGCTCTTCAGTTTAGGATCGAGCGTGTCGCGCAGCGCGTCACCCAGCAGGTTAAACGCCAGCACGGTAATGAATATCGCCAGACCCGGAAACACACTGACGTGCCACAAGCCAGCCATCATCATGCTGCGGCTCATCGCCAGAATATTGCCCCACTCCGGCACATCGGGTTCAGGGCCGAGGCCGATAAAACTCAGCCCGGCAGCAGTGAGAATACTGGTACCGATACGCATGGTGAAATAGACAATCACGTTCGAGAGCGTGCCTGGCAGAATATGGCGCAGCAGAATCACGTGATCCGGCGCGCCGGCGCAGCGCACTGCTTCGACATACGCCGCTTGCTTTAACGACAGCGTGGAAGCACGCACGATGCGGGCAAACACCGGCACGCTGAAGATGGCCACCGCAATGATGACGTTATTCAGTCCCGGCCCGAGAATCGCTACCACCGCAATCGCCAGCAGCATGCCGGGAAAGGCGAACAGCACGTCGGAGCCGCGCATAATCAGCATATCGATCCAGCGGCCATAATAGCCCGCCAGCAGGCCCAGCAGTACGCCGACTATCATGCCGAGCGTCACCGACAGCACGCCAACGTACAGCGAAATGCGTGCGCCAAAGATAATGCGACTTAACAAGTCGCGGCCAAGTTCGTCGGTGCCCATCCAGTGTGTGCTGGACGGCGGTGATGACAGCGCCATCCAGTCCGGTGCCATTGGATCCCAGGGCGCCAGCAACGGTGCGATGACGGCCACCAGCACCAGCAGCAGCACAAAACCGCCGGAAACCAGCGCCAGCGGATTACGCACCAGCGCGTGCAGGAAATCACGCCACGGCGAACGGATCGCCTCCTGCGCGTGGGCAGGCAGAGATTGCAGACTCATTACGGCTCCTGTCGCAGGCGAATCGCTGGGTTGACCACGGCATACAGCAGATCGACCAGCAGGTTAATCACAATAAATTCAAACACGAACAGCATCACTAACGCCTGGATCACCGGCTGATCCTGCGCCTTGATCGACTCGATCAACAGCCAGCCTAATCCCGGCCAGTTGAAGACGCTTTCGACCACGATCGATCCGCCGAGCAGAAAGCCAAACTGCAAGCCGAGCATGGTGATCACCGGGATCAATGCATTGCGCATCACGTGTTTCCACGTCACCAGCCGATTACGCAGCCCTTTGGCTTTGGCGGTGCGCACGTAATCTTCCTGCGCCACTTCGAGAAACGCCGAGCGGGTGAAGCGCGCCATCACCGCCGCCACCGATGATCCGAGCGTGATGGCCGGTAATACGATGTCGCTGGGTTGATTGAAGCCGCTGACCGAAAACAGGCCAAACGGCATGGCGACGAACTGGATCAGCAGCAGGCCCAGCCAAAAGGTCGGCATCGAGATACCGCCCACGGCGACGCTCATCAACGTCCAGTCCTGCCATTTACCGCGTTTCAGCGCGGCAAACACGCCGAGGAATAACCCCAGAATCACCGACCAGGCAAAACCCGCCAGCGCCAACCACATCGTCGGCATAAAGCCTTGTTTAATCACTTCCAGCACCGGCTGTTGGGTGCGATAAGTGACGCCAAGATCGCCGCGCAGCAGGCCGCCGATCCAGTTGATGTATTGCTGCGGTAGCGGATCGTTAAGTCCGAGATGCTGGCGCGCAGCTTCCACCGCGGCTAAAGGCGCATCCGGCCCGGCGTAGATGCGCGCCGGATCGCCGGGCAGCAGCTTGATGAAGCCGAAGACCAGCAGCGAGACCACCAGCAGTACGGGGATCATCTCCAGCAGTCGACGAATGATGTATGCGAACATGCGGTTCCTTTATTTTGGGGATGGTGCTCGCTGGCCCTCACCCCAGCCCTCTCCCGCAAGCGGGAGAGGGAGTTATTCGTCCCCTCTCCCGCTTGCGGGAGAGGGTTAGGGTGAGGGCTTTACTTAAACGCCGCCTGATTAAACAGGAAGTTGCCATCCGGCAGCATCGACACGCCGCTCAGCGTGCTGCGCTTGCCAACCAGATTGTCTGGCGTGCCGAGGAAAGCCACCGGTGCCTCTTTCCACAACACTTTCTGCGCTTCAGCGTACGCCTCGCCACGTTTGGCCGGATCGGCGGTGGCTAAGCCACCGGCAATCGCTTTGTCGGCTTCGGCATTGCTGAAGTACGAAACGTTGTAAGAGGTCGGCACCCAGGATTCGGTGGCATAGAGTGGACGCAGTGCCCAGTCGGCATCACCGGTTGAGGTGGACCAGCCACCGTAATAGAGGTCAAATTCCGCCTGTTTCGGGTCTTTCACGCCCCACAGTTTGGCGTTGCGCGTGCCAGAATCCATCGGCGTGACCGTGGCGCGAATGCCCACCGTTGCCAGCTGCGCTTTCAGCACCTGCGCGGCACGCACGCTGGCGGTGGCGTTGGTGACCCACAGTTTCAGGTCGAGGCCGTTCGGATAACCCGCTTCCTTCAACAGCGCTTTGGCCTCATCCGGCGCATAGCGATAGTTCGGCGCGCTCTGCTTCTGATAGAACTGCACGCCTTGCGGAATCGCCGAGCTGGCCGGTTTACCCATGCCGGCAAACGCCACTTTCAGCCACAGATCGCGGTCGATGGCGTAGTTGATCGCCTGACGCACGCGGACATCATTCAGCGGCTTGTGCTGGGTGTTGATCGCCATGTAGTAGAGGTAAATACTCGGATCGCGCTGGATCGCCAGTTTGCTGTCGCTCTGCACGGTGGCGATCAGATCCGACGGCAGCGGCCAGATCGCATCAACCTGCCCCGATTTTAGTGCCGCGACGCGCGTGGCATCTTCCGGGCTGGGCGAGAAGATCACGTTATCCACCTTCGGCCAGCCCTTCTGCCAGTAGCCGTCGTACTTCGCTAAGCTGACAGCTTTACCCGGCTGCCAGCTGACGAATTTGAACGGGCCGGTGCCCACCGGATGCAGGCGCAGCTGCGCTTCTTCCGGATATTGCTTCAGGATTGCCGGGCTCCACATCACCGCCGACGGATGCGCCAGCGTGTTGATGAAGGCACCAAACGATTGGTTCAGCTCGATTTTTACCTGGTCCGGCGCCAGCACTGTCACCTTCTCAATCATCTTGTACAGGCTGTTGCGCTTGAGGCCTTTTTTCTGGTCGGCGAGGCGATCGAGGTTGGCTTTTACCGCTTCCGCATCGAACGGCGTACCGTCCTGGAAGGTGACGTCTTTACGCAGCGTCAGGGTAAATTCAGTGGCGCTGTCGTTGCTGGTGTAGCGGGTGGCCAGCCACGGCTGCAGCTTCATCTGTGCATCGAACTGGAACAAGCGCTCAAAGATGCCGCTCTGCACCGAGTAGCTGACGTTGTCGGAGGTATCGTGCGGATCGAGGCCGGTGATATCGGCATACATCGAAATGCGCAGATCCTGTGCCTGAGCAGCAGCGGACAGCGAGAGGGTCAATCCCAGCGCAAGCGCCGTACGGCGGAAAATCGGGTTCATGAAATCTCCTGGTATTGAGGGTTAGCGCGAAACACAGTCAGCGACCCAGTGTTGCGGAGCAACCTGGCGATAACGTGGTTTGATGACCGTTTCTCCCACCTTGCGCAGCGGCGAAGGGATGTCGCTCTCTTCGAAAGTGCGGGGTTGCCGGTTCTGAGGATCGGCTACCGGCACCGAGGCCAGCAGACGTTGGGTATAAGGATGTTGTGGCTGGTTGAACACCGACTGGCGCGGTCCGAGCTCAACAATCTGGCCGAGATACATCACCGCCACGCGGTTGGCGATGCGCTCTACCACCGCCATATCGTGCGAGATAAAGATCCACGCCACGCCGGTTTGCTGTTGCAGATCCATCATCAGATTGACCACCTGCGCCTGAATCGACACGTCCAACGCCGAAACGGCTTCATCGGCAATGATCACCTTGGGTTTCAACGCCATAGCGCGCGCAATGGCGATACGCTGGCGCTGGCCGCCGGAAAATTCGTGCGGATAGCGCCGCGCATGTTCCGGCAGCAGTCCCACGCTTTTTAGCAGCGCATCGACCTGCGGCGAGGCCTCGTCCAGCGACTTCACCATGCCGTGCAGCAGCAGCGGCTCGGCAATGGTGAAACCAACCGTCAAACGCGGATTAAGTGAGGCGTAGGGATCCTGAAATACCATCTGAATTTCACGGCGCAGCGGTTGAAACTGTGCCTCTTTCAGGTTGGCGATTTCATTGCCCTGAAAATGGATGCTGTCGGCATCGCTGTTAATCAGCCGCATCAGCGCACGCCCGGTGGTGGATTTACCGCAGCCGCTTTCACCGACAATCGCCAGGGTTTCGCCCGGCCACAGGCTGAAATCGATCTGCTCCACTGCGTGCACCTGATGGGTCAGCGCCGAGAAAATGCCGCTGCGAATCGGGTAGTACACTTTCAGACCACGCACATCCAGCAGCGGCGTTTCATCGTAGCGCGCGGTGCGCTGCTCGCTGCGATCGTTGGCCTCGCTGCCCAACAGCGGAAAGCGCTGCGGCCACGCGTGTTCGCGCATATCGCCGAGTTTCGGCACTGCGGCGAGTAATGCTTTGGTGTAAGGATGCTGCGGCGCATTGAAGATGTCGCTGACCGTGCCCTGCTCAACCACTTCGCCACGTAGCATCACCACCACGCGATCGGCGATTTCGGCCACCACGCCCATGTCGTGGGTGATAAACAGCACCGCCATCTGCTTCTCGCGCTGCAGGTCGCGCAGGATGTGCAGAATGCGCGCCTGCACCGTAACGTCCAGCGCGGTGGTCGGCTCATCGGCAATCAGCAGCTGCGGATCGCAGGCCAGCGCCTGGGCAATCATCACGCGCTGGCGCATGCCGCCCGACAGCGAATGCGGATAACTTTTCATCACGCGATCCACATCGGCAATACGCACCTGACGTAATAACTCACGCGCGCGCGCCTCGGCCTGGCTTTTGTCGCAAATCTGGTGGTCACGCAGCGCTTCCGTCAGCTGATCGCCAACGCGTAATACCGGATTGAGCGAGGTCATCGGCTCCTGAAAAATCATCGCCATCTCACGGCCACGCAAAGTGCGGCGCTGAGGTTCAGTAAGGTTGGCCAACTGATGGGCGTTGCCCTGGCGATCGCGAAACTGCATGCTGCCGCGATCGATGCGCCCAGCGGCGGCCAGCAAGCCCATCACCGCCAGCGATGTGACCGATTTTCCCGAGCCGCTTTCGCCCACCACGGCGACAATTTCACCCTGATGAATGTTAAAACTGATGCCCTTCAGCGCCTGATTCTCGCCGCTGCGGCCGCGAAAACTGACGCTGAGATCCTGAATCGCGAGCACCGGCTCAGAACCGGCAACGCTGGCGGCGTAGGGGGTAAGTAAAGTGTCCGTCATCGTTGCTCCGCGTGCGGGTTACAGCCAGATTCGGCCTTGAGCGTAAGAAAGGAACGGCGAGCTGTCGGCGGCCAGCCAGATCGGGCCATCGAGATCGACATGTTCGGCGGCTATCGCCACCGGCAGCGCCGCCTCCATCGCCAGCGATGAGCCGAGCATGCAGCCCACCATCAGCCGCATATCGCACTTCTGCGCCTCTTCCACCATCGCCAGCGCTTCGGTGAGCCCGCCGCACTTATCCAGCTTGATGTTGATCATCTCGTAGCGATTGCGCAGCGGCGCGATGTCTTCTCGCGTGTGGCAGCTCTCATCGGCACAGATTGGAATCGGGTGCGCAAACCGCTGCAGCGCCTGATCCTGGCCCGCCGGCAGCGGTTGCTCGACCATCGCGATGTTGTAGCTAACCAGCGCATTGAGCAGGCTGGGCAGATCGACGCCCGACCAGGCTTCATTGGCATCAATGATTAAGGTAGCGCGCGGCGCGGCCTGACGGATCGCCGCGACTTTTTCAAGAATCTCGTCGCGATTAAGTTTGATTTTCAATAGGATGGCACCGCGCGATACTGCATCGGCAGCGGCGGCGGCCATGTTCTCGATGGAATCGAGGCTGAGAGTTTCGGCGGTAATCACCGAGGGCGGCTGAGCACGTTCGCACTGTTGCCACAGCGTGTGCTTCGCCAGCGCGGCATCCAGGCGCCACAGCGCACAGTCCAGCGCATTACGCGCTGCACCCGCAGACAAACGGCTTTGCAGATCGAGGCGGCTCAAGCCCGCTTCAATGTCGGTACGCAGCGTTTCCAGTTCAGCGTTGACACTTTCCGGCGTTTCATCGTAGCGCGGCGTTGGCGTACATTCGCCCCGACCAATGAAGCCGTTCTGCTCCAGCGTCACGCGAATCACCGTGACCGCCGTACGCGTGCCGCGCGAGATGGCAAATAGACGCGCCAGCGGCAGCTCCAGCACTTCAATCTGCATGCGCCGCATGTTAGCCACGCTCCTGCAGCAGCGCGGCGATATCCGCCATGCCAAATCGCACCGGATCGGTGGCCGGCACGCCGAATTCAGCGCTGATTTCGCTGCAGTAGGCGCGCGCTTCCTGTTCGCTGTAGTTCGAGGTGTTGATGGCAAAACCGGCCAGTTGCACAACCTCGCTGGTGACGTGCGCCGCGCGCAGGTTGGCTTCGACACAATCCTTCAGGCTCACCATCGGCTGATGCGGCAGATGACGCATATGCGGACGGCCCATTTCGTGACACATCACCAGCCAATGCGGCTGTGCACCGTGGATCAGTCCCATACTGACGCCGGCGTAAGAGGGATGGAACAATGAACCCTGGCCTTCAACGATATCCCAGTGATCGGCATCATTGGCAGGCGACAATGCTTCGGCCGCACCGGCGATGAAGTCGGCAATCACCGCGTCAATCGCAATCCCTTCGCCTGCCACTAAAATGCCGGTCTGACCGGTAGCGCGGAAATCGGCTTTCATGCCGCGTTCGCGCATCGCCGCTTCCAGCGCCAGCGAGGTGTACATTTTGCCCACCGAGCAGTCGGTGCCAACAGTAAGCACTCGCTTACCTGTACGCTTTTTACCACTTCCCACGTTCAGTTTTGGACGCATATGGCGCAGGTCGAACAGCTTAACCCCTTGCGCTTCTGCTAACGCGACCAATTCCGGTTCATCGACTAAACGGTGGTGCAAGCCGCTGGCGACGTTCATCCCGGCAGCAATGGCGCTTTTCACCGTGTCGAGCCAGTGTGTTGGCAGGTAACCACCGGCATTGGCGGTGCCAAGCACCAGCGTTTTGGCGCCGCGCGCTTTGGCGGCGGCGATATCCAGTTCTTCGAGGCCAAGGCTAACGGTGCAGCCTGGCAGTTTGATTTCGCCAACGCACTGCTCGGGTCGCCATACCTGAATGCCGCGCGCAGTTTTAGCGGCCAATGGATCGGTAACGTCGCCGAGGAAGAGTAAATAAGGTTGAGGGATCAGCATGATGTTTCTCGTTTCAGACGGTTTATAGGGCCTGAGCTGACTATTTCATGCAGAAGAAAAGGTGACGAATGCTTGTTTAGTTGCGGGGTATAACCTGCGGCTATAGCCAGATCGAAATGTGATGACTGAAGGGATAAATCAATCTATTAGCGGAGAAATGGCAGGGAAAGCGGCTGGAGAGATAAGAAAACAGTTGATAACCACAGGTCGATCCCTGACCGCGATTATCGAGGGTATGCTGGGGAGATCTTAATTTAGCGCGCCCGGCGGTACGTGTTTGAAGGTTTCGACATAAGAACGGAACACGTAGCGGAAAAAGCGTTTCATAAGGCACCTGGTTCAAAAATTGTTGAAGAAATACGCAAAAAGTATAGCGCCTGAGCGTTTTTACCGCAATTTTTTTTGAAGTGGATCACAGAATGGGGATTTATTGCGGGTTTGCGGTGGTCGCCATGAATGGCGACCCTACGGTAAGCGCAGTTGAAGTTGTAGGGTGCGCATTTATGCGCACCAGGCAGCAGCGGGCTTAGCTGAACCAGCCCATGTGCTCGCTTAAAATGGTGCAGCCAATACTGATCAGTACCACGCCACCGAGGACTTCAGCCCATTTGCCCATCACCGGACCAATAAAGCGTCCTACCAGCACGCCGGTGGTCGCCATCACGGTGGTCGCGGCGCCAATGGTAACGGCGGTCATAATGATATTAACCTGCAGGAACGCCAACCCAACACCGACCGCCAGCGCATCCAGGCTGGTGGCAACGGCAGTTAATGCCAGCACCATAAAACCGTGACGCTGCGGCGCTTCGCAAGGCTCATCGGCCGTTTGACGGAAACCTTCCATGATCATACGACCGCCCAGTATGGTTAACAGGCCAAACGCTACCCAGTGATCCCACGCCATAACGTAGCGGCTGGCCGCGAGACCAATCGCCCAGCCAATCAGCGGCGTCAGCATTTCGATCACGCCAAAGATTAAGCCAGTACGCAGCGCTTCTTTGAAATTCGGGCGATGCAGTGATGCGCCTTTGCCCAGTGCTGCGGCGAAAGCGTCCATCGACATACCAAAGGCCAGAATCAGGGTTGCGATAAATGTCATGGGTTTTCAATCAATGCTGCGGAACAGGCCCTAAAGCCGCTACTTCTCCGCATTTATTGTTCAGTAATGAAAAAGTGCGCGCAGTCTAACACGCTAAAACGCCAAAAAAAAGACAGTAAAATCAGGGATTTAAGTATAGCAAAGGCTATAACTCTTAACTTCCGCTATTTTTGTCGCTAAGTGAATGGAATAGAAGAAATTTCTTAGCGCGATCAGGCACGGGGATTGCACCGTAGCGCCCTTTTATGCGCTAATGCCGACGCTAACTGATTTGGAAGATGACCATGAATAACCCATTCGAAACGCTGATTATCCCGGGTGGCATTCTGCTGCTGGGCTTTCTCTCCGCTCTGCTGCTGCCCGCGCCCTCGTTTGGCATTGAGCTGGCAAAACGGCTGCAGGAAAGTTTGCATCTGATGGATGTTAATCAGCTGTATACGATTGTTTTTAGCCTGTGGTTTTTGCTGCTGGGTGCCATTGAGTTTTTCGTCATTCGTTTCCTGTGGCGACGTCGTTCGCGTTGATCGCTCTCCGCATGGTGATGCATTTTTCTTCTGCTGGAGTCGCCTCCTCATACCAAAATTCATCACCACAAAATTGTAACATTACTTTTACACAGACTGGCTAAATATTGAGCGCCACAAATTCCGCATAAATAATCAATCCACCAAAAACAGATAAAAATCATTATCTTAAATTGTGATGCATGTCACTACACCTCTCCTTCCCCCACAACAACACTCACAAAGCCATAACATTCACATTACCATAAGCATCTGATTAAGAGATAAAAATCCCTTATGGCAGCGGGGTTGAGCTGATTAATTCTTATGCTGAATCATTTCCGCCTTTAAAAAATAAACAAACGTTTAATTCCGATACGAGAATGTTATATTCGAATGCATATGCATAACGTGCAGTTAACCGTTATCGTCCCTATGACTTATACCTGAGTCTTAACCTTTGAGAAGTAGCACCACGCGCTCGAAAGAAGCGCGGCTATTTCGCCTGCGAACCTGTTGAGCTTCAGGTCAACAGAGAGAGGAGATGTCGCCTCATGAGTACTACTGCGGTAAATCTGGCGCTCGCCGCCGCTGGCAAGGAAAGCGCACACCTTCAGGACCGAAAAGACGTCGACGTACTGCTGATTGGCGCAGGCGTGATGAGTGCGACCCTGGGCACATGGCTGCAGGATCTCGAGCCTGACTGGTCGATTGAGATGGTTGAACGTCTTGATGACGTTGCCGTTGAATCCTCTAATGGCTGGAACAATGCGGGAACCGGCCATGCCGCGCTGGCGGAGCTGAACTATACGCCGCAAAAGGCGGATGGCAGCATCGACATCGCTAAAGCGGTGGCGATTAACGAATCGTTCCAGATTTCGCGCCAGTTCTGGGCCTATCACGTTCAGAAAGGCAACCTGCGCAATCCTAAAAGCTTTATCCACAGTACGCCGCACATGAGTTTCGTCTGGGGCGATGATAACGTTGAATTCCTGCGCAAGCGCTTCAATGCGTTGCAAAAAAGTACGCTGTTCCGCGGCATGAGCTATTCAGAAGACCGCGATCAAATCACCCGGTGGATTCCGCTGGTGATGAACGGGCGTGACAGCAAGCAGAAAGTTGCCGCCACCTGGACCGAGATGGGCACCGATGTGAACTTCGGTGAAGTGACGCGTCAGCTGATTGCTGCTTTAGAGAAGAAAGCCAATTTCCGCCTGCGTCTGCGCCAGGAAGTGCGTGACATTAAGCGCCTGAGCGACGGCCGCTGGCAGGTCAGCCTGCATAATCTGGCCAGCGGAGAAAACCGTGTGCTGACTACGTGCCAGCTGTTTATAGGTGCGGGCGGCGCGGCGTTGCCGCTGCTGCAGAAATCCGGCATTCCCGAAGTGAAAGGCTACGCCGGCTTCCCGGTGGGCGGCTCTTTCCTCGTTACGGAAAATCCGGACGTGGTGAAACAGCACATGGCGAAGGTGTATGGCAAAGCCAGCGTCGGCGCACCGCCGATGTCGGTGCCGCACGTTGATACACGCGTGCTGGATGGCAAGCAGGTGCTGCTCTTTGGCCCGTTCGCCACCTTCTCCACCAAATTCCTTAAGCAAGGTTCGCTGCTGGATATGTTCGGCGCGATGAATGGCAGCAACCTGAAACCGATGGTGCAGGTTGGCCTGAAGAGTTTCGACCTGGTGAAATATCTGGTTGATCAGGTGCTGCAAAGCGACAGCGATCGTATGGAAGCCTTGCGAGCTTACGTCCCGCAGGCGCAGCAGGAAGATTGGCGTTTGGTGACGGCAGGCCAGCGCGTGCAGATCATTAAAAATGACGAGAAAGAGGGCGGCGTGCTGCGTCTTGGCACCGAAGTGGTGACGTCTGAAGACGGTTCGATTTCGGCGTTGCTCGGCGCCTCGCCTGGTGCATCAACCGCCGCACCGATTATGCTCGAGCTGATGGCGAAAGCCTTCCCGGAGCAGATGCGTTCACCGGAGTGGCAGACCAAAATCCGCATGGTGATCCCATCGTGGGGCCGCAAACTGAACGGCGATGTGGCGCTAACCGAGAAAGTGCTAGCCGACACCAGTCGCGTGCTGCAACTCGATTACGAACCCGTTGTTACACCGGATGCCGCCAACGATGAAGCGCGCGAAACGGCGCACGTGGTGGGGAAGTAATCAGGTAGTCTCAACCCAGGTCGCCATGAATGGCGACCCTACATTGTAGGGTGCGCATTCATGCGCACCGCAATCACTAGCTTAGCAGTACCGCGTCATACAGCATCCACGCCGTAGTTGCCACCAGCGATAACGCCATCAAACCGTTAAACGCCTGACGTTTCCACGCTACCTGCAGATGGCTGCGAAGGCGGTCGCCCAATGCAGCCCAAATCAAAATGCACGGCAGATTCAACGCTGCAAATCCCAATAATACGGTCAGCACGCCGTTGCTGTTGGCGTACATCAGCGCCACGTTCGTCACCATCAGCCAGGCTTTCGGATTCACCGCCTGAAAACAGATACCGCCCACTAGCGTCATCGGGCGCGGGCGTTCGCGCAACTCCGGCGCCCCGGCGCGGAATATCTTCCATGAGAGCCACAGCAGATAGCTGCATCCGACCACTGTCAGCGGCAGGCGAATCGCGCCCATCCAGTGCAGTAACACATCCAGCGCCATACTTGCCAGCAGCATCTGTATCGCACAGCCCAGCAGGATGCCAAACAGCATCGGCAGCGTGCGCCTGAAGCCAAAGTTGACGCCTGAGGTCGCCAGTAACAGATTGTTCGGGCCGGGCGTGATCGACATAACGGTGACGTAGCTGAAGAATGAGGGATCGAGCATGATGCGCTTCCTGATGAACCAATGTTGCATTTATGCTAATGCGGAGCGCGCGATGGAAACAGAGACACAAAACCACTATTGTAATGGATACAGTTGTCTTAAAACTGAATTGTACCCATCACGCGCGGAGGCTTTTGTGTCCCTTCCTCTTTCATCCGGTCAAACGCTGTATCAGCAGCTGGTCGATAGTTTTGCCGAGTCAATTCATCAGGGCACGTTAAAGCCGGGCAAACGCCTGCCGGCGATCCGGCGCGTGGCACAATCACATCAGGTTAGTATCAATACGGTGCTAAATGCCTGGCAAATCCTGGAAGATCGCGGCCTGATCGAATCACGTCCGCAATCGGGTTATTACGTGCGCGGCGTGCTGCCCGCCGTGACGCGTCCGGTTAAACCGCTTGCGGCAAAAATTAATGACCCCAGCTCGCAAAAGCTGGCGCTAATTGAGCAGGTGTTCGCCGCGCAGAATAATCCGGAGTACACCAATATCTCGCTCGCCTGTCCGCAGGATGGCACCTTCTATCCGGCGGCGCGTATCGGACGCATTACCGCCTCCATTTTGCGGCAGAATCCCAACATTATCGGGCGCTACGCGCTTCCGCCTGGTAGTGAGCGCTTACGGGAGGAGATTGCGCGCCGCGCGCTGCATAACGGCATCAATCTGCCGCCGCAGGAGATCACCCTCACCCACGGCTGCATGGAAGCGCTGCAGCTGGCGCTGCGTGCAGTAACCAAGCCCGGCGACTGCATTGGTCTGGAATCGCCAACCTATTTCTTCCTGTTTCCGCTGCTGGCGTCGCTGGGGCTGAAGGCGCTGGAAATCCCCACCGATCCGCAGCAAGGTTTGTCGCTGGATGCACTGGAGATGCTGCTGCAGGAGAAACGCATTCAGGCAGTGATCGCCATGCCCGGCGCGCAGAACCCGCTGGGTTATGTGATGCCGCTGGAGCATAAAAAGCGCCTGGCTAAGTTAGTGAATACTTACCACGTTCCGCTGCTGGAAGACGGCTTGTACGACGAATTGCAATTTGAGTGGCCGCTATCGCCGCCGGTGAAGGCCTTTGATAGCGACGGCTGGGTGATTTACTGCACCAGCTTTACCAAAACCGTGGCACCCGATTTTCGTATCGGCTGGACGGCCGCCGGCCGCTTTCATGAACGCATCGCCCAGCTTAAGGCAGTGTCCTCCATGGCAGAATCACGCCTGTTGAGCGAAACGCTGGCCGAGTTTCTTGCCAGCGGCGGTTACGATCATCATCTGCGCACGCTGCGGCGGCGCTATGCCGCAAATCTTGATGCCGCGCGCGGGATGCTGGCGCGCCACTTCCCACAGGGCACGCGCGCTACCCTGCCGCGCGGCGGATTTGTCTTTTGGGTAGAACTGCCGGGCAAAGTCGATACCGTGGAGATGTTTCATCGTCTGCTGCAAGAGCAAATCTGTGTAACGCCGGGAGCGCTCTACTCGCTGAGCAATCGCTATACGCACGCGCTGCGCCTCTCCTGCTGCTATCCGTTTGATGAGCGTTATACGTGGGCGTTGCAACGCACCGGCGCGCTGGCCTGCGAAATGACAGGCCTCGCGCCGGGGCAGGATCAGGGCTTGCCGTTGCGGCCCCAGGTGGTGTAAGGCTCACGCTCGGTCAGGCGCTCGTAATACGTTTGTACCGCCGGGAAGGGAGGATGCTCAAGCGGTGTTTCATACCAGCGATTCACCGCTAATCCCACGGGAATGTCTGCCAGCGAGAAATTGCGGCCTGCGACGTAGCGCCCGGTTTTTTCCAAATGCGCGTTGAGAATGTTCATGGTGTGCGTCCAGCCTTTGACGGCCGCCGCCAGCAGTCGGGGATCCTGATGTGCTGGCGAGTTGCGCACCAGTGACATAAATGCATAGCGCCAGGAGGTATTCAGCTCGGTGGCTTGCCAATCCATCCACTGATCGACCGGCGCACGGGCGCGCGGATTCTCTGGGTAGAGCCATTCGCCGCCGTTGCTATTAGCCAGATAGCGCAAAATAGTGTTGGATTCCCACAGCACGAAATCGTCCTCGATAATCACCGGGACCATTGCATTGGGATTGAGTGCCATAAACTCGGGCGAGTGCAGCGATTGCGGATCGTCGCCCCAGGGTTCAGATTCATACGCGATATCCAGTTCTTCGCACAGCCACAGAACTTTTCGCACGTTAATAGACGAAGTACGGCCAAGCACTTTTAACATTGCAGTCTCCAATTGCAGAATTCTTAATCTATTCATAGCCCTGTTGCTGGCCTTTCGCAATCGGCAGGATGTAAATCCGGATTTCAGACAACCTCAACGAGGAAGGAGTGACAATGCAGGTCGCATTTAAACAGGTGGATGTGTTTACCTCATCGGCGTTCAAAGGTAATCCGCTGGCGGTGATTATGGATGCGCAGGGATTAAGTGACGCGCAGCTGGCAGCAATCGCGCGCTGGACGAATCTGTCGGAAACCACCTTTGTGCTGCCGCCGCAAGATGAAGCGGCAGATTACCGCGTGCGCATTTTTACCGTAGAAGGTGAACTGCCCTTTGCCGGTCATCCAACGCTCGGCACCGCGCACGCGCTACTCGAAGCGGGTTGGCCGCTAAAAACGCCGGGCAAGATTGTGCAGGAGTGCGGCGTTGGCCTGGTTGAGGTGAAGATTAGCCACGACGGCGCGCTGGCCTTTGCAGCCCCCGCCGCCACCTTAACGCCTTTTAGCGATGCGCTGATGAGCAGTGCGCTCAACAGCGAAGCCTTTGATCTCAGCCAGGCACCAACCATCGTCGATATGGGCATTCGCTGGCTGCTGATTCCACTGAGCAGCGCGCAGGCGGTACTGGATGTGGTGCCCTCGGTGGCCGATTTACATCGTCTGCAACAGCATGCCGATGTTAACGGCACGATGATTTTTGGCGCGCTTCCCGCGGATGAAAACGAGCAGTACGAAGTGCGCGCGTTGCTGGTTGAGAATGGCAGTTTGACCGAAGATCCGGTTACCGGTAGCGCCAATGCGTGCCTGGCACGCTACTTCGCCGCCCAGGGCCAAACGCGTGATTATCGGGCGCGCCAGGGCAGCGTGATTCAGCGTGAAGGCCGCATTCAGGTGAGTTTTAGTGATGCAGCGATCTGGATTGGCGGCCAAACGGTGACGGTGATTGATGGGACGATTGCGGTGTAAGGTTGCCATTTATGGCAACCTGGCTGGCGTCGCTGTTTAATGAGGTCGCCATTAATGGCGACCCTACGGATTACAGTGCCTGGCCACCTGAGGCTTCAATGCGCTGCGCGGTGATCCAGCTGGTTTCATCGCTGAGAATTGCGCTAATGGCGTCACCAATATCATCCGGTAATCCCACACGACCCAGCGCAGTCACCGAAGCGATGTGGTCGTTGAGATCTTTGGTATCACGTACGTGGCCACCGCCAAAATCGGTTTCTATCGCTCCTGGCGCCAGAATGTTGACGCGGATGCGGCGTTCACCCAGCTCTTTAGCCTGATAGCGGGTTAATACTTCCATCGCGCCTTTCATCGACGCGTAAGTGCCAGAACCTGGCAGCGTCATACGCGTTAAGCCACTGGAAATGTTCAGGATGCGCGCACCATCCACCAGCAGTGGCAGCAGTTTCTGCGTCAGGAAATAGGGCCCTTTGAAATGCACATTCACCAGTGCGTCGAACTCATCTTCCGTGGTATCGGCAAAGGGCTTGTAGTGGCCGTGGCCGGCGTTGTTCACTAAATAGTCAAAGTTGTCACGCTGCCAGGTTTTTTGCAGCGCCTCTTTTACCTGGGCCACAAAGCCATCAAATTGTCCCGTGTCGCCAACATCCAGCTGCAGCGCCACTGCACGCGCGCCCAGCGCTTCAATCTGTTGTACTACCGCCTGCGCTTCTTCAGCATGGTTGCGATAGGTAAACAGGATATCGGTGCCTTTAGCGGCCAGTTTCAGCGCGCCATTTTTGCCTAAACCGCGATTTCCGCCGGTAATCAATGCAATTTTATGACTCATGTTTCGCTCCAGTTGGAAAATTGAACACGGGATAAGGATATTCGCGAATAATTGATCTATAAACGCAGAGGAATACGCAGCACTGTTTCACTAACAACAACAATCGGTGAACAACATGGATAAAATTCACGCAATGCAGGTTTTTGTGCGGGTGGCAGAAATGGGCAGTTTTACCCGTGCGGCAGAAAGTCTCGGTTTACCGAAAGGCAGCGTTTCACGCCAGCTACAGGCGCTGGAAAATCAAATGGGTACGCGCCTGCTGCATCGCACCACGCGCCGCGTGCATCTGACTCAGGATGGCCTGGTCTATTACGATCGCTGCCTCGATTTACTATCGATGCTCGACGACATGGACAGCCTGTTTCAGCACGATCCCGGCACCTTAAGCGGCAAACTGCGCGTGGATATGTCGGTGGCGATGGCGACCGGCTTTGTGTTGCCGCGCCTGCCGGAGTTTTTACAGCACTATCCTGGCGTGGAGATTGAGCTGAGCAGCAGCGATCGTCAGGTGGATGTGATTCGTGAAGGCTTTGACTGCGTGGTACGCGTGGGCGAGCTGAAAGATTCCGGCCTGATTGCGCGCAAAATTGGCACTCACGCCTTGATTAACTGCGCCAGCGCCGACTACCTTTCCCGCTTCGGCATGCCGGTGCGGCTGGAAGATTTGTCGCAACATGCGATGGTGCATTACAGCCAACAGCTTGGGCAACCTTCACAGGGCTTTGAGTATTTTGATGGCAAACAGTGTCATTACATTCAAACCGGCGGCGTGGTGACGGTAAACAGTACCGAGACCTATCGTGCCGCGTGTCTCGCCGGTCTCGGCATTATTCAGGTACCGGCGATTGGCGTACAGCCGCTGCTGGAATCAGGACAGCTGGTAGAAGTGCTGCATCACTTCCCGGCGAAACCGATGCCGATCTCGCTGCTTTATCCGCATCGTCGTAACGTGGCGCGTCGCGTGCGAGTGTTTATGGAGTGGCTCAGCCAAGTCCTACAAGAGTATGTGACATAAGACGCTATAATTGTATTTTCGCAGTGAACAGGATAACTATCGTCTATGACGGACAACACCCCTAAAGAGAGCGCGGCTGAGGCAGAAGCCAAGCCGCTGATTGATATCAAAACCGGTAATAAAACCGTAGATGGCTCGATCCAAAACGTTTCGCGCTTTGCCGCCTGGTTTCAGGCGATTCCCGCGGTCGCACATTTTTTGCGTGCGCTTGAACGCTTTAACGATCGCCTCGGCAGCCAGTTTGGCGCGGCTATCACCTACTTCTCATTTCTCTCCCTGATACCGATTTTGATGGTCTCCTTTGCGGCTGTCGGCTTTGTGCTGGCGTCGAATCAGGATTTGCTCACCGAGTTGATCAACAAAATCGTTAACAGCATCAGCGATCCTACGTTGGCTACCACCCTGAAAAACACGGTGAATACCGCGATTCAGCAGCGCGCAACGGTAGGATTGACCGGTTTGCTGCTGGCGCTGTACTCCGGCATCAACTGGATGGGCAATCTGCGTGAAGCGGTGCGCGCGCAGTCGCGCGATGTATGGGAACGTAAGCCAGATGACCAGGAGAAGTTCTGGAAAAAGTACGCGCGTGATTTGCTTTCACTGCTTGGTTTGATGTTTGCGCTGGTGATTACGCTGTCGCTGACCTCCATTGCGGGTGCGGCGCAGGCGGCAATTGTGAATGCGCTGGGATTGCAGGATATTGAGTGGCTGCGACCAGCGATGACCATCATCGCGTTATCGATCTCTATCTTCGCGAACTACCTGCTGTTCCTGTGGATCTTCTGGATTCTGCCGCGCCATAAGCCGCGTAAGAAAGCGCTGTTCCGCGGTACGCTGCTGGCAGCAATTGGCTTTGAGGTGATTAAATTTGTGATGACGCTGACCCTGCCAAAACTGGCAACCTCGCCTTCTGGCGCGGCCTTTGGTTCGGTGCTTGGCTTAATGGCCTTCTTCTACTTCTTTGCACGTCTGACGCTGTTCTGCGCGGCGTGGATCGCCACGGCGAAATACAAAGATGATAAAGAGATGCCGCAACCGCATCAGGCAAAATAGGCTGGCTCACTTGTTACATTTTCTCAACTAGCTAAAAATGTTTCCTGCTGGCTGCTTTTCCAGCAAAAACCAGCAGGAAACGCTGAAGGGTCACTTTAATTTGGCCCTTTTGCAGAGATTCACGCCAAAAAAGTGACACTTCCCGTTCCCATCCGCCACTGATTGCATCAACTCAGAAATTATCCACTTTTTCGCCGAAAAAGCCCGGTCTGACGCGGTTTTTCGCCATTGAATGCCGCAAACCAGGTGCGTAAGATTCTCTGTCTACATTTACAATTAAGAAACACTTATGCAAGCCTCCATCACAGAAACACTCGACCAAAAACACGACGACACGCCGGTCAATTCACGCGGCAAAGTGGTTGTGGCATCGCTTGTCGGCACCGCCATCGAATTCTTCGATTTCTATATTTATGCCACTGCCGCGGTGATTATTTTCCCGCATATCTTCTTCCCGCAGGGCGATCCAACCGTCGCCACGCTGCAATCACTGGCTACCTTCGCCATCGCCTTCGTTGCGCGCCCTATCGGCTCTGCGCTGTTCGGGCACTTTGGCGATCGCGTCGGCCGTAAAGCCACCCTGGTGGCATCGCTGCTGACCATGGGCGTTTCGACAGTGCTGATTGGTTTGCTGCCAAGCTATCAAACCATTGGCGTGGCTGCCCCGCTGCTGCTGGCGCTGGCGCGTTTTGGTCAGGGTCTTGGCCTGGGCGGCGAATGGGGCGGTGCGGCACTTTTGGCGACCGAGAATGCGCCCGCAAAGAAACGCGCGCTTTATGGTTCATTCCCACAGCTTGGCGCGCCGATTGGCTTCTTCTTCGCCAACGGCACCTTCCTGTTGCTGTCATGGCTACTAACTGATGAGCAGTTCATGAACTGGGGCTGGCGCGTGCCGTTTATCCTTTCTGCAGTGCTGGTGCTGATTGGCCTGTATGTGCGCGTTTCGCTGCATGAAAGCCCGGTGTTTGCCAAAGTGCAGAAAGAGAATAAGCAGGTGCGGATGCCGATTGGTACGCTGCTGAGCAAGCATTTAACGGCGACCATTCTCGGTACCTTCATCATGCTTGCCACCTATACGCTGTTCTACATTATGACCGTCTACTCGATGAGTTACGGCACCGCACCCGCCCCGGCAGGCCTCGGTTATTCGCGTAATAGCTTCCTGTGGATGTTGATGGTGGCAGTGATTGGTTTTGGTGTGATGGTGCCGATTGCCGGTTTGCTGGCCGATCGTTTTGGTCGCCGTAAAACCATGATCACCATTACGCTGATGATTATCGCTTTTGCGTTGATGTTCCCCGTGCTGCTCGGTTCGGGTTCTCAGGTGCTGGTGATGGGCTTCCTGATTCTCGGTTTGAGCATTATGGGTTTGACGTTTGGTCCAATGGGCGCGCTGCTGCCTGAGCTGTTCCCGACCGAAGTACGTTATACCGGCGCGTCGTTCTCCTATAATCTTTCGTCGATTCTTGGTGCGTCGGTTGCGCCCTATATCGCCACCTGGTTAAACGCCAATTACGGTTTGCAGGCGGTAGGTTTCTATCTGGCTTCAATGGCAGTGCTGACGCTGATTGCGCTGATTGCCTGTAAAGAGACCCGTAATCAGACGCTGTATGAAGCGGTGTGATTTGATTGAGCGTCAAGAGAACCCGGCTTTTAGCCGGGTTTTTTATTGATTGAGATAAGGTATGCGGAAACCAGGTCGCCATGAATGGCGACCCTACGATGTTGTATAGTCAGCATTCATGCTGAACCGATCGAATCCCACATAATAAAAAACCCCGGCAAGCCGGGGTTTCTTTGTGCTGAAAACGGTGTCGTGCGTGGCTTAGCCCGCGACGGCGATACGTTTCATATCGGTCATGTAGCCACGCAGCTTGCGGCCTACCGATTCGATTGGGTGCTGACGCACCGCTTCGTTGACGTCACGCAGCTGCGCGTTATCAACCTGAGTGCCTTCAACCGCTTTACCCAAATCGCCTGGCTGCAGCGTGGTCATGAACTCTTTCAGCAGCGGAACGGCTGCGAAGGAGAACAGGTAGTTACCGTATTCTGCGGTATCTGAGATAACCACGTTCATTTCATACAGGCGCTTACGGGCGATGGTATTGGCAATCAGCGGCAGCTCGTGCAGTGATTCGTAGTAAGCCGACTCTTCGATGATGCCTGCGTCAACCATGGTTTCGAACGCCAGCTCAACGCCCGCTTTCACCATCGCAACCATCACTACGCCTTTGTCGTAGTACTCCTGCTCTTCGATTTTGCCTTCAAACTGCGGTGCATTTTCGAACGCGGTAGCACCGGTCTCTTCACGCCAGGTCAGCAGGTTTTTATCGTCGTTAGCCCAGTCAGCCATCATGCCAGAAGAGAATTCGCCAGAGATGATGTCATCCATGTGCTTCTGGAACAGCGGCGCCATGATGGTTTTCAGCTGCTCAGACAGCGCATAAGCGCGGATTTTCGCCGGGTTAGACAGACGATCCATCATCAACGTGATGCCGCCGAACTTCAGAGATTCGGTGATGGTTTCCCAGCCGAACTGAATCAGTTTTTCGGTGTAAGCCGCGTCGTGACCTTCCGCCACCAACTTGTCGAAGCACAGCAGAGAACCGGCCTGCAGCATACCGCACAGGATGGTCTGCTCGCCCATCAGGTCAGATTTCACTTCCGCAACGAAGGAAGACTCCAGCACGCCTGCACGGTCGCCGCCGGTGGCTGCGGCCCAGGCTTTAGCAATCGCCATGCCTTCACCTTTTGGATCGTTTTCCGGGTGAACCGCGATCAGCGTCGGCACACCGAAACCACGCTTGTACTCTTCACGCACTTCGGTACCCGGGCATTTCGGCGCCACCATCACGACGGTGATGTCTTTACGAATGGTTTCGCCCACTTCAACGATATTGAAACCGTGTGAGTAACCCAGCGCCGCGCCATCTTTCATCAGCGGCTGAACAGCCTGAACGACGGCGGAGTGCTGTTTGTCCGGCGTCAGGTTAACCACCAGATCGGCTTGCGGGATCAGTTCTTCGTAGGTGCCGACTTTGAAGCCGTTATCGGTGGCTTTACGGAAAGAGGCACGCTTCTCAGCAATCGCTTCAGCACGCAGGGCATACGCCACATCCAGGCCAGAATCACGCATGTTCAGGCCCTGGTTCAGACCCTGAGCACCACAGCCAACGATGACCACTTTTTTGCCTTTCAGGAAGCTTGCGCCATCGGCGAATTCATCGCGCGCCATGAAGCGACACTTGCCCAGCTGCGCTAACTGGTTGCGCAGATTCAATGTGTTGAAGTAATTAGCCATGGGTACTCCGGTTAGATGTTGTGTTTGTTTTTGTTCAGGAACAGCGTTGTCTATTACGCCGCGAATGACCCCATCATATGACAGGAAATCTATTGCTTAAATTGATATATTAGCAAGGTCACATTGCAGAAATTGCAACATAACGTTGAGGCGACAAGCGCATGGATTTACGAGACCTGAAACTGTTTCTTCATTTGGCGGAAAGCTGCCATTTCGGACGTACTGCGCGCGCCATGCACGTCAGCCCATCCACCCTTTCGCGCCAGATTCAGCGCCTGGAAGAGGATGTCGGCCACGCGCTATTTCTGCGTGATAATCGTACCGTTACGCTGACCGAAGCCGGTGAGCGTCTGCGCCAGTTTGCGCAGCAGACGTTGCTGCAATACCAGCAGCTGCGCCATGTGATGGATCTCAACGGTCCGTCGCTCAGCGGCGAACTGCGCCTGTTTTGCTCGGTAACGGCCGCTTACAGTCATCTGCCACCGATTCTCGACCGCTTCCGTGCCGAACATCCGCAGGTGGAGATCAAGCTCACCACCGGTGATGCCGCCGATGCGATTGAGATGGTGCAGTCCGGTGACGCCGATCTCGCCATTGCCGGCCGACCTGAATCGCTGCCTGCCAGCATAGATTTCACACCACTGGGCCTGATCCCGCTGGTGCTGATCGCCCCGGCGCTGCCTTGTCCGGTGCGCAGCCAGGCAACGCAGGATGAGCCGGATTGGGCGCAAATTCCGTTTATCCTGCCGGAACAAGGGCCTGCGCGCCGCGGCATTGATTTGTGGTTCCGCCGCCAGCGCATCCCCAATCCGCAGATTTACGCCACGGTTTCGGGACACGAGGCGATTGTCTCGATGGTGGCGCTGGGTTGTGGCATTGCGCTGCTGCCGGATGTGGTGCTGGAAAACAGTCCGGAACCGGTGCGCAATCGCGTGTTAACGCTGGAGAATGTGGAATCTGTTGCGCCGCTGGAGCTTGGCGTGTGCGTACAAAAAAAGCGGCTCGGGGAGCCGCTTATCAATGCGTTCTGGCACCAGCTGTAATTACTGCCCGGCGAGGAAGAAACGAAACGCCGGGTTGTTCGCTTCGTCGTGCCATTCGTAACCCAACGCGGTGAGATGAGTTTCGAAATCCGGCTCCTGCTCGTTAGCTTCAAACGCCGCAAGCACGCGACCGTAATCGGTGCCGTGGCTGCGATAGTGGAACAGCGAGATATTCCAGTGTGCGCCCAGCGTCTGCAGGAACTTCAGCAGCGCGCCCGGTGCTTCCGGGAACTCAAAGCTAAACAGGCGTTCACGCAGCGGCTTCGATGGACGGCCGCCCACCATGTAGCGCACGTGCAGCTTTGCCATCTCATCATCCGACAGGTCCACCACGTGATAACCGGCTTCGTTCAGCTGGCTGATGATTTCACTGCGCTCCTCCAGCCCACGCGTTAAGCGCACGCCGACGAAAATGCAGGCGTTATCCGCATCCGCATAGCGATAGTTGAACTCGGTGATTGAGCGGCCGCCGATGGTTTGGCAGAACTTGAGGAAACTGCCCTGCTGCTCTGGAATCGTCACCGCCAGCAGCGCTTCACGCTGTTCCCCCAGTTCGCAACGCTCAGAAACGTAACGCAAGCCGTGGAAGTTGACGTTGGCACCTGACAACACGTGCGCCAGGCGCTCGCCTTTGATGTCATGCTGCTGGATATACTTCTTCATACCCGCCAGCGCCAGCGCACCTGAAGGTTCCGCAACCGCGCGCACATCTTCGAACAGATCTTTTACCGCCGCACATATCGCATCGCTATCCACCGTGATGATGTCGTCGAGATACTCACGACACAGGCGGAAGGTTTCATCGCCAATGCGTTTGACCGCCACGCCTTCCGCAAATAAGCCAACGCGCGGCAAATCCACCGGCTCGCCGGCATCCAGCGCTGCTTTCAGGCAGGCTGAATCTTCCGATTCCACGGCAATCACTTTGATCTGCGGCATTAGTTGTTTGATCAGCACCGCAACCCCCGCTGCCAGACCACCGCCGCCCACCGGTACGAAGACGCGATCGAGATGCGCATCCTGTTGCAACAGCTCCATCGCCAGCGTGCCCTGTCCGGCGATGACCGCAGGATGGTCAAACGGCGGCACGAAGGTGTAACCCTGCTGTTCTGACAGCTCGATCGCTTTGGCTTTTGCCTCGTCGAAGTTGGCCCCGAACAGATAAGCCTCACCGCCAAATGCGCGCACTGCATCAACCTTGATGTCTGCCGTGGCCAACGGCATCACAATCAGTGATTTGATGCCAAGCGTGCTGGCCGAGAGCGCCACGCCCTGCGCATGGTTACCGGCTGAAGCCGTCACCACGCCGCGTGCTTTTTGCTCTTCATTCAGCCCGGCTATCATCGCGTACGCCCCGCGCAGCTTGAAGCTGTGCACCGGCTGGCGATCTTCACGCTTCACCAAAATGGTGTTGCCAAGACGCGATGATATTTTTTCCATTTTCTGCAGCGGCGTTACCTGGGCGATTTCATACACCGGTGAACGCAGCACGGCGCGCAAATATTCCGCGCCGTTGGGCGACGCGGGTAGCGGTTGAGACTCAGCCATCGGTTAGCCTCCCAGCTTGGACTTATCGCGCACCGCGCCTTTGTCAGCGCTGGTCGCGAGGGATGCATAAGCGCGCAGGGCGAAGGAGACTTCACGCACGCGGCCGTGCGGCGTGTAGGCCGCTTCGCCACGTGCCTGCTCTTCTTCACGACGGGCGTGCAGTTCGTTATCCGCCACCGCCAGCTTTATGCCACGGTTCGGGATATCGATTTCAATCATGTCGCCATCTTTCACCAGCGCGATGGTGCCGCCGCTCGCCGCTTCCGGAGAGGCGTGACCAATCGAAAGACCGGAGGTGCCGCCCGAGAAGCGCCCGTCGGTGATCAGCGCGCAGCTTTTGCCGAGGCCCATCGATTTCAGATAGGTGGTGGGATAAAGCATTTCCTGCATGCCCGGGCCACCTTTCGGTCCTTCGTAGCGGATAACTACCACGTCACCGGCAACCACTTTGCCGCCAAGGATGGCTTCTACCGCATCGTCCTGGCTTTCGTACACTTTGGCTGGGCCTTTGAAGGTGAGGATCTCTTTATCAACGCCCGCGGTTTTTACGATACAGCCATCTTCTGCCAGGTTGCCGTAAAGTACCGCCAGCCCCCCATCCTGTGAGTAAGCGTGTTCGCGCGTACGGATGCAGCCTTCGCTACGATCGTCATCCAGCGTGTCCCAACGGCAATTCTGCGAGAACGCCTTGGTGGTACGAATACCGGCAGGACCGGCGCGGAACATATCCTTCACGGCCTGATCGTTGGTCAGCATGATGTCGTACTGATCGATGGTTTCACGCATGCTTTGCTGCAGAATGTTGCGCGCGCTGGAGTCGATTAAGCCGGCGCGATCTAACTCACCGAGAATGCCGATAACGCCACCCGCACGGTGCACATCTTCCATGTGATATTTCGGCGTACTTGGTGCCACTTTGCACAGCTGCGGCACCTTGCGCGACAGACGGTCGATATCGGAGATATTAAAATCGATCTCGCCTTCCTGCGCCGCGGCCAGCAGGTGCAGAACGGTGTTAGTGGAACCACCCATGGCAATATCCAGCGTCATCGCATTCTCAAACGCCGCCTTGGTGGCGATGTTGCGCGGCAGCATGTTGACGTCATCCTGCTCATAATAGCGTTTGGTCAGACTCACGATGCGCTTACCGGCATTGATGAACAGCTCTTTACGATCGGCGTGTGTGGCCAGCAGTGAACCGTTACCTGGCTGCGACAAGCCCAGCGCTTCGGTCAGGCAGTTCATGGAGTTGGCGGTGAACATCCCAGAACAGGAGCCGCAGGTTGGACAGGCAGAACGTTCAATCTGATCGCTGTCGGCATCGCTGACGTTCGGGTTCGCACCCTGAATCATCGCGTCCACCAGATCCAGCTTGATGATTTGATCGGACAGCTTGGTTTTACCGGCTTCCATCGGGCCGCCAGAAACAAAGATCACCGGAATGTTGAGGCGCAGTGCGGCCATCAGCATGCCCGGGGTGATTTTATCGCAGTTGGAGATACACACCATGGCGTCGGCGCAGTGCGCGTTAACCATGTACTCCACTGAATCGGCAATCAGCTCACGTGAAGGCAGTGAATACAGCATGCCGCCATGACCCATGGCGATACCATCATCCACCGCAATGGTGTTGAACTCTTTGGCTACACCGCCTGCTGCTTCGATTTCTTCAGCAACCAATTTGCCAAGGTCGCGCAGGTGCACGTGGCCCGGTACGAATTGGGTGAATGAGTTAACCACGGCGATAATCGGCTTACCGAAATCGTCGTCGGTCATTCCAGTCGCGCGCCACAAGGCACGGGCACCGGCCATGTTGCGTCCATGGGTGGTGGTGGCGGAACGGTACTTAGGCATGCTCTATTTACTCCAGTAATAATAAGGTTGCGGGCGCCATCTGACGCCCGCAAAAAATCTCGTTATGCGTTAACCGGATCCAACCAGCCCCACTTGTCTTCCGTCTCGCCAGTGAACAGGCCAAAGAAGGCCTTCTGGATACGACCGGTGACCGGACCACGTTTACCTTCGCCAACCTGAATACCATCGACGCTGCGCACCGGGGTGATCTCCGCTGCAGTACCTGACATGAAGACTTCGTCTGCCAGATACAGCGATTCACGCGACAGAACCTGCTCACGCACTTCGATCCCCATGTCTTGCGCCAGCTTGATGATGGCGTCACGGGTGATGCCTGGCAGCGCCGAAGAGGTGAACGGTGGCGTGAACAGAACGCCATCTTTCACTTCGAACAAGTTTTCGCCAGCGCCTTCTGAAATATAGCCGTTGGTGTCGAGGGCGATACCTTCCTGATAGCCGTGACGGCGTGCTTCGCTACCCACCAGCAGAGAGGAGAGATAGTTACCACCGGCTTTCGCAGCGGTCGGCAAGGTGTTTGGTGCCACGCGGTTCCACGAAGAAACCATCGCATCGATGCCGTTTTCCAGCGCTTCAGCGCCCAGGTAAGCACCCCATGGGAAGGCGGCGATGATTACGTCGGTGGTGTAGCCATCTGGCGGGTTTACACCCAGGCCCACGTCACCCACAAAGGCCAGCGGACGGATATAAGCGCTTTTCAGTTTGTTCACGCGGATCACTTCGCGGCACGCTTCCATCAGTTCATCTACGCTGGCTTTGATCGGGAAACGGTAAATTTTGGCGGATTCATGCAGACGCTTCATGTGTTCACGATGACGGAACACCACTGGGCCTTTGTGTGAGTCGTAGCAACGTACGCCTTCAAACACAGAAGTACCGTAATGCAGTGCGTGAGACATTACGCTGACCTTGGCGTCTTCCCACTTAACCATCTCTCCATTGAACCAAATAAAGTCTGCTTTCTTTGTACTCATTGCTTTTTTCCTTTGGCGACTAAGCGCGGATTTGTTGTGTTGTCTGTTGTTGGATCTCGACGCAAGCGACATCCATAAGTTTGCTTAACTGCGAAGACAGTAAATCGACAGAGCGTTGGCTGGCAACGGTCATTTCGATATTAATGTTCTCGACATTGACCGCGGAGGCCATGTTCATCGCACACACCTGGAATCCACGGTGACGCACGACACGCAAAATGCGCTCCAATATTTCAGGGCGAAAGCGAGCTTCGATAGACAATTGATGCTGGTTCATGCGGTTTTCTCCATCATGTTTGCGTTGCTGGCACCCGGTGGTACCAATGGCCAGACGTTTTCATGCTCATCTATCGAAACATGCAGGAAGTAAGGACCTTCACTGTTCAGCAGAGCATCGAGGGCGGCGTCGACCTGATCTTTACGGCTAATGCGCTGGCCTGGAATATCAAAGGCGCTGGCCAGCGTGAGGAAATCGGGATTGTCGGTAAGAATGGTTTCGCTATAGCGTCCATCAAAAAACAGTTGCTGCCACTGGCGCACCATGCCCAGACGTTGGTTATCCAACAGCAGGATTTTTACGGGTAGTTTGCCGCGCTTGATGGTGCCCAACTCCTGAATATTCATCATGATCGAGCCATCGCCAGATACGCAGATCACCGTATCTTCAGGACGCGCCACTTGCGCACCGATCGCCGCTGGCAGGCCAAAGCCCATGGTGCCGAGGCCGCTGGAGGTGATGAAGTTTTCTGGTGCGGTGAAACTCATGTGCTGAGCGGCCCACATCTGATGCTGACCAACGTCAGTGGTCACCACCGCGCTATCCGCTTTGCGATCGGATAACTGCTTCAGCAGCAGCGGCGCGTAAATCGCTTCGCCTGGATGATCGTAGCGCCAGTCGAATTCAGTTTTCATCGCGCTCACTTCCGCGCGCCAGCCATCAATCTGCAGCGGCATGCTCAGCGCAGGCAGCACCTGATTCATGTCACCCTGCAAAGAGACGTGCGCACGGCGCAGTTTGTTCAGTTCGGCAGGATCGATATCGATATGGATGACGCTGGCATGCGGCGCGAAGGTATCCAGCTTGCCAGTGACGCGGTCGTCAAAACGTGCGCCCACTGCAATCAGCAAATCGCAGGATTGCACCGCGAGGTTAGCGGCTTTGGTACCGTGCATGCCCAGCATGCCGAGATAGAGATCGCTGCTGGCATCCGCACTACCGAGACCTTTCAAGGTGGAAACCATCGGAATACCGGTTTCCTGTGCCATGGCGCGCAGTGCGGGAACGGCTTGCGCCATGCCCACGCCGCCGCCGATATACAGCATCGGTTTGTGCGACTGTGCCATTAAGGCACGCGCTTCCGCGATATGCTGCGCCGAATAGCTCACTTCTTCTTCCACCGGCAGCAGGTGCGGCGTCAGTTCGCCATGGGCAATTTGGATGTCTTTCGGGATATCAACCAGTACCGGACCAGGGCGGCCGGACTGTGCAATAGCGAAGGCTTCGGCCATCACGGAAGGTAAATCATCAAGCGATTCAACGAGGAAACTGTGCTTGGTGCAGGCTAACGACAAACCGAGTACATCGATTTCCTGGAAGGCGTCGGTGCCGATAAAAGCGGAAGAGACCTGACCAGTGATCGCCACAACCGGGATGGAATCCATCATCGCATCCGCCAGGCCGGTAATCAGGTTGGTGGCGCCCGGACCCGAAGTAGCGATGCATACGCCAGTTTTGCCGGTTGCACGGGCATAACCAATTGCCGCCATCACCGCACCTTGCTCATGACGGCACAATAGGTGTTCCACGCCGCCATCGTAGAGCGCATCGTACACTGGCATGATTGCGCCGCCAGGATAACCAAACACTGTATCAACACCCTGCGCGCGTAAAGCTTGAACTACCCACTGTGCACCTGTCATGGTTATTCTCCTGTGTTCCTTGGGGAACAACAGAATTTTATGCTACTGCTCATAATCTGTTCCTCGCTGATTCGCTAATATTTTGTCTGGTTAAAAAAAAACCCCCGGACCTTTCGGTGCGGGGGTTTTTGGAATTCCAGACTTGATTTTTAAGCCTTTCTTTCTCCAAGCGATGCCCCGCACGGTGGGATAATAATCACCACCACGCTAATCACGACTAGGCTAATCACTTGTAGAAGGGCTTTCATGTGTTATTCGTTTTTTCGATTGTTCGAAGTAATACCTACAGAGTTACCATAGTTATCTGGCTCTTGACAATAATTTTCATTGGATTTTTTTATAACGACATTGGCGGCGGTTCGTTATCACATTGTATGTAAAAGGTTATTTATATAAGTGATGAATTTTCATTACGTCCGGAGGGCAACTTTTTTTCGACCATTGGGAACGGGATCTGAATTTCACTGAAAGAGTCGCAATCATGAGGGATTATGCGGAATCTTCCTCCGAAATCAGAGATCAGGGATTTGAGTGACTCAACACAGGCATCGATGATAAGGACAACAAGGAGCGGCTATGTCTTTATCAAAGGTTTTAACACGGGCTGCGTTAGGGGTTCAGGCTCCGCTCGTCACGGTAGAAGTGCATATCAGTAATGGCTTGCCTGCCCTGACATTAGTCGGTTTGCCCGAAACCACCGTGAAAGAGGCACGAGAACGGGTTCGCAGTGCGATTATCACTAGCGGTTTCACTTTCCCGGCCAAACGCGTCACCATTAATCTTGCCCCTGCCGATCTGCCTAAAGAAGGGGGGCGTTATGACCTACCCATTGCTATTGCGATTCTGGCAGCCTCTGAGCAGCTACCAGACGATAAACTGACGCAATATGAATTCCTGGGAGAGCTAGCCCTCAACGGCGCGCTCTGTGGCGTTCAGGCCGCCATTCCGGCAGCAATGGCGGCGCTGCAAGCAGGACGACAAATGGTACTCGCTGAGCAGAATCAACAGGATGTTGGTTTGATTCAGCAAGGTGAAACCTTGGTGGGCAATCATCTGGTGGATATCTGCGCCTTTCTCCATAACAAAACGACGCTCACCGTTGCCCGCTATCATCCTGAAGCCCTTGATCAGCAAACGCAGGACCTTAGCGATATCATTGGCCAGGATCAGGGCCGGCGTGCGCTGGAAATTACGGCTGCAGGTGGCCATAACCTATTACTGATTGGTCCACCCGGTACGGGAAAAACCATGTTAGCGACACGTCTGCCCGGCATCATGCCCCCGTTAGACGACCAGGAAGCACTGGAGTGCGCCGCTATTGCCAGCCTGGTAAGTAGTGGCAACCTGCATCATCAATGGCGTAAACGGCCGTTCAGGGCCCCTCACCACAGTGCTTCTCTGTACGCACTGGTAGGGGGCGGTTCATTGCCGCGCCCGGGTGAAATCTCTTTGGCGCACAATGGCGTGTTATTCCTGGATGAGTTACCGGAGTTTGAACGCAAAACGCTGGATGCATTGCGTGAGCCAATAGAATCGGGCGAGATTTCTATTTCGCGCACCCGCGCCAAAGTGACCTATCCTGCGCGCTTTCAATTAGTGGGAGCCATGAATCCTAGCCCCACGGGCCATTATCAGGGCAACCACAATCGTTGTACGCCCCAACAGGTTTTGCGTTACCTCAGCCGTCTATCAGGACCTTTTCTTGACCGCTTTGATTTGTCGCTGGAAGTACCGCTCCTGCCCAGCGGTACCCTGAGTAAGAAACAGCAATTTAGCGAAAGCAGTGCTGAAGTGCTAAGACGTGTTATAGCTGCCCGTAAGATTCAGACGGCGCGCAGTGGCAAAATAAACGCACAACTTTCAAACCCTGAGATTTTACGTTGGTGTTCGCTGAGGCAGGAGGAAGCTGAATGGCTGGAAGGGGTGCTGAATTCGTTAGGACTTTCAGTACGCGCCTGGCAGCGGATTTTAAAAGTCGCAAGGACAATTGCTGACTTAGCGGGTGAAGAACAGATTACGCGGAGCCATCTGCAGGAAGCGGTGGGATATCGTAGTATTGACCGTTTAATGATCTATTTGCACAAGAGCCTGGAATAAAAAATGGGGCTTATATAAGCCCCGTTTTTTTAATCATCACTATCGCTGAAATCTTCCACCGTATCCATCTGCGGCTTACCGCCAGACAGCGTGTGGAAACGCTTAGGACGCTTGATACGCGCAGTGTATTTTGACCATACACGCTCAGCTTCCGTTTGCGGCTCACGAAGACCACGACATACTTCTAAAAAAGAACGCTCTTCTTCTGTAGTGGGTTCACGCTTTGCGAGATCCAATTCATTGAAGGCGTAACCGTGGCGCTCCAGAAGCTGGGCTTCTTTAATGGTGAAATCACCATGGCGCGAAAAACCACGTGGGTAATGTTTGTTATCAAAGAAACGATTTGTTGTTGCGAAGCTATCCGCCATTTTACACGCTCCTGACTCTCATATGGCCGTGCTATTTATGGCGCGGAGTATTAGATAGGCTTGACAGAGTGTAAAACAAAACATTTAAATCAGTACGACAAACAATTTTTGGGAGAATGGTGTGGATACGGAATTACTGAAAACTTTCCTCGAAGTGAGCAGAACGCGCCATTTCGGGCGTGCTGCTGAAGCGCTCTACCTCACGCAATCAGCCGTTAGTTTCCGCATTCGTCAGTTGGAGAATCAACTGGGTGTTAACCTCTTTACTCGCCATCGTAATAACATCCGGTTGACCTCAGCAGGCGAGCGTTTATTACCCTATGCCGAAAGCTTGATGAGTACCTGGTTGATGGCCAAGAAGGAAGTTTCACATACCCAACAGCATCATGAGCTTTCTATAGGAGGTAGCGCATCCCTTTGGGAAGCCTACTTAACCCCTTGGTTACAAACGCTTTATGAGAATAGAGAAAGTCTTCATCTTGAGGCAAGAATTGCCCAGCGACACCTGCTGGTTAAGCAATTACATGAACGCCAACTGGATCTGTTGATTACCACTGAAGCGCCAAAAATGGACGAATTAACCAGTCAGCAGATTGGTCATATCTCGCTCGCATTATTCCGCGCGCGCAAAACGGAGAAGCGTGAAAAGTATGATTACATTAAACTGGAATGGGGAGCAGATTTCCATCAGCATGAAAGTTATCTATCCAGTGATGATGTGCCCGTATTAACCACTACATCAGCGCATGTGACGCGTGAATTGCTGCATACCACCGGTGCCTGTGCATTTTTACCTGATTTCTGGCACGGGATTTATAGTGATTTGATGGTTATTCCAGATACACCTGTCGCTGTGCGACCTTTATATGCGGTGTGGCTGCAGAATAGCGATCAACAAAGTCACATTCGCCAGTTACTTAAATATCCGGTACTGACACACTAATAGAGTAAATGAGCAAGTTTGAGTGGATCACAGTGAAACTCAAACTCTTTTCACTGCTAAATTTTGGACAAAAAAAATCCTTTGCCGAAGCAAAGGATTATTTTCTGGCAGGGGCGGAGGGACTCGAACCCCCAACACCCGGTTTTGGAGACCGGTGCTCTACCAATTGAACTACGCCCCTAATTAGGGTGGCGGAACGGACGGGGCTCGAACCCGCGACCCCCTGCGTGACAGGCAGGTATTCTAACCAACTGAACTACCGCTCCACCGATTCTGTACTGAT
>NZ_JBIVMT010000005.1:0-268270 GCF_044753225.1 Pantoea sp. NPDC088449 | reverse complement strand
GGGATGAATTTCTTCACTCCCTGCTGAGCCGCCTGCGTTGCCGCTTTGCCGTCTCAGTGGTGGCGCATTATAGGGAGTTATTCGGAGCTGACAAGGGTTTATTGCAAAAAAATGATCTTCCGGCCTAAATTTCGCCACAACGCGCTATTTCACAACGATTTGCCTGGTAAGTGCGCAAAATCCTGGGCAAAAAGCGTCACTTTGTTCCAATCGGTATAGTCCACTTCTTTTGACGTATCAGTTTCGCCGCCGGTCATGCGCATAATCAATTGGATCATAATACGATCAAACCAGCGGTAACGCGGATAACGTAGCGCGCCAGCAAATACCGCACAGCATTCTGGTTGCCACGGCGACTTTTCCAGGAACTTGCGCGTATAGGCATTGGTTTCTGGCGTGCACTTACCTGCTTTTCGCGCTGTCAGGTTGACGCTAAAGAAACCATTCACGCGCTGCTGCAACTGCGACTGATGTTGTGTGACAAATTTCATCAGTGCAGGATTAAAATGGCCATAGCGAATCGATGCACCAATCAGCACGCGATCGTACTGCGTCCAATCAACCCTCTGCGCCTGCAGCAAATCGATGACGTCGCACAGCTGCTGCGGCGCTAACGTCTGTGCAATACGCGCGGCAATCTCACGGGTTTGCCCATCTCGGCTGGAATAAAGAATCAACGCTTTCATTACTCAATCCTATTTTTTCATTCACGCCAGAAAGTCGGCGTAAACAGCACCAGCAACGTGAACACTTCGAGGCGTCCAAACAGCATGGTCAAAATCAAAATCCACTTCGCAACATCATTCATCGAAGTGAAGTTATCAGCCACAACACCCAACCCCGGCCCAAGATTATTCAAGGTTGCAGCCACCGCAGCAAACGCAGAGAAATCATCCACGCCAGTCGCGATAATAGCCAGCATGCTCACCAGGAACACCAGAGCATATGCCGAGAAGAATCCCCAAACGGCTTCGAGGATACGTTCTGGCAGCGCACGATTACCCAGCTTAATGGTGTAAACCGCATTCGGGTGCACCAGCCGTTTCAGCTCACGCGACCCCTGCTTAAACAGCAACAGTATACGAATCACCTTCAAACCACCGCCGGTAGACCCCGCCATGCCGCCGATAAACGCCGAGCACAGTAGCAGCACAGGCAGGAACAGCGGCCAGCGTGCGATGCTGTCAGTTGTAAAGCCAGCGGTCGTCGCCATTGATACCACCTGGAAAAACGCCTGATTAAGCGTTTGCCAACCGCTGGAATAGACATTGTGGAACCACAGCACCACCGTACAGATCAGCACCAACGTCAGCTGAACGCCAATAAACATACGGAATTCGGGATCGCGCCAGTAAACTTTGAGATTACGGCCACTTAATAGCGAGAAATGCAGGCCGTAATTACAGCCCGATATCAGCAAAAACACCGCGACGATAGTGTTAATGGTTGGGCTATTAAAGTAGCCGATGCTGGCATCATGCGTGGAGAAGCCACCAATGGCGATAGTTGAGAAACTATGGCCGATGGCATCAAACAGCGGCATGCCTGCCAGCCACAGCGCCACCGCGCACGCCACGGTGAGCAACACATAGATTAACCAAAGGGTTTTGGCCGTTTCCGCAATACGCGGACGCATCTTGTTATCTTTTAGTGGACCCGGCATCTCGGCCCGGTAAAGCTGCATGCCCCCCACGCCCAGAATCGGCAAAATCGCCACCGCCAGCACAATGATTCCCATCCCGCCGAGCCACTGCAGCATCTGACGATAAAACAGAATTGCTTTCGGCAGCGTATCGAGGCCCACCAGCGTGGTGGCACCGGTGGTCGTGAGTCCAGAGAAGGATTCAAAGAATGCATCGGTAATCGAAAGATGCGGTTGTTCGGCGAAGATAAAGGGCATGGCACCCACGCTACCGAGCACGGTCCAGAATAGCACCACGATGAGGAAGCCTTCACGCGGCTTCAGTTCAGTTTTTTGTTTGCGATTCGGCCACCACAGCAGCGAACCAATCACAATCGCCATCATAAAGGTTTGGCTGAACGCGCGCCCTGCACCGTCGCGATAAATTAAAGCAACGAGGCCCGGTAAGATCATGGTCACCGAGAACAGAATCACCAGCAGGCCCACAATGCGGGTAATGGCACGAAAATGCATTCAGCCGTTTCCTTTAAACAGATGCTTTTAGTTTGTCAGCGGGATGAGCGTCAGCGCGCCCCGGCTGTAATCAGAGAGGTTTTGGCGAAAGCCATCAATCTGCCCATGCGGCAGTGCCAAACGTAGCGCAATACGATCCTGATAATGGCTCTCTTCAATGATGCCGTCAAAACGCTGCAGCAAGCGCTCAATGTCGCTGAGTTGGGCATAATCACAGTGCAGGGTAAAGGACTCCATCGGCACTTTACGCTGGCGTACTAGCTGCTTCAGCCCTTGCTGCACCCCGCCGCCATAGGCTTTTACCAGGCCACCGGTACCAAGCATAATGCCGCCGTAGTAGCGCACCACCACCGCAGTAATCTCGCCCATACCGCTGCCCATCAGCTGTGCCAGCATCGGTTTCCCCGCGGTGCCAGACGGCTCACCATCATCGGAGAACCCCAACTGTTGCGAATCATCTGGCGCACCGGCCACCCACGCCCAGCAGTGATGCCGCGCGGTGGGATGTTCCTGCTTCACCTGCTGCACAAACGCGCGCGCCGCTTCCACGCCCGCAGTATGCGCCAGCAAAGTGATGAAGCGACTTTTCTTAATGGTTTCCTCGCTGAGACTCACGGCCTCAGCGGGAATGTCATAAGCATCCATCAGGCAAGGTGCAGATCGCGCGTCATATTTTCAATACGATTGGCGTGAACCACCACGTTATCCTCGATACGAATACCGCCGTACGGTTTCAATGCATCGATTGCTGCCCAGTCAAAGTATTGGCTGAACTTGCCGCCGCGCAGCTTCGCCAGCAGCGAATCGATAATATAGAAGCCGGGTTCAATAGTCAGCACCATGCCAGGTTCCAGCACGCGCGTGCAGCGCAGGTAAGGATAGTGTGAGGGTGCAGCGAGATGCGTGCCGCTGTCGTCCTGCATAAAGCCAGCAACATCGTGCACCTGCAGGCCCAGCGGATGTCCCAGACCGTGCGGCATAAACGGACCGGTTAAATCTTCTGCCACCAGCGTCTCTTCGGTCAGGCCTTTCACCAGCTCAAACTTCAGCAGCAGACGCGCAATGCGCTGATGCATTTGTAGATGATAATCGGTATAGCGCACACCTGCTTTCAACGTGGCGATCAGCGCCAGTTCTTCCTTGTTCATCGCGGCGATCATATCGGCATAACGCGATTTACTCTGCGCCGCATAGCTGCGCGTCAGATCGGCGGCATAACCGAGATATTCCGCACCGGCGTCAATCAGAAAGCTATGGCGTTTCGCGGGCGGCTGGTGATCCAGTTTGGTGTAATGCAGCACAGCAGCATGTTCATTGAGCGCGACGATATTGCCGTAAGGCACATCGGTATCGCGATGACCGGTAGCCGTCAGATAGGCGATGTTGATATCGAACTCGCTCATACCCGATTCGAATGCCTCTTTGGCTGCGCGATGGCCCGCCACCGCCAGCTTCTGCGCCTCTCGCATACACGCCAGTTCGTAATCTGTTTTGATGCTGCGATGGTAATGCAGGAAGTCGATCACACCTTTAGGATTCACCTGCTCGCTATTAATGCCGAGCTGCGCAGCGCGAGACGGTACCGGACCGATATACGCCACGTTATCGCGCTGAGCAGGCAACAGCTGCGCAATGTCATCAGCGTTCTTCAAGCCGATTACGTCAACATCGTTGGTCCAAAAGCTATTCGGCAGCGGCTCAACGTTGTGCCAGTAATCCACCGGTGAATAAAACCACAGTTTCGGTTTATTCACGCCATCAATCCATAACCAGCAGTTTGGCACCTGCGTCACCGGCACCCATGCTTTAAACTGGGGATTCACCTTAAACGGATAGTCATGATCGTCGAGAAAAACGGTCAGCAGCTCGCCGGAATGAATCAGCATGGCATCAAGCTTAAAGCGAGCCAGCACCTGTTGCGCCCGCTTCTGCAGCGTATCGATGTGCGCGTGATACAGGGTTTTCAGTGAATCCATGGACTTGTCTCCGATGTCGCGAAAGTGGCCGCAGTGTAGCACAGCCGTGTTGCGGATGCCGTCTTGCACGCGCTGTGATCGCCGTACCAAATAATCAAACTCTCGTTTGCAAATAATTAACATCACACTCACACTCCGATCCATCTGGTATGACCAGATCATCATTCGCGGTTTCAGGAGACGAACATGCTCTACCAAGGCGATACCCTTTCAGTGCACTGGCTTGACGACGGCATCGCCGAGCTGGTATTCGATGCGCCCGGTTCGGTGAACAAACTCGATACCAAAACTGTCGCCTCATTAGGCGAGGCGCTGAGCGTATTGGAACAACAACCCGCGCTGCGCGGCCTGCTGCTGTCATCAGCCAAACCGGCGTTTATCGTCGGAGCCGACATCACAGAGTTCCTGTCGTTGTTTGATGCGCCGGAAGAGAGCCTGAGCCAGTGGCTGGCTTTCGCCAACAGCATCTTCAATCGGCTGGAAGATTTACCCGTACCCACCGTGGCGGCTATCGACGGCTATGCGTTAGGCGGCGGCTGCGAATGCGTGCTGGCGGTGGACTTCCGTGTTGCCACGCCAACTGCGCGCATCGGCCTGCCAGAAACCAAACTGGGCATTATGCCGGGCTTTGGCGGCAGCGTGCGCTTACCGCGCCTGCTGGGTGCTGACAGCGCGATGGAAATCATCGCCGCGGGCAAAGATGTGGATGGCAGCAGCGCCCTGAAGCTCGGCCTGGTTGATGCAGTCGTCAGTAGCGACAAATTACGTGCGGCTGCGCTAACCGTATTGCAAGACGCTATCACGCAGGGCAACTGGCAGGCGCGTCGCGCACCCAAGCTAGCGCCGCTGAAACTCAGTCCGATAGAAGCCGCAATGAGCTTCACGATCGCCAAAAGTATGGTGATGCAAACGGCTGGCAAACACTATCCGGCGCCGGTTACCGCCGTGAAAACCATTGAAGCCGCCGCCAGTCTTGGTCGTGACGATGCTCTGAAACTGGAAACCGCTGCTTTTGTGCCGCTGGCGAAAAGCGATGTCGCCCGCGCACTGGTTGGTATTTTCCTTAACGATCAGTACGTCAAAGGTTTGGCGAAGAAACACAGCAGCGCGGTCGGAGCTCCTCAGCAAGCAGCAGTATTAGGCGCAGGCATCATGGGCGGCGGCATCGCCTATCAATCGGCATGGAAAGGCGTGCCGGTGATGATGAAAGATATCAATCCACAGGCGTTGACGCTGGGCATGACAGAAGCCAGCAAACTGCTTAACAAACAGTTGGAACGCGGCAAAATTGACGGGGCCAAACTGGCCAGCGTGCTCACCACCATTCAACCGACGCTGGATTATGCCGGTTTTGAACGCACCGATGTGGTAGTGGAAGCCGTTGTTGAGAATCCGCAGATCAAAGCCAAAGTGCTGGCGGAAACTGAGCAGCACCTGCGCGAAGATGCCATTCTGGCCTCTAACACTTCCACCATTCCAATTAGCCAGTTGGCAAAAGCTCTGCAACGCCCGGAAAACTTCTGCGGCATGCACTTCTTCAATCCGGTACCACGGATGCCGCTGGTAGAAGTGATTCGCGGCGAGCAAACCTCGGAAGCGACCATCAGCAAAGTGGTGGCCTGGGCCAGCAAGATGGGCAAAACGCCGATTGTGGTCAACGACTGCCCGGGTTTCTTTGTGAACCGTGTGCTGTTCCCCTACTTCGCGGCTTTCAGTCTGCTGCTGCGCGACGGAGCGGATTTCCGCCAGATCGACAAAGTGATGGAAAAACAGTTCGGCTGGCCGATGGGCCCGGCCTGGTTATTGGATGTGGTCGGTATTGATACCGCGCACCATGCCCAGCAAGTGATGGCGCAAGGTTTCCCGTCACGTATGCAGAAAGATTATCGCGACGCCATTGATGTGCTGTTCGAAGCCAAACGCTACGGTCAGAAAAACGGCCAGGGTTTTTACCGCTGGGAGCAGGACAAAAAAGGCAAAGCACAGAAGAAAGCCGATGCGGCAGTGGATGCGTTGTTGGCACCCATCAGCCAGCCAACCCGCGTGTTTAGCGATGAAGAGATTGCTAACCGCATGATGCTACCAATGCTCAATGAAGTCGTGCGCTGCCTTGAAGAGAAGATCATCGCCTCGCCGGCGGAAGCCGACATGGCGCTGGTTTATGGCCTCGGCTTCCCACCTTTCCGCGGCGGCGCATTCCGCTACATGGATACGCTCGGCAACAGCAACGTCGTCGATCAGGCTAAGCGTTATGCCGCTCTAGGCCCGCTGTATGCGCTCCCGGAGCTGCTGTTGCAAAAAGCCCATCAGCATCAGAGCTGGTATCCCGCGGTGCAACCAATTGACGAAGCGGCGCTGCAAAGTGCCTGAGGTAATAAAAATGGAAAAAGTGGTGATTGTTGATGCGGTACGCACGCCGATGGGCCGCTCCAAAGGCGGTGCATTTCGCCAGGTTCGCGCGGAAGATCTTTCGGCGCATTTAATACGCGAGCTGCTGAGCCGTAATCCGTCGGTCGATCCCGCCGCGCTGGACGATATTATCTGGGGCTGCGTACAGCAGACGCTGGAACAAGGTTTCAACATTGCACGTAACGCTGCGCTGCTGGCGGAGATCCCCCATCGTGTACCTGCCAGCACCGTCAACCGCCTGTGTGGTTCGTCGATGCAGGCGCTGCACGATGCGGCCCGAGCGATCATGGTGGGCGATGCGCACGCTTGCTTGATTGGTGGTGTAGAACATATGGGCCACGTGCCGATGAGCCACGGCGTGGATTTCCATCCAGGCCTTGGTCGCACGGTGGCAAAAGCGGCAGGCATGATGGGTTTAACTGCTGAAATGCTGGCGCGCATGCATCACATCACGCGCGAACAGCAAGACGCATTTGCCCTGCGTTCACACCAGCGCGCATGGGCAGCCACTCAGCGCGGTGACTTTAAGCGCGAAATCGTGCCAACCTACGGCCACGATGCCGATGGCGTGTTGAAGCGTTATGAAACCGATGAAGTGATTCGCGAAGAGACCAGCCTGGAGGGATTAGCCTCGTTGCGTCCGGCATTCGATCCGGTGAATGGCACCGTCACCGCGGGTAGCTCATCGGCGCTCTCCGATGGCGCCGCCGCCATGTTGATGATGAGCGAAAGCCGCGCGCGCGAACTCGGCTTAACGCCGCGCGCACGTATTCGCAGCATGGCGGTCGTCGGCTGCGATCCGTCGATTATGGGCTACGGACCGGTTCCCGCCAGTAAGCTGGCGCTGAAGCGTGCGGGTTTAAGCGTGCAGGATATCGACTTGTTCGAGTTCAACGAGGCCTTTGCCGCCCAGGCGCTGCCGTGCATCAAGGACATGGGCTTGCTGGAACAGTTGGATGAGAAGGTGAATTTAAATGGCGGCGCGATTGCGCTCGGTCATCCACTGGGATGCTCCGGTGCGCGTATCAGTACCACGCTGCTGAATCTGATGGAACGTCGCGATGCACAATTTGGTCTGGCGACCATGTGCATTGGCTTAGGCCAGGGCATCGCAACGGTATTCGAACGGGTTTAATACGTTAACCATTGCACGTGTTCCCGCCCTCTCGGGCGGGCTTTTTTGTCTGTCAGATAAACGCAAACGCATCGCCGAACATCTGTGCTTCCAGCGCGCCGCGCTCAGCGCAGAAACGCTCCCGCGCAATCTTCGCCATCTCAAAACGACCGGCAATGTAAATGTCGTGTTCGCTGAGTGAAGCGTAATCCTGCATCACCGCCGTCAGCACCGTACCACTGCGCCCTACCCAATCGTCCGCCGGTTGCTCAACCACCGGAATCACTTTCAGGTTCGGATGCTTCACCGCCAGCGCATTCAGCTCATCCAAATCGTACAGGTGCATCAGCTCACGACCGCCCCAGTAAATCGCAATCTCACGATCGGGCTTTTGTGCCAACGCGGTCAGCAGAATAGAACGCGCGTAGGAGAAGCCAGTGCCACCGGCGATCAGAATGATTGGACGATCGCTCTCTTCACGCAGCCAGGCATCGCCATGCGGCATATCTACCGTAATCTGACGATCGTTTTTAATGCGATCCATCACCGCCATCGCGTAGAGGTTGAGATCGGATGCGCCGATGTGCAGTTCAATGATGTCTTTTTCCATCGGCGTGGACGCCAGAGAAAACGGGCGCTTATCGCGCTCATCCATCACTACCATCAGATATTGTCCGGCGCGGAAGCTAAAATCCGCGGCCGGAATCAAACGGACGCGGAAAACCGTATCCGTAATCGCTTCAACCGAAGTTACTTTGCAGCTTAACGTTGTCATGCGTTCCCTTTTTCTTCGGGTCTGGTTGGTCTGCCGCTTTTAGCGCTGCGGCGGCTCGGCAAAGATTGCTAATTCATCCCAAATGGCGTCAATACGCGCCGTAACGGCCGGATCTTTGACAATCGGCGTGCCCCATTCGCGTGTGGTTTCGCCCGGCCACTTATTAGTGGCATCAAGTCCCATCTTCGAGCCCAAACCGGAAACCGGTGAGGCAAAGTCGAGATAGTCGATCGGCGTATTCTCAACCAGCACCGTATCGCGTGCCGGATCCATGCGCGTGGTAATCGCCCAAATCACATCGTTCCAGTCACGTGCGTTAACGTCGTCATCACATACAATCACAAACTTGGTGTACATGAACTGGCGCAGGAAAGACCACACGCCGAACATCACGCGTTTGGCGTGACCGGCATACTGTTTTTTAATCGTCACCACGGCAAGGCGATAAGAACACCCTTCTGGCGGGAGATAGAAATCCACAATCTCCGGGAACTGCTTGATCAAAATCGGCACCAGCACTTCATTCAGCGCGACGCCCAGCACCGCCGGTTCATCCGGTGGACGCCCGGTGTAGGTTGAATGATAAATCGGGTTGCGACGTTGCGTTACGTGCGTCACGGTAAACACCGGGAAACTATCTACTTCATTGTAGTATCCCGTGTGATCGCCGTACGGCCCTTCCGGCGCCATGTCTCCTGGCTCGATATAGCCTTCCAGCACGATTTCTGCGCTCGCAGGCACTTCAAGTTCGTTCGAGATGCACTTTACCACTTCGGTTTTGTTGCCACGCAGCAAACCGGCAAAGGCATATTCAGAGAGCGTATCAGGCACCGGCGTGACCGCGCCGAGAATGGTGGCAGGATCGGCGCCAAGCGCTACCGATACCGGAAAACGCTCACCCGGATGCGCTTTGCACCACTCCTGGAAATCCAGCGCGCCGCCGCGATGCGACAGCCAGCGCATAATCACGCGATTCTTACCGATCACCTGCTGGCGATAGATACCGAGGTTTTGCCGCTCTTTGTGCGGGCCGCGCGTGACGGTCAATCCCCAGGTAATCAGCGGCGCGGCATCGCCCGGCCAGCATTTCATCACAGGAATACGCGATAGATCGACTTCATCACCGCTAAAAATCTCTTCCTGACACGGCGCGTTGCGCAGGCGCTTGGTGGGCATATTCAATACTTGCTTGAACTGCGGCATTTTATCGAAGAGATCGCGGAAGCCTTTTGGCGGCTCCGGCTCTTTCAGGAACGCCAGCAGTTTACCCACCTCACGCAGCGCACTGACCTCTTCCTGGCCCATGCCCATCGCCACGCGCTTCGGGGTACCAAACAGATTGCACAGCACTGGCATGTCGTACCCTTTTGGGTTCTCGAACAGTAACGCCGGGCCGCCGGCACGCAGGGTGCGATCGGCAATTTCCGTCATCTCCAGTTCAGGATCGATCTCCTGAGTGATGCGCTTTAACTCGCCACGCTGTTCCAGCAGCGAGAGGAAGTCTCGTAAATCCTGATATTTCATGCGGCTTTAGCTTTCCGGCCAGAGTGAAGCGCCATTATAGGTGTGTTTCACGCTAGCATGTTGAGGTTTCTGAGTCAGAAGTGCGTCAGGCTGGCTGACAGGAAAACGGCACCAGCGACTGTATCGCCAGCACATCATGATATGCCGCAGCCGGTTCGCCGTGGCGGAACACTTTGAAGTCTTCACCGCGTGCGCTGTAGTAACGCAGACGATTTTCACTCACGTGCAGGAAGCTGGCTTCGCGCAGCGCAATCACCGATTCATGCGGGTTAACGGCGCAGAATTCAGCCAAGCGCTCATCGCGCGTTTCGCCCATATGACCGCTGACGTGCGCATCCAGATAATGCGGATTGATCTGCACCGGGAACAGACCAAGTGCCGGAAGCACCACACTGCTGCGCACTGGCATATCATTGGTGGTTCTGATTGAAGGCGTTGCTACGTTGCATCCGGCGCTCCAGCCGATGTACGGCACATCACGCTCACGCACCGCGCGTTGAATCGCGACGATCAGGCCGTGCTCATGCAGCATTTGATTGAGGAACCAAGTATTTCCACCGCTCACCAAAATCAGCTCAGCTTGCTCAATCGCCGCAACGGGCGAGGTAAACTCATGCACGGTACGCACTTCAATACCTAATGAATCTGATAAATCCTGGGCTCGCTGCGCATGATCGCCACGAATAATCGCGTAGGGCACCAATACCGCGGATGTGATTCCACGCTGGGCGATCATCGCGTGCAGTTGCGGGTGGGCGTAACTCAACAGCGGCGCATCGTCAGCCACTTTGCCATTACTTAACAGGAACAGTTCCATCAGCCACTCCATTTCAATCGTAAGATGGAGAAGGAGTCTGATACAGATAGTTGTCGGCCGTCAATTTTCTTGCAAGAAACGGTGACAAAGACGTATCAATCAGAAGATTCGCAGTGAAATTTTTTTCAGCATGCCGTTTCCCTCGGCCGATGCGCTATAACTCTGACAGCAGGTTTGATATTCTTAGCGTCCATTATTTGGGAGCAGTTATGGAATCCTGGTACTTACTCTATTGTAAACGTGGACAACTGTTGCGCGCGAAAGAACATCTTGAGCGGCAAGCGGTGAATTGCCTTAGCCCGATGATCGCTCTGGAGAAGATTGTGCGCGGTAAACGCACTACCGTGAGTGAACCGCTGTTCCCCAACTATTTGTTTATCGAGTTTGATCCCGAAGCGATTCACACCACCACCATCAGCAGCACGCGCGGTGTCAGCCATTTCGTACGCTTCGGCACCATGCCGGCGACCGTATCGCATAATGTGATCGAAGCGCTGCAAACCGATACGCCGCAGATCGTACTCGATCCGGAAACGCCGCAGAGCGGTGATGAAGTGATCATCACCGATGGCACTTTCGAAGGGCTGCGCGCCATTTTTGCCGAGCCGGATGGTGAAACACGTTCGGTGCTGCTGCTAAACATGCTGAATAAACAGGTGATGCGCAGCGTGGATAACAAGCAGTTCCGTAAACTTTAAGCCAGTTTAAACAGCTGGCGCGCGTTGAGATTGACCTGCGCGCCCAGCGCTTCTGCCTCTTCACCGCGCCAGTTTGCTACTTGCTGCACAATGTGCGGCAGGAAACACGGCTCGTTGCGACGCGAAGTCGGCCTTGGATGCATATCGCGCGGCAGTAAATAGGGCGCATCCGTTTCCAGCAACAGTCGCTCGGCCGGAATCAACGGCAGCAGTTCACGCAGTTCCATACCGCGACGCTCGTCGCACACCCAGCCGGTAATGCCTACAGAAAGTCCTAGCGCCAGGCAAGACTGCAGCTCATCGCGCGTACCGGTAAAACAGTGCACCACTGCACCCGCCAGTTTTGGCAACCACGGCTCAAGCACGGCAACAAAACGCTCGTGTGCTTCGCGGCAATGCAAAAAAACGGGCAGCTGCAGCTCAGCGGCCAACGCCAGCTGCGCATCAAAAGCATACTCTTGCTGATCGTGTGCCGAGAGATTGCGATTGAAATCCAGTCCACATTCGCCGATGGCGACGACTTGTTCGCTCTCCGCGAGACGGCGCAAGGTATTCGCCGTCTCCGCCGACCATTCGCTGGCGTGATGCGGATGGACGCCCGCTGTCGACCAGCAATAACCAGCATGTAATGCTGCTAGCTGGCGTGCCTGCTGACTCTCCAGCGCATTGGTGCCGGTAATTAACAGGCCGGTGACGCCTGCTTCGCGCGCACGTTTCACAACCTGCTCGCGATCTTTTGCGAATTGCGTGCTGGTCAGGTTTACACCGATATCAAACATGTTTTCTCCCCAATAAAAAACCGCCCAATGGGCGGTTTAGATGCTTTCTCTTCCCGCTCGCTAGCGGGTGCCCTGCATTAAGGACATCAGGATTCGGTATTGTGTTCCTCATCCGAAGCGTGACGCCCTTTCCCCACATAGTAACGGGAGAAGAATACGCCGACTTCAAACAGGCAGTACATCGGAATAGCGAGCAAAGTTTGGGAGAAAACGTCTGGCGGTGTGAGCAACATCCCAACAACGAACGCGCCAACCAAAATGTAAGGACGTTTCTTTTTCAGATCTTCCGGCGAGGTGATGCCCGTCCAGCATAGCAGCACAATCGCAATCGGCACCTCAAACGCCACGCCAAACGCCATGAAGATCGTCATAACGAAGTCGAGGTAGTTAGTAATATCCGTCGCGATAGTCACGCCCTGCGGCGCGGTTTTGGCAAAGAAGCCAAACGCCAGCGGGAACACGATGAAGTAAGCGAACGCCACGCCGACATAGAACAGCAGCGTACTGGAGAACAGCAGCGGCATCACCAGTTTACGCTCGTGACGATACAGCGCTGGCGCCACAAACGCCCATACCTGATACAGAATCACCGGCACGGCCAAAAATACCGAGACAATGATCGTGAGCTTGATCGGGGTAAAGAACGGCGATGCAACATCGGTGGCGATCATGCTCGCCCCGGCAGGCATCTGGCTAATCAGCGGTGACGCTACCAGATGGTAAATATCATTCGCAAAGTAGACCAGACACAGAAAGATGACTAAAACAGCGATGATGCAGTTCAACAAACGCTTGCGCAGCTCAATCAGATGGCTAATGAGCGGTTGGGTATCTTCAACGGCCATGTTTATGGTTCATCTTTTACGAGAGAAGTCTTCGCGGTGCTTTGTGGGGCACTGGCGACGGAGTGAGTTTCCGCTACAGGGGATACGTCATTTGGCTGCTGCGGGGCCTGCGCAGGTGCACTGGTTTGATGCTCCGCTGCAGCGGGCGTGACAGGCGGTGAAGTCACTGGCTGGGCAGCCTCTGTTGCTGGCCGGGTCTGATGAATGGTGTTCGCTTCATCTTCCTCTTTTTCGAGATCGATGCTCTGCTGCACGGAGCGCTTCATGGAGTCAGCGGTTTTCCGCAGTTCTTCCATCGACTCTTTCAGCTCCGGCGACAGCGTGCCGCGGCCCGCCTCTTCTACCTTTTTCAGGCTGTCCTGCAGCTCCTGCAGTTTCAGCTCCTGCGCCAGTTCATTTTGTACATTCGCCGCCAGCGAGCGAATGGCTCTGATCCAGCCAACGACAGTTTTCACCGCAACCGGTAAGCGCTGCGGGCCAAGCACAATTAGCCCGATAACGAACACCAATACCAGTTCACTAAAACCAATGTCGAACACAGTTATACCTGCTTGTCGTTCCGGGCGTCGTCTTTAGTCGCCGAGGTTTGCTGTTTGTCTGCCAGAGTTTTGGCGTTGAAGTCAGCGTCCTGCTCTTTCGGTTGATCCTTTTTATCGTCTTCGTCACCCATGGCTTTTTTGAAGCCGCGAATGGAAGATCCCAAATCCGAACCCAGGTTGCGAAGTTTATTGGTACCGAACAGAAGTACAACAATGACGGCAATGATTAACAATTGCCAAATACTGATACCGCCCATGAGATATGCCTCTAATATTCTGTGAAAAACTGTTGATTGTAACGCACAGAAAGCCCGTATGATTTCGGGCTTAAGCTTGCGACATTACGCGATTTGCACCAGGCAGACAATCAGTTTGTCTTACGCCAGCCGATAAGCCAAGTGACGATGCCTGCGGCCATTAATAGCGCGGGAAAGAAATCCCAGTCCGGTCGACTTAACAGCACGGCGGTGCCACTTAATAACAGTGTAGCGCCTACACCGAAGAGGTAGCGCGCCTGATGATTGCGCGTTCGCTGTGCATTTAAATCGGTGACGAGTTTATCGACACTGTGCTTCAATAATTTGTGCTGGCGCATGCTGTCGTAAAAAAGTTCCGGAAGTTCCGGCAATTTTTCCGCCCAGTACGGCGCCTTCTCTTTCACCGCCCGCAGGATCGCCGGAATCCCAATCTGGTCTTTGATCCAATCCTCGAGGAACGGCTTGGCCGTTTTCCACAGATCGAGCTGAGGATAGAGCTGGCGGCCAATCCCTTCGACATAAAGCAGCGTTTTCTGCAGTAGCACCAGCTGCGGCTGCACTTCCATATTAAAGCGACGCGCCGTATTAAACAGGTTTAGCAGCACATGCCCGAAGGAGATCTCGGCCAGCGGCTTTTCGAAAATCGGTTCACATACGGTACGAATGGCGAATTCGAAGTCTTCCACATTGGTATCGGGCGGCACCCAGCCGGAATCAACGTGTAGCTCAGCCACTTTGCGATAATCGCGATTAAAGAAGGCAATGAAATTCTCTGCCAGATAGCGCTTATCTTCCTTGTTTAGCGAGCCAACGATGCCACAGTCAATGCCGATGTACTGCGGATCTTCCGGGTGGTCATAGCTGACGAAAATATTGCCAGGATGCATGTCGGCATGGAAGAAACTGTCGCGGAATACCTGGGTGAAGAACACCTGCACGCCGCGCTCCGCCAGCAGCTTCATATTGACGCCGTGCTGCTCCAGCGTAGCGATATCTGAGATGGGAATACCGTAAATGCGCTCCATCACCATCATCGATTCGCTGCAGTAATCGGAAAACACTTCCGGTACATACAGCATGCGGCTTTGATCGAAGTTACGCCGCAGTTGGATGGCGTTCGCCGCCTCACGTAGTAAATTCAGCTCATCAATCAAGGTTTTTTCATAGTCGCGCACCACTTCTACCGGGCGTAAACGACGCCCATCTGGCAGTAAACGCGGCACCCATCGCGCCAGACGATAAATCAAGCGCATATCCGCTCGGATCACCGGCAGGATATCGGGACGAATCACTTTGATCACCACGTCACGACCATTGGATTTCAACGTTGCCGTATGTACCTGCGCGATGGAGGCGGACGCCAGCGGTTTGATGTCGAAATCGTCAAACCAGGTTTCTACCGGTCCGCCAATCGACTTTTCAATCTGCTGCTTCGCTTTAACGCCATCAAAAGGCGCCACACGGTCTTGCAACACTGCCAGCTCATCGGCAATCGCCGGTGGGAACAGATCGCGCCGCGTGGAAAGCATCTGACCAAATTTGATCCACACCGGACCAAGCTGCTCCATCGCTAAACGGATACGCACGCCAGCGGAAGCGTCTTTGTGTTGATTAGGGATCCAGAAAATGCAGCGCCGCCACAAGCGTAAAAGCAGCGTGAAGCGCATGCGGGGAATCAGTTCATCAAGGCCGTAAGTAAGAAAGATCTTGATGATGAAGTATAAGCGCCGAATTTCTCCCAGCGTCATTTCGCCTCCAGCTGTGCCAAACGCGTTTCAAACGCATTGAGCGAACGTTCCATCGCTTCCACTTCCTCGCAGAACCATGCCAACTCCAGTGCACCCGGCGCGACGCGCCACTCTTCGGTTAGCGCCTGGCCAAGATAATCCTGACGGCGGGTCACCTGCTGCTGCACAAATTTCAACGCCTGGCGTGCGGCCTGGCTAATGCCCTGCGCGGCAATATCACCCATCCACGGCGCAAGATATTCTGCCGGGTCAAGCTCGGCGAGATCCATCAGCGCAGAGAACTGCTGCACCACCTGCAAATCACCTTCCACGTCCAATTCACCGCTACGGATTAAACCGGTGAGTTGCTGACGGTCGCGCAGTTTCGGCAAGGTGCTGAGACGCAGGCTCACCGCGCAATCGCCGCTGTCCTGCCAATCACTCAACACATCAAGCTGTGATTCGCTAAACACCAGCACTAAGGGAAAATCGAGCTCTTGCAGGCGCAGCAGCAACACTTTACCTGCCAGACGCTGACGCGCGGCTTTAAGGCTGCGATCGCGGTAGAGAACACGGTTCAGGGCGGTCTCAAGACCGCCGGTAATAAGAGGAGTTAAAGTCATGATGGATTAGAATTTAAATCCGCGATGCAGCGCGACAATACCGCCAGTCATATTGAAGTAGGTGGTATTTTCAAACCCCGCATCGTTCATCATCGCTTTCAGGGTTTCCTGATCGGGATGCATACGTATTGACTCCGCCAGATAACGATAGCTCTCGGCATCTTGTGCCACCAGCTGACCAATACGCGGCAGAATATGGAATGAATAGGTGTCGTAAGCTTTGCTCAGCGGCTCCAGTAGCGGCTTGGAGAATTCCAGCACCAGCAGGCGTCCGCCCGGCTTCAGCACGCGGAACATCGACGCCAGCGCTTTCTCTTTTTCGGTGACGTTACGCAAACCGAACGAAATAGTGATGCAATCGAAATAGTTATCCGGGAAAGGCAGCGCTTCGGCGTTAGCCTGCACATAGCTGACGTTGCCCGAGACGCCGAGATTACGTAGCTTTTCGCGCCCCATCTTCAGCATGGAGCTGTTGATGTCAGCCAGGACAACCTGGCCCGTTTCGCCGACCAGACGCGAGAATTTTGCCGTCAGATCGCCGGTACCACCCGCCAGGTCTAACACACGCTGACCGCGGCGCACGCCGCTGCTATCAATGGTAAAACGCTTCCAGACACGATGGATGCCAAACGACATCAAATCGTTCATCAGGTCATATTTTGCCGCGACGGAGTGAAACACGTCCGCGACTTTATCGGCCTTTTCGCTTTTAGCGACGGTCTGGAAGCCAAAATGGGTAGTTTCCTGCTGTGATTCATCTGCCATCGGTTTTACCTGTTCCACAAACAATTCTTGCCGAAGTGTATCAGAGTCGCGCTACACGAGCACGCGACCACCGTGCTATTCGTTGATGCGGCGCAGCGAATCCGTTGTTGGATCCGTGGCGTTTTCATCAACCGCGGGATCGTCAGCCCAATCTTCATCCGCCTCTTCCGGCTGCGCCTGTTCCACCAGCTGTGGATTGATGGGCCGCTTGATCTCGACACCCAGCGAGCGGAAGGCTTCACTTTGCGCAATCAGGTTGCCGCGCCCTTCTGACAGCTTTTTCATCGCCTGATGATAACTTTGCTGCGCTTTATCCAGATTATGCCCAATGCCGCTCATGTCATCGACGAACAGCCGCATCTTGTCATACAGCCGCGTTGCCCGATCGGCGATACGCTGCGCGTTGCGGCTTTGATGCTCGTAACGCCAGAGATTGTTAATGGTACGCAGCGCCACCAGCAGCGTCGTTGGACTCACCAGCATAATATTCTGCTGTAACGCTTCGCTGATCAGCTCTGGCTGGCGATCGATGGCCAGCAGAAACGCGGGCTCCACCGGGATAAACATCAACACATAATCCAGAGAGCGTAAACCGGGCAATTGTTGGTAATCTTTTCGGCCGAGCAGCCGAATATGGCCGCGCATGGCATTGACGTGCTCCTGAATCGCCTGCTCACGCGTGGCTTCATCGTCAGCATTGAAATAGCGCTCATAGGCCACCAACGTCATTTTGGCGTCAATTACCACATCTTTGCCCTGCGGCAGTCGGACGATAACATCCGGCTGCATCCTGCCCTGCTGTTCCAGCTGCACGCTCACCTGCGTTTGGTATTCATGGCCTTCACGCAGTCCAGAGGCTTCCAGCACGCGGCTGAGCACCACTTCGCCCCAGTTGCCCTGGATTTTATTATCGCCTTTCAGCGCTTTGGTGAGGTTGACCGCTTCCTGCGCCATCTGTGCGTTCAGCTGCTGCAACTGACGGATTTCGTGCGTCAGCGTATGACGTTCGCGCGCTTCCAGGCCAAAGCTGTCATTCACCTGTCTGCGGAAACCGTCCAACTGTTCGCGCAGCGGAGCAATCAGGCTATTCAGGCTTTGACGGTTTTGTTCATCGACACGTCGTCCACTGTTTTCGAAAATGCGATTCGCCAGGTTTTCAAACTGCGCGCTAAGGCGCTGCTCGCTATTGGTCAGCAGCCGCTGTTTCTCCTCGGCGCCGTAACGCGTCTCTTCAAGCCGAATGGTGACTTCGCGCAGTTCAGCTTCCTGGGCACTATTCACTTCAAGCTGATTACGCAATTCACGACTGAGCTGCTCACTTTCGCCGCGCCAGTAATCAAGCTGCTGTAAGCGCTCTTGCGCACCGCTAAGCGCGCCATGCAGTTGACGCAGCTCTTGTTCGCGCTGCTGGATCTGCTGCTGCAGGTGTTCGAGCTGCTGCTGTTGACGCTGCTGCGCCTCTTCCAACAGGCGACGCTCGGTGGTGAAGCTGGCGTGTTGATGACCGGCGCGCAGCTGGGCAATGATCCAGCCAATGCCCAGGCCGGCCAGTGCCAGCGCGCCGCTAATGATAAGTTGTTGATCCATAATTCCCCCGCGGATCGTCTCGCTGAGGGAAAAGGTAGAGGTGTACTGTATGAATGTCCAGACAATATTTACCGCGTTTTGACGGTCAGCTTGCCCGCTTTCCACGCATCAATCAGGAAGAATGGCATGGGCAGCACCCATTCGGTTTCGTTCTGTATTTTAGCCGGATAGGTCCAGCTTTTTCCGTCATAAGTGATCTCAACCCGCTGCCAACCGTTTTCCGCATTATCCACGACACCCGCCATGCTGGAGAAGCCCGCGTTACTGCCGACATGGAAACTGTTGGCTTGCCAGCGAATCGGTTGATGCGACGGCCAAGGCTGTGCCTGATGGAAATGAAAAATATCATCGTGACTGAGCAAACTGTCGCGCACCGTTGGCCACAGCGCCACTTTAAGGAAGTACTGATCGGTAAAGCGTTCGCTGCCTTGATACTGGGCGATAAAATCACGCATCTGCTGTTCAACATTGTGGAACACGCCGTGACAGCCGCCCCACATGCCCGCGAGCAGCAGTTCGGTGTGAGTAAAGTAGTCACGCATGTGGTGGAACCAGTACGGTGAATTCAGCCAGGCTTCCACCGCCGCGACTTCGCGCTCTGACAGCAGTGAATCGGCATCACGCACGATAAAGCGTTTAACGCTGGGATCGTCCATCACCAGAAAACGCCACAGCGTAGGGAAGAGCGTTTTTTCCTGCGACATATCCACCAGCTGGCTATTTGGCTGCTGCAGACGTTGCCAGACATGCTGCGGTACGCTGTCGTCGAGATAAATGCGGCAGATCCAGTCAGGATAAAGCTCGCGCGCCACTTCGATGTTTTTGATCAGCGTTTCACAGTAGCGTGGCTGATCGCCGAACAGGCTGAAGGCGATGATATTCTCCGCGGGGTTACTGCGATGAAACGGCGGCGGCGCGGCGGAAGGTAACGCGGCTTTCTGGCCCTTGCTGAAGGTCGCATCGGATTTCTGCAGCGACTCCAGGCCATAACGCGCCACTTCATCGTGCTTTTCCAGCCAGCCGCAAACTTCCGTCAAGCCATCCAGCCAGGTTTCCGAGGCTTGTGCACGCTGCGCTGGCGGGGCCTGATAGACCTTCTGGTAAATCTTATAAGCTTTTTTATATTCGCCCACACGCATCAGTGTTAGCGCGTAGTCGCTAAGCACCTGCATATGCTGAGGCAAAACGCGCAGCACTTCTTCACAACACTGACGCGCAAGGGGATAGTTCGCAGCCGTCATGGCTGCGCGAAATCGTGCTGCTGCACCTTCAACGCGTGATTGCGCAGCAGCGGGATTATTAAGGGAATGAGGGCGTGAGACAGAAACCATTTTGCGCATAAGTAATTTCTCAGTAAGACTGAAATAGCGCGCATTCTAATCAGGCAATTATTGAGCTCCCTATGGTCCTGGTCTCGAATTCATCCCTTGAATGGCGCACTAAATTAAACGACGCGCGGCTTCAACAACAATTTTCACCGCATCACTTTCGGTCTGCTTCATGGTCGCCGCATCCGGAATCTCTTTCTGCGTACGGTTCACGATGACGCCAGCCACCATGCCGGCACGCAGCCCCTGACTGGCGCACATGGTTAACAGTGTAGCGGATTCCATCTCATAGTTAAGAACGCCCATTTGCTGCCACTCATTCATCGAGCCCTGGAAGCGATTCACGACGCGGCCCGAGAAGGTGTCGTAGCGTTCCTGGCCAGGGTAGAAGGTGTCTGAAGAGGCGGTGATGCCAATGTGTGTTTTCGCGCCACACTCTTCCGCCGCAGCGACCAGCGCGGTGGTGCAGGCAAAATCGGCCACGGCCGGGAACTCCATCGGCGCAAAGTGCAGGCTGGCACCGTCAAGGCGAACCGAGGCGGTGGTGACCAATACATCGCCAACATTAATATGTGGCTGAATCGCGCCGGTGGTGCCAACGCGCAGGAAAGTACGCACGCCAAGCTGCGCCAGCTCTTCTACCGCAATCGACGTGGATGGCCCGCCGATACCGGTTGAACACACCACCACAGGTTTTCCATCCACTTCCGCCAGATAGGTGGTGAACTCCCGGTGTGAAGCCAGATGCTGCGGATTGTCCATCAGCGCGGCAATTTTCTTCACGCGCTCTGGATCGCCGGGAACGATGGCAAGGGTGGCGCCTTTGAGGGAAGCTTTGGTAATACCAAGGTGGAAAACGTCAGACTGGGCCATAACAGACTCCTGCTAGATAGGGGGGATGTGCGCGCCACTCTACGTGAGCAGGCAGCATAATTATGTGATTCATTTCACCATCAACAATGAAACTTACATTATCAGAAAAATATTATGTGATTATCGTCACACATTAACGCTGTGCAATTCTGAATTGCTACAAGCGGTGCTGTGTAAGTTCTTAGCGCAATGTTAATAGAGAAGAAGTATGCATGAAAAATTCCTCGGCACCCTACGTCAGCCTGGCTTACCTCAGCCAGGCTATAGTTACGTGATTGCGCAATGGCTAGCACGGAGAGAATAATGAAAACCGAAGACAATATGACACAAAAAACGGCGCCCGGCGGCTTTGCGCCGGCAGTTCAGCCCACCGCAAGCAGCACCATTATTACCGCCAGCGACGCGATTCATGCGGGTGAAACCTCAGTCCCAAGCCAGGGCGAAAATCTGCCCGCCTATTATGCTCGGCCAAAAGCGTATCAGGGCACGCTGCCGGTCGTTTTAGTGGTGCAGGAGATTTTCGGGGTGCATGAGCATATCCGCGATATCTGCCGCCGTTTGGCGCTGGAAGGCTATCTGGCGATTGCCCCTGAGCTCTATTTCCGCGAAGGCGATCCTAACGATTACAACGACATTCCCACCTTGTTCAAAGAGTTGGTGAGCAAGGTGCCGGATACGCAGGTACTGTCCGATCTCGATCATGTGGCCAACTGGGCGGCACGCCATGATGGCGATATCCGTTGCCTGGCCATTACCGGTTTCTGCTGGGGCGGACGCATTAGCTGGCTGTTTGCTGCACACAATCCGCAGGTGCGTGCCGCAGTGGCGTGGTACGGCCGCTTAGACGGTGAAAAAACGCTGAAGCAGCAAAAGCATCCTATTGATATCGCGGTGGATTTGAATGCGCCGGTATTAGGATTGTACGGTGGTCAGGACGAGAGCATTCCGCTGGAGAGCATTGATAAGATGCGTCAGGCGCTGCATGCTGCCAATGCCAAAGCGGAGATCGTGGTGTATCCGGATGCCGGTCACGCCTTCAACGCCGATTACCGTGCGAGCTATCACGCGGATTCTGCTAAAGATGGCTGGCAACGCATGCTGGCGTGGTTCACGCAGCATGGCGTGGCGCCGAATGCGTAATAAAAAAGGGGCGCTTATGCGCCCCAACGTATTAACACAACCACTTTTACCGCAATTACGCTTTTTCACCGCGCAGGTTTTGCGCCGCTTTCACCATGTTAGCCAGAGCCTGGCGCGTTTCCGTCCAGCCTCGGGTTTTCAAACCACAATCTGGGTTCACCCACAGACGCGCTTGCGGAATACTCTGCGCCGCTTTACGCAGCAGCTCTTCCATCCACTCCACGCTCGGTACGTTAGGCGAGTGAATGTCGTAGACGCCGGGACCGATTTCGTTGGGATAGGCGAACTCTTTAAAGGTATCCAGCAGATCCATATCTGAACGTGACGTTTCGATAGTGATGACATCCGCGTCCAACGCTGCGATTGAATCCATGATGTCGTTGAACTCGCAGTAACACATGTGGGTGTGAATCTGCGTGTTGTCTTGCGCTACTGCGGCATTCAGGCGGAAGGCGTCGACCGCCCAGGCCAGGTACGCTGCCCAATCGGATTGATGCAGCGGCAGGCCTTCACGCAGCGCGGGTTCATCAATCTGAATAATACCGATACCGGCTTTTTCCAAATCTTCCACTTCGTCACGCAGCGCCAGTGCAATCTGTTTGGCGATGGTTTCACGGGTCACATCTTCACGCGGGAAAGACCAGCAGAGAATGGTCACCGGGCCGGTCAGCATGCCTTTAACCGGTTTGTCGGTCAGCGACTGCGCGTATTTTGCCCACTCAACGGTAATCGCTTTAGGGCGGCTGACGTCGCCAATGATGATCGGCGGCTTAACACAGCGTGAACCATAGCTCTGTACCCAACCATTTTGTGTAAATACGAAGCCGTCGAGGTTTTCGCCGAAGTACTCGACCATATCGTTACGTTCTGCTTCACCGTGTACCAGCACGTCAAGGCCCAAACGTTCCTGCTCAACAATCGCCTGTTTAATGTGTTCGGCGATGCCGGTGCGATAGTTAGCGCCGTCAATGTTACCTTTCTTAAAATCGAGGCGCAGACCACGGATTTCAGTGGTTTGTGGGAATGAACCGATGGTGGTGGTCGGCCATGCAGGCAAGTTGAAGCGCTTGCGCTGTGCTTTGGCACGCTCGGTATAGCTGCTGGTGCGTTCTACATCTTTCGCCTGAATTTTTGCCAGACGCTCACCAACCGCGGCATTGTGCACGCGCGTTGAGTTGGCTCGAGCACGAATCGGCGCACTCCACGCCACCAGAGAGGCGGCATCGTTGTTATTCAGCGCCTTACTCAGCAACGCCAGCTCCGTACACTTCTGCAATGCAAAGGCGAACCAGCTTTTCACCTCGTCGTCGAGACGCATTTCCACGCTCAAATCGATGGGGCTGTGCAGCAGCGAGCAAGATGAACCGATCCACAGCTGTTGACGCTGGCCAACCAGCGGCTGCAGGCGTTCAAACCAGCTGCTGAGATCCGCACGCCAAACGTTACGGCCGTTGATCACGCCGACGGACAGCAGCCAAGTTGCGGGGATCTGCTGGTTCAACTGCTGGATGTCATCTTTACCGTGTACCAGATCAACGTGCAGACCTTGCACCGGCAGCGCTTTAATTACGTCGAGGTTCTGACCGATGCTGTCGAAGTAAGTGGTTAGCAGCAGTTTGCATTCGCCCTGCAGCACGTCGTAAGCCGCTTTGAACGCATCGCGCCATGCTTGCGGCAGTTCCAGCGCCAGCGCAGGCTCATCGATCTGCACCCATTCGATACCGCGTTTTTTCAGTTCAGCCAGTACCTGTTTGTAGACGGGCAGGATCTCTTTGAGCAGTGACAGACGATCGAACGGCTCGCCTTTCACTTTACCCAGCCACAGATAGGTAACCGGGCCGAGCACCACCGGTTTAACGTTGTGGCCTAACGCCAGCGCTTCATCAACTTCATTGAGCAGCTGTGTCCAGGTCAGTTTGAACTGCTGGCCCTGGCTGAATTCTGGCACCATGTAGTGATAATTGGTGTTGAACCATTTGGTCATTTCGGCCGCCGCCGCCGGTTCGCCGCTAGGTGCGCGGCCACGCCCCAGGCGGAACAATGTATCCAAATCAACAGAACCATCTTTGTTCTGGTGACGCGCTGGCACGTTACCCAGCAGCAGGCTGGTGGTCAGTACGTGATCGTACCAGGCAAAATCACCGACCGGCAGCAGATTCACGCCCGCGTCTTTCTGCTGTTGCCAATGACGGGCACGCAGTTCACGACCTACCGCCAGCAGCTCTTCCTGTGAGCTTTTTCCTGCCCAATAGCTCTCTTGTGCTTTTTTCAGTTCACGACGCAGACCGACGCGAGGAAAACCGAGTGTATGGTTCAGAATGGTCATTTGATGTTCTCCAGATATTCTTTAGGTACAACCGATTTACGTTCATCCAGCGAAGGCAAATTCCCTTCGCCGAGCGGTGTGGCTGGACAAACGTAAAGTGGCCGCAGCGCTTACTTGAGATGTTTAGCCGTCCAGATGTTTACACCGCTATAATCTGCGGGTACTGTATGTTCCTCAAGCGCAATTTGTTCAATCTCGATGTGAAGGAATCTCATGATCGAACTCAAACACCTGCGGACGCTGCAGGCGTTACGGAATACCGGCTCTTTAGCCGCCGCCGCCTCCCAGCTTCATCAAACGCAATCAGCGTTATCTCACCAGTTCAGCGATCTGGAACAGCGCCTGGGCTTTCGTCTGTTTGTACGTAAAAGCCAGCCGCTACGTTTTACGCCGCAGGGAGAGATATTGTTGCAGCTGGCCGAGCAGGTTTTGCCGCAGATTCAGCAGGCCTTGCAGGCATGCCATGAGCCGCATCAGGCCACGTTGCGTATCGCCATTGAGTGCCACAGCTGTATTCAGTGGCTGACGCCCGCGTTAAATAATTTCCGCCAAAGCTGGCCGCAGGTGGTGATGGATTTCAAATCCGGCGTGACCTTTGATCCGCAACCCGCACTGCAGCAGGGTGAGCTGGATGTGGTATTAACCTCAGATATTCTGCCGCGCAGCGGATTGTTCTACACGCCGATGTTTGATTTTGAAGTGCGTTTGGTAATGGCGCCGGATCATCCTTTGGCGCAGCTTGATCACATCTCTCCGGAAGATATGGCTGAAGAGGTGCTGATGATTTATCCGGTGCAGCGTCAACGTTTGGATGTCTGGCGGCATTTCCTGCAGCCGGCGGGCGTGAGTCCTGCGCTGAAGAGCGTGGATAATACATTGCTGCTGATTCAGATGGTGTCAGCGCGCATGGGCATTGCCGCGCTGCCACATTGGGTGGTGGAGAATTTCGAGCATCAGGGATTGGTGGTGACCAGAACGCTGGGCGAGGGCCTGTGGAGTCGCCTGTATGCTGCGGTACGTGAAGGCGAGCAGCGTCAGCCGGTGCTGGAAGCCTTTGTACGTTTTGCCCGTCAGCACGCCTGTGAACACTTACCTTTCGTGCGCGATGCTGCGCGTCCTGGCGCATTACAAACCACCTCATCCTGATGACGCGGGGCGGCGAATGTCGCCTGTGCTGTTATCCCTGCCCCGCCTGCTCTATAATGCGCCGCCTCAACCCGCGACCAAGAGAGTTTCACCATGATGAGTAACGATGTTCTGCGCAGCGTGCGCTATATGCTGGATTTGAGCGATAGCAAAGTGGTGGAGATTTTTGCCTTAGCGGGAAGTGAAGTGCCGCTGGAAGATGTGCAGGCGTGGATGAAGAAGGATGACGATGCCGCGTTTCGCAAGCTGCCCGATGTGTTGATGGGTTACTTCCTCAACGGTCTGATTTTTTATCGTCGCGGTAAGAGTGAAGATGCGCCCGCACCGTCGATTGAGCGCCGCATGAACAATAATATTTTCATGAAGAAGTTGCGTATCGCCTTTGCGCTGAAAACCACCGATATTCCGGATGTGCTGCTGAAAGCGAACTTCAAGATTTCGCAGGCTGAGGTGGGGGCCATTTTCCGTAACCCGGATCATAAGAATTTTCGCGAGTGCGGCGACCAGATTCTGCGTAATTTCCTGAAAGGTTTGACGATGATTCATCGCCCGGGGCCAGTTAAGAAGGCGTAAATGGGTCGCCAAAAATGGCGACCCTACGACACAGCGCTGAGATTTTGACTCTATGCGCTGCTTTTGGAACTCCTGCCCAACACCCAGCGTTTATGCACATAAAGTGATGCGAAGATCACTGCGGCACCGGCGAGAAAGCTCGGCCAGTGCGGTTTTTCCTGCCAGATCGCCAGATTCACCAGTAAGCCCGCTGGCACATGCATATTGTTCATAATGCCCAAGGTGCCCGCATCCACCTGCGTGGCGCCGTAGTTCCACATGAAGTAGCCCAAACCTGAAGCCGCAACGCCCAACCATACCAGAATGCCCCACTGCAGCGACGTAGTAGGCAGTTTGTTGGGATTGCCCCACAGGCTCCAGGCAATGACGGCGATGATCACCGCACCGAGATAGAACCATGAAAACGCGGTGTGCTGCGGCATTGGGCGGGTTTCCTGCAGGCGCTTATAGCCGACCATGCCAATGGCGAAGCAGATATTCGCCGCCTGCACCAGCAGCAAGCCAAACCAGAAATGGTCGCTCACTTTGTCATAACGAATAATCGCCGCCCCAATCACAGCCAGCATAGCGCTGAAGGCGTAGCCGATACGCAGCGGACGCCGACTGAGTAAATCGTAGATCAGCGTGACATACAGCGGCGTCATTACGGTAAACAGCAGGAACTCGGTCACGCTCAGATACAAGTAAGCTTCAAAGCTCAGCAAGTACATGATGCCGAGCTGCAGCATGCCCACCAGCATATACAGCAGGATGGTAGAAGCACGATAGCCGCGCCAGCGCAGGAAAGGCAAAAAGACGATAGCGGCAAGCGCTAAACGCATCAGCACAGAGAACCAGGAATCCACCTGACCCGCCAGATATTCCCCGATTAAACTGAAGGAAAAAGCCCACAGAATGGTGGTAACGATCAGTAACAGCACGGTGACGATCTCAAAATAAACAGTGGCGCTAGTGTAAACAAACTGTCGCGATCGGGCTGAATTATCTGGTTTACAATAGCGCAAAATATCGGCAATTAATCGTTATCGCTTCGCTTTATAACCCCAGTAAAATGCGCGAAATACAACATTTCCTGGTTTTTATCGCTCTTCATCGTCATCAAACTGTAACAAATGTGTCACATATCACAGTAACCGTACGTGACCATCACTATCCTTTGCGCGAAATGGAAACATCACCTTTCCGTTTATAACCTTTGCTGCATTTGCCCCAACCTGCTGGGAATTCATAACGATATCGCGCCCTGGAGGGCCACACTCATGTTGAGTATCTTCAAACCTGCATCGCATCGGCCCCAGGTGGCGGATGATCGTGTCGATCCGCTCTATCGTCGTCTGCGCTGGCAAATTTTCCTGGGAATATTTTTTGGCTATGCCGCCTACTATCTCGTGCGTAAGAACTTTGCGCTGGCGATACCTTATCTGGTTGAACAAGGTTTCTCGCGTGGCGATCTCGGGTTTGCGCTGTCGGGAATTTCTATCGCTTACGGCTTTTCGAAATTCATTATGGGATCAGTGTCGGACCGCTCGAATCCGCGCGTGTTTTTACCCGCTGGATTGATCCTCGCTGCAGCGGTAATGCTGTTTATGGGCTTCGTACCGTGGGCGACATCAAGCATCATGGTGATGTTTGTGCTGCTATTCCTGTGCGGCTGGTTCCAGGGCATGGGCTGGCCACCGTGTGGACGTACCATGGTGCACTGGTGGTCGCAGAAGGAGCGCGGCGGCATTGTGTCGATATGGAACTGTGCGCATAACGTTGGCGGCGGCATTCCACCGCTGCTGTTCCTTTTGGGTATGGCGTGGTTCAACGACTGGAAAGCGGCGCTGTATATGCCCGCGTTTTGCGCGATTATCATCGCTTTCATCGCCTTTGCGCTCATGCGCGACACGCCGCAGTCCTGCGGTCTACCGCCGATTGAAGCCTGGAAGAACGATTACCCGCCTGATTACAACGAGAACCACGAGCAGGAGCTGACGGCAAAGCAGATTTTTATGCAGTACGTTTTGCCCAATAAGCTGCTGTGGTATATCGCGCTGGCAAACGTGTTTGTTTACCTGCTGCGCTACGGCATTCTCGACTGGTCGCCAACCTACCTGAAAGAAGTAAAACACTTCACACTGGATAAGTCCTCGTGGGCTTACTTCTTCTATGAATATGCTGGTATTCCTGGCACGCTATTGTGCGGCTGGATGTCAGACAAAGTCTTTAAAGGCAACCGTGGCGCCACCGGCGTGTTCTTTATGACGCTGGTGACCATTGCCACCGTGGTGTACTGGCTGAACCCGCCCGGCAATTCAGGCATCGATATGCTGTGCATGATTGTGATCGGCTTCCTGATTTACGGTCCGGTGATGTTGATTGGCTTGCACGCGCTGGAGCTGGCTCCGAAAAAAGCGGCGGGAACCGCGGCGGGCTTTACCGGGCTGTTTGGCTATCTTGGCGGATCGGTCGCGGCGAGTGCCATTGTCGGCTACACCGTAGATTACTTCGGCTGGGATGGCGGCTTCATCGTGATGATTGGCGGATCGGTGCTGGCGGTGATTCTGCTGCTGCTCACCATGATGAGCGAACATAAGCACAAGAAACAGTTGGTATAACCAGAGCGGGCCGGCAATCACCGGCCCGTTTTTTTAGGCGAGGAACAGCTTACGCAAGGTGTGCGGCACCGCATCTTCCGCGTTGCTGCCAATCACTTCCAGCGTTGGCAAGGTGTCTTTCAGGCGCTGCTGCGCATTACGCATGATGCAGCCTTTACCTGACATGCTGAGCATCTCCACATCATTCATGCCGTCGCCAAAGGCGATGCACTCTTTCAGCGAGTAACCCAACTGTTTGGAGACGGCTTCCAGCGCGTGGCCTTTGGAAACGCCACCCGCCATCACTTCCAGACAGGTCGGCAGCGAGAAGCTGACGTTCACGCGATCGCCCCAGCGTGCTTCTATCGCCTGTTCCATCGGAACCAAACGCTCAGGATCATCGCAGGTAAAGAATACTTTGCTGATCCCGTCGGTTGGCAGCATACCCGGCTGATAAACCTGATAGTTGAATACCGATTCGCGGAAGTAGTCCTGTTCGTCCGGACGATGGCGACTCATGAACCATTCGTCGTCACGATAGACGTGCGTCAGAATATGCTCATCGTGATACTGCAGGCCGTACAAATCGCTGGCAATATCGGCGTCGAGATTGTGGCTAAACACCAGTTCGCCATCAGCGTTGTGCACGCGCGCGCCGTTAGAGGTGATCATGTAAGCCGGAATGCCGAGCTTATCGCGCATTTGTCCCACATCGATATAGTGACGGCCGGTGGCAAAAACAAAGTGGATGTCACGCGCCACCAGTTCCTGCAGCGTGGTGCGCGCGAACGGAGTTAAACGGTGTTCCGGAGAGAGCAGCGTGCCATCCAGGTCGGATGCGACGATGTGATACATGTAAACCTCGGGTATTGATATCGGTAATTAATATTTGTTAAGCGTGATGTTCGAAGAAATCCACCACCGCATTTAGCGCTTCAGCACGCATCGCATCTTTTTCGAACAAGATCTCATGGCGTGCGCCTTTGATGACATAGGGCGCGTTGCCGGCACAGGGATGCCCTGCTTTGGCCATCTCCGCACAAAAGAGATCCTGTGAGCGGTTATCCACCACATCATCTTCGCTGGCCTGCAGCAGCAGGGTTGGCGTGGTGATTTTCTCGATCTGACTAAAAATGTTACGTCCAGCCTGTACGCCTTCACGCACCCAATGATAGGTGGGACCGCCGACGCGAATCGCCGGATCGTCGGCGTAAAAACGCAGGTTGCGCCGGTAGCGCTCACGGCTGTGCGTCAGGCGGTTGATGCCAAACGGACTGGCGCGCCAGCGTCCGGTTCCCAGCGCATAACCTTCGCGCAGCGCGGGGAGTTTTTCCGTCCAGTCGAGAATACGGTGCGCCATCCAGTCAGGCAGCGGCAGCACAATGCCAAACATCGGCGCGGAAAATACGGCAGCATGGAACGCCTGGGGCTGGCGCGCCAGAAACAGCGCTAAAATCGCACCGCCCATGGAGTGCGCCAGTACATAGCGCTGTTGATAGTGGTTGCTGACAATTTCTTTCAGATAGAGCGTTTCCAAATCGTCAACGTAGTGGCTAAATTCCACCACATGTCCACGATGTGAATCTTCCAGCAGACGTTCGGAACGTCCCTGACCGCGATGGTCGAGAATCACCACATCGTAGCCGCAGTGGAACAGGTCATAGGCCAGTTCAGGATATTTGATATAGCTTTCAATGCGGCCAGGCACGACCAGAATGACACGACGATGTTGCGGTGAAGTGAAACGAACATAGCGGATTTTCAGGTTACCCACGCCGGTAAACTCACACTCCTCACGGCGACGCCAGAAGTCGAGCAGCGGACCGGTGGCAAAGGCTGCAAAGCCTCGCTCGCGCCCGAGCCAACTCTGTTTATGATGCTGCATCCGTCCCCCCTGAAAAAAACGTGAATGGCGCACCTGTGCTGCATAGCGTGCCGCGATTTTCTGTCGTATTGTGTCACACTTCGCTAACTTCAGGGAATGTCACACATGACCATTGAATGGTGGTTAACCTACCTGCTGACCACAACCATCCTTAGCCTTTCACCCGGTTCCGGCGCGATTAACACCATGAGCACCGGCATCAGCCATGGCTATCGCGGCGCGGTGGCATCGATTACCGGCTTGCAGCTTGGCCTGGCCATTCATATCGTGCTGGTCGGTGCCGGATTAGGGGCGCTGTTCTCGCAATCACTGCTGGCCTTTGAAGTGCTGAAGTGGGCCGGTGCAGCCTATCTGGTGTGGTTGGGCATTCAGCAGTGGCGTTCCGCTGGCGGTATCGATCTTGATGCCGTAGCCAAAGCGATGCCGCGGCGTCGCCTGTTTAAACGTGCGGTGCTGGTGAATCTCACCAACCCGAAGAGCATCGTGTTTCTTGCCGCACTGTTCCCGCAGTTTATTCAGCCGCACCAGCCGCAGTTGATGCAATATTTGGTGCTCGGCGTCACCACCATCGTGGTCGATATCATCGTGATGATTGGTTATGCCACGCTGGCAACGCGCATTGCAGGCTGGATTAAAGGACCGCAGCAGATGAAGCTACTGAACCGCACCTTTGGTGGCTTATTTATGGCGGTAGGCGCGCTGTTAGCCAGCGCACGTAAAATGGCGTGATAGTCAACCAGGTGGGCATAAATGCCCACCCTACGTAGGGTCGCCATTTATGGCGACCTGGGTTATCGCGAAATGATTAAATGAATACCAAACCCGGCAAACAACACACCCGCCATGCCATCCACCCACTTCGCCATCCGCTGATACTTATCACGCATCCACGGCATAGCGAAAATCGCCGCCACCAGCGTAAACCACGCGAACGTCTCACCGATAATCAGCAGGAACAAGCCCCAACGCTCCATAGCACCCACATCGTTGCCGACAAACAGTGAGAACACGCTACCGAAGTAGATAATCGCTTTCGGGTTCGACAAATTGGTGAGGAAACCTTTCAGGAAACTCATGCCTCTTTTCGGCAATTCGACCACCGGTGCTTCCGTCTGCGGCTGCTTGTGACGTTGACGCGCTGAACGCATCAGCTGCCAGCCCATCCACAGCAGATACAACCCGCCGCCGACCATGATGATTTCATGCAGCCAGGCCATTTTTTCCAGGATCAAATGCAGGCCCATCAGCGCCACGCCGGCCCACACGACAATCCCCAGCGTGATGCCCAATACGCCCATCATCGCTTCTTTGCGCGATCGGCTCGCCGCCGTTTGCGACACAAAGAAGAAGTCCGGGCCGGGACTCATCAGCGCAACCAGATGCACCAGCGCGACGGTGGCGAATAACATCAGCATGATTTATTTCCTTTATTCTTCATCAACATGTTCTTTAATCATCACCAGGAACGGCTTACCAAAACGCTCCAGTTTGCGATGACCGACGCCATTCACGCTGAGCATTTCTGACGCGCTAATCGGCATTTGTTCTGCCATTTCAATCAACGTGGCATCGTTAAACACCACGTAAGGCGGAATGTTCTCTTCATCGGCGATCGCCTTACGCAGCTTACGCAGCTTGGCGAACAGCTTACGATCGTAATTACCGCCATACACTTTTGGCGAACTGCTGCTGCGCGTTTTTACCGTTACGATGCGCGGCACCGCCAGCATCAGCGGCACTTCGGCACGCAGTACCGGGCGGGCGGCTTCCGTAAGTTGCAATGCCGAATGCATAGCGATGTTTTGCGTCACCATGCCCAGATGGATCAACTGACGCAGCACGCTAATCCAGTGTTCATGGCTGTGCTCGCGGCCTAAACCGTACACCGGCAATTTATCGTGGCCGTTATCACGGATACGCTGATTGCTGGCCCCACGCAAAACCTCAACAATATAGCCCATACCAAAGCGCTGACCGGTACGATAGATGCTCGACAGCGCTTTTTGCGCTTCCAGCAGGCCGTCGTAGCGACGTGGCGGATCGAGGCAGATATCGCAGTTATCGCACTGCTGCTGGCGACCTTCACCAAAATAATTCAGCAGCACCAAACGACGGCAGGTTTGTGCTTCCGCAAACGCGCCCATCGCATTAAGCTTGTGGCGTTCAATATCCTGCAACGGCCCGGGCACTTTCTCTTCAAGACATTTACGCAGCCACGCCATATCCGCCGGATCGTAGAGCATCATCGCTTCGGCAGGCAGGCCATCACGTCCGGCGCGGCCGGTTTCCTGATAATAGGATTCGATATTGCGCGGGATATCGAAGTGCACCACAAACCGCACGTTAGGTTTGTTGATGCCCATACCAAACGCCACGGTGGCGACCACAATTTGCAGATCGTCACGCTGAAACGCTTCCTGCACGCTGGCACGCTGCGCACTATCGATACCGGCGTGATACGCGCCAACGCTCAGGCCGCGGCTTTGCAGACGCGCGGCGGTGTCTTCCACTTTGGCGCGGCTGTTACAGTAAATAATGCCGCTTTTGCCGCGCTGATCCTGCACATAACGCAGAAGCTGCTCGGTGGGTTTGAATTTCTCCACCAGCGTGTAGCGAATATTTGGCCGGTCAAAACTGCTGATTTGAATCAGCGGATCGTCCATCTGCAGCAGATGAACGATGTCGTTACGCGTGGTTTCATCAGCGGTGGCGGTTAATGCCATCACCGGCAACGCTGGGAAATGCTGACGCAGCTGGCCAATCGAACCATATTCCGGACGGAAATCGTGGCCCCACTGTGAAATACAGTGCGCCTCATCCACGGCCAGCATCACCGGATTCCACTGATGCAAGCTGTCGAGGAAGTTATCCATCATCAGTCGCTCAGGCGCAATGTACAGCAACTTGAGCTTGCCGGTACGGCAATCCGCAAAAACCTGCTGCTGCTGTTCACGCGTTTGCGTTGAGTTGAGGCACGCCGCCGCGACACCGTTAGCCAGCAGCTGATCAACCTGATCTTTCATCAGTGAAATCAGCGGTGAAACCACCAGCGTCAATCCTTCACGCACCAGCGCCGGGATCTGATAGCACAGCGATTTGCCGCCGCCGGTTGGCATCACCACCAGACAATCACGCCCTGCAAGCGCGGTTTCGATGATGTTTTGCTGACCGGGACGGAACTGCTGGTAGCCGAAGGTATCTTGTAATACCTGCTGCGCCAGCATTTCCTGATTAAGCACTGCCGATGTTGCCACGGTAATCCTGTATTTTTGCTGGTTAGAACAAATCGTTGAGCGTCACGCCCACGCCAAGACGGGTCTGGCGATGGTTATAGTCGATCAAAGATTCACCATAACCGCTGAAGACCTGCGTGTAAAAGCGCACGTGTTCAGAGATTGGGTAGCTCCAGGCGAAGGTTGCGCCACCGAAGCCGCTGTTCCAGTTGTAGTTGCCTTCCACGCTGAAGATGCTGTCGCCCATCATGTAACCGAGCTTGGCGCGGTAGTAACCCATGTATTTAGTGATATCCGGATTATCGTCATTGCTTTCACTTTCCGGCAGACGATACCAGGGTTTGATCTCAGCAAGTAAATTGCCGTTCTCTGCCATTAAGCGAGCGTAAACGCGGTTCCAGCTGCGTGACGTCGGATCGCTGCGGCCATTCGACTCATGGTTCAGGCCCGTTTCCACATCGCGCAGCGTCCAGCCCGCGAAGGTGTAATCTGTCGCCCAGCCGAGGAAAATTTGCGGCTCATAGTTGGTTTCACGGAACGGTGATGAGGCGCCACGGTTAGAGAGCTGCCACCACGAACGCTGAGTATAGGACGCGGCGAGTACCGAATTATCGCCTAAAATGCCGCGCCACAGCGGAAACGCCAGACTGAGCTGGAATTTTACTTCATCATTTTTCGCTTTGTTGGCCCAGTTATAGGAAGAGATGGCCTCTTTATTCATATCGCTGGTGTAGGTGTAAAGCAGGTAATTGTTTTCGTAAGGATAAAGCACGAACGGGTTATCGTGTTTTTCCAGCAGGTTAGCGATAATGCTGCCCTTCACTGCCGGTGCATCATGAACCTCTTTTATCGTGGCTTCTTCAGCCTGCGCCAGGGCAGGAAGGATCAGTGCCGCTGCCAGCAAGGCGTAATGCTTACGCATAGAATTCTCCAGGGAACTGCGTGTCGTGATCGTCAATGGACGGTTCAAAAAGCAGGCCATTCTACACGCAAATCCAGCGGATGATCAGTGCCGATTTCCGAAACTGGAAAGCAGCGCGAACGCGGCATAATATACACAACTCTTTAACATTTTAAGGCAGGAACTATGTCATCCCCGTTGCTAACACAACAGGAAGCGCGCCGTCTGATTGGCGAAATATTTGTTTATCACATGCCTTTCAATCAGGCGCTGGGATTAGAGCTGGATCGGCTGGAAGCGGATTACGCTGAGCTCGGTTTTGCCAATAAAACCATGCTGGTGGGCAATGCGGCGCAGCAGATTCTGCACGGTGGCGTCATTGCCTCAGTGCTGGATGTTGCTGCCGGACTGGTGTGTGTCAGCTATGCGCTTACGCGTCAGGACAGCATTACCGAGGACGAACTGCGCCAGCGCTTGTCACGCATGGGCACCATTGATATGCGTGTCGATTATCTGCGTCCCGGCCGCGGCGAACGCTTTATCGCCACCAGCAGCCTGCTGCGCGGCGGTAATAAAGTCGCTGTGGCGCGCGTCGAATTACACAATCAGCAGGGCGATTACATCGCTACCGCTACCGCAACATATATGATTGGCTGATCGCCACTTTTTGGATGTGATGATGGATACGCAACAAACTCGCCAAGGTATTGGCTACGCGCTTGGCGCTTACTTTATTTGGGGCATCGCGCCGGCCTATTTCAAGCTGGTAAAAGAGGTCCCCGCCACCGAAATTATGACGCATCGCGTGATTTGGTCCGCGCTGTTTATGCTGGTACTGTTCACTTTAACCCGCAATTGGCCCCAAGTGCGCAGTGTGCTTGCGCAACCGAAAAAAGTGCTGCTGCTCGCTCTCACCGCCGTGACCATTGGCGGCAACTGGCTGCTGTTTATCTGGGCGGTTAACAATCAGCACATGCTGGAAGCCAGCCTTGGTTACTTTATCAACCCGCTGATTAATGTGGTGTTTGGCATGCTATTCCTGCGTGAGCGCTTCCGTCGCTTGCAGTGGCTGGCGGTGTTGCTGGCGACAACCGGCGTGCTGGTACAGCTGTGGCAATTCGGTTCGCTGCCGATTATCGGTCTGGGACTGGCGTTCAGTTTTGCCTTATATGGTTTAGTGCGCAAAAAGATTCAGGTGGATGCGCAGAGCGGCATGCTGATCGAGACGCTGTGGCTGTTTCCACTGGCGGCAATTTATCTGTTTGGCTTCGCTGACAGCGCCACCAGCCATCTCAGTGCGAACGCCATGAGCCTGAATCTCAAGCTTGTCGCGGCAGGCATTATCACCACTATTCCGCTGATGCTGTTTGCCGCAGCCTGCGCGCGTCTGCGTTTATCCACCGTGGGTTTCTTCCAGTATCTTGGCCCGACGCTGATGTTCCTGCTGGCGGTCATCTTCTACGGTGAGAGCCTGACGCCGGACAAAATGGTGACCTTCGGCTTTATCTGGCTGGCTCTTGCCGTTTTCATTGTTGATGCGGTGGTATTTTCAGCGCGTACGCGCGTGCGCGTAGCGTGAAATAAAACGCGCCAGCGCCGGACCGGTAAGCAGGATGGTGAACAGACGAAGTGTCTGTAGTGCCATCACAAAAGCGATATCGACCCGCGTGCCCGCCGCAATAATCGCCACGGTATCCAGCCCGCCAGGGCTGGTTGCCAGGTATGCGGTCATCAGATCGACGTGCAGCACGCGCGTCAACATCCAGGCTAATCCGCCACACAACAGCATCAAACCAAAAATCGACACCAGCATTTGCGGCAGCGTGCGCAGCGCCAATAGGAATATGGGGCGAGTAAAGCGTAATCCCACGCTCCAGCCAATCAGCGAATAGGCCAGCGCCAACAACCACTCCGGCACCTGCAAGGTGGCCACATCGGTGCCGTGCAGTACCGCGCCAATCAGCGCCGGCAGCAGCAATGCCCCAGAAGGAATACGCAGCTTCTGACCGAGCCATGCACCGGCCACCATGACCACCAGCGTTAGCAGGAAACTGCTTTGCAGCGCGGGAAACCACACCAGATCCACGGTGCCGCCACTGGAACCTAATCCAATACGCGCCACCACCGCGGCTGCCGTGGCGACAAACAGCACGCGCAAATACTGCATAAAGGCGACTAACCGCACATCAGCACCGAAATCACCGGCCATCGCCACCATCGCCGAGGCGCCACCGGGCGACGATCCCCATGCACCGGTGGGTCCGGGCAAATGACTGAAGCGCACCAGCAGAAAACCCGATAGCCCGCTAGCTGCCAGGGTCAATACCAGCACCGCCAGTACCACCGGCCAATCCTGAATGAGCGGAGTGAGAATTCCCGGCGATAAGCTTTGGCCGATCATGCAGCCCAGCACCGCCTGTGCCAGCACAAAGAAACGTTTATCGATGCGCACCGTTGCGCCGGATAATCCCATGATGGTGCCGACGATCATCGGACCAAGCAGCAAGGCCGCAGGAAGGTGGAACAGCTGGAGAATAATCCCCAGTACTAACGATGCAATCAGCAGAAGGGTCCACTGAAGTCGCAGGGAGAAGCGCGCCATAAGGTGGAATCAGAAAGAAAACAGAACCAACAGGTTACGCAGAAATGGGGAACAGCGCTAGTTTATGGGCTAATGTTAATCGCTTAAGCGCTTTCCGGTCGCCATAAATGGCGACCCTACGTTTTCAGGAACGATTTTGTCGGGTCGTCATTCATGACGACCGAGATATTCGGCAGGTTACAACCAGTTCTTACGCTTGAAATAGAGGTACGGCGCTAGCCCGGCGAGGATCATTAAAGTAATCGCCCCCGGATAACCAAAGCTCCATTTCAGTTCCGGCATAAACTCAAAGTTCATACCGTAGCTTGATGCCACCAGCGTTGGCGGCAGGAACACCACCGAAACCACCGAGAAGATCTTGATGATGCGGTTCTGCTCGATGTTGATGAAGCCCATCGCCGCCTGCATCAGGAAGTTCACCTTCTGGAACAGCGATTCGTTATGCGGCAGCAGTGATTCGATATCGCGCAGGATTTCACGCGCCTGCTCCAGCTGGTTGCTCGGCAGGCGCGCCTTGCGCACCAGGAAGTTGAGCGCGCGCTGGGTATCCATCAGGCACAAACGCACTTTCCAGCCGATATCTTCCAGCTCTGCCAAACGTGACAGCGCCTGATCGTACTCTTCGCCCTGCTGGCCTTCCATGATCACGCGGCTGAGTTTCTCCAGCGCGCTATAAATGTTCTCGATCTCATCCGCCAGCTGCTCGATTTTGGTTTCGAACAGATCCAGCAGCAGTTCATAGGCGTTGCCATCGGTCAGCGTCTGGTTACGCGCACGCATGCGGTAAAGGCGGAAGGCTGGCAATTCGCGCTCGCGCAGCGTGTAGAGGCGATCTTCACGGATGGTAAATGCCACTGTGGAGTTGCCCGCGTGGTCTTCCGCATCTTCAAAGAAGAAGAAGGAGTGAATGTGCAGGCCGTCTTCGTCTTCAAAGAAACGCGCCGAGGCTTCGATGTCTTCCAGCTCCGGACGCGTCGCCAGGCTCTGGCCGAGTTCACACTGCACGCGATCGCGTTCGCTGTCGTCGGGCTCGATCAAATCGACCCACACCGACGTGTTGAGTTTGTCGTTATCTTCTTCCAGCTCGATGCGCGTCAGGCGATTACGATCGAGTTTAAATGCGCTCAGCATAGCAATAACTCCCCATTTTTTTGGAATGGGACAAGGCGGTGAACCACTGTTTATAGCGGGCACGGCGAAGCCTGAACACGGAAACTTTCGCTTCAAGGGTAAATCAGTGCTAACTCATGCGACGAGAGTAAAAAAGGGAGGTCGCTGATAACCGCTAAGGCTACCAGCTAAAAGAGGCAACCTTAGGAGTTCCTGTTAAACAGGTGATTGAGCCAGCATCGACTGGGCGCGTCCAAGGCATTGTCCTCTCATGATAATAGTGCGCGCATGTTACGCTGAGACGAAAAAGTCGTCAAGGTAGCGCAACCGCGCTACACCGTTTCCAGACGGGCGTAAGCCGCCACCAGCCACTTAATGCCCTGGCCCTGAAACGCCACCTGCAGGCGGCTGTGTTCACCGCTGCCTTCGAGGTTGATAATGGTGCCTTCGCCAAACTTGGCGTGACGCACGCGCTGGCCGAGCGTGAAGCCGCTATCGTTTTGCGCAATCGGCGTGCCCATGCGCTGATGGCTAACTGGACGACTGACGCTGGCGCGCAAGCGTACCTCTTCCACGCACTCCTCCGGCAGCTCGCCGATAAAACGTGAAGGGCGGTGATACACTTCCTTACCATAAAGGCGACGGCTTTCCGCGTAGGTTAGCGTGAGCTTCACCATCGCGCGCGTCACGCCAACGTAAGCCAGACGACGCTCCTCTTCCAAACGCCCGCCTTCATCCAGCGACATCTGGCTCGGGAACATGCCCTCTTCCATGCCGACGATAAACACTTGGCTGAACTCCAGACCTTTCGCCGAGTGCATGGTCATCAGCTGCACCGCGTCCTGCCACTTGTCGGCCTGACCTTCGCCCGCTTCCAGCGCCGCATGTGACAAGAACGCCTGCAGCGGCATCAAATCTTCGTCTTCATCCTGATAGCTGAACTGGCGCGTGGCCGTTACCAGTTCCTCAAGGTTTTCGATACGCGCCTGGCCTTTCTCGCCCTTCTCCTGCTCGTACATTACCCACAAACCGGAGTCTTTAATTACCCGATCGGTTTGCACATGCAGCGGCATTTCGGCGGTTTCGGTGGCCAGTGAATCCACCAGTTCGCAGAAGCGTTGCAGCGCCGATGCGGCGCGGCCGGCTAACGCTTTGTTCTGTAACAGCTCGCGCGTTGCCTGCCACATTGTCAGTTGTTGTTCGCGCGCGGTCTGGCGCACCACGTCCAGCGTGCGATCGCCCACGCCGCGCACCGGCGTATTCACCACACGTTCAAACGCCGCATCGTCATTGCGATTGGCCATCAAACGCAGATAGGCCAGCGCGTCTTTGATCTCCTGACGTTCGAAGAAGCGCATGCCGCCATAAATACGGTACGGCATGCTGCCTTGCAGCAGCGCCTCTTCCAGCACGCGTGATTGGGCGTTACTGCGGTAGAGAATGGCGCAATCCTGCAGCGCGTTGCCGTTCTCATGCCAGCTTTTGATGCGATTCACCACAAAGCGCGCTTCGTCCAGCTCATTGAACGCGCAGTAGAGCGAAATCTTTTCGCCGTCGCTACCGTCGGTCCACAGTTCTTTGCCGAGGCGGCCATTGTTATTGGCAATCAGCGTGTTCGCGGCTTTCAGAATGTTGTTGGTCGAGCGATAGTTCTGCTCCAGACGGATGGTTTCTGCGCCAGGGAAGTCCTGCAGGAAGCGCTGGATGTTCTCCACCTGCGCACCGCGCCAGCCGTAAATCGACTGATCGTCATCGCCGACGATGATCACGCGGCCGGTGTCGCCTGCCAGCATGCGAATCCACGCGTACTGAATGTTGTTGGTATCCTGGAATTCATCCACCAGCACGTTACTGAAACGCTCGCGGTAATGGTTCAGGATATGCGGCTTGTTAAGCCACAATTCGTGGGCGCGCAGCAGCAGCTCGGCGAAATCCACTAATCCGGCGCGATCGCAGGCTTCCTGATACGCCTGATAGATACGCAGCCAGGTTTGCTCCACCGGATTGCCGTAGCTTTCGATATGTTTTGGCCGCAGACCTTCATCTTTTTTGCCGTTGATGTACCACATGCCCTGACGCGCAGGCCACTGTTTCTCATCAAGGTTCATGGCTTTGATCAAGCGTTTGAGCAGGCGCAGCTGATCGTCGCTGTCGAGAATCTGGAAATCCTGCGGCAGACCGGCATCAAGATGATGCGCGCGCAGTAAACGGTGCGCCAGGCCGTGGAAGGTACCAATCCACATGCCGCCCTGGCTGGTGCCGATCAGCTGATCGATACGATGCCGCATCTCCGCTGCCGCTTTGTTGGTGAAGGTCACCGCCATAATCGAATACGGTGAGCAATTCTCTACCGACAGCAGCCAGGCGATGCGATGTACCAGCACACGGGTTTTGCCACTGCCTGCTCCGGCCAGCACCAGCAGGTTGCTACGCGGTGCGGCGACCGCCTCGCGCTGTTTGTCATTCAAGCCGTCAAGCAGTTCAGAAACGTCCATAAGCACCGTTTTAAGAATTGAGATACATATCCAAAATCATTCGGCTTGCCGCAAGGCGGCAAGTCGAATGATGATGGATATGACTGGATAAATTTACAGCTATTATAGCAGCGAGGTTAAAGATGCCAACCGATCAATTTCAACGTGCGGCAGCAAACGCGCATCATCAATTTTCATCAGATTGCCTGCGCGCAGGTTAATCCAGCAGGCTTGCATGCCGGCACGCAGCGAACCGGCGACATCGGTGGTGAGATCGTCTCCCACATGCAGAATGTGCTCAGGCGCGATGTTCAAACGCTGCGCCGCGAGGTGATACATGTCCTGCCACGGCTTAGCGCGGCCGTGCGGACCGGCTCGCAGCGCGAACTGGAAGTAGTGATCGATGCCGAGCTTTTCCGGACAGGCATTGCCGTTAGTGATCGCCACCAGCGGTACGCGCTCGCCCAGCCACGTCAACGTTTGATGCGTCTCGTCAGGCATAGCGACTTCGCTGCGCCAGTGATGGAATACGCTCATCACTTCGCTGGCACCGGTGGTTGCTTCCGTTGCAGATAAACCCACATTGAGCAGCGCCAGCTCCACCGAGCGGCGACGCCATTCAGACACGTCGTGATAAATCTCCGGCTCGCGCGCCAGCAACTCATTACGCAGCGCCTGATAATCCGCTTGGGTAAACTCGCGCAGCGCCGGATGGTAGGCCTGCAAGGCGGCGTGCGATTCGGCCGTGGTTTTGCGGATCACGGGATGGTTGTCGTACAGCGTGTCGTCGAGATCAAAGGTGATCGCTTTGATCGGGCCGAGCGGACGATAAAACTTCATTAAGACTTTCCTCGTTTGGCACGCGGATGGGCCGCATCGTAAACCGTCGCCAGATGCTGGAAATCCAGATGGGTATAGATTTGCGTGGTCGCCAGATTGGCGTGGCCAAGCAGCTCCTGCACCGCGCGCAGATCGCCGCTCGATTCCAGCAGGTGCGTGGCAAAAGAGTGGCGCAGTTTATGCGGATGAATATGGCTGGCAACGCCCTGCTTAATGCCCCATTCGGCAAAGCGCTTTTGCACGTTGCGCGTCGAGATCCGGCTGCCGCGACTGGAGACAAACAGCGCATCATCCTGCGGCGCAAAACTCGCGCGCAGCGGCAGCCAGTGCTGAATCCACGTCACCGCCGTGCCACCAATCGGCACCCGGCGCTCTTTGCTGCCTTTACCCAGCACCCGCACTTCGCCGGCTTCCAAATCCATATGGCGACAGTCAATATTCACCAGCTCTGACAAACGCAACCCGCCGCCGTACATGGTTTCCAGCATCGCGCGGTCGCGCACCGCCAGCGGATCGTTAAGGTCGATCTCCAGCAGCTGGTTTACTTCATCAACGTCCATGTTCTTCGGAAGATGGCGCGCATTACGCGGCGTGGAAATCCCTTTGGCGGGATTGGCGGTCAACATGCCCTGATGAACTTGCCAGTCGAGAAAGCTGCGCAGCGCCGACATGCGCAATGCCAGACTGCTAGGCCCCAAACCGCCGCGACGGCTGCGCGCCGCCAGGGTGCGCACCTGCGCGGGTTCGAGCTGCGCCCAACTGGTCAACTTCATGTCATCGGCCATGTCGATAATGGCCTGCAACTGCCGTTGGTAATTCTTTTGCGTCAGCGGACTGAGCTGGCGTTCAACTTTCAGATAACGCAGAAAGTCATCCACGGCTGGCAGCAGCGGACTGACGCTACTCATGCGCGTTCAATCCAGCGCGACAGCAGATCCGGCAGCATTTGCGCCAGATGCTGTAGCAGCAGCGTGCCCATGCCCGCCTGATAATGCTGGTTATCACGGCTGGTAAACATCAGCACGCCGAGCTCGCCGTGCTCACCCATCAGCGACATCGCCACCGAACCAATCGCTTTGGCCTGCGGCAACAGCAGTAATAGCTCCGGACCATTCAGACTGCCGAGATAGTGCTGATCGTCGCCAAAGCGCTGAATACGCAGCGGCTCAAACGCCTGACGGGACAACCCGAGTTGGGTGAAATCTGAGGGGGCGCCAATGTGCCACTTGTCGTTGAACACGCGTACATGTGCGCCCGCCAGGCCCAGCTCGCGTGCCCAGCGATGCAAACGCGTCAGCATCTCTTGCAGGCTGTCTGCCGCGGCAAGATGGCCTTGCAGCGTCAGCAGACGATCAAACAGCTGATGGTTGGCCGTGGCCTGCTCCATCAGCAGCGTGATCTCCTCTTCCAACTGCTGGATGTGGTTGCGCTGTCGCGCCATATGCCACTCCACCAGCGAAACGCTGCCGCGTACCGGATGCGGCACCATCATCTGTTCGACCTGGCGTGCATTGCGAATAAAGAAATCGGGGTTGTGACGCAGAAATGCGCTTACCGATTGATCGTCCAGCAAAACCTCGCTTTCGGTCTGCTCTTCGACATTTTTCATAGATGAATAAACCCATCGTAGACGTGTGTGGCGGGACCGGTCATAAACAGCGGCTGCCCTTCCCCTTTCCAGGCGATATGCAGCGTTCCGCCAGGCAGATCGACGCGCACATTCTCGGCCAAAATACCTTGCTGAATGCCGCAGGCAACCGCCGCACAGGCGCCGCTACCGCACGCCTGCGTCTCACCCGCGCCGCGTTCATACACCCGCAGACGGATGTGCTCGCGATGAATCACTTCCATAAAGCCGACATTAACGCGTTCGGGAAAACGCTCATGGCTTTCCAGCTCCGGGCCCAGCGTTTCCACCTGCGCGGTTTTCACGCTTTCCACCTGAATCACACAGTGTGGATTGCCCATCGACACCGCACCAAACATCACGGTTTGTTCGGCAACGCGTTGTAAATAAAGGTTCTCAGCTTTATTTGCACGTAACGGCACGCTTTGCGGTTCGAAATTAGGTTGCCCCATATTCACACGCACCAGCTCATCGTTGGTAACGCTAAGCACCATGCGACCGGTTTGCGTACTGACGCGGATGTCGCTTTTGTTGGTCAATCCTTTCAGGCGCACAAAGCGGGCAAAACAGCGCGCGCCGTTGCCACACTGCGCGACTTCGCTGCCATCGGCGTTGAAAATGCGGTAGTGGAAATCGAGATCCGGATCGTAAGGTGGCTCGACGATCAGCAGCTGATCGAAACCGATCCCCAGATGTCTGTCCGCCAGGCGGCGAATCAGTTCCGGCGAAAAAAAGACGTTTTGCGTCACGGCATCCACAACCATAAAGTCGTTGCCGAGACCGTGCATTTTTGAGAACTGCATTTTCTGCTCCGCCGGATTACTCATAGAGTTTAGTTTGCCTGCGAACCAGGCTTGCTGGTGACCAGGCCACCCACATCAGCATCCTGAGAAGCTTTCTGCTGCTGCTCGGTGACCTGCTGATGAGGCTTGTTGGGTTGATCTTTTGGCGGGAAATACAACGGTCCTTTCAGGCCACAGCCTACCAGGCTAACCAGTGCCAGCGCCATACCCAGCTGACTTATCGCTCGTATCATTCTGTCTGCTCTTCTGTCCTTACGCCATGGTTGCTTATCATCGCAGTTGACGTTGTAAAAGCAACAGGAAATAGCCGCAATTCCAGCAGCAGGTCAGAGTTAGAGCGTATCCCACCGCGCGAACGCGGGCGGGATCAATGCATTTGGTAACGCGGCTGGAAATCGCCGTTATCGTTATCAGGCTGCGTAGCGCAGAGCTGCGTTAGCGTTTGGCTGCGGAACGGAATCACCTGGAATCGCTCACCCGTGTTCACAATTTGGTAGAACTGCGGCAAGTTAAAGTTGATAAAGCTTGAGCCGTAGGTAAAGCGATCGTGAGATGAGGAGTAGAAACGGCTCACGTCACGCACCAGCTCTTCTTTACTGCCTTCGCAGTGATGATAAACCTCAACGCGATTGGTTTCGTCGAGGATATAGATATTGAAGCCGCGATCGTCTGTGGTGTCTTCAAAGAAGAACTGAATGATGCCCTCGCTGGCATAGCCGTTTACCACCGGCGGCAGCGGCGTCTGATTCGATTCCACTTTGATCGACAAACCGTGCAGCTTGTTATTGGAAATCGCACCATAGAATTCAACGGCGTTTTCCAGCTTCTGCACGGAGACGCTCATCCGTTCAAAGAATAAGCCCCAGGTTTGCCCCGCCATGCGTAACGCTTTGAAGCGGCCAGGTTCCTGACGCGTGCTGGATAAACGCAGCTCAATACATTCTGAAACCAGCTGCTGCACGCGAGTGCGGATTAAGCCGCGCAGATGCTGGCTGTAGCAGAACACTTCTACCGTATCCGGCGGTGCCGCATCCTGATGCATTTTACCGAGGATGGTTTTCAGCGCTTCAATCATCGCCTGCTCGCCGCTGAAGTGCAGCGTGCGCACTTCATTCCACGAGTTGCGATACAGCAGATCGATACTGCCAATCAGGCATTGCTGCTGCTGACCAAAGCTGAATACGTCCAGCTTACGGAAATCAAAATGCACCACCTGATTGCGGAATGCCGAGGTGGGATCGTGTTCCAGATTGACGATAATCGCCAGGTGACGGATTTCACACGGGCTATAGAGTGCTTTCGGCGTGGGTGCCGGCACGCGCAGCGGGAAGTGGCTCGACACGTCATTGACCAGCTCCTGCAGACGTGGCAAATCGCACAGATCGTTGCCTTTCATATGCAGGCGCGTTTTGCTGGTGAGTAAACCGTTGAACCACGCCCACGCCACCAGCTTGTTCAGGTAGCGGTTATATTCCAGCGGCTGATGGCTGATGATGGAACTCATGTCGGGGGCCTGGTTATACAGATACCATCCAGCACGATTCGCGCGGCCCGCCGGGACATGAATAAAGGTGAGATTTTCTTCCGAGAGATCCGGCGAGATCTGGGGGTTCACCAGCGTCACCTTACCCGGCAACGCCTCAAATGCGGCATACAGTTTACGCGTCAGCACGCCGATATCCTGCGGGCTGGCACTGACGCTTAAATTGTTACGGCGCGCAAAGCGGATCAGGTTGCGATAACTTTGCATCATCGCATCCAGCAACTCATTGTGCGCTTCGCGTACCCGTTCGATTTTCCACTCTGCGCGGTTATCCAGTACCGCTAACTTCTCTTCATCCCAGCCCCACTCTTTCACCAGCTGCGAAAGGATCTCGCGACGCCAGCCCGTGCGCTGATGATGATGATCTTCGCTGGAGAGCTTTTCACACACTTTTAAGTAGAAACATCGACGCACTAAATCGAGGCGCGCCATGTCATCAACGCTGGTGAGGTAGCGCGTTACGCGCTCCAGCATCATGCAATAGGGATCAAGACCGAAGCAGACAATTTCGCCATCGTGCAGGCGCTGTTTGATATCCATCGAAAGCAATTGCGTGTTGGGATATTCCCAACTGTAGGCTTCCAGCAGTAGGGTTTTCAGCACCGCTTTATACGGCGAATCGATACTTTTATACAGCTGCCACAAACTGGCACCGAAGTACTCTTCCGCCGACAGCGTGCCAAGGCCGCCGAGATCCAGCCACTCATTCGGCGTGAGCACGCCCTGAGAATAGAGTGACATGACGTAATCGTCGTAATGGTGTTCTTCTTCGCCCGGCACCATGTTCCACAGGATGCGTTTACCGGCCATCCGCACCGCGGTGCGATAGAACTCATCCAGCAGCAAAATATGTTGGGTGGAACCGCAGTCTTCACCGCCAAGGCTGCCGCTTTCATTATGGCGGAAACGGTTCTCATCAATCAGGAAGAAGCTCACTTCCACACCCATTGACACACACCATTTCTGCAACAGCGTACACTTGCGCTGCAGATTGAGGCGCTCTTCATTATCCAGCCAGGATTGATGGCATACCCAGATGTCGAGATCGGAGATGCTGTTTTGCCCCACGGACGAGGTACTGCCCATGGAGTAAATGCCGGTGATCGGACGTTCGCCTTTCACGCTGCTGCTGAGGTCAAGCGGCTGGCCGCTCGCTAAATTTTGCAGCAGCTGCTGCTGATTTTCATCGGGCGTGTAGAAGCAAACGCCATGCGGAACGCTACCTTCGAGGTAGCCCGGCATCAGCGGATGATGGTAGTGCAATAATGTTGGCAGCAGACTGTAGACTTGCTGGAAAGCAGGTCCCATGGCAGCCAGTGCACGATCAACGCGCAGCTGGTTAATAGCATCCAGTCTCTGTTTCAGTGTCTCAATGTAGAGGTACAAGACGTTTCGCCTGATTGTCCCAGTGTTAAGCACCCTGTTTCCAACGCCTGCCGCTTAATAATAAAGATATTGGGCAAATTATTGCTGGAAACGTGATCAATCTAACACCTGGAGGATTGACCGTAAAGAAAGTTGCGCTACTTAACAGTTTAGCATGTTCCGACTCTAGCCCGGCTTTTTTCAGACTCCAACCTCAATTTCAAACCGCGTAAATACGGCCACAATTGACATCGCGTCCTTTACAAGACCGTTGAAACTGACAGCATTCCCCTATCAATGATAGGATATTCGATGAACGATCAAAATGGTTAACAGCATGTTAAACAAAATTTTCAGAATTGCTACCAGACAAAGTCCTCTTGCTTTATGGCAGGCACAATATGTCCAACAGCGCCTGATGGCCGCCCATCCGGGGTTGCAAGTTGAGCTACTGCCGATGGTCACGAAAGGTGATGTCATTCTTGATACGCCGCTGGCAAAAGTGGGTGGCAAAGGCCTGTTTGTCAAAGAGCTGGAGTTGGCAATGCTGGACGGACGTGCCGATCTTGCCGTGCATTCAATGAAGGATGTGCCGGTCGATTTTCCGCAAGGCTTGGGTCTGGTGACCATTTGCGAGCGCGAAGATCCGCGTGATGCTTTCGTCTCCAATCGTTATAACAGCGTTGATGAACTGCCTCAGGGCGCGGTGGTGGGCACATCCAGCCTGCGTCGCCAGTGCCAACTCAGCGCGCGTCGTCCCGATTTAGTCATTCGCTCGCTGCGTGGCAATGTGGGTACGCGTCTCGGAAAACTTGATGCCGGTGAATATGATGCCATCATCCTGGCCGCCGCAGGATTGAAACGTTTGGGTCTGGAAGATCGCATTCGCCAGGCCATGCCGGCAGAGATTTCTCTGCCAGCCGTTGGCCAGGGCGCGGTCGGCATCGAATGCCGTATTGATGATGAGCAATTGATTACGCTACTGCAGGCGTTGAATCATGACGAGACCTCAGTGTGTGTGCGTGCTGAACGTGCCATGAACACGAGGCTGGAAGGTGGTTGTCAGGTGCCTATCGGCAGCTTCGCGGTGCTGGAAGACGACGCGCTCTGGCTGCGCGGTTTAGTTGGATCGCCCGATGGCAAGCAAATGGTGGTGGGCGAGCGTCGTGGACCGCGTGATCAAGCGGAAAAAATGGGCATTTCCCTGGCCGAGGAGTTATTGGATGGCGGCGCCCGCGACATTCTGCGCGAAGTCTATCAGGGACATCCTCCCGCATGACCATCCTTGTGACCCGTCCGGAACCGGCTGCCAGTGAACTGGTCTCGCGTTTGCGAAACCTGGGGAAACTGGCGTGGAGCCTACCGCTGATTGAATTCACGCCGGGTCGCGATCTTGTTCATTTACCGCAACAACTTGCCGCACTGCAAGCGGGCGATCTGGTGTTTCTGCTGTCGCAGCAGGTGGTGACCTTCGCCCAGCCAGCTTTACAACATAGCGCGACAACATGGCCTTCTGCGCTCAGCTATTATGCTATCGGACGCAGCACGGCTTTGGCTTTGCATACCGTCAGTAATCTGAAAGTAGACTATCCTCATGCGCGGGAGACCAGTGAGGAGCTGGTGCGCCTGAATCGTCTGCAGCAGGTAACAGGCAAACGCGCGCTAATACTGCGCGGCAGCCCGGGCCGCGAATTACTGGCAGAAACGCTGATTGAACGCGGCGCGGAAGTACAATATTGCGAGTGTTATCAGCGCTGTGAAAAGCACTATAACGGCGCGACTGAAGGCCGACGCTGGCGCGATCGAGGCATTACAACGCTGGTGGTAACCAGCGGCGAAATGTTACAACAACTGTTTTCGCTGTTTTCGCCGATTGACCGGCGGGAATGGTTACTGCACTGTCGGCTTGTTGTCGTCAGTGAACGTTTGGCTACGCAAGCCGCTGAATTAGGCTGGCAGGACATAGATGTAGCCGATGGTGCCGATAACGATGCGCTGCTGCGCGCGTTACGCTGAACTTAACAATGGGATGAGCCATAATGACGGAACAAAAAGCCTCCTCCGCCATGGTTGAAGAAACCACCCCAGCGGACAATTCTCCCTCTCCAGCTACTCAGCCACCTCGCGATAAAAAAAGCGATGGCAAAGTGCTGAGTGCGGTGGCGATTGTCATTGCGCTGGCGATTGGGGCGGGACTTTACCTCAATGGGAAACACCAGGCCGATTTACAGGCTCAAACTAACCAGAATCTGAGTGAGCAGCTGAGCGCCTTGCAGCAGCAACTGGGCAGCGATAAACAGCAGCTAACGCAACAGCTGGATAGCGCCAACAGTGCCCTGCAGGAAACACGTACCCAGCAGGACAACAGCGCCAAAGAGCTGGAAACCCTGCGTGATAAAGTCGCCACTATTTCCGGCAATGACACGCGCACCTGGCTACTGGCTCAGGCAGATTACCTCGTCAAGCTGGCCGGCCGTAAGTTGTGGAGCGATCAGGATGTCACCACCGCGGCGGCATTGCTGAAAAGTGCAGATACCAGCCTGGCAGACATGAACGATCCCAGCGTCATGAACGTGCGCCGCGCGCTGACGCAGGATATCAGCTCACTCTCTGCCGTGAGTCAGATTGACTATGACGGCACCATCCTCAAGCTTAATCAGCTGTCGAACGGCGTGGATAATCTGCGATTGGCCGACAATGACAGCGATGATTCACCCATGGATGCCGACGGCGGTGAGCTCTCCAGTTCACTGCTCGAGTGGCGCCAGAACCTGGTGAAAAGCTGGCATAATTTTATGGATGATTTCATCACCATCCGTCGCCGTGATAACACTGCACAGCCGCTGCTGGCGCCGAATCAGGACGTTTATCTGCGTGAAAACATCCGTTCGCGCCTGCTCATTGCAGCGCAAGCCGTGCCGCGTCATCAGGATGAAATTTACAAGCAGTCTATCGATGCGGTATCGACCTGGGTTCGAGCCTGGTATGACACCAATGATGCCGCGACCAAAGCTTTCCTTACGCAACTGGATGAACTGAGCCAGCAGAGCATTTCGATGGATGTACCGGATACGCTGGAAAGTCAGCCGCTGTTGGAAAAACTGATGCAAACTCGCGTGCGTAATTTGCTGGCCCAACCATCGGCTGCCGCTGATCAACAGGGAGGCTAAGCATGCTGAAAGTATTGGTGCTTTTCCTGCTGCTAATGGCGGGCATCGTGGTTGGACCGATGGTGGCAGGCCATCAGGGCTACGTGCTGATTCAAACCGACAACTGGAATATCGAAACCAGCGTAACCGGGCTGGCGATTATTTTAATCCTCAGCCTACTGGTGATTTTGCTGGTCGAATGGATTTTGCGTCGCCTGCTACGCACCGGCGCACGCACACGCGGTTGGTTCACCGGTCGTAAACGTCGCAGCGCGCAGCGCCACACGCAAAGTGCACTGATGAAACTGGCTGAAGGCGATTATAAGCAGGCCGAAAAGTTGTTATCGAAGAACGCCGATCACGCCGTTCAGCCGGTGGCTAACTATTTACTCGCTGCCGAAGCCGCACAGCAACGTGGTGATGAGGTACGCGCCAATCAGCATCTGGAACGTGCCGCAGAGTTATCGGAGAACGATACGATTCCCGTCGAAATTACCCGCGTACGCCTGCAACTGGCGCGCAACGAAGATCACGCTGCGCGTCATGGTGTAGATCGTCTGCTGGAAGTGGCACCGCGCCATCCGGAAGTATTACGCCTGGCAGAGCAAGCTTATATTCGCACCGGCGCGTGGAGCGCGCTGCTCGATATTCTGCCTTCGATGCAAAAAGTGCAGATCAATGATGAAGCACAGCGCGAGGCCCTTCAGCAGCAAGCCTGGCTGGGCCTGATGAATCAGGCGATGGCCGATCAGGGCAGCGACGGCTTGAAGAAATGGTGGCAAAACCAGAGCCGCAAAACGCGTCAGGAAACCGCTTTGCAGGTGGCAATGGCAGAACATCTGATTGAATGTGACGACCCCGATACTGCGCAAAACATCGTGCTGGAAGGTCTGAAGCGTCAATATGACGATCGTCTGGTGCTGCTAATGCCGCGTATTAAAAGCGGCGATCCGCAAGCTCTGGAAAAAGCGCTGCGTCAGCAGATTAAACAGCACGGCGCTACACCGCTGCTGCACAGCACGCTTGGCCAGATGCTGATGCGTCATGGTGAATGGCAGCAGGCGGCAGAAGCCTTCCAGCAGGCGCTGGCACAGCGTCCAGATGCCTTTGATTATGCCTGGCTGGCCGATGTTTACGATCGTCTGCACCGCCCGGAAGACGCTGCCAAAATGCGTCGCGAAGGTCTGTTACTTACGCTGAAGACTAATCCCAGCGCCTGATTTTTACGTTTGTTACTTTTGTGCACGCCGGGCTTGTCCCGGCTTTTTTTTGCCTGCTGCAAATTGCAGATAAAAAAACACCTGCCATAAGCAGGTGTAAGATCAGGTCGTTCAGACAACTGATGGCATCCGACTCAACGTAATGTCCTTCTTACTGCAGTAAAGCGTGCGCAATGACTGCCAGGCTGGACAACGGATGCCGTAAGGGGCTCTGCATCATTCCCAGGTTTATGTAGCATTAGCAAACATAAGAGGTGGAATGAGCATCTACAGCAATATTATTGCACATGGCGTGCCAAAGTTGCAGGTTCCAGAATAAGTTATTTTATTTCAATAAGATAAAAATAAGGGTTTGACGCTGTCTGATATCACTGTCGGGAATTCACTACATCCAACCCGAAAGATGTCTCTGCAAAGCGACAAGCTATGCAAGCAAATGTCATATCCAATAAAAACAGAGGGTTAAATGTAGCCTAATAGCGACAATGTGCAGAAATAGGCGCACGGACAAGGTTGAGGAAGAAGAGTGAAAGGGCAAATGTATAAAACGAAAAAAGCCTGCTTTTTCAAGCAGGCTTTTCGAATATGGTCGGCGAGAGAGGATTCGAACCTCCGACCCACTGGTCCCAAACCAGTTGCGCTACCAAGCTGCGCTACTCGCCGATTTTTTACTTCTTAACGCTACTGCGTAATTTTGCCTGGTGCGAAGGGAGGGACTTGAACCCTCACGTCCGTAAGAACACTAACACCTGAAGCTAGCGCGTCTACCAATTCCGCCACCATCGCGTGTCCGAGCAAAATCTGGGGTGGCTAATGGGACTCGAACCCACGACAACTGGAATCACAATCCAGGGCTCTACCAACTGAGCTATAGCCACCATAATTCTGGTGCGTAAGCGTGTTACGCTTACGTAAATTCACTGCATAACGCGGTTAACCAACCACCGAAGCTCTTGCGCACAAATTAAATGGCGCGCCCGACAGGATTCGAACCTGAGACCTCTGCCTCCGGAGGGCAGCGCTCTATCCAGCTGAGCTACGGGCGCGTAGCGCCGTTGCGGATGGGCATACTACGGGCTTGACCTCACACTGTCCAGCCCTTTTTTATAAAAAAAACGCGTTTGATTACGCTTTGTGCATTCCATCGATAATTACTGCACTTTTAGTTGCTTACCCTCTCCTTTTTGCTGGAAAAACCAGCAATATCAGAGATCGCCACGCCAATGGTAGCGTAGATATTTCAGCAACTTTAACTGGCGGCGTAAACGTGAAGGCTGACGGATTAAACGATAAAGCCATTCCAGGCCTGATTTTTGCCACCAAACGGGAGCGCGTTTGACGTGCCCGGTGAATACATCATACGTGCCGCCCACGCCCATATAGAGCGCGTGTGGCCAATGTGCACGGCAATCGCGCATGAGCAGCTCCTGACGCGGCGAACCCTGCGCCACCGTGACAATCTGCGCGCCGCTAGCGGCAATACGCGCAAACAGCGACTCACGATCTTCTGGCGCAAAATAACCATTCTGGCTGCCGACGATGTTCACATTCCACTGCCGACGCAGCTTCTCGCAGGTTTCCTCTAGCACCGTCTGACGGCCACCAATCAGAAACACCGGAATGTCGTTGCGGCCCGCTTGCTCCATCAATGCTTCCCAGAGATCCGCACCTGCGATGCGATTGACCTGTAGTTGAGGATATTTCTTACGCAGCGAGCGGACAACGCTGATGCCATCAGGATATTTGAATTCAGCCTCCGCAATCAGCGTGCGCAATTGCGCATCCTCTTCCAGAGTGAGCATCTTTTCGGCATTCATCGCAATCAGCGTGCCGCTGCGCGGTGTGCCATCTGGCAGCAAAAATTGCAGAAAGCTCGCCATATCATTGAAGGCGTGAAGATCGACGCCGCGCAAGCGATAGCGCGGTTTATCGGTTTCCATGGTATGAATTTTCCCGTTGTGCCCAGACGTTAAGAGGGACTGTGTAAAACCGGCTCGCTGCGCGGACGAATCAGCCCCGCGCGCGCCAACAGCCAGTAAAGCAATTTAGCCACCCACATACAGGCAGCAAAAATCAGACAAAAGAACACCACGCGTGAGCCGAAGGCATCCAGCCCTTCGCGCGCCAACACGATCATATTAAATACCGCGCCAAAGCAAAAACTCTGCAAAATCGCGCCACTGTAACGGTTGCTGGCATCGCGCCCATAGCGATACAGGTTATCAAACCCTTTCATTAGCAAACCAACCGCAACGGCGCCAAACGGGATAAACCACACGCCACCCATCACCAGCAGCGATCCAAGCAGCGTGGGTGAAATCGCTAAACCTGAATGGTTATTCAGCACTTCCCAGGTAAAGTAGTTGGCGCTGTTCAGAATCATTGATGGGCGTCCAGGCCACATCCAACTGGGGATGAACACATAGAAATCACGCCAAATGGGTGCCAATCCCTGAAAATCGATTTTGTCGTAGTTTTGCAGTAATAGCGCCAGGTTTTCCCACGGAGAGAAAGTATCGCGCGTCAGATAGAGGAAGGTGTAAAACGCCTCATCGCCGACCACGTCAAGGTTGTAGCGACGCAATGCCAGCCAGAACATGCCGCCAATCGCCATCACGCCCGCACCCACCAGCATCCACAAGGTGATCCAGCCACGCGTAATGCCGATGAACAGGAATAACGCGAAGGCGATAATGATATTGGCGCGCGTGCCACCCACCAGCGCGTAAGTCAGCAGACCAAATGCCACCGACACCAGCAAAAACCACAGCCACTGGCGCTGGGTAGGTTTTAGGAAGTAGCGAATCAACATCGCCGGAATAAAGAAGTAGAAGAAGCGTTTGAGCGCCACGCCAGAGACTTCACTGGAGAAAATCTGGTTGTACGCGGAGAGCCGGAACAGCAGCAGACCGTTGTGCAAAAAGAAAACCGTCACGGTACCTATCGCTACCAGCGCCAGCAGCAGACACGTCAGATTGGTTTCAACCCGATTCATCTGTAGCCAGGGTTTCCGCACCGGTGCATTGGCTGGCCGCAGCCGCACTTTGTAGCTGACGTAATAGATGGCATAAAAACTGGTCGCAGCCAGCAGCGCCTGCAACAGATATTCTGGCGGCACCACCGCAACGTTAAAGCGGAACACCAGCACGCTGGTTAGCGGAAAACCGAAATAAAATGTCAGCAAAAACAGAATGGTGAAGAACAGGTGGAAGTTGAAGCGCACCCGTTTAAACTCTCGCCAGGTCAGGGTCAGGATGAACCCCAGCGAAAACAGATAAACCACCAGCAGACCGCAAAACTGCATCAGGCTCATGTTCTCTCCCCTTCACTCAAGCTCAGCGCATGGCGCCAGCCTGCCAGATAGCCCGGAGCAAAAAAGGCAATCGATGATTTATCACATTGCGCCAGTTGTCGTTGCGCTTCGGCTACGCTGGCAGCATCCAGCGCATCTTCGCTAAACAGCACCGGCAAACCTTGTTCACTCAAATCGCGCCAGAACGGATTTTTACGGTTCAGCACGAAGGGAATATTGGCCTTAATCAGCAGGCAAAGCGTGCCGATCCCCTGCTGACGTTCGAACATAAAATAGCCGAGCTGACAGCGGCTAAGCAATCCCAGATAGACGTCAAAGTCGATCTTGTCACGCAGCAAGGTGACCTGCCCCGCAGGGAACAGGCGCTGTGCGGCGGCGGCAATCTCATCAATATAACGATGATTGTTCTCGGGATAACCGAGCGGTACCACCACCTTGACCTGCTCACCAAACTGCGCGCGAATCGCCTCTAAGCCTGCGATATGACGATTGCTGCGATCGCCTGAATTACCGAGCAGAATGGTGAACGCAGCGGATTCCATCGCTGCGGGTACCGCAGCGTCCGGCATGCGCGTTGGAAAATAGAGCAGTGAGGTCGGTACGCGCGGATGGCGCTGCTGGAAATGGTGTAAATCACCGCGCGTAGCAAATACCTGCGACACGCGGCTCTGCGCCCATCGGCGTAGCAGATAAAAAAGCTGATACTTAAGGCCTCGCCCCTCTTCGTAAAGATCTGCGCCCCATACGTGCCAGAATGCCTGCCGGCGACGCAGCCTGCCGCTCAGTAATGCTAGCCAAATGCTGGGATTGAACTGGCCGTGGAAGAAGAAGCGCTGCGCGCGATTAGCGGCGCGCGCGATAACGGCCTGCGCCAGCGCACGCTTGTTGGCAAAAGTTTCGATGTGCAATGCTGAATAGGCTTGCAGTGTTTCTGGCGCGCGGGTCACCACCATAAATTGACGCGGCGCATCTGCAGGCATCTCCGTGCTTATCACATCATTAAAGAAGCGCAGCACCGTATGATTGTGGTGCGGGATATCCGATCCCAATACGTGAAATAGCGTCATTTTTTCCGGCAATAAATTATGAAGGCACCACAGCAAAGGGCGAAATAGAGTATGTAGGTGGCCATATAGGCCTGTGCGGCTCCGGCACTACCGTGCAGCGGAATTAGCCAGCGGGAGAAACCGGTTAACAGCGCGAACTGACTCAGTTCGGTCAGAATATAAAAGCGCAGCGACGCTTTGGCGATCACCAGGTATCCGAAAACATAGGCGCCTACTTTAAAGACGTCCCCGCACAACTGCCAGACAAAAAGGTCACGCATGGCGGTGAACTGCGCTGAGAACAGTAGCCAGATAGCGACATCGCGCAGCAGCCATACGCAGAAGCTTGCTACGGCCACGGCAGGCATGACAAAGCGCAGCGCGCGGCCAATCTCCCGGGCGATTTGCGGTTTCTGCTCCAGCCGTGCCAGCGTCGGCAGCAGCCAAACGCTAAAGGTGGCAGTGATAAATTGCAGATAAGCATCGGAAATGCTGGTGACACCCTGCCATAAACCGACCTGCGCCCAACCTTGCTGTTCTGCCAATAGATTTCGCATCATCACCCACGCCACCGGCAAGGTGAGCGAAGTCATCAACGCCATTAGCGTAAACTTTGCCAGATTGCGTGCCAAATCCGGCTGCCACGTTGGCTTAAGCCAGCTCAACGGCAATACGTCGCGATGGCGACGCAGCATGATCAGGGCAGGAAACACAACCAGCGCCGGCACCAGCGCCAACCCCACCAGCGCACCGGCATAACCGCCCAGCCACCAGCACATGACATAGCCGATCACGCCTATCAGGCTTCCCGCGATCAGCGCCAGCGCATTACCGCGTGCATCACGAAAACCTTTCAACAGCGCTAACGTCAAATTAGCCCAGGCAATACCCAGCTGCAGAAAAGCGACAATCCGCACCACGTTCTCGTATTCAGCATGGCCAAACAGTGCTGTGCTGATCGGCTGCGCCGCCAGTAAAAACACCAGTGCCAGCAGTGTTGAAAAGCCGAGAACAATCGAAGATGCCGTACCCGTTACGGCACGCAACATCTGCGGCTGTTGCTGATGCTGCGCCACCAGCGTGGTAATGCCGTTGAAGATACCTGCACCTGCCAGCACACCAAGTACGGTAATGAGCTGGCGGAAGTTACCGGCCTGCCCAATACCTTCCGGCCCAAAGCTCACCGCCAGCAATTTCACCACCAGCAAGCCAGCCACGATTTTTACCAGCGTGGATGAAGCGGTCCAGACTGAGGCTTTGGCTAACGACATCAGGCAAAGAAACTCAGCAGCGAACTGATCACTGTGCGCTGGTTGTTATCCGACAGGTTGTAGAACAGCGGCAGGCGCAACAGGCGTTCACTTTCACGCGTGGTAAACACATCCGCACCGTTGAAACGGCCAAAGCGCTCGCCCGCCGGTGCTGAATGCAGCGGGATGTAGTGGAATACCGTGAGGATTTCCGCCTCTTTCATCCAGTTGATTAGCGCCTGACGATCGTCGCTGTCGCGCAGCTTGATATAGAACATGTGCGCGTTGTGGCGGCAATCTTTTGGCACCACCGGCAGTTCGATGCGGCCCGCTGCTGCCAGCGGTTGTAACGCATCGTAGTAGCACTGCCACAGGTGCAGACGCTGCTGATTGATCTGCTCCGCCGCTTCCAGCTGCGCCCACAGATAAGCGGCTTGCAGATCTGCCATCAGATAGCTGGAGCCAATATCGCGCCAGGTATACTTATCCACCTGCCCGCGGAAAAACTGGCTGCGGTTAGTGCCTTTTTCACGAATGATCTCGGCACGCTCTACCAGCCTCGCCTCATTGATCAGCGTTGCGCCGCCTTCGCCGCCTGCGGTGTAATTTTTGGTTTCGTGGAAGCTGAAGCAACCAATATGACCAATAGTGCCCAGCGCGCGCCCTTTGTATTGCGACATCACGCCCTGCGCGGCATCTTCAATTACGTACAGTTTATGCTTCGCCGCCAGCGCCATGATGGTATCCATCTCGCAGGCGACACCGGCGTAATGCACCGGCACGATAGCGCGGGTTTTCGGCGTGATCGCTGCTTCAATTAACGTTTCATCGATATTGAGCGTATCGGGACGTACATCAACAAACACAATGACCGCGCCGCGCAGCACAAAAGCGTTAGCGGTGGAGACAAAGGTGTAGCTCGGCATGATCACTTCGTCGCCGGGCTGGATATCAATCAGCAGCGCCGCCATCTCCAGCGACGCGGTGCAGGATGGCGTCAGCAGCACTTTGTTGCTGCCAAAATGCTGCTCCATCCACTGCTGACAGCGTCGGGTAAAACCGCCGTCGCCGCACAGTTTGCCGCTGGCCATGGCCGACTGCATATATTCAACTTCACTGCCGACAATCGGCGGCGCATTAAAGGGGATCATGGGACCTTCCTGTAGAACCAGTAAGCGGTGCTTTCCAGCCGCGCACCGCTGCGTAAATAAAGGCGCATCGCCGTAAGATTGCTGAGTTGGGTAGCAACACGCAAATGCGCCAGCTGGCGCACGCGGCCCCAGTCAGCGGCAGCGAGCAGTAAACGCTGGCCCACGCCACATCCTTGCGCACCAGGCAGTACCGCCAGCAGACCGATACGCATATCACCGTCCACTTCCCGCATGGAGACGAAACCTTGCAATGCGCCCTGTTCATCGCAAGCGACCAGGCATTGATGGTCGAAGGTACCGCGCACGGCATTTTCAATCCACTGCGCATAGAAACGCCCGCTGTCTGCAGGCTCAAACCACGGCGCACGGAAGCGACTCTGGCTAAATGCCTGCGCAGCCGCATCACGCAGTGCCGGGATTTGTGCTTCACGCGCGATCCGCACGCCGGGTTGCCGCTCAGTATTTTTGAGAGCGATCGTCAGATCGGCTTCGCCTTCAACCAGCTGAAAGCCCTGCTCGCTCAAGGCATCGATCGCCTCAACACGATCTGCGGGCACTTTAACTTGCCAAAGCGTATAGGGCTGGGTTAACGCTTCAGACAGCGGCAAATCGCCCTCCAGCTCCAGGCGGGCGCTGTTCTGGCCGAAGAAATCGTTTTCCCAGTGAAGGGGATTAATATTGACGCGGACGGGCATGGTGAACATCCAGCAAATACTGGCCGTAGCCGGTTTTAGTCAGCGCCTGGGCTGCAGCCAGCAGCTGGGCATCGCTTAGCCAGCCATTGCGCCATGCGATCTCTTCCAGGCAGGCGATTTTAAAACCCTGACGCTTTTCCACCGTCTGCACAAACATACTCGCCTCAATCAGGCTATCGTGCGTGCCGGTATCCAGCCAGGCAAAACCACGACCCAGCAGCTCTACGGAGAGTTCGCCCTGATCGAGATACATTTGGTTAATCGCGGTAATTTCTAACTCACCCCGGGCGGAAGGCTTAACCTGTTTAGCAAACTCCACCACGCGATTGTCGTAGAAATAGAGGCCGGTTACCGCCCAGCGTGATTTCGGCTGCTGCGGTTTTTCCTCAATTGAAAGCGCGTTGAAGTCGTCATCAAATTCCACCACGCCAAAACGCTCGGGATCCATTACCTGATAGGCGAAAACGGTGGCGCCGCTGCTGCGCGCCGCCACTTTCTTCAGTTTTGGACTGAAGCCCTGACCGAAATAAAGATTGTCGCCCAGCACCAGACAACAGTGATCATCACCGATAAAGGATTCACCAATGATAAACGCCTGCGCCAAGCCATCGGGGGTCGGTTGTTCGGCATAGGCTAGCTGTATGCCAAACTCGCTGCCATCGCCCAGCAATCGTTCAAAGTGGGCGCGATCTTCCGGCGTGGTAATGATCAGGATTTCACGGATCCCGGCCAACATCAGCACCGAAAGTGGATAGTAAATCATCGGCTTGTCATACACCGGCAACAGCTGCTTTGAGATGGCACGGGTAATCGGATGCAAACGCGTGCCCGAACCTCCGGCTAAAATGATGCCTTTCATCGCTGCTCCTTCTGAATTGGGTTTTAGCGCGGCGTGGCCAGGCCCAGACGCTCGCCGCGATAGCTGCCATTAAGAATCGCCTGCCACCATTGTGGGTTCGCCAGGTACCACTGCACGGTTTTGCGGATACCGCTCTCAAAGGTTTCCTGCGGCGTCCAGCCCAGCTCGCGCGCAATTTTGCTGGCGTCAATGGCGTAACGCTGGTCGTGGCCGGGACGATCGCTCACAAAGGTAATCAAGTCCCGATAGCACGACAGCTGTGGTGCACGCTGCTGTGGGGCCAGTTCATCCAGCAAATCACACAGGGTTTCCACCACCTCAAGATTCCGTCGCTCGTTATGACCGCCGATATTATAGGTTTCACCCACTTTGCCGCTGCTGACCACGCAATAAAGCGCCCGCGCGTGGTCTTCCACATAGAGCCAGTCACGAATCTGGCTGCCGTTGCCGTATACCGGCAGTGGTTTACCTGCCAGCGCATTAATGATGGTGAGCGGGATCAGCTTCTCAGGAAAATGATATGGGCCGTAATTGTTGGAACAGTTGGTAACGATCACCGGCAAACCATAGGTACGCAGCCAGGCGCGCACCAGATGATCGCTGCTGGCCTTGGTCGCCGAATACGGGCTGCTGGGCGCATACGGCGTGGTTTCGGTAAAGAAATCGTCGCTGCCGTGCAGGTCGCCAAACACTTCATCGGTAGAGATGTGATGGAGAATGAAGCCCTTTTTGCGCTCATCCACCATGTTATTCCAGTAATGCCGCGCCGCTTCCAGCAGTTGATAGGTGCCGACGATATTGGTTTCGATGAAGGCAATCGGACCATCAATCGAACGATCGACGTGACTTTCCGCCGCCAGATGCATGATGCAATCTGGCTGGTACTGCGTCATCACGCGATCCAGCTCGGCGCGATCGCAAATATCCACCTGCTCGAAGGCGAAACGCGTGTTCTGCTGCACCGGCGCCAGCGAGGCCAGATTGCCAGCGTAACTCAGCTTATCGACCACCACCACGCGATGCTCAGTGTTTTCAAGCAGAAAACGCACCAACGCCGAGCCGATAAATCCTGCGCCGCCGGTCACCAAAAACTGTTTCATCGCCAGACGCCTTTGGTATCAACAATCCACGGCTGGGTAATCTGTGCAGCCTCAACCGCGCGGAACTGTGCATGGTCAACCAGCATCACCAGAATATCCGCCTGTTGCAGCGCATCTTCGGTGGTGACCAGCGTGGCTTCGTGCGCCAGACGCTGCGGAATGGCCGTTACGTGCGGCTCAACCACCCAGGTTTGTCCGCTGTGCCATTCGGCAATCAGATGGGCAACGCTCATCGCCGGACTTTCGCGTAAATCATCAATATTCGGTTTGAAGGCCAGACCAAAGCAGGCAATGGTGATATCGCTGGCACGTTTACCGCTGGCGGTGAGGCATTCGGCCAAAGCCTGTTTTACCTGGTCCAGCACCCAGCCCGGTTTGGCATCATTCACTTCACGCGCGGTGCGAATCAGCCGCGCCTGTTCTGGATTTTGCGCCACGATAAACCAGGGATCGACGGCAATGCAGTGCCCGCCAACGCCCGGCCCAGGCTGCAGAATATTGACGCGCGGATGGCGATTCGCCAGCGCAATCAGTTCCCACACGTTGATGCCTTGCTCTGCACAGATCAGCGACAGCTCATTAGCAAAAGCGATATTCACATCGCGGAAGCTATTTTCCGTCAGTTTGCACATCTCGGCGGTACGCGCATGGGTTTCCACGCATGCACCACGCAGGAAAATGCGATACAGCTCGCTGGCGCGCGCAGAACAGGCTGGCGTCATGCCGCCAATCACGCGATCGTTTTCCAGCAGTTCGACCATCACTTTGCCGGGCAATACCCGTTCCGGGCAGTACGCGATAAACACATCGCACGCATCGCCGTGCTGCGGGAAACGCAGATCGGGACGCGCATCCGCGAGCCATTGCGCCATCTGCTCGGTTGCGCCGACTGGCGACGTCGATTCGAGAATCACCAGATCGCCCGCCTTTAATACGGGCGCAATGGACAACGCGGCGGCCTGCACGTAGCTGAGATCGGGCTGATGATCGCCGATAAACGGCGTGGGTACGGCAATCAGAAAAGCATCGGCGGCTTCGGCCTGCGTGGTGGCGCGCAGGTATCCGTCTCGCACCGCGTCGCGCACCACCTCACCCAGTTCGGGTTCAACGATGTGGATATCGCCGCGATTAATGGTTTCGACAGCGCGGCTATTAATATCCACGCCAACGACTTTTTTTCCCCGTGAGGCAAAAACGGCCGCCGTTGGCAGCCCAATATAGCCCAGTCCGATAACGGAAATGGTTTCAAAACGCATGGTTATACTCTGTGTTGTTTTAGGGCCTGCAAGATGCGCGCGCAGGCATGGCCATCGCCATAAGGGTTGTGCGCACGGCTCATTGCCTGCCAGGCTTCATCGTCCTGCAACAGCAGGCTGACTTCCGCGACAATCTTACTGATATCGGTGCCCACCAGTTTCACCGTGCCTGCGTCCACGGCTTCCGGCCGCTCGGTGGTATCGCGCATCACCAGCACCGGCTTGCCGAGCGACGGCGCTTCTTCCTGAATGCCGCCGGAATCGGTCAGAATCAGCCATGAACGGTTCATCAGCCAGACAAACGGCAAATACTCCTGCGGCTCAATCAGAATGATATTTTCGATACCGCTGAGAATGCGGTTTACCGGCTCGCTGACATTGGGATTGAGGTGCACCGGATAGACGATTTGCACCTGCGGATGCTGGCGTGCAATTTGCGCTAGCGCGCTGCAGATGCGTTCGAAGCCGTCGCCAAAACTTTCGCGACGATGGCCCGTAACCAGAATCAGCTTTTTATCGGCGTCGAGGAACGGATAGCGCGCGGCCAGGCGGGCATTGAGATCCGCATCATCCAATACGCGATCGCGTACCCACAGCAGCGCATCAATCACCGTATTGCCAGTAACGAAAATGCGCGCATCCGGCAGGTTCTCACGCAGCAGATTTTGCCGCGAGTTTTCCGTCGGGGTGAAGTGGTAGCTCGCCAGGTGGCCAGTCAATGTGCGGTTGGCCTCTTCTGGCCACGGCGACATCAGGTTGCCGGTACGCAGCCCGGCTTCCACGTGACCCACGGGAATCTGGTGGTAAAACGCCGCCAGGCTGGCGGCAAAAGTGGTGGTGGTATCGCCATGCACCAACACCACATCCGGCTGAAAGTCGGCCAGCACGGTTTTCATGCCCTGCAAAATGCGGCTGGTAATCTCCGTCAGCCCTTGCTCCGGACGCATGATGTTCAGGTCATAATCAGGTTGCAGCTGAAACAGACGCAGTACCTGATCGAGCATTTCTCGATGCTGTGCAGTAACGCATAAGCGTGACTCGAACACAGCATCCTGCGCCAGCGCCTGCACCAGCGGAGCCATTTTGATCGCTTCAGGACGCGTGCCAAATACGGTCAGAACTTTCACGTGGCTTCTCTTAATGGCTCGATGGTAACGTTGAACGCGGACGTCGCACCAGCGCCACTCCCGCACCGACCAGCGCGCCAATGGCGCCCCACATGATCATCATAAACAGACGACGCGGACTATCACGCGAAACCGGCTCTTCCGGCGTGCGCAAATAACGATAGGTCTGGAACTGTTTGTCCAGACGCGGCCCCGCCTGCAGCGTACTCAGCATCGCCTTGTTTTGATCATAGCTTAAATCATAAGCAGGTCCGCTGGCCTGTAACGTGTCGAGCTGCGCCTGCAACATTTGCTGGCCAAGCAAGAAGCGATCGCTGTCTGGCAGCGCCTCACCCGTAGCTGGCGCCCGATTCTCTTTAATGCCCTGTTCATCGGCCACCTTCAGCGCCTGCACAATACGCTGACGTTGACGTTCAAACACCGCCTGCGCCACTTCTTCCTGACGCGTGACCTGCGCCTGCAGCTGTATGTTGCGCGCCTGCCAGGCGCCTTTTAGCTCCGCATTCAAATGGCGTGCCGCACGTTCGCTGGCATAGGCAATATATTGGCGTAGCAAATTATTGGCATCACCGGCAGTTTCGGCGACCAGCTTGATGTTATCTAAGACATTGCGCGCCGGATCGGCCGCCGTGAACTGGATGTTGGTGATTAAGTCATCGAGCAGCGCCGCATCATTGTGCGCGTTGCCGCTTTTACGACTTTTGTAGTAATCGGTCTGCTGCCAGAAATCACGACGCGTATCCCATGATGCCAGCTGCATTGTGAACTCTTGATAAACCTCATCCATAACGGTTGGGGCTGGCGAACTGAGATTGAGCGTATTGGTGCGGACATCCAGATTATTGAGAAATTGCTGCTGCACAAAGAAATCACCCAACATATTCACCGTAGGACGATCGGTGACTGCCGTGGTGCTCCACGCCTGCTTCATCAACATCGAGGCCAGCCACGCAAACAGCGCAAACAGCAGCGCCAGGCCAACAATCCAGCGCTTGCCACGCCACAGCGTACAGCCGAGGCCTCGCACATCCAGTTCGTTTTCTACAACCACAGAGGTCATAACAAAAATCCTTATCAGGGTACTTTCTGGGTAATTTATTTTTTATCTTCGCTGCTGCTTTGCCAGCGACGTTTTATGCGACGGATTTTGCGCGCTACACGCCATGCGTGCTTCAGGCAATAGCCGTAAAGGAGAAACGCCATCAGGAACAGCACCAGCATCACCCATTCCGGGATAAAGGCCAGATATTCACCGAGCACGCCAATACCGGCCAGGATCGCTGCGGCCACGGTAATCAGCAAAAATGCCTGACGTGAAGTGAAGCCGGCGCGCATGATCAAATGATGAATGTGTTGGCGATCGGCAGAAAACGGGCTCATGCCTTTCCGCAAACGCCGATACATAATCGCCACCATATCCATCAGCGGAATGGCAATCAGCCACAGCGCAGTAACCGGCGTGATCGGATGGCTTAAACCCTGGGTGGTTTCCAGCAAGATCCAGATGATAGTGAAACCGATCATGGTGCTACCGGCATCGCCCATAAACACTTTATAGCGGCGGCCAATCAAACCGAGATTGAGCAGAATATAAGGAATGGTGGCGGCGATCATCGCAAAACACCACATGGCGAGGCTGGTTTGGCCATCGAAGTAGAGAATAATACCTATCGCGGCGAAGGTAACGCTGGAGAGGCCGCCGAGCAGGCCATCAATTCCATCCACCATATTAAACGCATTGATCGCGGCCCACACGGCGAACAGCGTTAATACATAGCCAAAGGGGCCAACGATTAACTCTACCGGGCCGATAATAAATCCGAGGCTGAGCAAATAGAGTTTGGCACCCACCATCATCACAATGGCGACCACCGCCTGCACCAGCGCACGAATTTTGACGCTGATATCAAAACGATCGTCAAGAGCTCCTACCAATACCAACACGCCCGCACAGCTCAGATAGAGCATCGCGTGCGGTAAATAATAATTTGAGATGGCAAAAGCGAAGCAGATACCCGCGTACACAGAAATACCACCCACTAACGGAATGGCACCATGGTGTCTTTTTCTGGAGTTTGGAGTGTCCACTAGCCCAATTTTTTTAGCTGCTTTGCGAGCAAAAAACAGGAACACTAAAGTAAAAAGAAAAACTAAACCAAGCTCAGTACTCATAGTGAGTAAATTCACGTTCATGCTCTCAGCTAAAATCGTGGTCAACAATAGGCAAAACACCCGCTATTGCCGTATATCCCTATTCCGAATTCTGCTGCAGAAAAGTCTGATTGCTGAAAAAACAAGCAAATATCTGCCACAGTCAAAATAAATGCTTCCTGACTGGGCTCATCCTAATGCCCATAAATAAAAAACGCCACGTTAAGACGTGGCGTTAGCAATAATTCCTGGCAAATTGTGCGAATCACCGCTTGGCTTAGCGGGTCGCCACCTGCGACTTAGGAACGCTTCATCATATCGAAGAATTCGTCGTTGGTTTTGGTCATTGCCAGTTTATTGATGAGGAATTCCATCGCATCGATTTCACCCATTGGATGAATGATTTTGCGCAGGATCCACATCTTCTGCAGCTCTTCCTGCGTGGTGAGCAGCTCTTCTTTACGCGTACCAGAACGATTGTAATCGATAGCTGGGAATACGCGTTTCTCGGCGATTTTACGCGAGAGGTGCAGTTCCATGTTACCTGTACCTTTAAACTCTTCGTAAATCACTTCGTCCATCTTCGAACCGGTATCAACCAGCGCGGTAGCGATGATGGTCAGGCTGCCGCCCTCTTCCACGTTACGTGCCGCACCGAAGAAACGCTTCGGACGATGCAGGGCGTTCGCATCCACACCACCGGTCAGGACTTTACCTGATGCGGGAACCACGGTGTTGTAGGCACGCGCCAGACGGGTGATGGAATCGAGCAGGATGATCACATCTTTTTTGTGCTCAACCAGGCGCTTAGCCTTCTCGATCACCATCTCAGCAACCTGTACGTGGCGTGAAGCTGGCTCATCAAAGGTAGAAGCGATGACTTCACCTTTAACCAGACGCTGCATCTCGGTCACTTCTTCCGGACGTTCGTCAATCAGCAGCACCATCAACAGGCAATCTGGATAGTTGTAGGCAATGCTCTGCGCGATGTTCTGCAGCAGCATGGTTTTACCGGCTTTCGGCGGTGCCACGATCAGACCGCGCTGGCCACGACCAATTGGGGAAGCCAGGTCCAGCACGCGTGCTGTCAGGTCTTCAGTCGAGCCGTTACCGCGCTCCATACGCATACGCTTGCTGGCATGCAATGGCGTGAGGTTTTCGAACAGAATCTTGTTGCGCGCGTTTTCCGGCTTGTCGTAGTTAACTTCGTTAACTTTCAACAGCGCAAAATAGCGTTCACCTTCTTTTGGCGGGCGAATCTTGCCAGAAATGGTGTCACCAGTGCGGAGGTTGAAGCGGCGGATTTGGCTGGGAGAAACGTAGATATCATCGGGACCGGCGAGGTAGGAGCTGTCTCCAGAACGGAGGAAACCAAATCCGTCCTGCAGTATCTCCAGCACACCATCACCAAAGATGTCTTCGCCGCTTTTTGCGTGCTGTTTCAGGATAGAGAAAATAATATCCTGCTTGCGCATACGCGCCTGGTTTTCCAGCCCCATATTTTCGCCGAGGGTAATCAGCTCAGAAACCGGCGTATTCTTTAATTCGGTAAGATTCATAGTGATGGGTTCTTAAACTCGGGGTAATTCTCGAAATGATTGTCGTGAGTGGTATGGCAAAAATTCCATGCCTGTTAATGGCTCTTTTTCAACTCAGCTCGACGATTATCGTCAGATGTGGCGATAGGAAACGAGGAGACGGTCGAAAGATGATGCCGAATGTGCTAGTCATCAGATTGCCAAACCACGATAACGTTCATTGCGAGTAGGGTCTGACAAGGGAAAACTTAGATGCAAACTACAAGGTAAGAGCGTAATGCAGTGAACTCAACTTAACACGCTTAAAGTGAGACGTCCAGCAGTGGCGAAAAAATTCACCACTGCGGAACAAACACCGCGCCGGGCTTAGGCCAGGTTAGCGTTCAGAAACTCTTTCAACTGCCCTTTAGACAGTGCACCAACCTTGGTTGCCGCCACTTCGCCGTTCTTGAACAGCAGCAGAGTTGGAATACCGCGGATGCCATATTTAGGCGCTGTACCCGGGTTGTCATCAATGTTCAATTTCGCGATGGTAAGCTTACCTTCGTACTCTTCGGCGACTTCGTCGAGGATTGGGGCGATCATTTTGCAAGGACCACACCATTCAGCCCAGAAATCTACCAGAGTGACACCGTCTGCTTTCAGTACGTCTGTGTCGAAACTGTCATCGGTCAAGTGAACGATCTTATCGCTGCTCATGTTTAACTCCAAAAGATTGTGCCTGGCGAATCGGCGGAAATTATACCAACGTAGGTTGACTTTATTTCATCGGATACGCTTTCGTAAAGCGCTAGTAAGCTGATATTCTACCACACTATGAGCAAAACACACTTAACTGAACAGAAGTTTTCCGACTTCGCCCTGCACCCTCAGGTGATAGAAGCCCTTGATACTAAAGGCTTTAGCCACTGCACGCCTATACAGGCGCTCGCGTTGCCTCTTACGCTTACAGGGCGTGATGTTGCGGGTCAGGCGCAAACCGGTACCGGCAAAACGATGGCGTTCCTGACGTCAACGTTTCATTATCTTCTTTCTCATCCTGCCGCAGAAGGTCGCCAGATTAATCAGCCACGTGCGCTGATCATGGCCCCAACGCGTGAGCTCGCCGTACAAATTCATGCTGATGCAGAGCCGTTAGCGAAGGTCACTGGCTTAAAGCTGGGCCTGGCTTATGGTGGCGACGGCTACGATAAACAGTTGAAAGTATTGGCAGATGGCGTCGACATTCTGGTGGGCACCACCGGACGTTTGATCGACTATGCCAAGCAGAACCATGTCAACCTGGGCGCCATTCAGGTTGTTGTGCTGGATGAAGCCGATCGCATGTTCGATCTCGGCTTTATTAAAGATATCCGTTGGCTGTTCCGCCGCATGCCGCCGGCCACCCAACGCCTGAGTATGTTGTTCTCTGCCACCTTATCTTACCGCGTACGTGAACTGGCGTTTGAGCACATGAACAACGCCGAATACGTGGAAGTGGAACCGGAGCAGAAAACCGGCCATCGCATCAAAGAAGAGCTTTTCTATCCTTCTAATGAAGAGAAAATGCGCTTGCTACAGACGCTGGTTGAGGAAGAGTGGCCCGATCGCGCGATTATTTTCGCTAACACCAAGCATCGTTGTGAAGACATTTGGGGCCATCTGGCTGCCGACGGTCACCGCGTTGGTCTGCTGACTGGCGACGTGGCACAGAAAAAACGTCTGCGTATCCTCGACGATTTCACCAAAGGTGATGTGGATATCCTGGTTGCCACCGATGTGGCCGCACGTGGTTTGCATATTCCTGCGGTCACGCATGTGTTCAACTACGATCTGCCTGACGATCGCGAAGACTACGTTCACCGCATTGGCCGTACGGGCCGCGCCGGTGCCAGCGGTCACTCAATCAGCCTCGCGTGTGAAGAGTACGCGCTGAACCTGCCAGCGATTGAAGAGTACATTGGTCACGGTATTCCGGTGAGCAAGTACAACAGCGACGCGTTGCTGAACGAGCTGCCACCGCCGAAGCGCCTGCAGCGCAGTCGCTCAGGTAACGGTCCACGCCGTGGCGGGAACAACAGCAACCGTCGTAGTGGCGCACCGCGCAATAGCAACCGTAAACGTTCGGGTTAAGCACACCATGCTAAGCGCATCGTCACTCTATGCAGCGATTGATTTAGGTTCTAACAGCTTTCATATGTTGGTGGTGCGCGAAGTGTCTGGCAGTATTCAGACCGTCGCGCGGATAAAACGCAAAGTGCGTCTGGCCGCGGGCCTCGACAAAGCCAATCATCTCTCTGCAGAGGCGATGCAACGTGGCTGGCAGTGTCTGAAGTTGTTCTCTGAACAGCTTCAGGATATTCCCCCAGAGCAAATCCGCGTGGTAGCAACTGCCACGCTGCGCATTGCAGAAAATGCGCAGGATTTCCTCATTACCGCCGAACAAATTCTTGGCTGTCCGGTGAATGTCATCAGCGGCGAAGAAGAAGCGCGCCTGATCTATCAAGGCGTGGCGCACACCACCGGCGGTTCCGATCAGCGTTTAGTGGTGGATATCGGCGGCGGCAGCACCGAACTGGTGACCGGCGAAGGCTCGCATGCCACCACGCTATTTAGCTTGTCGATGGGCTGCGTCACCTGGCTTGAACGCTACTTCAGCGATCGTCATCTGGCAAAAGAGAATTTCGAGCAGGCCGAACTGGCCGCACGCGAGATGATTCGTCCAGTGGCTGCGGCGCTGCGTGAGAAAGGCTGGCAAATCTGCGTGGGTGCATCCGGCACCGTGCAGGCGTTGCAGGAAATCATGGTGGCACAGGGCATGGATGAACGCATCACCCTGAGCAAGCTGCAACAGCTGAAGCAACGCGCCATTCAATGCGGCAAGCTGGAAGAGTTGGAAATTGAAGGATTAACGCTGGAACGCGCGCTGGTGTTCCCCAGCGGCCTGTCGATCCTCATCGCTATCTTCCAGGAGCTGGGTATTGAAGGCATGACGTTGGCTGGCGGCGCACTGCGGGAAGGTTTGGTGTACGGCATGCTGCATCTGCCAGTGGATCGCGATATCCGCAGCCGCACGCTGCAAAATGTGCAACGCCGTTTTGCCATTGATATTGAGCAGGCTGGTCGGGTGCGTCAGCTAGCAGAGAGTTTCTTTCGTCAGGTGAGCAGCAGCTGGAAGCTGGATAACCGATGTCGCGATCTGCTTCTCAGCGCCTGTTCAATTCATGAAATTGGCCTGAGCGTCGATTTCCGTCAGGCACCGCAGCACGCCGCTTACCTGATTCGTCATCTTGATCTTCCCGGCTTCACTCCCGCACAGAAAAAAATGCTGGCCTGTCTGCTACAGAATCAAAGCGGCAGCATTGATTTGGCCTTGCTGACGCAGCAGAACGCCGTCCCGCCGCGCATGGCGGAGCGTTTAAGCCGTTTGCTGCGTTTAGCGATAATCTTCTCGAGCCGTCGACGCGATGACACCCTGCCCGCCGTGCGTTTGCAGGCGGATGATGATGCGTTGCATCTAACGCTGCCAGCCGGTTGGCGTGAAGCGCACCCGCTGCGTTCTGAGCTGCTGGAGCAGGAAAGCCACTATCAATCTTACGTGCACTGGCTGCTGACGATTTCCTGATGGTCAGGCGGCATCAATGCCGCCCCTACAATCGACGTAGGGTCGCCATTCATGGCGCCCCTTCTTCAACCCTTCTTCGCGTTCTCCAGCATCGCTCTTAACCCAGCAACGCGCGTCTGTCCGGTTTTCGCCCGCTCTTCTGCGCTCACCACTTTTTTCTCGCGCTCCCATACCACATCATCCTGCGGCAGCTCCAGCAGGAAACGGCTGGGTTCCGGGCGCATCAGCTCGCCATACTGCCGGCGCTCGCGGCATAGCGTAAAGGTCAGCTCTTTCTGCGCGCGCGTAATGCCCACATAGGCCAGACGCCGCTCTTCTTCGATATTGTTCTCATCAATGCTGCTCTGGTGCGGTAATAATCCCTCTTCCATGCCAACCAGATAGACATAAGGGAACTCCAGCCCTTTCGACGCGTGCAGCGTCATCAGCTGTACCTGATCGAGCTCCTCGTCGCTCTCACCGCGCTCCATCATGTCGCGCAGCGTAAAGCGCGTAACCACCTGCGCCAGTGTCATCGGCTCGTTCAGCTCATCGCCTTCCAGCATTTCGGTCATCCACTGGAACAGCAGATTAACGTTTTTCATGCGCATCTCGGCCGCTTTCGGGCTGGGCGAGGTCTCAAACAGCCAGCTTTCGTAATCAATGCCGCGTATCAGGTCACGCACTGCGTTGACCGGTTCACGTTCTGTCAGTTGAATGATGTCGTTCAGCCAGTGTGTGAAGCGCTGCAAATGCTCCAGCCCACGTCCGCTCAAAGTTTGCTCCAGCCCCATATCGAAGCTGGCGTAATACAGGCTCTTATTGCGCAGGTTGGCCCATTCGCCCAGCTTCTGCAGCGTTGCCGGGCCAATCTCCCGGCGCGGTGTATTCACAATGCGCAGAAACGCGCTGTCATCTTCCTGATTGGTCAGCACGCGCAGGTAAGCCAGTAAATCTTTGATTTCTGGACGCGAGAAGAACGACGTGCCGCCAGAGATGCGATAGGGAATACGGTTCTGCATCAGCTGCTTTTCAAACACGCGCGACTGATGGTTGCCGCGGTAGAGAATGGCGTAATCTTTGTAAGCGGTTTTATTGATAAAGTGATGCGCGATCAGTTCGCCCGCCACGCGTTCCGCTTCGTGGTCTTCGTTATTGGCGCTCAGCACCTTCAGCTCGCTGCCCTGCCCCAATTCGGAGAACAGGCGCTTCTCAAACACGTGCGGATTGTTAGCGATAAGGATGTTGGCGGATTTCAGGATGCGCTGCGTCGAGCGGTAATTTTGCTCCAGCTTCACCACTTCCAGCGCCGGGAAATCCTGTTGCAGCAGCACCAGGTTTTGCGGCCGCGCACCGCGCCATGAGTAAATTGACTGATCGTCATCGCCCACCACGGTAAAGCGCGCTCGTGCGCCCACCAGCAGCTTCACCAGCTCGTATTGGCTGGTGTTGGTGTCCTGATATTCATCCACCAGCAGATAGCGAATGCGCTGCTGCCAGCGTTCACGCACTTCCTGATTGCGCTGCAACAGCAGCGTCGGCAGCGCGATTAAATCGTCGAAATCCAGCACGTTGCAGGATTTCAGATGTTGGTCATACAGCTGATAACAGTGGGCGAAAATCTGGTCGCGCTGCGATTTGGCCAAACCCGCTGCGCCCTGCGGATCAACCAGATCGTTCTTCCAGTTGGAAATAGTGGAAATCAGCTGCTGTAACAGCGTTTTATCTTCTTCCAGCCACTGTTTGGTCAGGTCTTTCAACAGCGCCAGCTGATCCTGATCGTCAAACAGCGAAAAGCTCGCTTTCATCCCCAGCGCTTTGTATTCACGCTTGATGATCTCAAGCCCCAGCGTGTGGAAGGTTGAAATCATCAGGCCGCGCGCCTCTTTGCGCCCCAGCGTTTGCGCCACACGCTCTTTCATCTCGCGTGAGGCTTTATTGGTAAAGGTCACCGCGGCAATATGGCGCGCCTGATAGCCGCATTCGCGGATCAGATGAGCAATTTTATTGGTAATAACGCGCGTTTTACCTGAGCCCGCACCGGCCAGCACCAGGCAAGGACCGGTGACAAATTCGACAGCTCGTTGTTGGCCGGGATTTAAACGCATAACGGAATTCGCTCAGTTGGATCAAAAGAAAGGAGGGTATAATGGCCGGATTATACACATTAGGATGACATCATGGCGAAAACCGCGGCGGCTTTACATATCCTCGTGAAAGAGGAAGCGCAGGCTAAATCTCTGCTGGCGCAGCTTGAAAAAGGCGCAAACTTCCAGCAGCTGGCTAAAAAGCACTCTACCTGTCCATCAGGTCGTAACGGCGGCGATTTGGGTGAGTTTCGTAAAGGGCAGATGGTACCGGCCTTTGATAAGGCGGTCTTCTCCTGTCCGCTGTTGCAGCCCTACGGACCGGTGAAAACCGCCTTTGGTTACCACATCATCAAAGTACTGTGGCGTAACTGATTACTTCTGATTCTTCATCTGCTGCAGCACGTTGCTACACTGGTTCTCTTCATTATCGCTGGGTGAAACCAGCGCCAAAAGCGCTGCGGCTGGCGCAACCACCGCACCAAGAGCGACCGCTGCAGCACCGCGAGCGATGAGCGGCCCGGCTTTCACACCGGCATCCGGATTTTTAAAGGTACCGCGCACATAGAGCGGTGAACGCAGCGTGATGATGCGAATCCCTTTACTCTCCGGATTGATCGACAAATCCATGCGTTCGTTAGCGAAGTTGACGTTGCCGGTGACGTTGATGACCGCATTCTCGGTATCCAGCAAGAACAGCTTCGGCGTCGCCAGGCCCTGACGAATATTCAGATCGGTAGCCGCACAGTTGATTTTCACCTCATCATCACCGAACAGTTTACCCACCACATAGTTACCGACGTTCAGCCCAGCAATCTCCATCAGGCTTCGGCTAATCAGACCATCATTCATCAGCAGCTTTAGTTCACCATCGCTGGTGCCCAACAAATCGGCCACCGAATTACCGGTACCGCTCAGGGTCGCATCGCCGTTAAGTTGGCCCAAACTGTTTTGCATTGCAGTGACATTCGGGAACAGCTGACGCAGGCGCAGCTTGCGCGCATGCAGATCGGCGCGTCCGCGCATTGGGCTGCGATCGCCTTCCAGATGAATGGTGGAGTTGATACTGCCGCCCGCCATACCGAAGCGCAGCGGATCGAGCAGCAGATCGCCGTTCTTCAGCTGCACATGGGTATAAAGATCGCTGAGTGGCAGCTTGCTGCTGTGTTCAATGCGTTTACCACTGAACTTCACGTCAGCGTCCATCACGTCCCAGCTTTTGGTATCGAACTTATCATGCGGCAATACGCGATCGGCGGGCTGCGTCGAGGCCTCACCGCGCTGCGCTTTCGCCTGCTGCGTTTTGTCGCTGCCTTTACCCGAATCGACGCCAATCAACGGCCCCAAATCGGCCATGCGCAGCTGGTTCGAGGTGAGTTCACCGGTAAGCGTTGGACGCGGTTTGCCCTGACGATAAATGAGCGAGCCGTGAATATCACTGTCACCAATATGACCATTGAACTTCTCATAGCGGAACAGCGGCCCTTTATCCTCGTTGAAGCGCGCAATCAAATGACCATCGGTTTCATACGGCGGCGTATCCGGCAACAGCACGCCCGTGAGGCCATACAGATTCGCCAGCGTGTCGCCGGAGAAGCGCAGGCGCACATCCAGCCCCCCGAGATTGAGCGGATCCTGCAAGGTGCCATCAAGGCGCACCCGCGTGCTGCCGTTGCGGACATCCACCTGCAGCGGGAACGGCGTGGTTTTACTGCGCAGCGATAACATGCCGCCAATTTTACCGTCGCCATCCAGTTTTTGGTTGTTGTAGGTGCCGCTCGCCTTCCAGCCGAAGACAAAATCACCCGCCCCTTTTTGCTGGTCGTTACCGCCCGCAACCTGCGCGTAGGGGACCGGTTTCCCCAGCGGATTGATCGTCACCGTAACATCGGCTTTATTGATGGCGTCGCGATACTGCACCTGCCCCTGATCAAACAAGATGTTATCGAGGCGGAATGACCAGGCAGAAGGCGCTGCATTTGCATCGCTGTTTCCGCTGCTGGCAAGATCGAAGGTCCAGTTGTTCTTTTTGTCGGCGGTCTGCACCAGACGTGCGTCCGGCTGCTGCATCTTAATCCACGGCAGATAGATCTGCTTATGCAGCAGCGCCAGCGGCGCAATAGTCGCTTCTACCCGCTGTAAGTGCACCATGGTGACATCCGGAACGGTCGGCGGATTACCGAGCATCACATCATCAGCATGCACCTGCGGCCATGGCACCCAGCTGCGCCAGCCAGGCTCTTCACGGTTGCGCACCCAAGCCACGCCAAGATCGCCGCGAATGGCGAAAGGACGATTCAGTTCGGCTGAAACTTTTTGATTAATCGTTGGTTTGAGACGATTCCAGTCAAAGGTGGCGATGATCACCACAATCAACACTACCAATAACAAAAAAATCCCGACCACCCAGCTCAGGATCTTTCGAGTACGTGACATATTGCTTCCTCCATGCCCTTCCACGTCTCACTAAGGATAGTCGAGACCTTGGAGAAGGGGATCAGGGAAGCTCAAGTGCCATGTGTTCCAGCTCGCTAAACGGCACCGGACGCGAGAAAAAATAGCCCTGCGCCGCCATCGCGGGGGAGCTGCGCACCTGCTGCCACTCTTCTTCGGTTTCCACGCCTTCCACAATAACGCCGTTGCAGTAACGGTTAATTAACGCCAGCAGCATGGAGAACATTGAACGGCCTTCGTCACTGGCGCGCAGCAGCATAAACAGTTCGCGCGATAATTTGATGTAGTCGTAGCGCAGTTCGGTTAGTGCAGAGAAGTTCGCCATCCCAGAGCCAAAGTCATCCAGCCATAGCGGACCGAGTTCCGGCATCTTCGCCACCATCTCTTCCTGCGGCAGCGCGTGGTGCTCCGTCAGTTCAAAACGTACCCATGGTAACTGCGCGATTAAGGTACGAATCAATTCATGCTGCTCAATTTCCATCAACGTTGGGCCGTCGATATTCACCGACGCCACCAGCTGACGCTGACTGAAAAAGTGTGACCATTTTACCAGGAGCTCCAGCTGCTCCTGGACGACACCCAGCCGCTGCGAGATAGTCAGGGCTTCGAAATAGTCTTCGGGCGATAACCTTTTTTCTGGCGCGGAGGGATGGGTCACCGCCGTCAGTAATTCAATGGCCAGCAAGCGGCCTGAGACCTGATAAATCGGCTGGAAAGTATAGAATCGTTGGCACTGCTGCCAGAAGAAACGCGTTTCCTGTTGTTGCTCCAGTTCATTTGAAACAGGCAGCCGATGACTCAAATTCTTCATCACCATGGTTTTTTCCTGGTTGGTGTCGAGTGCCTGCAAATAGCATCTCAGCGGCAAGTATCGGCGATCGCAGGGATAACTTTATCAATCTCATTAGTCCCAAGAATCGTTGAGTGTAGCAGCGTGCTTCGCGCTTAATCGGCAAAACAAAACGCGCTTTGACCGTTAAATCACCGCAGCAGGATGAGTTTACCGCCTTAAGCTAAATCAAAACATCGTTTTAAAAAGCATTGACGACTGCCATACCAGACGCGAGACTAATGCGAAATTCACTATAGGCTGAAGACCATGACGCAGAAGAACATCGCCATCATCGGCGAATGCATGATTGAGCTGTCCGAGAAAGGTGAGAACATCAAACGCGGTTTTGGCGGGGATACGCTGAACACGGCGGTTTATCTGGCACGCCAGTCTGATCCTCAGCAACTGCGTGTCGATTACGTCACCGCACTTGGCACCGATAGCTTCAGCGATCAGATGATCGCCGCCTGGCAGCAGGAGCAGATTCACACCGATCTGATTCAGCGCCTCGACAATAAAATGCCGGGCCTGTACTTCATCGAAACCGACGATCACGGTGAACGCACGTTCTGGTACTGGCGCAACGACGCCGCCGCGCGCTTCTGGCTGGATAGCGCACAGGCGGATGATATCTGTCAGCAACTGGCGCACTACGATTATCTCTATTTGAGTGGCATCAGCCTGGCCATTTTGCCGGCCGCCAGCCGCAACAAACTCATGGCGCTGCTCAGCGCCTGTCGTCAGAACGGCGGCAAGGTAATTTTCGACAACAACTATCGTCCGCGTCTGTGGGCCGATAAAGCCAGCGCGCAGCAGGCGTACGCCGAGATGCTGCGTCATACCGATATGGCGTTTCTCACCCTTGATGATGAGGATCTGCTGTGGGGCGAGCAGCCGCTGGATGCAGTGATTGCCCGGACGCGTGCCGCAGGCGTGCAGGAGATCGCGATTAAGCGCGGTGCGGATTCCTGCCTGGTGGCGGTTGGCGACGAACCGCTGCGGGATGTTGCCGCGATCAAGCTGGCGAAAGAGAAAGTGATTGATACCACCGCCGCAGGTGACTCCTTTAGCGCCGGGTATCTGGCACTGCGTTTAGCCGGGGGCAGCGCCGAAGAGGCGGCAGCGCGTGGTCACCTCACCGCCAGCACGGTAATTCAGCATCGCGGTGCGATTATTCCGCTCAGCGCAATGCCGCGTTAATCCGGGTACGCATGAATGCGCACCCTACGCATATTGTAAGGTCGTCATTGATGACGACCAAATTCATCAATATTGCTAACCACCTCGCGCTCAACGTTTGCCTTAACGCAGTATTTTTCTCTGCCAATTTCCACTAATCACTTAGCTCGTCCACTTCTGTAACATTACCCGCTGCACCGCTTTAACCCTGCTTATCAGAGTGATTTAAATTCAATGTGTTATGTCACGAAAACACGCCCGCCAGGCATAGTCCGAAACTGGCGAAATCGGCGGTTTTCGGCTGGACGCCAGCCGCAAAAGAGACCATGTTTTAATCAATAACAGCAGGATGCTGTTACTCCGGCCGCGAACAGAATAATGACAATATGACTCGCTCAGGACTGACTTATGCACACAGAAATTATCAATATCTGGCCAAACGGTGATGCGCCAGGCGCGAGCGATTCGCGCGCTCAGCCGCAGATCGTCGATCTCGCCAAAGAGTACGAACCTTATGACCGTGCGGCCACCGGCGTGCGCTGCCCGGAAATTGCCCTCTGGCATCCGGAAACCTCGAACGGTATTACGCTGTTGGTGGCGCCGGGCGGCGGTTATCAGCGGGTATTGATCGATCGGGAAGGCAGCGCGCTTGCCACTTTCTTCACTTCGATGGGCTACACATTGGCGGTAATGACTTATCGCCTGCCCTATGATGGTCACCACGAAGGTCCGGACGCGCCACTGGCCGATGCGCAGCGTGCGGTGCGCGTGCTGCGTGAACGAGCACAACGCGGCATCAACGGTAAATACATTGTGATGATGGGCTTTTCGGCGGGTGGACACGTTGCCGCCAGCCTCGGTACGCGCTTCGGTGAAAAACTTTATCCGGTGCAGGATCAGGCAGACAGCTTCTCGCCGCGCCCGGATGCGATGGTACTGCTCTATCCGGTAATCAGTATGCGTGAAGGTCTGGCGCATGAAGGCGCGCGCACCCGCTTATTGGGCGCCTGGCCGGATCAAAAGATGATTGAGGCGTATTCACTGGAGACGCGCGTACATGCGCAAACGCCGCCCACGCTGCTGATTCACGCGTCCGATGATGAGTCGGTTTCGGTGAATAACAGCATGGTGTTTTTCAGCGCGCTGCGGGAGCACAAGGTGCCGGTGGAGATTCACTTCTACCAGAAAGGCGGCCACGGATTTGGTATCCGTGGCGTGGCGGATCTTCCCCTCGCCAGCTGGCCAATGCTCGTAACGGAATGGCTTAGAGCTAAGACCTGATAATCAGGATGATGGCGCGGTCTGTTCCCCCGCGCCAGCGCTGTTATCCGGTTTGACTTCATCCGAAGCGGCAGGCGCAGCAGGTGCGTCTGGTAACTTCATCACCTTATCCCAGCTTTCCTGCAGCATCTTCACGTTAGTCTCGGCCTCACCCTGCGGCTGAATCAGCACCATGGTCAGCTCCTGCGACAGCTGCTGGCGCAGTTCCTGATTCAACTGGTCGCGCGTCATTTCGCTGAGGAATGTCTGGCGCAGCTTCTGATACTGCTCTGGCGCAATGTCCACTACCGCATTTTGCTGCGAACGCAGACGCTGGCCCATCAGAATATCGGTGTCGGTGCGGGCGTAAGTGGCGAACAGTTTGTTGAGTTCCAGCAGCTTTTGCGCCATCAGCGCGTCGAACTCATCCTGCGGCAAACCCTTATCGCGGACTGCGGCCAGCTCCTTCGCTACCTGATTCATGTTCTGCGGCAACGAGGCATTCGGGCTATCCATGTTGATGGAACACTGCGCACGCTGATACAGCACACGGCAGTCAAAGCCAACCTGCACGCTTTGCGCTTTGCTGTCCGCCAGGGCGCGCTGCACATGCCAGAACAGCGCTTCACGCGCCAGATCGCTCTGCCAATAACGCTGGAGATTTTGCGAATCGCGAATCGGCTGCCATGCCGTATCCCATACCAGCGACAGGCGATCCTGATTCATCCCGCCATTCACCAGATTCACCGGCTGATGCGGCAACGGCGAGAGCGTCGGTAACGCAGCAGGTGCCACGCGCTTGCCTTTCAGCGGCGAGAAGGCTTTATTGATCTGCTCCGCCATGCTGCGGCTATCAACATTGCCGACCACATACAGCGTCATGCCATCGGGCGTATACCATTGCTGATAGAAACTATTGAGCTGGGCAATATCCACCGGTGCGCGCGGTTGCTCACCCGGATCGTGCGCCAGCATCGCCGAACCTTTCAGGCGATAGCGCCACCACACATCCTGCGTATTGGCAGGCCAGGTAGCGATGGGATCGGTTGCCGTCAGCGCGGTGGAAACCACCTGCTCGTTGATGGTCATTTTACCGGCGGTTGCCGCCAGCCAGCTGAGCGCTTCTTTCAGCAAGTCTGGACGGTTATTGGGCAAACTTAGATTGTATTGGGTGTAATCGTACGACGAAATAGCGGGCGGCAGCGGACGCTGTGGATCCATGGCCTGCTGCCACAGTGCACGTTGCTGATTGGTGTCCAGCGCGGCGTTATGCACCATCGCTAAACGCGGTAAAAGATGGCTGTAGCCAGTTTGTTGTGCGCTCTCCACCAGTGAACCGGTGTTAACAATCAGGCGCAGTTCAATACGATCGCTTGGACGCTGTGGTGTGGTCAGAAGCTGCCAACTAAAACCATTGTCCAGTTTGCCTTCCTGCCAGGCGGGATCGGGTTGGAGCGTTTCGGCTTGCACGCCAAAACCGGATGCTGCCAGTAGCAATCCGCCAACCAAAAGCCGAATTCTGGTGCCCTGCATGTGAACCCCTACTCAAACAGATCAACGCTCGTTAGCGCGGCATATTCGGCCACATCTGGGTGACCGGTGCGGCATTTTGCCGCCACGTTTATTTAATAACAGACTCTTTGACCACGAGAAGGTCAGGATGTCGCGCAACGAGGCAAAAAATCGGGAAAAAAATCAATGGGGTTTATTATGCAAATGCCCGCTGTCAGGGCAAGCGACAGCGGGCATTTCTGGGCAAATTAACGCAAATAGCGCTTTTACGCGGCGGTTTCTGGTGCGTTATTCACCTTTTTCCCTGAAGAAAGCGTCGCGTTCAGCTGTTTCTCGTCCAGCTGACCCACCCACTTCGCCACCACAATAGTCGCCACGCCGTTACCAACCAGATTCGTCAGCGCACGGGCTTCGGACATAAAGCGATCAATACCGAGAATCAACGCCAAACCTGCCACCGGCAGATGGCCCACAGCGGACAACGTGGCCGCCAGCACGATAAAGCCGCTGCCGGTAACACCTGCTGCACCTTTAGAAGAGAGCAACAGCACCACTAACAGCGTGATTTGGTGGAAGACATCCATGTGTGCGTTGGTTGCCTGCGCGATAAACACCGCCGCCATGGTGAGATAAATCGAGGTGCCATCAAGGTTGAACGAATACCCCGTTGGGATCACTAATCCCACCACCGATTTCTTACAGCCGAGCTTCTCCATCTTATCCAGCATGCGCGGCAGCGCAGACTCAGATGAAGAGGTCCCCAGCACAATCAGCAGTTCTTCTTTGATGTAAGCAACAAACTTGAAGATGTTGAAGCCAGCAAAGCGCGCAATCAGCCCCAGCACCACCACCACAAACAGCACGCAGGTGATATAGAAGCAGATAATCAGCTGACCGAGCTGCACCAGCGATCCCACGCCATATTTGCCGATGGTAAAGGCCATGGCCCCGAAGGCACCGATAGGCGCGAGACGCATGATCATGTTGATAACGCCGAAGATCACTTTCGAGAAGCTTTCAATGACGTTGAACATCACCGTACCTGCGCTGCCAAGGCGATGCAGCGCAAAGCCGAACAGAATAGCGAACAGCAGTACTTGCAGGATGTTGCCGCTGGCGAAAGCACCGATGACGCTATTCGGGATCACATCCAGCAGGAAGGCAACCACACCTTGCTGCTCCGCCTGCTGGGCGTAAACCGCAACCGCTTTGGCATCCAGCGTGGCCGGATCAACGTTCATGCCCGCACCAGGCTGCACCACATTGACCACCACCAAACCAATGATCAGCGCGATGGTGCTGACCACTTCAAAGTACAGCAGCGCAACCGCGCCGGTACGTCCAACGGCTTTCATGCTCTCCATGCCGGCAATACCGGTCACCACCGTACAGAAAATAACGGGGGCGATGATCATCTTGATCAGCTTAACGAACCCATCGCCGAGCGGCTTCATTTGCGCGCCTAACTCAGGATAGAAGTGGCCCAACAGGACGCCGATGCCGATGGCAACCAGTACCTGAAAATAGAGGCTTTTTAAGATTTTCATAACAGGTGTCCAGTAAGACGGTTTTCACCGCCATTGTTGTGGAGTAACGCATGCGGCAAGCCGCCAGAAGCGTAAAACCTTACCGATGGCGAGGAAAATAACACCCTGTTAACAAGATTAATATCCCCTAACATTCCTTACAAAAGTTACAAAACTCTAACTATGAACTGAAACGCTTCAGCTTGGCGCTTCGCTTTAATTTTGTAAGGAAAATCAATAACCAAGGTGATTATTCAAGGGTTTGGGAGGGATTGAGCCAGCGTTGATTAAAGACGTCGAGAGGCAGTGCTTCAGCATATAAGTAGCCTTGCCCGATAGTAATTCCGCGCGCCAGCAGCCAGTCACGCTGCTCGGCGGTTTCCACACCTTCAGCAATCACGTCGAGGTGAATGATGTCGGCAATGGCCGCCACAATGCGCACCATGGTGTCATCAACCGGTAACGCGGCGACGAAACTGCGATCCATTTTCAGTTTGTTCACCGGCAGCGCTTTGAACTGATGCAGATAATTCAGGTTGGAGTAGCCCATGCCGAAGTCATCGAGCGCGACCGCCACGCCGGTTTTTTGCAGCAAGCGCAGTAGCGCAATCGCCTGTTCAGCATCGCCAATCTGCGCGGTTTCCGTGATCTCCAACACGAAGTTACCGGGCGCAATACGATGGCGCTCCAGCAATCCCTGCAAATGGCTCACCATGCTGGCATCGCGCAGCTGTACCGCCGAGATATTGACGCTGAGCGGTATATTGATCCCCTGCTTCTGCCAGGCGGCGAGAATACGGCAGGCCTCTTCAAATACCCAACGCCCAATCGCCGAAATCACCCCAATCTCCTCGGCGCTGGCAATGAACTCTTCCGATAACCCGTAGCTGCCATCCGGCATGCGCATACGCAGCAGCGCTTCGGCGCCGGCCAGTTCACCGGTTTCCATATTGATCTGCGGCTGCAAATAGAGGGAAAACTGATCCTCCTGCAAACCTTGCAGGATGTCATGTTCCTGAGTTAAACGCTTTTGCGCCCGTTCGGTGAGGGCGGGATCGAAGAACAGGATCTGATTTTTACCCTGGTGACGCGCCGACATCATTGCCGATGTCGCGCGATCGAGCTGTTCGCTGGCCGAAATGGTGCTCTCTTCATAAAGCGCTAACCCAATGCTGGCATTTGGCCGCAGCTGAAGATTTTGCAGATTCACCGGCTGATTGAGGCGAATCATCAGGTTGCGCGCCAGACGCATGGCGCGAAACGGGTTGTGCGCGCGCTTCATTAACAGCGCGAAGTCGCTGGGGCCGGTTTGCGCCAGTAAGACGTGATCGTCCACGGTGCTGCGAATCTTCTCCACCAGCGTCAGCATTAACGTATCACGCTGTTCATCGCTCAATACGCCGTTGGCTTCCTGTAGCGTCTCGATACGAATCACCATCAGTCCCCACGCCTGGCGGTTACGTTGCTGGTTCATATGCTGTTCGAGCAGCGCGAGGAACAGCGCGCGATTGGGCAGATCCGTCACGGCGAAATGGGTGGTCATGCGGCTCATTTCATCGTGAATCGACTCTAATACCTGCTGATTACGGTTGTAGCTGCGGATCAGCATGCCAATTTCATCATCACGGTGATTGTTGGGCAGCGCCAGCTTGTGCGTCAAAATCGCCTGCGGCGGCAGCTCCTGCAAATCACGCGAAATATCGCGCAGCGGATGCACAATTAAACGATTGATACACCAGCTGATGGCGACAGAGAGAATCAGCGCCAGCAGTAGATAGGTGGTGATCATGGTCGATAACGTGCTGAGCAGGAACTGATAAACGCGCGAGGAGTCAGCCTGTAGCACCAGATAGGCAATCGGCTTTGGCAAGCCAGACCGCTCCACCGAATAGAGCGGCAGCGTGATTTGTACCGGCAGCTCAAACAGGCGCGCCACCCAGCGCGGCACCGGTTTTTCCGGCGCGAAATCGGCATGCAGCGCCTGAAACGCATTCGGCAGCACCACATCAGCGCGCGACAAAATACCGGCCGGTTTCAGAGTATTAAGGATATGTTCAGCTTGCGGGATGTCGGCTTTTAGCACTGCCTCGGAGAGCGGCTGACGCACGGTATGCGCCACATTTTCCATTTGTTGGGCGTAGTCAATCCTGCGCTGCTGCACAAAATGAAACAGCTGGACGACAATAAAAATGCTGATGGTCACAATCGCTACGGCGGAAACCGTCGCCATCTGCTTTATCGTTAAAGAACGACTGACGCGCAACAAAACCTCTCCGGGCCAGTTTGGCCATGTAATTAGATGAAATGCGCAGCGAGTATATCCCAGGTCAGGGTCGCATTTCGCCGGGATAAAGTTGAAAAATGGCCATGCAGAAGAATTTTCGCGGTGATTCGGAATGATGCAGGTGCGCATAAATGCGCACCCTACGAAAACCCGGCTATATCCACGTAGGGTCGCCATTCATGGTGACCGATTCACGCTTAGCTGACGAGCATTACGCCATTGATGGCGACCCGGTGGAAAATAAGACTTAGCGCTTCTCCTGGTACGCCATCCAGGTAAGCAGTTGCAGGCTGGCGGAGAAGTAGTTTTGATCGGGCGCCAAACGGTCATTGAGATAGCGCGTTTGGTTCAACGTCAGATCGCGCACGGCAACCAGGCCGCCTTCCATATTGTACGGTGCAGGTGTGTTTCCCAGCACATCATACCAGGCGGGCGTGGTCAGGCGTGGCGAGCCTTGCCAGACGCGCTGGAACGGCACCAGACGCAGGCTTTGCGGATCGTACCACCAGATATTTAGGGGAATACGAATCGCGTCATAGCTGAAGCGGTTGGAATAACCCAGCGTCGGCGCCACTGAACCATCGGCGTTCAAAGCTACCCAATCGAGCGGCAGGCCGGTTTTGCCAAAGTGCATATCGCCTAACAGCGCCATGCCGTCATCAATCAGCTCATTCCAGATGCGCAGATGGCTATGATCGGCAAACTCACGCCAGGCCGCGAACAGAAAATAAGAGGGGTTGAGGACCACATAGCTGGTTTTATTAAACCCCTGCGCGCCCGGCAACATCACGTTATGTCCGCCATAATCGATGACATTAAGCTTAATCACCGCACGTTGGATGCGATCGGACGCCTGCTGATAATCGCCGCCCCACTTCTGTGCGGCGCGTTGCAGGGCCCACGCAATCAGCACATCACCGTCGGACGCATTATTTTTGTCCGCAACCGGATCGGCAGCACCTGGCGTATAACGCCAATAGAACAGATCGTTCTGTGGATTGCTCAGATGGCTGCGCGTCCACTGCCACAGCAGATCAAACGTGGCACGATCGTCGTGCGCCACCGCCAGCAGCATGCCGTAGCCCTGGCCTTCGGTATGGCTCACATTATTGTTTGCCGTATCGCTGATGCGGCCGTCGCTGCTCATAAACCGGCTTTTGTAGGTACTCCAGCCATCTGCGGCCGCCTGGGCGCTAAAAAACATCACCATGAAACACAGCATCCATTGACGCCAGAACCGCATCACTTTCATCACAGCATCCTATTGATATCGATAGTGCAGCGTGCCGCCGTCGTTCTTCTCGAGGGTTACCGGCACTGCCGCGCTGCCGCCTTGTGCTTGCAGCCACTGCGCATACAGGCCAGCCAGTACCGCACTCAACGCCAGCTGCCAGCGTTCTGCTGCTACGTGAATGTCACCCTGCGGCAGCGCGTGGTGCTGCAGCAGAATGGCGTTTTCCTGCGGCTGCAACTGCACAAAACCCCAGTTAAATCGGGCCAGCTGCAGATTCATCTCACGCTCCAGATCCTGCACGGTGCGCGCTTCTGCTAAAGGATAGCGTGTTGCCAGCGATGCGCCGACACCCTGCAGGAAGCCTTCCGCTTCCTCGCCAGCATTATCCAGCATGCTTTCAATCATCACGCTCACCAAATCAAACCAGCCCGGCTGGTGTGGATGGCTGGCGCGTGCTGCGATTTGCTCACTCATTAGTAATCTCCGAACAGGTAACGGAAGTACAGATTGGCGGTACTTTCGTTGTAATCACCAAAGGTGTCGTAGCCTAACTGACCGCCTACGGTGACATCTTTGTTGATCTTGTAATCCGCACCGGCATGCAGGTTGTAGCCAATACCGTTTTTGCTATCGCCGCTGTAGAACGCGTCCTTCACGTAGCCCTGGTCAGCCAAACTCTGCAACTGTGATTGCAGAGACGGGTTGTTCGGGAAGTAGGCGCTTTTATCCTGGCTATAGGATTGATAACCCACCGAGCCGCCCACGTTCACTTTCAGATCGTCAAACTTGCGGCTGAATTCAACAGGGAACGATACGGATGCATAGTTTTGCGGACTGAAGTAACCGCCCTGACCGTAGCTGAAGTAGCTAAGGTTTTTCGAGTAATCCATCCACGATAGGCTCATGCCGACTTTCAGCTCGCGATCGTCGAAGTGATACGGACGCACATAAGCTCCGGCCGTAGCCTGCACGCTATTGTTGCTCGCCACGTTTTCACCCAGGTAGCTGTACGCGCCAGCACCAGCGTAGAAGCCGGCATCACCGTTGTCGTAACTCAGCAAGGCGTTACCGCCGTTTTTCGTTACGCGGCCCCAACGTTTACCGCTGGTTTTGTCTTCCACACCCACATACGACAACAGGCTGTCGGTCATCGCGCGGCGTTCACCGGTGAGGATCAGCGTCAGGAAATCCGTCAGCTTCGGCGACCACTGCACGCCACCCACCAACGTGCTCAAATCTTGTCCGAGCGGCGTGCTGCCGAGATCAATCTTGTAGCTGTCGCCCTTCAGCGCCATGTTCAGCTCAACGCCGGTCGCTGATTGCGAATCAGTAGAAGAGTTAGGCACGTCATCAATTTTCGCTCCTCCCGTCGCCACCACGTTGCCCTGCACCAGCGAGTTGGTGCCGAAGCGACGCCAGGCATCACCGCCGGCGCTGCCGGCTGAGAGTGAAACCGGCGTCATCGTGAAATCGAAACGCGACTCGCCAAACGGCACGGTAGAGAAGGTCAGTGGCGCTTTGGCTTCGGTCAACTTACTCAACCCAGATTCACCGTCGCGTCCGCGCACCTGCACCGCGCCCTGCACCCAGGTACCGGTTTTCTCCTGCAAATCGTCCATCATGTTGTCGATTTGGCGCAGCGTCTGACTCTGCTGAATGGCTGGCGTGTTGCTCGCCAGCGTCACCCCTTCCGCGCTGCTGGTGGCGTCGGGCGCCGACTGCCACGGCATTACCGCACCATAGCTGGATGGCGAGCGGCCAACCGGCGAGGTGCCGCGATTGATAAACGGATTATCGGCCAGGGCCAGACCACCCACGCTCGGCACGCTACCGGTTTCAGCACCCTGCAGACCAATCAGCTGACCGCGCGCGGTGCGCAGGTAGCTCATTGCCTGGCTGTGTTCGCCGTTAGCTTCGGCAACGCGCGCAAGCAACAGCAGGCGATCGGGTGACTGCGCGTTATTCAGGCCGCGGGTTAAGGTGTTGGCTTTGTTGAGGTCGTTTTGCGCCAGCGCCACGTTGATGGCGCCAGTACGCGCGTCTTGCGTCGCGGTGTCCTGCGTCATCAGGTAGTCATACACGACGCCCGCTTCTTTGTTCATCTTGCCGGATTGATACAGTCGCGCCATGGCGAACATTAGATCGCGATTCTGTGGATCGTGCTGCAGCGCGCCCACCAGCTTATCGTAAGCAGCGGCGTACTGTTTCTGCTCGCGCAGGCGATCGACCTCGTTGATCACGTAACCATTGCGGATACCCGCCAGCTGCGTCGGCGTGCTGCGCGCCTGCAGTTCCGGACTGCTGAGGAAGCTTTGCGCTTCAGTATTCAAACCGGCCTGATTCAGCACCGCGACCTGTGCGGCGTAATCCCCGGCGTTGCCTTGCACTCCGCGCTGCATGTTGCTGCGCACCACGGAAACCGCGGTGGTGATATCACCTGCTTTTGCCAGTTTCTGCGCCAGATTACCGGCATCAACCGGATTTGACGGTGGCGTTGCCGCCAGCGCGCGCAGGGTATTGGCCGCTGCAGCGTTCGATCCCTGCGCCAGATACTGATCGGCGGTGGTCATCTGCAGGTTGAAATTCACGCGCTGCGCCAGCTCGCGCATATCGCTGTTTTTGCTGCCGTTGGGAATACGTGACAGCAGCATACTCGCCTGCTGCCAGGCACCGCTTTCACTGGCGTTTAACGCGCCCGCGTACAGTTCAGCGGTGCTCGCACCGGTACGCAGGGTCGGCTGCATGATATTCGCTGCCATCATGCTATCGCCCTGTGCGCGATAGATGCGCGCCAGATCGAGACGCAGCCAGCCATCGTTGGGATAGCGCTGAATGCCGCTATTTAGCGTAGCAATCGCCGCGCTGTTGTTGCCCGCGGCTAATTCACGCTTGGCCTGCGCACGAATTGGATCGGTGCTATTGCCGCGCGGCGCGACGCTCTGGCGCACGCTGTCGGGCAGCGATGCCAGCAGCGTATTGGCTTCCGCCCCGCGATTTTGCTGACGCAGCACGTAGAACAGGCCTTCTTTAGCGCTACGGTTGTTGGCATCGCTTTGCAGGATGGCGCGATAGGTTTGCTCCGCCTGATCGAGTTGATTGCTGCGGCGCTGAACATCGGCACGGAACAGTTTGGCGGATATCCCTTTTTCGCCGTCGGCCTGCGTCAGGGGTTCGCTCAATGCCAGCGCCTGCGCGCTGTCGCCATTTTTCAGCGCCTGCTGCGCCGTGGCCAATTGCGCATAGAAGCGCGCATCGGCGGCCTGTTTCTGCCGCGTATCGCTCTGATCGCCACCCAGCTGCGCGGCGCGCGTCAGGTAATCCGCTGCTTCCGCATAGCGACCGGCGCGCTGAGCCACGTAACCCATGCCGGCCAGGGCATCGGCATCTTGTGGGTTGGCCTGCAGCACTTTCTCAAAGTTGTTTTGCGCATTGCTGACGTCGCCGCTGTTTAACGCAGTAAAGCCCGCGCCTTTCTCCGCGCCGCCGACGTTTTTACGGTAGTAATCCAGCACCGCGTTGTCTTGCGGATGACGCTGCTGCCAGGTTTGATAAAGCGAAGCATCTGAAGCCTGCGGGCCAAGCCACAGCAGGGCCTGGCGCAGCGATCGATCGGCTTCTTTGTTGCCATCCGCCATGCTCGCGAGCACATCGATACCCTGACGGCGGGTTGATTCCTGATAGGTTAATGCTTTACCCAGCGCCAGTTTTGCACCGGTATCCTGCGGATGATCGGCGGAGAACTGGCGCAGCGCTTCCACCGCCTGCGGCAGCAGCGAGCGATCGCCCGCCATGGTCAGATAATATTCTGCCGCCACGCTCGGCGGCGGCTCATTGCCGCTGAAGGTATTACGCCAGGTTTGCAACGAAGCGGCAATGTTGCCACTGCGCGCCTGCTGACGTGCCAGCTGCAGCTGCGCCTGCGGAATGGTTTGCAGCTGACGCGCGTTATCCAGCTCGGTGAGATGCGCATCGTTTGGCGAGGCCGCACTCAATCGCGCACGCCACTGCGCCGCTTCGGCCGTGCCGCCGCTTTGCTGGGAATAGAGCGCCAGCAGATAGAGCGCCTGCGTATTGTTTGGCTCAACCATCAGCACTTTCTGCAGCGAGGCTTTCGCCAGATCGTCATGCGCTTTCTGATGCCAGTAAGCCGCTTGATCGAACAGCGCCTGCAGCGCGGGATTGCTGCTCTCCGCCGCCAGCAGCGGCTGCGAGAGCGCCAGTGCTCCCCCCAGAATCAGAGCATGACGCACGCCGGCACTTAACAGATGTTTTTTCATTATTTTTATCCTTACTTCTTGCCGGACTTGCTATCAACTTTTGGGTTGAGACGACGCCACGCATGACGTTTCAGCATCACCCATGCACCGCTGCCGACCAGCGCGGAAAGCAGCAGTGCCGCCAGCGCCATCAGCACCGAGTGCTGGTTGGCATACCACACCACCATCATGTACCACGGCATTTCGCCGCTCGGGAATTGCGGCCCCACGCGGAAGCTGCGGATGCCGTTCTCATCGGTGATGATGGCAGTATCACCGCGAATACCGGCGTTAATACGCGCAGACTGCAGATCTTCATGCAGGCGTAGCAGCTGCTGATCGCTGGTGGCCACCGTCATCACCACCAGGCGATCGCGGTTCCACGGCGAGCGATAGCTGACAAAGCCGCGCCACGCTTCGTTCGATGAGAAGTAACGATCGGCATCCAGCTGCTGGCGATACCAGTCGCCGGTCAGCCAGCCGCGCACTTTTTCCCAGCTCGTCGGCTCTTTCACGCCCAGCGTGTTGCCGCTGGTATCAAATGGCGTATTGGCCAGCATCCGTTGGTTGAAGTCGTTGTTCTGCGTAGTACTCACCGCCAACACATCGCTGTGCTGCAGGCGAGTCAGATTGGTGCCGCCATTTGGCAGACCAAACAGCACCTGGTTCTGCAGCAGCGGAACGCCGGTGGCGTTGCCGGCACGTGATGCCATATCCAGCAGCGTGGCGATTTCCGCGTCGCTGGGTTGCTCTGGCAACAACAGCGTCGTCTGCGAGAAATCCGCCAGCCGCGAGAACGGGAACGACGCGCCGACAAAGTAAGAGAGGTTCGGCAGCATGGTGAAGTGCCGCGTGTGGCTCAGATCGATCCATGAATCCTCTTCAATGCGGCTCTTGATATTGTTGTTCAGCAGCACGCCGCACGGCGCATCTGCTTTCGGCTTGATGTTGAAATAGAGCGCCAGCTGGTTGTCACCATAAATCAGGTAGGGTTCGAGCTTCAGCGTGTAATGCTCCTGCCGCGCGTCACCGCCCAGGCGATGCCAGGCGCTCTCCAGCAAGCCCACTTTGTTCACCGTCAGGTTACGCAGGAAGGTGCCGTTGATCATCACGTTGAGGAACGAGTTGTTCTCATCAATCCAGCTTTCGGACGGGAAGCGATAGTGCAGATCCACCGGAATGGTATCGCCATCCCACAGGAACAGGTCAGGCGCGGCGCGGAAATTGACGCTCAGCGCATCGTGCCAGATGCCGGTGGTGGTCAGGCTCTGATCCTTACGCAGCAGTTCGCTCAGGCGTACCGGACGCGTGGTGTTAATCCAGCGTGGCGCATCATAAGGTTTTCGCACGCCAATCGGCTGCGGCTGCACATTCAGGCTGTTGCCATCAGTAGTGAGCGGCTGCGTGGTTAAACGGTTAGCCGCCTGGCGAAGCTGATCGTCATTGGCGCCCACCACCAGCAGCAGCTTGTAAACAGGATTGTTGGGATTATCGATCACCTGCAGCAGCGGGCCATTGCTCGCGGGTAGCGTCACCGTGCCAATTTTGTCGCCAGGATGCCCCACCAGAATACCGTTGTGCTCGGGCAAATCGCCGCGCAGCACCGGGAAACGAATGCCGCGATAGTCCGACTGAATACCCATCCAGGATGCCACCAGCGCAGCCGCGCTGATGCTATCCGGCGCAACATTGGTGGCAAAGCCAAAGCTAACGCTAGCTGGCGTCATGCGTTGCGCATCAATAAACGGACGCGGGAAGTTGCGCAGGCTGGTGCCAATGTTCAGCTGCTGACCTTCCAGGCTCAGCGTGGTTTTAGGCAAAATAGACACCTGATACTGCTGCGCGCTCTCTTTCTCGCACAGCAGCTTATCGGCATCGTTAATCTTGAAGCTCAGATTGTTGCTCGATACCACCATCGCTGCCGGGATATCCAGCTGGTAGTCACTGATATCGCTGTCGCTGGAGCCCAGCGGTAAGGTGCCGAGCGGCTGACCGTTTAGCATCAGCTGCAGCGAAGTGTTACGCGCCGCCAGTGCCGCAGAGACGCGTAGCGAAAGGTTGAGGCGTGCGCTGGTGATCACTTCATCCGTCGGCAAGGTGAACACGATACCGGATTGCAGTTGACCGCCGGTGAGCGTAATACCCTGCGGCTGGCCCATCTGCGCTACGGAAACCGTGCTGCTAATCGGCTGGTTGAGCGTAGCCGTGCCGCTATCAGCTATGACGCCTGGCTCGACCGAAGGCAGCACCATGTCGGGTGCAGGCGCGGCTGGTGCCGCATTTTCATTCGCGGGGGCGCTCTCCGAAGGAGCATACGGCGCCGCACCGGCGGCTTGCTGTAACTGCTGGTCGGCCGCACCTTCCATGCCCTGTGGCGGTGGAACCGCTGAAAGCGCAGCACTATCCTGAGTCACCGCCGGAGTTTCAGCCCATGCTGGCGCGAGCACGAGCGCCGTTGCCAGCGAGCTTGCCAGCAACGTTTGCGTCAAATTCTTCATGCAGCGCTGTCCTCTTTTACCGCAGGCTGGTTATCACGCTTACGCTTCTCACGGCGATCTTTCCACGTCAGCCAGAACAGCTCAAAGACGGTACGAATAATGGTGCCAAGGGAAACCAGGGGGTTGTCCTGCTTGTACTCCGGCTGAATCCACGCATCGGCACGCGCCAGCACCACACGCACTAATTCACGGCGGCGCGCCAGCGGCATATCGCCAAAGCGCAGCCGGATGCTCTCTTCATCGCCGGAAATTTTGCTTACCGGAATGGTGATGGTGCCGGATTTCAACAGCAGATCGATCTCTTCGATGTCATCCTGCTCATGACGATGGTCCGGCGCATCGAGTTGCGCACCGCCCATCGACAGATCGCTGGTTTGCGTGCGTGAAGAGATGCCGCTGGCGTAGTGAATGACCGCCGGAATCTGCACGTCAATACGGATGGTTTTACGCACCTGTTTCGTTTCACGTGCCACGGCAATCGCCGCCATCAGAATGATCAGGCTGAACACCGCCCAGCCGACGTTAAGGGCAATAACGTAGGGATCGACGCCAAAGTAGTCATGGGCGGTGGCACGCACTACGCCAGCAATAATGCCGATTGAAAGCAGCGCGGCAACAATCACATGCGGGCGCACAATGTGGAAATCGAAGAAACCCTGATCGAGCAAGCCGCCTTTATCCGTAACGTTAAATTTCCCGCGCTTCGGTGCCAGCATGGTCAGCAACGTGGGGATAACGAGGTGGAAGCACATAACGGTTTCGTAGATTTCACCCCAGAAGGTATAGCGGAACTTGCCGTTCATGCGCGAGTTGACGTACAGCGACATCACCAGATGTGGCAAGACGTAGGCGAAGATCAGCGATGCCGACGAGTGAATGATATTCAGGTTAAACAGCAGGTACGCCAGCGGCGCGGTCAAAAACGCGACGCGCGGCAAGCCAAACTGGAAGTGCAGCATGGCGTTGAGGTAGCACAGACGCTGTTGCCAGGTTAAACCACGGCCGAACAAAGGGTTATCGACGCGGAAGATCTGCGTCATGCCACGCGCCCAGCGGTTACGCTGCACCACATGCAGCCCCAGACGTTCGGTCGCCAGGCCAGCCGCCAGCGGGATCGCCAGGAAAGCGGAGCCCCAGCCAAGACGCTGCATTTTCAATGCGGTATGCGCATCTTCGGTGACGGTTTCAACTGCAAAGCCACCAATCTCTTCCAGCGCGCTACGGCGGATCACCGCACAGGAGCCACAGAAAAACGTCGCGTTCCAGTTATCATTACCCTGTTGAACCGGGCCGTAGAACAGCGAGCCTTCATTAGGAATGCTGCGCGCTGCACGCAGATTACGTTCGAACGGGTCCGGCGAATAGAAGTAGTGCGGCGTTTGCAGTAGCGCCAGTTTCGGATCGTTGAGGAACGGCCCTACCGTTGCCTGCAGGAAGGTACGCGTGGCAACGTGGTCACAGTCGAAGATGCAAATCAGCTCACCTTTGGTGATCTTCATGGCGTGGTTAAGGTTACCGGCTTTCGCGTGGCTGTTGTCATCGCGGGTGATATAGCCTACGCCGACGTCGGCAGCAAATACCGCAAACTCGCTACGTTTGCCATCATCCAGTAAATAGACCTTCAGCTTGTCGCGCGGATAATCAATGCACTGCGCTGCCAGCACGGTATCTCGCACCACATCAAGGCTTTCATTATAGGTGGGAACATAAACGTCAACCGTCGGCCACAGGCTGGTATCATCGGGCAGCGGCTCAATGGTGCGTTTTAATGGCCAGGTGGTTTGCAGGAAGCCAAGAATTAAAATCAGCCAGACATAGAGTTCGGCCAGATATAAGCCAATCCCAAGGATTGCTTCAATCTCTGAATTAAACTGCAGCGTCTCCGTGGTGCGCCACCAGATATATCGGGTCGACATCAGCGCAGAAAGGATAACCATCACAACGGTTATTTTGCGGCTTTTACTGAAGCCCAGTAGAAACATCATCCCGATGCTGATCAAGCCGAAGATATATTGCTTCTGGCTGTCCATAGGCGTGATGACGATTACCGCGGCTACGGGTGCAAGCACCAGCAGCAGCAGGTAAAACCCGAGTTTACTCATGATTCACCCTGAAGGAGCTGTATTGTTTTTATGCGGCCGATACCGGCCTCATTATTAATAATGGCTGCGGATAGGCGCCTGAACTTCACCATTTCCTACGGTGATATCCAGGATATTTGCCACGCGTTTCGCCACTAATTCGATATCAAACGCGGCGGCAGAAGCCGGACTGAAATCATAAACCGATTGTTGTGAAGCATTCGCTTCAGCCACGCTTTCATCACGATGCACAACGCCTAATAAATTATCGCCCAAACGCTGCTGCATAAAGGTTGTGACTTCACGACTTATATTGCGGCGGTTATCACTTTGGTTAAGGACAAAATAATGACCACGTTTATTATTTAGCGGCTGACCTATCATGCGGTCATTTTCTATTTGCGGCAGCAAAGAGACTGATGCGGTATCCGCTAACATCACCACTACATGCATATCGGCAAGAGCGGTCATGGCTTTAAGCGCAGCACCCGGACCCGGAGGAAAATCGGCAATAATGACCAATCCCGGGTAATTCAGCACGGTATCCAAGCCGCGCTGCAGAAAGTGCGGATCTTTTACCAGGTTTTGTTCAAAACGTTCACGCTGTTCTTCGGTGACATCGCCATAGGGCATAACAAATATATTGCCGCCGGTGGTCAGAATGGATTGGCTCCAGTCGGCCTGATCGGCAGAGCGTGCAACAAAACCGCGGCCATCATGCAGCGGTACACCAAAATGCAGGCGCAGGGCGTTTTGCACATCAAAATCGATTGCCAATACCTTGCTGCCGGCGCGGGCCAGACTCCATGCAAGGTTGGCCGCCATGGTGGTTTTCCCTACTCCCCCTTTTGGCGAGCACACACAAACTAACGGCATAGCGCAATCTTCTCCAGTAGCGGTTTTAATGGTGTTTCTTTTGCAAGATTAGCAGGCTCTGCCGAGCGCGATCGGAACAGGGCACCAAAACGAGAAGGTGCGGGCGCTGCCGGACGTGCCGGTTCTACCGGTGCGGCAAAGGTGGGTGCTGGCGCGATAGGCGCTGCGGCCAGCGGAGCGACTGCAGGCTTAACAGCAGGCGCGACAGCAGGTTTCGCTGGCGGAAACAGTGATGTTGTCGCCTGACGTTCAACCAGCGTGGCCTTGGGCGCCAGCGGCGCACCCGTTTGCGCCGGTTGCGCGGAAGGTGCTGGCGGGAACAGTGAAGAACCGATCGCCGATGGCGCTGCCACAGGCGCGCCTAAGCTCTCGAGAATCGATCCGCGCGACGTAGCCGCAACAGCGGCAGGCTCAGCCTGAGCAGGTGGTGCGGCAAATTCATCAACGCTAATCGGTTGTGGCTGCGGCAGATCGATACGCTGACCGCTGCCTAATTCCGACTCATCATCGCTAGCCAATTGGCGCAGCAACGCCCACTGACTTTGATCGGCTTCCTGCGACTGGCCGGACATATCCTTAAAAGCAATGTCTAGCGTCTGCGTTTTTTCTTTAAAACGCTGCAGATCGTCGTAATTCTTCATGATCAGAGCCTGTAAAAACGGGAGGGAATTTTCCGCGAATATATCACAAGCATTAAAAGACGGTGAGAGAATTCTGATTATTAAAGCGCCGCATTCAATAAAAGAGTTTTATCTTTATGATTGAAAAATCGGATATGCAAAAAGCGTGCAATTATTTATTGACGGCGATTAATTAATATCGATTAACAGAAATAATCACGCGAGCAATTTTAACCTAAGCTACTGAAAATACTCCACTGCGCTGCAACCTGCAGATTTTAATCTGATGTGATGATACTCACACAATGCTGGAAAAATTAGGAATTTGTCTTAACCCTTTATATCTTAGTCAGGACCAATTAAAGACTGATGCAATAGCGTAATGGTTTTAGAGCCGATTTAAGGATAATGATTTCTCCCGTTAATTTCCCTCATGTATTAAGGGTGAAATAAGAAAGGCTCCCAAGGGAGCCTTTAACAATGTATGGCGGTAATTTATGGCGTAACCACCGGCTGGTTTTCATCCTGATCTACCGCGAAGCAGGCAATTTGCTGATCGCCATATTGTTTCAGTTTTGGCTGCAGCTGGACACAAGTGCCAAAACGGCGACGGCAGCGCGCGTTAAACGCACAGCCCGGCGGCGGATTTAACGGACTAGGCAGCTCGCCCGTCAGTTTAATGCGCTCGCGACGCTCGTCGGGATTAAGACGTGGCGTCGCCGACAGCAGCGCCTGGGTATAAGGATGACGCGGATTGCTGAAAATCGCCTCTTTACTCCCCTTCTCCACGCAGCGACCGAGATACATCACCATCACCTCATCGGCAATGTGTTCTACCACGGAAAGGTCATGCGAGATGAAGACGTAGGACAGCCCCAAATCCTGCTGCAAATCCATCATCAGATTGAGCACCTGGGCGCGCACCGAGACGTCGAGTGCAGAAACCGGCTCATCGGCAATCAGGACATCGGGATCGAGCATCAGGCCACGTGCGATAGCGATACGCTGACGCTGGCCGCCTGAGAACATGTGCGGATAGCGATCGTAATGCTCGGTTTTCAGGCCCACCTTAGCCATCATCTCCAGCGTTTTTTCCTTGCGTTCCGCTTTGGTCAGCGAGGTGTTGATCACCAGCGGCTCTTCAAGAATCTGGCTGATTTTCTTACGCGGATTGAGCGAACCGTACGGGTTCTGGAACACAATCTGGATTTTCTGACGACGCAGCTTCTGCGCCTGCGGATCGTGCTTTAACAGATCCTGACCGTGCCAGAAGAGCTGGCCTTCGGTCGGCGTTTCAATCATGGTCAGCAGGCGGCCTAACGTCGATTTTCCGCAGCCGGATTCCCCCACCACCGCCAGCGTTTTGCCGCGCTCGAGGTTGAACGACACGCCATCCAGCGCTTTCACCAGACGTTCCTGGCCGAACAGACCTTTCTTCACCGGGTAATGTTTTTTCAGGTCAATAGCCTGCAGCAGGTATTCCTGCTGAGTGTTATCAAGACTCATAAGTTGGTCTCCCGGCATCATCCAGTGGGAAGTGGCATTTGGCCTGACGGCCAGGAATGTCGCGCAGCTCCGGCTCTTCGCGGCGGCAGCGATCGGTCACGTACGGGCAGCGCGGGTTCAACAGGCAGCCCGTTGGACGATCGTATTTACCCGGCACCACGCCCGGCAGCGACGCCAGACGCGCTTTGTCGGCAGCAAACTCCGGCAGCGCGCGCAGCAGCGCTTGCGTGTAGGGATGACGCGGCGCTTTGAAGATATCCACCGCTTTACCGCTTTCCACCACCTGACCGGCATACATCACGATGATGTGCTGTGCCGCTTCGGCCACCAGCGCCAGATCGTGAGTAATCAGGATCAGCGCCATGTTCTCTTGCTTCTGCAACTCCAGCAGCAGTTCGATGATTTGCGCCTGAATGGTGACGTCGAGCGCCGTCGTCGGCTCATCGGCAATCAGCAGTTTCGGTTTGCAGGCAATCGCCATGGCGATCATCACGCGTTGGCTCATCCCGCCCGACAGCTGATGCGGATAAACATCCAGACGCGATGACGGATCGGGAATACCCACCTGGTCGAGCAAATCAATCGCGCGCTGACGACGGGTCCGTTTGCTGCCGCCCTGATGCACCTTTAACGCTTCCATAATCTGGAAACCTACGGTGTAGCACGGATTGAGGCTGGTCATTGGGTCCTGGAAGATCATCGCCACTTCAGCGCCCACCAGCTGGCGGCGCTCTTTTTCGGAGATTTTCTGCAGATCGCGCCCATTGAATTCCAGTTTTTCGGCCATCACGCGGCCGGGATAGTCAATCAGGCCCATAATCGCCAGCGAGCTGACCGATTTACCGGAACCCGACTCACCCACGATGCCCACCACCTGGCCTTGTTCGACCTGGTAGCTGATGCGGTCAACTGCACGAAACGGTGTCTTTTCGTCGCCGAAATGCACCGATAACTTATCTACATTTAATAACGCCATCTCGGTGCCTCTTTACTGCTTGAGTTTCGGGTCGAGTGCATCACGCAAACCATCGCCCATGAGGTTGAATGCCAGAACCGTTAGCAAAATGGTCACGCCAGGGAACGTCACCACCCACCAGGCACTTTGCGCATACTGCAACACGTCGGAGAGCATGGTGCCCCACTCCGGCGTTGGCGGTTGCGCCCCCATACCGAGAAAGCCCAACGCCGCCATATCAAGGATGGCGTTGGAGAAACCTAATGATGCCTGCACGATCAGCGGTGCGAGGCAGTTAGGCAGAATATTGATGAACATCTGGCGCAGCGTGCCGGCCCCCGCCACGCTTGACGCGGTGACGTAGTCGCGGTTGACTTCAACCAGCACCGCAGCACGCGTCAGACGGATATAGTGCGGCAGCGCCACGAAGGTAATCGCCAGCGAGGCGTTGACGATTGACGGACCAAAGATCGCCACTAACACCAGCGCCAACAGCAGGCTTGGCAGCGCCAGCATGATATCGACCACGCGCATAATGATGGCGTCGACCACGCCACCGAGGTAGCCGGCCATCAGCCCAAAGATCACGCCGAGAATCAGCGACAGCACCACCACCATGCAGCCGACCAGCAGCGACAGGCGTGCGCCGTACATCAGCCGCGACAGCACATCGCGGCCCACGTCATCGGTACCAAGGATATAGCTCCAGCTGCCGCCTTCCTGCCAGACCGGCGGATGTAGCAGGGCATCGCGGAACTGTTCGGCCGGGGCATGCGGTGCCAGCACATCGGCAAAGATGGCGATTAACAGCATCAGAACGATGTAAACCAGGCCGATGACTGCGCCTTTATTACGTTTGAAGTAGTGCCAGAATTCCTGCAACGGGGTCATCGGCTTGGGTGCAGCAGTTACGCTTGCGGGATCAACAGCAGACATGATTCCCCCTTATTTCTTATGACGGATACGTGGATTGACCACGCCGTACAACAGATCAACCAGCAGGTTGACCACGATGATCAGGATGGCCACCAGCAATACGCCGCCCTGCACCACCGGATAGTCACGGCGTTGCAGCGCTTCGATCAGCCAGCGACCGAGTCCCGGCCACGAGAAGATGGTTTCGGTCAGAATCGCACCGGCCAGCAGGGTACCGACCTGCAAACCAATGACGGTGACGACCGGCAGCATGGCATTACGCAGCGCATGCACCACAATGACACGCATACGCGTCAGGCCTTTAGCACGCGCGGTGCGGATGTAGTCTTCTCCCAACACTTCCAGCATCGAGGAGCGCGTCATACGCACAATCACCGCCAGCGGGATGGTGCCGAGCACGATAGCGGGCAAAATCATATGCATTACCGCATCTTTGAAATCACCCTCTTCTCCCCACAACAGCGTATCAATCAGCATAAAGCCGGTGAGCGGATGAGTGTCATCAAGGAAGATGGTGTCGCTGACGCGTCCAGAGACCGGCGTGAGGTTTAACTGCACCGAAACCAGCATGATCAGCATGATGCCCCACCAAAAGATGGGCATCGAGTAACCGGTGAGGGAGATGCCGACGGCGGTGTGATCGAAGATGGAGCCGCGTTTAACCGCCGCCAGCACGCCCACCGGAATACCGACAGCAATCGCGAACAGCATGGCGCAGATACCCAGTTCCAGCGTAGCTTTGAAGCGTGGTACGAATTCGTCCCAGACTGGGATGCGACTTTTCAGCGAGATGCCGAGGTCGCCGTGCAGTACGCCATTGATGTAGGTGATGTACTGTTTCCACATCGGCTGATCGAGGCCAAACTGCGCCATCAGCTGGGCATGACGTTCCGGAGAGATACCGCGTTCGCCGGCCATGATCAGGACCGGATCGCCGGGGATCAAGTGGACAAACGCGAAGGTCAATAACGTGATACCGATGAACGTTGGGATGACAAGGCCCAAACGTCGGAGTATGAATTGCAGCATAAGCCTGGTTCTCTGACATTTCCCATGGCGTTACCGCCGGGGACAACATTGCTCAACACTCGCAGCCAGCCATGGGCGGACGCGACGCAAGAAGCGCTTCAATAGTAGAATTAGCCGGAAAAAAAGTGCGGAGTGCGGGCGACGAAGAGGTCGCCCGAGGGCCAGCAGCGCTGGCCCTCACCGCGATAATCCGAAAGGTTATTCCTGGATATCGACGTTTTCGAAGTGATGTTTACCTAATGGATCAACCACATAACCCGATACTTTCTTGCTCACTGGCTCGTACACGGTTGAGTGAGCGATGATCAGCGCTGGTGCCTGGTCATGCATCACTACCTGAGCCTGTTTGTACAGTTCAATACGTTTGTTGTGATCGGCTTCAGCACGTGCTGGCTGAATCAGATCTTCAAACGGCTTGTAGCACCAACGTGAGTAGTTAGAACCGTCTTTCGCTGCTGCACAGCTGAACAGCGTGGCGAAGAAGTTATCCGGATCCCCATTATCACCGGTCCAGCCCATCATCACGGTCTGGTGTTCACCGGCTTTAGCACGCTTCAGGTACTCGCCCCACTCGAAGGTGACGATTTTGGCTTTCACGCCAATCTTCGCCCAGTCAGCCTGAACCATTTCCGCCATACGGCGTGCGTTCGGGTTGTATGGACGCTGAACCGGCATGGCCCACAGGTCGATTGAGAAACCATCCGGCATACCTGCTTCTTTCAGCAGCGCTTTCGCTTTCTCAGGATCGTAGGCGTAATCTTTGATGTCGTCGTTGTAGCCCCACATGGTTGGCGGGATCAAGTTTTTCGCGGCCTGGCCAGCGCCCTGATAAACGGCATCAATAATGGCTTGTTTGTTTACCGCCATGGTCAGTGCCTGACGCACTTTCACGTTATCCAGCGGTTTTTTCTCGGTGTTGAACGACAGGTAACCAACGTTCAGACCTGGCTGCTCCATCAGATTAATTTTGTCGTCTTTCTTCATGCTGGCGATGTCGGCCGGATTCGGGTACGGCATCACCTGGCACTCACCTTTCTGCAGTTTGGCATAACGCACTGACGCATCTGGCGTGATGGAGAACACTAAGCGATCAATCTTCGGCTTGGTGCCCCAGAAGTCTGGGTTAGCTTTGTAGAGAATGCGCGAATCTTTCTGGTACTGCTGCAGTACGAACGGACCGGTGCCCACTGGATTGAGGTCCAGCTTCTCTGGCGTGCCCGCTTTCAGCATGTTGTCGGCGTACTCTTTTGACAGAATTGAAGCGAAGTCCATGCCAAGGTCGGCGATGAACGGCGCTTCTGGACGGGTCAGGGTGAAGCGTACGGTGTAATCGTCAACTTTTTCGATTTTGGCGATCAGCTTAGGCATGTCCATGCCTTCGAAGTATTCGTAGCTGCCGCCAGAAACACCGTGATATTTGTTGTTTTTGTCGAGCTGACGCTCGAAGGAGAACACGACGTCATCGGCATTGAAGGTGCGGGTTGGCTTGAAGTCTTTGGTCGATTGCCACTTCACGCCCTGGCGCAGATGGAAGGTATAGGTTTTACCGTCCGCGCTAACATCCCATTTTTCTGCCAGACCTGGCTGCAGCTCGGTAGTACCGGTTTTGAACTCAACCAAGCGGTTGTAGATCGGTACAGAGCTTGCGTCGTAGGTGGTGCCCGAGGTGAAGAGCTGCGGGTTGAAACCTTCCGGCGAACCTTCAGAACAATAAACGAGGGTTTTCGCCTGGACACCAGCGGCAACGGTCATAGCAATCAGGCTGAGACCGACCTTCAGCATCCTGGATTTAGCCAGGGAGTTGATCATGTTTTGCTCCATTGTGATGTGATGTTGTGTGCGTCGCCCGACCTCTGATTTTTTTATGCGGTTCGGGCAGGTCAATTAAGAGTAAGCAAAATGTGAGCGGTTATAGTTGTTGCGCTGGCACCGTGGAATCTGTCAGGCACGTCCGTCTCTACATTTGATTGACGCATCAATTTGTCAACAGTTGCAATGAACGTCAATACAGTGTGGGGTTATTTACACAGAGTGTGAGTAAGTGCAAGCAACGATAAAAAACACCCTTCTGGCGCTAAGCCAAAATTAAAAAAGGTGATAAAGCGCTCAATGCCGCGTGATTATCTGGCTATACAGCCAAATGACAGTGATTATCACCGCTAAAAATCATACAAAAGTTATTGGTAAATGTTGAATATCTGAACGATTCTTCGTGCGTTATGACGTTCAGGCAGCGGATTCTGCTAGTAAAATGGCATAAGAAATCAGCATGATGCATAAACCGGTCATAAGAAGAATGTGTCACGGATTAAGCGTGCGGCTTCGATTTGGCGTGGGGTGCAGCGTGTAAAGTGGACATAATACTGAGTATTTAGCGTTTAGCTGGCGGAAAGGGTGTATTTACGGTTTTTGCTGTTTGCCCGCTGCGTTGCTCAGGAAAGGTGCAGCGATCCCGTCCAAATGTCAGACGAAAAAAAACCTGCTTATAAAAGCAGGTTTCTTCAAATATGGTCGGCGAGAGAGGATTCGAACCTCCGACCCACTGGTCCCAAACCAGTTGCGCTACCAAGCTGCGCTACTCGCCGATGGGGGCGCATATTACTGCGCTGCTAAAAAAGCGTCAATCCCTTTTACCTAAATTCCGCCCGATCGCCTGGAAAGCAAGCAGTGCATTAAAAAGCCCTGCTGCTCAATAGCTTCCAGGTAAATATTACAGCGTTTTAGCCGGTGCGCCCGCAGGTGCCTGGCACCAGTTATTGGCAGCTTTAATTCCACCATCTGGAGAGGTATAACCGAGGCAACCTAAAATCGTATCAAACAGCTCAACATGACGATGCGTTTTACCTACGCGCTGCTGCGCCTGCAAGCGCTCGAAGTTGCTGCGGTTGGTTGGGTCTGCCAGATACTTATCGGAAGCCCAGACAATCATCGGCACGCGGAACTGCTCTGGCGGTGCCATCTCGCGCGGGGTACCGTGCAGATGCATATTCTCGCTGATCGATTCACCGTGGTCAGCGGCGTAGAACACTATCGCCTTCTTATCACGCAGCTGATCGAGCACGCTATCCAGCATGGTATCCACGTATAAAACGGAGTTGTCATAAGCATTGATCAACTGCGCTTTACTGCAGGTTTCATCAACCCCCATGCACTCTGGTTTATAGCGCGCGAAATCACGCGGGTAGCGCTGGGAATAAAGGTAGTGCGAACCTTTAGTATGCAGAATCACTACATGCTTACCTTTCGGGAAACGCTGCAGCGAGGCTTGCAGTTCAGGCACTAACAGCATGTCATCCACCGCTTTGCCCTGATTGCGCTTCTCAGAACCAATCTGCTCACGGAATGAGAAGTTGTTGGTGTCTGCATTATCGTAGAACCACACTTCACTCTGCATAGCGAACAGCTCAGAGGTGAAGCCCAGCTCTTTCAGTACCGCAAAAATGTTTTGTTCTTTCAACGTGCGGCCTGGGTTGTCCATGGTGCCGCCTTCGCGCACAAACATGCAGCGCAGCGAGAGCTTGGTAGCGGTATCACATGATTCGCCGCGGAAAGCGACCAGGTTTTTCTCTTTCGACAATTTCGGTGTGGTGTCGCGATCGTAGCCCAGCATCCCCATATGGTCCCAGCGCGTGGTTTCACCAATCACAAACACCATATAAGTATCGTCAATGCCCGGTGGCGCAACGTAGGTAAACTTCTTCGCCGGATCCAGCAGCTCTTTGCCATCCCACTCTTCATCCACTTTGGTCCAGGCGAACAGTCCTAGCGCCGCGATCCAGTTTGATGGCAGATAGGAGTGCGCCACGACCCCGCCGTAACTCGGCAAATCGATGTTAGTGATCTCTTCGTTAACTTTCTGCAACTTGTCAAAATAGCGAATAGGCAGCCACACCAGCGCCACGCTCAGCAACAGAATCACGACGGGTTTAAGACGTTGACCCGGCGTTTTCAACTGTTCGATTAGCGTTTGGCTAAGGTTATTACTCCAAATTAGCAACAGCGGCAGCGCACTCACCAGCACCATCCACAGCACGAAACGCAGGCCAATCACTTCTTTAGAGAGATCGACATCGGTAGTCATCACCGAAGCAATGATGCCGTAGCCGATCACCACATTGAAGAACGCCATGTAATAGGCTGCAGCAACCGAAATCACCACAATTAGGCTGGCCAGAACGCGATAAGCCCATTTACCGCCCAGCGACAGCAAGCGCATCAGGAAGAAAGTCAGCAACACGGCCGCCATCACTTCCGCGGCAGCAGAGAGCCAGTTAGAGAGCGTCGATTGGGTTAGAAAACCGTCAAAACGGCGATAAAATATCGGCAAATTCAATAAGATGCCGAGATACAAAGCAAGCAGCAGTGACAGCTTTTGCTGCGTTAAACTTTTAATATAATTCATGAAAATATTTATTCCCGACCTGGTGTCGTTGTATCAACCGTTATGTGACTATTTAAAGGCAGTAGAGTTCGCTAAACCGCGGAAAAAGCGTGACGCAACGTGCAGGATCGGGACGATTCTGATTGGCGATAGGGCGATGACGCGAAGCGGAGCAGTAGAACATTTAACCAATGGTTAGACCAGAAAAATTTTTTCATCGGACCAATCGGCGTTTTATTCAGACGTGAAAAAGGCCCCCGCAGGAGCCTTTTATTTTATCAACATCAATTAGTTGATGATATTCAGCGTTACGTCAATGTTGCCGCGCGTAGCATTGGAATAAGGGCAAACAATGTGCGCCGCATCAACCAGTTTCTGTGCTTCGGCAGCATCCATGTCTGGCAGATGGATATTCAGTTTGGCCTCAATACCGAAACCGTTCGGGATCGGGCCGATGCCCACTTCACCCTCAATCCACGCCTCTTTTGGCATGGTAATTTTATCGCGGCCGGCAACAAATTTCATCGCGCCAAGGAAACACGCCGAATAACCCGCAGCAAACAGCTGCTCTGGATTAGTCACTTCGCCGCCTGCGCCACCCATCTCTTTTGGCACGCCCAGTTTTACATCCAGCACGTTATCTGAAGAAGTAGCACGACCATCACGACCACCGGTAGCTTTAGCTTTTGCAGTGTAAACAACTTTCTCTAAAGACATAATAACCTCATTAATTCGCTATATAATCGCGCACTACTTATTATGCGCAAGCCTGAACTTCATGGTGTGGGATGTCGAGACAGCGACTTCCCGAATTACTTAGCGCGAGACAAACTGTCGCGCAAATCGTCCAACTGGCCTTTCAGCAACGCCATCGCATCATCATCGCAGGCGGTCGCGCACTGAATGGCTTCCGGAATACTTGCGGCTTTGGCACGTAACGCACGCCCCTCATCGGTTAGCGTTACCACCACCTGGCGTTCATCCTGACGTGAACGCTGGCGGCGCAATAAGCCGGCGCTTTCCAGACGTTTCAATAGCGGCGTCAGCGTTGCCGAATCAAGAAACAGCTGCTCGCCAATCTCCGATACCGTGACATCATCCTGATTCCACAGCACCAACATGACCAGATATTGCGGATAGGTAATCTCCAGCGTTGACAGCAGCTGACGATAGACTTTGTGCATCGCGAGATTCGCCGAGTACAGCGCAAAGCAGAGCTGCTGATCTAACTGAAGTGGCGCCTGCTTCACTTTTTTGTCATCTTGATTACTGTTCATGAGGTTCAATATAGATAGCGCGCTAGATAATTGCAAGCAATCTTTCTCTGGGAGAGTGGAATATGCGAGATTCACTGGAAGAGCAAGCGCGCCGTTATGCCACAGAAGCGCATGCTGCTGCGGGCCAGCGCCGTAAATATACGGATGAACCTTACATTGTTCATCCCGCTGCCGTCGCCGAACTGGTACGGAGCGTTACCGATGACGAACAGATGATTGCCGCCGCCTGGCTGCATGATACGGTTGAAGATACCCCCACCACTTTAGAAGACATTGAACGTCATTTCGGCGCGCGGGTGGCTGAACTGGTGGATATGCTCACTGACAGCGAGCAGCCCGCCGCAAAAAATCGTGCCGCTCGTAAGCTGGCGCATTTTCGTCATACCGCTGCGGCCTCACCCGAGGCGCAAACCATCAAACTGGCCGATATCATCGATAACACCCGCGCCATCGTGCAATACGATGCTCACTTTGCCCGCGTCTATCTGGTTGAAAAACAGATTCAGATTCAACTATTGCGCGAAGGGGATCGGCATTTGTGGCAGCAGGCGGAACAGACAATTAAGCAGGGTCTTGCTCAATTAGCACAGCCGCCGCACAGCGTGCCGGAAAGCTGGTTCGTGAAACAGGCGGCGAAGTATAGCGACGTAAATTAAAAAACCCGCCGTTTAGGCGGGTTGGAGCACCAAAAAAAGCCTGGTGTTACTCCAGCAGTTGACGCCCCAGATAGGGGTTTGCTTGCAGCAGCTTCATCAGTTTGCGCGCCGTAGCGGAAGGGCGCGTACGTTGCGCCTCCCAGCTTTTAACTGACGAGACGCTCACCCCCATCACGCGGGCGAATTCATCCACCTGCATGCCGGTCATCTCGCGTAAACGCTGCGGCTCGGGAACTGAAGCCTGATTGAGTGTAATTTCTGATACGGAAGGCTGAGCATCACGTGTCAAAACAATCTGCTCAAGGCTGCTGAGCAACTCGACCATTGGATCTTTAAATTCCATAGAGAACTCCTTAAAAACTCACTATGAAGCACGTGAAAGTAGAGACGTAAGCACCAAATGGTGCTGAAACCGACCCGTTTAGGTTGTATCGCGGAGTTATTATTAAACCGATGCGGGACACAGCCTGTTGTGCACTGCAAAAAGATGCCAGGGCAATGCAACAATTGTCCGGGTTTCTAAGTATGGGTCAGATCCCCGACTTTGCTGCTTGATTCCTGATTATTTTTTATTCTTTCTTATGCCATTACCCGATCGATCATCATAACCGATTGACCCACCAGCACTTGCTACCCAACCAGTGCCTAAAACTACGAGTCAGTAGCGTTAAGCAGTGCCTTGATTAAAATCTATTCAAAAAAAGTGCCAATTCGCTATCAGCATGAATTATCTGACTTATTATTAAACACTTATCCCCCACATTCATGGTGCTGCACAGCGCTGCAGCGTTCCCGCACCAGCATGACGCAAAGAGAAAGGGTTATGAGCGATTTGGATTTTACCGCCAGCTATGCCTCACACCGCGTACCCATGATGGGCCGCAACGCGGTTGCTACCTCGCAGCCGCTTGCAGCACAGGCAGGTATTCGCATGCTGCAACAGGGTGGCAATGCGGTAGATGCCGCAATCGCCAGCGCAATGGCGCTCACGGTGTTAGAGCCGACGGGCAACGGCCTCGGTAGCGATGCTTTTGCCATTATCTGGGATGGCAAACAGCTGCATGGATTGAATGCTTCAGGACGTTCACCGGCGGCATGGAGCCCAGCACGTTTCGCCGGATATAACGCGATGCCGGAAATCGGTTGGGAATCCGTCACGGTGCCTGGCGCGGTATCGGCTTGGGTAACCCTGGCTGAACGCTTTGCCACCCTGCCGCTCACCACGCTGGCACAGCCGGCGATAGCGTATGCACGTGAAGGTTTCCCGGTTTCGCCGCTGATAGGTCACCTATGGCAGCGCGGCTATAACAAACTGAAAGATCAACCCGGCTTCGCCGAGTGTTTTGCGCCCGATGGCCGGCCGCCACGCGCCGGTGAGCTCTTCCGTAATCCGGCGCAAGCCACTACCTTGCAAAAAATCGCCGAAACGCGTGGCGAAGCTTTCTATCGCGGCGAACTCGCCGAAAAGATGGTGGCGTTTGCCAAACAGCACGGCGCATCCCTCAGTATGTCTGACCTGGATAACCATTGCGCCGATTGGGTTGATCTGCTGTCGCGTCCGTTTGCCGGTGGATCGGTGCAGGAACTGCCCCCCAATGGCCAGGGCATCGCCACCTTGATTGCGCTGGGCATTCTCGAGCAATGGGATATTGGCCGCTATACGCCGGATTCGGTGCCGTGGTTGCATCTCTCTATTGAGGCGATGAAACTGGCGCTGGTCGATCTGGATCGCTACGTCAGCGATTACGATCACCTTGAATTCCCTGCCGAACTGCTGTTGAGCGATCGCTATCTTCAGCAACGTGCACAGCTGATCGATCCTGATAAAGCCGGAGATTTTACCTTTGGCGCACCGCAGCAGAGCGGCACGGTCTATGTTTCCACCGCCGATGCCAGTGGCATGATGGTTTCCTTTATACAATCCAACTTTATGGGCTTTGGCTCGGGCGTGGTGGTGCCAGGCACCGGCATCAGTCTGCAAAACCGCGGCTGTGGGTTCTCGCTCGATGCGCAACATCCAAACGTGGTGGCAGGCGGTAAACGTCCGTTCCACACCATTATTCCGGCGTTTGCTTTAGATGCTGCGGGACAGCCGCTGATGTCGTTTGGTGTGATGGGCGGTCCAATGCAGGCGCAAGGCCATCTGCAGCTGGCGCTACGCATCATGCAGCATAAACAAAACCCGCAGGCGGCGATTGATGCACCGCGCTGGCGCGTTGAGCAAGGGCGTTCAGTGGTGGTCGAACCGGGTATCGATCGCAACGTGTTGGCGAAATTACGTGAAATGGGGCATCTGATCACGCTCGAAGATCCCCTTCTCGGCTATAACTTCGGCGGCGCGCAGGCGATTGTTCGCGATCCACAAGGCTTCTATATCGCCGCAACGGAAAGCCGCAAAGATGGACAGGCGCTGGTGTTTTAATTTGCCCGGTGCGCCCGTTGTACACACCAGACCATTGCACTATTCTTTAGGACCATTTTCGCAAAAATTTTAATCCCGAATAATTCGAGCATTGGCTTGGAATAGGATGGGATAAAGCCATTATCACAGGAGTTGAATTATGGCGTCAGGATTATCCCGCATCTGGATGCGTACCGGCATGCTGATGGTCAGCGCATTGGTGGTGTTGCAACTCACCGCCTGTGGCGACAAAGAGGGCGATCAGCGTAAAGCTTTCAGTGATTTCCTTCAAAATACCGTGATGCGTAGCGGCGAGCATCTGCCCAGCCTGAGTGAAAACCAGAAGCAGACCTTCGGTAACTACGCCAGCGATTACGCCATCCTGTATGGCTTCTCACAGCAGGCGAACCAGGCAATTGATCAAGGTATGCGTCCCGTTGTCGATGAATTGGCCGCGATTCGTGTACCGCAGGATTATTTAACCCGCCGCGACAGCCTGCGCCAGGCGAGCAGTAATTTGAGTGTGCTGACACAGCAGATTCAGAGCGCCAAAATGCAGGCCGACAGCAGCAAAGCCACGCTGAAGCAGCCGGACGATCTGAAAAAAGTCTACGATGCCGCCTTCGCTAAAGTCGTCACACAGCCGGCCAGCACGCTGATTCCGCTACTGCCGCAGCTGCAGGCATTAAGCCAGGCGGCAGTGCAAACCGGGGATTATCTGCAATCGCAAGGCGCACGCGTTACCTTTAATGACGGCGGCGTGCAATTCCCAACGCAGGATCAGGCGACGCAGTACAACACGCTAATGAGCAATCTTTCCAGTAACGCGCAGGCGCTCACACAAGCGCAAAACGCGGTGCAAGGCGGTTTGTAAAACGTTGAGTCATTTTCCGGGGTCGCCATAAATGGCGTAATACCCGTTAGTTAAGCGTGAATCGGTCACCATGAATGGTGACCCTACGTGGATATAGCCGGGTTTTCGTAGGGTGCGCATTCATGCGCACCTGCATAAAAAGCCCTTTTTTTGCTTAAGTCAGTGGCATTACGCCATAAAGGGCGGCCCTACAACCCGCCCTTTCTCGTCTCCTGATGGGTTCACCTCTTTTCAGATTTTCGTCACTTCCTTACAGCGCGCTTTTCTGCTGCACGATAGTGTGATCTGACGCATTTTCGACCACAAATTGTTTGTGATAAAGATCACATTTACACAACAAACCAACGCCAATAAAAGGTGATTCAAGTCACATTCATCACCTTGTTTTGCTTAAAAATCCGTCATCGTTGCTTTCTTACAGCTCTTTTTTGTGATCGATGTCACCTTATAGCCCCCTCACCACCCCAAATTAGCGTGATCTGCATCACACTAAGCCCGTGCTCTACGCAGCGTAATAAACTAGTGCTAGAGTCCGCCTGCATACAGTAATGCCACGGCCCCCGCCGTAACGTTCAAACAAAAACAAACGCGCTCTCTTATTGCAGCGCGTCTCAATAAGGGGTGGGTTTATGTCCTCATCAGTAAAGGTCAAGGTTCAGAGCTTTGGTCGCTTTCTGAGTAATATGGTGATGCCTAACATCGGTGCGTTTATCGCCTGGGGTATCATCACTGCGCTGTTCATCCCAACCGGATGGATTCCAAACGAAACGCTGGCGAAACTCGTCGGCCCAATGATTACTTACCTGCTGCCGCTGCTGATTGGTTTCACCGGTGGACGTCTGGTAGGCGGCGATCGCGGTGGCGTGGTGGGTGCAATCACCACCATGGGCGTGATCGTCGGTGCCGATATGCCGATGTTCCTTGGCTCAATGATTGCCGGTCCGCTGGGCGGCTGGGCGATCAAATCCTTTGACCGCGTAGTAGATGGCAAGATCAAAAGCGGCTTCGAGATGCTGGTTAACAACTTCTCGGCCGGTATCATCGGGATGCTGCTGGCGCTGCTGGCGTTCCTGGCGATCGGTCCACTGGTTGAAGGTCTGTCACACATTCTCGCCGCTGGCGTGAACCTGATGGTGCAGAACAACCTGCTGCCACTGACCTCCATCTTTGTTGAACCGGCGAAAATCCTGTTCCTCAATAACGCCATCAACCACGGTATCTTCTCTCCACTGGGTATCCAGCAGGCGAGCGAGGCGGGCAAATCAATCTTCTTCCTGATTGAAGCCAACCCAGGTCCGGGTATGGGCGTGCTGGTTGCCTACATGATTTTTGGTCGCGGTAGCGCCAAACAATCTGCAGGCGGTGCAGCGATTATCCACTTCCTCGGTGGTATCCACGAAATCTACTTCCCGTACGTGCTGATGGCGCCGCGTCTGCTGCTGGCGGTTATCCTCGGTGGTATGACTGGCGTGTTCACCCTGACGCTGCTGAACGGAGGTCTGGTTTCACCAGCATCTCCAGGTTCCATCCTGGCGGTACTGGCGATGACGCCAAAAGGTGCCTACTTCGCTAACATTGCGGCAATTATCGCAGCCTTTGCTGTCTCCTTCGTGGTCTCTTCAATCCTGCTGAAAACCAGCAAAGTGAAAGAAGATGACGATATCGAAGCCGCGACTCAGCGCATGAAAGATATGAAAGCGCAGTCAAAAGGCCAGGCCGTTGCGGGTTCACCGGTCGCTGGCGATGCCATGAGCGTTGACCTGAACCACGTGCGCAAAATCATCGTGGCCTGTGACGCCGGTATGGGTTCAAGTGCGATGGGTGCAGGTGTGCTGCGTAAGAAAGTGCAGGACGCCGGCCTGAGCAATATCTCTGTCACTAACAGCGCGATTAACTCGCTGCCGGGCGATGTCGATTTGGTGATTACCCACCGCGATCTGACGGAACGTGCGATGCGCCAGGCGCCACAGGCGCAGCATATTTCGCTGAACAACTTCCTTGATAGCGCGCTGTACAGCAATCTGACTGAACGTCTGGTTGCCGCTAATCGCAGTGAAGCACATCGTGAAACCGTGCAGACCACACTGGCGGACAGCTACGACGAAGGCAACGCGCACCTGTTCAAACTGGGCGCAGATAACGTGTTCCTCGGCCTGAGCGCCACGCATAAAGAGCAGGCGATTCGTTTTGCCGGTGAGCAGCTGGTGAAAGGCGGCTACGTCCAGCCGGAATACGTTGAAGCGATGCTGGAACGCGAGAAGCTGACGCCAACTTACCTGGGTGAGTCGATCGCTGTGCCGCACGGTACCGTGGAAGCGAAAGATCGCGTGCTGAAAACCGGCGTGGTGTTCTGCCAGTATCCGGCAGGTGTACAGTTTGGCGAAGAGTCAGAAGATGTAGCGCGTCTGGTGATCGGTATCGCCGCTCGTAACAATGAGCACATTCAGGTGATTACCAGCCTGACCAACGCACTGGACGATGACAGCGTGATTGAGAAGCTGGCAAACACCACCAGCGTGCAGGACGTGTTGGATCTGCTCTCAGGCAGCACCGTTAAAGCGTAACAGCACGTTTTACCTTCCCTGGGGCGGGTAAGCCCGTCCCACATTTCCGGGGCGGACTTGCCCGCCCTTTCGTCATTTGATATGGGTCAAATTTATGAAAGCGTTACATTTTGGAGCAGGTAACATCGGTCGCGGTTTTATCGGTAAGTTGCTGGCAGATGCCGGAATCGAGCTGGTGTTTGCTGACGTCAATCAGGTGGTGCTTGATGCCCTTAACGCCCGTCATGAGTATCCGGTTCATGTGGTTGGCGAGCAGGCGAAAGTCGAAATCGTAAAAGGCGTTAGCGCCGTAAACAGCACCAGCGACGATATCGTTACGCTGATTGCTGAAGTGGATATTGTGACGACTGCGGTTGGTCCGCAAATTCTGGAACGCATCGCCGGTGGCGTGGCTAAAGGTCTGGCCAAACGCAGCGACAGCGGTAACGTCCGCCCACTAAATATCATCGCCTGTGAAAATATGGTGCGCGGTACCAGCCAGCTGAAACAGCACGTGCTGAAAGCCCTGCCAGAGCAGTATCACGCATGGGTAGAAGCGCACGTTGGTTTCGTTGATTCTGCGGTAGACCGCATCGTCCCGCCGTCAGAAGCCGGCACCACCGATCCGCTGGAAGTCACCGTTGAAACCTTCAGCGAGTGGATTGTTGATAAAACCCAGTTCAAAGGCGAGCTGCCGAATATCCCAGGCATGGAACTGACCGATAATCTGATGGCATTCGTTGAGCGCAAGCTGTTCACCCTCAACACCGGCCATGCGATCACCGCTTATCTCGGCCAACTTGCAGGTCACGCGACCATTCGTGATGCGATTCTGGATAAGAAAGTCCGTGCCATCGTGCAAGGTGCCATGCAGGAAAGTGGTGCGGTACTGATTAAGCGCTATGGTTTTGAAGCCGATAAACATGCGGCTTACATCCAGAAGATCCTCAGTCGTTTCGAAAACCCCTACCTGAAAGATGACGTTGAGCGCGTTGGCCGTCAGCCGCTGCGTAAGCTGAGTGCGGGCGATCGCCTGATCAAGCCAACGCTGGGCACGCTGGAGTATCAGCTGTCTCACGACAATCTGGTGCAGGGCATCGCCGCCGCGATGCACTATCGCAGCGAAGCCGATCCGCAAGCGCAAGAGCTGGTCGCTTTGCTGGCAGAAAAAGGCCCGCAGGCCACGCTGGCTGAGATTTCCGGCCTGGATGCCAATAGCGATGTGGTCACCTCAGTGGTGAGCGCTTACAACGCTATGGCATAATGCGCGCCCTTTAGTGGTTAACTCGGGCACGTCTTCGTGCCCGTTGGCGGTAGCTGAACGATGCAGGCAATAATGGAAGAGAAGCAGGCTTTTGAAAACCGGGTGCTTGAGCGCCTGAATGCCGGTCGTTCGGTGAGAAGCTTTCTGATCGCCGCCGTTGAACTGCTGACCGAAGCGGTTAACCTGCTGGTGCTGCAAGTGTTTCGTAAGGACGATTACGCGGTTAAATATGCGGTAGAACCGCTGCTGCTCGGTGATGGTCCGCTGGGCGAACTCTCCGTTCGTCTCAAGTTGATTTACGGCCTTGGCGTCATCAACCGGCATGAGTATGAAGACTGTGAACTGCTGCTGGCGCTGCGCGAGGAACTGAATCATGACATCAGCGATTATCGTTTTACTGACGATGAGATCCTTGGACCGTTTGGCGAATTGCACTGCGTGGTCGCCTGGCCGCCGCAGCCGGATTTCAACCGCGATGACGATCAACTCCGGTCAATGCAGCAGCAGCGTTATCTGCAAATGGTACGATCAACCATGGTGCTGTCGCTGACCGAGCTGATTTCCCGCATCTCGCACAAACAGGTGTTTAAAAAGCCGGTGGTGTAGGGTCGCCATTCATGGCGACCAGGTGCGCATGAATGCGCCCCCTACGAAAACCTCGCCAAACCACTGTAGGGTCGCCATTCATGGTGACCAGGTGCGCATGAATGCGCCCCCTACGCTCCACGCTGCAAAACGGCGCAGATTTGTGTATCCTTTCCCTGTTTTCCTTAACGAGTTTCCCCCAATGAAAGAAAAAGAAAAAGCCGAGATCAAACTTCTCAGCGATCAGCTGGACGCACTCAACCGCAAAGAAGCCCCGCTGTTAGCGTCTGGCGATGCCGAAAAGCTCGGAGAGCTGCTGCGTGAAAAAGAGAAGCTGGAGCTGGAAATTGAGCGCCTGCGTGGTGTACGTACAGAGAAGCTAAGCAAAGAAGCGCAACAGCTGCAGAAGCTGGGCTTTAGCCGCGAAATTACCAAAAAAGAGCAGGCCAACATGGGCGCATTCAAGAAAAGTGTGCGCGGCCTGGTGGTAGTGCACCCAATGACCGCGCTCGGACGTGAGATGGGACTAAAAGTGATGACCGGCTACGCGAAGCAGCCGTTCTAATCATGACTTACGCGGCGTGTGAGACGTCGCGTTGGATGCCTGCCGCCTGATGAACTTGTTCATTTAGGCTGTCCAGCAAGGCATAGCGACGGCGGTACTCGGCGCGCTTCTTGCTGGCAATCTCTTCCAACTCTTTCCGCTCTGCGCGCAAAGGCAGCATAAACAGCTCATCCGACCGCATCACCCCGCCCAGAGATAGCCAAAACTCGCTGTAGCTCGCAAAAAACTTGTCGCTCTTGCTGTGACGATAGCGCAGGCTGCGGAACACGTGTGTGGTATCACCAACGGCAGTTATCGCTTCTACGCCACACTGCTCCGCCAGGTTAAATACGGCTTCCATCAGCAGACGTTTTGGGAATACGCCGTGTGCGGCTTTCGTGGCATCGCGAATCACATCGTTAGAGATATGTTTACGCGGCCCCTGTAAACCACCGATTAATAAGGTGCGCTTCTGGCGCTCACCAATAATAGAGAACGAGAGAGACGCAATTAACTGGGTTTCGTAACGCAACTCCAGTGTAATTTCACCTTCACGGTCGAAGCGGCCCGGACAGCAATAAATCAAAAATGACTCATCATTTTTGCCGCTTAAATTGGCCAGCAAATTGTCGCCCGGACTCTGCAAAAGCTGGCGCAAGGTTGCGTTATCCAGCTGGTCCATCAACATATAGTGATCGATGATGGCCTGCGCGCGCTGCGCAACGCTAAAACCTGCGCGCAAGTAGGGACGATGAGGTTTGGCCGGCAGCAGGCCTTGTAGGCTCAATAATTGCGGCAGCGCTGGTAACTTCGCTAATTTATTAAGGTAACTGAAGGTAGTAATAGGAAATACCAACGACCTTAAGGCAAATTTTGTGCGGAAACTACTGCTATTCCATAATTTATCCGGTCTGAACTTCCCACTAATTAATGGCAAAAACAGTGATGCTGACGAATCATTATTCGTCACAGAAGTTGTGATAATAGACATGATTATTTAGGCTTTGCGAGACAAATTATCGCTACTATATGCCCCAAATTATCAACGGCAGGTTAATAGCTTTCGCAGCGTAATAATCGTGCGGAAAAATATCCGCGTCGTTTAGGAATGGTTTAATTAAAGCGAAAAAAAACCGGTGAACAACTCCACCGGTTACCTATATTGCGGGCGTTAGCCAGAACTTATTTAGCAGAAGCAAAACGCGCTGCAGCTTCGTCCCAGTTCACAACGTTCCAGAATGCTTTGATGTAATCAGGACGTTTGTTCTGATACTTCAGGTAGTAAGCGTGTTCCCACACGTCTAAACCGATGATTGGGAAACCTGAAACGCCAGCGACGGCTTCACCCATCAGCGGGCTGTCCTGGTTTGCGGTAGAAACCACAGCCAGTTTGTCGCCTTTTTTCACCAGCCACGCCCAGCCTGAGCCGAAGCGAGTGGTCGCGGCTTTCTCAAACTCAGCCTGGAAAGCTTCAACGCTACCGAAATCTTTTTCGATTGCTGCTTTCAGGTCGCCTTGCAGCGAGGTGCCCAGCTTCAGACCTTTCCAGAAGAAGCTGTGGTTGGCATGGCCGCCCGCGTTGTTACGCAGTGGACCTTTTTTATCTGCTGGCAGCTGATCCAGTTTGGTGATCAGCTCTTCTACCGGCAGGTTGGCGAATTCGGTACCTTCCAGCGCGGCGTTAGCGTTGTTAACGTAGGTCTGGTGGTGTTTAGTGTGATGGATTTCCATCGTCTGCTTGTCGAAGTGCGGTTCCAGTGCGTCGTAGGCATACGGCAGGGATGGCAGTGAATAACTCATGTTCTTCCTCTCCATTTAGTGTTTTGCAGCACTACCTCACTGGGTGTGCCGCGTAAGCAGTCGGATCATTATAGTTAAAAACATGATCCGTAAAAGGGTTATCAATGCCTTAGAATTGATAAGGATTTGATGAATCTGGGAAAAGGTGCGCACTTACCGCTACACCTTATGCGTGCTGGCGCGCAATTTGAGTTGAACCGGCAGCTCATTGATAGCAGGTGGCTCGTCGCCCTTAAGCGCCGACAGCAGACGTTTGCCCGCTGTCCGCCCCATCTCTTCATACGGCAGCACAATGCTGGTAAGCGGTGGCGAACACACTGCCGCTAACGGACCCCCTCCGATGCTGGCAATCGCTAACTGGCTGGGAATCGAGATCCCTGCTGCATGACACGCCATAATGGCACCGCAGGCAACTTCATCGCTGGTGCAAATCAATACATCCAGTTCGGGCCAGGTCATGCGGATCTCCGCCAGCAGGCTATGTCCCGCAGCAAAGGTCGGCATCTTCGGTGACGTTACCACGCGATGTGGCGCTTGATTCAGCGCTAACATGCCGCTGTGCCAGCCATTCAGCAGCTGGCGAAAGATGGTGTTGTTACTTTGGGTGCAGAGCAAGCCGAGGTTGCGATAGCCACGCTCTACCAGGCTCTGCACCAGCTGGCGAATCGCTTTGGCGTAATCGACGCCAATGCTGATCCCCGCCGAATCCTGATGTACGCCGCCAATATCCATCACCGGCAGCCCGGAATTGCTCAGCAAACGATGCGCCTCGGCAGCGTTATCGAAATTGAAATGCACCATCGCCGCCGGATTATAAGAGAGCAGCATTTCGATCAGTTCGCTCTCTTCCGCAGCCGAATGATTGGCTTCTGCCAGCATCATGTTGTAACCCTGTGGACGCAGCACTTCCTGCAGCGCTTCCGAAACAATGGTACTGCCCGGCGTGGCAAATGAGGGCACCACCATAGTGATTAGCCGCGAAGTTGCCGATGCCAGATTGCTTGCCTGCACGTTAGGCACGTACGACAACTCAATGACCGCCGCATCAATTTTGGCGCGAATGTCAGGCGAAACCTTCTCCGGCATGCGCAGCGCGCGCGATGCGGTCATGGTACTTACGCCCACCAAACGGGCAACATCGGCCAGGGTGCTTTTGCCGGTACTGCGCCGTTTTTTTTCTGTCATGCACTCTCCTGCATTACTCACCGCTTGTGCCAGGACGCAGCTTAAAACCAAAATTGTTAACGCGCCATGTTAAAAACCACAGATTCGGTCATCCCTCACCCGCGAACTCGCCAGAATGCGTGAGCATGTCAGGTGCTTGCAACAATGACAAACCCATCACATGAAAATGTTAGCGATAACACGTTTTTTAACAATCTCAGTGTTAGCGCTAACTTTTGCGACAATCATCACAGAAAATGGGCGAGAAAATAACCTACATTGCACCCCATCGAAGAATAAAGAGGAATTACTGATGCTCACTCAATGGCTAACGCCACAACATATTCGTGTCGTCGAGCAGGTCAGCAACTGGCAGGAAGCGGTGCGCTTAGCCGCTGAACCGCTGCTGGCGGAAGGGGCAATCAGTCCGGCTTATCTTGATGCCATCTTCACCTCGCATGCAGAACTGGGCCCCTACTACGTGCTGGCTCCGGGACTGGCGATGCCACATGCTCGTCCGGAACAGGGTGCGCAGAAAAATGGCTTGTCGCTGCTGCACGTGAAAAAGGGTGTGAGTTTTCAGGCAGATGAAAACGATCCTGTGTATGTCGTCATCATGCTATGCGCGGTATCAGGCGACGATCATATTCAAATGATCACCGCATTAGCGGAGGTATTTAGTGACGAATCTCGCCTGCAGCAGCTGCTGTCGGCTTCTACTCTGTCAGCCATAAACGCTGTCATTCAAAATTAATCACCAGAGAACCCTACGATGAAAAAAATCCTGATTGTGTGTGGCAATGGTTTAGGTAGCAGCTTCATTGTTGAAATGAATGTGAAGAAGATTGTAGCGGAATTGGGCAAAGAAGCCGAAGTCGGTCATACCGATTTAACCTCTGCGAAATCTGAACATGCCGATTTAATTATTGCCGCCAAAGATATTGCCGATCAGTTAGCGGGGCACAGCGCGAAAGTGGTTGGCCTGACTAACCTGCTGGATAATGCCAAAATTAAAGAAATACTGGCTGAGAATATATAACAACACAACACCCCGAAAACTTTACTCACCACGGAGTAAGTTATGCTGCAATTTATTATTAAGGATGTTCTTGGAACACCCGCTATACTTGTCGGCCTTTTTTCCCTGTTTGGTTTATTATTGCAAAAGAAACCGGTCTCTGATGTTATTTCAGGTACGCTTAAAACCATTATGGGTTTTGTTATTCTCATCGCCGGGGCCAATTTAATTGCGGCCACACTGACCATTTTTAGTCAACTCTTTGAACACTCGTTTAATATTCAGGGTGTGGTGCCAAACACCGACGCAATGGCGGCGCTGGCGCAGAAAAGCTACGGCACGGAAACCGCGATGATCATGGTGTTCGGCATGTTGGTGAACATTCTGCTGGCACGCATTACGCCGCTGAAATACATCTTCCTGACCGGCCACCATACTCTGTATATGTCGGCGATGCTGGCGGTAATCCTGTCAGTGGGTGGTGTGCACGGATTCTGGTTAGTCGTAATTGGATCACTGATTCTCGGCACCATGATGGTGGTGTGCCCGGCAATTCTGCAGCCCTTTACGCGCAAGATTACCAATTCGGACGATCTGGCGCTCGGCCACTTTGGCTCAACCGGTTACCTGCTCTCTGCGCTGGTAGGTAAAGTGGTCGGTAAAGGCAGCCCGTCGATTGAAGAGTTGAAGGTACCAAAAACGCTCAACTTCCTGCGCGATTCATCGGTAGCAATTTCGCTGACCATGATGATTCTGTTCATCGCGCTGGTGTTGGTCGCCGGTAAAGCATTTACCGAAACCATCAGTGGCGGCCAGAACTACATTGTGTTCGCCATCATCCAGTCGATTACCTTTGCGGCCGGCGTCTACATTATTCTGGCCGGCGTACGTATGGTGATTGCGGAGATCGTCCCCGCCTTCAAAGGCATTGCCGATAAACTGGTGCCTAACGCCAAGCCGGCATTGGATTGCCCAACGGTGTTCCCGTTCGCGCCTAATGCGGTGATCATCGGTTTCCTGTCGAGCTTCTCCGCCGGTTTGATCAGCATGTTCCTGTGCCCGTTGTTTGGTCTGAGCGTGATCGTTCCCGGCCTGGTGCCACACTTCTTCTGCGGTGCCACCGCTGGCGTCTACGGCAATATCACCGGCGGACGTCGTGGTGCGGTGATCGGCGCCTTTGTGCAAGGGTTACTGATCTCCTTCCTGCCCGCGATTCTGCTGCCGATGATGGGTGACCTCGGCTTCGCCTCCACCACCTTTGGTGACGCGGATTTCGGCATTGTCGGTATCGTGCTCGGCCACATTATTTCGTTCTTCCATTGATGTCATCAACAGCGCCTGCGGGCGCTGTTTTTGTAATGAGGAAAGAGTTATGAGTGCAAAATTTTCGCCGTCATTAATGTGCATGGACCTTACCCGCTTCCGCGAGCAAGTGGAGGCGATGAATAGCACCGCTGCGTTTTATCATGTCGATATTATGGATGGCAGCTACGTCAAAAATATTACCCTATCGCCGTTCTTTATTGAGAACCTGCGTAAAATTACTGAAGTGCCGATTGATGTGCATTTAATGGTGAATCATCCGGAAGATATTATTCCAATGTGCATTGAGGCGGGTGCGGATATTATTAGCTTTCACCCCGAAACCGCCAATAATAAAATCTTCCGTTTACTTACGCAGATTAAAGAGGCCGGACGGCGTTGCGGCGTGGTGTTAAATCCGGCAACCCCAGCGGAAACCATTCGTGAATACGCGCATCTGCTGGATAAAGTAACGGTGATGTCAGTAGATCCCGGTTTTGCTGGACAGAAATTTATACCGGAAACGCTGAATAAGATCCGCCAGCTGATTGCGATGCGTGAAGAGCAGGGTTATCACTATCTGACCGAAATTGATGGTTCGTGCAATGCGCGCACCTTCAAGCAGATTGCGGCGTCGGGTGTTGATGTGTTTATCGTGGGCACATCGGGATTATTTAATCTGCATGACGATGTAGCACAGGCGTGGCAAAAGATGGAGCGCATTTTCGCCGCTGAAACCGCCACAGTCTGAGAATGAGGTGGCCATAAATGACCACCCTACAAAATCCGTAAGGTCGCCATTCATGGCGACCTTGTTAATAATCGCACCTTATTTATGACGATTGTTCTACCGTCCCAGCTCGCTCAGCGACTTATCCAGCGCCCCCACCAGCCAATCGATATCCGCCTCCTGGAACGCCAACGGCGGACGCAGCTTCAGCACGTTGCCGTACGGGCCCGCAACTGACGTCAGCACGCGGTGCTCACGCAGTTTCTCAATCAAATCCAGCGCCAGCGCTTTATCCGGTGTTTTACTGGCGCGGTCTTGCACCAGTTCGAAACCAATAAACAGCCCGGCGCCGCGCACATCGCCAATTGATTCATGACGATCCATCAGTTTCTGCAATTCGCTCAACAGCTTAGCCCCGACTACGCGACTATGCTCCTGCAGGTCCTCTTCTTTAATCACCGTCAACACCGCCTGCGCTGCGGCCATTGCCACCGGATTACCGCCAAAGGTGTTGAAGTAAGGAATTTCATCGCTAAACGCCGCCAGCACATCGCTTTTCGCCAGCAGGCCGGAAACAGGAATACCGTTGCCCATTGGCTTGCCGGTGGTGACCACATCCGGCACCACGCCGTGGCGTGCAAAGCCCCAAAACGCATCGCCGGTACGGCCAAAGCCTGGCTGCACTTCATCGGCGATAAAAATCCCGCCGTTGGCATGCACCACATCGACCGCTTTCTGTAAGAAGCCGCGCGGGTTAGGCAGCACACCATCTGAAGAGAAGATGGAATCAGCGAGGAAGCCGGCAAACTTAATACCGTGGGCTTTCATATCGTCGATCTGCTTTTGGATTTCATTGGCAAACCACTCGCCGAGATCGGGCGCATTGACGCGATAGGCATCCGGCGGCGGCACCAGACGCGTGGTTGCTGCTAACGGCTGTCCGCTGCCGAGCGCCGGTGAAACCCCCGACGTGAGATCGCTGGTGCCGTGATAGGCCTCCTGCGACACAATAATGCCGGTGCCGCCGCTGAAGGCACGCGCTACGCGAATCGCCAAATCGTTGGCTTCCGAACCGGTGCACATGTACATCGCGCGGTCGATGGCATCCGGTGTGGTCGCCAGCAGCGCTTCGGTATAATCGAGAATGCGCTCATGCAGATAACGCGTATGGGTATTCAGCATCTTCATCTGCTGATTGACCGCCTCAATCACCGCCGGATGGCAGTGACCAATGCTCGCCACGTTGTTGTACACATCAAGATATTTATGGCCAGCGGCATCCCATAGATATTGCCCTTCGCCGCGCACCAGATGCACTGGCTTGCGGTAAAACAGACGATATGACTCGCCCAACACTTTGCTGCGTTTATCGGTCAGCTTGCGGGTTTCCGCATCCAAATCGTTGGCGTGCTCTGCACGAAAACTGTTGGTGTCCATGATGGTAGAACGTGTAGCCATGGTAACTCCCGTTGCGAAGGTGAAAGGGGTGCATGCGAAATAGCCAATTGTCGCTATCATGCCTGCTTTAGCGACAAATGCAACCAAATACACAAATACAACCAAATACACATGACGGCCTGATGACACTCAGGTAAGCTTAGGCCCAGATTGAACACGCCCCAGGGAAAAGTCATGCTGCAGGAAACTCGCTTACACCGCATTCGTGCGCTGCTGACCACGCAACATCAGGTCAGTACCGAGCGCATTATTAAAGAGCTTGGCATCTCGCGTGAAACCGCACGGCGCGACATTATTGAGCTGGAAGCGCAAGGATTGGCGCGGCGGGTGCATGGCGGTTTGGTGGCCGTTGATAGTCAGCCAGAGCCGCCGCTGCAGGTGCGCCGCAACGCGCAGGCGAAAGAGAAACGCGCCATCGCCATCGCCGCCGCGCAGCATTTGCAGCCGGGACAAACCCTGTTCCTTGATGCCGGCACCACGACAACCATGTTGGCGGAAGCGCTGCGCACCATGTCGGGTTTGACCATCATCACCAACAGCCTGCAGGCCGCGCTGGCGCTGAGCGCGGCCGAAGAGCATGAGACATTGAATAATCAGGTGATTTTGATTGGCGGCATGATGATGGCAGGCGCACAGCAAACGCGCGGCGAAATGACCCTCGGCGAGATTTATCGTTATCGCGCTGATGTCGCGCTGCTTTCGCCGGTCGGCATTGATGCTAAAAACGGTGCCAGCAGCTTCCATCCCCATGAAGCGGCGATTGCCCGCGCTATGGTGCAGCAGGCGAATCGCACGATTTTACTGGCGGATCACAGCAAGCTCGGGGTGGTTAGCCGCACGGTTTACGCTCCGATTGCCGATGTCGATTTGCTGATCTGCGACAGCGGCCCGGCAAAACCCGGCGCGCTGGCGGCACTGCAACAGGCGCTGCCGCAGGTACAGGTGGTTTAACGCAGGCGTTGCGGATGGCTGTAAACGGTGGCGCGACCCGGTTTACTGAAGCCAACCAGCGTGAGATTGCAACGCTCGGCTACCTCAACGGCGAGCTGTGTCGCCGCCGATACCGCAAACAGAATTTCAACGCCGCACATGGCGGATTTCTGCACCATCTCATAGCTGGCGCGGCTGGAAACCAGCACCGCGCCCTGCTGCCACAGCTGCTGGCTGCGACTGCCGAGCAGTTTATCCAGTGCCACATGACGTCCCACATCTTCGTAACCACCCTGCAACTCGCCCTGCGGCGACATCCAGGCCGCCGCGTGTGTGCAGCCGGTGAGATTACCAATCGGCTGATAATCGCGCAGCTGCGCCAGCCCTTTATCAAGATGTTCTAAATCAAAGGTTTGGCTGAACGGCAGCGGCTGCAGCGGTTTGCCGATTTGATCGAGCTGCTCCACGCCGCATACGCCGCAGCCGGTGCGACCCGCCATGGCGCGACGCTGCTCTTTTAACGCCATAAAGCGGCGGCTGGAGAGCTCAATCTGCACCTCAATACCCTGGCAACCCGGCACCACGTCCATGCCGAAAATCTCATTCGGCTGCTCGATAATCCCTTCCGATAGCGAAAAACCGAGCGCAAAGGCTTCGAGATCGTTAGGCGTCGCCATCATCACCACGTGCGAAATGCCGTTATAGACCAGCGCGATCGGCACTTCCTGCGCCAGCCAGTCGGTTTCTGCGCTATCGATAGTACGGCGCTGCCACACCGGCGACTGCACCGCACCTGAGATCTTATTCACACTCTCGTTACATTCTGGCTGATTCGCTTTCACTTTTTTCGTCTCGGGCAACAACCACATTAAAGCTGTGGTAATATTTAGCCGCTATTGTCACAAGTTTAGTCGGGTCATTCTTGCACCGTATATCGCAAGAATATAGAGGGATAATAATCCATGAATGTCAGCCGAAGAAAATTCTTCAAAGTATGCGCTGGCGGTATGGCAGGGACAACGGCAGCACTGCTCGGCTTTGCGCCGGAAGTGGCATTGGCGGAAACACGACAGTACAAACTGCTGCGTGCCCGCGAAACCCGTAATACCTGTACTTACTGCTCAGTCGGCTGTGGCTTGTTAATGTACAGCCTCGGCGACGGCGCGAAAAACGCCAAAGAGACCATTTTCCATATTGAAGGGGATCCGGATCATCCGGTGAGCCGCGGTGCATTGTGCCCGAAAGGCGCAGGCCTGCTCGACTTCGTGCACAGCGACAGTCGTCTGCATTTCCCGGAATATCGCGCACCAGGCTCCAATAAATGGCAGCGCATTAGCTGGGATGATGCCTTTGATCGCATCGCCAAGCTGATGAAAGCTGACCGCGATGCCAATTTCATCGCGCAAAATGCGGCGGGCGTGACGGTTAACCGTTGGCTCTCCACCGGCATGCTGTGCGCTTCGGCATCCAGCAATGAAACCGGCTATTTAACCCAGAAATTTACCCGATCGCTCGGCATGTTAGCGGTCGACAACCAGGCACGCGTTTGACACGGACCAACGGTAGCAAGTCTTGCTCCAACATTTGGTCGCGGTGCGATGACCAACCACTGGGTCGACATCCGTAATGCCAATCTGATCGTTGTGATGGGCGGGAACGCGGCTGAAGCGCATCCTGTCGGTTTCCGTTGGGCGATGGAAGCCAAGATTCACAACAAAGCCAAACTGATAGTTATCGATCCGCGCTTTACGCGTACGGCATCGGTCGCTGATTTCTATACGCCGATTCGCTCGGGCACCGACATCACCTTCCTGTCGGGCGTACTGCTGTGGCTGCTGCAAAACGACAAAATCCAGCATGAATATGTGCAGGCGTACACCAATGCCAGCCTGATCGTGCGTGAGGATTATCACTTTGAAGATGGCCTGTTCAGCGGCTACGACGAAGAGAATCGCAAATACGATAAAACCAGCTGGAACTACGAGATGGGCGACGACGGCTTCGCCAAACGCGACGCCACGCTCACCCATCCGCGCTGCGTGTGGAACCTGCTGAAACAGCACGTCAGCCGCTACACGCCGGAGATCGTCGAACGTATCTGCGGTACGCCGAAAGCAGACTTCCTGCACGTTTGCGAACTGATTGGCGAAACCAGCGCGCGCGATCGTACCACCTCGTTCCTGTATGCGCTCGGCTGGACGCAGCACTCGGTGGGCGCGCAGAACATCCGCACCATGGCGATGATTCAGCTGCTGCTCGGCAACATGGGCATGATTGGCGGCGGCGTAAATGCGCTGCGCGGCCACTCCAATATTCAGGGGCTCACCGATCTCGGCCTGCTGTCGCAAAGCCTGCCGGGTTACATGACTTTGCCTTCGGAGAAACAAGCCGATCTGCAAACCTATCTGGCTGCCAATACGCCAAAAGCGCTGCTGCCGGATCAGGTGAACTACTGGAGCAACTATCCGAAATTCTTTGTCAGCCAGATGAAAGCCTTCTTCGGCGACAAAGCCCAGAAGGAAAATAGCTGGGGCTTCGATTGGTTGCCGAAGTGGGACAAAGGCTACGATGTGCTGCAGTACTTCGAAATGATGTCGCAAGGTAAGGTCAACGGCTATCTGTGTCAGGGCTTTAACCCGGTGGCGTCGTTCCCGAATAAGCGCAAAGTGATCGCTTCGCTGTCGAAGCTGAAGTTCCTGGTCACCATTGACCCGCTCAACACCGAAACCGCCACCTTCTGGGAGAATCACGACGAATTTAATGATGTTGATCCGTCACAGATTCAAACCGAAGTGTTCCGCTTACCGTCCACCTGCTTCGCCGAAGAGAACGGTTCCATCGTTAACTCCGGTCGCTGGCTGCAGTGGCACTTCAAAGGCCAGGATGCGCCAGGCGAAGCGCTGAATGATGGCGAGATTCTTTCCGGCATTTACTCTCGCCTGCGCAAGATGTACGCCAGTGAAGGCGGTGCGCTGCCTGAGCAGGTGCTGAACATGAGCTGGAACTATAAAACGCCTGAAAATCCTGCCCCGGAAGAAGTGGCGATGGAGAGCAACGGTAAAGCGCTGGCGGACGTGTTCGATGACAAAGGCACGCTGCTGGTGAAAAAAGGCCAACAGCTCAGCACCTTTGCCCATCTGAAAGATGACGGCAGTACCAGCAGCGGCTGCTGGATTTTCGCCGGCAGCTGGACGCCAGAAGGCAACCAGATGGCGCGCCGTGACAACACCGATCCAACCGGACTCGGCAACACGCTGAACTGGAGCTGGGCATGGCCGCTCAACCGCCGCATTCTCTACAACCGCGCCTCAGCGGATCCGCAAGGCAATCCGTGGGATCCGAAACGTCAGATCCTGAAGTGGGATGGCAGCAAATGGGGCGGCATGGATGTGCCGGACTACAGCGCCGCCGCGCCGGGCAGCGATGTCGGGCCGTTCATCATGCAGCCAGAAGGTCTTGGTCGCCTGTTTGCGCTCGACAAAATGGCCGAAGGTCCGTTCCCGGAACACTACGAGCCGTTTGAAACGCCGATTGGCACCAACCCACTGCATCCGAATGTGATATCCAACCCGGCGGCGCGCGTGTTCAAGGACGATTTGGCCTCGATGGGCCAGGCGGAGCAGTTCCCGTATGTCGGCACCACCTATCGTCTCACCGAGCATTTCCATTACTGGACCAAGCACGCGCGGCTCAACGCCATCGCGCAGCCGGAGCAGTTTATTGAAATCGGCGAGAAGCTGGCCAATAAGCTCGGCATCGCGCAGGGCGATACGGTGAAAGTGAGCTCCAATCGCGGCTATATCAAAGCCAAAGCGGTGGTCACCAAGCGCATCCGTCCACTGAACGTCGACGGCAAAATCGTCGATACCATCGGCATTCCGATTCACTGGGGCTATCAGGGCGTGGCGAAGAAAGGCTTTATCGCTAATACCCTGACGCCGTTTGTCGGTGATGCCAACACGCAAACGCCAGAATTCAAGGCGTTCCTGGTCAACGTCGAGAAGGTGTAAGGAGAACGAATATGGCTTATCAATCTCAAGACATTATCCGCCGCTCCGCCACCAATGGACTCACGCCTGCCCCGCAGGCGCGTAACCATCAGCAGGAAGTGGCGAAACTGATCGACGTGACCACCTGTATCGGCTGCAAAGCGTGTCAGGTGGCGTGTTCAGAGTGGAACGATATCCGCGATGAAGTGGGGCATAACGTGGGGGTATATGACAACCCCGCCGATTTGACCGCCAAATCCTGGACGGTGATGCGCTTCTCAGAAGTGGAGGAGAACGGCAAGTTAGAGTGGCTGATCCGCAAGGATGGCTGCATGCACTGCGCCGATCCCGGCTGTCTGAAAGCCTGCCCCTCTGAAGGTGCGATTATTCAGTACGCTAACGGCATCGTCGATTTTCAGTCCGAACAGTGCATTGGCTGCGGCTACTGCATTGCGGGCTGTCCGTTCGACGTGCCGCGTCTGAATAAAGATGATAACCGCGTGTATAAATGCACGCTGTGCGTCGATCGTGTCAATGTGGGCCAGGAACCGGCATGCGTGAAAACCTGCCCGACCGGTGCGATTCATTTCGGCAGCAAAAGCGATATGCAGGCGCTGGCGGGTGAACGCGTGGCCGAGCTCAACACGCGCGGTTATGCCAATGCGGGCTTGTACGATCCCGCAGGCGTAGGCGGCACACACGTGATGTACGTGCTGCATCACGCCGACAAGCCGCAGCTCTATCACGGTTTGCCGGAAAATCCGAGCATCAGCCCGGCGGTGACGTTCTGGAAGGGGATCTGGAAACCGCTGGCGGCCATCGGTTTTGCCGCCACCTTTGCTGCCTCGGTGTTCCACTACGTCGGCGTAGGTCCGAACCGCGTGGAAGAGGATGAAGACGAGAACCTGCACGAAAAAGAGGAGCGCGAATAATGAAAAAACGCGATCGTCTGGTGCGCTACAGCGCACCGGAACGCATCAATCACTGGATTGTGGCGTTCTGTTTTGTCTTCGCCGCGCTGAGCGGACTGGGTTTCTTTTTCCCTTCGTTTAACTGGCTGATGCACGTTCTTGGCACGCCGCAGCTGGCGCGCATCCTGCATCCGTTTGTCGGTGTAGTGATGTTTGCCGCCTTTATCATCATGTTCTTACGTTATTGGAAACATAATCTGATCAACCGTGAAGACCTGGTGTGGGCGAAAAACATCCGCAAAATCGTGCAAAACGAAGAGGTGGGCGACACCGGCAAATACAACTTCGGGCAGAAGTGTGTGTTCTGGGCTGCTATCATCAGCTTAGTCTTGCTGCTGGTGAGCGGGATTGCCATCTGGCGCCCTTACTTTGCCGGCGCCTTTGCCATTCCGCTGATTCGCGCCGCCTTAGTGGTGCATTCGGTCTCAGCTGTGGCGCTGATCGTGGTGATTATGGTGCACATTTACGCCGCGTTGTGGGTAAAAGGCACCATTACCGCCATGGTTGAGGGCTGGGTTCCGGCCGCGTGGGCGAAGAAACATCATCCACGCTGGTATCGCGAGCAGCGCCAACGCCAAACACAACAGGAAAAACGTCCCTGATGAGTATTCGCATCATCCCGCAGGACCAGCTGGAGAAAGGCGAAAAGCACACGGCGGAGCAGGTTCCGCCGTTACTTTTCCCCCGGTTGAAAAATCTGTATAGCCGCCGCGCGGCGCGTTTGCGCGATCTGGCCGCGAAGAATCCGCTGGGTGATTACCTGCGCTTTGCCGCGGTGATCGCCGAGGCGCAGGAGATCGTGCTGTATGACCATCCGCTGCAGCTTGATCTGCAGCAGCGGCTGGCGCAAAGCGCCGAGCAGGGCAAACCGCCGCTCGATATCCACACCTATCCGCGCGATGCGCACTGGCAACGTCTGCTGCATTCGCTGATTGCCGAGCTGAAGCCGGAGATGAGCGGTCAGGCGCTGGCGGTGCTGGAGAATCTGGAAAAAGCCTCCACCACCGAGCTGGAAAATCTGGCACAGGCGCTGCTGGAAGGTGATTTTGCCCAGGTCAGCAGCGACAAATCGCCCTTTATCTGGGCGGCGCTGTCGATCTACTGGGCGCAGATGGCGGCATTGATTCCTGGCAAAGCGCGCGCGGAATATGGCGAGCATCGCCAGTTCTGTCCGGTGTGCGCCAGCGTGCCGGTGACCAGCGTGGTGCACATGAGCGTGGGCCAGCAGGGATTACGCTATCTGCACTGCAATCTGTGTGAAAGCGAATGGTATGTAGTGCGCAGCAAATGCTCCAACTGCGAACAAACTGGCGATCTGCATTACTGGTCGCTGGACAGTGAAAAAGCGGCGGTGAAAGCAGAAAGCTGCGGCGACTGCGGCACCTACCTGAAGATGCTGTATCAGGAGAAGGATCCCGCCGTGGAGCCCGTCGCCGATGATTTGGCCTCGCTGGTGCTGGATGCCCGCATGGAGCAGGAAGGATTCGCACGCAGCAGTTTGAATCCGTTTATGTTCCCCGGCGATTAAACGTTCCGTTTGTAGGGTCGCCATTCATGGCGACCTTCTTCATGAGTTCATTCAACACGGAGGCGAACGATGAAATTGATTGGCAGCTACACCAGCCCTTTTGTACGCAAAATCTCAGTGATTTTGCTGGAAAAAGGTCTGGTTTTTGAATTCGTGAATCAATCTCCGTGGACCGACGACACTCATGTGCCGCAATACAATCCGCTGGGCAAAGTGCCGGCGCTAATTGATGACAATCAGCTCACCTGGTTTGACTCCTCCATCATTGCGCAGGTAATTGAACTGCGCGGTGACGCGCCCGCCCTGCTGCCCGAAGATCCCCTCCGCGCTTTGCAAATCCGTCAGCTGGAAAAACTGGCCGACGGCATCAATGACGCCGCGGTGATGATCGTGCGTGAGCAAATGCGTCCCGGCGATCGGCAATCCGAGGAGGTACTGCTGCGCAATCGCGATAAAATCCAGCGCGGCCTTGATGCACTGGAAACCGCCGCCGCGCAGGGGGAACTGCTCAATAGCGGCGCGCTCAATCTGGCCGATATTGCCACCGGCTGTATGCTTGGCTATCTCAACTTCCGCCGCGTCATGCCAAACTGGTGCGTTAATCGCCCGGCGCTGGTGAAGCTGGCTGAAACCCTGTTTGAACGGGAAAGTTTTGCCCGCACCGTCCCCCCCACTTGTTAAGCCATCCGATGAAAACCCTGTACAGCCAACTACCTGCGATCGATAGCCTGCTGCGCGATCCCGCGCTGCAGCCGCTGCTTGCTCAAACCGGTACCGCCTTTACCACCCATCAGCTACGCGCCATGCAGCAGGAAGCGCGTGAACACATTCAGCAGCATCAAACCTTGCCCGCCTGGCACGCCAACTGGCCGCAGGAAGCATTACGGCGTGCAGCACGACAGCAGCAAAGTGCGCTACGCCCGGTGTTTAATCTCACCGGCACGGTGCTGCACACCAATCTCGGCCGCGCACAACTGAGCGATCGCGCCATTGAAGCGGTGGTTAACTGTTTACGCCAGCCGGTAACGCTGGAATACGCGCTGGATGAGGCGGCCCGTGGCCATCGCGATAATGCCGTCAGTGCGCTGCTGTGCGAGTTAACCGGCGCCGAAGCGGCATGCATCGTCAATAACAACGCGGCGGCAGTTTTACTGATGCTGGCGGCCTTAGCGCCGGGGCGTGAAGTGATAGTCTCGCGCGGCGAGCTGGTCGAAATTGGCGGCGCTTTCCGTATTCCTGACGTAATGCGTCAAGCGGGCTGCACACTGGTTGAAGTTGGCACCACCAATCGTACTCACCTGAAGGATTATCGCGCCGCGATCGCAGAAAATAGCGGCCTGTTGATGAAGGTGCATACCAGTAATTACCAGATTCAGGGCTTTACCCATGCGGTAACCGAAGCGGAGTTGGTTGAGTTAGGCGAAGCGTATCAATTGCCGGTGATTACCGATCTTGGCAGCGGTTCGCTAATAGATATGACCGGGTTTGGCCTACCTGCCGAGCCGATGCCGCAGCAGCTGATTGCCGCCGGCGTCAGTTTAGTCAGTTTCTCTGGCGACAAGCTGTTAGGCGGACCGCAGGCTGGCATCATCATCGGTAAAAAAGCGCTGATTGAGCAGCTGCAATCGCATCCGCTGAAGCGTGCTCTGCGCGTTGATAAAATGACGCTCGCCGCGCTGGAAGCGACCTTGCAACTGTATCGTCAGCCAGAAACCTTGCGTGAAGTCTTGCCGACGCTACGGCTGCTGACGCGCAGCTCGCAGAATATTCTGCAGCAGGCTGAACGGGTACTGCCGCCCTTAGCGCAACGTTATAGCGCTGATTTTTCACTGGCGATCGCGGCGTGTTCATCACAAATTGGTAGCGGATCGCTGCCGGTTGAGCGCATTCCTAGTTATGCCATCACCTTTACACCGCGCGATGGTCGCGGCAGTCACCTAAACCACTTGTCGCAACGCTGGCGTAGCCTGGCGCGCCCGGTGATTGGTCGCATTCAGGAAGGCAAACTGTGGCTGGATTTACGCTGCCTCGATGATGAAACCGCCCTGATTCAGGCGTTAGTCGCATGATTATTGCCACCGCTGGGCACGTCGATCACGGCAAAACCGCACTGTTGCAAGCATTAACCGGCGTCGATGCCGATCGCCTGCCGGAAGAGAAACGGCGCGGTATGACTATCGATCTCGGCTACGCCTACTGGCCGCAGCCGGATGGGCGCGTGCTCGGCTTTATTGATGTACCGGGCCACGAAAAATTCCTCGCCAATATGCTGGCCGGCATTGGCGGCATTCATCATGCGCTGCTGGTGGTGGCCTGTGACGATGGCGTGATGCCGCAAACGCGCGAACATCTGCAATTGCTGAGCATGGCCGGCCAGCCGCCGCTCAGCGTGGCGCTGACCAAAGCCGATCGCGTGGATGAAGCGCGCATCGCCGAAGTGCAGCAGCAGGTAGCTCAGCTCACGCAACAGCTTGGCTGGCTGGCGGTGCCACAATTTGTCACCAGCAGCCACACGCAGCACGGCATCGATGCGCTGCGGCGGCATCTCAGCCCCCTGCAGGAGCCGGCGTTCGACACTCGCTACCGTTTTCGTCTCGCCATCGATCGCGCCTTCACGCTAAAAGGCACCGGTTTAGTGGTTACCGGCACCGCGCTGTCGGGGGAGATCAACGTCGGCGACACGCTGTGGCTTAGCAGCCTGAATGTGCCACTGCGCGTGCGCGCGCTGCATGCGCAAAACCAATCGGTGACGCGGGCGCAGGCCGGTGAGCGCATCGCGCTGAATATCGTTGGCGATGTGGAAAAAGCGCAGATCGCCCGCGGCGACTGGCTGCTGGCAGAACCACAACCGCAAGGCACCACGCGTTTAACCGTGGCGCTGCGCTTGCTGCAGCCGCTAAAAAGCACCTCGCAGCCCATTCATGTCCATCATGCCGCCAGCCACGTTACCGGACGCATTATGCTCCTGGCCGATAATCTGGCAGAAATAGTGCTGAATGAACCGCTCTGGCTGGCAGAGAACGATCGGCTGATTATCCGCGACAGCAACGCCCAGCAAACGTTGGGCGGCGCGCGCGTGCTGCTGCTTAACAGCAAAAAGCGCGGCAAACGTCAGGCGGATTACCTTGCCTGGCTGCAACAACTGGCCGCATCAGAAGGCGATGACGCCAACCTGCGCGCGCATCTGACGTATCAACCGACCGAATCGGCTGAGCTGAGCTGGGCACGCCAGCTCACCGCTCCCGCGCTGAACGCATTAATCGAGCATATTGCACCGGTGCAGCTTGGCAACGCGCTAATGAGTGCCGAACAGGCCGCAGCGTGGCAACAGACGCTGCTGGAGGCGTTGGCGCATTTTCATCAGCAGCATCCGGAAGTGCCGGGCATCGGGCAGGATCGTCTGCGCCGGGTAGCAATGTCGCATCAACCGGCCGCATGGGTCTTCGCGCTGATTGAGCAACTGCTGGCACAAGGTCAGCTGCAACAGCGACAGGGCTGGCTCCATCTGCCTGATTTCGAACCGCGCTTTAACCCGCAGGAAGAAATAGTGTGGCAGCAGGTTGGCCCGCTGTTTAGCGACCAGCCGCTATGGGTACGCGATATCGCGCTGACGTTACAGCAGGATGAGCAGACCATTCGCTCGCTGCTGCTTACCGCTGCCCGCCTCGGGCACATTACAGCGATCGTGCGCGATCGCTACTATCGCAGCGACCAGATCCAGATCTTCGCCGATCTGATTCGCCAGCGCGCCGCGCAAGGTGGCAGCACCAGCGCCGCCGATTTCCGCAACCAACTCGGTACCGGGCGTAAAGTGGCGGTGCAGATTCTGGAATTCTTTGACCGCAGCGGCTTCACCCGCCGTCGTGGCAACGATCATCTGCTGCGCGACGCACGCCTGTTCCCCACCTCTTCTGCTTAAAATCTCTCGCGTTGCCTCGCAGTTTTATCTGTAACTGCGCTGCAACGCGCATTCCCCGTTGCGCAAAAAAGTGCCAGAATGTAAGAAATACTCTTACAGTGGATAACGATAATGGCACGTACCATGACGATCGATTTAGGCGATGAACTGCGCGAGTTTGTTGAATCTCTGGTTGAGTCCGGCGACTACCGTACGCAAAGCGAAGTGGTACGCGACTCGCTGCGTTTGCTGCGTGAGAAACAGGCGGAATCGAAGCTGGAGAAGCTCAGAGAGTTAGTCAGAGAGGGTTTCGAAAGCGGCCCAGGAAAAGAGTGGGATCATGAAGATTTTCTAAGACGTGCAAAAGCCAGGGTAGGCATTTATGAAAAGGACCATCACGATAAAACCGGAAGCTGATGCGGATCTGATGAAGATCTGGATTTATGGATACTGGAATTATGGCGAGCAGTTAGCTGATGATTATAGCTCCAGATTTGCTCAGCTCTTCGACAAACTCGCCATGTTTGATTTAGGTCGCAAACGACCAGATTTAGGTAAGCAGATCTATTCGCTGCCTCTCGGACAGCATGTTGTGATCTATCGCGCTGAAGTGGATGAAATCTTTATCGGCCGCATCTTGCACCACTCGCAGGAAATCAGCGCCGAATTTTAAAACAACAAGGGACGATTTCTCGTCCCTTCCGATTTATCCGGCCCCTACAGCGTAGGGTCGCCATTTATGGCGACCAAGCCAATTACTGCAACAGCGAAATATCCGCTACCTGCAGGAACAGCTGACGGAGCTGTGCCAGCAGCGTCAGACGGTTAATACGCACCGCCTGATCGTCAGCGTTAACCATCACTTTATCGAAGAAGTTGTCCACCGCTTCACGCAGTTGTGCCAGTTCCACCAGCGCATCCTGATAGCGACCCTCTGCAAAGAACGGCTGCAGCTTATCGCCCAGCGCGGTCACGAAGGTCGCCAGCTGGATCTCTTCGTTCTCTTTCAGCAGGGACGCCTGCACGCTGTCATTCAGGGTTTCGGTCGACTTCGCCAGGATATTCGACACGCGTTTGTTGGCCGCGGCCAGCGTGGCTGCGGCTTCCAGCGTACGGAAATGCGAAACCGCCTTCATGCGCGCATCGAAGTCTGCCGGACGAGTTGGACGACGCGCCAACACCGCCTGAATGGTGTCAACGCTGTGGCCCTCTTCCTGATACCAGGTACGGAAACGGCCCAGCATAAAGTCGATCACTTCATCGACAACTTTCGCGTTGCTCAGCTTGCTACCGTACAGACGCACCGCTTCTTCGGTTAGCGTTTGCAGATCGAGCGGCAGGTTTTTCTCAACGATGATGCGCAGCACGCCCAGCGCCGCGCGACGCAATGCGAACGGGTCTTTATCGCCTTTAGGATGCTGACCAATACCAAAGATGCCCGCGAGGGTATCCATCTTGTCAGCAATCGCTACAGCACAGGCGACAGGATTCGACGGCAGATCGTCACCGGCAAAGCGCGGCTGATACTGCTCGTTCAGGGCCACGGCCACATCTTCCGCTTCGCCATCGTGGCGCGCGTAGTGCATGCCCATCACGCCCTGCGTATCGGTGAACTCGAAGACCATGTTGGTCATCAGGTCACATTTCGACAGCAAGCCGGCGCGGGTCGCGTGATTGACATCGGCGCCAATCTGCGCCGCAATCCAGCCAGCCAGCGCCTGAATGCGGTCAGTTTTATCGCGCAACGTACCCAGCTCTTTCTGGAACAGGACCGTTTCCAGACGCGGCAGGTTATCTTCCAGACGCTGTTTGCGGTCAGTGTTGAAGAAGAATTCCGCATCCGCCAAACGCGGGCGCACCACCTTCTCGTTACCGGAGATGATCTGCTGCGGATCTTTGGATTCAATGTTGGTTACGAAGATGAAATTCGGCAGCAGTTTGCCCGCCGCGTCGTACACCGGGAAGTACTTCTGGTCACCTTTCATGGTGTACACCAGCGCTTCAGCCGGTACCGCGAGGAACTTCTCTTCGAACTTCGCCGTCAGCACCACCGGCCATTCCACCAGCGAGGTCACTTCTTCCAGCAGGCTTTCGCTCAGATCGGCGATGCCGCCAATTTTATGCGCTGCCGCTTCAGCATCCGCTTTGATTTTGGCTTTACGCGCGGCGTAATCAGCGACAACGTTGCCACGCTCCAGCAGCAGCTGCGGATACTGATCGGCGTTGTCGATGGTGAACTCTGGCTCGCCCATAAAGCGATGACCGCGAATCACGCGATCGGACTCAATACCGAGAATCTTCGCGGGAATCAACTCATCGCCGAGCAGCAGCGTAACGGTGTGTACCGGGCGCACAAACTGCACGTCGCTCGCACCCCAGCGCATTAGCTTAGGAATCGGCAGCTTGCTCAGCGCAGTCGCGACCATCGCGGGCAGCAGCGCCTGCGCGCTTTCGCCAGTGATCGCTGCGCGATGCACCAGCCATTCGCCTTTATCGGTGCTCAGGCGCTCAGCCTGATCAACGGTGATGCCGTTGCCACGCGCCCAGCCTTCGGCCGCTTTGGTCGCCTTGCCGTCGGCATCAAACGCAGCGGCGATAGCCGGGCCACGTTTTTCAACTTCGCGATCCGGCTGCGCGGCGGCAAGGGTAGCCACTTTCAGCGCCAGACGGCGCGGCGCGGCAAACCAGCTCACTTCGCCATGCGCCAGACCGGCGCTATCAAGTTCAGCGGTGAAGTGCGCAGCAAAGGCTTCTGCCAGGCTGCGCAGCGCTTTCGGAGGCAACTCTTCGGTGCCAATTTCCACCAGGAAAGTTTTATCGGTCATGGCTGCCTCTTACTTGTTTTTATTGCACATTGGGAAGCCAAGCGCCTCGCGGGACGCGTAATAGGCTTCCGCCACGGCTTTCGTCAGGGTGCGGATACGCAGGATATAGCGCTGGCGTTCGGTGACTGAAATCGCCTTGCGGGCGTCCAGCAGGTTAAAGCTGTGTGCCGCTTTCAGAATGCGCTCGTAGGCAGGCAGCGGCAGCGGTTTTTCCAGCGCCAGCAGCTGCTGCGCTTCTTTCTCATACTGCTCGAAGCAGGTGAAAAGGAAGTCGACGTCAGCGTATTCGAAGTTGTAGGTCGACTGCTCCACTTCGTTCTGATGGAACACTTCGCCGTAAGTGGTTTTGCCGAACGGACCATCGCTCCACACCAGATCGTAAACGCTGTCTACGCCCTGGATGTACATCGCCAGACGCTCTAAGCCGTAAGTGATCTCGCCGGTTACCGGCTTACACTCAAGGCCGCCCACCTGCTGGAAGTACGTAAACTGCGTCACTTCCATGCCGTTCAGCCACACTTCCCAACCGAGTCCCCACGCACCGAGCGTTGGGTTTTCCCAGTTATCTTCGACAAAGCGAATATCGTGAATGGTCGGATCCATACCCAGCTCTTTCAGCGACCCAAGGTACAGCTCCTGAAGATTGTCCGGGTTGGGCTTAATCACCACCTGGAACTGGTAATAGTGCTGCAAACGGTTCGGGTTTTCACCGTAGCGTCCGTCAGTTGGACGACGCGATGGCTGCACGTAGGCGGTGGCCATCGGCTCTGGGCCTAAGGCACGCAGGCAAGTCATCGGGTGAGAGGTGCCGGCGCCCACTTCCATGTCCAACGGTTGGACGATGGTGCAGCCTTGACGCGCCCAGTAATCCTGCAAGGTCAGGATCAGGCCCTGAAAGGTCTTGGTATCAAACTTTTGCATGTTGAATTCGCACGCGATACGGATCGGTTAAAAAAAGAGTGCGCCAGTATACCCTTTGACCGCAGATTGTGCAGCCGGAAATCCAGGCCAGCAAAAGCGCAATTACCGCGCGGTTTAAACGGCTAAAACGTATGGATAAGAAAATCGTATACGATTCAAACAAGCCGCTACTACACAGCATAACGAACTCAATAAACCCATTTAATTCATGATATTGATTTAATTATCAGCAAATCCTATTACGTGATGCACATCACCTTTTTGACCCAATGGTTTAAAATCGCACATTGACACTTGTATAATCGTATACGAAATTGCGGTGAAACAGTTTCACCTGAGATTTCACCATGAAGATTGCGCTTAGTTATCCCGGAATGAATGCCAGCGACCGCCCCATGGGGCCTGCGCCGCTCTCCGCTGCCGTGCTACATGAACCGATGTTGTTTATTTCTGGCCAGGTGGCGATTGATCCTTACAGTGGCGAGATTGTAGGTCATGACATCGCCAGCCAGACGCGCCAGGTGCTGAAAAACGTCGGCGACCTGCTGAGCGAAGCGCAAATGACCTTCGACAACGTGGTGCGCGTAACGATCTACCTCACCGACCTCAGCACCTTCAGCGAGATGAATGCTGCTTACAGTGAATTCTTTCAGTTCCCCTTCCCGGCACGCGCCACCGTAGGTATTCAGCTCAACCATCCAGACCTGCTGGTCGAGATGGAAGTGACGGCGATGCGCTGATGCATATCCACATCGAGAACGACGCCAGCGCCCCGCACGCGCTCCATCTTTCGCTCGAGCAGTTGCAACAGCAGTTGGATGCGCATGCGCAACTGCGTAATCACTTCACGCTAAGCGAAAACAGCGATGCGGCGCAGACCGCCAGCTTCCTTGCCCGCTGCGACATTCTGTGGAGCGGCCGCAAGCTGGCGCTCGACCAGTTCAGCACGCCACGCCTCGGCTGGGTGCAGGTGATGTCCGCTGGCGTTGAGCAGTGGCTGGCGCACTGGCCACCGGGCGTAACGCTCACTAATGCCTCCGGCGTGCATGGTGATAAAGGGGCCGAGTTCATTTTGATGGCGGCGCTGATGTTTAACTTTGGCATTCCCGGTTTTCTGCAGGATCAGGCGCAGCGTGTATGGCATCCGGCGTTTGGCGGCTGCGCACGCGGAAAAACCGTGCTGCTGCTGGGCGTGGGCGGCATTGGTGCGGCGGCGGCGAATCTGCTGAGCGCGCAAGGGTACCGCGTGATTGGCGTGACGCGCAGCGGCCAGTGCGATGCCAACGTGGCGCGCTGCATCCGCATTGATGCCATGGATGACGTGCTGCCGCAGGTTGATGTGGTGGTTTCTACGCTGCCGCTGACGCCACAAACGCACAACCTGTTCGATCGCCAGCGTCTGGATCGCTTGCCCGCGCGCGCCGGTATCGTGATTGTCGGCCGCGCCGATGTGTTCGATTACTCCGCCCTGCGCGAAAAACTGCAGGCAGGTGAACTGGCGGGCGCGGTGCTGGATGTGTATCCGCAAGAGCCATTACCGGCCGACGACCCACTGTGGCACACGCCCGGGGTGGTGATGACGCCGCACTGCAGCCTCGACGATCACAGCGCTTACCTCGCCGGTTGTCTTGAGGTGTTTCTCGATAATCTGGCGCGATTTCGCCAAGGACAACCGCTGCGCAACCAGGTTGATGCGGCAAGAGGATATTAAGGGTGCGCTTTTCCCCTCACCCTAACCCTCTCCCATTTATGGGAGAGGGGATGAAAAGATTTCCAGCCCGCACTATCGGCCCCCTCTCCCGCTTGCGGGAGAGGGCTGGGGTGAGGGACAAGCAGCACCCACACACACCAAAGACGTTCATAAAACACAAGGTCATCGCTTTCTCATTCACCAGCACCAGGGGAACCTTATTATGAAATTTGCACGCATTGCTTTATTAGTCTCTGGCCTTACCGGCAGCTTACTGGCGGGCATCTCCAGCGCTCACGCCGCCAGCACCGATCCCATCACGCCCACCGCCAGCGACTTCGCCGCCATGGCGCAGTGCAAAGCGCTGCAAACCAAGTATCCCGCGCTGAAAGGCAAAGATCTGGTGGTTGGCCTCGGCGGCTACACCAAAGGCTTTGAAGCGCCCTCGGAAAAAGATCCCAGCATCATTGAAGGTCTCGATCCCTCCCTGTTCGAGCGCATCAGCAGCTGCCTTGGCGCCAAACACAGTTATCAAAGCGGCTCGTTTAACGTGCTGCTCACCTCGATCGCCAGCGGCCGCGCCGACATCGGTCCAATGCTGTACGTCACTGAAGAGCGCATGAAACAGATCGCTTTCGTCGCCTCAATGCAGGTACAGGATGGTTCGATTCTGGCCCAGGGCAACCCGAAGAAAATCAACAGTGTTGATGACCTGTGCGGCAAAACCGTAGCCGCCGCGGCGGGTTCCTACGAAGCCAATAAGCTGGTGCCGGAGCAGAGCGCCAAATGCAGCGCTGCCGGTAAACCGGAAGTGAGCATGCTGATGGTGCAGAACACCGACAACAGCATTCAGGCGGTGAAAAGTGGTCGCGCCGATGTGTATCTGACCGAAGCCGGTTCAGCCATCGCCATCGCCAAAGCAGACAAAACGCTGCAGAGCGGCTTCACCGTGGATTTGCCGATCATGGTCGGCTTCCCGATTGCCAAAGACAACGCCACGCTGCGCGCTGCGGTACTGGACGCGATGAAGGTGATTCAGGAGAGCGGCGTACAGAAAAAACTGCTGGATTACTGGGGCCAGGGCAGCGCTGCCGAACGCCCGGTGGTTGCGCGTGGTTAATGCATAAACTCAGCCACCTCGTTTGGGTAAACCACTCAAGCGAGGCGTTGAGGAGGATAACGCCTTGGATGAATTTCTTAAGTACCTGACTTTCCCCTACCTCTGGGAAGGTGCCGTAATTGCCGTGCAGCTGTTGGTTGGTGCGCTGGCGGGCGGCATTTTGATTGGCTTTTTCCTGGCGTTAGCCAGCAGCTCAAAGCACGGGTTTATCCGCGTGCCGGTGAAAATCTACATCTATACGCTGCGCGGCACACCGGTGCTGCTGCAGCTGATTCTGCTGTACAACGTGCTGCCGGAATTCGGCCTGCGTTTAAGCCCGTTTACCAGCGCGCTGGTCGCCCTGATGATCAATGAAACCGCCTTCTGCGCCGAAATCATTCGCGGCGGCATCATGGCGACCGATCGCGATCAGAGCATGGCGGCGCAGGCGTTCGGTTATTCGCGCAGCAAAGAGATGATCCACGTGGTGATCCCGCAGGCGCTGCGGGCCATTCTGCCCACCATGGGTAATGAAACCGTTGGGCTGCTGAAATCCACTTCGCTGGCGTCGGTGGTGGGCGTCAATGAGTTGACGATGCGCGGCCAGGCAATCGTGTCGCAAAACTTCCTGTTTATTCCGGTGCTGGTCGCGTCAGGCGGCATCTACCTGATTCTTTCCACCCTGCTGGCGGGCGGCCAATGGTGGCTGGAGAAGTTCTACAATCTCGATGAACGCGCACGTCGGGCACGCGCACGCCTGGCGAAACTGCCGCCGGAAGCAGACGTGATGCCGATGCAACTACCGAAACGGCGCTGGGATACGCAAACCGCCGCGCCGGTGCTGGAAGTGGATAAGCTGTGCGTTGAGTATGCCGGGAAAGCGGTGCTGAAATCGCTGTCGTTAACCGTGCGTCGCGGTGAAGTGGTGGTGCTGCTCGGTCGCTCCGGTTCCGGTAAAAGCACCCTGCTGAAATCGATTCTGGCGCTGACGCCGCGCAGCAGCGGCACCATTCAAACCGAAGGCCATTTCATGGGCAGCGACGAAAAAGGTCGCGCGCTGGCGCAGCGTCATCTGCCGGTGAACCGCGCCAAATCGGGCATTGGTATCGTGTTCCAGCACTTCGCATTATTCGATCACCTCACCGCGCTGGAAAACGTGATGAGCATTCTGCTGCGCGTACAAGGTGCGCAGCCGGAAATCGCCCGCGCCAAAGCGATGCGTGCGCTGAAGATGGTAGGACTCGGTGATTTTGCCGCCTCGCTGCCGCATGAGCTCTCCGGCGGACAAAAACAGCGCGTTGGCATTGCGCGTGCGCTGGCGGCCGAACCGCAAATTCTGCTGTTTGATGAGCCCACCTCGGCGCTCGATCCGGAACTGGTGCGCGAAGTGAACCAAACCATGCGCAGCCTGGCGCAAACCGGCATCACCATGATCATCAGCACCCACGACATCGCCTTTGCGGCGGGCGTTGCCGATCGCGTGGTGTTTCTGCAAAACGGTGCACTGATTGAAGAAGGCACACCAGAAATTCTGCAAAATCCGCAAACGCCAGCCTTCGCCACCTTCCTTGAACATGAAAATGCGGCGGAGGTGCAGCATGCCAACGCCTGAACTGCCGTTTGAACTGACCGCGCGCGCGCGCCTCGGCGATGCGTTGTTCCGCTATATGCAAGGCCAGCCTGCCGATGCGCGCGGTAACGAAGCGGATGCCAATCAGCAAACTTTGCGCCGCTATCGTCTGCTGCCGCGCGTTCTGCAAGGCAATGACAGCATCGACACACAGATTTCGCTGCATGAACAGCGCTGGTCCGCGCCGATTGGCGTCGGCGCCTTCGCCGGTGACCGCATTTTCCATGAAGAAGGCCTGTTGCCGATTGCCCGCGCCTGCAAACGCCTACAGCTGCCGCTGGTGATCTCCGAGGAGACCGTCACGCCGCTGGAGCAGATTGGCGCGGAGTACCATCGCTGCTGGCTGCAGCTGCGCGCGGCGGGCGATGTCGGCCGCATCAAAGCGTTAATCGACCAGGCCGCGCAGGCCGGATTTCAAAACATCGTGCTGACGGTGCTGGCGCCGGTGCATCCGGTGGCCGGATTACAGCCCGGCGGCTTCTCCATCGGCGACGCCTTAAAACAGCGCGGCTGGCACACCATCGGCGGCACGCAGCCAGGTGTTGAGCCGCTGCCGGCTTTTCCGGTGTGGCGCTGGCAGGAGATTGACGAGGTGGCGGCGCACTGCGCCAATCATCACTTGCCGCTGTGGCTGAAAGGCGTTCTGCATCATGACGATGCCGCGCAGGCGGCGCAGCACGGCGTCAGCGGATTGATTGCCTCCAATATTGGTTTGCGCCAGAGCGCGCGCTGGGCTACGCCGGTCGATCAGCTGCCCGATTTGCAGGCGGTAACCCGGCTGCCGCTGCTGCTGGATGGCGGCGTACGCTGCGGCAGCGATGCGGTGGTAGCGCGCTGTCTCGGCGCGTCGCTGTCTCTCAGCGTGCGACCGATCATCAGTGCGTTAGTCGCCGGTGGCGAGAGTGCAGTATTCGAGCTGCTCTCCGGTTGGATCAATGAGATTACCGCCATCAGCCACTGGTGCGGCGTCAGCGACATGGCGGCACTTAACGGCAGTTTTCTCACCGAGGTACGCAGCTGATGCAGACGTTAATTTTCAATCAGGGCGATGCCAGTGAATCACGCATCTATTACTGCGCCCACTATCTGGCGCACAGCCTCGGCCTGTTCGCCGCACAGCAGCTGCAGGTGCATTTCACTACCAGCGAATCGGGCGGACACACCGTGCAGGGCGGGCAAGTCCCTGCGGTGTTAGATCGCACGGCCGATCTGACGCTCGGTGGCCCGATGGTGGTGATGAAGCATTTCCAGCAGCACGGTGCGGAGCTGCAATGTTTCTGCGCCTCGGTGGCCGCCAATCCGTGGTTTCTCGCGGCGGCTCAGCCGCAGCCGGATTTCCAGCTTAGCGACCTGCGCGGCAAGCGCGTGCTGGATGTCGGCAATGTCGGCACCGCCACGCTGACCTTCCGCTGGCTGCTGGCGCGCCACGGCTTGCAGCATGAGGTTGAGCTGGTTGCTGGCAGCGGCGATCAAGCGCGCGATTTGGCGGCGGTGGCGTGCGGAGAGGTCGATTATGCGCTGCACGCCATGCACATGCTGGCGCCCGCCATCGCCGCCGGGCAGCTCAGCAGCATCAGCAGCCTCGCCACCTTATGCGGCCACGTGCCGTGGAGCGCCTACATTGCGCGCGCCGATGTGTTGCAGGAGAAAGCGCCCGCCTTCGCCGCCTTTTCTCATGCCGTTGGTCAGGCGTTAACGTGGATCGCCACGCACAGTGCCGCTGAACTGGCGCAGCAGGTGCAGCCCTTTTATCCCGATTATCCGCACGATGCGCTGGTGCGCGGCCTGGAGGCCTATCAGCAGGCCAACGTTTTTGCGCCGGACGGCGTGATTCCGCGCGCTGAGTTTGACCATTTCAGCCAGCTGTTAGGCGCTATCGGCTGGCTCGATCCTTCACAACCGGTGCCGTATACGGCGCTGGTCACGCAGGCAGGAGCACAACGATGAAACAGTTAATTATTAATGGCCTGGTGGTCAGCGAAAGCGGTGCGGCCCCGGCCGATCTGTTACTGGAAAACGGCAAAATCAGCGGGCTGTTAACGCCCGGTGCCATCACCCACGGCGTTGATGAGGTGATTGATGCGCAGGGCCTGATCATCGTACCCGGCGCCATCGATGTGCACACCCATTTCACTGGCTCGCACGACTTTCCCGAGCAGGAGCTGCGCGAAGGCACACGCGGCGCGGCTGCGCACGGCGTGACTACTATCGTTGAGATGCCGCACTCGTTGCCGCCCGCCACTTCACTGGCCAACTTCAGCGCTAAAAAAAGCTGGCTGGCCGACAACTGTTCGGTGGATTACGCCATGTGGGCCGGCCTTGATGGCCGCAACGTGCACGAACTGGCGGCGCTGGATCAGGCCGGTGCGCTGGCGTTCAAAGCCTTTCTATGCAGCGGCGCACCCAATGGCGAAGCCACCGACGAGAAAGGTTTGCCGCGTCTCGACGACGATGGCCTGCTGCGCGCCATGCGCGAGCTGGCAACCTTCGACGGGCTGATTGGCGTGCACGCCGAAAACCACGAGATTCTCATCGGGGCCGGCAGCGAACTGCGCCGCGCCGGGCGCAAAGATATCCGCGCCCACGCGCAGGCCGGTCCGGAAATCGCAGAGATTGAAGCGGTGGGACGCGTTTTATCCATCGCCGAAGAGACCGGCGCGCGCTGCCATATCGTGCACGTCAGCTCGGCGCGGGCGGCGGAAACCATCGTTGCCGCCAAAGGCCGCGTGCGCGCCAGTTTCGAAACCTGTCCGCACTATCTGCTGCTTGACGAGGACGACCTGGTGCGCATCGGCCCCAACGCGCGCTGCGGACCGCCCATCCGCCCGCGTCCGGTGTTGGATGCGCTATGGCAGGTGCTGCTGCGCGGCGATGTCGACATGATCGCCTCCGACCATTGCCCCTACACGCCCGCACAAAAACAGGCGGGTGAAGCCAGCATCTGGGAGGCGGGCATGGGCCTGACCGGCGTGGAAACGCTCAGCCCGATGTTCTTCAGCGCCGCCCATATCGAGCGCGGCGTATCACTCAGCGAGTTCGCGCGCATGACCGCCAGCGGCCCCGCCAAGGCCTTCCAGCTGTGGGGCAAAAAAGGCGCGATTGCACCAGGCTTCGACGCCGATCTGGTGTTCTACGACGCCCGCCAGAGCTGGACGGTGGAAGGGGCGAATTTCCAGGGTCTCGGCAAGTGGAGCGCATTTGAAGGGATGCGCTGTCAGGGTAAAGTGGTGCGCACATTGATTCGTGGCGTCACGGTATTCGAGGATGACCAGATGCAGGTTGAGCCCGGCTTCGGTCAGTTCGTGACCCGACAGGTTGAAACAGGAAAATAACATGGCAGGAAAACCGTCTACCGCTAGTCGTATAAATAGCGCTCCGCTGGCGCAGGAAGCGGCAACCGATAACAGCTGGAGTGCGGCACGTCCGCGCACGCTGGTCGATCACGCCGTGGATGCCATTCTCAGCGCGGCGTCACGCGGCCTGATTTTGCCCGGCGACCGCATCGCCGAACCGGAACTGGTGGCCAGGCTGGGCATGAGCCGCGTGCCGATTCGTGAAGCGCTGCGCATTCTCGAGAGCCAGGGCATCGTCACCAGCGAGCCGTACAAAGGCATCCGCCTGATGGAGATTTCGCATCAGCGGCTGGAGCAGATTATCGATGTGCGCATCCCGCTGGAAACGCTGGCCTGTCGCCGCGCCATTGAGGCCGGACGCAACGGCACCGAGCAGCTTAACCAGCTGTATCAGGGCGTGGCGCAGATGCAGGCGATGATGCAAAACGATGACGTTTACGGTTTTGCCTCAGCCGATACCGATTTCCACCGCACGCTGTGCAGCTTTGCGCACAACCCGGTGCTGAGCAACTTGTGGGAGTCAATTGCCCGTCAGCTGACGGTGATTTTTGGTCTCTCCACCATGGGCAAATCGATGAGCGACATCATTGAAGAGCACCAGCGGCTGATCAATGTGTTTGCCGATGGCGACATCGCCAAAATGACCGACGAGGTTGAGAACCACATCCGCATTCAGGCGCTGGACGTGGATTACGAAACCCTGATAACGCAGCGCCGGCAGCACCGTTCCGCTCTCGGCTAATTTTGAAGTGCCTTTACACCAGGGAAAACAGCATGAAAATCATCAACGTTGAGGCGTTTTACCTGCGCCTGCCCGTCATTGAGCAACGCACCGACAGTTCTCAGGATGCGCTGCTGATCAAAATCACCACCGATGCCGGCATTACCGGCTGGGGCGAAGTGGATGGCAGCCCGTATGTCACCAAAGCCATCATCGAAGCGCCCTATTCGCACACCATGGTAACCGGCCTGAAATCGCTGTTGATCGGCGAAAACCCGCTGGAAACCGGTCGGCTGTGGAAGAAAATGCACCGCGCTACCATCTACTACGGACGCAGCGGCGCGGTGTTGCAGGCGATGGCCGGCATCGACATCGCGCTGTGGGACATCAAAGGTAAAGCCCTTGGTAAGCCGATCGTCGAACTGCTGGGCGGTGCGCTACGTGACAAGATGCGCGTTTACTCCTCCAACATGTTCCAGTTCAGCGTGGAAGAGACCGTTGCCCGTGCCCAGCACGCCATCGACACCGGCCACAGCGGCGTGAAGTTTGGCTGGGAGCCGTTTGGCACCGACGAAGCGCTGGACCTGCGCTACCTTGAAGCGCTGCGTAACGCGATGGGTGATAACGTGGATCTGATGCTGGACGTTGGTCACGTTTGGGATGCCAAAACCACAATTCGCCGCAGCCAGCGCTATGAACATCTCAATCTGTTCTGGATCGAGGAGCCGCTGCACCCCGATAACTACGCCGGTTACGGCCAGGTTTCCGCCGCCTGCCAGCAACATATCGCCGCCGGTGAGCAAGAGTGTTCGGTCGTTGGCTTCCAGCGCCTGATTGATGAAGGCGGCATCGATATCGTGCAGATCGACCTGACGCGCACCGGCTTTACGCAGGCGATGGAGATCGCCAGCTACGCACACAGCCGTGGCCGCAAAGTGTGCAACCACAACTTCACCACCGACATCAATACCGCCGCTTCGCTGCATTTCCTCTGCGCGATCGAGAATGCGCTGGTGATGGAGTATTGCGTTGAGCCGGGCGAGATCAGCCGCTCGCTGGCGAGAAATCCGGTGCGCATCGCCGACGGCTACGCGTGGCTGCCGAGCGAGCCGGGCCTTGGCGTTGAGCCCGATGAAGCGGTGATCGAGAAGTTTTTGGTGCGCGATTAATCGAGTCGCCATGAATGGCGACCCTACGACGGATCCAGCGTAGGGTGCGCATTCATGCGCACCTGGTAACAGAGTGATCTGAATTCCAACGCAAAAGGTTGTTGGCGCGCGGCTCACTGGCTACCCTTCTTCGCAGTGAATGCAAGAGGACGCCATGCAGCAAAAAATCTACTGGATCGATAACTTACGCGCGGTTGCCTGCCTGATGGTGATCGTCATTCACACCACCACCTGGTACATCACCGGGCCCATGGCGGTAACCGGCACCAGCTGGGATGTGGCGAACCTGCTTAACTCGGCGTCGCGCGTCTGCGTTCCGCTATTCTTTATGATCTCAGGCTATCTGTTCTTCGGCGAACGCAGCGCGCAGGGGCGGCATCTGCTGCGCATCGTGCTGTGCCTGCTGTTTTACAGCGCGGTGGCGCTGGCATATATCACCTGGCTGACGCCGATCAGTGAAGGACGATCGCTGCTCAAACTGCTGCAAAAACCGGTCTTCTATCACCTGTGGTTCTTCTTCGCCATTATCGGCATCTATCTGCTTTCACCGTTGATTCAGGTGAAAAGCGTGGCGCCGCGCTACGTGGCCATGTTGGTCATCGTGTTGGCGGTACTGGCGAATCCCAATACCGTGAGCCAGTCGCTGGGGCCATTCCACTGGCTGCCGGTGAATCTTTATGTCAGCGGCGACAGCATTTATTACCTGCTGTATGCGCTGCTCGGTCGCGCGATTGGCTGTATGGAGACGGATAAGCGCGGCATTAGCTGGCTGGCTGGATTAGGCTTTATCGCCTGCGTGATTGGCATTGCACTCGGCACTAAACAGATGCTGAAAATCAACGGCGCGTTCAATGATACATGGTATCTCTACTGCGGACCGCTGGTGTTTATTGCTGCAATTAGCCTACTGATAGTGTTCAAAAATAGGTTGAATCAGCGCGCCCTGCCGGGGCTGGCGACGATCTCGCGCTTTTCACTGCCGATTTATGGTTTCCACGCGCTGTTTATCCATTATCTGCGCACCCATCATTACGACGACATGTCGCGGCCGTGGCTCGATTTACCTTGGGTGATGGGCGTTACGCTCCTTGGCAGTTTGCTGCTAGCGATGCTGTTAAAACGCATCGATAAACGTCATCTGGTGAGCTGATCGTCCCAACGCTGATACGCTCGCTTCAGCTGGCGTGCCGAGGAGAATCCGGCCGCCAGCGCCGCTTTTTCCGCCGCTTCGCCCTGCTGCTGACGTTGACGTGCAATCACCAAACGCAGCTGCTCATGATACTCACGTACGCTGATCCCCAGATGCTGACGGAACAGCCGCGTAAGATGACGCTCGCTGACGTGCGCCCGCTCGGCGAGTGCGGTAAGCGACCAGTCGTGCTCGGGATGGGCAATCATCAGGTCCTGCGCGCGATGAATCGCCGGATGCAGATGGTTGCGATAGCGCAGCCACGGCGAGAGTTGCGGATCATCGCCCGAACGGCGGAACCACACCACCATCTCGCGCGCCACCTTCAGCGCCTGTTGCGCACCACATAAGCGATTGATCAGATGGAGCGCCAAGTCGATCCCCGCGGTAATGCCAGCGCTGGTCCAGATGCCACCATCTTCCACGAACACGCGGTTATCTTTCACCAATGCAGCGGGTGCGGCGGCTTTCAAACGTGGCAGAACATCATGATGGGTGGTGCATTGCACGCCATCCAGCAATCCCGCCTGAGCGGAGAGCAAAGCACCAGAACAGATACAGATCAATGTGATGCGCTTAGCATCAATGTCCGCTTGCTGCTGACGCAGCCAGTCACGCGCCAGCGCCGCCGGTGCGGTATCAAACCATACGCGTGAATCATAGACGCCTGGCACCACCAGCAGGCTGTTTTCAGGAAGCTGTGCCGGTAGAGGCGCAACGTCTGCGATGGTCATGCCGGTGGAGCACAGCACGCTGGGCTGCGGGCCGACGTAGTGCAGCGCGAAGTGACCGTCGGCCAGCTGCAGGGTTTCCGCCGGGCCGGTGAGATCCAGCGCCATCACGCCGGGAAGGACAAGGAAGAAGACGTGTTGTGGCATGATGGGCTCCGGGTTAGGGGTGAGGTCTTCAGCCAGGGCAGCATAAATGCCAAATTAGGTGCGACGTTCGGCCAGGGCGGCATGAATGCCGCCCCTACAGCGTAGGGTCGCCATTCATGGCGACCAAATCAGGCCACACCATCTGACATTACTCACTTATCATATCTAATAAAAATCCCCAGCACCTGCCAAATCCAGCCATCATTAAGACATCAACGGCTTTAACTGCTGATACAAGCGCGCAAACTTGTCGCGCTGCGGCTGATAGGCCTGATGACGCGCCGCATCGGGCTGATGCCGCTGCGCCAACGCCAGCGACGGCCATTCGCTATCTGCATCAATTGCCAGCTGCGCTAATCTCGCCGCACCCAGCGCCGGGCCGACTTCGCCGCCGTGACAATAATCCAGCGTCAGCCCGCTAATATCGGCCAACATCTGCCGCCAGTATGCACTGCGCGCGCCGCCGCCAATCAGCATCACGGTTTTTGGCTGCACACCACACTCGTGCACCGCATCCATGCCTTCAGCCAATGCAAAACCCACGCCTTCCAGCACCGCGCGCGCCAGCTCCGGTCGGCCATGTTGATGCGTTAAACCAAAGAATGCGCCCTGCGCCTGCGGATTGTTGTGCGGCGTACGCTCACCAGAGAGATACGGCAGGAACCACAGCGGCGAGGCATCGCTGCGCGCGTTTTCTGCTTCGGCCAGCAGCTGCGGCACACTCTCGCAGCCGGTCAGCGCCGCTGCCCAATCGAGGCAGGACGCAGCGCTTAACATTACTGACATCAAATGCCAGCGCTGTGGCAGCGCATGGCAGAAGCTGTGCACGGCACGCGCTGGATTGCTGAGATAGCCGTCGCTCACTACGAAATAAACACCGGACGTGCCAAGTGAAAGCATGCCTTGTCCCGGCTCGACCATACCAACACCCACGGCGCCCGCCGCATTATCGCCACCGCCCGCCACCAGCGGTACGGCTTGCATACCCCAGCGCGTGGCAACATCCGGCAATAAGCTGCCGGTGATCTGATTGCCCTCAAACAGCTGCGGCATCTGGCTGCGCTGCAAATCACAGGCGTTGAGCATCACATCGCTCCAGTCACGCTGTGCCACATCCAGCCACAGGGTTCCCGCCGCATCCGACATATCGCTGGCGAAGTCACCGCTCATACGCCAGCGCAGATAATCTTTCGGCAGCAGCACCTTAGCCACCTGCGCAAACAGCTGCGGCTCATGCTGTTTCACCCACAGCAGCTTGGGTGCGGTAAAGCCGGGCATCATCAGATTGCCGGTGATGTGACGCGCATCCGGCACGCGCTGCTCCAGCTCGCGGCACTGCTCGCCGCTGCGCCCGTCATTCCATAAAATCGCCGGGCGCAGCACCTGATTATCGCTATCCAGCAAGGTAGCACCGTGCATCTGGCCGCTCAGGCCAATCGCCTTAACGCCGCTGAGATCGTGCTGCTGCCCCAGCGTCTGCATGGCTTTATCTGTCGCCTGCCACCAGCTTTCCGGATCCTGTTCGCTCCACAGCGGCTGCGGGCGTGAGATCTCCAGCGGCGCACTCGCCACGGCAATCACCTTGCCGACTGCATCCAGCAACACCACTTTCACGCCGGAGGTGCCCAAATCGATGCCGATAACCATGCTGCGCTCCTGAAAATTTAAAAATCAAACAGATAGTGATTCACCAGGTTTTCCAGCTGTTCCTGACGGCCACTGCGATGTTGTGGATTGAACTGTTGTTGTTCTGCTTGCTCTGCCAGCGCTGCAAGTGAGAACTCTCCTTTCAGAATCTGCTGACCAAACTCCCCGTTCCAGCCGCTATAACGCTGTGCTACGCGCTTATCCAGCTCGCCATCCGCTACCATGCGTGCCGCAACTTTTAATGCCAGCGCCATCGTATCCATCGCCCCGATATGGCCATAGAACAGATCATATTTATCCGTGCTCTGACGCCGCACTTTGGCATCAAAGTTTAAGCCGCCGGTGGTAAATCCGCCCGCTTTGATAATTTCGTACAGCACCAGAGCGTTCTCTTCGACGCTGATGGGGAATTGGTCAGTGTCCCAGCCGCACTGAGCATCACCGCGGTTTGCATCTACCGAACCAAAAATACCGAGCGCGATAGCGGTAGCAATTTCGTGGTGGAACGAGTGACCCGCCAGCGTGGCGTGGTTAGCCTCCACATTCACCTTAATCTCTTTCTCCAGCCCAAACTGCTTCAGGAAGCCATAAACCGTCGCCACATCATAATCATACTGATGTTTTGTAGGCTCCTGTGGCTTCGGCTCAATCAGCAACATGCCGTTGAAACCGATTTTGTGCTTATGTTCCACCACCATCTGCATAAACCGGCCAATCTGCTCGCGCTCCTGGCGCAGGTCGGTATTCAGCAAGGTTTCATAACCTTCGCGGCCGCCCCATAACACATAATTTTCGCCGCCAAGGGTTTGTGTCGCCTGCATCGCACTGCACACCTGAGTCGCCGCCCAGGCAAAAATTTCCGGATCCGGATTAGTGGCCGCCCCGGCGCCGTAGCGCGGATGAGTAAAGCAGTTTGCGGTTCCCCACAGCAACTTCACGCCGGTTTCCTGCTGCTTTTGCAGCAACTTATCCGTCATGACGGCAAAGTTCTCTCGATAGCGTTGCAGCGAGTCGCCTTCCGGAGAGACATCTACATCATGGAAGCAGTAATAGGGTACGTTCAGCTTCTGGAAAAATTCAAAAGCGACATCCGCCTTTTGCTGCGCCAGCGTGAGCGCATCGCCCTGCTTCTGCCAAGGTCGATCAAATGCGCCAACGCCAAACATATCCGCGCCATTCCAGCAGAAAGTGTGCCAGTAACAGGCCGCAAAACGCAGATGCTCAGCCATGGTTTTCCCCAGGATCACTTCTTCTGGGTTGTAATGGCGGAACGCCAGCGGATTATGCGTTGCGGTCCCTTCATAACGAACGCGGTCAAGCTGGTCGAAATAGGCGTGCATATAAAGCTCCTTAGCATGAGGACCCGAATGGTCAGCTTTGAGCCTTCATTGTGATAATGTAATTTACTGCTTCTCAATTACGATATTTAACACTCGCAGTGAGATAATTATTATTTGTGCGCCAGCTCGCAAAATAATGTTGTTATTTTCATTATCCCCTTTCATCTACTCCACACCATTCCTTTTTCTGAAAACAATTAAATCCCGATCGCGCTCATAAAATCGCAAATAAACCAAAAAACGTAATGGCCAGATAAAAATCAGTAATTGATGTTGTCAGAAACTCAGCGCAACAATTCATCGGCCTGGTTTTTCCTTACAACGACAATAGCCTCAACCTACAGGATGAACACCATGAAGATAAAACATTCACTGTTAGCCGTCTGCGCAGCACTGGCTCTGTTTAGTCATGCTGGTAGTGCTAAAGAAGTAAAAATCGGTATGGCCATTGATGATTTACGCCTGGAGCGTTGGCAGAAAGACCGCGATATCTTTGTTAAACAAGCTGAATCTATGGGTGCCAAAGTGTTTGTGCAATCGGCAAACGGCAATGAAGAAACCCAGATGTCGCAAATTGAGAATATGATAAATCGCGGCGTCGATGTGTTAGTCATCATCCCTTATAACGGCCAGGTTTTAAGTAATGTCGTGGCAGAAGCGAAACGTGAAGGTATTAAAGTTCTGGCCTATGACCGCATGATTAATAACGCTGACATTGATTTTTATATCTCTTTTGATAATGAAAAGGTTGGCGAATTGCAGGCTGAAAGCATTGTGAAACAGGTACCAAAAGGGAATTATTTTCTAATGGGGGGGTCGCCCGTTGATAATAATGCTCGCCTGTTCCGCGCAGGTCAGATGAAAGTGTTAAAACCTTATATTGATAATGGCAGTATTAAAGTGGTGGGCGATCAGTGGGTTGATGCCTGGCTGCCGGAAAATGCCCTGAAAATTATGGAAAATGCGTTAACCGCTAACGGTAACCATATTGATGCCGTTGTGGCCTCGAATGATGCCACCGCCGGGGGGGCGATTCAGGCGCTTAGTGCGCAGGGGCTTTCGGGCAAAGTTGCCATCTCCGGGCAGGATGCCGATCTTGCCGCTATCAAACGCATTATGAACGGCACACAAACCATGACGGTTTATAAACCCATCACAGAGCTTGCCACCGAAGCAGCCAAAATCGCCGTGCAACTGGGTGACAATCAACAGCCGACCAGCAACGGCAAACTCAATAATGGCCTTAAAGATGTGCCATCACGTCTGCTGAAACCGATCTCCGTAAACAAAGACAATATTGAAAGCACAGTTGTTAAAGATGGCTTCCACAAGCAGAGCGAACTTTAAAAAGTGAGCCGGTGAAGGAGAGATGTCGATGTTGCTGGAAATGAACCATATCACAAAGCGTTTCGGCACGGTGAAAGCACTGGATGACGTTAGCCTGCGGCTGGAAGCGGGTGAAGTGATGTCACTGTGCGGTGAAAACGGCTCAGGAAAATCGACACTGATGAAGATCCTGTGCGGGCTTTATCCACACGGTGACTTCGATGGCACTATCCAGTTTGCAGGTGATGAAATCCAGGCGCAGACCATTCGTGATACCGAGCGCAAAGGGATTGTGATTATTCATCAAGAGCTGGCGCTGGTGCGACAACTGACGGTCATGGAGAATATTTTCCTCGGTGCGGAGCTGAGCCGCTTTGGCATGGTGGATGATGAAATCATGACGTTGCGCTGCCAGCAGTTGCTGGAGCGAGTCAAACTCCATGTCTCGCCTAACACGCGCGTCGGCGAACTGGGATTAGGCCAACAGCAGCTGGTGGAGATTGCGCGCGCCCTGAATAAACAGGTGCGCCTGTTGATTCTCGATGAACCAACCTCTTCGCTCACGGAACAGGAAACCGGGGTTCTCCTTAGCATCATCCAGAACCTGCGCGAACATGGCATCGCCTGTATTTACATCTCGCACAAGCTCAACGAAGTGAAGGCGATTTCAGACACCATCTGCGTAATCCGCGATGGCCAGCATATCGCCACCCGTCCTGCCGCTGGCCTGAGCGAGGATGACATTATTACCATGATGGTGGGCCGAGAATTAACTGCACTCTATCCTCACACTCCACATGAAATGGGTGACACCGTGTTGCAGGTTGAGAATCTCACCGCCTGGCATCCCATCAACCGTCATGTTCGAAGGGTAAATAATGTCTCTTTCAGCCTGAAACGTGGCGAAATCCTTGGCATCGCCGGTCTGGTGGGTGCGGGCCGAACAGAAACCGTGCAGTGCTTGTTTGGTGTTTGGCCGGGCCGCTGGCAGGGAGACATCTTTATCAACGGGAAGAAGGCCCACATCCGCGACTGCCGCAGCGCCATTGCCCATGGCATTGCGATGGTGCCCGAAGATCGTAAAAAGGATGGGATTGTTTCACTAATGAGCGTGGGTAAAAACATCACCCTTGCCGCCCTGGAACAATTCACACCACGACTTTCCATCCTGGACGAAGCGCAGGAGCAGCAAGCGATCAATCAGGCCATTACGCGCCTGCGGGTAAAAACCTCGTCGCCGGAGCTGCCGATTGGTCGCCTGAGCGGCGGGAACCAACAGAAGGCAATTCTCGCCAAATGCCTGCTGCTCAATCCGCAGATTTTAATTCTTGATGAGCCAACGCGTGGCATTGATGTCGGCGCACGCCAGGAGATCTATCTGCTGATCAATGCGCTGGTGCAGCAAGGGATTGCCGTGATTGTTATTTCTTCGGAGTTGCCCGAGGTGCTGGGGCTGAGCGATCGGGTTTTGGTGATGCATGAAGGACAAATCAAAGCCGATCTGATTAACGATAACCTGACTCAGGAGCAGGTGATGGAAGCCGCCCTGCGGAGTGAACATTATGCTTAAGACCGAAAGTACACAACGCGGCCTCACTACACCCGGTAAAGGCGCGCCGGGGAGATTCGCACTGCCTGATCTACAGGTTCTGGTGATGCTGGGTGCGATTGTGCTGATTGCTCTGTTCTTTACCTGGACCACCGACGGGGCGTGGCTCAGCGCCCGGAATGTTTCCAATCTGCTGCGCCAGACTGCCATTACCGGCATTCTTGCGGTCGGCATGGTGTTTGTCATTATCTCCGCAGAAATCGATCTCTCGGTCGGATCAATGATGGGTTTGCTCGGCGGTGCAGCAGCCATTTTTGACGTCTGGCTCGGTTGGCCTCTGCCACTGACTATTGTCGTAACGCTGGTAATGGGGTTGCTACTTGGCACCTGGAACGGCTGGTGGGTAGCCTATCGCAAAGTGCCTTCCTTTATCGTCACGCTGGCGGGGATGCTGGCATTTCGTGGCATTCTGGTGGGCATCACCGACGGCACAACGGTTGCGCCGACCAGCCCAGCCATGTCACAAATTGGGCAAAGCTATCTGCCTGGCGGTATTGGTTTCGGATTCGGCTTTGCGGGTCTTGCGTTATTTATTCTCTGGCAATGGCGTTTACGTCTGCGCCGTCAAAAGCTGGGCCTGACGCAGGCCTCAGTCAGTGGTGCGCTGGTACGGCAGGCCATTACCGCCATTTTGGTGCTGGGCGCGATCTGGCTGCTGAACGATTATCGCGGCGTACCTACGCCCGTACTGTTATTAGCCCTGCTATTGCTGGGCGGAATGTTTATGGCAACCCGTACTGCATTTGGCCGCCGGATCTATGCCATAGGCGGTAATCTTGATGCCGCGCGTCTCTCCGGAATCAATGTGGCCCGCACCAAGCTGGCTGTTTTCGCGATCAATGGCGTTATGGTGGCGATTGCTGGTTTGATTTTGAGTTCACGCCTGGGTGCGGGTTCGCCTTCAGCGGGCAACATAGCTGAACTGGATGCCATCGCCGCCTGTGTCATCGGCGGCACCAGCCTCGCGGGCGGGGTGGGATCTGTGGCCGGCGCGGTAATAGGCGCCTTTATCATGGCTTCACTTGATAACGGCATGAGCATGATGGATGTCCCGACCTTCTGGCAGTACATCGTTAAGGGCGCGATTCTGCTGCTCGCGGTATGGATGGACACCGCGACGCGACGCCGGATGTAATCGCGTGAGCGATCACAATGTGGCGCAAATTCTTTCTGCCATCGGCTGCGCCGTGCTATGCAAGGTGCAGCGAGTTTAGGAGGGGCGCCATTATGCATGAGAAACGTTTTCGCATTACGTTGCTGTTCAACGCCAACAAGGTTTATGACCGCCAGGTGGTTGAAGGTGTTGGTGAATATTTACAGGCGTCGCAGACGGACTGGGACATCTTTATAGAAGAGGATTTTCGCTGCCGTATCGACAACATTCGCGAATGGCTGGGCGATGGCGTAATCGCCGATTACGACGATCCTTCCATTGAAAAATTGCTGGCGAATGTGTCGGTACCGATTGTGGGTGTTGGAGGATCTTATCATCAGCAACAGGACTATCCGCCCGTTCATTATATTGCCACCGATAATGCCGCGCTGGTGGAGAGTGCCTTCTTACATTTAAAAGAAAAAGGCATTAACCGCTTCGCCTTTTATGGCCTGCCCGCCGCCAGCGGCAAACGCTGGGCACAGGAGCGTGAATATGCTTTTCGCCAGCTGGTATCGCGCGAGCGCTATCAGGGGGTGGTTTATCAGGGAATGGAAACGGCACCGGAAAATTGGCAGCACGCACAAAACCGTTTGGCAGACTGGCTGCAAACGCTGCCACCACAAACCGGCATCATCGCCGTCACCGATGCCCGTGCACGACACCTTCTGCAGGCCTGTGAATACCTGAAAATTCCAGTGCCGGAAAAGCTCACCGTAATTGGCATCGACAACGAAGAGTTGACGCGTTATCTATCGCGCGTGGCGCTCTCATCGGTCGCGCAGGGATCGCGCCAGATGGGTTATCAGGCAGCAAAACTGCTGCATCGCCTGCTGGATAAGCACTCTTTGGAACTGCAACGCATTCTGGTGCCGCCGGTGAAAGTGATTGCGCGTCGCTCCACCGATTACCGCTCCTTACACGATCCCGCCGTCATTCAGGCGATGCATTACATCCGTTTTAACGCCTGTAAAGGCATCAAGGTTGAGCAGGTTCTCGACGCCATCGGTATTTCACGCTCTAACCTGGAAAAACGCTTCCGCGACGAAACCGGCGATACCATCCACGCCATGATCCATCGGGAAAAACTGGAGAAAGCGCGCGAGTTGCTGGCGTGTTCTTCAATGAGCATCAATGAGATCTCGCAAATGTGCGGTTATCCTTCGCTGCAATATTTCTATTCGGTGTTTAAAAAGAGTTATGCCAATACGCCAAAGGAGTATCGGCAACTTCACGGCGAAAATGTGTTGTGACGACTGGCTAAGATCAAGAATTCCCCCGCTTTTGCCGCTATACTCCTGCGGCAACGTAAAAGGAAGATCGTCGTCTCCGGTGAGGCGGCCGGATTTCAAATCCGGTTAGGGCCGCCAGCGGTCCTGGGCAGGTTCGACTCCTGTGATCTTCCGCCACTTCAGTTACGAACGCCGTTCTCCTCACCACTTGAGTCACTTTGCGCCTCACGATTCTCCTGATAAATCCACGCCTCCACCTCCACCAACCCGCGTTCAACAATGGCTCTTAGAGGGATATCCGCTTGTGGATCCTGCTCCAGCCGTGCGCAGGCTTGCCAGGCGGTTTGCATCCCCAAACTGCCGCAGCTACTTTTGAGCTGATGCGCTAACTTCGATACGATTTCATCCTGTTCTGCAGATTCAATGTCATCCAGTAACGGCATTGCATGTTGGCGAAACAATGCAAGCCAATTACGCAGCGTATCCGCACCAAAGGTGTCGTAATCTTGCTTTAGTTGGTTAGTGTTGAGATCCGTTACGGGGGCAGAAGCCAGAAAGCGCACTATCTGACGGCACAGCGTTTCACCGTGGACGGGTTTCTGGATAATGCCGCAGAACAGCTTATCAGCATGCGGCTGCAACTCGTCGGGAACGCTTGCGCTGAAGCCGATACGCCGCGTGGCGGGATAAAATTTCGCCAGTTTTTGTGCTAACTCGATGCCATTCGCATCGGGTAACGCGAAATCGACCAGCGCACAATCGATGTCATCGCCTTGTGCCAAAAACGCCAACGCTGACTCACCGCTACCGGCAATACTGACGCGTGCGCCCTTACGCTTCAGCATTTCTGCCGTAATCTGCTGCGTCAGCGGATTGTCTTCAATAATTAACACATGCAAATGGCTAAGGTCGGCGGGAGCGGAATCGGGCAATAACACCGTGGCCGATGCATGAACCAGCGGCAACGTCAGCCGGAAACAACTGCCGACCTCCGGCTGGCTGGTGACGGTTAACTGGCCCTGCATCGCCTGCGCCAAACCGCGACAAATCGCCAGGCCTAAACCGGTGCCGCCCTTACCGGGTTGTAGCTGAACGAAAGGCGCGAAAATGGCCTCCTGATCGTCATGCGCAATACCGCAACCCTCGTCATCAACCTCAATAAACCACTCAGAGGCGCAACTCTTAATACGCAGCACGATGGCGCCATTTTCGGTGAATCTCAACGCATTCATCACCAGGTTCATCACAATTTGTCGTAATCGGTGTACATCTCCCTGTATCCATTCTGGTACATGCGCATCCACTTCAATGTTGAGCGCCAGCCCTTTGTTGTGTGCGCGGCCATTCATCAACTGCGCAACACTGCCGAGCAGCTGGCGCGGTTCGAACGGCGCGTTGTGTAGAGTGATAGTTTTCGGGCTGGACTCAATCGCCGAATAATCAAGAATATCGTTAAGGATAAACAGCAGCGTTTCGCCGGAATCGTTGATCGCTTGCACATAGCGTTGATCGCTGATGTTAAGCGGCTGATCGGCAAGCAGCTGCGCGGTACCCAAAATCCCGTGTAATGGCGTGCGAATTTCGTGGCTCATCGCCGCCAGAAATGCGGACTTTGCGCGGTTAGCCTGCTCAGCATCGGCGCGCGCCTGATGATGTTCGACCACCAGCGCCTGCAACTCTTCGGTGCGGTTTTTTACTAACTCCGCCAAATGCTGCTGCTGATATTGCAACGCACGGACATTGGTACGAAAGGCTTCCATCAGGCGGCTGATGGTATTGAGTTCGCGGGCATTGCCACTGGAGGGAAAGGGGGAGTCGAGATCGCCGTCGAGTAGACGTTGCAGCGCATCGGTTTGCCGCGCCAGCGGCAGCGAAACCGAGCGATAAACCAACCGCCACAGCACCAGAGATAAGGTCAGCAATGCCATCACACCCAACAGCGCCAGTGCGACGGTACCGAGTACGCGCGCGCGGTTTACCCGGCTCAGCGCCTCCGCGTTACGCTGTTCAATCTCGCTCACCTGCCGTTCCATTTCGCTACTGAAACGGCTGAAAAGCGTGAAATTTTGCTGCGATAGCGTTGCTAATTGTGCGTGTAAGCGCTGCTGCTGCTGGCACATTTCAAGCAGCGTGGTGTAATGCGCAACAATCGCCAGCGCCTCGCGAATATCTTGTCTGATACGGGGATCTTCAACGCGCTGCTGGCGACGATGCAGTACCTGTATCAACTCTGCCAGCGGTGTCTCTGCCGGCTCCGCCGCGCCGTTATAGCGCTTCAACGTCATCACTATCTGCTCAACGCGTAGCGCAATGAGGCGCAATTCGCCCATCTGATTGAGATACTCAAGATCAACATCAATCAACCGGTCGAGTGCCTGTCCGGCGGCGGCGGTATGCTGTTGTTCGATGAGATCGTAGATGCCTGCCTGCGTTGCGCCTGCTGCGGTGGCCGCATTACTCGCCTGCCCCTGTGCCAAATCAACAATGCGATGTGCGGCTGCTCCAATATTATCGCTCAACTGGCGCTGCTGCTGGGTGAGCTGCAGGCGCTGATGCACCACATCGCCCTGCTGGATGATCGCCTGCCGGTTAGCGGTCTCCAGCTGCACCATCGCGCGAGTATCAAAGCCTTGTGCGCTAAGCTGGTGGAGGAGATAAACGATTTTCTGGCTCTGCTTGCCCAGCATAGTGCGTTGAACCTGCCACTCCTGCTCATCCTGGGCGCTAAGGAGCTGCTGTGCAGAAAAGAGCACCCTGGCGCTCGCTACACTAAGGTGACGCGCCATGTTCATGCTGGAGAGGAGCGATTGGGTATCGGCCTGTTCAACGCGGCCGACATAGCGCAGATTCAGCCAGCCCGTGGCCACGCTCAGCAGCGTGAGTAACGCCATCAGGGCAAAAGCCAGCCATAACCGACGAATTAAGGAAGTATTAGCCATGCGGTTTCGCGCTAAAAAGAGTTGAGTCTGGCGGGCGAATGCCACTAGCATTAGCCGCACTTTGTTTGAGGTTATTTATGCGCATACTTCTTTTAACGTTGTTAGTGCTGGCAATGCCGCTGCAGGCAGCGCTACCGCTGCTGCACTGGCAGGACAATCGCAGCAGCTCCCCCGCTGCCAGCCTGCCAGCACTGAGCGCTTCACGTGCCTGGAAATTGTGCGCACTTTACCCCAATCTGAAAGACGGTTACTGGCTCTCGATCAATTATGGGATGAGTAAAGCGGCAGCCCGATTAGGCTCACGCTCAATGTTTATGAAGCCGGTGGCTATCGTCAGGGCGACGTACAGCAACATCAGCTGGAAGCCTGCCAGCGCTGGGGAGCAGAGGCTATTTTACTCGGTAGCAGCGTGGCAACGTTTCCTGGTGCGGTGTTATTTGCCCAACACACCCCGATCATTGAGGTGGTGAATGCCGTTAACGATGTTCCGGCGCGGACGCGCGTTGGCGTTCCCTGGTATCAAATGGGATATCAAATTGGCCACTATCTGGTAGCGCATCATCAAGATAAGCCGATGCAGATTCTACTGATGCCAGGACCGATTGATGCGGGAGGGAGCCAGGAGATGAGCAGCGGTTTCCGGGCAGCACTCACTGGCAGCCTGCTGAAAATCGTCGATGTTGCCTATGGTGATAATGACATTGAGGTGCAGCGTAACCTGTTACAGGACCGCCTGGAGCGCTATCCCGAAATCAATCTGGTGGCGGGCACGGCGATTGCAGCGGAAGTGGCCATGGGCGAAGGGCGTAATCGGACAACACCGCTGGAGATCGCCTCATTTTATTTAACCCATCAGGTTTATCGTGGATTGAAGCGCGATCGCATCGTGGTTGCGGCCAGCGATCAGATGGTTTGGCAGGGTGAGCTCGCCGTGGAGCAAGCGGTGCGGGTACTACAAGGCCAACGCGTACCGGATAATATCAGCCCGCCGATATTGATTTTGACAGCAAAAAACAGCAACAGCGCCGGTGTCGCGCTTTCGCTCTCTCCTCCGGGATTTCGTCCGGTGTATTTCTATCAACGCACGTCAGCTGCCAGTAAATAACCTTCGCCATGCTGAGTCACAAACAGCTCACTGCGTAACTTACTGCGCAGGCGGCGAATTAACACATCGACGGTGCGCATATCAGGCTGATCGACGCGACTGGATGTCAGCATACGCAGCAGACGCTCGCGACTCAGTATCTGGCCCGGATTCGTCACAAAAGCCACCAGCATCTCGTATTCGGCGCGCGTCAGTTTGATCAACTCCCCTTCATGCTCCAGCGTATGGCGGGAAATATTCAGGCTGTAACCGGCAAACAGATAGCTGTTCTCCTCCTGCAGCGGCTGCGCCTGGCGCGCCAGATCGATGCGCCACAGCAGATTTTTCACCCGCACCACCAGTTCGCGCAGCTCGAGCGGCTTTGTAACATAATCATCGGCGCCCATTTCCAGCCCGACGATACGATCAATTTGATCGCTGCGTCCCGTGACCAAAATAATGCCCACCGTGGATCGCTCGCGCAGCGCACGCGTGAGTTGCAGGCCATTTTCACCGGGCAGATTGATGTCCAGCAGGACTAAATCAACGGGTTGCAGCAGCATGTGTTCCCGCAATCCCGCACCGCTGCTGGTCACCGAAACGCGATATCCCTCCTGAATGAAGTAGTCGCGCAACCGCGCCTGCGTCACCACATCATCTTCAACAATCACTATGTGATGCGACATCGCGAGCCCATTCCTTTCTGTTCATAACTGTTCATATTACGCCGTATTCTGTTCATGCCGCCCGCTGACCTTGTTCATATCTCATCCCTAAAATTGCCGCGCGATATAGCTAAAAAAAACAGGGTTACAGCAATGAAAACACTATGGAAGCGATTACGCCGACCCAGCGCACGTTGGTCAGTGCTGGCAATCCTGCTCGTCGGGATTGTCATTGGATTAGCCGTTATTGTGGTACCTCACACCGGGATTAAACTGACCAGCTCAACAGAGTTTTGCGTGAGCTGTCACGGGATGCAGCAACCGTACAAAGAGTATAAGCAGTCCACCCACTTCAAGAATCCATCAGGCGTACGCGCAGAATGCCGCGATTGCCATATCCCCCGTGATATTCCGGGCATGCTAAAGCGCAAGCTGGAAGCAAGTAATGATCTCTATCAGGCTCTGATTGCGCGGTCGATTGATACGCCAGAAAAGTTTGAAGCGAAGCGCTTAATCCTTGCTGAGCGCGAGTGGAAGCGCATGAAAGAGAGCAATTCCGCCGTATGTCGCGGTTGCCATAACTATGATGCGATGGATCATACGCGCCAGAAACCCGAGGCTGCGCGCCAGATGAGTGCCGCCGCGCTGGAAAATCGCTCCTGTATTGACTGCCATAAAGGGATCACCCATCAGCTACCCGATATGAGCAGCGGTTTCCGTAAACAGTTTGAAGAGATGCGCAAAACCGCCGATGCCAACAGTAGCGGCGATACTTTGTTCGCACTCGATATGAAGCCGCTCTTTGCCAACAAAACCGACAGCGCCCCCTCAGGATCGCTGCTGCCTGCTTCAGAAGTGCATGTCGTGAAGCGTGACGGCGACTGGCTGCAAGTGCAGGTCACCGGCTGGACCGAAACCGAAGGTCGCCAGCGCGTGCTGTCACTCATGCCAGGCAAACGTATTTTTGTCTCTTCCATCCGCGACGATCTGCAAAAAGACGCGAAAACGCTGGAAACCACCACGGTTGCGGCCACGAACGTGAAATGGAGCAAACTGCAAACCACCGCGTGGATGCAGAAAGGCGACATGGTTAATGACAGCAAACCGATTTGGGCCTATGCCAGCGCGCTTTACAGCGGCACCTGTAATCAGTGTCACGGCGCGCCGGATAAAGCGCACTTTGATGCCAACGGCTGGATCGGCACCCTCAACGGCATGATCGGCTTCACCAGTCTGGATAAACGTGAAGAACGTACCTTGCTGAAATATCTCCAGTTGAATGCGTCCGATACCGGCGGCGCGCAGCAGAAACACTAAGGAAGCGAGCATGAAACATACTGATTCGTTTAACCAATCACGCCGCCGCTTTCTTGTTCAGCTCGGCGGACTGAGCGCGCTGGGCATGTTTGCGCCCTCGCTGCTGGTGCCACGTCAGGCACAGGCGGCAACCCATGCGGCACAAGGTATTCTCACCGGATCACACTGGGGTGCAATTCGCGCTACGGTGGTGGAGGGTCGCTTTGTGAAAGCCACGCCGTTTGAGCAAGACCGTTATCCCAGCAAAATCATCGCCGGATTACCGGATCACGTGCATAGCACCGCCCGCGTGCGCTACCCGATGGTGCGGGTGGACTGGCTGCGTAAACGCCATCAAAGCGATACGCGTCAGCGCGGCGATAACCGTTTTGTTCGCGTGAGCTGGGACGAAGCGCTGGACCTGTTCTATCAAGAGCTGGAACGCGTGCAGACGACTTATGGTCCAAGCGCGTTACTGAGCGGCAGTGGCTGGCAATCTACCGGTATGTTCCACAACGCCGGTGGCATGCTGAGCCGTGCGCTGGCGCTGCATGGCGCCTTTGTTGGCAGCGGCGGTGACTACTCCACCGGGGCGGCACAGGTGATTCTGCCGCGCGTTGTTGGATCGATGGAAGTTTACGAACAACAGACGTCATGGCCGCTGGTGCTGGAAAACAGCAAAACGCTGCTGCTGTGGGGATCCGACATGGTGAAAAACCAGCAGGCAAACTGGTGGTGCCCGGATCACGACGTGTATGACTATTACGCGCAGCTAAAAGAGAAGGTTGAGAAAGGCGAGATCCGCGTCGTCAGCGTCGATCCCGTGGTGTCCAGCACCCATGAATTTTTGGGGCGCGATAAGGTGCAGCATATTGCCCTGCATCCACAAACTGACGTCCCCCTCCTGCTGGCACTCGCGCATACGCTCTACAGTGAAAAGCTGCACGACAGCCAGTTCCTCAGCACCTATTGCGTGGGCTTTGAGCAGTTCCTGCCTTATCTCACTGGGGAAACCGACGGCCAGCCAAAAGATGCCGAATGGGCAGCAACCTTAACCGGTATTGATGCACAGACGATTCGCGCTCTGGCGCGTCAGCTGGCGGCCGATCGTAGCCAGATTATCGCGGGCTGGTGCGTGCAGCGCATGCAGCACGGCGAGCAATGGGCGTGGATGGTGGTGGTGCTGGCCGCGATGCTGGGCCAAATTGGTCTGCCAGGCGGTGGCTTCGGTTTCGGCTGGCATTACAACGGCGCGGGTACGCCAACACGTAACGGCATCATCCTGAGCGGTTTCTCCGGCTCAACGACAACGCCGCCGCGTCACACCAGCACCGACTACAAAGGTTACAGCAGCACTATCCCCATCGCGCGTTTTGTTGATGCCATGCTGGAACCTGGCAAAGTGATCAACTGGAACGGCAAAAAAGTCACCCTGCCACAGCTGAAGATGTGTGTGTTTGCCGGTACCAACCCGTTCCATCGCCATCAGCAAACTAACCGTATCATTGAAGGCTGGCAGACGCTGGAAACCGTGGTATCGATTGATAACCAGTGGACCGCAACCTGCCGCTTCGCCGATATCGTGCTGCCCGCGACCACGCAGTTCGAGCGCAATGATATCGATCAGTACGGCAATCTCTCAAACCGCGGTCTGCTTGGCATGAAGCAAATTGTGCCACCACAGTTTGAAGCGCGTAACGACTTCGATATTTTCCGCGACCTATGCCGTCGCTTTGATCGCGAACAGGCCTTCACCGAAGGGCTGGATGAGATGGGCTGGCTGAAGCGTATTTATCAGGATGGCGCCAAGCAGGGTAAAGGCCGCGGCCTGCAGTTACCGGCATTCGACGCTTTCTGGAATGAGAGCGGCTATATCGAGTTTAACGATCCGAAGCTGTTTGTTCGTCATCAGGCATTCCGTAACGACCCCGATCTGGAGCCGTTAGGAACGCCGAGTGGCTTAATTGAGATCTACTCGAAGAGCATTGCCGATCTGCACTATGACGATTGTCAGGGTCACCCGATGTGGTTTGAAAAAGCCGAGCGCTCGCACGGTGGACCGGGATCGTCACGCTATCCGCTGCATCTGCAGTCGGTGCATCCCGATTTCCGTTTACATTCGCAACTCTGCGAATCCGAAACGCTGCGTGCACAATACAGCGTGGCGGGCAAAGAGCCGGTTTATATCAGCCCGCAGGATGCCAGCGCACGCGGGATTCGCAGCGGCGATGTGGTCCGCGTATTTAATGCGCGCGGTCAGGTGCTGGCGGGCGCGGTGGTCACCGATCGTTACAAGCCAGGCGTGATTCGCATCCATGAAGGCGCGTGGTACAACCCAGATCGCGGCGGCGTAGTGGGTGCACTGTGCAAATATGGCAATCCGAATGTGCTGACCCTGGACGTTGGCTCGTCGCAGTTGGCTCAGGCAACCAGCGCACATACCGCTATCGTGAATATCGAGAAATATCAGGGCGATATCGCGCCAGTAACGGCTTTCGCCGGTCCAACTGAGATGATCGCGAAGTGTGACTACATTCCGAAGCCAGAAGAGGCGAGTGCGTAATCATGGCGGGTCAATTAACACCTCATCATTACGCCTGCTTGTATGGCTGGTTCGCCGGGATGTTCGCCCGTGAATTAGACGAGCAGCAGCTTGCGCAGTTGCAGAGCCCGGATGTGGCGTTATGGCTTGAGCATCTGGCTGCCGAGGCTGCATTACAGGATGGCGTGCTCGCCTCCCGGAACAGCATCGCGGCGCTGCAATTGCGCCCCGATGCGCGTCTGGAACTGGCGGCTGATTTTGCCGGTCTGTTCCTGATGTCGCAAAAACAGGCGGCGTTGCCTTATGCCTCCTGTTATGAGCCGGGTAATGCGCGCTTCCGTCAGGCTGCCTGTGAAGAGATGCAGGCGCTGCTGCTGGAAGCCGGTTTGGAGCGCGATCGGGCGTTTCCTGAACCGGAAGATCATCTGGCGATTTGCCTTGAGTTGTTGAGCTACCTGAGTTTTGCCGCCAGCGAAAACAGAGCGAATGCCGCGGCCTGTCTGGCGCTGCGCGACAAGACGCTTGGCCTGCTGTGGCGTTGGCTACCCGCGTTTACCGCACACTGCATTGAGCATGACGCATTCGGTTTTTATGCTGCACAGAGCCAGCTGTTACTGGCTCTGGTAACCTATGACCGTATGAGCCAGAACGCTCTCTAATCTTTGCAAAAGCGGGCACAGTCGCCAATCGATCTGCGCCCGCACTTTACTTCCCCCCTAATCTCCGCCACTTTGCTTCTTCAGCGCACAGCGGAGGCAAAAATGCTTATTCATCCGACCGACACTCTCACCTTTTCTGGCCATCCGCGGCAGGATGAGTTGCGAAAGCGCCTGCTGGCGCCAGATGCACCAAAAGTGATTGCCGCTGCATTGTCGAAGCAGCTACATGGTGAAAGCATCACGCATCGCCATGCTGCCGGACAGCTCTACTGCCTCAAACAAGGATTAATGACGGTGAAAACGCCTTCGGGCATCTTTGCCAATCCACCCCGTCTGGTCGGCTGGATTCCCCCCTACTTTGAACATGCGATTATCGGACCGGGACGCGTGCTGGGTTGGACAGTATTAGTTGACGACTCGCTGGCCGCACCGCTGCCCGATCGCCCAGTGTTGCTCTCCTGCCCCACGGTGCTGGAACCGTTGGCAGAAAGGCTGGCCACGCTGTCACCCGATCACTGGGGTAGCGCGCGCTACAACCGTCTGTGCGAGGTGTTCCTTGATGAGCTCAATGAATCAACCGAGCATCCCCTCACGCTACCCTTGCCTGCCGAACCGCGGCTGCACCAGATTGCGCGCCTGTTGATGGACGATCCTTCCGATGCGCGCACCGGGCCAGAACTCGCTCGCTGGGCAGGATTAAGCCCGCGCAGCCTGAGCCGTCACTGGTCTAGCGCGGTGGGGATGAGCTTGACGCGCTATCGTCAGGTTTCACGCTTACTCAAATCACTGGAAGGATTGGCAGCCGGCAAAAGTGTGCAGCAGGTTGCGTGGCAGGTTGGTTTCGACAGCGTTAGCAGCTACATCAGCGCTTTTCGCAGCGCATTTGGTTCAACGCCGGGAAAATATTTTACGCCGCCTGCCGACTCAGCGGATGCAAAAACAGCAGACTAGCAGGCCCATCAATTTCCGGCAGGCTGTGCTGAAACTTGCGACGAAATGCACCGGGCGGCAGATGGAACATGCGACGGAAGGTGCGGCAGTAGGTTTGCTGCGAGTCGAAGCCATATTTGATAGCAATATCCATCAGCGGCATGTTTCCGTTCAATAACGCAATCACCGATGCGGTTAACTTTCTCTCGCGAATATAGGTGCCGAGCGCAATGCCGGTATAGCTACGGAACAACCGCTGCAGATGCCACTGCGAATAACCGGCACGACGCGCTACGGTTTCCAGAATGAGTTTCTGCTCAATATTATCCTCAATCCAGAGCATCAGTTGCTGCATAAAGGCGACGTTAATATCCATCTTTCCTCCTGATGTCGAAAGGTAAAGCCGGAAACGCTTCCAGCGAGTGGATAGCATTATAGAAAGGCGCTAGCTGGCTATGTGATGGGTAAAAGCCAATAAATAACGATAACTCGCCAATTTAACCCTGTTGGGCTCATAGCCACATCGCGGCATCTTGCGGCACAGCCATTCATGTAATATTGTTAGTTACATGAAATCACCTCTCACCCTCTGCTCTGAACTAAAAGGAAGTTATATGAATACGCTCCTGATGTCCGATCTGGCGATATGCCTGGCAATTGCGCTGGCATCCGCCAGCATTTCTATGACGATAACTCAAACTGAGCTGTTCGCGGGATTACGCGCCTGGACCGCTAAAAAACATGCCTTATTGGGCCACCTATTCCATTGCTTCTACTGCCTAAGCCATTGGGTAGTGTTTATCGCGATGGTGATTTATCACCCTTATTTACTGCACAGCGGGATAACGATTGTTGACTGGGCGATGACCGCCTTTATCACCTTAACGCTAACCACATTTATTAATGGTTTGATGTTTAAGGTCTTTCAGGCAGCGGTCACTACGCACGTTATGAAGCATGAGGCACAAAAAGCGTTACAGAAGCAGGATTAATGCGCATAGCGAATAACCGACAAAAATCGGTTATTCGCTGCAGTCAGGGAAGGTGTCAGACGGAAGCCCAAGTTTTTTCATTTTTGCCAGGTAATCGTCGCTGATATCGGCAACGGTTATTTGGCTAAAACGCTTTAACAACATCGCTTCCGCTTCATTCAGCGCCTCGTCGAGCCGCGCATCGACGGCGTGTTCCACCAAACAAGGTGATGACTCGGCGGCGGGACCAATGCTAAACAAGGCCGGCGATCCAATGGCTTGATAAACGTCCAGCAGGGAAATGTCTGAAAGCGCCGCACGCAGCTCCCAGCCTCCTCCATGCCCTTTTTCTGACACCACATACCCTTTTTCGCGCAGGCCAGACATCATGCGGCGCACCACTACCGGATTGGTATCCAGCATTTTGGCAATGGTTTCGGACGTAGCGCGTTTAACGTGACGATCCAGATGTATCAGCACATGGAGTGAGCGAGATAAGCGATTGTCGCGTGGCATAGAGCATTCCTTTAAAATTCACCACACTCTAACAAAGGAACCGCGCGGTAACGAGCGTGAAATGAGAACACGATGGAGAGGAATATATAGGCGCAGGAGAGCGATAATCGGCAGGGAAATCCCTTTCCCCTGCTGCCTCTGCGCTATCTGCCATGATCGTTAATGCTTCACCAGACTCGCCTGCCAGTCGCTGAACAGCGTCGGCCAGTTTTTGGCGGGGATATTCTGCTTCTGGGCGGTACCGAAGCCATGTCCGCCCTGCTGGAAGAGATGCAGTTCCACTTTCACTTTGTTTTTGCGCAGCGCATCAAACATGCGCAATGCGTTTTGCGGTGAGGCCGTACCATCATCCAGCGCCTGCGCCAGGAATGTTGGTGGCGTATTGGCAGTGACACGATCTTCCTGCGAGTTCTGCTCAATCACTTCAGGACTAATCGCTTTCCCGTACATCGCTGCACGGGTTCCCACGTGCGTTACCCCATCTTTCAATGACAGCACCGGGTAGATCAGCGCGGTGAAATCCGGTCGCGCTGAAACCTTGTCCTGCTCATCGGCTGCAGGGTATTTAGTCACATCCGGGTTGTTACTGACGTTAGCGGCCAGGAAAGCGCCCGCCGAAAAGCCCATCACGCCAATTTGATTGGGTGCAATGTGATAATTAGCGGCATTGGCACGAATCAAGCGCATCGCTCGCTGCACATCGGCGAATGCGTTATTTCTATTAACGTCAGAACCGTCGTGCGGCATACGGTAAATAAGAACAAAAGAGGAATATCCCTTCTGGCTCAATATTTTTGCCACATCCAAACCTTCAAGATCTTTCATAATATAAGAAAAACCACCACCAGGAATGATTAGCACCGCCGAATGATTATTTTTTCCAGTGGGTGGAACATAAAACATTTCTGGAGAATCAACATTTGTGACAGCACGATTATTACTGGCCGGGTTTTTACTGAAATTAATAAATTTATTATTTCCTGACATTTCATTTGGCCAGATCGGAATTTCCTTATTGGCAAACACCGCAGGAAGATACAGTAAAAAAAGCAGGGCTGACAATTGAGGGAACTTCATCACACGGGCTCCAAATCCTGAGTAAAAACAGCGACAAAAAACGGTTCGCGCCAGCAAAAAGTGGCCTTTGTTACCTTACGCTTACCCATGAGATATCGAAATAGTAGCCGAACAAAAAACGCATCCCTGAACGTTAGCAAATAATAATACTCGCTTGCACTCAATATAATACCGGGCCAGTAAAAATTAGACTTTTCTCATGTTTACGTTAACAAGGCCATATGTTATAAGTAAATTTTAAACTATAAGAATATGTGACCATGGGAATTTACTGGATCATAAGTCTTAGCCTGACTTTCGTCGCTATCGTCGAAACCATGTTAAGTAAAAATGAAAACACAGCACAAATCAGAACCTATCTTTATTTTGTCGCCGTAGTAGTACTTTTTACTTTCGGCGGTATTCGTGGCCTGGGAACCGGCCTGGATGACTTCCAGTATCGTGATTTCTTCGTACAGTTTGTCGATAAAATTGTTATCGAAGGCTTTTGGCGTACCGTAGAGGAGTTTCGTTACGAACCCGCTATATACGCAATTGCTGGGATTACCCGTATGTTTACGGCGAATCCCGATATCTTCATTTTTGTTTTTGCTGTGATTTCGGTTGGCGTCAATGCCCACTATTTCCGCAAGCTGACGCCGCTGCCACTGGTTGCACTTGCCGTATACTCCGCACACTTGTTCATTAACAAAGACATGAACCAAATTCGCTTCGGTTTATGTTCCGCCTTCCTGATGGGCTTTGTTTACCATATGTCCCGCCGCAGCAAATCCGGGATGTTTACCACCTTTATTCTTTCATTTATTAGCCATGCCACCGCGATTGTTGCCATTCTCATTCCTTTGGCGATGATTGTCCGAAAAAACAAATACATTCCAATCTTCATCGTGCTGGCCAGCCTGCCGCTCGCCTTTATGGGCAGCTCGGCGCTGATTGCCTTACTCTCCAGCCATCTTGGTGGATTAGGCGACAGGGCAATGGGTTACGCCAACCAGGATTCGACTCAGGATCAGGGGATTCTCACCCTCTCTAACCTGAAAAATATTGGCTTCGTATTTATTTTTAGTTTTGTTCTGCTCAGCGATAAGATTAAAAACCTTGATCTTGAAAAGTTTAACACTTATTACATTCTGGTCATTACCTTCGCGATTGGTAGTGGTCTAAGGATGGCGCTGCAGGATTATGCTTCAGGCGGTCGTCTGGCTAACTATTTATTACAGGTTGAACCGGTGCTGATTTCCCTGTGTATTTGGGAATGTAAAAAGCTCAAGAAATTGGTTGCAGTGGCCATTACCATATTAATGGTGTTGTATTACCTTTATTACAATACTGTTTCCAGCAAGCAGTCGATTACTGGCTATCAGGTTTCACAAAGCTTTAAGATTTTCCGGTAGGGCCAGAAACGCTAACTGATTACAGTTAGCGTTTTTCATTTTATAAGATAACACTGATAGACGCCTGGCGAAATTCTGAATATTTTGCCTAATTCTGGCATCAGTTGCATTTTGCTTTATTTGAACCTCTAATAGGTAACATCTGTGCCAGCAGAGGTCGGAATATTCCTAACCATCCACGCGAAGTCTCCCATGACTTTTCTGGTGCCACGTCACTCAATGTAAGAATGCAGACATGAACGAAAAAAATAACTTTGACATCGTACGATTCTCACTCGCCTTTATCGTCATGCTCGTGCATGCCGCCGAGGTGACACGGAATGCCGATATTCGTTTCCTCGCTCATTTTCTAAATAGTGACTTTGCCGTGAAAGGATTTTTCGCAATAAGTGGATTTCTTATTGCGAAAAGTTACTTAAGAAGTAAATCACTTAAATCCTATTTTATTAAACGCGCGCAACGCATTTTACCTGCTTATATATTCGTTATTATTCTGTGCTTTGTGATTGGCATGTGTTTGACCACGCTGCCGCTGATGGATTTCCTCAAGAATAAAGAAACCATCAAGTATTTGATTGCTAACTTCTCTTTCCTTAACTTCATTCAGGCTTCGCTGCCGGGCGTGTTCACTCACAACCCGAATCAGCCGATGGATGGATCGCTGTGGACCATCAAGGCCGAACTGACGCTCTATGTGCTGCTGCCGTTTATCGTGCCGTTGATGAAAAGGCATCCACTGAAAGTGTGGAGCGTGATTTTCGTTATCTCCTGCGCCTGGTTCTTCTACTTCACTACCATTTATACCGGCGCGAAAGCCGATACGCTGGCGAAACAGTTTATCTCGCTGTCGTCTTACTTCTTCTTCGGTAGCCTGTTAGCGGTTCATCAGCCCATTTTTGAGCGCCTGAAGGAAATTACCATTGTTTCACTGGTGCTGTTCCTGCTGTTTAAGAGCACCGATTATGCCTTCATCATTGAACCGGTGGCGTTCTCTTCCGTGGTGATTTTGTTCTGCACCAACCTGTGCAAAGAGGTCAAAATCAGCCAGTACGGCGATCTCTCATACGGTATGTATCTCTATCACTGGCCGATCATTCAGGTACTGCAGCACTTTGGCGTGTACGATTCCAATGCCTTTGTTGGTCTGCTGCTGACGATAGTGATTACGCTGGCGCTGGCTTACACCTCATGGAACGTGCTGGAAAGTCGCTTCCTGAAGCGTGCGCATCATGCTCAGCCACCGATTGTTCCTACCACGACAGCGCGCGACTGAGTCGTCAGGCTGTAAAAAACCCGCTTCCGCTGCAGCCTGAAGCGGGTTTTATTTTTTCAGATGGTCGCGCCCATTGAGAGCCGGTAATGCAAATTTACCTGCTCGATGGTCGGCTGCTGATTAATTTTTTTCAGGATGATTTCCGTCGCCACTTTGCCCATCTCAAAGCGTGGCGTAATCACGCTGGCTAATCTTGGCGTGGTTGCCTGACCAATATCCAGCCCGTGGAAACCGGCAATCGCCATCGCTTGCGGAACGGCAATGCCCGCCGCCTGGCACTCCTGCAACACGCCGACCGCTAAATCATCATTGGTACACAGAATGGCATCCATCTCAGGATAGAGCTGGCGCGCCAGCGTCATCATGCCGGTTCCAATCGATACCGAGGAGATCTTATTTGGCACGATTCGCCCTGCAGGCAAGCCCGCGGCTTCAACCGCATCGCGATAACCGGCATAGCGCTGCTCATCACGGCGATCGGACATTGAACCAAAATAGATGACGCGCTGTTTGCCGCTGGCCAGCAGCATGGCTGTCATATCGTAGCCGGCGCGATAGTTGTCGAAACCCACGTTGATACGTCCACGCGCCTCCGTCAGCCCCATCACTTCTGCCACGGGGATATTGGCCGCATTAAGGTATTTCTCCGCCCGCACCGTGTGCACCGATTCAGTCAGAATCAGCCCTTTGATGTTGAAGGCCAGCACCGTAGCGATCTGCTCCTCTTCACGCTGCGCGTTGTAATCATAATTGACCACCAGCGTTTGATAGCCTTGCGCACTGGTAACCGATTCGATTCCTGCCAGCAGATCGGCAAAGATTTGATTATTAAAGGAAGGAATTAATACGCCAATACGGGGAGGATTTTGCCGGCTCGTCGCCACGTTCTCGGTATCCGCGACATAGCCAATTTCGGCAATAACGCTGGCAATCTTCTCTGCCGTCTCCGTTTTGACCTTCTCAGGGGTGCGCAGATAGCGGCTGACCGTCATTTTCGTGACGCCTGCCAAGGTAGCAATATCGTCCAGGGTGATGCGCTGCGTTTTCATTACGGCGTCCGCAAAGAGGGGCTGAGAATCAACATATTATGCCCGTTGCCTGGCAAAAAATGAAACGCGCTAATCCGCTCAGCATACTGAAATAACATCTACAATGCTGAGCGCACAACAGAATGAAAATTCCATTATTAAGCAAGCTTTGCAATGTCCTTACAAAGAACGCTGACGAAAAACCTATCATTTCATTGAGCTATAAATTAGCCGCGGCTCCGTTAATCAATGAATTTCGCAACCCCCTTCACACTTTTCGGAAAAAATGATCCAAAAAACACCATTTAGAACATATATTCCACAATGAAGACCTCGCGTGAATAACAGTTGAACATCTGAACCTACACCACCCTCTTTCTGAACAAGCAACGTTCAGGCCGTAGAGACAAGGGGCTATAACAATGGATACCAGGCAAAAACGCTACAACATGAAGTATGTCATTCTCTGCTGTACCGTCGCGGCATTTGGCGGCCTGCTGATGGGATATGACTCTTCCATTATTTCCGGTGCAATCGAACCCTTAAGTGAATATTTCCAGTTAACGCCAGCTGAAACGGGCTGGGCGGTTTCCAATATCCTGCTCGGTAGTTTGGTCGGCTGCTTTATGGCGCCGCGCCTCAGCGACAGACTCGGACGCAAGAAATCACTCGCCATCACTGCTCTACTGTTCACCGTTTCGGTGGTCGGTACTGCTATCGCCCATAACTTCACCGTCTTTGTTATCTTCCGCATGATCGGGGGGTTAGCGATTGGCCTGGCATCGGTGATTTCCCCCATCTATCTGGCCGAACTTTCCCCTTCAAAGTTTCGCGGTCGCACGACCGCGCTGTATGCCGTGTGCTGCGTCGGCGGTCAATCAGTCGTGTTGCTGACCAACTATTTCATCACTAAATCCACCTTGCCCGAGGTGATGATCAATATGGGCTGGCGCTACATCCTCGCGACGGCGCTGGTGCCCTGTGCGCTGTTTATGCTGTTCATCGCCTTTATCCCGGAATCCCCGCGCTGGAATGTGCTGAAAGGGAAATATGATGAAGCGCTGGATACGCTGACCAAGATCTCAAACCGCGAACATGCCGAGAGCGTGTTCAACGAAATCAAACACTCTTTTTCTGACAAAACCGCTCAACAGCATAAATCGCGCCTGCGACTGGATAAAACGACCATTCCGCTGCTGATCGTCGGTGTTGGCCTGGCGGTGGGTAATCAGATTAGCGGTATCAACGTGATTCAGTATTTCGGGCCCACGCTGCTGAAGAATGTGGCGGGCAGCACCGACTCGGCGCTGCTGCAAACTTTCTGGCTGTCGATTTGTCAGTTTATTGGTGTACTGGCCGGCATGCTGCTGATTGATAAAGTGGGGCGTCGTAAGCTGCTGCTGCTGGGTGCCATCACCTCCTGCGTGTGCCTTACGTACTCCTTTATCGCCTTCTATTACCATTTACCGGGCATGCTGGCGGTGGTTGGCCTGTTCGCTTACATGATCTTCTTCGGTATGACGTGGGGACAGATCGTGTGGACCGTGCTGGGCGAAGTATTCCCTACGGAGATTCGTTCGATTTGCGTGGGGATTTCCATCTGTGCGATGTCGATGGCGAACTTTGTCATCAGCAGCACCTTCCCAATTATGAACAGTAGCCCGATGCTGCTGGATATGTTCCACGGCGGCTTCCCGCTGCTGCTGTTCGCGATTTTCTCACTGGGGATGTACTTCTTTACCTTCCGCTATTTACCAGAAACGGCGGGCGTATCGCTCGAGAAGATTCATGCGCTAGTACTGCGTAAATTTAACGTCGAGGCGGATTTGCCGGAGAGCACCGCAACTGGCAAGCCGAGCGAGTCGTTTGATATTCCGAGGCATTAATCGAAAGGATGCGCAATGAATTGCGCCGCTACGGACTTGTAGCGGCGCGATTTATCGCGCTGTTATTGGCTTGGGCGTTCGTACTGCTCGATCACCGCCAGTGCTAAACCGTTGGCAGGATCGATACGCAGCGGCAGAAAATGCAGCGCAGTATGGGCGAATGTAAAGGCCAGCGCACCGGCCTGCGCCGCCTGCTGCACGGCAAGCACAAAAGCAGGTTGGGCATTCCAGGGTCCATCAATGATGATGCTGGCCGGATTCACCAGCTGCATGACCTGACTCAGCGCATTGCCTAAATGGGTGCCCGCCTGCGTCATCACCTCATTGACGATCTCCGGCTCGCTCTCGCAGTTCTGCCAGCGCAAACCCGATTTTCGTTTTGCCAGCTGCTGCTGAATCGCGGGCTTACTCACCAACGTTTCCAAACATCCCAGCCGTCCGCAGCTACAGCGCTCGCCGTTGGGCTGAATGGTCAGATGGCCAATTTCGCCAGCCGTCCAGCTGCTGCCGGTGAACACTTCACCCTGCTCCACCAGCGCTCCGCCCAATCCTTCAGAGATACGCAGATAGAAATGGCTCTGCGACTTATCCAGCTCCAGCTGTTGTACCGAGAGCAGCGCTGCGGCTTTAACGTTGTTCATAATGCGCAGAGGCAAAGGGACTTCACGGTGCAGCAGGGTCATGACATCAACATCCTGCCAACCGAGATGGGCAGAGAAATGGACCCATCCACGCACGGGATCGATGATGCCCGGGAAGCCAATCGCTACGCCCAGCAATTCGGGATGGGCAGCATGCAGGGTTTGGCATACTTCCACCAGCTCATGCAGCAGATGCTCTGGATCGCGGGTTTCCGTTCGCCAGGTTTGTTCCGCAATCACCTGCGAAAAGTAGTCACAGACGCGCCAGTGAATCGCCTGTCGTTCCACCATAATGCCGGCGCTTTTCAACTTTTCTGCGCGCAGCGAAATTTCAATTTTTGGCCGACCGGCCGATGCCACGCTGACCGGGCCAAGCTCGTTGATCAGCCCTTGCTCCAGTAAATCATCAACAATCAAAGAGACGGTGTTTTTGCTGAGTTCAAGCGCTAGTGCCAGATCCTGGCGGGAGGTGATGCGGGTCGAACGCAGTTGCGTCATTACCCGCTTCAGATTATTCAGGCGAAGTAACGCTGGACCTTTACCGGCTGCTTTCATAGCCCCCCTCAATACTCATCACCGCGCACGCGGCTGCGGTAACTTTCCCAATCAAAGCGCACCCACAAACTATTGCCGAGGCGCATACGATCCATTACGCGTTCGCCGAGCAGAGAATTCATCCCGGCCGGATCAAGATTGGATAACATTCCCGTCGGGCGTTTCGATGAAGATCGACGATCGACAATCTGATTGATGATCACTTTTTCATAGCGCGATTCACTCTGCATACCGATCTCATCGATCACCAGCAGATCAACATGGCTAAGATCGTGCAGCAGACGCTCTTCGGTTAAATCACTGCCACCGCTGAAGGTGCCTTTCATGCTGGACATCAAATCGGCCACGGTAACAATCAGCACGCTTTTACCGCGGATAATCAGATCGTTGCCAATCGCCGCAGCAAGATGATTTTTGCCGGTGCCGGGACGACCGGAAAAGACAAAGCTCGAGATGCTATTTTCAAATCCAGCGGCATATTCGCGCGCCATCGCCAGCGCTTTACGCTGCCCATCATTTTCCACGCGATAGTTATCGAACGAGCAGTTCATGTGCAGCTCACGGATGCCGGAGCGTCCCATGATGCGCTGCATTTTCATCGCGCGGTTTTCCCGCACAATTGCTTCCGAGCGCAAACGGCCCTGCTCCTGATTCCAGGCCAGCAGCTCCGCACCGTTTTTAAATTTCGGCTGCACGTCGGACGGCATCATTTTTTTCAGGCGGCTAAAAAGTTCGTTCGGCGTTTTCATTACTCACCTCGGAATCCATCGGGAATATCATAATCAGTATTGCTGATTTGCGTGAGATCGCGTTTTGGCTGCCCGCCATTGGCGGCACGGTTCATCTGCACGCTGCGCGCTAATTTTTGCTGCCACTGTACGTGGTGGAATAATCGGCCTTCCGCCTGCCAGTACGCGACAAAAGCGGCCAGCTCAGCGGCGGTGACGCCTTCGCTCAGCGCCACGCCCCAAATGGCCGCCTGACGCTGAAAATCGCTATCCGGCTGCCAGCCTTCGTACATAGCGAACTTGCCCACCGGCGTGGCAATGGGCGCGCTTTCTGTCTGAAAGAGACTTTCATCCAGCGTGACATCATTAGGCTGCTGCGCGGCCGCTTCCAGCGCCAGCAACTGCGCCAGACGCTGCGGCGTCAGCGCATAAAACGCGGGCGTATTGTTATGCAGCACCGCCAGCGTGCCGTTATCGGCCTGTTGCAGTACCGCGAGCGGGTCATGACAAAAGCCATCCAGCCCCACCAACGTTGAAGATAAGATTTTGACTGACATGAAGAAACCTGACGTTAACCAGCATGATGCGTCGGGCGGCAAATTCAGACCGACGTTATGCGGTAAGTGTACCTGTTTTAGGGCAAGGGATCGCCAAAAAGGTCGTAGGTATTAGCGTGATGCAGACAGCGGTTGAGCGTGTTCCACATGGCGTGAAACCGGCAGTGCCTGAACCGAGACAGGCTGTGGTCGGGTTTGCCACAAATAGCGTGCAGAGGCGATCAGGCAAAGAGTGTAACCGAACATCTCGCTGCCCTCTTCCGCCATATTTTTCACCACGCGGTTATATCCGTCCATCATCAGATGTTCCCACAGCTGATGCATGCCAAATAAGCGTGAAAACACCAGCACAGCCAGTAATCCTGCGGCCATCATCTGCCAGCTGCGATGCTGCACCAGCGATACCAGACCGGGCAGAATCTGACGTGGCTGGCGCAATGCCATGGCCAGACTGGCAGCCGTTGTCGCCAGCGCAAACCACAGCCACGATCCGTGCCTGATGAAATCGAACAGAAAGTCCATCTCGCGAATCAGCATACAGCTATAAAAACCGCCGACCAGGAGCAGCACGCTGCGCTGCTGCGGCCGTTGCCAGGCGCAGAGGAAATAGCAGGAAGCGATCAGCAGCAGCATTACTTCCTGCGTGATTTCGGTGAAAGACGCTTCGTGCAGTGCATCGTTCATCCAGTTGACGTCGATATAGACCATCGCCATACAGAAAACCAGCATCAATCCACTGATGATAAATGCCGTAATTTCACGGCTAATAAGAATAATATTGTTGCGCATATTGTGACCAAAGTAATGATTAGCGCGCTTAGTATATTGACCCCACTTTTTAACACTTCTCTTTTTATGCCGATTAGAAGCTGGCGCTGACGCCAAGGCTATAAATAAACTGCTCGCCGCTGCTCACCGCACCGGTTTGTGCAAAGGAGGCAAAGGCCGCCATATTTTGGCCCAGCGGCATATTGGCGCCGACGCTCACATCCACCCAATTGTTTTCACGGCCATTCGTCTCATCGGGGCGGAGGCGCGTGGGGGAAGAAAGCTCTTCATTCACCAGATGGCTATAGCTCACCTGTGCCCAGGGCAATATCCCGCCGAGGCTGGAGTCAACGCGCCAGCCTAATGACGCAATATGCTCGGCGTTATTGCTGTCTACCCATTCACACTTTGGACAGCTGAGCGTCGAATCATCGACCGCAAATTGTGCAACCGGCCCGGTGCTGATTGTGCCACTCATCGGCATTGACCAGCCTGCTGAGTAACGATTCACAAACGGCGCGGCACCGACGCTGGCGGTTTCGCTATGCAGCACCATCTCGCTGTTATTGGGCGAGTTAAGTGCCGCGTCTAACAAGCTGACATCGCTATTTTCCGTCAGCATCAGATGATTACTGGAAATTTTTTCAGCAAGAATTGCGTTGTAATCGGGGGCACTATTTTGGCTCGTCTGATCTAAGGCATGCGCATTCCCGGCCAGAAAAAATAGCCACAAACCGCCAAAAGCCAGCGCAAGATTGTGCTGGCCTGTCCGCTGACTTTTCTGCAACATGAAAGACTCCTGACGAGCCGGGGAAGAGAATGGGCGTTAAGATTTTATAAGATCACTATCGGCACCCATTGCTTAACTATTAATCGATTTCGTCATTCGTCAAGGGATTTACAGCTTTTTCATCTGCTAAAGGGAGTGAGGCAATGCAACGTTGTGGCTGGGTAACTCAGGATCCGCTGTATATCGCGTACCACGACCAGGAATGGGGTGTTCCGCAAACTGATAAGCGCGTCTTATTCGAGATGATATGCCTTGAAGGCCAGCAGGCCGGTCTTTCATGGATAACGGTATTAAAAAAGCGCGAAAATTATCGCCGCGCATTCCATGAATTTGATGCCAATGCTGTGGCCCTGATGGATGAAGACGATTTGGCGCGCCTGATGCAGGATGCCGGCCTGATCCGCCATCGCGGCAAGCTGGAAGCCATCATCAATAATGCCCGCGCGCTGCTCGCGCTGGAAGCCGCGGGGGAAGACTTTTCCCGCTTTATCTGGTCATTTGTTGATAATCAGCCGATTTTGCATTATTACGCGGATTATAAATCGGCCCCCACCACCTCCGAACCCGCAATTGCGCTCTCTAAGGCGCTTAAAAAGCGTGGTTTTAAATTCGTCGGCCCAACAATTTGCCACTCATTTCTACAGGCTTGCGGCCTGATCAACGATCATCAAACCACCTGTTTCTGCCATCCTGATAATCTTTAACGCAATTCTTTACATTTTAAGACTGCCTCTCACGCATTTCCCCATTATTGAACGGCATAATAGTGCCGTTTTGGGGCTTTTCCCCGTTTAAATCTGTGAGGGATTTTTTATGAACAAGCGTATTTTGGCGCTGACCTTGTTATTGAGCGGCAGTGTTGCTTTGTCGGGATGTACCACCAATCCTTACACCGGCGAATCTCAGGCCGGAAAATCGGGCATCGGCGCCGGGTTAGGCGCGGTGCTGGGCGCAGGTGTCGGCGTGCTGTCATCGTCGAAGAAAGATCGCGGTAAAGGCGCGTTAATTGGCGCAGCCTCCGGTGCCGCACTGGGCGGTGGCGCGGGCTATTACATGGACGTGCAGGAAGCCAAACTGCGCGACAAAATGCGCGGTACCGGCGTGAGCGTGACGCGTCAGGGCGATAACATCGTGCTCAACATGCCAAATAACGTTACGTTTGATTCCAACAGCAGCAACCTGAAACCGGCGGGGGCCAATACTCTAACCGGCGTGGCTATGGTGCTGAAAGAGTATCCAAAAACAGCCGTGAATGTGGTGGGCTACACCGACAGCACCGGCACTCGCGCGCTGAATATGCGCCTGTCACAGCAGCGTGCAGAGAGCGTGGCCAGCGGCCTGATTCTGCAAGGCGTGGCACAAAACCGCCTGCGGACCCAAGGTTTAGGTCCAGACAATCCGATCGCCAGCAACAGCACCGAAGACGGCAAAGCGCAGAACCGTCGTGTAGAGATTACGCTTAGCCCGCTGAGCTAAGCGTGCAGCCGGTCTGCGCGGGCAGGCCGGTTTTTACGCGCTTTTTAGCAACTTTTAACAGCATATTTGTTAGAAAAAGCTAAAAAATCGTCCACTTCTAGAGCCGCCGTTTCCTTTATGCTAGCGTGATCAAAATTTGATCAATGGAACGTCATCATGTCGCTAAAAGCCATCGCTGCTACCCTTGGCCTCTCTGTTACCACTGTGAGCCGGGCGCTAAATGGCTATGACGATGTAGCCGCCACCACTCGTAAACGCATTGAAGAAGAAGCGCATGCGCGCGGTTATCGCCCTAATGATGCTGCTCGCCGCCTGAAAACCGGGCGCGCTAATGCGGTGGGTTTGGTGTTTCCTATCAGCCATGCTTCGCTCAATGACAGCTATTACAGCCAAATGCTGCTGACGCTGGATCAATGCCTTGCTCAACACGATATTGATTTGCTGCTGCTGCCCGATAAATCTCACGATCAGCACCGTAAGCTGATGCGTATGATGCGCAGCGGCGCGATTGATGCACTGATTCTGACCCACACGCTGCCGCAGGATGCGCGCCTGCAACGCTTGCAGCAGAAGGGGTTTCGCTTTTTGACACTCGGCCGCAGCGAGCTGCCACAGCCTTATGCCTGGATTGATTACGATAACCACGCTGGCACCTTTCTGGCGGTAGAACACTGCCTGCAACAAGGATTACCGCGCCTCGCCTATCTCGGCAGTAATGAATTCTCGACTTTCACCCTCGATCGTCGCCAGGGGTTTATCGATGCGTTAATCCAACACCAGGCGCCGGTCGATCAATCATTGATGGCAGCGTTGCCCGCTACGCGCCGCTCCGGCTATCAGCAAACCAATGCCTGGCTGGCACAAGGCGATGCGCCGCAGGCGATCATTACCGATTGCAGTACGCTGGGTGAAGGTGCCGCGATTGCCCTGCAGCAGGCTGCGAGGCTGAAGGGCGCGCAGGCTATCCCGCTGTATGTTTACGATGGTTTACCGCATGACTCAATCATCGATCAGCCGGTCAATACTATTCTGCAACTCTCACAGCAGCGCATCGGCGAGCGCATCGCGGAAATGGTGCTACAGCTGCTTAATGATACCCCTGTTAACCAGTTGCAGACGCTGTGGCAACCGGTATTGCGCCTCACTTCTGACGCGCAATGATTGCGCCAGGCGCGAGCTGTGTTAGTCTTCGCCTGTTTCTTTACAGCAGGTGTAAGCAATGAAAACCAGGCCGCCACGAGCCACAATCAGTGACGTTGCCCGTACGGCAAAAACCGGTAAAACCAGCGTTTCACGCTACCTCAATGGCGAAGTGAATCTCCTCTCGCCCGATCTCAAAGCCCGTATCGAACAGGCCATCGCCGAACTCAACTATCGTCCCAGCCAGATGGCGCGTGGGCTCAAACGCGGCCGCACCCGTTTGATCGGCCTGATCATTGCCGATATTACCAATCCCTACTCGGTGGATGTGCTAAGCGGCATCGAAGCGGCCTGCCGCGCGCAGGGTTTTACTCTGTTGATGTGTAATACCAACAATGAAGTCGATCTCGAGCAGCATTATCTGCAGCTGCTGAGCAGCTATCAGGTTGAAGGTATTGTGGTGAATGCGGTAGGTATGCATGAAGAGGTGTTGAATCGGCTACAGCAATCAATGCTGCCAATGGTGTTGATCGACCGTAAAATCCCCGACTTCGCCTGCGATGTGGTTGGGTTGAACAACCTTGAAGCGTCGAACATTGCCACACAGCATCTGCTGGAGAATGGCTATCAGGCGCTGCTCTTTCTCAGTGAACCGCTGGGCAGCGTCAACACGCGTCGCGAACGTCTGCGCGCCTTCTATGACACGGTAAAAAACACCGCACACGTGCAAGCGGAGAATGCCGAAGTGGCGCTGCATCAGCCCGATGCGCTGGAAACGCTGTTACGTGACTTCCACCAGCGCCATCCGGGTAAAAATTGTGCGGTAATCGCGGCTAACGGCGCGCTCACCTTGCAAGTCGCGCGTGCACTGCAACGCTTGCAACTGCGCTGGGGCGAATCTATCGGCCTGCTCGGTTTTGATGAGCTGGAGTGGGCCGCGCTGGCGGGGGTTGGCATTACCACCCTGAAGCAGCCCACCTGGCAAATTGGCTATGCCGCGCTGGAGCAAGTGATCGCGCGTATTGAAGGCAGCGAGACGGCGATCCGTGAGCAGCTGTTCTCCGGCGAACTGATCGTGCGTGGCTCCAGCCAGCCGCTACGCTAACCCCTCATTTGTGGCTCACTTCGTGAGCATGATCATACTTCCGCAGTCTGCGCCTTTCTTTTGGAACCGGTTCCATTTAGCTTTTTTACAACGAATGGGATGTGGTCATGCCCGGAGAGAAGCGATGAAACCAGAAATTATTGTTGTATCTGCCGCATACGGCGCGCAGAAAGTAGCGGAACTTGGCGGCCAGGCTGCGCTGCTGCCGCTGATAAAAAAAGCAGGCGCGGATGGCATAGAAATCCGTCGCGAGCTCTTCAGTGACAGTGAACTCTGCCTGCTGCACGCACTGGGCAACGCGATTTCCCAGCATCAGCTCAGCGCCAGCTATTCCGTGCCGGAAGCGCTGTGGCTGGATGATGGCGCACTGAATCCGCGTCTGGCCCAGTTTCTGCACGAAGCTGAGCAGATCGGTGCTAAACGCCTGAAGCTGGCGTTAGGGCATTTCGTTGCTTTGGACGTTACCCCGCTGCTCGCCGTGTTGCAGGCGTCAAACGTGACGCTGGTAGTGGAAAACGACCAAACACCTGACAGCAAACTGGCGCCGATGCTGCGCTTCTTCCATCAAGCCTGCGATGCGGCTCTGCCGCTGGATATGACCTTCGATATGGGCAACTGGCAGTGGACGGGTGAAGAGGGTTTGCAGGCCGCGGCCCAGCTCAGCCGTTATGTCAGCTATATTCACGTTAAGGCCGCCGTGCCGCATGGCGACACTTTCCGCGCCATCGCGCTGGATGACGCCGATGACAGCTGGCGTTCGCTGCTCAACGCGCTGCCCGCCGATGCACCGCGCGGTATCGAATTCCCGCTGGAAGGTGCGGATTTGCTGGCGGTGACCCGCCATTACGTTGACCTGCTGCGTGCAGCGTAAGGAACCGATGATGACGCAAAAAACGCTGGATGTAGTGACGATTGGCGAAGCGATGGCGATGTTTATTGCCCAACAAACCGGCGATCTCGCGGCGGCTGAAGGCTTCATCAAACGCATCGCCGGCGCCGAGCTCAACGTGGCGATTGGCCTGGCACGTCTCGGGTTGAACGTGGGTTGGGTCAGCCGGGTCGGCGACGACAGTTTTGGCCGCTTTACGCTGCAGCAGTTGGAAAAAGAGGGCGTCGATCACCGCTGCGTCACCACCGATGCGCGCTATCGCACTGGCTTCCAGCTTAAATCTCGCGTTGATGATGGCTCCGATCCGGAAGTGGAGTATTTCCGTAAAGGTTCGGCCGCCAGCCACCTATCGCCAGATGATTTCAACGACGACTATTTTGGTCACGCGCGCCACCTGCACTTAAGCGGCGTGGCGGCTGCGATCTCTGATACGTCACTTCAGCTGGCACAACACGCGGCGAAAGAGATGCGCGCGCGTGGCAAAACCATCTCCTTTGATCCCAATCTGCGTCCGGTGCTATGGCGCAGCGAAGAGGAGATGCGCAAGCAGCTGAATCATTTAGCGGAATATGCCGATTGGGTGCTGCCGGGTGAGAAAGAAGGATTCATTCTCACAGGCTTCAGTCAGCCTGAAGCCATTGCCGACTTCTACCTCGATAAAGGGGTGAAAGCGGTGGTGATTAAAACCGGCGGCGATGGCGCCTGGTACAAAACCGCCAGCGGTGAACAGGGTCAGGTGGCGCCAATTCATGTGGCAAACGTGGTCGATACCGTGGGTGCCGGCGATGGATTTGCCGTTGGTCTGATAAGCGCCTTGCTGGAAGGAAAAACGCTGCCGCAGGCGATTTTGCGCGGCAACAAAATCGGTTCACTGGCGATTCAGGTCGCCGGCGATAGCGAAGGCCTGCCGACCCGCGCGGCGCTGGGCGATTACTAGGCACGATTCCGTATTCAAAACCCAGGTCGCCATAAATGGCGACCCTACGAGATTGGTGCGGTTTTGTAGGGTCGCCATTTATGGCGACCACCCAACGTCAGTGCGGTTGACGTCAGTGCGGTTTTTGTAGGGTCGCCATTCATGGCGACCACCTGACAAAGATTCAAAAATAGCTGTACCTACAACAACGATATTCCGAGGCGCATCCATAGAATGCGCCCACCTCAACCAGAGGAGTCACCCATGAAATCGCAGACAATCGCGCCAAAACGCTGGTGGTTTATCATGCCCATCGTGTTTATCACCTACAGTCTGGCGTATCTGGACCGGGCGAACTTCAGCTTCGCCTCTGCCGCAGGGATTAATGAAGATCTCGGCATCACCAAAGGCATGTCATCGCTGCTGGGCGCCCTGTTCTTCCTCGGCTACTTCTTCTTCCAGATCCCCGGCGCGCTGTATGCCGAACGCCGCAGCGTTAAGAAACTGATTTTCTGGTGCCTGATTTTATGGGGCGGCTGCGCCTCGCTGACCGGCATCGTCAGTAACATCCCGATGCTGGCGGCGATTCGCTTTGTGCTCGGCGTGGTGGAAGCGGCGGTGATGCCAGCAATGCTGATCTATATCAGCAACTGGTTTACCAAATCAGAGCGTTCGCGCGCCAATACTTTCCTGATTCTCGGTAATCCGGTCACGGTGCTGTGGATGTCGGTGGTTTCTGGCTATCTGATTGAATCCTTTGGCTGGCGCGAAATGTTTATCTTTGAAGGCATCCCGGCGGTCATCTGGGCGGTGGCCTGGTGGTTTATGGTGCAGGACAAACCTGCGCAGGCCAAATGGATGAGCGAAAGCGAGAAAGCGGCGCTGCAGGCGCAGCTGCAAAAAGAGCAGGAAGGCATTAAAGCGGTACGTAACTACGGTGAAGCGTTCCGCAATCGCAACGTCATCCTGCTGTGCCTGCAATATTTTGCCTGGAGCATCGGCGTGTATGGCTTCGTACTGTGGTTGCCATCCATTCTGCGTAATGGTTCGCAGATGGGTATGGTGGAAGCCGGTTGGCTTTCTGCCGTGCCGTATCTGGTGGCGACCATTGCGATGATCGTGGTGTCGTGGGCGTCCGATAAAACCCAGAACCGTAAACTGTTTGTCTGGCCGCTGCTGCTGATTGGCGCGCTGGCTTTCCTCGGTTCGTATCTGGTCGGTTCCAGCAACTTCTGGCTGTCGTATACGCTGCTGGTGATCGCTGGTGGTGCGATGTATGCACCGTACGGCCCCTTCTTCGCCATCATTCCCGAGATGCTGCCGCGCAACGTCGCCGGCGGGGCTATGGCATTGATTAACAGTATGGGCGCGCTCGGTTCCTTCATTGGATCGTGGATTGTAGGCTATCTTAATGGGGCTACCGGCAGCCCTGCTGCCTCCTACATTTTCATGGGTGCAGCGCTGCTGGCTTCGGTTTGGCTAACGCTTGTCGTGAAACCCGCCCAGAACAAAACCTCGCCGCCCGTCCACGGGGCGAAGCACGCGTAATCGATTCGGGAGGCCGCAAGGCCTCCCCAACATTTTAAAGGGAGCAAAAGATGAAACCTGCTGTGATTCTGTATAAGAGCCTGCCAGATGACCTGCGCGCCAAGCTGGACGGTCATTTCTCCGTCACTGAAGTAGATGATATTTCCGCGGAAACTATCCAGCAGCACCAGGCACAGTTCGAACAGGCGCAAGGTTTACTTGGCTCTGGCGGCAAAGTAAATGGCGATCTGCTGGCAAAAATGCCCGCGCTGCGCGCCTGCTCAACCGTATCGGTGGGATACGATAATTTTGATGTCGATGCACTGAATCAACGCAACGTATTACTGATGCATACGCCAACCGTGCTGACCGAAACCGTCGCCGATACCATGATGGCGCTGGTATTAAGCACTGCACGTCGTGTTACCGAGCTGGATAAGTGGGTGAAGGGCGGCGAATGGAAAGCGAGTATTGGCCCGGATCATTTCGGCATTGATGTGCACCACAAAACCCTCGGTATTCTTGGCATGGGCCGCATCGGTCTGGCGCTGGCGCAACGAGCACATTTCGGCTTCGGTATGAATATTCTCTACAATGCGCGCCGTCAGCATGAAGAAGCCGAAACCCGCTTTGGCGCGCGCGCCTGCGATCTCGAAACCTTGCTGAAAGAGAGTGATTTTGTCTGCATCAGCCTGCCGTTAACCGAACAGACGCACCATATGATTGGCGCGGCGCAGCTCAAGCTGATGAAGCCAAGTGCAATCCTGATCAATGCCGGTCGCGGCCCGGTAGTCGATGAGCAGGCGCTGACCGCCGCGCTGAAAGACGGCATAATTCATGCCGCTGGGCTTGATGTTTTCGAAGTTGAGCCGGTACCTGCCGATGCCGAGATTTTAACGCTGCCAAACGTGGTGGCCCTACCACACATTGGGTCTGCCACCCATGAAACCCGTTATGGCATGGCACGCGACGCGGTTGATAATCTGATTGCAGCCCTAAGCGGTAAAGTGGAGAAAAACTGCGTGAACCCACAGATCCAACGCTAAGCCGGCTGCTTTACCCATTGCGCCTGCCAGCGGCGGGCGCTATGGTGGTTCCCCATTCGATTTCACAACGTTTTAACTTCCTATGTCCTTTTCTCAGTTCGGCGACAAATTTACTCAACATTCCGGCATCTCCCGTCTGATGGAAGACATGGGTGAAGGCCTGCGCACGCCCGGTACCATCATGCTGGGCGGCGGTAATCCGGCGCAAATCCCGGCGATGAACGACTACTTCCATCAGCTGCTGCTGCAGATGCATCAGGACGGCAAGCTGAGCGAAGCGCTGTGTAACTACGACGGCCCGCGCGGCAAAGCGCTGCTGCTGGAAGCGCTGGCGAAGATGCTGCGTGAGGAACTCGGCTGGCCGTTAACCGCGCAAAATATTGCGCTGACCAACGGCAGCCAGAGTGCGTTTTTCTATCTCTTTAATCTGTTCGCCGGACGTCGCGCCGATGGCAGCAAAAAACGCGTGCTGTTCCCGTTAGCGCCGGAATATCTTGGCTACGCCGATGCCGGACTGGAAGAGGATCTGTTTGTCTCCGCCAAACCGAACATTGAGCTGCTGCCGGAAGGCCAATTCAAATATCACGTCGATTTCGATCACCTGCCGCTGAATGATGATGTCGGGCTGATCTGCGTTTCGCGCCCGACCAATCCGACCGGCAACGTGATCACCGATGACGAACTGCTGCAGCTCGATGCACTGGCACAGCAGCACGGCGTTCCATTGCTGATTGATAACGCTTACGGCGTGCCGTTCCCGGGCATCATCTTTAGCGAAGCGCGACCTCTGTGGAACCCGAATACCATTCTGTGCATGAGCCTGTCGAAACTCGGCCTGCCGGGTGCGCGCTGTGGCATTATCGTCGCCGATGAAAGCACCATCGCCGCCATTGGTAACATGAACGGCATTATCAGCCTTGCGCCAGGCAGCATTGGGCCGGCGATTGCCAATGAGATGATCGTACGCGGAGATTTGCTGCGTCTGTCAGAAGAGGTGATTAAGCCGTTCTATCAGGCCAAAGTCAGCGAGACGATTGCCATTCTGCGCCGCTATTTGCCGGAAGATCGCTGTCTGATTCATAAACCTGAAGGCGCCATTTTCCTGTGGCTGTGGTTCCGCGATCTGCCTATTAGCACCGAAACGCTCTATCAGCGCCTGAAAGCGCGAGGCGTACTGATGGTGCCCGGCCACTTCTTCTTCCCCGGCCTGGAACATGAATGGCCGCATACCCATCAATGCATGCGCATGAACTACGTGCCGGATGCGCAGAAGATTGAGCGCGCGGTGCAAATTCTGGCGCAAGAGTTGGAAAACGCGTTTAACGGCGAGTAAAAAATTCCGCGTTGTAGCCAGGTGCGCCTGAATACGTACCTGGCTCAGTCAGTTGTAAGGTCGTCAATTACATGACTTTAGCGTAATAACTCTATCTGCTGATGCTATCGTGCTCTCTCTGTGTGCGATGATTACCCGCGTAATGCTCAGTTTTTTGATTGCCTGATTCACCATTGCTTCACTCTCTTTGTCCAGTGCGCTGGTGGCCTCGTCCAGAAATAGAATCGCAGGTTTCTTGTACAATGCCCGGGCGATGAACAACCGCTGCTTTTGCCCACCAGACAGCCCTTCGCCCAATTCACCAATCAGCGTTTCATATCCCATTGGCATACGCATAATAACCTCATGCAAATAGCTGGCCCGAGCACACTCCTTCATCCACGCTTCATCTATTTCCTCTGCAAAGCTGCAAATATTCTCCCTGACTGAGCCGCAGAACAGTTTATCGTCCTGCATCACGCAGGCGATCATCTTGTGATAGTTGTTGATACCGATTTGCTGGATATCAACGCCATCCACCTCGACACAGCCACTCGTAGGAGAAAATAAACCGCACAGTACTTTCAACAGCGTGGATTTTCCCGAACCGGACGAGCCGACAATCGCCACGCACTCTCCCGGTAAGATCGAAATGTTCAGTGCATCAAATATTGCCGGTGACTGGCTGTCGTAGCGGTAGCTCAGCGCATGGGTTGCCAGCCCCATTGGTTGCAGTCTCGCTTCGTAGCAGAGCTCAGGTCTATAATTTTCCCGCGGGTGCAGAGCAATGTCGGCAATGCGCTCGTTATGCAGACTCATCATGCGTAGCTGCAGTAAAAATTCTGTCAGCGACCCAACGCGGTCTGAGAACTGTGCGCGAAAAACGCCAAATGCGACAAACATACCCATCGTTATCTGGTTATCGATCACGAGGAGGGTTCCCATCCACAGAACAACAACCTGATCGCAGGCGGCAATAAAGGTACTGATACCGCCAAACAGCATATCCATTTTGGTGACGCGAATACCGGTGTTAATTGAATCGATTTCGAGATTCAGCCAGTGGGAGACGCGGCGCTGAGCCATGCCCTGCATTTTGACGGCGGCAATGCCATAGAGTGTTTCCATAAAATACGAGCTGGCGCGCGCTTCCCTGACCAATAACTCTTCAGAAAGTTGCCGGTAATACTTGTAGGTTACCAGGCGCAGCAGAACATAAAAGGTGGTAAACGCTATCACGATCCAGGTCAGCCAGCCGCCATACAGGACCATCATCACCAGCACGCCAATCACCATGATGCTGTCCATAATGCCGCCAACGATGCTGGTAGTGAAGGTGCTGCGCAGCGTATCCAGTGAAGCGAATCGAGACTGAATATCACCCAACTTACGCCGTTCAAAGTAACCAAGCGGCAGGCGTACCAGATGATTGAACAGGCCGGATTGCCACTGCACGTTGATAAACGTTGCCATAACCAGCGCGGTCCAGGCACGTCCCATCCCCACGGCAGCACGCAGCAGGATAAAAAAGAGTAATCCAGCACAGATTAAGGTCAGTAAACCCCGATCGCCTGCGGGTATGGCGTGATCCATCACCAGCTGCGTGCCGACCGGCATCACAAGATTGATGGTCTCGAACACCAGTGATAAGCAAAGTATTTTGCCGAGTACGGTCTTGAGGCCGTGCACGCTAGCGATCAGAGTACGGAAGCTGATTTTGTTGTGGACGCTGTCGGCGGTAAATGTGCTGCCTGGGCAGGCTTCGAGCGCCACACCGCTAAAATTTTTCGACAGCTCTGCGAAGCTGACCGTCCGGCGGCCGCGCGCCGGATCGTGTAGCACCACACCATTCCGCCGGATGCTTACCAGTACGACAAAATGGTTGAATTCCCAGTGCAAGATGCACGGTATCTTCAATGCGCCTAACTCGTCGATATCGAGTGATAGCGGTCGGGTGCTCAGCCCTAGCTGATCAGCTATCCCCGTCAGTGCCGACAGCGTAGTGCCGCGAGCCGAGAGGTTGAACTGCCGTCGCAGCGCTATCAAATCAACATTCTTGCCGTAGTATCCGCAGATCATTGCAAGGCAGGCCAGACCGCACTCGGCTGACTCGGTTTGGTGGATCATTGGGACACGGTGGCGCAGCCATAATTCCAGCTGACCGACCAGCGTTTTGCAGGTCAATCTACTCATTGACTGGCCCCATAACGCTGTGTTTCATGTCGTAGAACGGCGAAAACATCCATTGATATAGCCTCCTTTTTTCAAGGAACAGCGTGCTCTGTGCTTTAATGCCGTTCTCCAAACTCAGACGTTTACCGCCATACATAACAACCGGCTTTTCTGGCCTGACGATGACTTTGTAATAGGGGATCGCGGCAGTTAATGCCGATCGGGGTGCGCCTTGGTAGGTCAGCATTTCCTGCGGTGATGCGGGTGCTCTGGAGATGGCAGTAACGGTGCCAGCAAACTGACCAAATTTCTCCGCAGGGAAGGCTTCATAGCGAATATTGACCCGATCACCGAGGGTGAGATAAGGGATTGCGTCATTGGGCACCCACAACACCAGGGCGTAATGGTCGATAGTGTGAGGGAGAATTTGCAGCAAACTGTCGCCAGCGTTAACCATCTGTCCAACCGTAACGCTCAGCGAATCGATACGGCCAGCAGCCAGCGCTCGCACAATGATGGTTCCACCGGCATCAATGTTGAGTTGTTCTTTTTGCAATTCAAAACGCTGCAGTTCCATCTGGTAAATCTGATTGTCAAATTCTGCGCCCTGAGTATATATCTGGCTCTCCAACGCCGTGACTTGCAGCGCATTTTGATCATTCTGGCTTGATAGTCCGAGGAGATTATTTTGCTGTTGGTAATACAGTGCCACTTGGTTGGTAAGTTGATCTTTATTTACTAATCCCCGGAGCTGATAACGCCGATAGTTATCCATATTCTCCTTAATAATACCGATCCCTTCCTGGGCGCGGCGGAGGATGTCAGTAGAGCGCAATAACGCGCCGGCATACTGCTCTTTTTGTTTTTCCAGCATGTCGAGAGTGGCTTTCTTGCTGCTTTCAAGCCGGCTAATAATCTGTGTAATACGTTCAAGCTGGTGATCAATATCCCGGCGTTGATTTTCACTGACCACGCCGTTGTGGGTAGTTTTGCTGACGTCTATTTGGTAAATGGGTGCACCCGTTTCAATCATCTGCCCTGCAGTAACGAACTGCTTAACCACGACACCCTGAACGCTGGAATAGACATTAGCTGCGCGAGGATAAGTGGATATTTCTCCCGTGACGTTGATCCGTCGGGTATAAGTGCTAGCAATAACAAAGGTCAGGAATAGAGTAATAAAAAAGAGAGACAGCCCCGCAATGAGCCAAAAAGGGATGCCGGGGAGCAGCAAGGCTCGACCGCGCCATTTCATTCTGTGATTCTCAACCGCTTCCTGGCGAAACAATTTAGTATTCCTTACTCATTTTTTAGTGGCCGAATAGATAATGTCCATTGACCACAATGCCGTTCATAAAGACATGCAGCAATACAGGTAATAACAATCCCTTTGACAAGACTCTCGCAGCAACCAGCGTTAAAGAAATAAGATAGAGAAGAAAGAAAGGCTTAAACCCAGAATACTGAGTGTGCAGCAGCGAAAAAATTAAGGACGTTACAAGCGCAGAGAATATTTTACTATTAGAAAAAACAGTTAACGCGCCAAATAACCCGCCTCTGATGGCTATCTCTTCATAAACTGGCACCATCAAAATATAAGATATTTGCGTGAGAATAAGCGTATAGAGCGGTAGCGAAATCTGCTGATGGCTGACAACGACTTCGCCTGTGTTAAAAAGCACTTTTGGTATAACAAACTGGATGATTAAAATTAAAGCAAAAAACATAATGAATTGCATGATCGTAAAATTACCGACACCGAACCCCTCTTTCTTCTGAAATTTAAATAGATAAACGGGCACAATTACAAAAAACTCAACTATAAAGCCATACGGTAAAAATAATTCAGACGCAATTAATTCTCTTCGATTGGGAAAGAGCAACGGAACAGCTGTCAGTAGAAACATCAGAAGAAAAAGAGATAAGTTTAACAAACCTTCTTTTTTAGTGTTTGTTTCCATAAGCCTTTTCCCTTAGCATTATATCGCCATCATGACACTTTGTATTTTTTTGCTAAAAAACTGTTTACCTTTTGAGCCAGAGCAACAAAGGATAATAATGAACTGATAATGACGACCAATTTTGACAACTCAGGTGGCGGGGTGTAAATGAAGAATTCGGCAACAACCCCAGCGCCACTAATAAATAAAAAACCAGTCATCAAAAACACAAAAAAAACAAAATTCTTGAATAAAAAGAACACGTCTAACTCCTATTCACCCGCTCGCAAATAAGGAGCGGGTGAGGGTTATCTATCGGCTGCAGGAACCGCCCATCCCACCTGAATTACAATTTCCAGAGGAATTACTGTTACCGTTATTATTACCGTTGCCACTGCCTGTGAAACAACCCCCGGCTATCGCGCCACCGACCATTCCCAGGCCTGCGCCGACGATTCCACCAGCGGCCCCAGCAATAGTGCCGCCAATGATGCCATTATTACAACCAACCACATAGCCGCTGTTGTAACCTGAGCTACCTCCAGCGCCACCGTTATTGCTATTTTTTTTACTATTTGAGCCCCGAGGGGGATCGTTACGACCACCACCACCAGAAATGAAGCTCAGTAATTCTCTCTCAATTACTTTCATAAACAACTCCTTTGTTCAATATTGTAATCCCACATACCTATTCAGCGAGGAGATTAATACCTCACTTTTTATTTCGTGCAAAGCGGTTTTTCTCGGAACTAATTAGCTGATCTTGTAATAAGAATCCAATAAAATAGCGTATTATTTGGCTAAATTATTGTTTTTTAGATTCAATTTAAATCACCAGGTTCGTGCTATTTTTTTGCGATTTTATTCCTGGCAGACATCAAGATTAACATTAATCAGAGCAATGAGCGTAGTTACTAAAATTAAAAGAAGTGTTTAATGAATCTATTAATTCGTAGATGGAGAGTAGCGACAAAGTCATTGTTCCTTTGCCGTTTATGCTATTAACGCGACCCTTTCCTCAGAGTATATTTACATCGCCGCCCCCAACGACAACTGGCACCACTGCCCCAGCTGCTGAATCGCCTGCTCCACTTCGGCATTCCAGCCAAAGCCGGCGTTGAGTCGGAAACAGTGATCGTAGCGGTCATCAGTGGCGAAAATATGCCCCGGTGCAATACCGATGCCTGCATTACGCGCCTTGAGAAACAGCGCGCGCACGTTCAACGCGCCCAATGGCATCTCCACCCATAACACATATCCTCCTTCGGGATCGGAGACGCGCGTGCCCGGCGGGAAGTAGCGCAGCACCGCCTGCCGCATGTGCTGGATTTGGTTTTTCAGCTCGCGCCGCAGCTTGCGCAGATGGGCGTCGTAGCCGCCGCTGCGCAGCAGTTCGGCAATTGCCGCCTGCGACAGCACCGAGGTTCCCATGCTGGTGGTGTATTTCAGCGAGGCGATTTTGCGCATGTAGTTGCTGCTGTGCACCCAGCCAATACGTATGCCGGGCGCGACGGTTTTCGAGAAGCCGCTGCACAAAATGGCATTTGGGCTGAAGGCGCGCATCGGGAACGGACGACGCTCGCCAAAGGCGGTATCGCCGAAAATATCATCTTCGATGATCACCACATCGTTCTCGTCGGCCTGGCGCGCGATATAGGCTTTCTGCTCGTTGGGAATGCTTTTGCCCAGCGGATTATTGATGTTGTTAATGGTGAGGTAGGCCTGCACCGCTTTGCGCTGGAATAGCGACGTCAGTTTTTCAACATTCACGTAGCCTGCCGGGCCAGCCTCCACTTCAATCACGCGTAGATTGAGGTTATGCAGCATTTGCAGCAGTACAAAATAGCAGGGCGATTCCACTGCGACGATATCGCCAGGCTGCGTCGTCGCGCGCAGCGCCAGAGAGATCGCTTCAATGCAGCCATTGGTGATCAGGATGTCATCTGCACTGATATTGCAGCCATAATCCACCGCCCGGCGGGCAATTTCGGTTTTCAATGGCATATAACCGGTGCCTTTAACCGTATTCCCCAGCAGCGCCGGTTTGCTGTAACCCATCTGACGCATCAGCAAGCCGATTTTCTTGACCGGATAGAGTGAAATATCGCCGTTCGCCAGATCCAGCCGCACGCGACAGTCCGATCCCAGCATCGCCAGATGCAGTTCGGTTTGCTCGTCGAGCGGCGCAACGTCGCGCGCTTGCTCATTGATGACCGCCGGAAAAACGTTATCGGCCTTGCGCGGCGCGACAAAAAACCCGGACTTCGGCCGCGCGACCGCGTAGTGCTCATCCTCAAGCGTACGTAATGTTTTTAGCGCAGTGGTCATACTGACACTGTGCTGCGTTGCCAGCGTGCGCACCGAAGGTAACCGGCTGTCGGGCGGCAGAGAACCACTATGAATGGCTTGTTTTATCTGTTCTGCAATTTGACGGTAACGACTGCCCTGTTCCGTTTCACCCGCCATCTGTTCCACCCTATTTCGTGATGATCTGTGCGTATTCACCAGATTACATTCAAAGTACTTTAGGCTGCATTAGTTAATTGAGAACCCTGCGCGCTGAAAAATTCATTCCGTAACCCCTTCGTGGCCCATTTTCCGCTCGCTGCCGCCAGCAGGACAATTGCGATTTTCTTAGCCAAAGGATGAAGTGAAAAATGAATAATCTGTCCACCATGATGAGAGAAATTGAAGAATATCTCACTGCCACGATTATCGACTCAGCCCAGCGTTGCTCGCACCGTCTGCTTGCCGCGTTACCCGATGCGGCCAATCCTGGAAACAATCGCGTACTGCTGGCTTATGGCGGCGGCAAAGACAGCAGCTATATGGTGGCGTATGTACGCTACATTCAGGGACTGATCTGGCAGCAGCACGGCAGCACGTTTCAATTGCGCATCAGCACCAACCGCCATGCGGCGATGAACGACAGCGTGATGGAAAATATCAATCGCGTGTATCGCGCGTTGCATATCTTTGAAGATGACTTCACCGAATGTTTGGTAATCGATGGCCTGCAAATCCGCCCTTTCGATCGTCATTTGCCCATGCCAGACAGCGTACGTCAGCAGAATCGCAACGATGTGCTGATGAATGGCCACCGTTTCCGTGCCGATGCGCGCTCTACCTTTTGTAATGCCTGCAACCTCAGCATGGTGAACTCTTTTGGTTTGGCAGCGCATTATGACGGCGGCGTTGATGTGATCATTACCGGCGATTCACCGCAGGAACAAACCGCTTATCTGGCGTGGGCGCGCCATCTTTCACGTCTGTTTAATGCACCGGTGGCGGATAAGTCACGCGGCTTTAGCGGCTTCCTGCAAACCTTAGATGGCGTCGCTGAGCGCTACTTTGCTGATATTTACGGCGCCGATCAGGTGACCCCCGCGCACCGTATTACCTGGCAGCTGGCGCGCGATCCGCTGTTCTTCAACATCTATCAAGACACCGCCTATGAAGCCGGCGCGCACTGGGCGCTACTGACGGAATTTATGCATTTCCGCTTTGATGAGCTGATGTTCAGCTTTTCCGAATCGGACTGCGGCAACCCGACGTTAATGGCACATATTCGCGGTCTGCGTGCGGAGACGCTATTGCAGCGTAGCTACGCCGAAGGCATTCGCGAATATGTGCGCTTTGCGCTTGGGTTAATGGTGAAAAAGGATTTCCCACCGCAGCTGATCGATGAAATGGCGGCACGTTATCAGGACGATGAAGCGATTAAACGCGCCCGCCAGCGCGCCGCGCAGTTCGCCGAGCAGGCTTTTGGTCTGAATGAAACCCAGCTGATTTGCATGATCTATTCGCCGTTTATCGCCGCAGGCCACCAGCTGAAAAACTGGCTGCAGCAGGTAGAGGATGCACCGGACGAAGCGGCAGTGCGCACGCTGCTGGGCGGCGATAACGACGATTTGCTGGTAGCGCAACAGCTGGAGCAACTTTCTGGTTTAACCCTTACGCAAATGCGCCATTGCTGGCGCAGCGAGCAGGTGAGTTCACTGCTGGACAGCCAGCGCGGCGATGCGCTCTCACGCGTGCTGCGTTTTGATCCGCACAAAGCAGTGATTCAGGTGAATAACGGTGTGCTGCAAGACATCGTCACTGAAGTGATCTCCGGGCGTTAACCCGGTAAGGCAACGCGATGAGAAAGATTTTCCTGCAGATTGGCGCCACCCGCGATGGGCAAAATCCCTACTGCGCGGTGGCCAAACGCGAGGGCTATTTTACCGTGCTGGCGGAGATGGGCGATTTTGTCGATTACCAATCGCTAAGCATCCCGTTGCCGTTCGATCTGGTTGTGCGCCTCGATCGCCCGGAAAATCCGTGGGATGTGCTGCAGGCCTGTTTGCATGCCGGGTTAATGGAACATCCGCAGATCGTGCTGGCAGGCTTTGAGGCCTACAACACCAGCGCCGGGCGCGTGCGGGAGTTGCTGGCCGGGCCGGACGCCGCCAGGTGCTTTATTCCCCCGGATAAGTACGCTCAGCGCATGGCATTACGCAAAGCCTGGCAGCGGTTTCCGCAGCCGGAATTTCGCTTCTTCGCCTCACCGCTGAGCATCCGTGACGCGCGTGATGCCCTGCTCTATCCCTGCGTCGTCAAGCCCGTCGACGGCGGCGGCGGCCTGGGCATTTGGCTCGTCAAAGACGCGCAGCAGCTGGATGCGGTGATCAACAAGCTGGTCGATACCATGAATTACGGCGGTCGCGGCTTCAGCGGCTTTATCGTCGAGAGCTGGCTGGCTGGCGATGAGTACTCGCTGCAAGGCGTGGTGGCGGAAGGCCATGCGCTGGCGCTGACCTGCTGCCAAAAGGTGATCGAACATCACACCGATGCCGACGGCTGCGTCAGTTTTTACGAATCCGGCCATGTCGCCGTCGCGGCGCAGCAGCTGCCTGCCAGCTTCTCCAGCCTGATGAGCTTCTGCTGCGAAACCTTTGGCTATCGTCAGGGCGCGTTTCACATCGACTTCATTATGGTGAACGGCGAACCGCACTTTCTCGAAATGGGCTTTCGCCTCTCCGGCATGGGCGTGGTGAATCTGGTGCAGGAAGTCACCGGCATCAACTGGGCTGAAGTGGCGTTCCATATCGAAGCCGGTCACGGCCTGCCGCAGCTTGATTTCCCCGCCCAGCCGCCGGCGGTGGGGCGTGTACGTTTACGTCAGCGCCTGCAATATGACGCCGCAGAACGCTGGATCGCGCAGCAGCAGCGCGGTCAGCTGTTGCCGCCGCTCAATCTACCGGTGCTGGATGTCTCACCGCGATCTTCGCTGTATGCCGATCTAACCCGTCACGCCGGGATTCTGGCGACCTTTCGTCTTGCGGCAGAGAGCCGGGACGAGATTCTGGCGGTTTTCCATCAGATCCTCGACGTCTCATCGCTCACCACACAGAGAGATTTACTATGTGCAGAATGATTCTGGCGCACGGCCAATTTGATGCCGCCGCGGTGCTGGAGGCCGCACGCGCCATGAGCTGCGGCGAAACCGCCACGCATGAAGGACCGATCAAACAGCATCCCAACGGCTGGGGCTGTTTATGGCTGGAGCAAGGCCACATCCGCACGCTACACGGCACCGGCACCTTCGCCGATGCGCTGCCGGGCATTGATGTTGATCGCCTGCGCGGACGCTTTTTGGCGGTACATGTGCGCCACGCCACTTTAAGTAAGAATCAGGGTATCGAATTTTCCCATCCGCTGTGGCGCACCAGCGGCGAAACCCAGTGGTACATGATGCATAACGGGTTTTTGCCTACTGTGTATCAGCAATTAGGCATGGCCGCGTCGCGCTTCGATTCTGCCGAGTATCTTGAGTACATCGTTGATCGCGCCACGCCCGCTGATTTCACCCGCGACTATTTGCGCAACAAAATGGCGCAGGTGGCGCCAGGCGGCAGTTCGGCGAACGCAATTTTTGTTACCCGCGAAAAAGCCTGGGCATGGCAGTGGCATCCCGCTGATACGCCCTATCCCAACTATTTCACGCTGCACCGTTTCCAAAACAACAACACGACATTTATCTCTTCTGAACCTATTTCGGCACTGGGCACGGCGTCTGAATGGCGCCGCATGAGCAACCATGAACTTCATGAATTTCCTTTAGGGGAGTGATCAACATGGCTATTTTCAATCAGATACGCGTTATAAACCCAGAAATGTTTGTGGAAAGTACCTGGCTGGACGACATCGTTACGGCACGCGTGCCGCTGCTGGTTTTACGCAACTTTCTAACGCCGGAGGTGCGCGAAGCCGTGGTGAACGATTTGCAACGCTGCCGCGAGCAGGTGCGCGTATCGCACTACCCCAATGGCGCGTTGACGACGCTCGGCCCTTATCTGGCGAAGCATACCGCCGCGCCGGAAAACTACTTCACCGAACTGCGCGATATCCAGCCGATGCTGCCGCCCTCGCTGCACTGCCTGCGCGATCAGATCTACCATTGGGTGAAACACGCCTTACGTCTGGAAAGCCTGCAAACCGCCAACGAGCCTGAGTTGGGCGATTACGCCGGTTCGATTGTGCGTTTCCACGCCAACGGCGTCGCCAATCCCCTGCATAACGACAATATCGTGCGTGATGCCGCCGGCAGCGGCCTGACCGTGACCGGGATCTTGCATCAGCTGAGCTGCGTGGTCTGTTTGCAGGAGTGCAACGCGGGCGGCAAGCTGCGCATCTTCAATAAGAAGTGGCAGCCTCTGGATGAGCGCTTCAAAACGCCGGGGGAACTCGGCTATCAAACCGCCGTGATTGAACACAGTGAAGTGTGTGAATTTTCACCGCGCAGTGGCGATATCTACCTGTTTAACCCGGCTTTTTATCATGAAATTGATCGTGTGGAAGGCGACACGCGCATCACCATGGGCTTTTTCTTTGGCCTGACCGACAAAAAAATGAAACACGCCATCGCCTGGAGTTAACGCCAGGTTTTAGACGAGGAGACGAGCATGAACAGTTTTGAAAAAGTGACGGCCCTGCTGGATCAGCATCAGGCGCGCTATCGCGTGGTGGAGCATGAAGCCATTGGCCAAACCGATCGAATTAGCGCCATTCGCGGTAACGATCTCAATCAGGCGGCCAAAGCGATGGTGCTGGAAGTGACGATGCCGGAGGGTGCCGATCCGCGCTATCTGCTGGCGATTGTGCCGGGTGACTGCAAGATCAACTTTAAAAGCGCCGCCCGCGCTATCGGCGGCAAGAAATCGAGCTTTGCTGCGCCTGAAAAGGCGCAGGAACTGACGCAGTGCGAGATGGGCGCGGTGCCGCCGTTTAGTTTTGATGACCGGCTGGCGCTGCGGGTTGATAATCGCCTGCGCGATGTTGGCACGCTGTGGTTTAACGCGGGTGCTCTGGATCGCTCTATGGCGTTACAGGTGGCTGATTTCTTCCGCGTTGTCGGTGAGGAATGTTGTGCCGAGATTGCGACACCGATGACGGCAACCGCCTGAATGCGGCAGTAAGGAAACGGTATGTCAGTAAAAGATATGTTGTTGGCCCTGTGTGTCGTGGTGGCGTGGGGCATCAATTTTGTGGTGATCAAGCTGGGTCTGCAGGGCATGCCGCCCTTTTTGCTGGCCGGACTGCGTTTTACCCTGGTGGCATTTCCGGCGATCTTCTTTGTGAAGCGTCCGGCGATTCCCCTGCGCTGGCTGGTGGTTTATGGCATGACTATTAGCTTCGGCCAGTTCGCCTTTCTGTTCCTTGCCATCAAGCTCGGCATGCCCGCAGGATTGGCGTCATTGGTATTGCAGGCGCAGGCATTTTTCACCCTGCTGCTCGGCGCGCTGTTCCTGGCGGAGAAGCTGCGCTGGAATCACATCGTCGGGATTTTAGTGGCGACGCTCGGCATGTTTATGCTGGCGACCGCCGGCATGGAGGGGCAAACCACCGCGGGCATCACGCTCACCACCATGATGCTGACGCTGGCTGCGGCGCTGTCATGGGGCCTCGGGAACATCACCAACAAAATCATTTTGCGTAATCGCAGCGTGCCGGTGATGTCGCTGGTGGTATGGAGCGCGCTGGTTCCGGTCGTGCCGTTCTTTGCCTGCTCATGGCTGTTTGAGGGGGAAACGGTGATTGTCACCAGCCTGCTGCATATCTCGCTGCAAACTCTATTGGCGCTGATCTACCTCGCCTTTGTCGCCACCATCATGGGCTATGCGATTTGGGGCAATCTGCTCAGCCGCTACGAAACCTGGCGTATAGCGCCGCTCTCTTTGCTGGTACCGGTGGTGGGGATTCTCAGCGCTGCGTTGATTCTGAATGAGACCCTGTCGCTACGGCAGATGATCGGCGTTTCCGTGATCATTCTCGGCCTGCTGGTCAATGTATTTGGCGGGATGGTGACGCAGCGATTAGCGGTGCGCACCTAAACAAAAACGCCGCATCTCTGCGGCGTTTTCATTCAACTGAGTATCCTGATTACAGGATTTCGATACGACGTGGTTTCGCCTCTTCCGGGACGATACGCACCAAATCGATGCTTAACAGACCATTTTCCAGACGCGCATCGCGCACCGTAATGTGATCGGCCAGCTGGAATTTGCGCTCGAAGTTGCGTTCGGCAATGCCCTGATACAGGTATTTACGCTCCTGCTGCTCTTCAGGATGCGCACCGCGCACCACCAGCACATTGTCGTGAGAGGTGATATCTAATTCGCTCTGCGCGAAGCCTGCTACGGCAATGGTGATGCGGTAGAAGTTCTCATCCACCAGCTCGACGTTGTACGGAGGATAGCCACCGTTGGCCTGGTTCTGATTGGTCTCTAGCAGGTTAATTAAACGATCAAAACCAATTGCAGAACGATAAAGCGGAGAGAGATCAAAGTTACGCATAATAAGACTCCTGATAATCAGCAAGTTTAGGCAACCTTCCACCATGGACAGGTTGTTTAGCCCGTTACTGCCCCTTACGGCAACAGCAACAACACTGTTCTCTGAAAATGGGTGCAGCCTGATGACTTTCAAGGGCTAATGCGTATTTTTTTACAGCAATTCTGACGATATGGCATACACTCAGGGGACGATTCGCCTGAAATGCCAGACATGGCCAAAGAGCTTTGCTAACGTCAGGTGACACACTCCAGCCAGGGCGATGCCATGTCTGAAGGGATGATGAAAATGAATATGATGAAACGCTTTCCGCTCACCGCTGTGCTGGTGTGCACGACCTTTGCGACCTCGGGCTGCTCCAGCGTTATGTCTCATACTGGCGCAAGTCAGGGCTATTATCCCGGCACGCGCGCCAGCGCAGAGATGCTGACTGACGACAAAACCAGTTGGGCGATCAAGCCGCTGGCGCTGATCGATTTACCTTTCTCCGCCGTGATGGATACGATTCTGCTGCCGTGGGATTACTTCCGTTCCGATGACGACAGAAGTAAAGATTCCATACACGAGCGCGTGCTGCAGAGCGAAAAGCTGGCGGGCACCCAAGCCAGCCTGGCGACTGCAGCATCTATGCCAGGGGAATCGCACTAACGCAGAATAGCTGACGCCACCCCTCAACATCCCGCATATAGGCGATCTGCTCGCCATCCGGCGACCATACCACTGCATCACCGGATGGCGCTTGCTCACTACGTTGTGTCAGACGTGAGCATTGCCCCGTCGCCACCTCACAGCGCATGACGCTGTTATCGCAAATGAAGGCTATCGCGTTGCCAGCAGGTTGCCAGCTGAAGGCGGACTGAATGCTACTCGCCAGCTGTGTGATCTGACGCGGTTCTCCGCCATTAGGCGATACTTGCCACAGCTGCACGACATCGCGATCGTCTGCCATTAAGAAGGCAATGGCGCTGCCGTTGGGTGCGGCGCGTAGCCAATGACGCGGCTGCGGTGCTAAACCTCTGCCGTGCGTAATGCGTCGCTGCTGCACGGCCGCCGGGGGCGCAGGCAGTTTTTCGGCTGTGCCCTGCAAAGGCGATGCGCCGGCTTTCGCGTAATCCGCCAAAGGTTCGGGTAAATCCACGACAAAGATTTCTGCCACTTTGTCGCCATTCGCCGCACGCGTATCGCCGATAAAGGCAATTGCCCAGCGCTGCCAGCTTCCATCGGCTTTCTGATAGCCTTGATCACCTATCCAGCACTCCTCATAAGCGCGGTCAATCTGATCGCTGCCGGGCTGTGGCTCACGCTGCGTCTGGCTTATCAGCACACAATAATGGCTGCCGTCATATTCACGCGGATGCTGTTTGGGCGGACACACCGGATGCAGCGGCACCGCAACGCCCACGTTGCGCAGGTCATCGCGCGCATCCTTTTCATGCATCACGTGATCGTTGTAGGTAAAACTCAGGCGTGTCCCATCGGGGCTGAAGACGTGCACATGTGAACCACCGCGTAATGCCCCGGGCGTATAAGGCGCGGTAATGTCACAGGCATCGAGATTCTCCGCCATGCCTTGCTGCACGATTACGCCGCGACGGTGATGAAAATCATAGCGCCAGTGTGCATCCGGATGTTCTGGGCCGTGAATGCAGACATAACGTGGTGGCAAATCCGGGCTAACGGTCACCACGCCAACGTGTGCGCCATCGCGCGCCTGATAAAGCACTTCAATGGCACCACTCGCCACATTGACGCGTTCGATAGTCAGGCTGGTAAAAGAGGCGCCGGAAGGTCGCACATCAAACGCCAGCCATTGGCTGTCGCCGGTCCAGACGTTGATGTTGGTCAACTGGTGATGACGCTGAGCAAAGGTGAGTTGTTTTTCTGACATGAGGCAACCTTACAGCTAACAGTTGCCGGATAAATTACGTGATTTGCAGGCGGGATGCGAATAAACCCGGTCGCCATTATCGTGCGGTTATTAGCCAGGTCGCCATGAATGGCGACCCTACGGCACGGTTTTGTTGGGTGCGCATTCATGCGCACCGGATGAGTTAACCCACGCGCTTCACGTCACCAACCAGCAGGATGTACGACAACGCACCGATCAACGCCACCGCTGAGATATACACCAGCGCAGGCGCAAAGCCATAATCCTGCGCCAGATAGCCCACCACCAGCGGTACAGTGATGCCGCCCAGGCCGCCGACAAAGTTGAACATCCCGCCGGTCAGGCCAATCAAGCGCACCGGCGCCAGCGACGACACCAGCGACCAGGTAATCGAAGCGAAGCCGTTGCCGAAGAAGGCGATGGCCATCAACGTCATAATCCAGATGGGATCGTTGGTGTAGTTAGCGCCCATGATGCAGGTTGAAATCAGCAAGCCGCAGATAATCGGCGTTTTACGGGCGAACCCAAGTGAACGGCCGCTGCGCACCAGGCGATCGGCAACGATGCCCGACAGAATCACGCCAACAAACGCCGCGAGGAAAGGCACCGTGGTCATAAAGCCCGCGGTCAGCGCCGCGATGTGTTTTTCCTGCGTCAGGTAGTTCGGGAACCAGGTCAGGAAGAACCACAGCGTTGACGTCACCGCGAATTGGCCGAGATACACGCCGCACAGCTTGCGATGGAATACCAGTTTCCAGTCGGCAGCGGTAAGTTTGGTACGGGTTTTCTTCTCGCTCGGCGCATCGCCATCAACCATCGCGCCCCCTTCACGGATATAATCCAGCTCGGCTTTGTTGATGCCTTTGCTCTGACTCGGTGCCTGATAGCACTTAATCCAGACCAGCGACCAGATAATGCCGATGGCCCCGGTGATGATGAACACCCAATGCCAGCTCAACAGTTCCTGGATCCAGATCAGCAGCGGCGTCAGGAATGCCAGGCCAACAAACTGGCCGGAGGTATAAAAGCCCACCGCTGAAGCGCGCTCCTGTTCCGGGAACCAACTGGTCACCAGACGGTTATTGGTGGGGAAGGCGGGCGCTTCAAAGATGCCCGTAATAGCGCGCAGGCCAATTAAGGATAATAAGCCCGTCGCGAATCCCTGGAATAGCGTTGCGACCGACCAACCAAAGATGGCAATAAAATAGGTTAAGCGTGAACCAACGCGATCAAGGAACCAACCGCCGGGAATCTGGCACAGCGTATATAACCAGGCAAAGGCAGAAAATACATAACCCATTTGCGCTTTGGTGATGCCGAATTCTTCCTGAATATGGGCAGAGGCCACCGCTAAATTAGCGCGATCGACATAACAAATAACCACCGTAATAAAGATCATCAACAAGGTAATATAACGACGGCGCGTCGGTTTGGCGTGAACAGCAGAGAGATCCATGGTGTTTCTCCGTAATCGCGATTGCCGTTAAGGTGCGATAAAGCGCGCCCCGGTAAACGCAGGTAGTGGTAACAAAGGTAAAGCCGCCGTGGCGGTAAATAAGCTGTGCCGGGAAAAAGGCTGAGTGAAGCCCTACGCCCTATTTCACCGGCATATAATCGTTTAGATTTAATTTAATTAAATTTAATATCCTAAATAATTTAAGTGGCAGAAAACACATCTGCAGCTTAAATTAAGATGGGTATTTACCATTCAGCAACTGAACCGTCCGGGAATCTCCAGAGTGGGTTTCTCCAGTCCGGTGCATTTTTACTACGCTCAATCACTAACTCTTCGTTAATTTCCACGCCGAGGCCCGGTTTATTTAACGGATAGAAATGACCGTCATCCATTTTGAAATCGTCTTTATTGATCACGTAATCGAGCAGTTCAGCGCCCTGATTATAGTGAATCCCCATGCTTTGTTCCTGGAACACCGCATTGCGCGAGACGAAATCGACGTGCAGGCACGCCGCCAGCGCGATCGGGCCCAGCGGGCAGTGTGGTGCCAGCGCGACATCGTAGGATTCGGCCATTGCGGCAATTTTGTAGCACTCGGTGATACCGCCCGCATGCGACAGATCCGGTTGCAGAATCGCCAGACCACCCGCTTCCAGCACGCGTTTGAATTCAAAGCGCGAGAACATACGTTCGCCAGCGGCAATTGGGATGTGGGTTTGTGCGGCGAGGCGCGGATAGTATTCCGCCTGTTCGGCCAGCACCGGCTCTTCAATAAACAGCGGACGATAGGGTTCCAGCTCTTTGATCAGCACTTTTGCCATTGGCGCACTGACGCGGCCGTGGAAATCGAGGCCGAATTCAATCTCTTTACCGAAGGCTTCACGAATCTGTGCCACGGTATTGACGGCCTCGTCGACCTTACGCGCATTATCGATGATGCCCATCTCTTCACAGCCGTTGAGTTTGAAGGTATCGAAACCGATAGTGCGCAGTTTCTTAATGCCATCAATCACCTCTGATGGGCGATCGCCGCCTACCCAGCTGTAGGCTTTGATGCTGTCGCGCACTAAGCCGCCGAGCAGTTGATAAACCGGCACGCCCAGCGCTTTACCTTTGATATCCCACAACGCCTGATCGATACCGGCAATCGCGCTCATCAGAATCGGGCCACCGCGATAGAAACCACCGCGATACATCACCTGCCATAAATCATTGATGCGCGCCGGATCCTGGCCAATCAAATACTCCGACAGCTCGTGCACCGCCGCTTCCACGCTGCGAGCGCGCCCTTCGATGACCGGTTCGCCCCAGCCGACAATGCCTTCATCGGTTTCAATTTTCAGGAACATCCAGCGCGGCGGCAGGCGATAAGTGGTCAGTTTGGTAATTTTCATCGTACAGCGTCCTTATAAGCAGCAATAAATGCGCGAGCCTGTTCCACAGTGCGCGACAACGGTTGCCCGGCGCGATAAAGATCGCTACCTAAGCCGGCACCAATGCAGCCTGCGGCCATAAACTCATGCAGATTCTCCGGCGTCACGCCGCCCACGGCAAACACCGGCACCTCTGGCGGCAACACCGCTTTCAACGCTTTGATGTAGCCCGGACCAAAAGCCGACGACGGGAAAATTTTCAGCGCCTGCGCACCGGCCTGTAAAGCAGTGAACGCTTCGGTGGCGGTCGCACATCCGGCGGCAACGATCATGCCTTTGGCCACCGCCTGGCGGATAACCGCAGCATCGGTATTCGGCGTGACCACTAATTTGCTATTCAGCGTCGCCAGCTCGTCGACCTGCGCCGGATTCAGCACCGTGCCGGCGCCAATTAGCGCCTTGTCGCCAAAGGTTTTCACCATCGCGCCAATACTTTTGGCCCATTCCGGCGAGTTCAGCGGGATTTCAATCGCGTCGAAACCCGCGTCGATCAGTGCGCCAACGTGCGCTTCCGCTTCATCCGGCGTGATACCGCGCAGAATCGCGATCAGCGGAACCTTAGTTTGCCAGGACATTCGCAATACTCCTTATTCCGTGCTGGAAAGCACGATCGCCCTCCAGCGTGACTGAATCCAGGCCGATAAAATGCAGCGCCTGCTGATAGCGTTGCGCCAGCGCACTTCCGGCAATAATGGTGATCGGTTGGCTGCCTGCCGCGTGGTTTTTTGTCATTAGCGCCACTTCGTGGCCGATCAGTAAACCTGAGAGAAAATCACTGATATGGCGGCGATCGCGCGCACCGAGTACGTGTGAAGCACGCACCTCAAACAGCCGAGACAGAATCGAGGCATCGTTGCTACCGATCTGTAGGCCATCAAGGAAGGCGGTGGCGTTCTCTTCTTGCTGCGGTAAACCGGCACCCACCAGCGACTGTTTCAGCAGCAGATGGTGTAGCTCACCGGTCATTACGGTACGGAAATCCAGCACGCGATCCTGTTCCACCTGCACCCATTTAGCATGCGTACCGGGCATGACGTAGAGCGGCGCGGGCTGCAATGCCAGCGCACCGAGTAGCTGTGTCTCTTCACCGCGCATCACGTTGTAGTTGTCGTCACGTTCGACGCTCAGTCCCGGCACGATCCATGCCTTATCTTCAACGCGCGTCAGTCGGCTACTCAACTCACCCAACGCCACCGGGCAGGACAGATAGGGCACCGATAGCCAGCCCGCGTTGCTGCCAACCATGCCGGCCATGACGACGGGAACGTCATTGGTTGGCCAACCGTCGGTCACGCTGGTAAAGACCTCGGCGGGAGTGCGATCGCCCAGGCGCGTGACACCCGCTTCTGAACGGCGCTCCTCTTTGCATTCACCGGCCTGATAATACCAGGCGCGCAGGTTGGTCGATCCCCAATCAATCGCGATATAGCTGGTCACATAATCTCCTTGAGTCGTGCCGTTGAGCTGGCAATCATCGCTTTAGCCGCCTGCTCCGCTGCATCACCATCCTGATGGCGAATGGCATCAAACAGCGCTTTATGTTCGGCTAAGGTGCGCGGCATGTTGCCTTCATCAGCCATATAGGTTTGCGCAAACACCGCTTTTTGCAGCTGGCTGATTGCCACATTGAGCTGCTGCAATACCGGGTTGTGCACCGAATTCAACACCGCTTCGTGATAGCGAATATCCGCTTCGTTAAAGGCTTCACGATCGAGGTGATTGGCCACCATCGCGTTGTAGGCCAGCTCAATGGCGGCCAGATCGGTTGAAGTGGCTCGCTCGGCTGACCAGCGCGCAATCTGCGGCTCCACCAGCACACGCACTTCGTTCATTGCCGCAATCAGACGCGGATCCTGATCGTGCGCCAGCGCCCACTGCAACACATCGCTATCCAGATAGTTCCACTGGTTACGTGGCGTGACGAAGGCGCCGCGATAGCGCTTCATCTCCATTAAACGCTTCGCCATCAGCGAACGAAAAACTTCACGGATGATGTTGCGCGAGGTGCCAAAACGCTCACACAGTTCAGCTTCCGCCGGCAACGCCGCACCTGGCACAAACTTCCCTGCCACAATCTCTTCACCCAGCGTGAGGATGATGCGTTCCGTTTTACTTAATTGTTCTTGCGTCATGATGTTCCATTCAGTGAAAGGCGATAGCGCATCAGATTACTGCTTTCGTTCCGCGAAGCCCATGCCGCCGATTGTAGTACCATCAAGTTAAGTTGTACTACAATGTGAATCACAAAATAGACAATCCATATGTGAAATCGCGGTAGGGTTGCCAGAAATGGCGTAATGCTCGTCAGTTAAACCTGAATCGGCACCATGAATGGTGATCCTACGTGGATATAGCCCGGGTTTCGTAGGGTGCGCATTCATGCGCACCAGCATAAACAGGCATTTTTTTGCTTAACTGATCGGTATTACGCCAGGAATGGCGACCTTAAAATCGCATCGAGAGGTTTGTTGGGTCGCCACTCATGGCGACCCAATCACAACGTGAGGAGAAAAAAGAAGGGCTTACAGCACCAGCTCTTCGATAGCGTGCGCCACGCCATCTTCCATGTTGGTTTTGGTAATGAACTGCGCAATTTTTTTCACCGAATCAATGGCATTACCCATTGCTACGCCCGTTCCAGCATACTCAATCATGGCCAGATCGTTTTCCTGATCGCCAATCGCCATCACTTCCTCACGCGCCAGGCCAAGTTTCTCAGCCAGCATTTTCACGCCTTGTCCTTTATTCGCACGCGAATCGAGGATTTCGAGGTAATACGGGGCGCTTTTGAGGATGGTGTAATTATCGCGAGCCTGCTGTGGCAAACGCTGAATGGCAGAATCCAGCAGATCGGGTTTATCGATCATCATCAGCTTAGGGAAGCGCGTGGCGCGATCCATTTCTTCAACGGAGCGATAGCGCACCGGAATGCCAGTGAGGCTCGCTTCGTGGATGGTGAATTCGCTGATGTCTTTGTTTGGCGTATAGAGGAAGGATTTGTCGAAAGCCTGGAAGTGGACGCCAAGGTCACGCGCTAGCTGTTCAATATAAAGGTAGTCGTCAAAGCCCAGGGTAATTTCTGCAACGCATTCACCATCATTGGCACGATGCACCAGCGCACCGTTATAACTGATGCAGTATTGGCCCTCATCAACCAAATTCAGCTCCATTAAATAGCGCTGAATACCGACATAGGGACGGCCAGTGGTAAGCACCACCATAACGCCTTTTTTGTGCGCGCGCTCAATCGCGGATTTAACGGCGGGCGTGATCTCATGCTGCGGATTGAGCAGCGTGCCGTCCATATCGATTGCAACCAGTTTTATTGCCATAACGTCCTCGTTGAGTCAGGGTTTTGATCAATGCTAGCGCGATTCAGCTCACATTGGCCAGTTTCACAGCAGACTTAAGACTTTTTACTCAACCATTAAAAAAGGCCATCATATACATGATGGCCTGAAATACAGGGAGCAAGAGGCTGGTTTTACTGGCTCATTGCGTCTTTTTTCATTTTATCTTCTTTACCCATCGCATCCTTCTTCATGCCCATAGCATCTTTGTGCATGCCGTCTTTTTTCATGCCCATTTCATCTTTGTGCATGCCCTCTTTCTTCATGCCCATTTCATCTTTGTGCATGGCCTCTTTCTTCATGCCCATTTCATCTTTTTTCATGGCGTCTTTGCCCATGGTGTCAGCAGCATAGGCAACGGACATGGTCATCATTGAAGCGATAAAGGTTGCTACGATTACGTTTTTCATAGGGTGTTTCCTTACATTATTTTCATTTATGAAGCGTATTGGCGCACCAGGCGCCGGGTTTTTAGCGATCAGCTTCCGCCGAACCAGTTGTATCCTTCGTCTTCCCAGTAACCGCCGGTATAACGGTTGGTTACTTCAATCACCTGTATATGCTTTGGATTTTTGTATCCCAGCTTGGTTGGGATACGGATTTTCATCGGATAACCATATTCAGGCGGTAAAATGCGTCCATCCCAGCTCAATGCCATGATGGTTTGTGGATGCAGCGCCGATGCCATATCGATGCTGGTGTAGTAATCATCCGCACATTTGAAACTGACATATTTAGCCGTGGTATCAGCCCCGATGAGTTTCAGGAAGTCAGCGAAACGCACGCCGCCCCAGCGGCCAATCGCGCTCCAGCCTTCCACGCAGATATGGCGCGTAATCTGATCAACCTGCTGCATATTGTAGAGCTGGGGTAGCGACCAGCTGCGCTTATCACTCACCAGACCGGCAATCTCCAGGCGCCACTGTTCGCCATTAACCTGTGGAATATCCTCTTCACCGTAAAACGCGTTGAACGGGAAAGACTTAGCGATACGATCTGCGCTGTATTCCGGTGACAAACTGGCAGGATTAAATAGCCAGCCCTGAACGCGATCGTTGAAGCGAGAAAAGCTATTCAGCACGCTATCCACGTCGGGCGTTTCGCGGAGATCGCAGCCGGTTAGCATCACCACCCCACCAAGTGTTAATCCCTGGCGTAAAAAACGGCGGCGTGCGGATGAATCCAGCTGGCGCGCCAAAAGTTGCTGCGCTTCTTTTACTACTGCCTCCGCATCGCCCGGTGAAAGTCCGAGATTACTTTTTTTCATTTCGCTCTCCTTAGCGTCCACGCAGCATGGCAATGAAGGTTTTAGGCACCAGCGCCACCATCACCAGATGCACCACGACAAAACCCATCAGCGCTGTCATCGCGTAAAAATGGATGAAACGCGCGGCCTCATAACCGCCAAGGAGTTCGCGTAACAATCCAAACTGGACGGATTTCCATAACACCAGCCCAGACAGCACCAGCAGCAGGCAATCCACCATCACAAACAGATAGGCAGCCCGTTGAACGTTGTTGTACTGCCGTAAATCCGCATGTGCCAGTTTGCCCTTTAGCGCGTTGATGGCATCCTGCTGGAGCCCACGTAGCGTCAGCGGTAGAAACTTTTTGGCAAAACGTCCGGTCACGATATTCATCGTCAGATAAAACACACCATTCGCAGCGAAAATCCACATGGCGGCGAAGTGCCACTGCAGCGCTCCGCCTAACCAGCCGCCGAGAGTGACCTCGCTCGGAAAATAAAAGTCGAATAGGGGTGAAGCGTTATAAATGCGCCATCCGCTCAACGTCATAAGCACAATGGCTGCGGCATTGATCCAGTGGCACGCTCGCAGCCAGCGTGGATGAATCACGGCCGGGCATGCGGTTTTTTTGTCCAAATGAATGTCCATATCATCTGCCTCCCTTTTTAATGTGGCCGCATTGTTGCGCGGGCCCGCTCTGCCCTATGACAAGAAATGTCTCAATGACTGGCTTTTAAACCCGCGGCCCCATGGAGAAATTTTCAATCCGTGTCTGAGCTCAGCGTTTAAGGTCTGAATGCTATTGTGGTGCGTTGTTGTTCACTAAAGCCTCACGCAGGTTTAAACAAAATGTGAACACTTTCCGCTGTCTTTAGCGGTAAATTGATCTGATAAGCGAAGCAGGAATGGATGATGCACGACGCAAAAAAAATACTTATCGTCGAAGATGACTGCGGAATTGCCGACGTTTTACGTCTGAACTTTCAGGATGAAGGCTACGACGTAACCCACGCAGCCGAAGGGAATCTCGCTGTGCAGCTGCTTGAAACCCAGCATTGGGATGCCTTAATTCTTGATTTGATGTTGCCCGGCGTGGATGGATTAGAAATCTGTCGTCGAGCCCGCGCGATGAAGCGTTATACGCCAATTATCATGATCAGCGCACGTTCAAGCGAGGTGCATCGCGTATTGGGTCTGGAACTGGGTGCAGATGATTACCTGCCAAAACCTTTTTCCGTACTGGAACTGGTGGCGCGGCTCAAAGCCCTTTTTCGTCGCCAGGAGGCGATGGCCATCAATTCACGCATGGAAGCCGGTACGCTGCACCACGAGGCGCTAATGATTGATCCCATGGCACGAGAAGTCTGGCTGCGCAGCAAGCCAGTGAATTTAACGCCGCGTGAGTTCGATCTGCTCTATTACTTTGCCAGGCATCCCGGAAAAGTTTTTTCTCGCCTCAATCTGCTTAATCAGGTTTGGGGTTATCAACACGATGGTTATGAACACACCGTAAACACCCATATCAACCGTTTACGGTTGAAAATTGAAGACAACCCAGCCGAACCCCGCTACATCCTGACGGTGTGGGGGAAAGGCTATAAATTTTCGCTGCCTGCGAATTAGGTTTTAAACATGAAACGCCTGACACTTAGCCAGCGCCTGGCGCTGGTTTTTGCTTCTCTGCTATTACTTTGCACACTGTTGTCGGGCTGGATGCAGATTCGCATTAATGCACAATATGGCAGCGCCGTGGTTCAACGCTTATCCGACGGACTTGCCAGACATATCGCCAGCCTTAATCCCGATATGATTGGCGAAAAAGGCGTTAACCTGCCGCTCATGAAGGCGCTGTTTAATGATTTGATGGCGCTCAACCCCAGCGTTGAGGTCTATTTGCTGGATTTGCAGGGCAATATTCTGGCCGATGCCGCGCCGCCTCATCATATTAAACGTACCAACGTCAGCGTTGCCCCCCTGCGATCACAGCTCAACGGTGCCGCTGCGCCAGTTTATGGTGATGACCCGCGTAATCTGCAGGAGAAGAAAGTGTTTAGCGTTGCGCCCCTTTCGCTTAATGGCCAGCCTGTTGGCTATCTGTATGTCATTCTCCAGGGAGAAAATTATCTCCAGCTGGAGCAGGAAGCGCAGCTCGATATTTTACAGCGTACGTCATTGTGGTCTTCTTTATTGGTGGTGCTGTTTGGGCTGACGGCGGGCGTGGTGGCGTTCAGTTTAATTACCCGACCGATGCGTCAGTTAACGCAGCGCGTGCGCAAACTTAACCGCGAAGACATGACGGAGATAAAACAGCTAGCCGAGTTACCGTTGCCGCAACAACAGGAAAAGGATGAGGTGGCGGTATTACAAGGTGCTTTTGTCGGTATGGCGCGTCGCGTTGCCTTTCAGTGGGAAAAGCTGGCTTATCAGGATCAGCTGCGCCGCGATTTTGTCGCCAATATCTCGCACGACCTGCGCACGCCGCTCACCACTTTGCATGGTTATCTTGAAACCTTGCTGTATAAAGCGGATAGCCTAAAAGCAGATGAAAGTCAGCGTTATTTGCATATCGCGCTTTCGCAAAGCCAGAAAGTGAGCATGTTAGCCCAGCAGTTATTTGAATTGGCGCAGCTGGAATATGGCGTGATAAAACCCAACTGTGAGGCGTTTAGTCTTTCTGAACTCACTTACGATGTGGTGCAGAAATTCGAATTAATGGCCAGCACGCGTAATATTCGCTTCGTGGTGGATATGCCAGACCAGTTGCCGCAGGTAAATGCCGATGTTTCAATGATTGACCGTGTGCTAACTAACTTACTGGATAACGCGCTTAAATATACGCCACAGGCGGGTACGATTGAAGTTACGCTGCGTAACGCAGAGCGTGAGGTTGAAGTGAGCCTGAAAGATTCCGGGCCGGGTATTCCCGAGGCTTTACGAGCCACACTGTTTGAGCGTCCTTCTGCACTTTCGCACGCCAGCACCCGAAAAAACAGCGGTGGTTTGGGATTAATGGTGGTTCGCCGCATTCTGCAACTGCATGGCAAAGATATCCGCCTGGATGAAAAATACCCCGGCGCATGCTTCCGTTTCTCCGTCCCACGCTGAAAATAAAAAACCCTTCCACCAGGGAAGGGTTTTCTGTCTCGGCCTTATCGATTAGATATCGATATTGGCCGCTTTCAGCGCATTCTCTTCGATAAACGCACGACGCGGTTCAACTGCATCGCCCATTAAGGTAGTGAACAGCTGATCAGCAGCAATAGCATCCTTGATCGTCACGCGCAGCATGCGGCGGCTATCCGGATCCATGGTGGTTTCCCACAGCTGCTCAGGGTTCATCTCACCCAAACCTTTATAACGTTGAACAGACAGACCACGACGCGACTCTTTCACCAGCCACTCAATCGCCTGCTCGAAGCTGCTTACCGGCTGGCGACGTTCACCACGTTCGATAAATGCATCTTCTTCGATCAGACCACGCAGCTGCTCGCCCAGACTACAGATTTTGCGGTATTCCGGGCCATCGATGAATTCACTATCCAGCGGATAATCGGTATCAACACCGTGGGTGCGGACACGCAGCACCGGTTCGAACAGATTCTGTTCGCGGTTTGCACGCACCTGCGCCACATAGCTGCTGCCATGCGCTTCGCGCTCGGTGAGATACGCGACTAAAGCGTCGATCCAGCCCTGTACTGCGGCTTCGTCACTGAGGTCATTTAACGTTGGATGGTAGATCAGGCCACGCAGCAGAGCCGCTGGGAAACGACGCTCCATACGCTTGATCATGCGCTGCGTACTGTTGAAATCAGCCACCAGCGTTTCCAGCGGCTGACCCGCCAAAGCTGGCGCGCTGGCATTGGTGTGCAGCGTTGCGCCATCGAGCGCGATAGAAATCTGATATTGATCCATCGCTTCGTCGTCTTTAATGTACTGTTCTTGCTTGCCTTTCTTCACTTTGTACAGCGGCGGCTGAGCAATATAGACGTGACCACGCTCCACGATTTCCGGCATCTGACGATAGAAGAAGGTCAACAGCAGCGTACGGATGTGCGAGCCGTCGACGTCCGCATCGGTCATGATGATGATGCTGTGATAACGCAGTTTGTCCGGGTTGTATTCGTCGCGACCGATACCACAGCCCAGCGCAGTGATCAGCGTGGCGACTTCCTGCGACGCCAGCATCTTGTCGAAACGCGCTTTCTCCACGTTCAGGATTTTACCTTTCAGCGGCAGAATCGCCTGGTTTTTACGGTTACGGCCCTGCTTGGCGGAGCCGCCTGCGGAGTCACCCTCCACCAGGTAGATTTCAGACAGCGCCGGATCGCGCTCCTGACAATCCGCCAGTTTGCCCGGCAGACCGGCCAAATCCAGCGCACCTTTACGGCGCGTCATTTCACGCGCACGACGCGCCGCTTCACGCGCACGCGCCGCATCAATGATCTTGCCAACCACGATTTTGGCGTCAGATGGATTTTCCAGCAGGTATTCTGCCAGCAGTTCGTTCATCTGCTGCTCAACCGCCGATTTCACTTCTGAAGAGACCAGCTTGTCTTTGGTCTGGGAAGAGAACTTCGGATCCGGCACTTTCACCGAAACCACGGCGATCAAACCTTCACGCGCATCGTCACCGGTGGCGCTGACTTTGGCTTTTTTGCTGTAACCTTCTTTATCCATGTAGGCGTTCAGGGTACGCGTCATTGCCGCACGGAAACCGGCCAGGTGCGTACCGCCATCGCGCTGTGGAATGTTATTGGTGAAGCAGTAGATGTTTTCCTGGAAACCGTCGTTCCACTGCAGCGCCACTTCCACGCCAATGCCATCTTTCTCGGTAGAGAAATAGAACACGGTGGGATGGATTGGCGTTTTGTTTTTGTTGAGATACTCAACAAACGCCTTGATACCGCCTTCGTAGTGGAAGTGATCGCTCTTGCCGTCGCGTTTATCTTCGAGACGAATCGAGACGCCAGAGTTGAGGAACGATAGTTCACGCAGGCGCTTCGCCAGGATGTCGTACTCAAACTCAATCACATTAGTGAAGGTTTCATAGCTCGGCCAAAAACGCACGCGGGTACCGGTTGCGTCGGTATCACCTGATACCGCCAGCGGTGCCTGCGGCACGCCGTGCTGATAAACCTGCTGGTGCACTTTACCTTCGCGACGAATGGTCAGCTCCAGCTTCTGCGACAGGGCGTTTACCACGGAAACGCCGACGCCGTGCAGACCGCCCGATACTTTATATGAGTTATCATCAAATTTACCGCCTGCGTGCAGAACGGTCATGATCACTTCCGCCGCAGAGACGCCCTCTTCCGGGTGAATGCCGGTCGGAATACCACGTCCATCATCCTGCACGGAAACCGAGTTATCGGCATGAATAGTAACGGTAATGTCACTGCAGTGACCGGCGAGCGCTTCGTCGATAGCGTTATCCACGACTTCGAATACCATGTGATGCAGACCGGTGCCGTCATCCGTATCGCCGATGTACATGCCCGGGCGTTTGCGTACCGCATCAAGCCCTTTCAGGACTTTGATACTTGAGGAGTCATAAGAATTCGACATCAACGTTTCTCGCTCATTTAATCTTCAGGTTGAACCACTATTTTACCCTGTTCCACGCGGAACATCTTGCCCTTTTCATCACTCATGTCGATTACATGCTCGACACCAATGGCGCTGACAAATACTTGAGCCTGCGTGGCTTTTAGGCGTTCAGCTAACAGCCGGCGACGGGTGTCATCCAGCTCTGAGGCAAAGTCATCAATCAGATACAAACAGCGTCGTCCGCTGCTGCGCGTCAGATATTCGCCCTGCGCTAAGCGCAGCGCGCACATCAGTAGCTTTAACTGACCGCGTGAGAGTAAATCTTCCACCGGCGTGCCCTCAGCACGAATACGAAAATCGGCTTTATGCGGGCCGCTGGCGGTGTAGGTGAGCGCGCGATCGCGCTCGAAATTACGCTCCAGCAATTCGGCGTAGTCGCTCTCTTTATCCCAGCCGCGCTGGAAAGAGAACGCTAGCTCGAACTCTGGTAAAAATTGGCCACAGGTGGCGATGATCTCGCGGGAAATCGCCGCGCTGTATTCGGCGCGCCATGCGCTAATTTGCTCAGCCAATGGCACCAGTTCCTGATCCCACGGGCGAATCTGGCTGTAGCGCGATACCTGCCGCAGCGCCGCATTGCGCTGTTTCAGCAGGCGACGCAGATTGCTCCAGGCATGGAAAAAGCCGGGCGCGGCGTGGAAACAGCCCCAATCGATATAGGCACGACGATATTTGGGACCGCCATTCAGCAGCGTAAAACCTTCCGGCGTGATCAGCTGCATGGGTAATAGTTGCGCTAACTCGGCGACTTTATGACCGTCGCTGCCATCAATGCGTACTTTGCTGTCGCCGGCGCGATTTTTGGTTAACCCCACCGACAGTTCGCGTTCACTGCCTTCAATTCGGCCGTGCAGCACAAAGGCATCTTGATCGTGACGAATAACGCGCCCCGCTTGCAAACTGCGAAACGCACGGCCGTGGCCCAGCGTGTAAATCGCCTCCAGCACGCTGGTCTTGCCGCTGCCGTTGGCGCCAACTAAAAAATTGAAACCGGGTGCCAGCGCCAGATCGGCCTGCTCAATATTGCGAAAATCTTTAATCAGGAGGCGGGTTAAAGCCATGAAGTGTTCCGGGATGAAGCTATTCGGGATCTTGTAGGGGAGCCATTAATGGCTCCCAGGATGGTGCGAACATTCGCCAGGTCGGCATAAATGCCGACCTTACAAGCGCATTGGCATAACGACATACGCTGCGGCTGGACTAGCAACATCTTCAATTTGTACGCTGGAAACAGAGTCAGTTAAAAGCAAACGCACATTTTCGCACTTCAGTGCATTGAGCACATCCAGCACATAACTGACGTTGAATCCGATCTCCAAATCGGTGCCGTTATAAGAGACATCCAGCATCTCTTCCGCTTCTTCCTGCTCGGGATTATTTGCCGTGATTTTGAGCTGATTTTCGGTGATGTAGATGCGAACGCCGCGAAACTTCTCATTCGACAGAATCGCCGCACGCGCAAATGCCTGTTTCAGAATATCGCATCCGGCTTCTAAGGCTTTATCAGGATTCTTCGGCAATACGCGGCGATAATCCGGGAAACGTCCGTCAACCAGCTTGGAGGTGAAAATAAAGTCGCCAACGTGAGCACGAATATTGCTGCTGCCGATCTGCACCTGCAGCGGTGTTTCACCACCATCAAGCAGGCGCATCAGCTCAATCACACCTTTACGCGGCACGATCACCGAATGGTCTGGCAACGCCTGACCAATCGGCATTGAGCACACCGCAAGGCGGTGACCATCGGTGGCGACGGTGCGCAGCTCTTCACCTTCGGTTTCAAACAGCATGCCGTTGAGGTAATAGCGCACATCCTGATGCGCCATCGAGAACTGCGTAGCCTCGATCAAGCGTTTCAACGTTGCCTGCGGCAAAGTAAATTCTACCTCGCTCTGCCAGTCATCCAGGTTCGGGAAATCACTGGCTGGCAAGGTAGATAACGAGAAACGGCTGCGGCCAGAACGCACCAGCATTCTGTCGCCTTCCAGCGTCAGACTGATCTCAGCACCTTCCGGCAAACCGCGACAAATATCGAGGAATTTACGCGCGGGAACCGTGGTTGCACCCGGCTCGTGTGGCTGCGTCAGCGCAACGCGCGCCACCATTTCCATTTCCAGATCGGTGCCGGTCAGGCGCAGCGTATCTTCGCTGACCTGCAGCAGTAAATTGCCAAGGATCGGCAGGGTTGGACGACCGCCCAGCGGGCCGCTGACCTGTTGCAGGGGCTTCAGTAACTGCTCACGTTCTACAATAAATTTCATATGCGTCAGGAAGATAATGTTCGAATGAGGTTAGAGAAATCTTCTTTGATGTCGTGGCTCTCTTCACGCAGCTGCTCGATTTTACGGCAGGCGTGAAGCACGGTGGTATGGTCGCGGCCACCAAACGCATCGCCAATTTCCGGCAAACTGTGGTTAGTGAGCTCTTTCGCCATCGCCATCGCCATCTGGCGCGGACGCGCTACCGAACGCGAACGGCGTTTCGACAGCAAATCCGCCACTTTAATTTTGTAATACTCGGCCACCGTTTTCTGAATGTTATCAATGGTGACCAGCTTTTCCTGCAGCGCCAGCAGATCGCGCAGCGCTTCGCGCACGAAATCGATGGTAATGGCGCGACCGGTAAAGTTCGCGTTGGCGATCACGCGGTTCAGCGCGCCTTCCAGCTCTCGCACATTGGAACGCAGACGCTTAGCAATAAAGAACGCCACTTCGCCCGGCAGGCGGATGTCGTTTTCATCGGCCTTCTTCATCAGGATCGCCACGCGCGTTTCCAGCTCAGGCGGCTCGATCGCGACCGTTAATCCCCAGCCAAAGCGCGATTTCAGGCGATCTTCTACGCCGTTGATCTCTTTTGGATAGCGATCCGAGGTCAGGATGATCTGTTGATTGCCTTCCAGCAGGGCGTTGAAGGTGTGGAAAAACTCTTCCTGCGATCGTTCTTTATTGGCAAAGAATTGGATGTCATCGATCAGCAGTGCATCCACCGAACGATAGTAACGCTTAAACTCTTCGATAGCGTTGTTCTGCAAGGCTTTAACCATGTCCTGAACAAAACGCTCAGAGTGCATATACACCACTTTGGCATTGGGCTTGCGCGCAATAATGCCGTTACCCACCGCGTGCAGCAGGTGAGTTTTACCCAAACCGGTGCCGCCATAAAGGAACAGAGGGTTATAGGCGCCGCCAGGGTTGTCCGCTACCTGACGTGCCGCCGCGCGTGCCAGTTGGTTCGATTTACCTTCCACAAAGTTATCGAAGTTATGGCGGTTATTCACATTGGAACGGTAGGTAACATCAGCCGGCGCAGGCACCGAATCCCAGCTTGGGCGCAAAATTTGCGTGGGCGCCGGGCGATTTTCAATCGGTGCAGGCGCGCTGTAACTGGCCATTGCCGGCTGGCTGGTGGTGACCTGTGCGGCAGGACGCGTGCCCACTTCAAAACGCAGTAACGGCACATTCGTACCGCAGAATTCATTCAGCAGCCCATTGATACTATTGAGATATTTATCTCTAACCCAGTCGAGTACAAACCGATTTGGTGCATACAAGGTCAGCGTATTGTCGTTCAATTCAGCCTGCAGCGGACGAATCCACATGCTGAATTCGGTGGCAGGAAGCTCATCCTGCAAACGGGCAAGACACTGTTGCCAAAGCGTAAGTGACACGGCGGACTCCACTCGTACAAAATCGATAAGAATTTTAGGCGCTAATAAATAGAAACGTAATTTTTAGACACAGGCGGTTGGAAAGCGCCTGCGACCGCTATTCGCGGTAGTCTTCCCCGGCGATCGCATGGAGGATCGTCAGCGGAAGGGCGGATCATAACGTAAAGCAGCCGAGAGATCTTCCCTTTCTACACAGTTTTGATCCATTTTATCCACAGGCTGATGATGCGCAAATGAGTTTACGCTTTTTAGCAGAAAAGCCAGCGTTAATGTGGCTGAAAGCGACAATTTTTCTGGGCGGCTCTCGTTTTTGCCGCAACAAGTTTGCAAATAGATCGCAAGAAGATCCTGCGCGATCCTTGCGCTTTACCCCACAGCCCGTATAATTCCCCACCCGGCATTATTGCGTGAAGCCTTGATGCCCGGAATCAGCGGGCTGTATCTGGGTTTCCAGGTGCCGCGACCAGCGAAGTAAATTGACTCTGGACTGTACAATTATTACAATCCCGCCTCTTTATTAAAGACACATTGAGGCGTTGGTCGATTTACTGGCCCGAAAACGCGTCACCCAGTGAAAATTTTCAAGTTTAGGTAGAAATCGCCATGAAACGCACTTTTCAACCGTCCGTACTGAAGCGCAACCGTTCACACGGTTTCCGTGCTCGTATGGCAACAAAAAATGGTCGTCAGGTTCTGGCACGTCGTCGTGCTAAAGGCCGTTCTCGTCTGACCGTTTCTAAGTAATAAAGCTAACCCTCGTGGTTAAGCTCGCATTTCCCAGGGAGTTACGTTTGTTAACTCCCACTCATTTCACTTTCGTCTTCCAGCAGCCACAAAGAGCCGGTACGCCGCAAATCACCATACTCGGCCGACTTAACTCGCTGGGGCATCCCCGCATCGGTCTCACCGTCGCAAAAAAACATGTAAAACGCGCCCATGAACGCAACCGGATCAAGCGATTGACCCGAGAAAGCTTTCGTCTGCGTCAACATGAGCTGCCTGCGATGGATTTTGTGATCGTGGCTAAAAAAGGGATTGCTGACCTGGATAACCGTGCGCTGACGGAAGCGTTGGAGAAATTATGGCGTCGTCACTGTCGCCTGGCTCGCGGCTCCTGATTGCCCTGATACGCGTTTATCAACGCGCCATCAGCCCACTGCTGGGACCTCATTGCCGGTTCCATCCCACCTGCTCGCAGTATGGGATTGAGGCCTTACGCCGCTTTGGCGTGGTAAAAGGCAGTTGGTTGACGATTAAACGCGTATTAAAATGCCACCCTTTGAACCCGGGTGGTGACGATCCTGTGCCGCCAAAAACCTTTGATACCAGAGAACATTAACGATGGATTCGCAACGCAATCTCTTTCTCATCGCTTTTCTGTTCGTGTCTTTTATGATCTGGCAAGCCTGGCAGACGGACCACGCTCCGCAGCCACAGCAAACCCAGACCACGCAAAACACAAGCAGCGCAGCGGGTGATGCCGCCACTTCCGGCGTGCCGGCTAGCGGACAGGGCAAAACGATCACCGTTAAGACAGATGTCCTGTCACTCAACATCAATACGCGCGGTGGCGATATTGAGCAGGCTCAGCTGCTGACTTACCCGGACAAACTGGGTTCAGACGCACCGTTCCAGCTGCTTGAAACCACACCTGCATTCGTTTATCAGGCGCAGAGCGGCTTAACCGGCCGTAACGGTCCGGATAACCCGAACAATGGCGCACGTCCGCTGTATACCACCACACAAGATAGCTTCGAGATGGCAGATGGCCAGAGCGAACTGCGCGTGCCGCTGACCTGGACCGGTGAAAACGGCGTGGTTTACACCAAGACCTTCGTCTTCAAGCGCGGTGAGTATGCGGTAAATGTTGACTACAACATTAACAACACCACCCAGCAGCCGCTGGAAGTGTCGATGTTTGGTCAGCTGAAGCAAACTATCGATGTGCCTAAGCACCGCGATACCGGCAGCAATAACTTTGCTCTGCATACCTTCCGTGGCGCAGCGTACTCCACCAGCGATGCGAAATACGAAAAATATAAATTCGACACTATCGCGGATAACGAGAACCTGAACACCACCACCGGCAACGGTTGGGTGGCGATGCTGCAACAGTATTTTGCCACCGCCTGGGTGCCACGCACGCAGGGTAATAACACGCTGTACACCAGCAACCTCGGCAATGGCGTAGCGGCAATCGGCTACAAATCTGCGCCGGTTACCGTTGGCGCAGGCGCACAGCAGGATCTTGGTGCCACTCTGTGGGTTGGCCCGGAAATTCAGGACAAAATGGCGGCCATCGCGCCTCATCTTGATCTGACTGTGGATTACGGCTGGCTGTGGTTCATCTCTCAGCCGCTGTTTAAGCTACTGAAGTTCCTGCACAGCTTTATCGGTAACTGGGGCTTCTCCATTATCGTTATCACCTTCATCGTTCGTGGCATCATGTACCCGCTGACTAAGGCGCAGTACACCTCCATGGCGAAGATGCGTATGCTGCAGCCGAAGATTCAGGCGATGCGTGAACGTCTGGGCGATGACAAGCAGAAGCAGAGCCAGGAAATGATGGCGCTGTATAAGGCGGAGAAAGTGAACCCGCTGGGCGGCTGCTTGCCGCTGGTTATCCAGATGCCAATCTTCCTGGCCTTGTACTACATGCTGTCAGGCTCGGTTGAACTGCGTCATGCACCGTTTATTCTGTGGATTCATGACTTGTCTGCGCAGGACCCGTACTACATTCTGCCGATTGTCATGGGTATCACCATGTTCTTCATTCAGAAGATGTCACCGACCACTGTGACCGATCCGATGCAGCAGAAGATCATGACTTACATGCCGGTTATCTTTACCGTGTTCTTCCTGTGGTTCCCGTCAGGTCTGGTGCTGTACTACATCGTCAGCAACCTGGTAACCATTCTCCAGCAGCAGCTGATTTATCGCGGCCTGGAAAAACGTGGTCTGCATAGCCGCGACAAGAAGAAAGCGTAACGCCTGACTGCCACCAGCAGCAGCGTATAATCTAAGGGCGACATTTATGTCGCCCTATTTTTATTTATTAATACCCTAAAAGTTTAAGGTGGAATCATGAGCCACAGCGACACCATCGTTGCCCAGGCGACGCCTCCCGGCCGCGGCGGCGTAGGCATTCTGCGTATCTCCGGCGCCAAAGCGGCGGAGGTGGCGCAAGCCGTGTTAGGCAAATTGCCGAAACCGCGTTACGCCGATTATCTGCCTTTTACCGATGCCGATGGCAGCGTGCTCGATCAGGGCATTGCGCTGTGGTTTCCCGGCCCGAACTCCTTTACCGGCGAAGATGTGCTGGAGCTGCAGGGCCACGGCGGCCCGGTGATTCTTGACCTGCTGCTCAAACGCATTGTGGCCCTGCCCGGCTTGCGTATTGCTCAGCCCGGTGAATTCTCGGAACGCGCCTTCCTCAACGACAAACTCGATTTAGCGCAAGCCGAAGCGATTGCCGACCTGATCGATGCCAGTTCAGAGCAGGCAGCCCGCTCAGCGGTGAACTCGCTGCAGGGCGCCTTTTCCCTGCGCGTTAACGCACTTGTGGAAGCACTTACTCACCTGCGTATCTATGTGGAAGCGGCCATCGACTTCCCGGATGAAGAGATCGATTTCCTGTCCGACGGCAAAATTGAAGCACAGCTCAATGTGGTGATCGGCGATCTCGACGGCGTACGTGCCGAGGCGCGTCAGGGCAGCTTGCTGCGTGAAGGGATGAAAGTGGTCATTGCCGGTCGCCCTAATGCCGGTAAATCGAGCCTGCTGAATGCGTTAGCCGGTCGCGAAGCGGCGATTGTCACCGATATTGCCGGCACCACGCGCGACGTGCTGCGCGAACATATCCATATCGACGGCATGCCGCTGCATATCATCGATACCGCCGGTTTGCGTGAAGCCAGTGATGAAGTAGAGCGCATTGGTATTGAGCGTGCATGGCAGGAGATCGAGCAGGCCGACCGCGTGCTGTTTATGGTCGATGGCACCACCACGGATGCCACCGAAGCCGCCGCCATTTGGCCAGATTTTGTCGCGCGTTTGCCAAATGCGCTGCCGATTACCGTGGTGCGCAACAAAGCGGATATGACGGGCGAAGTGCTGGGGCTTACTGAAGTGAACGGTCACTCACTGATTCGTCTCTCGGCACGCACTGGTGACGGTGTGGAAGCGCTGCGCGAGCACCTGAAACAGAGCATGGGTTTTGCCGGCAATATGGAAGGCGGATTCCTTGCACGTCGCCGCCATCTGCAGGCGCTCGAGTTAGCGGCTGCTCACCTGCAACAGGGAAAACATCAGCTATTAGGCGCATGGGCGGGTGAATTACTGGCGGAAGAGCTTCGTTTAGCGCAACAGGCGCTGAGCGAGATCACTGGCGAATTCACCTCCGACGATCTGCTGGGACGAATCTTCTCAAGCTTCTGTATTGGGAAGTAATGTCTGTTACGTAGTCGCCATAAATGGCGACCCTACAACGAATGAGCGCGGTTTTCGTAGGGTGCGCATTCATGCGCACCTGATGTCTGTTACGTAGTCGCCATAAATGGCGACCCTACATCGAATGAGCGCGGTTTTCGTAGGGTGCGCATTCGTGCGCACCTGATGTCTGTTACGTAGTCGCTATAAATGGCGACCCTGCATCGTATGAGCGCGGTTATCGTAGGGTGCGCATTCGTGCGCACCTGATGTCTGTTACGTAGTCGCCATAAATGGCGACCCTACATCGTATGAGCGCGGTTTTCGTAGGGTGCGCATTCATGCGCACCTGGATCCCAGTAGACATGCGTCTTTGTTATTTGGCTCCCCTTTCGCTTTGCAGTATAACGATCACTGCCCGGCGAAAAGGCCCTGCCGGGAACATCCACTATTCATGCAAAATATTGGGCGCTCGTTGCGGCCTGAACAGGAGAGAAACATGAGTACAACGCTCGACAGCGTGGCGCTGAATGCGCTGTTTAATGAAGCCCGCACCCACAGCTATTGGCAGGACAAACCGATTTCTCAAGAGGTGCTGAAGCAGCTCTACAATCTGACCGCGCTGGGCCCAACTTCTGCTAACTGCTCACCAGGCCGTTTTGTGTTTGTGACGTCTCAGGAAGGGAAAGAGAAGCTGAAACCGGCACTTTCGTCCGGTAATGTCGACAAAACCATGGCGGCGCCGGTGACGGTGATCGTGGCCTGGGACCCAGAATTCTACGAAGCGCTGCCAAAGCTGTTCCCGCACGGCGATGCGCGCAGCTGGTTCACCAGCAGCCCGGATCTGGCGAAAGAGACCGCGTTCCGTAACAGCAGCTTGCAAGCGGGTTACTTGATTCTGGCGGCGCGTTCGCTGGGGTTGGATGCAGGCCCAATGTCCGGTTTCGATCCGTCCAAAGTGAATGAGGCGTTCTTCAGCGAGAATAAATGGCAGGTGAACTTGCTGATCAATCTGGGCTATGGCGAAGCCAGCAAACTGCATCCGCGTTTGCCGCGTCTGAGCTTTGATGAAGCCAGCAAATTTGCCTGATTCGATAGCGAAAAGGCGTCACTTACGACGCCTTTTCCTGTGCGGTTAGCCCAGTGAATGGAAACCGCTATTGAAGTAGATCATTGGCTCTGACGCTTCGCCAGGCAGCGCAATGCCAACAATACGTGCCAGCAGCACGCTATGCGTATTCCACTCCACCACTTTCTCCAGCTGGCAATCAAAGCTCACCAGCGCATCCGCCAACACTGGCGCGCCGGTATTCAGCGTCTGCCAGGCGCCGTTTTGAAAACGCTCTTCGCGACGCGATGATTGGCTGAACTGAGCGCATAAATCGTCATGCTGCTCACGCAGTACGTTAACGGCAAAATGACCGGCCTTGATAAACGCATCATGACTGGATGCGCTGCGATTCACGCACACCAGCAAGCTCGGTGGCTCAGCCGCCAGCGAACTCACCGACGTGGCAATTAGCCCCAGCTTTTCGCCCTGAAATTCGGTGGTAACCAGAGAAACGCCTGCCGTTAGGCGGCGCATGCCGTGACGAAACTCATCAAGAGAGATCGATTCCTGGCGAGAAGAAATAGCGGTAACTGACATAAAAAACTCCGACGTGCATGATTCAGCGATGTGCACGATTGGCCTGAGGGTGAATAGTTAGCGCACTTCGATGTGCCTTTTTACTGCCCAAATCCTACACCACATCGCGCCAATCGGCACCCGATCAGACATGAATGTGCAAAAGCGTTCTATGCAAAGTGACAAAATGGGATTGCCGTGCGGCTTCAGCCTTATCTGAAATATCGCCTATTCCACCTTAAGGCGGATGCAAACCCATGAGAAAATTCTTACAATAGCACTGATGATTATTCGACCATTTTCACGGAGCGACAGATGGCTAGTCATTTTGTTCGTTGGATCGGTCATCCGCCCTTTTCTTCAGAGAATATGCGGGTGCCACAGGAAGTGATTCATAGCGCCCAACGCTTCGCTGACAAGCGCCGCGGACGCTTTCTCGCCGCGCGCGAACTGCTGGGGCAGCTGATGCTGCGCGTTTATGGTATTCGTGAATTACCTGCATTAATTACAACCAGCAGTGGTCGTCCCCGTTTTGCCGATGCGAATCTGCCCGATTTTAGTATTTCCTATGCTGGCAACACTATCGGCGTGCTGCTGGCCGAAGAAGGCGGTCGTGCCGGATTGGATATGGAGATTGTGCGTGCGCACAGTCGCCAAACTCAGGATATGCTGACGCAGGATCTCTCCTCTGGCGAGAAAGCCTGGATCAACGCGCAGCAGGATTTTATGGAAGCGCTGACGCAAATCTGGACGCTGCGGCAAAGCATTCTCAAACTCACTGGCGAAACGAATAGCGGTATTGATTCACTGCGTTTGCATCCCGCAGCCGGACGACTGCGTTCCACCGTGTTTCCCGATATTCAGGCGGTATGTGATGCTGAACCGACGCTGGTATGGTCGTGTGCACTGTCGCCAGGCACAGAACGTTTACGGCTGTGGGAAATTGATGGCGCGCAGCAGTGGCAAGCGCTGCGCGACGTCGAGATGAGCAAACCCAATATGGGGCCGCGCACCTTACGCCTGACCAGTTTGGTCGCGCCGCAGGAGATAGGACATCCCTGACAAAAAAGGCCGCTTAAGCGGCCTTTTTCACTTAGTGAGCGTCAATGAAGACGATTTTCAGCACAAACAGCAGCGCCACCACCACCACGCATGGACTGATTTCACGCCAGCGACCCGTTCCCAACTTCATCACGCAGTACGAGATAAAGCCCAGCGCAATGCCTTCGGTGATCGAGAAGCTAAATGGCATCATCGCCGCGGTGACAAACGCCGGAACCGCTTCAGTGAGATCGTCCCACTGTACGCGGGAAAGCGACGCCGTCATCAACACGCCAACATAAATCAGCGCGCCCGCCGCCGCATAGGATGGCACCATCGCTGCCAGCGGTGACAGAAACATCACCAGCAGGAACAGAATCCCGGTAATCACCGCCATCAAGCCGGTACGCCCGCCGATCGCCACGCCGGACGAGCTTTCAATGTAAGCGGTAACTGAAGAGGTCCCCACCAGCGAACCGGTCACAGAGCTGATGCTATCAACGTACAGCGCCTGCTTCATGCGCGGGAACGTGCCTTTCTCGTCGGTCAGTCCGGCTTTATCGGTCACGCCAATCAGCGTGCCGGAAGAGTCGAACAGATTCACCAGCATAAAGGAGAAGATCACGCCGGCCATGCCGATGTTGAATGCACCTTTGATATCCACCTGACCAACCACCGAAGTGATGGCGGGCGGAGCGGCGAACACACCGCTGAATTTTACGTCGCCAATGATCAGGCCCAGTGCGGTAGTCACCACGATCGAGACCAGCACCGCCGCATGGATATTACGTGAGGCCAGAATAGCGATGATGAAGAACCCAAGCGCGCCCAGCAGCACGCTGTGCGACGTCAGGTTGCCAACGGCCACGATGGTATCGGCGTTAGGCACGATGATGCCGGCATTTTTCAGCCCCATCATGGCGATAAACAGGCCGATACCGGCGGTAATCCCCACGCGCAGGCTCAGCGGAATGTTGGCAATCATCCAGTAGCGCACGCGCAGCAGCGTGAGGATCAGCAGGCCCAAGGCTCCCCAGAAGATCGCGCCCATGCCAACCTGCCATGAGTAGCCCATCGCGCCCACCACCACGAAGGCGAAAAAGGCGTTCAAGCCCATCGCCGGTGCCAACGCTACCGGCAGATTCGCCACCAGCCCCATTAAGATGCTGCCGAACGCGGCAATTAAGCAGGTGGTGACAAACACGGCCTGGGTATCCATGCCTGCCACACCCAGAATTTGCGGGTTAACGAAGACGATGTAGACCATCGTCAGGAAAGTGGTGCATCCGGCAATCACTTCTGTACGCACGGTTGTGCCGTGTTCCTGCAGCTTGAAGATGCGCTGCAAAAGACCCTGGTTATTCATTTCACTGTTCCGATAAAAAATTAATCGCCGCGTATCGTATAGAGTTTAGCGTGGCAAAACACTGATTTTTCGCAACCGGTTGCTCAGGGTCGCTTTCTGTGCTCAGTGCGCTAGAGTGTCAGCTTATTGTTTAACAAAAGGATGATGCGCGATGTCGGTGGAATGTATTTTTTTTGATTGCGACGGCACGCTGGTCGACAGCGAAGTAATCTGTACGCAATCTTACGTCAACACCTTTGCCCGCTACGGTATTGAGCTCTCACTGCAACAGATGTTTGAGCAGTATAAAGGGGTGAAGCTCTACGACATCATCCGTGACGTGGCGGCAGAACATCAGGTTGAGTTACCGCTCGAAGAGGTGGAAACCGCCTATCGCGCCGAGGTGGCGCGGCTGTTCGATCTCGATTTGCAGCCCATTGCCGGCGCTCAAACGCTGGTCGAGAGAGTAAAAGTGCCGATGTGCGTGGTTTCAAACGGCACGGTGAAGAAGATGCAACACTCCCTGGGATTAACCGGCATGCTGCCCTATCTGGATGGCAAGCTATACAGCGGCTATGACATCAACCACTGGAAGCCCGATCCCGAGCTGATGTATCACGCCGCCGAGCAGATGCAGGTGCCGATTGAGAAGTGCATTCTGGTGGACGATTCCGAAGCCGGCGCACGCGCAGGCATCGCGGCCGGAATTCCGGTGTTTTACTACTGCGCCGATGCGCACAATCCCGAGTTAGATCATCCGCTGGTGACGCGCTTTGATGATATGGCGCAGCTGCCGGATCTGTGGCGCGCACGCGGCTGGGATTTGGTGGGATAGGTGCGGTGTTCAGCCAGGTCGGCATCAATGCCGACCCTACGTTCGTGCACCATTCAATGGTAGGGTCGCCATTCATGGCGACCACAAAAATCAGCCAATCGCCCCCAGCGAATCTTCGTTGCTCTGCTTTTTCGGCAGCAGGAACAGCGTGGCGGCGATATCCAGCAAATAAATCAGCGCCAGTAGGGTGATTGCGGCGGTGAAGGAGATGTTGGTGGCCAGTAATCCAATCACCAGCGGACCAAATCCGCCCACGCCACGTCCGAGGTTAAACAACACGTTCTGCGCCGTAGCACGCGCCTGCGGCGGGAAGGTATCAGAAATCAGTGCGCCGTAGCCGCCAATCATACCGTTGACAAACATCCCCATCAGCGCGCCTGTAAACAGCATTACCGTTGGGTCGCGCAGCTGTGCATACACCACCACCATCACCACCGCACCGAACTGGTACAACAGGAAGATTTTCCAGCGTGCGAAGCGATCGGCCAGCACGCCGAACAGCCAGATGCCAAATGTCATGCCGACTACCGTTACCGCCGTCCACAAGCCGGATTTTGTCAGGCTGAAGCCAAAGTTAGACGACAGATAGCTCGGCATCCAGATCATCAAACCGTAGTAACCGAAATTCTGCACCGAACAGAGAATAAGAATTCCCAGACTGGCTTTGCTGGTATTGCTATCGGCGAACAGCAGTTTAAGCCGCGCGGTAAACGACAGCTGCGGGGTTTTCTCAACGTGACGGGTAAATTCTTCCGGCTCACCCATGCTGCGGCGAATCACAAATGAGACCAGCGCGGGCAGTAAACCAACGAGGAACATGCCGCGCCAGCCAATGACACTCAGCAATGGCGGCGTAATAAAGGCCGCCAGCAGCACACCAAGCTGCCAGCCAATGCCGACCCACGCCGAGGCGCGGTTGCGCTTCTCTTTTGGCCAGGCTTCCGCAATCAGCGCCATCCCAATGCCGAACTCGCCGCCTAATCCCACGCCCGCCAGGGTGCGGTACGCCAGCAAATCCCAGTAGCCCTGTGCGACAGCGCACAGTCCAGTGAACACCGAGAACACCAAAATAGTGACGGTGAGAATACGGATGCGGCCATAGCGATCGCTGAGATGGCCAAACACGATGCCGCCAATCACCGCACCAATCAGCGTCCATGTCACCAGAGAACCCGCCTGAGACGGATCGAGCGCCAGCGAAACGCTGATGGCGGGCAGCATAAAGCCGAGGATCAGAAGGTCAAATCCGTCCATGGCGTAGCCGCTAATGGCAGCCACCATGGCTTTCGCCGGTGTAATGGCGCGTTTTTTTTGTAGTGAGGAGGACATGCAGCAGCACCTTGCAGAAAAAAGTGTGCCAAGTATAAAAGAGAGGGCAACGCGGAGACCAGGCAGAAATCAAGAAAGCGGCCCGTTAGTCACAGTGGCAACGGGCCGCCAAAGTCTCAATCAAGAGGGTTTATTGCTACCGTCATCGCCCGACAGCAGTTCATCCAGCTTGTCGCCGCCCACATGGCGGAAATCCTGACCTTTTACGAAATAGAAGATAATTTCACAAATATTCTGGCAGCGGTCGCCGATACGCTCGATGGCGCGCGCGCAGAACATCGCGGTCAATACGCTGGGAATGGTGCGTGGATCCTCCATCATGTAGGTCATCAGCTGACGCACGATGCCTTCATACTCTTTATCCACCTTCTTATCTTCGCGGTAGATTTTGATGGCTTCGTTGAGATCCATGCGCGCAAACGCATCCAGCACGTCATGCAGCATCTGCACGGTGTGATGGCCCAGCGCTTCAAGGCTAACCAGCAGCGGCAGATGCTGTTGACCAAACTTCTCCAGCGCGGTGCGGCTGATTTTCTCCGCCACGTCACCAATGCGTTCCAGCTCTGAAATGGTCTTGATGATCGCCATCACCAGACGCAAATCGCTGGCGGTAGGCTGACGTTTGGCGATGATGCGCACGCAGGCTTCATCAATCTCCACTTCCATCATGTTGACCTTCTGGTCGCCGTCAATCACGTGACGCGCCAGCTCGCCATCCTGGTTATGCATCGCGGTAATGGCATCGGTAAGCTGCTTCTCTACCATGCCCCCCATGATCATCACCTGAGTGCGAATGTGCTCAAGCTCCGCATTAAACTGACCGGAGATGTGTTTGTTCAGATTTAAATTATCCATGTGCGTCTCCTGAATCAGCCGTAGCGACCGGTGATGTAATCTTCGGTTTGCTTCTGTGCGGGCTTAGTGAACAACGTATCGGTATCGCTGAACTCAATCAGCTCACCCAGATACATGAAAGCGGTGTGATCAGAACAACGTGCGGCCTGCTGCATGTTATGCGTCACGATTACCACGGTGTAATCCTGCTTCAGCTCGGTGATCAGCTCTTCAATACGACCGGTTGAGATCGGATCCAGCGCGGAACACGGCTCATCCAGCAACAAAACTTCCGGGCGAATGGCGATGCCACGCGCGATGCACAGACGCTGCTGCTGACCGCCGGAAAGACTGTAACCGCTCTGATGCAGCTTGTCTTTGGTTTCATTCCACAGCGCGGCTTTGGTTAGCGCCCACTGCACGCGCTCATCCATATCGGCACGCGACAGCTTTTCAAACAGGCGTACACCGAAGGCGATGTTATCGTAAATCGACATCGGGAACGGCGTTGGCTTCTGGAATACCATGCCAACGCGCGCGCGCAGCAGGGCGATATCCTGATTAGATGCCAGAATGTTATCGCCATCCAGCAGGATGTCACCTTCTGCACGCTGCTCGGGATAGAGCGAGTACATTTTGTTGAAGGTACGCAGCAGCGTGGATTTACCGCAGCCTGATGGGCCGATAAACGCGGTGACCTGGTTTTTAGTGATATCCAGGTTGATGTTTTTCAGCGCGTGAAACTTACCGTAATAGAAGTTCAGATTACGGACCTGAATTTTACCGGCTGATGAAGTCACGTTACTCATTCTCGTCTCTCATAAGCAGCGCCGCCGAAGCCGCGCCGGGAAATTAGTGTTTGCCCTTGGCGAAAATCACGCGCGCCACAATGTTCAGCAGCAGCACGCACAGCGTAATAATCAGCACACCCGCCCACGCCAGGCTTTGCCATTCGGCAAACGGGCTCATGGCGAATTTAAAGATGGTGACCGGCAGGTTAGCGATCGGCTGCATCATGTCGGTACTCCAGAACTGGTTCGACAGCGCAGTGAACAGCAGCGGAGCGGTTTCACCGGCGATACGCGCCACGGCCAGCAGCACACCGGTGATGATGCCGGAAACGGAGGCTTTCAGCGTGATAGCTGAGATCATCTTCCATTTCGGCGTACCGAGCGCATAAGCCGCTTCACGCATGCTGTCCGGCACCAGACGCAGCATGTTCTCGGAGGTACGAATCACAATCGGGATCTGCAGCAGCGCCAGCGCCACCACGCCCGCCCAGCCGGAGAAATGCTGCATCTGCGACACCACAATGGTGTAAACAAACAGGCCGACCACAATCGACGGCGCAGACAGCAGGATATCGTTGATGAAGCGAATCACTTCCGCCAGCCAATGTTTACGCCCATATTCCGCCAGGTAAATTCCGGCCATGATGCCAAGTGGCGTTCCGATGATCGTCGACCAGAAAATCAGTAAGCCGCTGCCGACTAAGGCATTGGCTAAGCCACCGCCTGCTGTATTCGGTGGCGGAGTTGATTCGGTAAACAGCGACCAGCTTAAACCATCGACGCCGCGCGTCACGGTAGTGAACAGAATCCACACCAGCCAAAACAGGCCGAAAGCCATGGTCAACAGCGACAGCGTCAGGGCAATTTTGTTTTTAGTACTGCGCCACGCCTGCATTTTGCGGCGCGAGGCTTCCAGCTCAGCGCGAGCCTGAACTTCAATAGCGGTCATGAACGGGCTCCTTCACTCTTCGCCAGACGCAGGATCATCAGTTTAGAGATCGCCAGCACGATAAAGGTAATCACGAAGAGGATCAGACCCAGCTCCATCAGCGCCGCGACGTGCACACCGGATTCCGCTTCGGCGAATTCGTTGGCCAGCGCGGAGGTGATACTGTTGCCCGGCATAAACAGCGAGGGGCTGTCGAGCTGGTAGGTGTTGCCGATGATAAAGGTCACCGCCATGGTTTCACCCAATGCGCGGCCCAGTCCCAGCATCACGCCGCCGATCACGCCGTTTTTGGTGAACGGCAGCACGATGCGCCAGATCACTTCCCATGTGGTACAGCCGATACCGTAAGCCGACTCTTTCATCATCACCGGCGTTTGCTCAAACACGTCACGCATCACCGAAGCGATGTAAGGAATGATCATGATGGCGAGAATCACGCCCGCCGCCAGAATACCGATACCGAATGCCGGGCCAGAGAACAGCGCGCCAACGATCGGGATATTCGATAACACATTGCCCACTGGCGTCTGGAAATATTCGGCGAACAGCGGGGCGAAAACAAACAGGCCCCACATGCCGTAAACGATGCTGGGTATCGCGGCCAGCAGCTCAATGGCGGTGCCCAGCGGGCGGCGTAGCCAGCCCGGCGCAAGTTCGGTCAGGAACAGCGCGATGCCGAAGCTCACTGGCACGGCAATGATCAGCGCAATAATTGAGGTAACGAGGGTGCCGTAAATCGGCACCAGCGCACCAAATTGTTCGTTTGGCGCATCCCAGGTTTTGTTCCACAGGAAGGAGAAACCAAATTTTTGGATGCTAGGCCAGGAGGAGAAAATCAGGGAGACGATAATGCCACCCATCAACAGCAACACGATAAGCGCAGACAGTTTGACCAGTGCGCCGAAAATCATATCGCCTTGTTTACCGGGGGCTTTGAACGTCGGCTTAGTGGCAGCCATAGAATTCTCTGTTCTCAGGAGGATATCAGGGCGGCAGGTGATGCCGCCCATTGAGCTGGCCAACCGTGCTGGCTGGCCGGGTAAATCCGTTACTTGTACAGCGCTTTACCGGAGCTATCTTTAATGTTCGCTTTCCACGCTGCACGAATCTGGTTCGCTACGCTCTCTGGCAGCGCGGCATAGTCCAGAGACGTTGCGGTTTTACTGCCGCCTTTGTAGGCCCAGTCGAAGAACTTCAGCACTTCACTACCTTTCGCCGCATCAGCCTGATCTTTGTAAATCAGGATGAACGTAGTTGAGGTGATCGGCCATGCATCGTTGCCTTTCTGGAAGGTCAGATCCTGGGCAAACGATTTGCTCCAGTCTGCGCCTTTCGCGGCGTTAGCAAAGCTGGCCTCGCTTGGCGCTACCGCTTTGCCATCTGCATCAACCAGTTTGGTGTAAGTCAGGTTGTTCTGCTTAGCGTAGGCGTATTCCACGTAGCCAATCGAACCCGGCAGACGCTGCACGAAGGCGGCTACGCCATCGTTACCTTTACCGCCCAGACCGGTTGGCCAGTTAACGGTGTTACCTTTACCGATTTTGCTGTTCCACTCTTCGTTCACTTTCGCCAGGTAGCTGGTGAAGACGAATGAAGTACCGGAACCGTCAGCGCGGCGCACCACGTTGATGTTGGAATCGGGCAGTTTCACGCCCGGGTTCAGTTTAGTGATCGCCGGGTCGTTCCACTTTTTGATGGTGCCGAGGTAGATATCACCTACGGTTTTGCCGTCGAGGGTTAATTCACCTGATTTCACGCCTGGAATGTTAACCGCCAGCACCACACCACCGATGACGGTAGGGAACTGGAACAGGCCGTTTTTCTCCAGATCTTCATCTTTCATTGGTGCATCAGACGCACCGAAATCGACGGTTTTTGCGATGATCTGCTTAACGCCGCCTGAAGAACCAATACCCTGATAGTTAATTTTGCTACCGGTGGCTTGCTGGTACTCTGCTGCCCACTTGGCATAAACCGGTGCCGGGAATGTCCCGCCTGCGCCCGTCAGATCGGTTGCTGCAAAAGCAGAGACCGCGCTTACTGCGAAGGTGGCGGCGAGGATTCGGGCTACGGTGCTACGCATCAGTGTCATGTTCCCTCCAGGGGATTTAAAAAAATCAGGCTCAATGCCTTTTTAGTAGGAGTCAGTGATTGCTGCTGGAGGGAAAATAGGACAGTTTGATGACAGTGAAATGTACGAAATATGACAGTTATATGACAGCGTACAGAAATGAAGCGGGCCCGTTGCGGGCCCACTCTTATGATTGATTATTCTACGGTAACGGATTTTGCCAGGTTACGCGGCTGATCGACGTCGGTGCCTTTAATCAGCGCCACATGATATGAAAGCAGCTGTAACGGCACGGTATAGAAGATTGGAGCAATCACCTCTTCTACGTGCGGCAGTGAGATGATTTTCATGCCATCGCTGTCACTGAAGCCGGCATCCTGGTCGGCAAACACATACAGCAAACCGCCGCGCGCGCGCACCTCTTCGATGTTGGATTTCAGCTTCTCCAGCAGCTCGTTGTTCGGCGCCACCACGATCACCGGCATATCCGCATCAATTAACGCCAGTGGGCCATGCTTCAGCTCACCAGCCGCATAGGCTTCGGCGTGAATGTAGGAGATCTCTTTCAGCTTCAGCGCACCTTCCATGGCGATGGGATACTGATCGCCGCGGCCAAGGAACAGCGCGTGATGTTTGTCGGAGAAACCTTCAGCGAGATTTTCGATCACTTTATCCTGCGCCAGCATCTGCTCGATACGGCTCGGCAATGCCTGCAGCGCGTGCACAATTTCGTGCTCGGTTTCGGCTTTCATGCCGTGCAGACGGCCGAGTTTCGCCACCAGCATCAGCAATACCGCTAGCTGCGTGGTGAAGGCTTTGGTCGACGCGACACCAATTTCGGTGCCAGCTTTGGTCATCAGCGCCAAATCTGACTCACGCACCAGCGAGGAACCGGCCACGTTACAGATCGCCAGCGAACCGAGATAACCCAGCTCTTTCGACAGACGCAGCGCGGCCAGCGTATCGGCGGTTTCACCCGATTGTGACAGCGTGATCAGCAGGCTATTTTTGCGCACCGCTGATTTGCGATAGCGAAATTCGGAGGCGATTTCGACATCACAAGGCAGGTTGGCCAGCGACTCAAACCAGTAGCGCGACACCATGCCGGAATTGTAAGAGGTGCCGCAGGCGATGATCTGGATATGCTCAACCTGGCTCAGCAATTTCTCTGCATCCGGGCCCAGCTCACTGAGATCAACTTCACCGTGATTAAAACGCCCGGTTAAGGTGTTTTTAATCGCGTTCGGCTGCTCATAAATCTCTTTCTGCATGTAGTGACGATAGATGCCTTTATCACCGGCATCGTACTGCGCAGTGGATTCGATTTCAGCGCGTTTAGCCGGCTTGCCAGCGCGGTCGATGATGGTGATTTCGCGGCGGGTAATCTCAGCGATATCCCCCTCTTCCAGATAAACGAAGCGGCGCGTCACCGGCAGCAAGGCCAGCTGATCGGAAGCGATAAAGTTTTCGCCCACGCCACGACCAATCACCAGCGGGCTACCGGAACGCGCCGCCACCAGCACCGTAGGATCGCGGCTGTCCATGATTACCATGCCATAAGCGCCGCGCAGCTGCGGGATCACGCGCAGCACCACTTCACGCAGCGTGCCGCCCTGCTTCTGCTCCCAATGCACCAGATGCGCCACCACTTCGGTGTCGGTTTCCGATGCAAAGTGGTAGCCGCGCTCAAGCAACTGGGCGCGCAGCGGCTCATGGTTCTCAATAATACCGTTGTGCACGATGATGATGTGCTCAGAAATATGCGGATGCGCATTGGCTTCCGAGGGTTCACCGTGGGTCGCCCAACGCGTGTGTGCGATCCCCGTGCCGCCAATCAGCGGCTGCTGTTCTGCCGCTTCCGCCAGGTTCTGTACTTTGCCTAAACGACGCAGACGCGTCATATGGCCCTGACGATCAACCACCGCCAGCCCGGCAGAGTCATACCCGCGATACTCAAGACGACGCAAACCTTCCAGCAGAATTTCTGCGATGTCACGCTGCGCTACTGCACCAACAATTCCACACATAGTAATTTCCTGACTTCATGGCTTTTGGCCATTGCGTTGTCATCTGACCTGATTTCCCCGAGCCTTGTAGAGAGTGGGGATAGTTTTTATGGCACTGCTAACGAGCCGATCGTTGCCGGCCCTTAATTTATTTCTTCTTCACCGGGCGCTGCCAGCCAGACTTGTGATTCTGCTCTTTACGGTTATAAACCAGGTCAGCGGCCGTCACATCCTTCATGATGGTAGTACCCGCGGCAATGGTCGCGCCGCTCGCCACGCTGACGGGCGCTATCAGCTGCGTATCTGAGCCGATGAATACGTTGTCGCCGATGATGGTTTTGGATTTGTTCGCGCCATCGTAATTACAGGTAATGGTGCCCGCGCCGATATTCACGCCCGCACCAATTTCGGCATCACCGAGATAGGAAAGATGGCCAGCTTTTGAGCCTTTGCCCAGCGTGGCTTTCTTCATCTCCACGAAGTTACCCACGTGCGCCTCTTCAGCTAACTCGCTGCCCGGACGCAGACGCGCGAACGGACCAACCGTACAGCCGGCGGCTAAGGTGGCATCCTCGATCACCGAATAGGGGCTGATTTCACAGTCATCCGCAATCACGCTGTTTTTGATGATGCAGCCCGCGCCGATTTTCACCCGGTTGCCGAGCGTAACGTTGCCTTCAACAATCACGTTGGTGTCAATCTCCACATCCCGCCCGTGTTGCAGCGCACCGCGCAGATCGAAACGCGCCGGATCGCGCAGCATGACACCCGCCAGCAGCAGCCTTTCCGCCTGCTCGCTTTGGTAAACGCGCTCAAGTGTTGCCAGCTGCAGCCGATTATTCACGCCGTCGGTTTCACTGATGCGCGCTGGGTGCACCGCATTGATAACGCGACCTTCCCGGTGCGCCATGGCAATGATATCGGTGATATAGAATTCGCCCTGCGCATTGTTATTGTTGAGCTGCGCCAGCCAGCGCTTGAGGTCGCTGCCGTTGGCAATCAGGATACCGGTGTTAATTTCCTGGATTTTTAGCTGTTCTGCCGACGCATCTTTCTGCTCGATAATGCCGGTCACCGTGCCGTTTTCACGCACGATGCGGCCATAGCCGGTTGGGTTATCCAGAACCACCGTAAGTAAGCCAATGCCACCCGCCGGTTTAGCCGCGCGCAGACGCTGCAAGCTCTCTTGCGAGATCAGCGGCACGTCGCCGTACAACATCAGGATATCTTCATCATCAGCAAAGAAGGGGGCTGCCTGCTGCATTGCGTGCCCGGTACCGAGCTGTTCAGCCTGCAGCACCCAATTAAGTGCGTTATCCGCAAGCGCAGATTTGAGTAAATCGCCGCCGTGACCATACACCAGATGGATGTGTTGAGCGCCCAAACCGGTTGCGGCATCAATCACGTGCTGAACCATTGGTTTACCTGCAAGGGTGTGCAGAACTTTGGGCAGATCGGAATACATTCGGGTGCCTTTGCCAGCGGCTAAGATCACCACACTCATCGCGTTTGTAGACATAACTATCCTGACTGAATTTAACTTTCGAAAGTGTAAGGTTTAGCCCTGAGATTACTACATTTTTCTCGGGTCGAAATTAGCCGGGGTTAAAGCGCAACGGCAAATTTTGGGCAAAAAAAATGCCAACCCAATGGGCTGGCATTTCGTGACGCATAAAGCCTGATTACATCGCTTTTTTGGTCAGCTCGATAACACGCAGTTTTGCGATGGCTTTCGCCAGCTCCGCAGAAGCCTGAGCATAATCCACGTCGCCGTGGCTGCTGTTCATGTGCTCTTCCGCTTTACGTTTCGCTTCCTGCGCGCGCGCTTCGTCGAGGTCTTCGCCGCGAATCGCGGTGTCAGCCAAAACGGTGGTGCTGCCAGGTTGTACTTCCAGCACGCCGCCAGAGAGGTAGATATACTCCTCTTCGCCGTGCTGTTTCACGATGTGAATCATACCAGGCTTGATGGCTGTCAGCAGCGGGGCGTGGCCCGGGCGAATACCCAGCTCACCTTCGCTACCTGACACCTGGATGCGCTCCACCAGACCGGAGAACATTTGTTGCTCCGCACTGACCACGTCCAGATGATAAGTCATAGCCATACCATTCCTCCTGGGAAACCGAAATTACAGTTTCTTCGCTTTTTCTACGGCTTCTTCGATAGCGCCGACCATGTAGAACGCCTGCTCTGGCAGGTGGTCGAATTCGCCTTCCATGATGCCTTTGAAGCCACGAATAGTGTCTTTCAGGGTAACGTACTTACCTGGAGAACCAGTGAAGACTTCAGCAACGAAGAACGGCTGAGACAGGAAGCGCTGAATTTTACGCGCACGTGCCACCAACAGTTTGTCTTCTTCAGACAGCTCGTCCATACCAAGGATGGCGATGATGTCTTTCAGTTCCTGGTAACGCTGCAGCAGAGACTGCACGCCACGCGCAACATCATAGTGCTCCTGACCCACGATCAGCGGATCCAGCTGACGGCTGGTAGAATCCAGCGGGTCAACGGCTGGGTAGATACCCAGAGAGGCGATCTGACGGCTCAGCGTAACGGTTGAGTCTAAGTGAGCAAAGGTGGTTGCTGGTGACGGGTCAGTCAAGTCATCCGCAGGAACGTAAACGGCCTGTACAGAGGTGATTGAACCGGTCTTGGTAGAGGTAATACGCTCCTGCAACACACCCATCTCTTCTGCCAGCGTCGGCTGATAACCTACCGCAGATGGCATACGACCCAGCAGTGCTGATACTTCAGTACCGGCCAGGGTGTAACGATAGATGTTGTCGATGAACAGCAGAACGTCACGGCCTTCATCACGGAATTTTTCCGCCATGGTCAAGCCGGTCAGTGCTACGCGCAGACGGTTACCCGGCGGCTCGTTCATCTGGCCATACACCAGCGCTACTTTATCGATAACGTTGGAGTCAGTCATTTCGTGGTAGAAGTCGTTACCCTCACGAGTACGCTCACCCACACCAGCAAATACCGAGTAACCTGAGTGCTCAGCCGCGATGTTACGGATCAGCTCCATCATGTTTACGGTTTTACCAACACCCGCACCACCGAACAGACCGACTTTACCGCCCTTAGCGAACGGACACATCAGGTCGATTACCTTGATGCCGGTTTCCAGCAGTTCCTGGGAGTTAGACTGATCTTCATATGAAGGTGCTGCGCGGTGAATAGAGGAAACCTCTAATGCGCTGCCATCGTCATTCTGCAGGTCGCCTTTCATGTCGATTGGCTCACCCAATACGTTCATGATACGGCCGAGGGTTGCTTTACCAACCGGAACCTGGATAGGTTTTTTCAGGTCAGTGACTTCCAGACCGCGCTTCAGGCCGTCAGAAGTACCCATGGCGATGGTACGAACCACGCCACCACCCAGCTGCTGCTGAACTTCCAGCACCAGACGAGCATCACCATTTTTCACCTCGAGAGCGCTATATACCTGCGGTACCGCGTCCTGAGGGAATTCGACGTCAACTACGGCGCCGATAATCTGGACAATCTTTCCAGCTGCCATCTTGAATCCTCTACCTAATACGAAAATACCCAGCCGCGCTCGCGCGACAGGATATATGCCTGGTTAAACCGCGGAGGCTCCCGAGACGATCTCGGTAAGTTCCTGGGTGATGCTGGCCTGACGAGCTTTGTTGTAAACCAACTGCAGCTCTTTGATCAGGTTTCCGCCGTTATCGGTTGCAGCTTTCATCGCCACCATACGTGCGGCCTGCTCACTGGCCAGGTTTTCCACCACACCCTGATAAACCTGCGATTCGACATAACGGCGCAGCAGGGTATCCAGCAGCGCTTTCGGATCGGGTTCGTACAGGTAATCCCAGGTCTTCGCCTTCATCTCTTCTTCACCTTCCGCTGGCGGTAACGGCAGCAGTTGGGTAATGGTCGGAGTCTGAGACATGGTGTTATTAAACTTGTTGCCAACGATATACAGCTTGTCGATGCGACCTTCATCATAGGCCTGCAACATCACTTTTACCGGGCCAATCAAATCAGACAGTGCAGGCTTATCGCCCATACCGGTGACCTGAGCCACGATGTTGCCACCTACAGAGCCGAAGAATGAATTGCCTTTAGAACCGATAATCGCCAGATCGCTCTGCACGCCTTTATCAGACCAGCTCTTCATATCTGCCAGCAATTTTTTGAACAGGTTAATGTTCAAACCACCACAAAGCCCGCGGTCAGTCGAAACGACCAGGTAGCCGACGCGCTTAACGTCGCGCTCATCCAGGTAAGGGTGCTTGTATTCCAGATTACCCAGTGCAAGGTGACCAATCACTTTGCGCATGGTATCTGCATACGGACGGCTGGCCGCCATGCGTTCCTGCGTTTTACGCATTTTGGAGGCGGCGACCATTTCCATCGCTTTGGTGATCTTCTGCGTATTTTTTACGCTGCCGATCTTACTACGTATTTCTTTTGCGCCGGCCATTAGCTTCTCCTCAAAGCCTTGCGGCCTGCCTTTTCAGACAAGCCGCCAGACATTACCAGGACTGGGTTGCTTTAAACGTTTCGAGGACGCCTTTCAGCTTCTCTTCGATTTCGTTATTGAAGTTACCCGCTTGGTTGATTTCAGCCATCAGCTCAGCGTGATCGCGATCCGCGAACGCCAGCAGAGCGGCTTCGAAGCTGCCGATTTTCGCCAGTTCAACGTCGTTCAGATAGCCGCGCTCAGCAGCAAACAGCACCAGACCCTGTTGCGCGACTGACATCGGCGCATACTGTTTCTGTTTCAGCAGCTCGGTCACTTTCTGACCGTGGCTCAGCTGTTTACGTGTTGCATCGTCCAGATCGGAAGCGAACTGAGAGAACGCCGCCAGTTCACGATACTGTGCCAATGCGGTACGGATACCACCGGACAGTTTCTTGATGATCTTGGTCTGTGCAGCACCACCAACACGGGATACCGAGATACCCGGGTTAACGGCTGGACGAATACCGGAGTTGAACAGGTTCGATTCCAGGAAGATCTGACCATCAGTAATCGAGATTACGTTGGTCGGAACGAACGCGGAAACGTCACCCGCCTGAGTTTCGATGATTGGCAGTGCGGTCAGAGAACCGGTCTGGCCTTTCACTTCACCGTTGGTGAAGCGCTCAACGTAGTCAGCGCTAACGCGTGATGCACGCTCCAGCAGACGAGAGTGGAGATAGAACACGTCGCCAGGGAAGGCTTCACGACCTGGTGGACGGCGCAGCAGCAGAGAAATCTGACGGTAAGCAACAGCCTGCTTAGACAGGTCATCGTACACGATCAGTGCATCTTCACCGCGGTCACGGAAGTACTCACCCATCGCACAACCGGCGTACGGTGACAGGTACTGCAGCGCTGCAGATTCAGAAGCAGAAGCGACAACGACGATGGTGTTAGCCAGCGCGCCGTGCTCTTCCAGTTTGCGAACCACGTTAGAAATGGTTGACGCTTTCTGGCCAATCGCAACGTAGACACACTTGATGCCTGAATCGCGCTGGTTGATGATGGCGTCGATTGCCATTGCGGTTTTACCGGTCTGACGGTCACCGATGATCAGCTCACGCTGGCCACGGCCGATTGGAATCATCGCATCGACAGATTTGTAACCGGTCTGAACAGGCTGGTCTACTGACTGACGGTCGATAACGCCTGGTGCAATCACTTCAACCGGCGAGAAGCCGTCGTTGTCGATTGCGCCTTTACCGTCGATCGGTGCACCCAAGGTGTTCACCACACGGCCCAGCAGGCCACGGCCAACTGGAACTTCTAAAATACGACCCGTACATTTCACTTTCATGCCTTCCGCGAGGTCAGCATACGGGCCCATCACTACTGCACCAACCGAGTCACGCTCGAGGTTCAGTGCGATAGCGTAACGGTTGCCCGGCAGGGCAATCATCTCACCCTGCATCACATCGGCCAGGCCGTGTACGCGGATGATACCGTCACTTACAGAAACAATAGTACCTTCGTTGTGAGCTTCACTCACGACATTGAACTGAGCAATGCGCTGCTTGATCAGTTCGCTGATTTCGGTGGAATTCAGTTGCATATGCTCCAGTCCCCTTAAGACTGCAAGACGTCTGCCAGACGATCAAGACGGCCGCGTACGCTGCCATCAATGACCAGGTCACCCGCACGGATAACCACACCTGCCATTACAGACTTATCAATTTTGCAATTCAGCTTAACTTTACGTGACAGACGTTTTTCCATCGCGGCGCTGATTTTAGTCAGCTGACTGTCACTCAGCGTACTGGCAGAAATCACATCAACTTCGGCTGTCGCTTCATAAGCGTCACGCAGTTGAATGTACTGTTCCAGTACCGCTGGAAGCGCTGTCAAACGTCCGTTTTCGGCCATTACCTTAATCAGGTTCTGGGCGTTTTCATCAAGTTGATCGCCACAAACTGCAATGAAAGAAGCAGATAACGCTTCCGGTGCAAGCGCACCGGAAAGAAGATCTGCGATCTGTTCGTTGCGAGCCACTTCTGCGGCAAACGCCAGCATTGATTGCCAGCGATCGATGCTTTGATGCTCAACAGCAAAGTCAAAAGCTGCTTTGGCGTAGGGGCGAGCTACAGTAATAAGATCAGACATCAGCCCCTCCCTCCTTACAGTTCAGCGACCAGTTTATCAACGATGTCGCTGTTAGCAGCTTCATCCACGGAACGTTCGATGATTTTCTCGGCGCCAGCTAATGCCAGCAACGCGACTTGCTTACGCAGCTCTTCACGGACACGTGAACGCTCGGCTTCAATTTCTGCCTGCGCCTGTGCCACGATGCGGTTACGTTCAGTCTCAGCTTCAGTTTTCGCTTCGTCCAGAATCTGGGCACGGCGTTTGTTCGCCTGCTCGATAATGACCTGAGCGTCTTCTTTGGCTTTTTTCAGCTGGTCGGTCGCATTGGCCTGCGCGAGATCTAAATCTTTCTTCGCGCGCTCAGCAGAAGCAAGGCCTTCAGCAATTTCTTTCTGGCGCTTTTCGATGGCAGCCATAATCGGCGGCCATACGTACTTCATGCAAAACGCGACAAACAGAATGAACGCGATGGCCTGGCCGAGGATTGTTGCATTAATGTTCACAGCACAATGCCTCTTATTAAGTTAACTTGCTCTGCCGCTATCAGCGATAAACGGCAGAATCCGTCCCTCATCACACCAGGTGCCATGAGTGAACAAGGCTACCAGGTTTAAGCGACAGCAAACATCACGTAGAGACCCAGACCTACAGCGATCATCGGGATAGCATCCACCAGACCCATTACAACAAAGAACTGCGTACGCAGCAGAGGGATCAGATCCGGTTGACGCGCGGCGCCTTCCAGGAATTTACCTCCGAGGATGCCGATACCGATCGCAGCACCGATTGCCGCCAGGCCCATCATCACAGCGGCAGCCATGTACAGCAGATCCATATTCAGGTTTTCCATGACAGTCTCCAGTTTGTTTCAGTTAAAAGCTTAAGTGTTGAGATAAAAATCAATGTTCTTCAGATGCCATCGACAGATAGACGATCGTGAGGACCATGAAAATGAAAGCCTGCAGCGAAATGATCAGGATGTGGAAAATGGCCCATGGCACATTCAACAACCACTGCGACCACCACGGCAGCAGGCCGGCAATCAGGATAAAGATCAGCTCACCCGCATACATGTTACCGAACAGTCGCAGACCCAGTGATACTGGCTTGGACAGCAGGCTAACACCTTCAAGAATCAGGTTAATGGGGATGAAGATCGGGTGATTAAAAGGCTGCAGCGTCAACTCTTTGGTGAAGCCGCCAATGCCTTTCATTTTGATGCTGTAGAACAGAATCAAAATAAATACGCCCAGCGCCATAGACAGCGTAATGTTCACGTCTGCAGATGGCACGACGCGCAGCGCCGGCAAACCTAAATAGTGCTCGCCGATAAACGGCAGCAAATCGATAGGCAGCAGATCCATGAAGTTCATCAGGAAGACCCAAACGAAAATCGTCAGAGCCAGCGGGGCGATAAGTTTGCTTTTACCGTGGTACATGTCACGCACGTTGTTATCAACGAAGCCGACAACCAGTTCGATAGCCGCTTGTAATTTCCCTGGAACACCGCTGGTAGCGCTTTTAGCTACTTTGCGGAACAACACCAGGAAAATCAGTCCCAGCACCACAGAGAAAAACATGGAATCGATATTTATTACCCAGAACGTCGCGGGAGCGTCGTGCGGATTCACCAACTCGAAAGTACGCAGGTCCAACTGAAGGTTATTCAGGTGGTGACCTATGTATTCTTGCGGAGTAGAGATTTCTCCAGCAGCCATGATGCCTCTTACCCTTTGTTGTTAATTACAGCCGGCGCGACGATCTGCACCACCAGCACCGATAACCACGTGATTGCGAGCGGCCAGAAGACCGCACCAAACACACCCAACGCCACCGCGAGAAAAATGACCGTTGTGAACACCTTCATCACTTCACCGAGGGCGAAGCTCCAGGCAACACGGCCTTTCGCAGGCGTTTGATCCTGCAGGCGCCAGGCTAAAAACATAAACAACACGTTCGGCAGCCAGGCTGCCGCTCCACCGGCGATGGCAGAGGCGCCCCAGGAGACCTCTTTCAGGGTAAAGAGCGCACCGATGATGACAAAGGTCACCAGCTGAATGATCAGCACGGCCCGGGCTAATTTCACACTGTAAAGAGACACTGACATGACGCTGAACTCTCCTGCCCCGAACGGGGTATGTCGCGTGTCGTATAAGACTGCCTTTACTCATTTGAGTCAAGCAGCAAAAGCCGTGCAAATTATACGGGCGCCACCTGCGATTTCAATCGGTAAGTAGCGAAAAGGTGAACAATTATTTAAATTTCTTTCTGGAGCGCTATTTTTGAAAACATCGCCTGGCGAGCAGGGTTCGATGAAAATCTGAAATTGCCCTTCCGACTTGCTTTTAAAGCGTGCTTTAGATCACATAATAAACAAGGAATGGCGATGTGAATTTGTTTAAGTTATGAAAATTAACATTTCATAACCCAGTAAATGGATTATTTATCAATAGATTATAATTATCCGGAAACCACATATCATTGATTATCGATAAAAACACTCTATTGACATCATGTCCTGCAATAAAAACGTAAAACTGATATTACGCACGCCGATTTATTGCAGAGTTATATTTTCCACAGTGATTATTTGACTGCGTAAATACACGCCATAACGTGATCTAAGTGATAATGAAATGTGAATTAATAGTTAAATGTAACAGGACTTTTCGGATAATTTCCGGGATGAATGTTAACTTGCTTACCCTGCCCCACCGAATAAATGCTTTTATCCCAAAATGTTCAATCGCTGCTTTTTCATTCAATTTCATCACGAAAGCAAACGGTATGGATTGACTTAAATCCATACCGTTGAAAAGGCTATTTTCGGCTAATCACGACTAAATGCCGTTCACCGTCCAGTTCCGGCACCTGCAGCGGTTGAATTTTCTCCACGACAAAGCCAGCAGGCAAGGCTGATATCTCATCATCCGGACGTACCCCCTTCAAGGCATAAAAACGTCCTTCACGACCCGGCAAATGATGGCACCAGTTCAGCATATCTTCCAGTGAGGCGAAAGCACGGCTAATAACGCCATCGAACGGCGGCTCGGATGGGAACTCCTCCACGCGGCTCTGCACGGGCGTAACGTTAGTAAGTCCTAACTCATGCTGTACCTGGCGCAGGAAACGCACGCGTTTGCCAAGGCTATCAAGCAGTGTGAAATGCGACTGCGGGCGTACAATGGCCAGCGGAATACCCGGTAAGCCAGGCCCGGTGCCAACGTCAATAAAGCGATCGCCCTGCAGATGCGGCTCAACCACCACGCTATCGAGGATATGTCGTACTAGCATCTGCTGCGGATCGCGCACCGATGTCAGGTTATAGGCCTTGTTCCATTTATGCAGCAGCTCAACATAGCCAACCAACTGCTGTTTTTGTTGATCGGTAAGGGAAATGTTTGCCGCTTTCAGCAGCGAGGAGAGTTTGTTAATCACGACGAGAATTCCATTAACGGGGGCGAGGTACCTCGCCCCGAAGTCTATCAGGCGCTTTTACGCAGCAGGCCCTGTTTTTTCAGGTAGATCAGCAGAATCGAGATCGCCGCAGGCGTAATGCCCGAAATACGAGAGGCCTGGCCGATGGAGGTGGGTTTGTGATCGTTAAGCTTGGCAATCACTTCATTCGACAGACCATTAACCTGACGATAATCGAGATCCACAGGCAACAAGGTATTTTCATTGCGCTGCTGGCGATCAATCTCTTCCTGCTGGCGTGCAATGTAGCCTTCGTACTTCACCTGAATTTCAACCTGCTCGGCGGCTTGCTCATCAGCGAGCGCCGGGCCATAGCTTGCCAGCGAGGTAAGCAGCGGATAGGTCATTTCTGGACGGCGCAGTAAATCTTCACCGCTGGCTTCTTTGGTAAGCGGTGCACTGATCACCGTGTTTACCTCCGCCACGTGATCTGATTTTGGGTGCACCCACAGATCGCGCAAGCGTTGACGCTCTTGCTCAATCGCTTCCAGTTTTTGGTTGTAACGTGCCCAGCGAGCATCATCAACCAAACCGAGTTCACGGCCTGTCTCTGTCAAACGCAGATCGGCGTTATCTTCACGCAGCATCAAACGATACTCGGCGCGCGAGGTGAACATGCGGTACGGCTCTTTGGTACCCAATGTGCAGAGGTCATCGACCAAAACACCGAGATAAGCCTGATCGCGCCGTGGCGCCCAGCCCTCTTTGTCTGCAGAAGAACGCGCCGCATTGAGGCCGGCTAGCAGACCTTGCGCCGCCGCTTCTTCGTAGCCTGTGGTGCCGTTGATCTGACCGGCAAAGAACAAGCCGTGGATAAATTTACTTTCCAGCGTTGGTTTTAGATCGCGAGGATCGAAGAAATCATACTCAATGGCATAACCCGGACGCACGATCTTCGCGTTTTCAAGGCCCTTCATGGAGCGGACGATCTGCATTTGAACGTCAAATGGCAGGCTGGTGGAGATGCCATTGGGGTAGATTTCATTGCTGGTGAGACCTTCCGGCTCGAGGAAGATCTGGTGCGCGTTACGATCGGCAAAGCGCATCACTTTATCTTCGATCGACGGGCAGTAACGTGGACCAATACCTTCGATGATCCCGGCATACATCGGGCTACGATCAAGGTTATTGCGGATCACGTCATGGGTCTGTTCGTTGGTGGAGGTGATCCAGCACGGCACCTGCTGTGGATGCTGTGAGACTTTGCCCATGAACGAGAACACCGGCATTGGGTTATCACCGTGCTGCGGAGCCAGTACTGAAAAATCAATCGAGCGCGCATCAATGCGCGGTGGCGTACCGGTTTTCAGACGGTTCACGCGCAGCGGCAGTGCACGCAGACGTTTCGCCAATGGAATTGATGGCGGATCGCCCGCTCGTCCACCGCTGTAGTTATCCAGGCCAATGTGGATTTTGCCATCAAGGAACGTCCCGACGGTCAGTACCACGGTTTTGGCGCGGAATTTCAAACCCATCTGTGTCACAGCACCGACGACGCGATCGTTTTCCACAATCAGATCGTCAACTGCCTGCTGGAAGATCATCAAATTTGGCTGGTTCTCCAGCGCAGTGCGTACCGCCTGGCGATACAGCACGCGGTCAGCCTGAGCGCGCGTAGCGCGTACTGCTGGGCCTTTACTGGCGTTTAGTATCCTAAACTGGATGCCAGCCTGGTCAATTGCCGTGGCCATCAAACCGCCTAAGGCATCCACTTCCTTCACCAGATGTCCTTTCCCGATGCCACCGATCGCCGGGTTACAGGACATTTGTCCAAGCGTATCAATGTTATGGGTGAGTAACAGGGTTTGCTGACCCATTCGGGCGGCGGCCATCGCGGCCTCGGTGCCCGCATGACCACCACCGATTACGATGACGTCAAAAGGATCTGGATAAAACATGAAGTGGGTCCTCGTTAATGTTCGGACAGGGATCGTTGCCCTGGGCGGTGGATTCTACTGAAATTATCTCGGCGGCGAAAGTCGCGGGATCCTGAGGTTTAAAAGAAAGGATCTTTATTCTTTTATATGATCTCTCTGTTAGATCTACTATTAGGATCGCACCAGGCTGTTGATAACCCGGAAAAGCCACGATTTAACAGCGTATTAGAGAGGATCGTTTGCTGTGAATGATCGGTGATCCTGATCCGTATAAGCTGGGATCAAAACAGCAACTTATGCACAGCCTAAAAAAGAAACAGCGGTTGTTATTGGGATAACTACCGGTTATACGCATGAATCAGGCTATGTTATCCACAGCTGATCGCGTGTTTAAAGCAAAAAAACAGCGCAATAAACTGGGGATCGTTCTATTTACCCGATCCCCGGCCGGCAAAGATCGTTTTAAATCTGGGTTTTCCATGTGGACACCCACACTTCAGCCGCGTCTTCCGGGATCTCATGCTCAAGCACGTCGATCTCAAGGCGATCGCCAATGCGTTTGGCACCCAATTGGTTCAACTGCTCTTCCAGCAGCTTGATCGCGCCACAGAAAAGATCGTATTCGTGGTTGCCGATGCCGACTGCACCATAACGTAAGCCGGAAAGATCCGGTTGCGTCTCCTGCAATGCTTCATATAAAGGAAGCAAGTTGTCGGGGAGTTCACCGGCACCGTGCGTGGAGGTCACAATCAGCCAAATGCCTTCCTGCTGCAGCTCATCGAGCTCAGGCCCATGCAGCACCTCGGTTGAGAAGCCCGCTTCCTGCAGTTTTTCTTCCAGATGTTCAGCAACATATTCGGCGCTGCCAAGGGTACTTCCACTGATTAACGTAATATCGGCCATGATGCTCTCCCGCACTAAAGGCGAGCATTGTACGCTGTGATCAAGCCGTGATCCACCTGTGGAAAACAGGGTTAATAGTAGAAAGCATCAGGCGGCAAGTCACGCTGTGCGCGCGATCTGCCGGGGATAAGTTTGTGCACAGTTTAGATGGGGATCACGGCTTAATGGTGCGCATGATGGGGTTTTGCAGTGAGATCAGGGTTTCGGTGGACTGAATTTCGTCGATAGTCTGGATCTTGTTGATCAACACCTGCTGCAGTGCGTCGATTGATCGACACATCACTTTGATAAAAATGCTGTAATGGCCCGTGGTGTACCAGGCCTCAACGACTTCATCTAAGGCTTCCAGCTTACTAAGCGCCGCCGGATAATCACGTGCGCTCTTCAGGATAATGCCGATAAAGCAGCACACATCGAAGCCAAGCTGGCGCGGATCAATCTCCACGCGGGTGCCTAAAATAATCCCCGCCTGACGCATTTTTTCCACGCGAACATGAATGGTGCCCGGGCTCACGTTGAATTGTTTAGCGAGTTCGGCATACGCGGTGCGTGCATTTTGCAGCAGCGCATTCAAAATGCCGCGATCCAGGTTATCCAGCTGAAGGTTTTCCGCCATTGTCCATCCTCGTTGAGTTCTTCTTCTATGAATAGAGGAGAATGTGCAGCAAATTAGCGGTGCAGGCAAGGTGCAGACAACAGCCATGCCGTTGTCTGCACGCTTTATTAGCGCTTGCGCCAGAAGGTCACTTGCGCCTGTGTATGCTGGAATTTGCGCGCCGTCTCGCGGATAACAAAGGGGATATCCTGCGGCGGTGCGACTTCGTCAAACGCGTCACGTAATACGCGTTGCAACGCCTGGTAAGTGGTGAGTGCTTCGCCATTCTCACGCACACCACCCAGCCAGTTTTCTTTCGGGGTGAATTCCTCCAGCCAGGTATAAGGTGACGACAGCACCAGCAAGCCGCCGGCCCGGATCATCGGCGTAACATCCTGCAGGAAGCGTTTGGGCTGACGCAGACGATCAATCAGGTTGGAAGCGAGTACCAGATCGTAACGATCCGGCTGTGGCTTCAGGTTACAGGCATCGCCCTGCACAAACTGGATACGCTGCGCTTGCTGAGCCTCAAGACCAAACTCTTTCAACCGTACCTGCCGATACTCCACCAGCTCGCCTTCTTCTGGCACCACGTAACGGAAATCTTCTCCCGATGTCAGCTGTAGCGCGACATCAATAAAGCGCGCCGAGTAATCCATTCCGGTTACTGCATCAAAATGGCGCGCCAGCTCGAAACTGGCGCGTCCGGTGGCACAACCTATATCCAGCGCCTGGCCGCGCTCCTGGCAATGCGGCAGCAATTTTTCCACCAGCGCAGCCGCGTAGTTGGGCACGCCGTAGTAACTCGGACCGTACTGGAAATCGAGGTATTGCGACACCATGCTATCCGTTTCATAAGGATTGAGCGCCATCGTTTCTTCATGTGATGAAACCACATAGCGGAAACCGGCGTGCTGGAAGAAGTGACGGCGGAAAGCGTAGCGTGCGGATTTCAGCGCTTCGTTGCCGGTAGAAATCCAGCTGCCGCCTTTAATTAGCGCATGTTTGCCATCAAAGGTCGGCGTGGAGAAATCATCGTAGAGCGGGTGGACTTTAAAACCTTCGAAGCCGTTGGTCGGGGTGGTGGTCCACTGCCATACGTTGCCGACAATGTCGTAGAACTCACCCTGAGCAAAGCGATCGACCGGGCTGGACGAAGCCCAATACGCCAGATTGATATTGCCTGGCGCGTCAATCCAATCCGGCTGGTCGACGCTTACCTGTTCACGTAGCTGCGCCCATTCCGCTTCACAGGGGAGTTGCACGGATTTACCGGTCTCTTCAGCCAGCCAGCGACAGAACGCAGCGGCTTCCAGCTGATTCACCTCCGCTGGCCAGTCCCAGGGCATCGCGACTTCCTCAGCCAGCAAGCGCAGCTTTAGCTGATCGGGTTGCTTTTCGTCCCCGACCCAAAACGTCGGCATTTGCGCGCCGGAGAATTCGCGCCAGCCCCAGCCTTCATCATCCCACCAGCGGCGATCGTTATAGCCATCCGCCGCGATAAAGCGGTAAAACTCGGCATTGCTCACCAGCATTTTACTGGCCTTAAACGGCTTCAGTTCTGTCTGCTGGCTGCCATATTCATTATCCCAGCCGTAGGTGTCGTCTGTTTTGCCCTGCTGCACACGACCCCCGGGCATGGCGACCAGCGTATTGGCTGGCACAGATTGACGATCGTGACGCGCCTGCGGGCAAACCGGCCAGTGCGGTTGCGCTTTTACCCACTCGATGGGCAACTGGCGCATCAGCACGCTGGAGGTTTCCAGATGAATACGTTCGTGCTCGATCCCCATCAAAACCACCCACGCCGGGCTTTCCCAATCGATGGGCAGCGCCAACGGCATGGTGCGAATGAACTCGCTCACCAGACTTTTTACTTTGCCGCGATAGTCGCGGACTTCAGCGATAGTTGGCCAGTCGTAATGGTTGTCGTTGAGATCGTCCCAGCTCATCTCATCCACGCCGATCGCCATCATCGCCTCAATACGATCGTCGACGCGTTGATCGAGATAGCGTCCGGCCATCAGCTTATTAATGTAGAAGGTCGCAGTGTGGCCAAAGTAGAAGATCAGCGGATGACGCAGCGAAATGGCTTTATTAAACCAGGCGCGTTCGTCGGCCAGACAATCAAACAGGCTTTCATACAGTTCCCAGGTTTGGGTGAAGTACGTTAGCAGTTCGGCTCTTTTTTGTTCGGTATTTTGGCCGGAGAGTCGCAGCGTGTGGGTCGGTGCGGGAAGTTGGGCGGTGGTCACAAGGTGCTCCATTTGCTTGGTGTGCGAACTTATCACTATAGCAAATTAGCATTTCCGCCAGATGACTTAGCGCTGCCAGCGGCGCAGCAGGCGACTTTTCAGGCCGGTATCAAAGCGCCAGATGTGATCGAAAATGCGCAGAATGCCGGGTTTGCCATGCAGCGACATTGCGACCGCGTGGAAGCGCTGTTGATAGTGGCGCTGACGCTGCTTAATGGTGCTAACGACATCGTCGGGCAAACGCTGGGCAATAAAATCCGACACGATCACCGCATCCGCTTCCTGCCACGCGTTGCCTTCCATGCGTTTTACTACGGCGGCAAGGCAGGCGGCGAGATCGGTGCCGCCGCGAAAGCGCTGGCTGAGAAAACGAATGGCCTGCTCAATGCCATTGTCGGCGGTGAGCTCATAGCCGATCACTTCATGTGCAAACAACATGATGTAGCAGCGGCGCTTATCCGCCAGCGCCACTTTCAGCAGCGCCAGGCAAAAAGCTTTGGCGCAGCGTTCGTTGAAACCGCCCATCGAACCGGAGGTATCCACGCAGACGATAAACGGTCCGCGCGGCTGCTCTTCGTGTTGCTGGTGGCTAACCGGTCTCATGGTGACTTTTTCGTGCCACGCATCGCCCTGTAAACGGTAGGTCAGCAAGCGTTTCTCGACCAAACGTCGATAAAATTCCAGCTCTAACTCGCTAATGCTCAGCGCCGCCAGCTCTGGCGGTAGCAGGCGCAGCACATCATCGCTCTGATGAATGCCGCTGACCTCTTCCGGCACATTATCCGGTTCACGCACCAGTTGGTGAAACGCCTCCAGCGGCGCATCCTGCGATGGCACCGATTTGGCCTCGCGGCTGCGTCCCAGCTGTTGCGCCAGCTTCATCAGTTCCGGCTGCTGAGCAAGGAAATCGCCATACTGCACAATCAGCTCGTAATCGCCGTGCTGCAGCGGCGCTTTGCTCAAATCCCACAGGCGACCAGCCGCGGCCTCATCGTCATCGGTAAGAATCGGTGCTAGCTGACCGCTGATCGCCATGCGCTGCTGCAGTTCCGCCATCAGGCGTTCGCGCTGCTCTTCCAGAATGGTTTCATTTAGCGTCAGCGTTTGCAGTGTCAGGCTGAGGCGCCAGCGTTGCAGAAACAGCGTGTGCTGCGCGTTACTGAGCTGTGTGTTTTCGGCATTAAGAAGCAGTTTGCTGGCTTCTTCAATAAACGGCGACGGCAGACTTTTCAGCTGCGTCATGATGTGGGGTAACTGCTGGGTGAAATTTTGCGTGCTGAGCAGCTGCATCTGCTGAAACAGCTGAAATTCCTGCGCCAGCGTTTCCGGCACCGGCGTGGCTTTGATCTGCTCGGCAATCTCCGATCGCCAGCGTGGCAGATCGCGCATTAATGCCTGCTTCATGCGGGGAAATTTTTCAAAAAAAAGCGCCAGCTGCGGCGAGGCGAGTAACGCGATGATCAGCTCTTCTATCAGCTCGGTTTCGCCAATCGATAGCAGCGTACTCAGCGTCTCTAGCGAGATCATTTTCTCGCCTGTTTCAGCTGTTCCGCTACATCCTGCAGGCTGGTTTCAATGCGAGCCAGCCAGTCATCGCTAATGAACAAGCAGCGCTGCTGCTGGCTAAATAGCGTACGTTGCGTGCGCAGCTGCGTTTCCAGCGCCTCATATTCATCGGCGATCTCCTGCGGCATCTCGCTGCTGTTGCTGGCGCCCGGCAGCGTGAGTCGCGTGGATTGCAGGCTAACATCGCGCAGCGTCAGGCAGTGATGCGTATCCACCAGCATATCGAGCGTCTGACCAAAGCCAATGCCATTTAGCTTGCCACGGATTTCGCCGCCTTTCAGCAGCCACTGATTCAGGGCTTCACGCCCCAGCAGAATGTGCGTTACCTGCATATCGTGCAGCATTAGCGGCTGTTGCAGCATCAGTGTCAGCTGTTCGTCCGCAATCGCGGCGGGTAATTCATAATGCGGTTTGCGGCTGAACATGCCGCTGTGTTTCTCCAGCGTCAGCGCTTGCGCCACACTTTGCTGCTGTTGCAGCGCCAGGCGACGGCCTTTGATCTGCTGCAGTTTGTGTAGCAGCGCCTGTTGCTGCCACGCATGTTGCGACATCAGCGTATCAATTTCGCGATCCAGCAGCTTCATCGAGGCCACGTCATGCCATAGACAATCTTTCAGCAGAATTAAATCGATGGGGGCGATGGTTACGCGACCACTATAGAATGCGCTGGCCTGCAACAAATGAATGGCTTTTTTCCAGCGGCGATCGGAGATGTAGGGCGCATCCGGCAGCGTTTCTAGTTGCTGGCGTAGCTGATAAATCAGTTCGAACACGTGATCCGGCAGGCTGACCTGGCTGATGCCTTTCTGCCACTGCTCATACTCTTCATCGCTGATGCGCAGTGACTCCGCCACAGGATTGTCGTTTTCGTCCTGCTGATGGGTGAGCATGCTGCGGAAATTCTGTTTCTCATGCACGTTATCCAGCCACAGACGAATCAACATGCGGTCATACAGCGCTTCCAGTCCGCTATCCGCTTCAGGCAATTCGTTGGAGGCGGTAACCAGCAGGCGCATCGGGATTTTTTCTTCGCTATCGCCGTTACGGAAGCGGCGTTCGTTGATGGCGGTTAGCAGGGTATTCAGAATCGCCGGGCCGGCTTTCCAGATTTCATCAAGGAAGACAATCTCAGCATCGGGCAGATAGCCTTTGGTCAGTCGCTGATAGCGGCCCTCATCTTTGAGTGCCTGAATCGACAACGGGCCAAACACCTCTTCAGGGGTAGAAAAACGGGTCATCAGATATTCAAAAGCGCGGGCGTGCTGGAAGGCATATTTCAGGCGGCGGGCGATAAGGCTCTTGGCGATGCCCGGCGGCCCAAGCAAAAACACGCTTTCCCCGCTGAGCGCGGCCAGCAGACAGAGACGGATCGCGTGATGGCGTTCATACAGCCCTTTTTCCAGCGCGTTGCTCAGGCGAGAAATTCTTTCTGCCAAAAGATGGGGTTGAGCCATAATCACATCATTATCCTTTTGATCCTGGTGCCGTCATAGTTTGGCGAGCGCAATACTCTACTGATTATCATGCGCGAATGCGTTGATAGCCGTCAGCTTTTTTGTTTCAGAAGGTTGATGCGAGAGAACTCGCCGCTTCCAACGGTTTTTTAGCCCGATTTTCGGCGAAAAACCGCGTCACCGACGCGATGGTGACACTTTGTAAGAGTAGGTTTTTTTGGGAATATGTGCATACTGTGCGCTTTTTGATGGCTTGAGCGGTAGGCAAGTGCCTCCGGCTCCAACAAAAGACAACTTATGAGCTCGGATAAGAAACAGTCCCTTGGTGCAGTCACGCTGGCGGCTATTGGCGTGGTGTATGGCGATATCGGTACCAGCCCGCTCTATACATTGCGTGAATGTCTCTCTGGCCAGTTTGGTTTTGGCGTTGAACGTGAAGCGGTTTTTGGCTTTCTTTCGCTGATCTTCTGGCTGCTGATTCTGGTGGTATCACTCAAGTACATCAGCTACGTGATGCGTGCAGATAACGCCGGAGAAGGCGGAATTTTGACGCTAATGTCGCTGGCCGGACGCAATACTGGCGCCAGAGCAACGGCGATTCTGGTGATCATGGGACTGATTGGCGGCAGCTTCTTCTACGGCGAAGTGGTGATTACACCAGCCGTTTCGGTGCTTTCTGCAATTGAGGGGCTGGAAATTGCGGCCCCAAGTCTGGATGCCTATATCGTGCCCCTGGCGATCGCCGTTTTGACCCTGCTGTTTGTTATCCAGAAGCACGGCACCGGCATTGTCGGTAAGCTGTTCGCACCGGTAATGCTGCTGTGGTTCCTGGTTCTGGCGGTATTGGGCGCGCGCAGCATCATCAGCAACCCGGACGTGCTGCACGCGATGAATCCCTACTGGGCGCTGCACTTCTTTATCGAATACAAAACCGTTTCCTTCTTCGCGCTTGGCGCGGTGGTGCTGGCAATTACCGGCGTGGAAGCGCTGTATGCCGATATGGGCCACTTCGGTAAATTCCCGATTCGTCTTGCCTGGTTCATCGTGGTGCTGCCATCGCTGGTGCTGAACTACTTCGGTCAGGGCGCGCTGCTGCTCAAACATCCGGAAGCGATCAAAAACCCGTTCTTCCTGCTCGCACCGGACTGGATGCTGATCCCGATGTTGATTCTGGCGACCTTAGCCACGGTGATCGCCTCGCAGGCGGTGATTTCCGGCGTGTTCTCGTTAACGCGTCAGGCGGTGCGTCTCGGCTACCTGCCGCCAATGCGCATTGTGCACACCTCTGAGGAAGAGTCCGGGCAGATTTATATTCCGGTGATCAACTGGCTGCTCTACTTCTCGGTGGTAATTGTGATTGTCGGCTTCGAGCACTCCAGCAATCTGGCCGCGGCGTACGGCATTGCGGTAACGGGCACCATGGTGCTGACCGCGATTCTTTGCTCTACCGTGGCGATTCAAAACTGGCACTGGAACCGCTATCTGGTAGTGCTGATTCTGATTGCCATGTTGTGCATCGATGTGTCGCTGTTCTCCGCCAACCTGATCAAAGTGTTCTCCGGCGGCTGGCTGCCGCTGACGCTGGCGCTGATGATGTTCATCATCATGACCACCTGGAAAAGCGAGCGTTTCCGCCTGCTGCGTCGTATGCATGAGCACGGTAACTCTCTGGAAGCGATGATTGCTTCACTGGAGAAATCGCCGCCGGTGCGGGTGCCAGGTACCGCGGTATACATGTCGCGTGCGCTCAATGTGATTCCATTTGCCATGCTACATAATCTCAAACACAACAAAGTGCTGCATGAGCGCGTGGTGCTGCTGACGCTGCGCACTGAAGATGCACCTTACGTGCACAACGTACGTCGAGTGACGATTGAGCAGCTGTCGCCCACTTTCTGGCGCGTAGTGGCCAGCTACGGCTGGCGTGAAACGCCGAACGTGGAGGAGATTTTCCACCGCTGCGGCCTTGAAGGGCTGAATTGCCGCATGATGGAAACCTCGTTCTTCATGTCGCATGAATCGCTAATAATCGGCGATCGTCCGTGGTATCTGCGCCTGCGCGGCAAGCTGTTCCTCGCGCTGCAACGTAATGCGCTGCGCGCGCCGGATCAGTTTGAAATCCCACCGAACCGCGTGATCGAACTGGGAACCCAGGTCGAGATTTAACGCTCTGCGCGTCACCAGCTTAAGGTGACGCGCAATCCTCCGCTGACGCGCTGGCTGAACTGCAATCGAATGCCGTGCAGCTGGGCAATATTCTTCACAATGGAAAGCCCCAATCCACTGCCGGTTTGTGTCTGTCCCGGCGGTCGCCAGAAGCGTTCACCCAGCCTCGCCAGTTGTTCTTCGCTGACGCCAGGTCCGTTATCGTCAACGGTAATGGCGCGCGCATTAAGCTGCACATTGATGATGCTGCCCGAAGGTGAGTAGCGCAGCGCGTTATCCAGCAGATTACGCACCATTAAATTCAGCAACAGCGGATGACCGTTCATCACCGGTTCGGCGTGGTGAGTAAATACTAAATCGGTATGCTGCTGTTCCGCCTGCGGGAAATGCTCCGCCAGCAGATTTTGCAGCAGCGGCGCTAAAGCGACCGGTTGAAATTCGCTGCGCAGATCGTCAGCCTCGACGCGTGAAAGCGTCAATAGCTGATCTACCAAGCGCGTGGCGCGCACGATGCCGCTATCCAGCTGCTGAATGGCGCGTTTGCGCATCGTTTCATCATCATCGGCCAGCTGAATCACTTCGCTCTGTACGCGCAGCGCCGCCAGCGGGCTACGCAGCTCATGGGCGGCATCGGAGGTAAAGCGGCGTTCACGTTGTACCAGCTGTGCCATGCGGTTAAACAAACCATTCAGCGCTACCACCAGCGGTTTCACCTCATTGGGCAGGCGCGCGTCCGGCAGCGGTTTAGCATCATCCGGCGCACGCTGATGCAGCGATGCGGTAAGGCGTTTCAATGGACGCAGCTCAAACCACACCAGCGCCAGCAAAAACAGCAGCATAAAGGGCATGGCGATCAGCCAGGGTAACAAGCTGCTGAGTGCCAAATCGCGCGTCATATCGTCGCGATATTCCCACTCCTGACCCACCACCACGTGATAGCGTTTATCGGCAGAGGTAAGCCACACTAAGCGCCAGCTGTCTTTATCGTCGCGCAGGTGGCCATCGACAAAACCATCGCGCTGATGATCAAACTGCAAATCGCGACCGTTTTCGCCATCGTTCAACAGCGGCTTGCCCTCGGCGCTGTAAATGGCAAATGCCAGTGCATCATCATCCTGATCGCCCCGATGATGACGCAGGATAGATTTGGTTTTTGGCAGCGTAACGTCTTGCCGCGAGGTGGGATCGAGCGCGATCAGGCGCTTTGCGAACAGCATTTGCTGCGTATCAAACAGCTCGTTCACCGTATCGCGGGTTTGCTGCCAGGCGCTGAGGCCGGCAAGTCCGCCGTACAAGAGGATCAGCACGACAAAACCGATGGCGAGGCGCAGGAACAGGCTCATTCCACCGCTCCCAGCGTATAGCCCACGCCATGCACGGTACGAATAAACTGACTGCCGAGTTTTTTACGCAGATGATGAATATGGACTTCCACCGCATTGCTGGAGACATCTTCATCCCAGCTATACAGTTTTTCTTCCAGCTGGCTGCGCGTTAGCACGCGGCCAGGATTACGCAGAAAGAGCTCCAACAGCGCCAGTTCCCGACTCTTCAGGCTGACGGCTTCGCCATCGCACATTACGCTGTGGCTGCCGGGTGCCAGGGTAACCTTGCCGTGTTTAAGCTCTGGCTGCAGCTGTCCATGACGACGACGGATCAGCGCCTGCAAACGTGCGGCTACTTCTGTTAGCGCAAACGGCTTGCACAGGTAATCGTCGGCGCCGAGCTGCAATCCTTGCACGCGCTGATCGAGCGCATCGCGCGCCGTGAGAATCAGCACCGGCACATCGTGTCCTTGCTGGCGCCATTGACGCAGGATGTCTAAACCATCGCGTTCCGGCAGCGACAGATCCAGCACTACCGCATCCCAGGGCGCGGCGGTTAGGGCCTGAAATCCGCTTTCCCCCGAGACAAACCAGTCGACGCTGAAGCCGAGTTTGGTGAGGCCAACCTTCAAACCGTCGCCAATCAGGGCGTCATCTTCTATCAATAAAATGCGCATAACTTCTCCTTCTGTTAAGCGGAGTTATACGAAGCACATTCTTTCTTGTACAGCGAAAATCGCGGCAAATAGGCTATTTTTCAGGAATGTATGCGCAAAGCGTTCTCTTAAGATCCTGTTAAGAACCTTATGGTGAAATAGCGCATGTAAACCAACACATTCATGGAAACGAGGTGAAAAATGAAAAAATCTGCTGCTTTATTCGCGATTGTCGCGCTGGCCGCCACGCCGGTTCTTGCTGCGCAGCAAGGGGGTTTTGTGGATCCCTCTGCACCAACGGCACAGGTCAAGTCTGGTGGTTTCAAAGCCGATAACACTAGCATCGTCACGGTAAAACAGGCCGAAGAGATGAAAGACGATAGCTGGATTACCGTACGCGGTACGCTTGATAAGCAAATCGGTGATGAGGATTATCAGTTCCGCGATGCTACTGGCACCATGAAGGTCGAAATCGATCATAAACGCTGGAACGGTTTGACCATCACACCGAAGGATCAGGTGGAGCTGACCGGCGAACTGGATAAGGATTTCAACGCTATCGAACTGGACGTGAAACAGGTACGTAAACTGCCATAATTTCCTCCCCGGGGCCGTGTAAGCGGCTCCGCCATCCCACCAAACTCAAATTCCCGCTGGCACAAGCGAAACGTTTCGATGGCGATCACATTTCCGTGATGTCGTCATTGAGTTGCCGCGCGCATTTTATACACTCCCGATCAGCGAAACGTTTCGCTGTGGAGTGGAAGAAATGAAAAAAGGTCGCTTGTTAAACGCTGAAGTCTCTCATGTGATTGCCCGCCTGGGGCACACCGATACGCTGACGATTGCAGATGCAGGCTTGCCGATTCCGGCCGGTCCACAGCGCATCGATCTGGCATTAACGCCGGGTACGCCCGAATTTTTACAGGTGGTCGACGTTATCACGCAGGAGATGCAGGTCGAAAGCGCCCTGATGGCGGAGGAGATTAAACAGCATAATCCGCCGCTCCACAGCGCACTGCTCGCCGTGCTCGAAGCCTTGCAACGGCACCAGGGGAATGTCATCACCATCCGTTACACCAGCCATGAACAATTCAAACAACAGACACAGCGCAGTCAGGCGGTCATTCGCAGCGGAGAGTGTTCTCCGTATGCGAATGTCATCCTGAGCGCTGGCGTGACCTTCTGAGGCCGTTATGCAACCGTTATTGCAACTCAAAGGGATTGAAAAATCGTTTCCTGGCGTGAAAGCGCTGAATGGCGCCTCGCTTGCCGTCTATCCTGGCCGCGTGATGGCGCTGGTGGGCGAAAACGGTGCCGGTAAATCTACCATGATGAAAGTGCTGACCGGCATTTACAGCATGGACGCCGGCTCCATGCAGTGGCTGGGTAAGGATGTGGCGTTCTCGGGCCCGAAAGCTTCGCAGGAAGCGGGCATTGGTATTATCCATCAGGAACTGAACCTGATTCCGCAGCTGACCGTCGCCGAAAATATTTTCCTTGGTCGTGAATTTGTTAACCGCTTTGGCCGCATCGAATGGAAAAAGATGTATGCCGCAGCGGATGGATTGTTACAACGCCTTAATCTGCGCTTCAGCAGCCACAAGCTGGTGGGCGATTTGTCGATTGGCGATCAGCAGATGGTTGAGATCGCGAAAGTGCTTAGCTTCGAGTCAAAAGTCATCATTATGGATGAACCGACCGATGCGCTCACCGATACCGAAACGCTGTCGCTGTTCCGCGTGATCAACGAACTAAAAGCGCAGGGCTGCGGCATTGTCTATATCTCGCACCGCATGAAAGAGATCTTCGAGATTTGCGATGACGTCACCGTGTTCCGCGACGGGCAGTTTATTGCCGAGCGCGCGGTCAGCGATCTCAGCGAAGAGAGCCTGATCGAGATGATGGTGGGGCGCAAACTGGAAGATCAATATCCACGCATTGATCAACAACCTGGCGAGATCCGTTTAAAAGTCGAAAACCTGAGCGGGCCGGGCGTTGATAACGTCAGCTTTACGCTGCGTAAAGGGGAAATCCTTGGCGTGTCTGGCCTGATGGGCGCGGGCCGCACTGAACTGATGAAAGTGCTGTACGGCGCGCTGCCACGCAGCAAAGGCAAAGTCACGCTGAATGGACGTGAGATCGTGACCCGCTCACCGCAGGATGGCTTAGCGAACGGCATCGTCTATATCTCCGAAGACCGCAAGCGCGATGGCCTGGTGCTCGGCATGTCGGTGAAAGAGAACATGTCGCTGACCGCGCTGCGCTATTTCAGTACCGGCGCGGGCAATCTCCGGCACAGCGATGAGCAGCTGGCGGTGGGCGATTTTATCCGCCTGTTCAACGTTAAAACCCCCTCCATGGAGCAGCCGATTGGGCTGCTGTCCGGTGGTAATCAGCAGAAAGTAGCGATTGCGCGAGGTCTGATGACACGCCCCGATGTGCTGATTCTTGATGAGCCAACACGCGGCGTCGACGTTGGGGCGAAAAAAGAGATCTATCAGTTAATTAACCAGTTTAAAGCCGAAGGGCTGAGCATCATTTTGGTGTCGTCAGAAATGCCGGAAGTGTTGGGTATGAGCGATCGCATCGTGGTGATGCATGAAGGCCATCTGAGTGGCGAATTTTCCCGCGAGCAGGCTACCCAGGAATCCCTGATGGCAGCGGCAGTCGGTAAGCAACACAGCGAGGAGTTAGTTGTATGAGCACCCAAACCCTACCCGCCAGCCGCCGCTGGTTCAGCAAAGCCTGGCTGCTGGAGCAGAAATCCCTGATTGCGTTGATCGTGCTGATCGCCGTGGTCGCCAGCCAGAGCCCAAATTTCTTTACGCTGCCGAATATGTTCAACATTCTGCAGCAGACGTCGGTCAACGCCATCATGGCGGTGGGGATGACGCTGGTGATTCTGACTTCAGGCATTGATTTGTCGGTGGGATCGCTGCTGGCGCTGACGGGCGCGGTAGCGGCATCAATTGTCGGATTAGAAGTGAATGCGCTGGTCGCCGTAGCGGCTTCGCTGGCGCTCGGCGCGGCAATTGGCGCTCTTACCGGTGTAATAGTCGCACGCGGCAAGGTGCAGGCTTTTATCGCCACGCTGGTGATGATGCTGCTGCTGCGCGGCGTCACTATGGTTTATACCAACGGCAGCCCAATCAATACCGGTTTCAACGATAACGCCGATCTGTTCGGCTGGTTCGGTATTGGCCGCCCGCTGGGCATCCCAACGCCGGTTTGGCTGATGGCAGTGGTATTTGCACTCGCGTGGTACATGCTGCATCACACGCGCCTCGGACGTTACATCTACGCGCTGGGCGGTAACGAAGCGGCTACACGCTTATCCGGTATCAGCGTTAACCGCGTCAAAATCATCGTCTATTCGCTGTGCGGCCTGCTGGCGGCATTGGCAGGCACCATCGAAGTGGCACGCCTCTCTTCCGCACAACCCACGGCGGGTACCGGTTATGAACTGGATGCCATTGCCGCGGTGGTGCTGGGCGGCACCAGCCTGGCGGGCGGTAAAGGCCGCATCATGGGCACGCTGATTGGTGCGCTGATCCTCGGCTTCCTGAATAACGGCCTGAATCTGATGGGCGTATCGTCTTACTACCAAATGATTGTTAAAGCCGTCGTCATTCTGCTAGCGGTGCTGGTGGATAACAAAAGCAGTAAATAACTCTGACCTTCACACAGGATTTAAAAATGAAAAAGTTAACTGCATTGGCCGTCATTCTTGGCGCCACCCTCAGTGCTGGCGCAATGGCCAAGGACACCATTGCTCTGGTGGTTTCAACCCTGAATAATCCGTTCTTTGTGTCACTGAAAGATGGCGCACAGAAAGAAGCTGATCAACTGGGTTATAACCTTGTCGTGCTGGATTCGCAGAACAACCCGGCGAAAGAGCTGGCGAACGTGCAGGATCTGACCGTACGCGGCACCAAGCTGCTGCTGATCAACCCAACCGATTCTGATGCGGTAGGCAACGCGGTGAAAATGGCGAACCAGGCGAACATTCCGGTGATCACTCTGGACCGTGTTGCTGCGCAAGGTACCGTGGTGAGCCACGTTGCTTCTGACAACCGTTTCGGCGGCAAAATGGCCGGTGACTTCATCGCTAAAAAGCTGGGCGATGGCGCGAAAATCATTGAACTGCAGGGCATTGCCGGTACGTCTGCGGCGCGCGAGCGTGGCGAAGGCTTTAAACAAGCGGCAGATGCGCACAAATTCAACATCCTGGCGAGCCAGCCTGCTGACTTTGACCGTACTAAAGGTTTGAACGTCATGCAGAACCTGCTGCAGGGCCATCCGGATGTGCAGGCGGTGTTCGCACAGAATGACGAAATGGCGCTGGGCGCGCTGCGTGCGCTGCAAACGGCCGGTAAAACCGACGTGCTGGTGGTGGGCTTCGATGGCACTGCTGACGGCGTGAAAGCGGTAGAATCGGGTAAACTGACCGCTACTGTGGCACAGATGCCAGACAAAATTGGCGTGATTGGCGTGCAGACCGCCGATAAAGTACTGAAAGGCGAGAAGGTGCAGTCGGTGAACCCGGTTGACCTGAAGCTGGTGACTAAATAATAAGTAAAGAAAAGCAGGGCAACGCGCCACCTTCCCGGTGGCGCATCTTTCTGGATGAATCCCAATGAGCAAACGCGCAAAACTGGCCGTTCTCGGCAGCATTAATGCCGATCACATCCTTAACCTCACCCACTTTCCACGTCCGGGCGAAACGGTGATCGGGAAACAGTATCAAATTGCCTTTGGCGGCAAAGGGGCCAATCAGGCGGTGGCCGCTGGCCGTGCCGGTGCTGACATTGCCTTTATTGCCTGCGTCGGTGCCGATGATATTGGCGCACGCATTCGTCAGCAGCTGCAGCAGGATCGCATTGATACTGCGCCGGTCGAAATCGTTGCGGATGAAGCCACCGGTGTGGCGATGATCTTCGTGAATGGCGAAGGCGAAAATAATATCGGCATTTATTCCGGCGCCAATGCAGCGCTGACGCCGGCTCGCGTTGCACACCATCAGCAGGTAATTGCCGATGCCGATGCGTTACTGATGCAGCTGGAATCACCGCTGGAAAGCGTACTGGCGGCGGCGAAAATTGCCCGAGAGCAGCATACCCAGGTCATTCTCAATCCCGCGCCGGCTACACAGCTTTCTAATGAGCTGCTCGGATTGATCGACATCATCACGCCAAATGAAACCGAAGCAGAAATTCTCACCGGCATCGCGGTAAAGAACGATGAAGACGCAGCGCGTGCCGCGCAGGCATTGCATGCCAAAGGTATTGCTACCGTGTTAATCACGTTAGGCCGTCGCGGCGTGTGGCTGAGTGAACAAGGAAACGGCGTGCGTATTCCGGGCTTCAACGTGCAGGCCATCGATACCATCGCTGCGGGCGATACCTTTAACGGTGCGTTTATCACCGCGCGTCTGGAAGGTGTGGCGATGCATGATGCCGTGCGTTTCGCCCATGCCGCCGCGGCGATTGCGGTGACGCGTCCAGGCGCGCAGCCCTCAGTGCCGTGGCGCACTGAGATCGACGCCTTCCTGCAACAACAGGGTTAAGCGCTTGGCTACCATGAAAGATGTCGCTCGCCTGGCGGGCGTCTCGACCTCCACCGTTTCGCACGTCATCAATAACAATCGCTTTGTTAGCGAACAGGTGCGGGAAAAGGTCGATCAGGCGATTCGCGAACTCAACTATGCGCCGTCCGCGCTGGCGCGCAGCCTAAAGATTAAGCAAACGCGCACCATTGGCATGTTGCTGACCGCCAGCAGCAACCCGTTTTACTCCGAAGTGGTGCGCGGCGTGGAAAACAGCTGTTACGAACGCGGCTATAGCCTGATTCTGTGCAATACCGAAGGTGATGAAGAACGCATGAACCGCAGCCTCGAAACGCTGATGCAAAAGCGTGTCGATGGTTTGCTAATGATGTGTACCGAAACGCATCTGCCTTCAGCGGAGATCCTCAATCGTTATCCGTCGGTGCCGATGGTGATGATGGACTGGGCACCGTTTGAAGGACGGGGTGACATCATTCAGGATAACGCCCTGCTCGGCGGCGAACTGGCTACCCAGCATCTGATCGATCGCGGCTATACGCGCATCGCGTGTATTGCGGGTCCTCAGGATAAAACCCCGGCGCGTTTGCGTCTTGAGGGTTTCCATAAAGCGATGGCTAATAGCGGGTTGTTGGTACCGCCGGGCTATGTCGTTGATGGTGATTTCGAGTTTCAGGGCGGTTTCAACGCCATGAATCAATTACTGACTTTGGATTCGTTGCCTGAAGCGGTCTTTACCAGCAACGATGCGATGGCCGTTGGCGTCTATCACGCCTTGTTTCAGGCTGGATTGCGTGTGCCGCAGGATATTGCGGTGATGGGCTATGACAACATCGAGCTGGCACGTTACCTGACGCCGCCGCTCAGCACCGTCCATCAACCGAAAGATGAGCTCGGCGAACTGGCGATTGATACCTTGATACATCGCATGAGCGATCCCGACGCCAGTCAGCAAACGCTGGTGCTGACGCCGGAGCTGGTAGAACGTGGTTCGGTTTAAGCGGCTTTCTTCTTTTTCTCGCGGTTGGCGATGAGATTTCGGCCATCGCCTGGACGCAACATCATAAAGGTAAAGGCCGACAACACGGTGACAACGCCCATCGTTAGGAAGGTGGCGTGGAATTGCTGCACGGTGGTCGTCTCGAAATCCTGATAAAAACGCAGCACCGCGGCGCTAACTGCCACACCAAAGCTGATCGACAGCTGCTGCGTGACTGCCAGCACACTGTTCCCCCCGCTGGCGTTCTCATCATTCAAATCTGCGAGCGTTATGGTGTTCATTGCGGTGAACTGTGTCGACATCGCCATACCCAAAATCAATAGCGCTGCCAGCAGCATAACTACGCTCCCGCCCGGTGATTGCAATGAGAACGTCGCGATGAGTACACCGATAATCATTGTGATGCCAACCAACGTACGGCGATAACCGAGACGCCGAAGCACTTGCGTCACCGTGGATTTAGCCAGTATTGCGCCAATCGCGGTTGGTCCCATCATGCATCCTGCAATTATCGCAGGATAACCAAAGCCCACCTGTAACATCAGCGGCATCAGGAAGGGGATACAGCCGGTACCCAGACGTGAGGCAATATTGCCAAGGATGCCGACCGAGAAGGTGCGGGTTTTGAACATGGGAAGATTGATCAGCGGTGCCGGATGACGCCGTGCATGCACAATATAAAGAAGCAGTAACACAACACCGCTTACTAACACCAATACGGCTTGCCATGGCAACACGACGCGCTCGCCAAACAGTTCGATGCCAACGGAAATCAGCACAAGGCCCAAACCAAACAGCAGGAAGCCTAAAAAATCAAAGCGACGTTTTGGCGTGGTGAAGTCTGGCATATATTTGCGCGCATAAAAGATGCCTGCGATGCCGATGGGAATGTTGATCAGGAATATCCAGTGCCAGCTGGCGTAGGTGACCAGCAAGCCACCGAGCATCGGGCCGAGAATCGGTCCAACTAAACCCGGCATAGTGACGAAGTTCAAAACGGGTAGCAGTTCGCTACGCGGATAAGCACGCAGCAGTGCCAGGCGCGCGACGGGCATCATCATTGCTCCGCCAATCCCTTGTATCACGCGTGAAATCACCAACATGCTCAGTGAGCCAGATAAGGCACAAGCCAGTGAACCCAAGGTAAACAGCGAAACGGCAAGAATGAAGATTTTGCGTGTGCCGTAGCGATCGGCCAGCCAGCCACTTACCGGGATCAGCATCGCTACCGTTAACGTGTAACTGATGATGGCGGATTGCATGGCGAGTGGAGAGCGTTCAAGGCTGGTGGCAATAGCGGGAAGCGCAGTATTAAGGATGGTGGCGTCGAGGGCTTGCATGAAAAACGCCATGGCGGCGATCCAGGGCAAACCGGCCATACTGCGCGCGGAGCGAATCATTGAAAATCCTTCTCTAATAATTGTCAGCCTACAACAAAGTTAATTGCATTTGGCTAAACAGAATAGCATTGGAGTTTAAGGTGGTGGCGCTGATTTATGTCACTGCATTGGCGGTTTTGACTGATTCTTCAGCGAGAAATGTCTGTTTTTAACGCGTTCGTTTAAAAAAGAGGCGCTCAGTTATTTTTTTACAGGAAATGCTTGTCAGCTCCGAATAACTCCCTATAATGCGCCACCACTGAGACGGCAAAGCGGCAACGCAGGCGGCTCAGCAGGGAGTGAAGAAATTCATCCC
>NZ_JBIVMT010000004.1:461718-594625 GCF_044753225.1 Pantoea sp. NPDC088449 | reverse complement strand
TTTTCAGCGCTTTCATCCGGCGGGATGAATTTCTTCACTCCCTGCTGAGCCGCCTGCGTTGCCGCTTTGCCGTCTCAGTGGTGGCGCATTATAGGCAGTTCATTTCAACTGACAAGTGCTAATTTGAAGTTTTTGCGCGACCGCTCACTTTCCAGGCTATACGTTGCAAAAAGCAGCGAATTCTTGCGTAAAGCGCATAAAAAACGGGCCCGCAGGCCCGTTTTAATCAGAATGGATTATTGATGCGCAACAATCACATCATCTTTAACATCCATTTCAATGGTTTTACCCGGAACTAAAGCACCAGAAAGAATCTGCTGCGCCAGCGGGTTTTCAATTTGCTGCTGGATAGCACGCTTTAATGGACGCGCACCATAAACCGGGTCATAACCATTTTCACCAAGCAATTTGAGCGCCGCATCAGAGATGTGCAGCTGGTAACCGCGCTCCTCAAGACGCTGATACAAGCGCTGCAGCTGAATCTGTGCAATAGAAGCAATGTGCTTTTCGCCCAGTGGGTGGAACACCACCATGTCATCGATACGGTTAATAAACTCCGGACGGAAATGCTGTCCAACAACCGTCATCACCACTTCTTTCATTTCCGCATAATCCAGCGCGCCGAAGCGTTCCTGAATAAGATCGGAACCAAGGTTCGAGGTCATGATCACTACGGTGTTACGGAAATCGACCGTACGCCCCTGACCATCGGTCAAACGCCCATCATCCAACACCTGCAATAAGATGTTGAATACATCGGGATGCGCCTTCTCAACCTCATCCAACAGAATTACCGAATAAGGGCGACGACGCACCGCCTCTGTCAGATAACCGCCCTCTTCATAGCCAACATAACCCGGAGGAGCACCCACGAGGCGTGACACCGAGTGTTTTTCCATAAACTCAGACATATCAATGCGCACCATCGCGTCATCGCTGTCGAACAGGAAGTTGGCCAGCGCCTTACACAATTCGGTTTTACCGACGCCGGTTGGTCCGAGGAACAAGAAGGAACCAATCGGACGGTTTGGATCCGACAAGCCGGCGCGGCTACGACGGATGGCATTCGATACCGCTTCCACCGCTTCGTTCTGTCCAATCACTCGAGCATGCAACTCCTGCTCCATGCGCAGCAGCTTCTCTCGCTCGCCTTCCATCATGCGTGCGACTGGAATTCCGGTCCAACGCGCCAGCACATCAGCGATCTCCACATCTGTTACGCGATTGCGTAACAGCTTCATGGTTTTGCCTTCAGACTGCGTAGCGATAGCTAACTGTTTTTCCAATTCCGGAATTTTGCCGTATTGCAACTCAGACATCTGGCCAAGATCGCCCATGCGACGCGCTTGCTCCATTGTCAGACGCGCCTGTTCCAGCTCCGCTTTAATATTCTGCGTACCGGTTAAGGAGGCCTTTTCCGCTTTCCATTCCTCTTCCAGCTCAGCGTATTCTCGCTCTTTCTGGTCGAGTTCGGCTTCGAGCATTTCCAGACGCTTCACGCTGGCATCATCAGATTCTTTCTTCAGCGCTTGCTGCTCAAGTTTTAACTGAATGATGCGACGCTCAAGACGATCAAGTGATTCTGGCTTCGAATCCATCTGCAGACGAATACTGGATGCCGCTTCATCAATCAGGTCAATCGCCTTATCAGGCAGCTGACGATCGGAGATATAACGATGCGACAACGTTGCCGCAGCCACAATCGCGGGATCGGTGATCTGCACATGATGATGCAACTCATAGCGTTCTTTCAGTCCGCGTAAAATGGCGATGGTATCTTCCACACTCGGCTCAGCAACAAACACTTTTTGGAAACGACGTTCCAGCGCCGCATCTTTCTCAATGAACTGGCGATACTCATTCAGCGTAGTGGCGCCAACGCAATGCAGTTCACCGCGCGCCAACGCTGGTTTCAGCATGTTGCCTGCATCCATTGCACCGTCAGCTTTACCGGCACCCACCATGGTATGCAGTTCATCGATAAACAGGATGACGTTGCCTTCCTGTTTAGCCAGATCGCTAAGCACGCCTTTCAGACGCTCTTCAAATTCGCCGCGATATTTAGCACCAGCCACCAGCGCGCCCATATCCAAAGCCAGCACGCGACGACCTTTCAGACCTTCAGGAACTTCGCCATTAATGATGCGCTGTGCTAATCCTTCGGCGATAGCCGTTTTACCAACGCCAGGTTCACCAATCAGCACCGGGTTATTTTTAGTACGGCGCTGCAACACCTGAATAGTGCGACGGATTTCTTCGTCACGACCAATTACCGGGTCGAGCTTGCCAAGTTCAGCACGCTCGGTAAGGTCGATAGTGTATTTTTTTAAAGCCTGACGCTGATCTTCAGCACCCTGATCGTTCACGTTGTCTCCTCCCCGTAATTGGTCAATGGCCTTAGAGAGTTTTTCCGCTGTCGCACCAGCCGATTTTAAAATATCAGCCAGCGAGCCACGAGAATCGAGGGCCGCCAAAATAAAGAGTTCTGATGAAATAAAGTTGTCGCCGCGCTTTTGCGCCAGCTTGTCGCACAGGTTCAGTACCCGAATTAAATCGGCGGATGGCTGCACGTCGCCATCAGTACCTTCCACCTGCGGTAGTCGATTAATCGCTTGTTCGATACTGGTACGTAAACCAGCCACATCGGCCCCTGCTGCGCTAAGCAGCGGACGTACCGATCCGCCTTCCTGATTAAGCAACGCGCTCATCAAATGAAGGGGTTCTATGAATTGATTGTCTTGCCCCAGAGCAAGGGACTGTGCATCGGCAAGTGCCAGTTGAAATTTATTAGTAAGACGATCCAGACGCATAATTCCTCCCATTACAGGTCAAAATGCTACTGGAGATTAAATGAGGTCATCCCTCAAATTTTTCAAGGTTAATGACCTGAGTTGTGAGCAAAAAATACGCTAACTGGACCGTCTTGTGGCGTAAGATTATCTCAGCCAAATCAAAGTTGCCATACGCCCAGTGATTCCGTCGCGTCGGAAGGAGAAAAAATCCTCGCGCTCATGATAAGTGCAACGCGTAGAAACGTTGATGGAACGCACCCCGGCGGTCAGTAAACGTTGGCGAGCCAGCAACCAAATATCGGCAAAGTATTTGTTACCAACCGGGCGAAAAGCCTCTTGCGCTTGCGGATCGTGAGCCATAAACGCCGTTTTGACTTCCGCTCCCACTTCAAAAGCCTGCGGACCAATTGCTGGACCAAGCCATGCATGAATGTCCTTCGTCGCACAATGGAACTGTGACAACGTTTGTTCCAGCACGCCGTTGCAGAGCCCGCGCCAGCCAGCATGTGCTGCAGCCACTTCACTGCCATCTTTGCTGCAAAACAGCACCGGCAAACAATCTGCCGTCATGACGGCGCAAACCACCCCGCTTTCACGCGTGATTGCGGCATCCGCCCTGGGTAGCCGCTCACTGGCAGGCAAACGCGCAACATCCTGACCATGAATTTGATCAAGCCATTGCGGCATTGCCGGTAAGGCAAGCTGCTCAGCAAGGCAGTGGCGATTGTGCATTACGTGCGCCTCAACATCACCAACGTGCGTACCGAGATTCAGCGAATCCCATGGCGCAGCGCTAATACCGCCGTGACGCGTAGTGGAACATGCCCGAACACGCTGCGGTGCAGGCCAGTCCGGGATGATCCACTCACTCATAGCCAATCCATCTGATCGCGGAATTCGTGCGTATCGGCTTTTAGGGCATCAATCAGATCGACCATATCCTGCGGCAACGGCGCATGCCACTCCATCTCAATACCGGTAATAGGATGATAGAGACGTAACATCGTGGCATGCAGCGCCTGACGATCAAAACCACGCAGTGTAGCAATGAAAGCTTCAGATGCGCCTTTTGGCGGACGAGGGCGACCGCCGTAAAGGGGATCGCCCACCAGCGGATGATTGATATGCGCCATGTGCACACGAATCTGATGCGTACGACCGGTTTCCAGGCGCAAACGCAAACGCGTATGGGCACGGAAATGCTCCATGATGCGATAGTGCGTAGTAGCCGGTTTTCCCATCGGATGCACCGCCATGTGCGTACGTTTGGTAGAGTGGCGCGCCATTGGCTGATCCACGGTACCGCCTGCCGTCATGGTACCAATCGCTACGGCTTCATATTCGCGGGTAATTTCGCGCAGCTGTAGCGTTTCAACCAGGTGAGTTTGCGCAGGAACGGTTTTCGCGACTACCATCAGGCCGGTTGTGTCTTTATCAAGACGATGAACAATACCGGCACGGGGAACATCAGCAATCGGCGGGTAATGGTAAAGCAGCGCGTTAAGCACTGTACCATCCGGATTACCGGCACCTGGATGCACCACTAAGCCACGAGGTTTATTGATAACCAGAATATCGTCATCTTCGTAGACGATATTCAATGGGATGTTTTGCGCTTCCCAGCGTTGCTCTTCTTCGATCTCAGCATCGATCGAGACATGCTCACCGCCAAAAACTTTTTCTTTTGGTTTATCGATGATGGTGCCATTAACGCTGACCCGGCGCTCAAGAATCCATTCTTTTATGCGAGAACGTGAATAATCAGGGAACAATTCTGCCAAAGTCTGATCTAAGCGTTGTCCAAGTTGTGCTTCGGACACCGTTGCGGTGAGTTGAACTTGTTGTGCCATATACAGCTTCTTCGTTAACGTTGGGTTTTCACGGCGATGCCGTTTAATATAATGTGCTATCGTACCTGGCCATAACCGGGAGCTATACGGACAGCTTCTGCTATAACACTTTGAGGATAATCATTTCGTCATGACGCGTATGAAACATCTGGTGGCTGCTGCCACACTGAGCCTAAGCCTGGCGCTTGTGGGTTGTTCCGGCTCATCGGATCCCGTGCCGGACAGCCCGCCGTCTGAAATTTACGCCACGGCCCAGCAAAAGCTGCAGGACGGTAACTTTAAAGCGGCAATTAAGCAACTGGAAGCACTGGATAACCGCTATCCGTTTGGCCCTTATTCGCAGCAAGTACAGCTGGATTTGATCTACGCGTATTACAAAAATGCCGATCTGCCACTGGCGCAAGCCGCTATTTCTCGCTTTATGCGTCTGAATCCAACCCATCCGAATATTGACTATGTCATCTATATGAAAGGTCTGACGGATATGGCGCTGGACGATTCTGCACTGCAGGGCTTCTTCGGTATCGATCGTTCCGATCGCGATCCGACGCACGCTCGTGATGCTTTCCGTGACTTCTCGCAGTTACTGCGCGGTTATCCAAACAGCCAATATGCTGCGGATGCGCAGAAACGTTTAGCGTTCCTGAAAGAACGTTTGGCGAAGTATGAACTCTCGGTGGCGCAATTCTATACCAAGCGTGGTGCTTATGTCGCTGTTGTTAACCGCGTTGAAAGTATGATGAAGGATTATCCTGATACTGCAGCAACTCACGAAGCGCTGCCGCTGATGGAAAATGCTTACCGCCAACTTCAGTTAACAACTGAAGCTGATAAAGTGGCAAAAATCATCGCGGCTAATAATCAGTCCTGATTTTCAAGCCCACAAAAAAGCAGCCGTATGGCTGCTTTTTTTATGTCTGCTTTAGCTGAAAGCCGGTTGAAAACGTTCTTTATCGCTGCGGTTAACCCATCAATAGTGCGCCCTTACTGCTGCTCCATCAAGCATTTCCCGCTACTTTCCCAGCCTTTCTCACAATTCGTCTTTATTGACAAAATGTGACATTTCAATGTGATCCAGATCACATAATTTCTTAATCTCCGCGGTATGCTGGTCCTACCCAGACGGAAAATGACAGAGAGGTTTAACTATGATTCTGAACATTACCAGCAAACAAATGGAAATCACCGAGGCCATTCGTAATCATGTCGAAGAGCGTCTCGCCAAGCTGGAAAAATGGCAAACACATCTGATAAACCCTCACATTGTGTTATCGAAAGAGCCGAAGGAGTTTGTGGCAGATGCCACCATCAACACACCTAACGGAACACTGGTTGCCAGTGCGAAACATGATGATATGTATACGGCCATCAATGACCTGATTGCTAAGCTGGAGCGACAACTCAATAAAGCGCAACATAAACCTGAAGCTCGTCGCGCTAACAGCAGCGTCAAAGATTTTATCCCTGCAGGATAACTACACATTTTCCAGTAACGCGCCTTAGGGCGCGTTTTTTATTGACAGCCTTAAATCAGTACGGTTACTCTCAAACCACTTTAATGTTGGAAACAAGCATGAAACATCTCCCGTTCTTCTTCGCATTCTTTTTTACCTTCCCCTGATTGGGAGGCGATTCGTCATGTGAAAATGAATGCGAAGACGAACAACAAAGCCTCCCAAATGGGAGGCTTTTTTATTGGACATTTTACAGGTGAGCCCTATGAATCCCGAAAACCCGCTGCTGGCATTACGCGATAAAATAAGCGCCGTTGATGAAAAATTATTAACGCTATTGTCGGAGCGCCGCACACTGGCTGTTGAAGTGGCGCAAGCAAAACTGGCTACGCATCGCCCAATCCGCGATGTTGAACGTGAGCGTGCACTGCTGGAAAACCTGATAGCGTTAGGTAAAAAACATCAGCTGGATGCGCATTACATCACCCGTCTGTTCCAGCTGGTGATTGAAGATTCGGTTCTAACTCAGCAGGCCTTGCTGCAAAAGAATCTCAACCACCCGCATGCGCACGCACCGCGGATTGCATTTTTGGGTCCGAAAGGCTCTTACTCACATCTTGCAGCACGAAAATATGCCACACGTCATTTTGATTCGATGGTTGAGCTCGGCTGCCTAAAGTTCCACGACATTATTCATCAGGTTGAAAGTGGTCAGGCAGACTATGCAGTGATGCCTATTGAAAACACCAGTTCTGGCTCGATCAATGACGTCTACGACTTACTGCAACAAACCACGCTGTCAATTGTGGGGGAGCTCACCATTCCAATTGAGCATTGCGTACTGGTTAGCGGCAGCACTGATTTGCAGCAGATCGAAACAGTCTACAGCCATCCTCAGCCGTTCCAGCAGTGTAGCCAGTTCATCAATCGCTTCCCGCAGTGGAAAATTGAATATACCGAAAGCACGGCAGCTGCCATGGAAAAGGTGGCAGCGATGAATTCACCTAAGGTTGCCGCATTGGGTAGTGAGGCCGGTGGCGAACTGTATGGGTTACAGGTGTTAGAGCGTAATCTAGCCAATCAGCAACAGAACCACACGCGCTTCATTGTGTTGGCGCGTAAAGCGATCGAAGTTTCCAGTCAGGTACCCGCAAAAACGACATTGATCATGGCAACGGGCCAGCAAGCGGGGGCATTAGTTGAAGCACTGATGGTGCTGCGCAACCATGGTCTGATCATGAGTAAGCTGGAGAATCGCCCCATCAACGGCAATCCGTGGGAAGAGATGTTTTACATTGATGTGCAGGGTAATCTGCAATCAGAAAGTATGCAGTTGGCGTTAACTGAATTAAGTGGTTTAACCCGTTCATTAAAAGTGCTCGGCTGTTATCCGGGCGAGAATGTGGTACCCGTCGAACCACGCCTCTAAGCAAAAAGGCATCCTTATGGATGCCTTTTATTTTACTGTCGGCTGTCGTTGGCCGATCGCAACATACTTCGGCTTTCTACGAGGAAGCGTTTAGCATAATCACCAAACCAATGCTCAACACGTTCGAAGCTATCGATGAACGCCTGCTTATCGCCCTGCTCGAGCAGTTTTATCGCATCGCCAAAACGCTGATAATAACGCTTAATCAGCGCCAGATTGCTCTCCGAGGACATGATGATGTCCGCGTAAAGCTGCGGGTCTTGGGCGAACAGACGTCCAACCATAGCCAGTTCAAGGCGATAGATTGGCGAGGACAACGCCAGCAGCTGATCGAGATTAACGTTCTCTTCTGCCAGATGCAGACCGTAAGCGAAAGTCGCAAAGTGACGCAGCGCCTGAATAAATGCCATATTCTGGTCATGCTCCACCGCACTAATGCGATGCAATCGCGCTCCCCAAACCTGGATCTGTTCCAGGAACCACTGATACGCTTCCGGCTGACGGCCATCACACCAGACAACAACCTGCTTCGCCAGGCTCCCGCTGTCTGGGCCGAACATGGGGTGCAGTCCCAACACCGGTCCGGTGTGCGCAGCAAGCATTGCCTGCAGCGGACGGTTCTTCACCGACGCCAAATCGACCAGGATGCAGTCTTCTGGCAACTTCGGTAACTCACCAATGATCTGCTCTGTCAGATGGATAGGCACACTGATGATCACCATGCCTGCATCTTGCAGCAACGCGTCTGAACGATCCCAATCGCCTTTGTCCAGAATACGCACCTGATAACCAGACAGCGTGAGCATCTTTTCGAACAAACGTCCCATCTGGCCACGACCACCGACGATCACCACTGGACGCAATGTTGGGCAAAGGGTTTTGAAGCCTTTATCATTCTCATGCGCATAGGATTCGCGCATTAAACGACGCAGCACATCTTCAATCAAGTCCGGTGATACGCCGAGCGCTTCGGCTTCCTGACGACGTGAAGCCAACATGCTGGCTTCACGCTCAGGAACATAGATTGGCAAACCGTAGCGGCTTTTAACTTCCCCGACTTCGGCTACCAGCTCCAGCCGTTTTGCCAGTAAACCCAGCAGTGCTTTATCGACTTCATCAATTTGATCGCGTAGCGCGGTCAGTTCAGCCACCATGACTCATTACACCTCGTGTGACAGACGCGCCGACAGCACTCCCTGCAGATCCTGATGGATTTCACGCAGCAAGGTTTCCGTAGTTTCCCAATCGATGCAAGCATCAGTCACGGAAACGCCATATTTCATTTCGCTACGAGGCTGTTCAGAAGACTGATTGCCTTCATGAATGTTGCTTTCCAGCATCAGGCCAATGATGGAGCGGTTTCCATCCTTAATCTGCGCGATAGCCGATTCGGCTACGCCAGGCTGACGGCGATAGTCTTTGTTAGAATTACCATGGCTGCAATCTATCATTAAGGCTGGGCGCAGTCCCGCTTTCAGCATCTCTTTTTCACACTGAGCGACATCTTCAGGGCCATAGTTTGGCGCTTTCCCACCGCGCAGAATGACATGCCCATCCGGGTTACCCTGCGTTTGCAGCAGACAAACCTGGCCTGCCTGATTGATGCCGACAAAACGGTGTGGCATCGCGGCGGCACGCATCGCATTGATGGCAGTACCGAGGCTGCCATCCGTGCCATTTTTAAAGCCAACCGGCATTGAAAGACCTGAAGCCATCTCACGGTGGGTTTGTGATTCGGTGGTGCGCGCACCAATCGCCGACCAGCTAAATAGATCGCCTAAGTATTGCGGGCTGTTTGGATCCAGCGCCTCAGTTGCCAGCGGTAAACCCATTTCAACAAGATTAACCAGTAACTGGCGCGCAATATGCAGCCCGGCTTCCATATCAAACGAGTTGTTCATATAAGGATCGTTGATTAACCCCTTCCAGCCGACGGTGGTTCGAGGTTTTTCAAAATACACGCGCATAACGATGTACAGCTGATCCTTCAACTGTGCAGAAAGAGATTGCAACTGACGGGCATATTCAAGTGCGGCTTCGGTATCGTGAATCGAACAAGGACCACAAACCACCAACAGGCGCGGATCGCGGCCTGCAATAATGTCGGCGATGGTTTGGCGAGAAGACGCAATTTGCGCTTCCTGCGTCGCAGTAAGCGGGAATTTAGCTTTCAGCTCTTGCGGGGTAATTAAAATTTGTTCGTCGGCGATATGCACATTGTTCAGCGCGTCTTTTTGCATGATTGCGATCCTTTTTACTCGTTTATGCGGTTTGGGATCCTCACTGAGGATGGGACTTACTTTACCACAACATGTACGCCATGCAATCCACGAGCGTACACTTTTATTACCACTAAAATAAAAACGCACAAAAATCATATTTATTTTATTAAATATCAGTAACATAAACACAAATCACCCAATCCGATAGTGTAAACAATAAATTACAACCCATCGGCTTTTGATGATGACCTTAGGCAAAAAGGCAGATAACATTATGTTATTCATTTATTTTTCAGGAGAGGTCATGTCTATATCTTTAGTAAAATTACGCCCCTTCACCCGGCAGGATATCGATGAATTCACGCATGCCGTAAACGAATCTCTTAGCAGCCTTAAGCCCTGGATGGCTTGGGCACACGATGATTATCGTAGTGATGAAGCGGCCAGTTGGATCGATTTCACTGAGATCCAACGCAGTAAAGGTGAGGCAGAAGAGTTCGCCATCGTTGATGGTAGCGATCGACTATTAGGCGGTGCCGGTATTCGCTTCGCGAGGCAGCCGGGCGAATTTAGCGCATTAGGATATTGGGTACGTAGCGATGCTCAACGGCAAGGGGTAGCAACCCGCGCGGTAGAGCAACTGGTCAAGTTTGGTTTTCAGCATCCGCACATTAATCAGTTAGAGATTCTGGCGGCGGAAAATAATCATGCTAGTCGCGCAGTGGCATTACGCAGTGGCTTTAAGTTTGTCGATTATCGCTATGGACTGATCATTTTAGAGAGCGGAGCCGTCAACACCGCGATTTATCATTTGCAGCGCCAATAAAAAAGGGGCTGGCCAAATGGCCAACCCCTTGTTTGCTATTAACTTTGAGAAGTCGCTTACGCGCCAAGACGCTCTTTGATACGAGCTGACTTACCGGTACGCTCACGCAGGTAATACAGTTTGGCTTTACGCACAGCACCACGACGTTTAACAGCAATGCTGTCAATTACTGGTGAGTGAGTCTGGAAGACACGCTCAACACCTTCGCCGTTAGAAATCTTACGAACAGTGAATGCAGAATGCAGACCGCGGTTACGAATAGCGATAACCACGCCCTCGAATGCCTGCAGACGCTTCTTAGAACCTTCTACGACCCATACTTTCACTTCCACGGAATCACCCGGACGGAATGAAGGTACGTCCTGCTTCATCTGCTCTTGTTCAAGTTGCTTGATAATGTTGCTCATAATTAAATCTCTTATCCTGGGTAAACTGATAGTGAGGGAAGATTACTCTCCCGCCTCATCGTTTTGTTGCTGCTGATGTTCACGCTGGAACTCATTTAGCAACCGTGCTTGCTCTTCAGTCAGAGCCAGGTTTTCCAGAAGTTCAGGTCTTCTTAGCCAGGTACGGCCTAACGACTGTTTCAGACGCCAGCGGCGAATATCGGCATGGTTGCCCGACAGTAAAACTGGCGGAACCTCCATCCCTTCTAACACTTCAGGTCGGGTGTAGTGCGGGCAATCCAGCAAACCATCCGAGAACGAATCCTCATCGGCTGACGCCTGTTTCCCCAACACGCCGGGAATAAACCTGGCGACCGAGTCAATTAACGTCATGGCTGGCAGCTCACCGCCACTGAGAACGTAATCACCGATTGACCATTCTTCGTCAATCTCAGTGTGAATTACGCGCTCATCTATCCCTTCGTAACGACCACAAACCAGAATCAACTTCTGATTCGTCGCCAGCTCGCAAACGCCCTGTTGGTCCAGTTTGCGTCCCTGAGGTGAAAGATAAATCACCTTAGCGCCCTCTCCCGCCGCCGCTTTCGCTGCGGAGATGGCATCCCGTAAGGGTTGCACCATCATCAACATTCCCGGTCCGCCGCCGTAAGGACGGTCGTCCACGGTACGGTGCCGGTCGTGCGTGAAGTCACGAGGACTCCAGCTTTGAATGTTGAGCAGGCCATTTTTTACTGCCCGGCCAGTTACCCCGTACTCGGTAATAGCGCGAAACATCTCTGGAAACAGGCTAATAACACCAATCCACATCGCGTTCGCCGTTACGTTACCGGATTGTCCGGAGATCAAAAACCAGGATCCCAATCTACTTCAATAAGGCCAGTAGAGAGATCGACTTTCTTGATAACCTGTTCATCAAGAAACGGAATTAACCGCTCTTGCGCACCAAATGCATCCTTCAGGTTTGCCTTAACGACGAGAACGTCGTTTGATCCGGTTTCCATCAAATCAATGACTTTGCCCATCTCATAGCCTTCGAGGTTGACTACTTTCATACCCATAAGGTCTTTCCAGTAGTAATCGCCTGCTTCCAGCGCTGGCAGCTGCGTGGAGTCAACCGTGATTTCGCAATTGGTTAACTGTGCCGCAGCGTCCCGATCGTCAATGCCTGTGACTTTGATGATCAGGTCCTGATTGTGGTGCTTCCAGCCCTCAAGTTCGACCTGCTGCCATTTACCGGCGCGCTGGATGAACCAGGGTTGGTAGTCGAAGATGCTTTCAGCGTCTTCAGTGGAGGAAAACACTTTGAGCCAACCTCGAATGCCGTAAGCCGCGCCCATTTTTCCCAATACGATCGGGTTAACGGGAGGCTGCCCGGCAGGTTTAATGCTCATGCTCACCACCGTGACAGATTAAGCTGCTTTTTTTGCTTCTTTGATCAGCGCGTTAACGCGATCAGAAAGCGTTGCGCCCTGGCCAACCCAGTGCTCAATACGGTCCAGATCCAGACGCAGACCTTCAGCCTGACCAGAAGCGATCGGGTTGAAGAAACCTACGCGCTCGATGAAACGACCGTTACGCGCATTGCGGCTGTCAGTAACGACGACCTGATAGAACGGACGCTTTTTAGCGCCGTGACGTGCCAAACGAATTGTTACCATAACATCCTCATTAGTTAATAAAGCGCTCGGGCCCCATCGAGGAACGGGGCCCGAGCGCGATATAAAAAGCCCGAAAATTTTACTCATTTTGGCGCAAAAAGCAACCTGAGCGTGCTAAATTTCCGGCTTTTCGGCGGTCGCGTTAGCGACCAGGGAATCCAGGCGGCATCATACCTTTCATGCCACGCATCATTTTGGCCATGCCGCCTTTCTTCATTTTCTTCATCATGCGCTGCATATCATCGAACTGTTTCAGCAGTCGATTGACGTCTTGCACCTGCATACCTGAGCCCAGCGCAATACGACGTTTGCGCGAACCCTTGATGATTTCTGGCTTCTCACGCTCTTTACGCGTCATCGAGTTGATGATGGCTTCCATGCGAACCAGTACTTTGTCATCCATCTGCGATTTAACGTTATCAGGCAGTTGCCCCATGCCCGGCAGTTTGCCCATCAGGCTCGCCATACCGCCCATGTTGCGCATCTGCTTCAGCTGCTCAAGGAAGTCGTTGAGATCGAAACCGTCGCCGGTTTTCAACTTCTTAGCCAGTTTCTCCGCCTGATCGCGGTCAACTTTGCTTTCGATATCTTCAATCAGCGACAGCACATCGCCCATGCCGAGAATGCGCGACGCGATACGGTCTGGATAGAATGCTTCCAGCGCCTCAGTCTTCTCGCCCATCCCCATGAATTTGATTGGCTTGCCGGTAATGTGGCGAATCGACAGCGCCGCACCACCGCGCGCATCACCGTCGACTTTCGTCAAGATGACACCGGTCAGCGGCAGCGCTTCATTGAAGGCTTTTGCCGTATTGGCGGCATCCTGCCCCGTCATCGCATCGACCACAAACAGGGTTTCCACCGGATTAATCGCGGCGTGTACCTGTTTGATTTCATCCATCATCGCTTCATCAACGTGTAAACGACCGGCGGTATCCACCAGCAGCACATCGTAGAATTGCAGTTTGGCTTCTTTCAGCGCGTTCTGAACAATATCAACTGGCTTCTGGCTCAAATCAGATGGGCAGAAATCGACGCCAACCTGCTGTGCCAGGGTTTCTAACTGTTTGATCGCCGCGGGGCGATAAACGTCAGCAGAAACCACTAAGACTTTCTTCTTGTGCTTCTCGCGCAAGAATTTACCCAGTTTCGCCACGCTGGTCGTTTTACCGGCACCCTGCAAACCCGCCATCAGCACCACGGCCGGCGGCTGCGCATTCAGATTGAGCGCATTGTTTTCGGCGCCCATCGCCGCAACCAGTTCGTTGCGGACGATTTTGATGAACTCCTGGCCTGGCGTCAGGCTTTTGTTCACATCGTGGCCAACGGCGGCTTCTTTTACGCGATTAATAAATTCACGTACTACCGGCAGCGCAACGTCGGCTTCCAGTAGCGCCATGCGTACTTCACGCAGTGTGTCTTTGATGTTGTCTTCGGTCAGCCTTCCGCGGCCGCTGATATTGCGCAGGGTTTGCGACAAACGATCGGTTAAATTATCAAACATGCTCTCTCACTTAGAACCGTAGCGAGGCCGCCATAGGCGACACAATGCGGCGGATTATAACACGAAGATGGAGCGATCTCTGCAATTGACCGTCAGATCGTTTGGAGCCTGCTGCTGCTGGCGCTATACTGCTTTTTTCCTTATCTGACCGATATCTGAAAGGATCTATGTTCGTTTTCGCGATCGTGGCGCTGTTCGCCTACTCCCTCAGCCTTGCATTGATCATTCCCAGCCTGCTTAAACGCAATGGTGGCTGGCGTCGTTTTGCCGTACTTTCAGCCTGCGTGGCGCTGATTGCGCACGCCATTGCCTTGCAGCAGCGCATTTTTGCCGTCGATAACGGGCAAAACCTTAGCCTGCTGAATATTGGCTCGTTAGTTAGCCTGCTGATCTGCGCCATCATGACGATTGTCGCCTCGCGTAATCGCGGCTGGCTGCTGCTACCGATTGTTTACGGCTTTGCGCTGATCAATCTGGCCTTTGCCACTTTTGTGCCGAATGCCTTTATCACTCATCTGGAAACCACTCCGGGCATGATGGTGCACATCGGCCTGTCGCTGTTTGCCTATGCCACGTTAATTATTGCTGCACTTTATGCATTGCAGTTGGCGTGGATTGACTACCAGCTGAAAAATAAGAAGCTGGCTTTCACCCAGGATATGCCACCGCTGCTCAGTATTGAGCGTAAGATGTTTCACATTACGCAAATCGGCGTGGTGCTATTAACGCTGGTGCTCTGCACCGGTCTGTTCTTTATGCACAACCTGTTTAGCGCCGAGAACGTGGATAAGGCGGTTCTCTCCATCATTGCCTGGTTTGTCTATATTGTTTTGCTCTGGGGACACTATCACGAAGGCTGGCGCGGACGCCGCGTCGTATGGTTTAACTGCGGCGGTGCGCTGCTGCTGACCATGGCCTACTTTGGCAGTCGCGTGCTTCAGCACCTGCTCACATCTCACTAAGGATTTTGTGTTGGAACACGTTTCAACCACCACGCTGATCATTACGCTGGTCATCATGGTGCTGGTCTCTGCGTATTTCTCCGGTTCAGAGACCGGTATGATGACGCTCAACCGTTACAAGCTGCGCCATAAAGCGAAAAGCGGTAACCGCGGCGCACGCCGTGTGGAAAAATTACTGCGTCGCCCCGATCGCCTGATCAGCCTGGTTTTAATCGGCAACAACCTCGTCAATATCCTCGCTTCCGCTCTCGGCACTATTGTTGGTATGCGCCTGTATGGCGATGCTGGCGTAGCGATTGCTACCGGTATCCTGACGTTTGTGGTGCTGGTATTTGCTGAAGTGCTGCCGAAGACGATTGCTGCGCTTTATCCAGAGAAGGTGGCCTATCCAAGCAGTGTGTTACTGGCGCCACTGCAATATGTGATGCTGCCGCTGGTGTGGCTGCTGAATACCATCACCAGGATTTTAATGCGTATGGTGGGCATTAAAACCGATGGTTCAATCAATTCAGCGCTCAGCAAAGAAGAGCTGCGCACCATTGTGCATGAGTCACGCTCGCTGATGTCGCGTCGCAATCAGGACATGCTGCTCTCAGTACTCGATCTGGAGAAAGTCAGCGTGGACGACATTATGGTGCCACGCAATGAAATCGTCGGCATCAACGTCAATGACGACTGGAAATCCATTGTGCGTCAACTTAGTCATTCGCCACATGGACGCATCGTTCTGTTCCGCGATTCACTGGACGATTGCGTCGGCATGCTGCGCGTACGTGAAGCATGGCGCATGATGACCGAGAAAAAAGAGTTCAACAAAGATCGTCTGTTGCGTGCTGCCGATGAAATTTACTATGTGCCTGAAGGCACGCCGCTTAACGTACAACTGGTAAAATTTCAGCGTAATAAGAAGAAAGTCGGTCTTGTCGTGGATGAATATGGTGATATCAAAGGATTAGTGACCATTGAAGACATACTGGAAGAGATCGTGGGCGATTTCACCACTTCAATGTCGCCGTCTCTCGCCGAAGAGGTAATGCCCCAAAATGACGGCTCCGTTATCATTGAAGGTAGCGCCAACGTGCGTGAAATCAATAAAGCCTTCAACTGGACATTGCCGGAAGAGGATGCCCGCACCATTAACGGCATGCTGCTGGAAGCGCTGGAAGAGATTCCGCTGGTCGATACGCGCGTTACGCTAGGTGCTTACGATATTGATATCCTCGATGTGCAGGACAACATGGTTAAGCAGATACGCATCACGCCGCATCATGCGCTGAAATCCTCCATTGGATCCTGAAGTCAGCAAACAAAAACGCCGCGATAATCGCGGCGTTTTTCATTGTGCATAAGCACCATTTCAACTAAATGTGCAGCTCTTTCAACTTCTCAGCCGGAAGCTTCAGATCTTCGTTGCGGTTCACGCCAATGTCGTGAGCCAGCACATTGCGCGCGATCTGCTGCGCTTCATCCAGTGAGTGCAGCTTGTAGCTACCGCATTGGTATTCGTTCAGTTCAGGAATCTGACTCTGCTCTTTAACCTTCAGCACATCTTCCATCGCGCCTTTCCAGGCTTTTGCCACGCGCTGCTCGTCAGGCGTACCAATCAGGCTCATGTAGAAACCGGTGCGGCAGCCCATTGGCGAGATATCAACGATTTCTACGCCATCACCATTCAGGTGATTACGCATAAAGCCGGCAAACAGATGCTCCAGCGTATGAATGCCACGCTCAGTCAGAATGTCGATATTCGGACGGCAGAAACGCAGGTCGAAAACGGTGATGGTATCGCCATGCGGAGTCTTCATGGTTTTTGCTACGCGCACTGCGGGTGCGCCCATGATGGTGTGATCAACAGTAAAACTATCCAGTAGTGGCATACGTCACCTCCTGTTTTGGAATTTTTTTTAAAACGATGAAACTTTTCTGTTCGCCCAACGTCTGAATATATGAAAGACGCGCATTTGTTATCATCATCCCTGACAACAGAGATGTTAATTTTGGCCACATTGATGTGGCCATTTTCTTTTCTAGCCTTCGCGACCTGCAAGGTAGCTTTCGAAATCCAGCGTATCGCTCTCTTCCAGCTTCTCTTGTGCCTGTACCGATTCCCGCGCCTGACGACTAAAATCATCTTCAGTAAGAATCTCTAGCGACTCCTCGCACAACAGATGACGATATTGTTCCGCCAATGCCACGCCTGCGCCGGTCAAACCGTTTTCTTTGATGGCATGGAGGATGCGCGCCGAATAGGTTAGCTCAGGATCGTCAAATGATGCCACCAGTTGATCGCAAACCTGTTGATATTGCGTGTTGCCATGATTGCTGTCGAGGACTTCCGCCACGCGACGCAGATCGGCAAACAGAGCCTTGCCCACTTCAACCAGCGTGTGTTCTGTTTCGCTACAGCCCACAGCAATAACCTGACCCGGCTTACGCCCTTCCATCACGACGCGATTCCAGTTATTACGCGTACACAGAAGCTCATCTGAACTCATTTCTGGCGCATCGGCCAGCGTACACCAAATCAGGAACAGATCGAGGAAACGTGCCTGATCGGCATCTACACCGATTGCGGAGAATGGGTTGATATCCAGTGAGCGCACTTCAATGTATTCGATACCGCCGCGCAGCAACGCATCGGACGGTGCCTCGCCTGAACGCGTCACGCGTTTCGGACGAATCGGCGCATACAGCTCATTTTCAATCTGCAGCACATTGGTATTCAGCTGTAGCCAGTTGCCTTCGGCATCTTTGGTGCCCATCGCCGCATACTCTTCCGACGGCGTTTTAATCGCTGCTTTCAGAGCCGCTACGTAGCCTTCCAGCGAGTTGAAGGTGATGCCTAATCCGCTCTGCGATTTATTGGTGTAACCCAGATCGCTTAAGCGCAATGACGTAGCGTGAGGTAGCCACAACGTCCCCTTGCCATCAGTTTCAAACGGCAACGTACTTTCACGCCCCTGCAGGAAAGAGGAGCAGATTGCCGGTGAGGCACCAAACAGATACGGAATCACCCAGCCAAAGCGATAATAGTTGCGAATTAAGCGCAGATAGCCAGCAGAGATGGTCTCTTTACCGCTTTCTGCATCTTTCACATCCGCCCATTCCTGCCAGAACGACAGCGGCAGCGAAAAGTTGTAATGCACGCCAGAGATGATCTGCATTAGCGCGCTGTAACGGTTTTTAAGCCCCTGTCGATACAACGTTTTCATTTTGCCGATATTAGAGCTGCCATACTGCGCTAGCTCAATGCTATTAACGTCATCAATGTAGCCAGGCATGCTAAAAGGCCACAAACGTTCCTCGCCCAATTCACGCGCCACATGACGGTGAATATCACGCAGGAAGGCCAGCGATCGATCGATGTCCTGATCAACTGGCGTGATGAACTCCATCAGCGTTTCAGCAAAATCGGTGGTAATCCAATCGTGCTTGAGCGCGGAACCGAGTGACTCAGGATGTCCTGTCGTTGCCAGGTGACCATCGGGCTTGACGCGTAATGATTCGCGCTCAATACCACGGCCGATACCCTTTAACGCGTCAGGATGCGCTTCCAGCCAGGAAAGCGCCTTTGATACGTCCGGGATCACATTAACCTCCCGCTGTGTGAATAATTTATTTTTGTTCAGCATAATGTTAACCGTAGCCTCGAATCTGTGCGAATCAATGCCACCATTGCAAAGTTTGTAAGGTGGCAGTCGCGATAACGATATAACGCAGCGTTTTACCGATGGTGAGGAACAGCACCGAAGGCAGCCAGGCAAAGCGTAACCAACCTGCAAGCACGCAAAGTAAGTCGCCCACTACCGGCAGCCAGCTAAAAATCAGTGCTGCAGGTCCCAATCGGTGTAACCACGTCATTGCTGTGTCGTGCCATCGCCCTTGCTTTTTAAGCGGCATCAGGCGACCAAGAAGAATGTTGGTCAGGCCACCCAGCGTGTTTCCCACTGATGCAGCCAATAACAATCCATAAACCGAGCCCTTTTGAGCGATCAGCAGTGCTACCAGCACCGCTTCCGAGCTTCCCGGTAACAGGGTTGCGCTCAGAAAGCTACTGCCGAATAACGATCCATAGGTCAGGAATTCATTCACAGTAAACGGACATCAACCACGTCCATGCCTGCTGCTTTAGCGGCTTGTACGCCAAAGTCAGCATCCTCAAACACCACACAGCGCTCGGGCGCGATACCCATCAATTCGGCGCAGCGTAAAAAGGTATCCGGTTGCGGTTTATGACGCTGTACGTCATCAGCCCCGACAACCGCATCAAACAGGTGGTAAACACCTAACTCTTCAAGCAGTGCTTTCGCCAGACTGTGCTCGCTGCCGGTGCCTACCGCCATCGGACGACGACCATGATAAGCCTTGACGACGTCCATCAACGGAAGCGGGCGCACATCATCCAACAGCATTGCTTTCAGTGCAGCGGTTTTTTCCGCCGCCAGCAGATGTGGATCGTGACTGGCATTATTCTGCTCAACAATGAACTGCGCCAGTTGCCAGGTTGGCGCACCGTTGAAACCCACCATTTTTTCTTCATCCATGGTGAAACCATAGCGGCTCAACACCTGCTGCCAGGCTTTTCGATGTGTCGGCTCAGTATCGAGAATGGTGCCGTCCATATCGAAAATCAGGGCGTCATATTGGTCGTACATTGTCACTCCGTCGAGTACCACAAAATGAGCCATTACTTTAGCGTAATGCGCTCAGGTTGTCGCCAGGCGCGCTTAACCGCAAATGCTTTGAAAGCATTAGCATTTTTCGTTTTAGGAAAAAGGTCAGAGTGCAATGCCGAAGATAAACGCCGGTTAATTCAGCGATTTTTTTACAAGTTGATTTGATTGCCGCAGGATTCAGAAACTGAGAGTCAAAAACAGAAAAGTATCGAAGAAGAGATGGTGCATCCAGGAGGATTCGAACCTCCGACCGCTCGGTTCGTAGCCGAGTACTCTATCCAGCTGAGCTATGGATGCATCGAGTTACCGCTGAAGAAATTTTGAGAGGTTTGAAGAGGAATGGTGCATCCAGGAGGATTCGAACCTCCGACCGCTCGGTTCGTAGCCGAGTACTCTATCCAGCTGAGCTATGGATGCATTGAGGTTTTCTTACGATGGACTAACTGAAACAACCTGAGGATGATACTAAGAATGGTGCATCCAGGAGGATTACTCGGCTACCGCCTCGCCCTTCAGGCCGTTGCTAAAGCAACGTTATCCTCCTTAGTGTTTACTGAACGTTTATCACGCCATGACACACTGAGGCACTTTCCATATTCGAGAATATGGTGCATCCAGGAGGATTCGAACCTCCGACCGCTCGGTTCGTAGCCGAGTACTCTATCCAGCTGAGCTATGGATGCATCGAATTAATTCTTGTACAACGCAGGGTGCTAACAACTCACCATGAAAGGAACTGCTCGTTCACTCTTACTTCATCTTTCCGAATGGTGCATCCAGGAGGATTCGAACCTCCGACCGCTCGGTTCGTAGCCGAGTACTCTATCCAGCTGAGCTATGGATGCATCGGAAATGGCGGTGAGGCGGGGATTCGAACCCCGGATGCAGCTTTTGACCGCATACTCCCTTAGCAGGGGAGCGCCTTCAGCCTCTCGGCCACCTCACCTTACGCGTTCTTCCGAACCGTGCTTCTGAACTTGTTTCTGCTCATCGGCACTGCGTGGCGCACATATTACTTTCCCGGACTTATAAGTCAAACATTTATTTCCAGCCATTTGTTTGATTGCACAAATGACACTCAATTCGGATGTTTTGACGACAAAAAGAGTGATTTATCAACAAAGAAAGGACGTTACAGATAATAAAATGGGAACAAAGACATTCAGGAACGCGAAAGGAAGATGAGAGAGAAAGAGAGAGAAAAGGCAGAAAGATAGAGGAAACCGGTAGCGCCTCGCTGATTAGCGAGGCGCTGAATCCGTTAGTAACTCGTTTGCTGAGTTTTTTCGGCTTGAATACGCTGATAGATCTCTTCGCGATGTACCGAAACTTCTTTAGGCGCGTTAACACCAATGCGGACTTGGTTACCCTTAACACCCAGCACCGTTACAGTCACCTCATCGCCAATCATGAGGGTTTCACCAACTCGACGAGTTAGAATAAGCATTCTTTGCTCCTTGAAAGATTAAAAGAGTCGGGCTTGTTCGGTCTCCCGGCCGTATCCATCATATAACGCTGAACAATGCCTATGACAAATACACCATTGTGCTTCGCCATGCCAATACATTCTGCTGATAGTTAGTTTAGCCGAAATACACTACATCAACCGGACTTTGTCATTACCTGGTGCGCACCGCGTTAAAAAAGCGCCAGAAAACGGGCTTCTGGCGCTTATCACAATGCGAAGTTTTATACGTTACAGTCGGTTACTGACCCATTCCTGCACGCCAGCCAGCGCGCCAGCCAGCGCCTGCGGATCGGTTCCGCCTGCCTGAGCCATATCTGGGCGACCACCGCCTTTACCGCCAACCTGAGAGGCCAGTTCGCCCACCAGTTCGCCAGCTTTTACGCGGTCAGTGAGATCTTTGGTCACGCCAGCAATCAGTGAAACTTTTCCTTCATCAACGGTTGCCAGCACGATAATGGCAGAACCTAACTGGTTTTTCAGATCGTCAACCATGGTACGCAACATTTTTGGCTCAACATTGCTCAGTTCTTTCACTAACAACTTAGTGCCTTTAATTTCAACTGCTTTGCTGCTCAGTGAAGCGCTTTCCTGCGCTGCTTGCTGATCGCGAAGTTGTTGTAACTCTTTTTCCAGCGCGCGGACGTGATCAACCAGGCCGCGCACTTTCTCGTTGAGATTACTGCTGTTGGCCTTCACCAGCTGCGCGACATCCTGCAACTGTTGGCTCTGCGCATTAATTTGCGCCAGTGCGCCTTCACCCGTTACGGCTTCGATACGACGTACACCGGCCGCAGTACCCGATTCAGACTGAATACGGAACAGACCGATATCACCGGTACGAAGTGCGTGGATACCACCACACAGCTCGGTAGAGAAATCGCCCATGGTCAGCACACGGACGCGCTGATCATATTTCTCGCCAAACAGCGCCATTGCGCCTTTCTGTTTCGCGTCGTCGAGGTCCATGATCTCCGTTTCAACCGCAAGGTTGCGGCGAATCTGCGCATTGACAATATCCTCAACCTGACGGATTTCCTGCGGCTTCATCGCCTCAAAATGCGAGAAGTCGAAACGCAGATACTTGTCGTTAACCAGTGAGCCTTTCTGTCCAACGTGGTCACCTAAAACCTGACGCAGCGCAGCATGCAGCAAGTGCGTGGCGGAGTGGTTCAGTCGGATGCGTGCGCGGCGAGCTTCATCAACCTGCGCATGTAAACGATCGCCAACGCGTAATTGACCGTGGCTCAGCTTACCGATATGACCAATCGCTTTACCATACTTCTGCGTATCCTGAACGCTAAATTCAGCATTCTGCCCAGTCAGCACGCCGGTATCGCCAACCTGTCCACCCGACTCGCCGTAAAATGGCGTTTCCTCGAGAACGACAACCGCATCCTGGCCTGCGTCAATCTGCTCAACTTGCTGGCCATCAACGAACAGTGCCTGAACAACAGCATTCAGTTCCAGATGGTCATAACCTTTAAAGTTGGTCGCAGCATCAATGCGGATAACATTGTTGTAGTCAGCACCAAAACCACTGGCTTCACGCGCGCGCTGGCGTTGTTGTTCCATTGCCGCTTCAAAGCCCGCTTCATCGATCTTCAGATTGCGTTCGCGGCACACATCAGCCGTCAGATCCGCCGGGAAGCCGAAGGTATCGTACAAACGGAAGACCGTTTCGCCGTCAAGCGTATCGCCCTGCAATTTCGCCAGTTCATCATCCAGCAGCGCCAGTCCACGCTCCAGAGTTTTAGCAAACTGCTCTTCTTCATTTTTCAGCGCATTTTCAACATGCTTCTGCTGACGCTTCAGATCTTCACCCGCTGCGCCCATCACTTCAATCAATGGCGCTACCAGCTTGTAAAAGAAAGCATCTTTCGCCCCCAGCATGTTGCCATGACGCACTGCGCGACGAATGATACGACGCAATACATAGCCGCGGTTTTCATTCGACGGGATCACACCATCGGCGATCAGGAAGGCGCAAGAGCGAATATGGTCAGCAATAACGCGCAGCGACTTATTATCCAGATCGGTCGCACCAGTCACCTGCGCAACGGATTTGATCAATTTGGCAAAAAGGTCGATTTCGTAGTTGGAGTTAACGTGCTGCAACACCGCAGCAATACGCTCCAGCCCCATACCGGTATCGACGGAAGGTTTTGGCAGCGGCTGCATGGTACCGTCGGCCTGACGGTTAAACTGCATAAAGACGATGTTCCAGATCTCGATGTAACGATCGCCATCCTCTTCCGGGCTGCCCGGAGGGCCACCCCAGATATGATCGCCATGATCGTAGAAAATCTCGGTACACGGGCCACAAGGGCCAGTGTCGCCCATCTGCCAGAAATTATCAGATGCGTAGGCGCTACCTTTGTTGTCACCGATACGGATAATACGCTCACGCGGTACACCAATATCGTTGGCCCAAATTTCAAAGGCTTCATCGTCAGTTTCATAGACGGTCACCCAGAGACGCTCTTTTGGCAGCTTAAACCACTGCTCACCCGTCAGCAGTTCCCATGCATAAGCGATCGCCTCTTTCTTGAAGTAATCGCCAAAGCTGAAGTTGCCCAACATTTCAAAGAAGGTGTGGTGACGCGCCGTGTAGCCCACGTTTTCTAAATCGTTATGCTTGCCACCGGCACGTACACAACGTTGGGACGTAGTTGCACGGCTATAGTCGCGCTTGTCCTGCCCGAGGAAAACGTCTTTAAACTGGACCATTCCGGCATTGGTAAACAGCAATGTCGGATCGTTGTTTGGCACGAGGGAGCTACTAGCTACAACCTGATGCCCCTTGCTATGAAAAAAATCGAGAAACGCTTGACGGATCTCAGCAGTGCTCTTGCTCATAAAATTCCTGGAATCACGCTAACGAACGTTCCCTTTCGCAGACAAACCACATCCATCCGGCCTGCCGCTGATTGAGGAACAAAAAGTGGGAATAAGATAAATTTTCTTCAGTGGGAAGTAAAATCACATCGCCTTTCAGTCGTCACTATTTCTGAAAACAGCCTGAATATCTTCCATCATAAAGCCTTTTGACATTAAAAAGCGCTGCACTTTGCTTTTCTCAGCCCAGGTTTGGGGCAATGGCTCGCCAAACTTGCGCCTGGCGAGATCGGCAGCACACTGGCTCCAGTCAACCTCTGTATCAAATAGAGCCTGGTTAATCTCGTCCCGGTCGATCCCTTTTTGCTGCAGCTCCATCCGGACGCGCTGAGGACCATACCCCTTTCGGGCACGGCTTTGAATGAAGCGTTCAGTAAAGCGCTGGTCGTTTAACCATCCGCTTTCCTGACACCAGTCGAGAACTTTCTCCAGTAACTCTTCTGGAATCGGTATGTTTTCTTGCTGCTGTAGGTAAGCGGCGCGTTGGGAAGAGAGCTGAAGTTTACGCTTCAACTCTTCGCGGCTATGGTCACGCTGCGCAAGAATGCGCATGGCACGGTCGAGTAAACGGGAATATGTTGGTGCAGGTGCCGCTGATGATGATGACATGTGATCAACCTTGTTCTAACCGTCGTGCAGGGTCGCAGGGTAAAGCAAGAAGACGAGGAGGAAAAGCGCTGGCGGGGGAAAAGCAAAACGGGAGCATTTCTGCTCCCGTTGTTATTTTAGAAATCTTCGTTGGTTTCGCTAGCTTCTTCGCGATCCTCAGCAGAGATAGTCGCAGTCTCTGCCGCCGCGGCATCTCCGCTCAACAGCAAGTCACGTAACTTCTTGTCGATTTCATTAGCGATCGCCGGATTCTCTTTGAGGAAGTTGGTTGAGTTCGCTTTACCTTGACCAATTTTCTCACCGTTATAGCTGTACCACGCACCGGCTTTTTCAACCAGTTTGTGTTTCACGCCAAGATCCACCAATTCACCAAAGGTGTTAATACCTTCGCCGTACATGATCTGGAATTCAGCCTGCTTAAACGGTGCCGCAATTTTGTTCTTCACGACTTTCACGCGGGTTTCGCTACCCACCACTTCATCGCCCTCTTTGATCGCACCGATGCGGCGGATATCCAAGCGGACAGAGGCGTAGAATTTCAGTGCATTACCACCGGTTGTGGTTTCTGGGTTACCGAACATCACACCAATTTTCATACGAATCTGGTTTATGAAGATCAGCAGCGTGTTGGACTGCTTCAGGTTACCGGCCAGCTTACGCATCGCCTGGCTCATCATACGCGCGGCCAGACCCATATGCGAATCACCGATCTCGCCTTCAATTTCCGCTTTCGGCGTCAGTGCTGCCACGGAGTCGACGATGATCACGTCAACCGCACCTGAGCGTGCCAGCGCATCACAGATCTCCAGCGCTTGCTCGCCGGTGTCCGGCTGCGAGCACAGCAGGTTGTCGATATCGACACCCAGTTTTTTTGCATACACGGGATCCAGCGCGTGTTCAGCATCGATAAAGGCGCAGGTTTTGCCTTTGCGCTGCGCGGCAGCAATAACCTGCAGGGTCAGCGTAGTTTTGCCTGAAGATTCTGGTCCGTAAATCTCAACGATACGTCCCATCGGCAAGCCACCCGCGCCAAGCGCGATATCCAGTGACAGTGAACCCGTAGAGATGGTTTCGACATCCATTGAGCGGTCTTCACCCAAGCGCATGATGGAGCCTTTACCAAATTGCTTCTCAATCTGGCCCAGTGCGGCAGCTAAAGCCTTCTGTTTATTCTCGTCGATCGCCATTTCTACTCCTAATCATACTGGGTGAGCCGACATCAAGTATGTCGCTCGTTCTGTTGCTGCTAATTATACTGTATGGTCATACAGTATCAAGTTTAATTTGTCAGAAATTCATCAAGCAGTGTTTGTAGCGCCCAAGCTACTGACTGACGACGTACTGCATCCCGGTCACCGGCAAAGATCTTACGCTGCGCTAATACGCGCCCCTCTGGACCCGCAATAGCAAACCAGACGGTACCCACTGGTTTATCGACAGAGCCGCCATCCGGTCCCGCAATGCCACTGACAGCAATTGCGTATTCTGCCGACGCTGCCTGTCTGGCGCCGCTTGCCATTTCACGCACAGTTTGTTCGCTAACGGCGCCATACTGCTCTAATGTCGTACGATGTACGCCCACCATCTGCTGCTTAGCTTCATTACTGTACGTCACGAAACCGCGCTCAAACCAGGCGGAGCTTCCGCTAATGTCAGTAAACACTTTGGCAATCCAGCCCCCGGTACACGATTCCGCCGCGGTTACCGTGGCCTTACGTCTCTTCAACTGCTCGCCAATGTGGCGACTTAAGTGCTGTAACTGTTCATCGTTCATTGGCTTCTCCCGGTGTGGCGCTTAACGTTAGCAGTAAATGGTGCGCCGAAAAGCCCTTTTCAACCTTGATCGACCAATTCTGCGCACTCGCTTCCAGTTACCTTAACGGGTTTTCACTGCAACCATAAACAGTCGCGGGAAAGCCAGCAAAACCCGGCCATCATTGCGAACAGGATAGGCAGGAATCAGTGCCTGATGGTAATCATGGAGAAAGGCAGCTTGCTGCGCTTCATCCAGCGCCGAGAGGAAAGGACGTAGCCCGGTGGCGCGCAACCAGGTAATGATGCCCTGCGTATCCGCCATCAGGTGATAATAGGTCGTACGCCAGATATCAACCTGACAGCCCGCATCAGTTAACAGATCGTAATAGCGATCGGTGGTAAGCAGCCGTTTGCGGTCGGCCGCCTGCGGCGAAATCAGCCCCTGCCATTTTTCACTCGCAGCGACTTCACGCATCAAGCGGTGTGATGGTTCTTCAAGATTGTCGGGCATTTGAATAGCCAATACGCCACCGACGGCCAGCTGGTTCACCAGATGTGGCAGTAACGTAGGGTGATCGGTTAACCACTGTAATGAAGCGTTTGCATAGATGACCTGCTGCGGTTGCTCGGCTTGCCAGGTGCGAATATCCGCCTGCTGAAAATGGCAATTTGGTAGCCGCTCACGTGCCTGCACCAACATCGCTTCAGAGCTGTCAATGCCGGTTATCTGCGCATTCGGCCAGGCGTGGGTCAACAACTCCGTACTGTTTCCAGGGCCGCAGCCGAGATCGACAGCAAAGCGCACATCTGTGTGCGGTATACGCTCCAATAGCTCTCGCGCCGGACGCGTACGCTCAGATTCGAATTGACGATACAACTGTGGATTCCAGTCTTGCATGGCAATGCTCCTGTCTTGGCTGAAGAGGCACACACTACCTGCTTTTCTCTTCAGAATAGAAAGAGAAAAGTGCGATACCTCACCTTTTTAGCCCCGCCGACTGGTTAGCGTACGTCGATGACACTAAATTAAAACGACGTTTCATTTTTATGATGGAGATAGCTATGTCTGCGCAACCTGTATTAACCGGCGTATGGTGTCCATCAGTGACGCCCTTTGACAGCAACAATAATCTGGATATGGATGCGCTCGGGCGACACTTTTCACGTCTCAGTCAATCGGGTATTGATACCCTGCTGTTGATGGGCAGCATTGGCGAGTTTGCATCGCTTACTCAGCAGGAGCGGCTATTACTGATACGCGAAGCGAGACAACTTTCGCCGCTGACGATGGTGGCCAATGTCTCAAGCACCTGCATCCCGGATATGTTGCAGCTAGCAAATGCCGCCTGGCAAAGCGGGTTTGATGCTGTGATGGTGTTACCCCCCTATTATTATGGGCAGACACAGAAACAGCTGCTGAGCTATTTCAAAGCTCTGGATAAACAGTTAGGCGGCAAATGGTTTGCCTATAATTTTCCTGCACGCACCGGCTGCGATTTAACGCCTAACCTGGTGGCGGAACTGGCGGCAGAGTTGCCTAATTTTATCGGTATTAAAGACACCATGGATTGTTTGTCGCACAACCGTGCGTTAATTGAAGAAACGAAAAAGGTGCGCAGCGATTTCACCGTGCTTTCCGGCTACGACGAATATTTACTGCCCAATCTTTTAGCGGGCGGATCCGGGGTGATTTCAGGATTGAACAATATTGTGCCCGAACTGTTTGCTCGCGCGATGCAGGCCTGGCGTGCGGACGATTTAGCACAGCTCTGTGAGATCCAACAGCGCATCGGAAAACTGATGGCGATTTACAGCATTGGTGATGATTTTGTTACCACCATTAAAACTGCCGTTGCTCGCCGATTTGGCTCCATGAACGCTTACTCGCGCAATTATGGTGGCGAGCTGACAGCGGAACAGTGCGAGGACGTGGATCGTTTGCTGAGTTGAAACAGGCAGGACGGCGCAGTGCCGTCCTGTCATTAGTTCTTTTTCACAAACTCAGATTTGAGTTTCATCGGACCAAAGCCATCAATTTTGCAATCAATATTATGATCGCCTTCGACTAAGCGAATGCTTTTTACTTTGGTACCAATTTTCAGCGTGGAAGAGCTGCCTTTAACCTTAAGATCTTTGACCACGGTAACGCTATCGCCATCCACTAACAGGTTGCCATTCGCATCGCGGACCACTAAACCCTCCGCTGCATCATCGGCATTTGCGGTCCAGATATGTCCACAAGATGGGCAATTCAGGTTATCGCCATCTTGCCAGGTGTAATCAGCCTGGCAGACAGGGCAAGCAGGTAAGGTACTCATAAGCGCTCCTCAGAAGTCGGATGCGGTGAAGATGGCACCGCAAAAGGGGCGCCATCTTATACCCATACACTTTATATGGACAGCATTAAAGCATGTTGCCCTGGCGCGCTTTCGCGACGGCTTCACCTAGCTGCCACACCGCCATGGCATAGTGCGTACTGTGGTTATAGCGCGTGATGGCGTAAAAGTTAGGCAGGCCATACCAATATTGATAACTGGTGCCGAGATCTAAACGCAATAAGCTAACCTGATTGTTTCCGTCCAGGGAGCCCTGCGGCGTTAAACCACTTGCGGCTAATGTGCTTACCGGGTAGCGGGTCTTAAAGCCATTCTCAAGTGCCGGAGCCTGACCGCTGGCGGGCACCGCTACGTTTTCGCCCGCACGCCAGCCATGTTCTTTGAAGTAATTAGCTACGCTGCCAATCGCATCAACCGGATCCCAAAGATTGATATGTCCGTCGCCATTAAAATCGACGGCATACTCTTTATATGAAGACGGCATAAACTGCCCATAGCCCATCGCCCCGGCAAATGAGCCGCGTAGATCCAGCGGATCATCTTGTTCTGTGCGCGCCATCAGCAGGAAGGTCTCCAGTTCGCTGCTAAAGTAGGCCGCACGACGTGGATAGCTGAATGACAGCGTTGCTAATGCATCTAGCAGACGCGTTTTACCCATCACCCTGCCCCAACGTGTTTCCACACCAATAATGCCGACAATGATTTCCGGCGGTACGCCGTAAACCTGCTGGGCGCGTTGGAGCGCATCCTGATACTGATTCCAGAATGCCACGCCATTCTGCACGTTATCCGGCGTAATAAATTTATTGCGATAGCGTATCCACGCGCCATTTGGACCGGTTGGCGGCGTATAGCTCGGGGCCTGCTGATCCATCAGACGTAACACGTAATCCAATCGCTTCGCCTGGCCAATAACGGCATGCAGTTGTTCACGGTTAAAGCCATGTTTTGCCACCATTTGGTCGATAAACTGCTCGGCGGCAGGGTTACCGGCAAAATCGCCAAACATGGGTTGAACAGCATGTGAAGGCTCAAGTAAGAAACCGCCTTTTGGTGCAGGAACAACGGCGGGTTGCTGATGGGATGCAGGCTTACTGCTGCAGGCAGCGAGCAGAATAATAAGCGGGAGAAGAGCAACCTTAAAACGCATTGGATATCCATAAGCCAAGTGAAAACGTAATCACTAATGGTAATCGTTCATCGGAGAGGGATACAGAGCTATGTCTTAAAAAGGTGTCATTTTTTCGCCGTTTTAGAGGATTGCAATAATCATGTATGCCATATCCGCGATTCTTGCTATTTCGAGCAGGAAGAGCTGATTTTTTTACACTCAAAACTTAAGCATTTTCCCACGCAAACCCAGGACATTCCCCTGTTGCCGCTAAAACGGAAAAGAATTTAAACTATCTACAGCAGCAACTTTAAAGTATTACAGGCAATTATCTTCAACAGCACTCAGCGCTGATTTTAGAATGAAGAGTGTAGCAATAGCAGATTTATGCGCGGCATAAAGAATAGTATTTAATATCACTTATGCTTTTGGAAGTAACATTTAAAAAATCAAAAAATGATATATAAGAAGGATAACCAGGGAACAAAATGAAAACGAGAACCTCACTGTTCTATTTTATTCTGGTGACATTATTAATAATCTCAGATTCAGCTTTAGCCGTTTGTAAATGGATGCCCGGCCACACCGGACCGGTAAAAACCTCAGTAAACTTTGGTGATATATATGTCCCCCGCGACGCACCGATTGGGCACATTGTGGCGTCTAAATATGTATTAGGATCAAATAATGCTGTGTTTGTGTGTACCACGGACTGGACTTGGGGGGGAAGAACAGTGCTTTTCAATACGCTAAGTTCATATGGCAACCGGGTATTCAATACTAACATTAGCGGTATTGGGATCAGGATTAAGCAGTCAGGAGCCAATGAATGGGCATATCCTTTTGAAGAAAAGGGCGAAGCAGATAATCCATTCTTTTTACTCAGTTACCAGGTTGAACTAGTCAAAACGAGTGCTAACTCGGTTGGAGCAGGTGAAATTACAACGGGAGAAATTGGTCGGGCGCTGAGTGTGACTGATCCAAGATATTACACCTCATTGTCCTTAACCGGCAGTAATAAAATCATTCCTGTGGCCTGCAGCGTAAAAAATACGGTAATTGATGTCAAACTCGCTAATGTAAGTAGTTTAGACTTTAAGGGCGTTGGAACCACAGCTAAACCGAAAGGGTTTAATATTGACCTCGACTGTGATGAAAATGTCAGAGTCAGCGTTACGCTTGATGGCCCCATCGCTGGTCCAGCTAGTGTCTTAGCCTTAAATGCAGGTGAAGATCAGGCGAAAGGGATTGGCATTCAGTTATTAAAAGGTACAACACCTATAAAATTGGGTTCGCCAGTAGATTTCGGCACGGTGACTAGAGCGGGAAACTTTAGTGTGCCTTTGATTGCTCGCTATTATCAGCTCAGCGACCCTATTGATGGCGGAACCGCCAATGCCAACGCAACATTTACTATGGCCTATAATTGAGGCGCCCCCCAAGCAAGATTAATCTCCTCCCACTTTTTGCGTTACCTGCCGGGAAAGATACGACAGTTAGCCTATTTTGATAGGCATGTCATTCCCCCTCTATTCCCGTTCTGAAGTGATTGTTTAGACAAGCGTGTAATCTTGCGAGCCGCCTCGCGTGCGTGACCAAAACTAGCAAAATCCGATGCATTTCCGGTGGTTACTCTGTTAACGTCTTTCCCGCTGGATATGCATTGAGAGAAGGGCCAGGCCCTTTGAGTAACACATCCCTTTATCCTCAATCCCGCTGGTGAAACTCAGTTGTTGTCAGTGATAAGATACGGCTAATGGTAATCATTTCTGGTTTGATGTTAACCGGTCGCATTTTTGACCGCAGTCGGCCATGATGATGATTTTCACTTACTTTTGCCTCCATCCGTTCAGCACCACCAGGCACTCTTCTGCAAAGTAACCTGGATACATTAGAGATAGAATTTCGATTTTAGGAAGTTAAATCAAAAGCTTATGGTTAGCCATTACGTGCACCTGAAATCAATAAAACAAGTTAGGGTATTATGAAAGAGTCTATTGACAAGGATCTCGCCATCCACACGCCCATGATGCAGCAATACCTGCGCCTGAAGGCCGATCATCCTGACATTCTGCTGTTTTATCGCATGGGCGATTTCTATGAGCTGTTTTACGATGATGCGAAACGCGCCTCGCAGCTGCTGGAAATCTCGTTAACCAAACGCGGTGCATCCGCGGGTGAACCGATCCCAATGGCCGGCGTGCCTTACCATGCAGTAGAAGGTTATCTGGCAAAGCTGGTCCAGCTCGGCGAATCAGTAGCGATCTGTGAGCAGATTGGCGATCCCGCCCTGAGCAAAGGCCCGGTAGAGCGAAAAGTCGTGCGCATTGTTACGCCCGGCACCATCAGTGATGAAGCGTTGCTACAAGAGCGTCAGGATAATCTCCTCGCCGCCATCTTCCAGAGCCAGCGCGGTTTTGGCTATGCAACACTGGATATCAGTTCTGGTCGATTCCGCCTAAGTGAACCTGCCGATTTGGAAACCATGGCAGCCGAGTTGCAGCGCACTAATCCGGCCGAGTTACTCTACCCCGAAGATTTTCAGGCCATGGCGCTGATTGACCAGCGCCGCGGCCTGCGCCGTCGTCCTCTTTGGGAGTATGAAATCGATACTGCGCGCCAGCAGCTCAATCTGCAATTTGGTACCCGCGATCTCAGTGGCTTTGGCGTCGAACAGGCGCATCTTGCCCTGCGCGCCGCAGGATGCCTGTTGCAATATGTCAAAGATACGCAACGCACCTCGCTGCCGCATATCCGCTCGCTGAGTATGGAGCGTCAGCAGGACAGCGTGATTATGGATGCTGCTACGCGCCGTAATCTGGAGATCACTCAGAATCTGGCAGGCGGCATCGAGAATACGCTGGCGGCGATCCTGGATAAAACAGTTACGCCAATGGGCAGCCGCATGCTGAAACGCTGGCTGCATATGCCGCTGCGCGATGTCACCACTATCGCACGCCGTCAGGAATCTATCGCTGAGTTGCAATCGCTTAGTCAGGATTTGCAGCCAGTGTTGCGGCAGGTAGGCGATCTGGAGCGTATTCTGGCGCGCCTGGCACTCCGCACCGCTCGCCCACGCGATCTAGCGCGTATGCGCCACGCTTTCCAGCAGCTCCCGGAATTAAATCAGCTGCTTGAAGGGGCTGAGGCAACTCAGCTGGTCAATCTGCGATCGCAAATGGGTGAGTTCAAGGAACTGCGCGAGCTGCTGGAGCAGGCCATCATTGAATCTCCGCCGGTACTGGTGCGCGACGGTGGCGTGATTGCACCCGGCTATAATGCAGAACTGGATGAATGGCGAGCTTTGGCGGATGGCGCGACCGATTATCTTGATCGTCTGGAGATCCGTGAGCGTGAAAAGCTGGGGCTGGACACGCTCAAAGTCGGCTTTAATGCCATCCACGGCTATTACATTCAGGTTAGTCGCGGACAAAGTCATCTGGTACCAATTCACTACGTACGCCGCCAGACGCTTAAAAATGCCGAGCGTTATATCATTCCTGAACTGAAAGAGTACGAAGACAAAGTTCTGACATCGAAAGGCAAAGCGCTGGCGCTGGAAAAAGGCCTTTATGATGAGTTATTCGATCGCTTATTGCCACATCTCGAAGCGCTGCAAATCAGCGCGGCCGCGCTATCAGAACTGGATGTGTTAGCAAACCTGGCCGAACGTGCCTGGACACTTAATTACTGCCGTCCGGTGTTACAAGAAAAAGCCGGCATTCGTATTACTGCTGGGCGCCATCCTGTGGTTGAACAGGTGCTAAAAGAGCCCTTTATCGCTAACCCGCTATCGCTCTCACCCCAGCGTCGCATGTTGATCATCACCGGGCCGAATATGGGTGGTAAAAGTACCTATATGCGCCAGACTGCATTGATTGCATTAATGGCGTGGATTGGCAGCTATGTGCCGGCGGAAGAGACGGTCATCGGCCCAATTGATCGTATTTTTACCCGCGTTGGTGCAGCCGACGATCTGGCTTCTGGTCGCTCAACCTTTATGGTAGAGATGACTGAAACCGCCAACATTCTGCATAACGCCACCGAAAATAGCCTGGTGTTGATGGATGAAATTGGTCGCGGCACTTCTACCTATGATGGGCTATCGCTGGCATGGGCGTGCGCCGAGAGCCTGGCAAATCGCATTAAGGCCATGACGCTGTTCGCCACCCACTATTTTGAGCTGACAACCCTGCCTGAGAAAATGGAAGGCGTGGTGAATGTGCACCTGGATGCCGTTGAGCATGGCGATACCATCGCCTTTATGCACAGCGTACAGGATGGTGCGGCGAGTAAAAGTTATGGTCTTGCTGTAGCAGCGTTGGCGGGCGTACCTAAAGAGGTAATTAAGCGCGCGCGTAACAAGCTTAAAGAGCTGGAAGCGTTATCTGGCAGTTCTGCTGCATCAACGGTTGAAGGATCACAAATGCAGCTTTTGGTCGCTGAAACCTCTCCGGCAGTCGACGCTCTTGAGGCGCTGGATCCCGATAGTCTAACGCCAAAACAAGCGCTGGAATGGATTTACCGGCTCAAAACGCTGGTCTAGCATTAGCTGGGGATAAACAATCAGTGCATTGCGTATCCTCATAATCGTCTGAATCCAGGAAAAAAAAAGGTGACCTAAAGGTCACCTTTTTTACTGGTTAGTTAACGCTTATTCACGAAACAGTGCTTCAATGTTCAGGCCCTGTGTCTGCAGGATTTCGCGCAGACGACGCAGCCCTTCCACCTGAATCTGACGGACACGTTCACGGGTCAACCCGATTTCACGGCCCACATCTTCCAGCGTTGCCGCTTCATAGCCTAATAGGCCGAAACGACGCGCCAACACTTCACGCTGCTTGGCATTCAGTTCAAACAACCACTTAACGATGCTTTGTTTCATATCATCGTCCTGCGTGGTGTCTTCCGGGCCGTTGTCTTTTTCATCGGCCAGGATATCCAGCAGCGCTTTTTCGGAATCGCCACCTAAAGGTGTATCAACCGAGGTGATGCGCTCGTTGAGACGCAGCATACGGCTGACATCATCAACTGGCTTGTCTAACTGCTCGGCAATTTCTTCAGCACTTGGCTCATGATCAAGCTTGTGCGAAAGTTCACGCGCGGTACGCAGATAAACATTCAGCTCTTTAACAATGTGAATCGGCAGACGGATAGTACGGGTTTGATTCATGATCGCCCGTTCAATTGTCTGACGAATCCACCAGGTGGCGTATGTTGAGAAACGGAACCCACGTTCTGGGTCAAACTTCTCTACAGCGCGAATCAGGCCAAGATTACCCTCTTCAATCAGATCCAGCAGAGCCAGACCACGATTGCTATAACGGCGGGCAATCTTTACCACCAAGCGTAAGTTACTTTCAATCATGCGGCGGCGAGAAGGAATATCACCCCGCAGTGCACGGCGCGCAAAGAAGACTTCTTCTTCTGCCGTCAGCAGTGGTGAGTAACCAATCTCTCCGAGGTAAAGCTGCGTCGCATCCAAAACGCGTTGCGTCGCACCCTGTGACAACAGCTCTTCTTCCGCTACGTCGTTGTTATCACTAGGTTCGTTCTCAACGAGAGCCTTCTCATCAAAAACCTCAGCTCCGTTGTTTTCCTCGAATTCCGCATCTTCATTTAAATCGGTAACTTTCAGCGTATTCTGGTTCATTAGCGGCTCCTACCCGTGATCCAAGGGCAGAACCAAGGTTCTGCCGGATTATCGCTGCGGTAAATAACGCAACGGGTTTACGGATTTCCCCTTGTAACGAATTTCAAAGTGCAATCTTACTGAACTGGTACCGGTGCTACCCATGGTAGCGATTTTTTGCCCCGCCTTAACTTCCTGTTGTTCCCGGACCAGCATAGAGTCGTTGTGGGCGTAGGCACTCAGGTAGTCATCATTGTGTTTGATGATGATTAAATTGCCATACCCGCGGAGCGCGTTGCCTGCGTACACCACTCTTCCCGAAGCTGTGGCGACAACAGGTTGTCCACGCGAACCGGCGATATCGATTCCTTTGTTTCCGCCTTCCGCAGCGGAGAAGTTATCGATGATCTTCCCATCAGTCGGCCAACGCCAGCTTCCCACTGGAGTTGTGCTATTTGTCGTGCTGCTGACTGTAGGTGGTGCGACAACCGGAGCTGTGGTCGTTGCCACATTATTTGCTCCTTTCGACGGCAGCAATTTGCTACCTGACGAATTACCCGAATCATCAGAATACGTAATAACAGGTTGCTGTGCAACAGGGGTCGATTTAATTTGCGTCTGGTTTGGCGTTGCAGGCACGCCCCCCTGGGTTGCATCCGCTACGGTTATCGCATTGCCGCCGGTAATCGTCTGGCCATTCGCGTTACCTACCTGCAGCGTTTGGCCTGCGGTCAAGCCATATGGGGCTGCAATGTTATTGCGCTGAGCCAGATCGCGAAAATCGTTGCCGGTAATCCAGGCAATATAGAACAGGGTATCACCGCGTTTTACGGTATAAGTCTCGCCACCGTAGCTACCTTTCGGAATATTCCCATAATTTCGATTGTACACAATATGACCATTTTCTGTGGTCACATTATTATTATCACTAACCATTGCACCAGAGGTTGGCGCTGAAGAAGTACCACCACTTAACATTCCACCACGCGGCATCGCTGGCACACCGCTGTTTTGCGAGGAGATCATGCCACCACTTGGGGCTGAAGCCATACCGCTGTCGCCGCCGTTACTGCCTACCTGGCTAATGGGTGCCTGAGTATTATCGCCTGAGCTACAGCCCGCCAGCCAAAAACCTACCAAAGAAAGTGCCGCCAAACGGCGTAATTGAAATACTGTGCTTCCCATGCTCACTGATCCCCCGTGATGGCAACCCTGAATATTAATGTGTAACGACTGAAACCGCATTATTCACTGCGCGTAACGTCAAAAACGGTTTTTAGCATTGATAAACAAGGATAGTAACAATATCAACTGTGCCGTGCCATGTAACAGTTGTGAAGAATTGCGTAATAACGGCTCAGGCCAGATCGCCCTGCACCAGCGGTACAAACCGGACAGGTTCTATGATTTCTTCAATCAGTTCTCCGCCCTGGCGACGTAAACGCTTCAACACTTGCTGGTCCTCGCCCACCGGCAGCACCATTTTGCCGCCTTCGCCCAATTGCGCTATCAGCAAAGTCGGAATTTCAGGTGGCGCTGCAGTCACGATAATGGCATCGAACGGACCGCGCGCTGCCCAGCCCTGCCAGCCATCACCATGCCGCGTTGATATGTTATGCAGATCGAGTTGCTTGAGGCGGCGCTTAGCCTGCCACTGCAACCCTTTAATTCGTTCTACGGAGTAAACATGATTGACCAGATGCGCCAGAATCGCGGTCTGATAACCCGAACCGGTGCCGATTTCCAACACGCGCGATTCCGGTGTGAGTTCGAGCAGTGCGGTCATCCGCGCCACCATATAAGGCTGTGAGATGGTCTGACCGCTGCCAATGGGCAGGGCAACGTTTTCCCACGCTTTATGCTCAAATGCCTCATCGATAAAACGCTCACGAGGCACTTCAGCAATGGCTTTCAGCAGGTTTTCATCATGAATGCCCTGCGCGCGCAGTTGCTCCAAAAGCGTTTCGATGCGCCGATTCACCATGCCAGCTTTACCTCGGCTTGCAGCAGCCAGTCGCTCAATACCTCTTGCGCAGCATGTGCAGTCAGATCCACATGTAGCGCGGTAAGCGATACATAGCCCGCATCGACGGCGGCAAAATCCGTATCCGGACCAGCATCCAGCTTCTCACCCGGCGGACCAATCCAGTACAGTGGCTGGCCGCGCGGATCCTCGGTACAGATCACTTGATCGGCCGGATGGCGGCTACCACAGCGTGTGACGCGAAAACCTTTGATTTCGGCTAACGGTAGATCGGGGACATTGATATTGAGAATGCGGCCGGTACGTAATGGCACCCGCGAGAGCGCGCGCAGCAGAGTGCAGGTTACGCTCGCAGCGGTAGCATAGTGCTGATGTCCATTGAGCGAGACGGCGAGTGCAGGCAGTCCAAGATGCCGGCCCTCCATGGCCGCAGCAACCGTTCCGGAATAGATCACGTCATCGCCAAGATTAGGCCCGGCGTTAATACCCGACACGACAATGTCGGGACGCGGCTGCATCAGCTTGTTGACACCGAGAAACACGCAATCGGTCGGCGTCCCCATCTGTACGGCAATATCGCCATTTTCATGGGTAAAAGTGCGCAACGGGGTTTCTAATGTCAGAGAGTTTGATGCGCCACTGCGATTGCGATCGGGCGCAACCACCTGCACCTCAGCAAACTCACGTAGCGCGCGAGCCAGCGTCTGAATGCCGGGAGCATGAATTCCATCGTCGTTGCTGAGCAATATCCGCATCTATTCCTGACCTTTGTTCATTCAACTGGCCCTCAACCCACCTGCTAAACGCAGCTCAACCGTAAAAAGAGGCAATCTGGCGGGACAAGGATGTTTGCATTCTAGCGGTGAGGCGCGGGAAGTGGTAGGCGAAAATCAAGGAACTGCCGGTGTTTGCCGTAACAATATGCAATTAGTGATGATGCGTGAAACAGAAATGCCCGGCGAAAAAGCCGGGCAAATGTGAAGATTACTGACGGTCAGGTAAGCTGACCGCATACAAGTACCAGGCCGAATGAGGCAACCAACCCTCCGCCCAGCGCCAGTCATCGTCTTTTCGTGTAACCGCATAACCTTCGTCGAAGGCGATGCCATCGGCAACCTGATTGGATGCACCGGTAATACCGTTAACAATGCCACCCGGCAGCGTGGTGTATTTCCATGAATTGAAGAACAGATAGCTGATATGGCGATAACCGCTGCCAGTCAGCATGCTAACGTCATACGGATTGTTCCCCAGAATCCAGTTAAGCTGATCCCAGGCATAATTTTGCAGCTGCAGCGTAAAGGCTTTGTCATCAGCAAACAGCGGCATTGCCTGACGTGCCGCCGCAGCCAGCGACGCGACGCGCGCATTTTCACCCTGCCACCACGGCGCGGCTTCACTGTCATGCGGGAAGAAGAAGCTGGTGCGCTTCTCGCCATTTTTTAGCTGAATCAGCTGGCGTGCATAGCCAAACGGATTACTGGTTTCTTTTGTCACCGCCAGCTCAAAGCCCAGTGAACGTTTCACCGTATCTTTGATTTTTGTCTGCTGATCGGGGGACGCAATGCGGGCATACTCCAGCAGCGCGATCACCGGCAGGCCAGCATCCGATGGGTGGAAGAAGGGACGCTGCTGCGCATCCGCTCTCCAGTAATCATGCCAGTTATCCAGAGATGTCAGGCGCGCCATCAGGCTTTGCGCCCGCTGTTGTGCTGCCGCCAAATAGTCAGCTTTATGCGAAGCACGATACAGTTCAGTTGCCGCCAACAGCGCGGTATAGTCATCAACGATATTTTCCTTACCGTCGTTAACCATCTGCACATTGTGTTTTTGCAGGAAAGCAAAGGCGTCTTCGGCGGTTTGCAGATACTGTTTGCGACTGAAGTTACCGTCATTTTCCATGGTGCTAGCCAGCGCTAGCGCGGCAATCGACATACCGGCACCGGAACGGAAGCTTGCCTGCCACGCCAATGGCCCAACGGCATCTTCCTCAACAATGGTTGAATCTGACTCTTTCTCTTTAATCTGCGTGCGCCAATTCGGATTAGCAATGACCCGATCCTGCGCCAGCTTCTCTTTACCCGGAGAGGAGATGGCCTGGAAGAACGATTCACCAGGACGTTTCATGCGTACCAGGAAATCTGCGCCGTAGAGACCTTCATCCAGCATACGTCGGCGATACTCATCAAAATTCTGATTATGCCTTTCGCCAAGATGTTGATATCCACGCAAGAGGCTCCAGGCCACCAGCGGAGCCTGCTGTGGATTAAAATAGGAGGTTAGATTTTGGTGTGACAGGTGTACACCGTAATCGCCGGTGGCATCATACCAGCCACCGTGCACATCAACGGTGCCCGATCCTGTGCCGGCTGGCAGCGGGAGTTTCTGATCGGCTTTGTCAAACAGGCCGGTAACGCGCTGGCTTTTGAAGTAAGCAATCACATCAGAAAGCGTGTAGCGTTCCAGCAAATCGGCACCGATGATAAAGGGCCCCGAACGGACGTCACCATCGCTACTGGTGGTTTGCAGCACGTAGCGCCCCGCTTTTTTCCAACCCGAGAAATCGGCACGGTAGAAGGTGCGATCGCCCCAACTCTGCACTTCCCCCTGCGGTTGTAAAGTGCCGCTCAGTACTTGCTGATTGGTTTCACTGTCGAGCAATACAAAGTTGACCGGCGGTTTAACGCGTGATTCGCCAGTCAATTGCACTATCGCGTTTTTCGGTGCGGCAATGTCGTAGCCCACCTGATTAATTAAAACCTGGGTTTCGGCGTGCGCGAGACCGGCCACCAGCAGCGCTGCGGTTAGCGCGGAGAAACGAATCCTCATACTCATCATCCTTTGTGTCGTGAGTGATTAAAACAGGCTAAAAGGGGCAATCATCAGGAATTTGATGTCCTTTTCGTCCTGGAAAACGTTGCCATAGCCACCACCCCAACTTGGGTTATCGCTATGATTATTGAAGGCGGTGAGATGCAGTTTAAATACGGTGTCTTTAGCCCAGCCGGATTGCACCTGCCAGACCAGATCGCCATTAATGGCGGTTTCGGTCAGGCGCTGGTTCTGTGACCAATCACCACCGCGCGCTGGTTTGCCATCCCAGCCCCAGGCAAAGGAGCCGCCGATGCTAACGCCAGGCCAGAGGATATCGCTGAGATCGACCATCATGCCGGCAAACAACGCCTTCTCGCCGTCGGCATTAAAGTCAGAACGCGAGTCCCACCACATATCGATGCGGCCTGCGGAGTTAGGGTAAATCGGGGTCATCGCGACGGTGTAATAGCCCTGTTTACCCGGCGAGTGCACCACACTGCCCTCCAGACGGAACTGATAACGATCCACCTGATACGCCAGCGTTAACCCTTGTTGCCAGGCGAATTCATCATAAACATCATGGCGGCCCGTACGATCCTGCGAGCCGTAAAATTGCCAGCTCATGCTCAGCGGATTTTCCCAAAGCGTGGTTTGACGCGCGGCCTTGGCGAAATATTTATCGAGATAGTGCGGTGATTCTCCCCACGCCAGCTCAAGCGTGTTGCCGTTTTTGAAGTCGTATTTGCCGCCTAACGAATGCAAATAGCGAATGCGCGTCTGGCGGTCAATTTCGCGAAACTCGTACATTTTGCGATACCACGGCGCTTTATATTTGTTGGCTCCCATCCATGAAAGCGACAGCGCCCCGGCTGAGCCATAATCATATACAGCTCCGACTTCAACACCCTGATAGGTGCCGGGTAAAAATCCCCACTGCGTACCCAACAACGTCTGGCCGCTCGGCTGGATATAACCGGCACGTAGCCAATAATCACCGGCCTTGAACTTCAGCGCTGCACGATAAAGATCGAGGCTATTTTTTTCGCCGACGCCGCGGTCTTCCCACATAGAGGGACCATGGCTAAAGCTAATTTCGTTAGGATGTGCCGGGCTTCCTTCAAACAGATCCCAGGTTCCAAAGGCGGCGATATCAACGCCGACAACGTCCGCCAGATAGCCCGATTGATAATCCAGCGCGCCAGTCAGCGTGCTGTGATGCAAATTGGTTTGATAGTGCTGGTAATGGCTACTATCGGGATTGAGATCTTTGCGTTCGCGATGGCGCTGCCAGTAGTACAGCGTGCCATCTAATTTGCTGTCTTCAATAAAACCTGCGGCTTCAACCGCGGGCGGTGCCGCAAACAACATCAACGTTGCCAACGGCAGCAGCGCCACTTTTTTTCCCTGAAGTAAAGCGTTCATTATATTTCCTTAAGGTGTACGCAACCCTGCGATAGCGGCCGCATACCTATTCCCTGTTGGTCAGTATTTAAAAATGTTGCGCGTCAGGCGCGGGGCGTCGTCACACTCGGCCGCGTCCAGCGACCATAAATCAGCGTTAGAATGAAGGGGACCAGGAAGGCCACGGCAATTGCCGCCACTTCATAAATCATTTTCGACTCGGGTCCTTCAAACAGACCGAGTTCAAACACGTTTAGTACTGGCAGGAAGCTGTAGGTTTTTACCTGTAGCAGTCCGGTAATGCCGCCGCCCAACGCCGCACCGATGCAGCCGAAGATAAACAACATGCGGAATTTGAGGTTTACGCCGTACAGCGCGGGTTCAGTAATGCCGAAGAAAGCGGAGAGCGAAGCCGAGATGGCAATCTGGCGGTCACGAAGATTACGGGCAATAAAGATCGCGCCGCTCACCGCGCCAAACTGCCCCATCACCGCCGACATGAACATCGCCATGATGGTGTCATAGCCCTGCACCTGAATATTAATCAGCGCGAGGGGGATGATGCCCCAATGCACACCGAATACCACGAACAGCTGGCCAATACCCGCCAGTAGAGCGCCGGAGATCATAGGACTGAGCTGATATAGCCAGCTGTAACCATTGGCGATACCGATCCCCACGTAATCGGCCAGCGGGCCGATGATGGTAAATACCACAAAGCCACAGATAATCAGCGCGAGACACGGCACAAAAACCAGCGCCGCGACGTCCGGAATCCACTGCTTCAGTTTGCGTTCAACTTTGCTCAGCAGCAGGACCGCCAGAATCGCGGGGATCACCGCTCCACCGTAAATTTTCAGGCTGATACTCAAACCAAACAGGGCGAAGTGCTGCGGCAGATCGGGCTGCGTAAGAGGAAATACCATTGCTGCGGTTAGCGCCAGCGCGGTGAAGCGGCTGGCCCCGAAACGATCGGCGGCAGTCACGGCGATAAACAGCGGCAAGAAGACAAATACGCCGCTGGCCAGGGCATTGAACATGGCAAAAAGCAGGTCATCACTGGAAACCAGACCCTGCGTTTGCAGCAGCACCATAACCCCTTTGATGACGCCAATTCCAGCCAGCACGCCGATATAGGGGGTGAAAATAGCGCCAAGCGTCGCCAGCATTTTTCCAGCAAGGCCGCGTTCGTCAGTACCCGGTTTAGCGGGCTCCACTACCGGTGCAGCACCGTGCTGCATGGCCTGATACAGCTGCTCTACCTGCGGGCCTACGACTACCTGCAGTTGTCCTGGTGCATTCACGACGCGAATCACCCCCGGCAAACCGCTAATTGCGGGAATATCGACCTTGGCTATATCGTGAATAGCCAGGCGTAAGCGAGTCGCGCAGTGCGAGATATGGCTGATATTATCGTCGCCGCCGATCTGCTCTTTGATGGCTTGCGCCAGCTTCACGTAATCGAGTTTCATCGTTGTTATCCTTATTACATCGCGCCCGATGTTAGTCGTAATCGCCCGGTTTGGTTTTGCTCTTCATCGACACACCAAAGTCGGTGAAAATACGCTGCGGCAGATTGTTGCCCTTCGCTTCCGCAATGTGGTGCGCCAGGATTTGGAAGGGCACCACCAGCAGCAGCGGCGCGATCCATTCGCTCACTTCTACACCCAGCGCCAGCGTGCGTTCGTCATTGCTTTCGCCCAGGCACAGGCTCCAGACATGAGGCGTCACGCGCTGTTCATAGTCACGTAGCAGGCGCAGACGTTCGCGAACAGGCGCATCAACATCAATAAAGAACAGGCGGTGCTGCGGGTTAATCTCAAAATAGGGGCCGTGCATAAACGCCTCTAGCTCAATTCCCTGCGAAGGCACGCGTACCGTTTCACTGAACTTGGTCTCCATCTCCTTAATCACACCCAATGCTGGACCAAAGCCAATCGAGATAAAACGTGGCGCGGCGGTAAGATCCGCCTGCCAGCGCTGCCAGAAGGTTTCGGTACGCGCAATAATGTCTGGAAGGGCTGCCGCACCGCGCTGCAGCATCGCGAGTTCTTGTTGCTCTTGTTCAGCACTCAAACGGCCGCTCTGGCGAGCGCTATGCAGGCCGATGAGCATCAGCGTCATGATGGTGGCTAAATAGCCTTTCGTAACGTAGCCAACGCGCTCTTCGCCGCTGCGGATCTCCACGGCGTGATCCACCGTCTGAGCGAGAGGACTCGCCATCTTGCTGGTCATTCCCCAGGTTGCCACGCCGTGCTGCTGCTTGAGCGCCTCAATGGCGGCCAACGTTGAAGTGCTTTCACCGCTTTGTGAAATCGCGAAAACCAGATCGGTGGTGGGATCCCACTGCTCGTAATGCTGGAAATGAAACGGCTCCTGCACGCTGATGCGCACGCCCGTTAGCCGTTCAACATAATATTTTGCGCTTAGCGCGGCGTTAATGCTGGAGCCTGTGGCAAGCACCAGCACCGATTTTGCAGCGCCAAGCGCGGGCAAACCTTCTGGATAGTTCGCTAGCAGGTTGCTCAGCACCTCAGGCTGCTGGTGGATGTAAGTCATCATGGTGGGTTTCATTGCCGCTCCTTAAACCGATTTCCTGAAAAAACCTGAAAACGTTTTCAGGTTGCAGGCAAACTTATTTAATGGCGCAGATTAAGTCAACGAGATGATCGACAAAATGCGATCGCGCTAACAAAGCGCGGATCGCTGGGAATTAAAGGAGCGCGTAAAGAATCAGGCGGATTCGCCGGCGATCAGCGCAGGTAGCGGCGGTGCAGTTCGACGCGCCTCATCGGCTAAGATCCCGTCGAGTTGGGCCATCATCATAGTGATGATGTTCTGCCCAAGAAGCGGATTTTGATGATCGACGCTGGTGATGCGGGGAATGAAGAATTCGCTACCGGGAAAGCGCTCGCAGCTGATCACGGCAACCTGTTGAGGCACCTGAATGGCGCGATCGTTGAGGGCGCGAATGGCCCCCATCGCCACACGATCGTTGATAGCCACCAGCGCCTGCGGCGGCTGAGGCAAATCCCATAGCGTTTCAACTGCTTGATAACCGTGCTGCGGATAGAAGTTATTCAGGCAAATCCACGCCTCGCACGGCGTAACGCCCCCCTGTTCAAGAGCGCGACGAAAATGGCTGACGCGCTCGCGCGTAACCCATACTTTGCGCGACCCGCCGATAAAGGCGATATCACGCAGACCACGCGACAGCAAATGATTAACCGCCAGCTCGACACAGTGTTGGTGGTCGCGCATCACGCACGGCCAGAGATTATCCGGATGAGGTTGCCCCACCACTACCACCGCCATTTTGCTCATCAGCGTGTCCAGCATCGCCAGATAGCTTGGAGGAATAGGCGCATAGTCGCTATGACCACCCAACACGATCACGCCATCAATTTGGCTATCAATAATTGATTGAAAAATAGCGCTTTCGTCGCCTGAAGCGTCCTGACTGCGGTTGGCGGACTGCGTATCGTAAAGCGTAATTTTATAGCCGATGGCCAGGCAGGCTTGCTGAATCTGCGCCACCAGCGTAACGAAGTAGGGGTTGGTGATATCGGAAACGATGACAGCCAGAGTGTAACTCTGGCGCGAAATCATGCCGCGCGCCATCAGGTTAGGACTGAACTGATGCTCAGCAATCACTTTATCGACGCGCGCGCGCGTCTTTTCTGAAACCCACGCATGCTTATTGAGCACGCGCGAGACGGTAGTAATGGAAACACCGGCGAGCAGCGCAATATCCTTAATAGTGAGATTTTTGCTCATGATTGCCGAATGAGCCTATTCATCGCCAATCGGCGCTGCCGCACCGTTGCTCAGCAGCTCACGTACGACGCTGGTAGCAAAGCTTCCGGCGGGTAGCCAAAACTGCATCTCCAGCGTGACATCATCCCACCAGCTCCAGCGCAGATCTTTTGGTACCACGAGCATGGCGCGACGTGCCGCATCAACGCGTTCGCGATCCAGCAAAGCCAGCAGATCGGATGCGGTCGCCAGCTGTTCCTGTTCGAACGCCAGCACCTCACCCTGGGTCCCTAATTCCCCGCGTCCGGCCAGTGGCGCGGTGATACGCAGCTCATGGTTCGCAACGCGCTGTTGCAGCGACGGCAGCTCTTCAGCTTGCGCGACAAACCAACTGCCGCGACCGGCCAGCTGCAGTGCATCGCCTACCTGTACGCGATCGAGGGAACCTTCGCTTACCAGTCGCGCGCTGGTGAGCTGGTTGAACAGCTGGCTGCGCGTAGCGGAGAGTAAAATGCCTTTCATACTGCGATCGCGCGGGCGGAATTTACCCTCAGCCCACAATTTCGCCTGCGTCAGGTTGTTACCACCGCGACCAAAGCGCTGCTCGCCAAAATAGTTCGGCACGCCGTGCTGTTGGATTTGCTGCAGGCGCGTTTCAACGTCGCTGCGATCGGAAATCTGGCGCACGATTAACCGAAAGGCGTTGCCTGCCAGCGCGCCGGTGCGCAGTTTGCGTTTGTGACGGATCACCTGCAGAATTTCGACGCCCTCCAGCTGAAAACCGGCCAGATTGGGCATCGCATTGCCTGGCACGCGGAAGCACAGCGTCTGCTCGGTGACGGCATGACGATCTTTCATGCCGGCAAAGCTGAGATCGCGTACCGGCACCTTAAGGAATTTAGCGATAGCTTCGGCAACAAAGCGGGTGTTGCAGCCAATTTTACGAATGCGAACTAAAACCTGCTCCCCTTCGCCATCGAACGGATAGCCAAGATCTTCAATCACGACAAAATCTTCGGGATTGGCTTTAATCACGCCGCTGGCATTGGGGACGCCGTGCAGGTAACGCAGCTCACTCATGCCCGATCGGCCTTAATCAGCAGCGCAACCGCCTCACAGGCAATGCCCTCACCGCGACCGGTAAAGCCGAGCTTTTCTGTGGTCGTCGCTTTAACGTTAACTTCATCCATGTGACAACCGAGATCTTCGGCGATATTGACGCGCATTTGCGGCACGTGCGGCAGCATTTTGGGGGCCTGCGCAATGATCGTCACATCAACGTTGCCGATGCGGTAGCCTTTTTGCTGGATACGACGCCAGGCTTCGCGCAGCAGGCCGCGGCTGTCCGCGCCCTTAAACGCCGGATCGGTATCGGGGAATAACTTGCCAATATCGCCCATCGCCACGGCGCCGAGCAAGGCGTCCGTCAACGCATGCAGCGCCACATCGCCATCGGAATGGGCGATAAAACCGTGTTCGAAGGGAATACGCACCCCACCAATCACTAACGGACCTTCGCCGCCAAAAGCGTGAACGTCAAAACCGTGACCGATACGCATCATGCGCTCTCCTGTAACTGAATCTGGGTAAGATAGAAGGCCGCCAGCGCCAGATCTTCTGGCCGCGTCACCTTAATATTGTCACTGCGCCCGCTCACCAACTCAGGATGATAACCGCAATACTCCAGCGCTGACGCTTCATCAGTAATGGTAGCGCCTTCATGGAGTGCGCGCGTCAGGCAAGCGGTGAGCAGTTGATGCGGGAAAAATTGGGGTGTTAACGCATGCCATAAATCTTCGCGATCCACGGTATGCGCAATGGCGTTTTTGCCCGGCTCGCCGCGTTTCATGGTGTCGCGTACCGGCGCGGCTAAAATCCCGCCCACCTTGCTGTATTCACGTATTGCCAGCAGGCGCGCTAAATCGTCAGGATGCAAACACGGACGCGCAGCGTCGTGTACCAGCACCCATTCGTGATGCTGAATGGCGTTTAAACCCGCCAGCACCGATTCGGCGCGCGTGTCGCCACCCGTCACTCTGACAATTCGCGAATCCTGCGCCAGCGGCAGCGAATCAAACCAGCCGTCGTCGTTACTGACCGGCACAATGACCTGTTTAACCGCCGGATGAGCCAGAAGCCGTGCGACGCTGTGTTCAAGAAGGGTGAATTGACCAATGGTCAGATACTGTTTTGGGCAGGCAGCCTGCATACGGCTGCCCACACCTGCGGCGGGCACCACGGCAATCACATCCGCAAGGATCGGGCGCTGGTTCATGGCTTATCGTTGTTGGTTTTGCGCAGCTTGTTGCGCGTTACGTTTGTTCTGGTCTGGCACCAGACGATAGAAAGTCTCACCGGGCTTAATCATGCCCAGTTCATTGCGTGCGCGTTCCTCGATCGCTTCAGAGCCGCCATTGAGATCGTCAATTTCGGCAAACAGCTGATCGTTACGCGCTTTAAGTTTGGCGTTATTCGCCTGTTGTGACGCCACGTCATCGTTGACGCGCGTATAGTCATGAATACCGTTCTTACCCAGCCACAGGGAATATTGGAGCCATCCCAGCAGCACGAGTAGCAGTAACGTCAGTTTTCCCATCCCCGCCCCCTGAAAAACGGCCCAATCATCCCATAACTTGACGCAGGACTCCACTGCGGCGGCGAAAATGCTGCGTACCCGCGATGATCCGGACAAATAATGACAGAGAGAGGCGCGAGACGGCAGGTAAAGTTTTGTAACCAGCCGATGCGTTTGCACATCAGGTGCGGGTTACCAACCTGAAAGAAATGAGAACAGCAGCCAGAACAGGCACACCACCACCATCGCCGTGGCGATACCGCTCCAGAATAAGTGGGTGCGGAAAGTCAGGCTCAGCACGATGCCAATCAGCACCGAAACCGGTAATAGCGCGAGGAAGAAGGGCCAGGTGTAGAGGAAGAAGAACAGCGTGTTGGAGCCGTAGAGCAAGAACGGAATCGCTAGCGCGCACCAGTACGAGAGAAAGCCAATCACGCCGCCCGGCAGCGATGAGCGAGGCTCATCTGGGGTGCGTTCATCTTTACGGGCTAGCATGGGCGTTACGTTCTGCATAGAGATCCTGTTGACGCTAAGCGCGGCAAACCCAAGAGGATTCGCCGCTGTCGATTCAGGATTTGATGATATCGCGGTGACGCAGCAGGTCTAACAATTGGCCGGTCAGTTTTGTAACCAATTGTTCGCCATCAAGATGGATTTCAGGGGCATCTGGCGCTTCATATACGCTATCAATGCCGGTGAAATTACGCAGCTCGCCGGCACGGGCTTTTTTGTAGAGACCTTTGGGATCGCGCGCTTCGCATACTGCTAACGGCGTATCGACAAACACCTCAACGAACTGCCCTTCGCCCAGCAGATCGCGCACCATCTGGCGCTCGGCACGATGCGGCGAGATAAAGGCGGTCAACACCACTAAACCGGCATCGACCATTAATTTCGCCACTTCGCCCACGCGGCGGATGTTCTCTTTACGATCGTCATCGCTAAAACCAAGGTCACGGCACAGGCCGTGACGCACGTTGTCGCCATCCAGCAGGTAAGTGTTCACCCCGGCGCGATGCAGCGCCTGCTCCAGCGCGCCGGCCACGGTGGATTTGCCCGAGCCGGAAAGTCCGGTGAACCACAGCACCACGCCTTGATGGCCATGCTGCTGTTCACGCTCCTCACGCGTTACCGGATGATCGTGCCACACCACGTTTTCATCGTGCTGCGCCATTACTTACCACCCAGCAGGTCACGCGCGTTCCAGTGCGGGAAGTGACGACGCACCAGCGCGTTCAGCTCCAGCTCGAAATCGCTGAACTGACCTGCTTGCGTACGCACATCGCTAAGCGGCTGATTGATCATCCCCGCGCCGACCGTGACGTTGCTCAGGCGATCGATAAAGATCATGCCGCCGGTGACCGGATTCTGACGATAGGCATCCAGCACCATCGGTTCGTCAAAGGTGAGTTCCACCAGGCCGATGCCGTTGAGCGGCAGGCTATCAACCGTGCGTTTCTCTAGCGAATTAATCTCCACCTGATGAATCACTTTCTCCACGCGCGCACGGGTTTTCTTCCCGGCGATCTTCACTTCATAGCTTTGACCCGGCTGCAGCGGCTGCTCAGCCATCCACACCACGTCCACCGTGGCGGATTGCACCGCTTGCAGATCGGCAGCGGCATCAACCAGCAGATCGCCACGGCTGATGTCGATCTCATCTTTTAGCACCAGCGTAATGGCTTCACCGGCACCCGCTTCAGGCAAGTCGCCATCGAAGGTCACGATACGCGAAATGGTGGAGTCCACGCCTGATGGCAGCACTTTCACGCGCTGGCCCACTTTCACCACGCCAGATGCCAGCGTACCGGCATAACCGCGGAAATCGAGGTTCGGACGATTGACATACTGCACCGGGAAACGCATTGGCTGATGATCCACCACGCGGTTCAGTTCCACGGTTTCCAGTACGTCGAGCAGCGTTGGGCCGCTGTACCACGGCATGGTCACGCTCGGCGTCGCCACGTTGTCGCCTTCCAGCGCCGACATCGGCACAAAGCGAATATCGAGATCGTCCGGCAGCTGCGCGGCGAAATCGAGGTAATCCTGTTTGATTTGTTCGAAGGTCTCTTGCTTATACTCCACCAGATCCATCTTGTTGATGGCGACCACCAGATGTTTGATGCCCAGCAGCGTGGAGATAAAACTGTGACGGCGCGTCTGATCCAGCACGCCTTTACGCGCATCGATCAGCAGGATCGCTAAATCGCAGGTCGAGGCGCCCGTCGCCATATTGCGCGTGTACTGTTCGTGTCCCGGCGTGTCGGCAATGATAAATTTGCGCTTCTCGGTGGAGAAGTAGCGGTATGCCACATCAATAGTGATGCCCTGCTCGCGCTCGGCCTGCAAACCATCGACCAACAAGGCGAGGTCAAGCTTCTCGCCTTGGGTACCGTGACGTTTGCTGTCGTTGTGCAGCGAGGAAAGCTGATCTTCATAAATTTGACGCGTGTCGTGCAGCAGGCGACCAATCAGCGTACTTTTGCCGTCGTCGACGCTACCACAGGTGAGGAAACGCAGCAGGCTTTTGTGTTGTTGCGCGGTCAGCCAGGCTTCTACGCCGCCCTGATCGGCAATCTGTTGTGCAATAACGGTATTCATCTGCGTCTCCTTAGAAATAACCCTGACGTTTTTTCATTTCCATCGAACCGGCCTGGTCGCGGTCAATCACGCGCCCCTGGCGTTCACTGGTGGTGGAGACCAGCATCTCTTCAATAATTTCCGGCAGCGTCTGCGCTTCGGATTCCACCGCGCCGGTTAACGGCCAGCAGCCGAGGGTACGGAAACGCACCATACGCTGTTTGATCACTTCGCCGGGCTGCAGATCGATACGGTCGTCATCGATCATCATCAGCATACCGTCACGTTCCAGCACCGGGCGCGGCGCAGCAAGGTACAGCGGCACGATTTCGATATTTTCCAGGAAGATGTACTGCCAGATATCCAGCTCGGTCCAGTTGGAGAGCGGGAACACGCGAATACTTTCGCCTTTGTTAATCTGGCCGTTGTAGTTGTGCCACAGCTCCGGGCGCTGGTTTTTCGGGTCCCAGCGGTGGAAGCGATCGCGGAACGAGTAGATACGCTCTTTAGCGCGCGACTTCTCTTCGTCACGACGTGCGCCGCCAAAGGCCGCATCGAAGCCATATTTATTCAGCGCCTGCTTCAGGCCTTCGGTTTTCATGATGTCGGTATGCTTGGCACTGCCGTGTACGAAGGGATTTATGCCCATCGCCACGCCTTCCGGGTTGCGGTGCACCAGCAGCTCCGCACCCATCGCTTTTACGGTGCGATCGCGGAACTCGTACATTTCACGGAATTTCCAGCCGGTATCAACATGCAGCAGCGGAAATGGCAGCGTGCCTGGATAGAAGGCTTTGCGTGCCAGATGCAGCATTACCGAGGAGTCTTTGCCGATGGAGTACATCATCACCGGATTACTGAACTCGGCCGCCACCTCGCGGATGATATGGATACTCTCTGCCTCCAGCTGGCGCAGATGAGTAAGACGATTTTGGTCCATAATTTTTCCTCAAGCCAAATTGACAACGGCGGACTCGCGAGTCCCCTGCTGTGCCGAATGTTGGAACCAGGCCAATTGCCCGTGCAAATTCACTACTTCGCCAATCACTAACAGTGCGGGCGTGGGCGCGGCGGCTGCCAGCGACTCCAGTTGATCTAATGTCCCGGTCAGCACCTGCTGATCCTGACGCGTGCCGCGGCCAATCACCGCCACCGGCGTGGAGGCCGCGCGCCCATGTTCGATAAGCCCGGCGGCGATTTCCGCTGCTTTCACCGTGCCCATGTAAATCGCTAAGGTTTGCCGTGCGCGCGCCAGCGACGGCCAATCAATGCCGTCACCCTCCGCGCGGCAGTGGCCGGTAATAAACAACACGCTCTGCGCGTAGTCGCGATGAGTGAGCGGGATACCGGCATAGGCGGTTGCGCCCGCTGCCGCGGTGATGCCGGGCACCACCTGGAAGGGAATCCCGGCGGCCTGCGCGGCCTGCAGCTCTTCGCCACCGCGACCAAAAATAAACGGATCGCCACCTTTCAGACGCACCACGCGTTTACCCTGCTGCGCCAGGCTCACCAACAGCTGATTGGTCTCTTCCTGCGGCACCGAATGCGCACCGGCGCGTTTGCCAACGCAGATGCGATCGGCATCGCGGCGCACCAGCTCTAACACTTCGTCGCTGACCAGATGGTCATACAGCACCACATCGGCTAATTGCATCACCTGTAAGCCCCGCAGCGTCAGCAACCCGCTGTCGCCTGGACCGGCGCCAACCAGCGTAATTTCGCCCTGGTTATCGCTGTCATTCTCCAGCTCATGATCGAGCGTGCGGCGCGCTTCGATCACGTTGCCCGCCGCCATCTGGCTGGCGAACAGCCCGTTGAAGGCGCGCTCCCAAAAACGACGACGTTCAGACATGCGGTGATAGCGCTGCTTCACTTTGTCGCGCCACTGCCCCGCCACTTCGGCCATCTGCCCAAGGTTGGCAGGCAACAACGCCTCAATCTTTTCACGCAGCAGACGGGCCAGCACCGGCGCGGTGCCGCTGGAGGAGATCGCAACCACCAGCGGCGAGCGATCGACAATCGATGGGAAGATAAAGCTGCATTTCGGCTGATCGTCCACCACGTTCACCAGCTTGTGGCGCGCGTTGGCGGCTTCAAATACCTGGGCATTGAGCGCGTTGTCATCGGTAGCGGCAATCACGAGGAACACGCCGTCCAGCTGGGCCGGATCGAAGCTGTGGGCGATCCATTCAATCGCCTTAATCTCCAGCAACGCCTGCAGTTCATGGCCGAGATCGCGCGCCGCGACCAGCACGCGCGCGCCGGCGCGCCGCAGCAGCTCAATTTTGCGCGCAGCAATGTCGCCACCGCCGACAACCAGCACCGGACGGCTTTTGAGATCGGCAAAGAGAGGCAGATAATCCACGTTAACCTTGCTAGTTTTACAATAAGTTAACGCGACTATACGTCCCGCCCTTCCGGCAGATGAAATTACGAATTGGAATGAGTAGTTACCGAATGGAATAACGACCCAGGATTACTGATAACATTTTGTGCTTAACAAATGATATTGCTGGTGTTTCGGAGCAAATCAAATTGTGCAAGCGTCGTCACAGTTTCATACTATCTCGGAATTTTTTTAGCATGACGGGATGTCAGAAAAGGATAATAACTATGTTTGCCACTCTCCGCCGCAGCGTGCTGGCTGCACTGATTGCGGGCGGTTTGCCTTTCTTTGTTCAGGCAGCGAATCCCCTCGCGCCGGGACACTTTGCAGAACAGCAGCTACGCCATATCGCCACCTATTTTCCTGGCCGCATGAGCGGCAGTCCGGCCGAATTGCTGACCGCCGATTATTTACAGCAGCAGTTTGACCAGCTCGGTTATCAGAGCAACACCCGCCAGTTCAACACCCGCTATGAATGGGTGGAGAAAAAGGGTGAGAGCCGCACCCATAAAGTCACCGCCACGTCGGTGATTGCCGCACGTGCCGGGGAGGTGCCGCAGGAGATCCTGATCGTTACCCACCTGGATACCTGGACACCGCTCAGCCGCCATGAGGCCGATAACAATCTCGGCGGCCTGCGTTTGCAGGGCGTGGATGACAATGCGTCTGGCCTTGGCGTGATGCTGGAGCTGGCGCAGGCGCTGAGCAAAACCCCGCTACACTATGGCGTGCGCTTTGTGGCGCTGAGCGCCGGTGAGGCGGGCCTGCACGGCATGGATGATTACCTGGCGCGCATGAGCGCGCAGGAGAAGAAGAACACGCTGCTGGTGGTTGATCTCAATAGCCTGATTGTGGGCGATCATCTCTACTTTAATAGCGGCATCAATACGCCGTCGGCGGTGCGCAAGCAAACCAGCGCGCGTGCGGTGCAGATCGCACGTCGTTATGGTATTTCCGCCGCCAGCCATATTATGACCGCACGTGATTATCCGGGCGTGAATCCGTTTGATAAAGCCGGTATGCCGTTAATGGATGTCACCGCCGCCAACTGGACGCTGGGCAACAAAGATGGACAGCAGCAGCGCGCGCGTTCCAGCCATTTTCCGGAAGGCAACGTGCGCCATCAAACCGATCGCGATAACCTGAATTATCTCGATCGCTGGCTGCCAGGCCGTATTACCCAACGCACGCGCGATAGCGTAAAGATTTTGCTGCCGCTGCTGACCGAACTCGCCAATCCGACAACCTAAGGATTCACTATGTACGTGGTATATCTGAACTATTTTCGTCCGGTAGAAGAAGTCGAAGCGTTGCTGGCACCGCATATCGAGTGGCTGGACCGCTATTTCGCCAATGGCGTGTTTATCGCGGCGGGACGTAAAGAGCCGCGCACCGGCGGCGTGATCCTGGCTAAGGATATCGATCGCACCCGGTTGGATACCATCCTGGCGGAAGATCCGTTTGTCGCGGTGGCGCATTATGAGGTGACGAAGGTGAATGTGACGCGGGCGGCGGAAGAGTTTGCGGGGTTGCAGGGGGTTTAGGTTGGGTGCGATTTTTCCCTCATCCTAACCTTCTCCCGCAAGCGGGAGAAGGAACTGTTTAGGTGGTGCTGCGTATTAAATCTTCGCTCGATTGGCTCCCTCGCCCGCTTGCGGGAGAGGGCTGGGGTGAGGGGAAAAACGACCTAATCACCCTTCATGCAACCCGCACTCGCGCTTCAGGCCGAAGAAACGCGTCTCTTCTTCTGCCATGCCCGGCTCCCACTTCCTGGTGGTGTGCGTATCGCCGACTGACAGATACCCTTCATCCCACAGCGGATGGTATTTCAGTCCGTGCTGCTTCAGATACTGGTGCACCTGGCGGTTATCCCAATCAATGATCGGCAGAATTTTGAACACGCCGCGCTGCACCGCCAACACTGGCAAACTGGCGCGACTGCCCGACTGATCGCGGCGCAGGCCAGCAAACCAGGTTTGCGCCCCCAGCGTTTCCAGCGCGCGGTTCATCGGCTCGACTTTATTAATCTGGTTGTACTGCTCAATCCCTTCAACGCCCTGCTCCCACAGTTTGCCGTAACGCGCTTCCTGCCATGCTGCTGAGGTCTCCGCGCGGAAGATCTGCAGGTTGAGATTGAGCTTGTCCGTCAGCTCATCAATAAAGCGATAGGTTTCCGGGAACAGATAGCCGGTATCGGTGAGAATCACCGGAATGTCCGGTTTCTGCTGCGTCACCATATGCAGCAAAACCGCCGCCTGAATGCCAAAGCTGGATGACAGTACAAATGCACCCGGCAGATGTTCCAGTGCCCAGCTGACGCGCTCTTCGGCCGAGCGCTTCTCCAGCTGCACGTTGCTCTCTGCCAACGCCATAATGCGATCCACTTTTGATGAACCATTCAGTGCTGCGAGATCGAGTACCGTCATACTGCCTCCGAGTCCCAAAAATCACGGGCGGGATCAACCACGGCTTTAATGATGCCTGCACGAATCACGAAGTCACCGAAACCTTCATCGGCCTGACGCTCGGTTGCCCAGCGCGCCACCAGTTCATCGATACTGGCGAGGATTTCGCCTTCGTTGATATTCTCGCGATACATGCGCGGAATACGCGTACCCACGCGGTTGCCGCCAATATGTAAGTTGTATCGACCCGGCGCTTTACCCACCAGACCCAACTCAGCCAGCAAAGCACGTCCGCAACCGTTCGGGCAACCGGTAACGCGTAGCACTATGTGCTCTTCACCCACGCCATGCTTATGCATGATCTCTTCCACCTTGGTGACGAACGACGGCAGGAAGCGCTCGGCCTCGGCCATGGCCAGCGGACAGGTCGGGAACGCCACGCACGCCATCGAGTTTTCACGTTGCGCCGTCACGGCTTCCATCAAACCGTGTTCATGGGCGATGGCTTCAATCTGCGCTTTTTGCTTCTCGGGTACGCCAGCCACAATCAGGTTCTGATTAGCAGTCAGACGGAAATCACCCTGATGAACTTTGGCGATTTCGGCGATACCGCGTTTCAGCGGGCGGCCCGGATAATCCAGCAGACGCCCGTTCTCGATGAACAGCGTCAGGTGCCATTTTTTATCAATGCCTTTCACCCAGCCGATGCGGTCGCCGCGCGTGGTGAACGTATAAGGGCGGATTGGCTCAAAGGTAATACCGGCACGTTTTTCCACTTCAGCTTTAAACGTTTCGACGCCGACACGTTCTAGCGTGTATTTGGTTTTGGCATTTTTACGATCGGTACGATTCCCCCAATCACGCTGGGTGGTGACAACTGCGGCCGCTACATCAAGCACCTTTTCCAGCGGCAGGAAACCGAATTCACTGGCGGTGCGCGCATAGGTGGCTTTGTTACCGTGATCGATCGACAAACCACCGCCGACCAGCAGGTTAAAACCAATCAGCTTGCCCTGCTCGGCGATAGCGATGAAGTTCATGTCATTGGCATGCAGATCGACATCGTTATGCGGCGGCACCACTACCGTGGTTTTGAATTTTCGCGGCAGATAGGTTTCACCCAGAATCGGTTCTTGATCGGTGGTGGCGACTTTCTCTTTATCCCACCAGATCTCAGCATAAGCACGGGTTTGCGGCAGCAGATGTTCAGAGAGCTTCTTCGCCCACTCGTACGCTTCCTGATGCAGTTCTGACTCAACCGGATTTGAAGTGCACAGCACGTTACGGTTTACATCGTTCGCCGTTGCCAGCGCATCCAGTCCGACCTCGTGCAGCATCTGGTGCGTCGGCTTCACGTTCTTCTTCAGAATGCCGTGAAACTGGAAGGTTTGGCGGTTGGTTAAACGAATGCTGCCGTAAATGGTTTTATCGGTGGCGAACTTATCAATCGCCAGCCACTGCGTTGGCGTGATGATGCCGCCCGGCAGACGGCAGCGCAGCATCATGGCGTGACGCGGCTCAAGCTTCTGCGCGGCGCGCTCGGCACGGATGTCGCGGTCATCCTGCTGGTACATGCCGTGGAAACGGATTAGCAGGAAGTTATCGCCAGTGAAACCGCCGGTCAGGCCATCGTCGAGATCGTCGAGGATGGTACCGCGCAGATAGTTGCTCTGTTTTTTTAGACGCTCAGCGTCGACCAGCTTGCCTTCAACGACCAGCGGTCCAGGATGTTTTTCGCTCATTAGTAAACGTCTCGCTGATAACGGCGCTCAATGCGCAGCTCACTCAAAAATTCGTCAGCCGTTTCACGATCCATGCCGCCGTGTTCGACCACCACATCCAGTAATGCTTGCTCAACGTCTTTCGCCATACGATTAGCATCGCCGCAGACGTAAAGGTGCGCGCCCTCTTCAATCCAGCGCCACACTTCCGCGCCTTTCGCACGGATTTTATCTTGTACGTAAACTTTCTCGGCCTGATCGCGCGACCATGCCAGATCGATATTTGTCAGCAAGCCATCTTTGACGTACTTCTGCCACTCCACCTGATAGAGGAAATCATCGGTGAAGTGCGGGTTGCCAAAGAACAGCCAGTTTTTGCCGCCTGCGCCATCGTTATCACGCTGCTGCATAAAGGCGCGGAACGGCGCGATGCCGGTGCCCGGGCCAATCATTATCACCGGGGTTTCCGGATTTGTCGGCAGGCGGAAATTGTCGTTATGTTCGATGAAGACGCGGATTTCGCCCTCTTCTTCAATGCGATCGGCCAGCCAGGTGGATGCCCCGCCGCCGCGCTGGCGACCATCGATCTCAAAGCGCACCGCACCCACGGTGATATGCACTTCGCTTTCGGTTTCCGCTTGCGAAGAGGCGATGGAGTAAAGGCGCGGCGTCAGCGGACGCAGCAGACCGGTAAGTTGTTCTGCATTCAATTCAGTAGGTGCCTGACGCACCATATCGACAATCGGGAAACTCTGCGCATAGCTCTGCAACTTCGGCTTGTCGCCGGCCAGCGCCAGCAGCGCATCGTTGCGTGACAAGGCAGCATACTGCTCGACAATTTGCGGCGTATTCACCGTCAATTCGAAATGTTTTTGCAGCGCTTCAGCCAGCGGCAGCGTTGTGCCCTGCACCTCAACCGGCTCGTCACCTTTCAGCCACACCAGCTGCAGCAGTTCCTGCACCAGCTCGACATCGTTTTCAAACCACACCCCCAGCGCATCGCCCGGCTGATAGCGCAGGCCCGAATCGCCAAGGTCGATTTCGATGTGACGCACATCTTTATCTGAATCACGGCCCGTAATTTTCTGGTTAGCGGCAAAGCTGGCGGTTAATGGCGCTTCTTTAGTATAGGGGCTGCTGTCGACTTCATTGACGGCGCCCGCCGCGGTGACGGCCGCCTGCGCTGGCGACTCACTTGGCACGCGGGCTTTGAGAATCTCAGTAATCTGCTGACGCCAGGCACTGGCCTGCTCTTTGTATTCAACGTCGGCATCCACGCGATCCAGCAGGCGCTCTGCGCCCAGCTCAGCCAGACGTTCATCAAAATCTTTTCCGGCTTTGCTGAAAAATTCATAAGAGGTATCGCCAAGGCCGAAGACGGCAAAGGCAGTGCCTGCGAACTTCGGCGCTTTCTTCGATAGCAGGAACTTATGCAGCGCGACGGCCTCTTCCGGCGGCTCGCCTTCGCCCTGCGTGGACGTCACGACCACCAGCAGCTTTTCCTGGCCAATTTGCTTGAATTTATAATCGCCGGCATTCACCAGGTTAACGCTCAGCTTCGCGGCCAATAGGTCATCGCGTAGCTGCTCAGCGAGGCGACGCGCGTTACCGGTCTGCGAGGCGGAGATCAGCGTGATGGTCGGTGCTTCTGACTGAATCGGCGCGGGGGCAGCCGCACCCGGCGTCTGGTTGACCATGCCCCAGAAATAGCCAGAGAGCCAGGCCATCTGCGTGGTGTTGAAATCCGTGGTCGCCGCCTGTAAGCGCGCGAGTTGCTCCGGTGAAAGCGGAAGCAGTGAACCTGGTGCCTGAGTCGTCATTGCGTTAAAAATTCCAGTGTCAGAAGTCCGGATCAATATGTTGCGGAAGAGTGCGTAGGTTACCGGGCTGTATATTAACGATTAAATACGCCTTCGACATATTAAATAACCAAAATGACTAAGTGGTTTTTCGGGTAAAGTTAACCAGCAAAAGTGGTAAATGAAGGCGATATGATTCAATGAGTTAATTAGGCGTTTTTCGCGGTGCGCCATCGTAAAATGCCCTTTTCACGGCGAGCGGGTGCGAAAAATCTGCATTTCAGGTAGACTTCAGCGGTTTTTAAGTCTGAGAGCCATTATGTCTACCACCTTATTTAAAGAGTTCCAGTTTGAATCTGCACATCGTCTGCCACATGTGCCGGAAGGCCACAAGTGTGGACGCTTGCACGGCCATTCGTTCCTGGTGCGATTAGAAATTACCGGCGAAGTGGATGCGCATACCGGTTGGGTAATGGATTTTGCCGAACTCAAGGCGGCATTTAAGCCTCTATATGAACGTCTCGATCATCACTACCTGAATGACATTCCGGGGCTGGAGAATCCTACCAGCGAAGTGCTGGCCAAGTGGATTTGGGATCAAATGAAGCCGCTTCTGCCCGAGTTGAGTGCGGTGATGATTAAAGAGACCTGTACCGCAGGTTGCGTGTATCGCGGTTGAGGTCAGTGAAGCAGTAACCGTTGAGTGAGGTCGCCATGAATGGCGACCCTACGTTTACAGAGCTGGGTTTTCGTAGGGTGCGCATTCATGCGCACCGTGCCGACTCAGGCAATATTCAGATATTTGTGCGTCTGCATTGAAAGCCGCCAGTTACGGGCGATACAGGTTTCAATACACAGTTTGGTGGCAGCATCACCGCGACTGATCGGCTGTAGCGCCACAATGCGCTTTTTATCGTCGTGCAATCCTGCCAGCAACGCATCCAGCGCTTCGACGTCACGCTCACGCGCTACCGGATGTTTAATTTCATCCGCACGTTGTAGCGCCTGCGGCAGCACATCGTAACCACCGCGCATATTCACCTTTGGTGAAACCGTCACCCAGGTCGCCTCTGAACACTGCACTTCATGCGTGCCGCTGGTTTCGATCTGGCACGCAAATCCCGCCACTTCTAACGCTTCCGTCAATGGACGCAGGTCGAAAATCGCCGGTTCCCCGCCGGTAATAACCACATGACGTGCGGTCCAGCCTTGACGCTGGATAGTGTCGAGAAGCATCGCGGCATCGGCGCTGCCCCACGCATCGCTCTCCACGGTCTTCACCAAAATATCACCCAGCGAGGTCTCCCGATCCGCCCGCTTTTCCCAGGTATGTTTGGTATCACACCAGCTACAGCCCACCGGACATCCTTGTAAGCGGATGAACAGCGCCGGAACACCGGTGTAAAAACCTTCGCCCTGCAGCGTCTGGAACATTTCGTTAATCGGGTAGAACATTTTTCACTCACATCTAAAATTTGAGGCGCAGATTATGGCAGATCTTGCGCGCCGAGTAACAGCTGCTTCGTGCCAAATAAAAGCAAAAGCCCCGCACAAGGCGGGGCTTCATTCGGACGATGCTGCCCGCAGGCAGCATACTCAGGCGATTATGCCTGGCCTTTAACTTCTTTCAGACCGTTAAACGGTGCTTTTTCGCCCAGCGCTTCTTCGATACGAATCAGCTGGTTGTACTTAGCAACGCGGTCAGAACGGCTCATAGAACCGGTTTTGATCTGGCCAGCCGCAGTACCTACCGCCAGGTCAGCGATGGTGGCATCTTCGGTTTCACCTGAACGGTGTGAAATCACCGCGGTGTAGCCAGCATCTTTCGCCATCTTGATTGCAGCCAGGGTTTCGGTCAGTGAACCGATCTGGTTGAATTTGATCAGGATGGAGTTAGCGATACCTTTATCGATACCTTCTTTCAGGATCTTGGTGTTGGTTACGAACAGATCGTCACCCACCAGCTGGATTTTGTCGCCCAGCACTTTGGTCTGGTATGCGAAACCAGCCCAGTCAGATTCGTCCAGACCATCTTCGATAGAAACGATTGGGTACTGTTTGGTCAGGTCTTCCAGGAAGTGCGTGAACTCTTCTGAAGTGAAGGCTTTGTTGCCTTCGCCAGCCAGCACATATTTGCCGTCTTTGTAGAATTCAGATGCTGCGCAGTCCATCGCCAGAGTGATGTCTTTGCCCAGCTCATAGCCCGCTGCTTTTACCGCTTCAGCGATAACAGCCAGTGCTTCGGCGTTAGAACCCAGGTTTGGTGCATAGCCACCTTCGTCACCGACTGCGGTGTTCATGCCTTTAGACTTCAGCACTTTCGCCAGGTGATGGAACACTTCAGAACCCATACGCACGGCTTCTTTCAGGGTTTTCGCGCCAACCGGCTGAATCATGAACTCCTGAATGTCGACGTTGTTATCCGCATGCTCACCACCGTTGATGATGTTCATCATTGGCAGCGGCATAGAGAATTTGCCCGGAGTGCCGTTCAGGTCAGCGATGTGTGCATACAGCGGCAGGCCTTTAGAGGCAGCAGCAGCTTTAGCAGCAGCCAGTGAAACCGCCAGAATGGCGTTTGCACCGAAGTTAGATTTGTTCTCAGTACCGTCCAGCTCGATCATGATCTTATCGATGTTCGCCTGGTCTTTCGCGTCTTTGCCTTTTACCGCTTCAGCAATCGGACCATTAACCGCAGCAACAGCTTTGGTTACGCCTTTGCCCAGGAAACGAGATTTGTCACCGTCACGCAGCTCCAGTGCTTCGCGAGAACCGGTAGATGCACCTGATGGCGCAGCAGCCAGACCAACGAAACCGCCTTCCAGATGCACTTCTGCTTCAACAGTTGGGTTGCCACGGGAGTCGATGATTTCGCGACCGATGACTTTTACGATTTTGGACATTCGATTTTCCTCAGTACAAGTTAGTCAATCCTAAGACAAACAACGCGCGAAAAGTTGGCGCGCTGCTCGTGAAACTTACTTCGCTAAACGCTTCTGGTGCTCCTGCGCGGCTTTTACAAAGCCAGCGAACAGCGGATGACCATCACGCGGGGTCGATGTGAATTCCGGGTGGAACTGACAGGCAACAAACCACGGGTGATTCGGGATCTCAATGATCTCAACCAGCTGATCGTCGCCGGAACGACCGGCAATATGCAGACCCGCCGCTTCAATCGGCTTCAACAGCATATTGTTTACTTCGTAACGATGACGGTGGCGTTCGGTAATGATTTCAGAACCGTACAACTGACGCACCTTGCTTTCCGGCGTCAACTGGCACTGCTGGCTGCCCAGACGCATGGTGCCGCCCAGATCGCTCTGCTCAGTACGCTGCTCCACGTTGCCCTCTTCGTCACGCCATTCGGTGATAAGCGCCACCACCGGATACTTACAGTCTGGCACAAATTCAGTAGAGTTCGCGCCTTCCATACCGGCAACGTTGCGGGCAAATTCCATCAGCGCAACCTGCATACCCAGGCAAATACCGAGATAAGGCACATTGTTCTCACGGGCGTATTGCGCCGTCATCATTTTGCCTTCCACACCGCGGTAGCCGAAGCCGCCAGGGATCAGAATAGCATCAAGATCTTTCAGTAATTCGACACCGCGCGTTTCCACATCCTGCGAGTCGATCAGCTTGATATTCACGGTCACGCGATTTTTCAGGCCGCCGTGTTTCAACGCTTCAATCACCGATTTGTACGCATCCGGCAGTTCGACATATTTGCCGACCATACCGATGGTCACTTCGCCACCCGGATTAGCTTCTTCGTAGATAACCTGTTCCCATTCGGCCAGGTTGGCTTCCGGCGCGTTCAGATTGAAACGCTTGCAGATGTAATCATCCAGACCTTGCGACTTCAGCATGCCTGGAATTTTGTAGATGGAATCCACATCTTTCAGGGAAATAACCGCTTTTTCCGGCACGTTACAGAACAGCGCGATTTTGGCGCGTTCGTTGGCAGGCACCGCACGGTCCGAACGGCAGATCAGCACATCCGGCTGAATCCCGATCGACAACAGCTCTTTCACTGAATGCTGGGTTGGCTTGGTTTTCACTTCGCCTGCGGCCGCCATATAGGGCACCAGCGTCAGGTGCATATACATGGTGTGTTCACGACCGACATCGACCGCCATCTGGCGAATCGCTTCGAGGAACGGCAGAGATTCGATATCACCCACGGTACCGCCGATCTCAACCAGAACGACGTCATGACCTTCGCCACCTTCAATGATGCGTTCTTTGATGGCATTAGTGATGTGCGGGATGACCTGAATCGTGGCGCCCAGATAGTCGCCGCGACGCTCTTTGCGCAGCACTTCTGAGTAGATACGACCGGTAGTAAAGTTATTGCGGCGCGACATTTTGGTACGGATGAAGCGCTCGTAGTGACCTAAATCCAGATCGGTTTCGGCCCCATCATCGGTAACAAACACTTCACCGTGCTGCGTAGGGCTCATGGTACCCGGATCGACGTTGATGTACGGATCGAGTTTCATGATGGTCACATTCAGACCACGTGCTTCAAGGATGGCTGCGAGGGAGGCTGCGGCAATGCCTTTCCCCAGAGAGGAAACGACCCCGCCGGTCACAAAAATATAATTCGTTGTCATGCTGAACCTGAGAGTTTAGGTTTAAAGACGGTGGAATAACCAAGACGGGAAAATAGTATACCCGAAGTCGTCTTAAGCCACAATTGATGAATCACACCATCCTCCTACGCATGTAGGCCGGTAACATAGCGGATAGCGGGGGGTGAAATGTTGATGTATGTCACAAAGTCACCGCAAGGCTGAATCGAGTAAGCTCAAGCGGTGAAATTATGCGCAGCGCTGGAATAATCACCAGATTACGCTTAACCTTTGTTCTCGCTAACTTTAACCTGCTGCCAGGCCTCTTCCATCTGAGCCAAAGTTGCATCGCTCATCGCTAACCCTTGCGATGCGATAATTGACTCAACCTGGCGGAAGCGGCGCTCAAACTTATCGTTAGCTTTCTGCAAAGCAACTTCCGCTTTGCTGCCTAAATGGCGCGACAAATTGACGGTGGCGAAGAGTAAATCGCCGATTTCCTCTTCCAGCTTGTCTTTATCGACCACCGCTTGCTGCGCTTCATGCATCACTTCATCAATCTCTTCATGCACTTTATCCAGCACCGGGCCGAGATTGTTCCAGTCGAAACCGACCGTGCTGCAACGCTTCTGAATTTTGTGCGCGCGCATTAAGGCAGGCAACGCTTTGGGAATGTCATCTAAAACTGAATGCTGCGATTTTTCCGCGCGTTCACTGTGTTTGATCGCTTCCCAGTTTTTCAGCACGTCTTCGCTGGTTTCAGCCTGAACGTCGCCAAAAATGTGCGGATGACGCCGCTCAAGTTTGTCACTGATGGCATTGCAGATATCGTCGAAATTAAAGCGCTGCTGCTCATCGGCCATTTGTGCGTAGAACACCACCTGAAACAGCAGATCGCCGAGTTCACCGCGTAAATCATCAAAATCCTCGCGCTGAATAGCATCGATGACTTCGTAGGTTTCTTCCAGCGTGTAAGGCGCGATGGAGGAGAAGGTCTGCTGACGATCCCACGGGCAGCCACGTTGCGGATCGCGCAGGGTTTGCATGATGGTGAGCAGGCGGTTTAACGGGGTCATGAAGGGATCCTTTGGGGCTGCTATGTAAAAAGGTCGCCATGAATGGCGACCCCACGGCTACATTTGTAAGGCCGCCATTTATGGCGTAATGCCGCTCACTTAAGCAAAAAAATGCCTGTTTATGCAGGTGCGCATGAATGCGCACCCTACGAAAACCCGGCGATATCCACGTAGGGTCACCATTCATGGTGACCGATTCATGCTTAACTGACGAGCATTACGCCATTTATGGCGACCCGCTAAATCAATGCAAACGGCGCGCGTCAATAATATCCGGCACCTGATTAAGACGTGCCAGCACGCGGCCGAGCACCTGCTGGTTATAGATCTCAATATCCATATCGATGGTGGCAAGCTGCTTTTTGGTATCGCTGCGGCTGGAAACGCCCAGTACATTGACCTTTTCGTTAGCCAGAATCGTGGTGATGTCACGCAGCAGACCGCTGCGATCGTTGGCGGTGACGCGCACCACCAGCGAGTAACCGCTGGAGTAATCTTCGCCCCACACGGCATCAACGATACGTTCCGGCGCGTGGGAAATGAGTTCGGTTAACTGGTCGCAATCCGCGCGGTGAATCGAGATGCCGCGACCTTGCGTGATAAAGCCCACGATATCATCACCGGGAATCGGCTGGCAGCAGCGTGCGATGTGGTGCAGTAGATTGCCCACGCCTTCCACCACCACGCGTCCGCTCTCTTTGCGTGAAGACGATGCATGCGACTTCTGCGTCAGCTGGCGCAGCGCTTCGCGATCTTCCTCTTCCGCACTCGGCTTGTTGAGCTTGCCCTGCAGGAAGTTCACCATCTGATTGAGGCGAATATCACCGCCGCCAATCATCGCCAGCAATTCATCCTGCGAGCTGACGTTATAGCGCGGCAGCAGCAGTTTCTCGGCCTCGCGCATGCTGATATCCATCTGATTCAGCTCGCTTTCGAGGATCTGACGGCCGGCAATAATATTTTTGTCACGATCCTGCTTACGGAACCAGGCGTGAATTTTCGAACGGCCGCGGCTGGTGGTGATATAGCCGAGATTCGGATTCAGCCAGTCGCGGCTTGGATTTGGCTGCTTTTGGGTGATCACTTCAATCTGATCGCCCATCTGCAGCTGATAGGTGAACGGTACGATGCGTCCGCTGATCTTAGCGCCAATGCAGCGGTGGCCGATATCGCTATGAATATGGTAGGCGAAATCGAGCGGCGTTGAGCCCGCCGGCAGATCGACCACGTCGCCTTTCGGCGTAAACACGTACACGCGATCGTCAAACACCTGGCTGCGCACCTCTTCCAGCATCTCGCCAGAATCGGCCATCTCTTCCTGCCAGGTAATCAGCTTACGCAGCCAGGCAATGCGTTCTTCGTGTCCCGCCGCGCCGCGCGCGTTGCTGGTGGTCGGCCCTTCTTTGTACTTCCAGTGCGCCGCTACGCCCAGCTCCGCATCTTCGTGCATTTGACGCGTACGAATCTGGATTTCAACCGTTTTGCCCTGCGGGCCCAGCACCACGGTATGAATGGATTGATAGCCGTTAGGTTTCGGATTAGCGACGTAATCGTCAAACTCACTCGGCAAATGGCGGTACAGCGTGTGCACCGTTCCCAGCGCGCCGTAGCAATCCTGCAGACGCTCAGCGACAATACGCACCGCGCGTACGTCAAACAGTTCATCAAACGCTAATGACTTCTTCTGCATCTTGCGCCAGATGCTGTAGATGTGTTTCGGGCGGCCGTACACTTCTGCCCGCACGCCCTCTTTCTGCATTTCTGCGCGCAGGTTCTCAACGAAGCTCTCAATATACCCTTCGCGGTCGATACGGCGCTCATGCAGCAATTTAGCGATGCGCTTATATTCATCGGGGTGCAGATAGCGGAAGCAGTAGTCTTCCAGCTCCCATTTGAGCTGACCGATACCCAGGCGATTGGCCAGCGGCGCGTAGATATTGGTGCTCTCTTTCGCCGCAAGCACGCGCTCATCTTCAGGCGCATCTTTCATTTCACGCAAATGAGCAATGCGTTCGGCGAGCTTGATGACCACGCAGCGGAAATCTTCCACCATCGCCAGCAGCATACGGCGGACATTATCCACCTGCTCAGAGGCCATCGAATCGTTATGAATGGCTTTCAGCTGGCGAATGGCATCCATATCGCGTACGCCGTGCACCAGCATGACAATGCCTTTGCCAAACGCTTGCTCCAGATCCTCTTCGCTCACCACATCGGCATTGGCTAACGGAAACAGCAGCGCAGCGCGCAGGCTATCAATGTCCATGCTGAGCATGGTGAGGATTTCCACCATCTCAATGCCACGCCACAGCAGCAGAGCCTGATCAGGATGGTTGTGCGTTTCGGCTTCACAGTAGCGCCACGCATCCGCCAGTCGCTGGCAAGATTGCGGATTGTTGATACTTAAACTGGCGATCCACTGGTCAAGGGCAAACTCACCCGCCGTATTTAAATGCGCACTTCTAACCGCAACCATATCCTCTCCTGCCACAGCGATGTGGACATCGCTTATGTTTTGCTAAATAGCACCATGGACTCGAGATGACTGGTATGTGGGAACATATCCAGCATCGCAACCCTTTCCAATTGGTAGCCCGCTGACAGCAATGTTTGACTGTCGCGTGCAAGTGTTGTTGGGTTACAGGAAACATAGACCACACGTTCCGGCGCAAGTTTAACCACATGCGCCATTACGCCCGCAGCCCCAGCACGTGCTGGATCTAGTAACACCTTGTTAAATCCCTGCGTCGCCCAAGGCTGACGCGTCACGTCCTCTTCCAGGTTATGCTGGAAAAAGCGAACATTCCCAAGATTATTCTGGGATGCATTATACGCTGCCTGTTGCACTAATGCTGCAACACCCTCCACACCTACTGCATTTTGTACGAATTTTCCCACAGGCAAAGTGAAATTTCCCATGCCACAGAACAGATCCAGCACGCGATCTTCCGGTTGTAAATCCAGCCACTCAATGGCTTTTGCCACCATCTGCTGGTTCACCCTATCGTTCACCTGAATAAAATTTTGCGGGCTAAAAGTGAGAGGTAAATCATAAGAACGATAAAACGGTTCGCGATCGCTCAGGGCCTGCAAAGTGTCACTGCCATCAGCCAAATAGAGCATTACCTGCTGCTCATGCGAAAAGCGTTCCAGCTTTGCACGATCGCCTAGCGATAACGCATCAAGATGACGAAGTACCATCAGCGGACCATTGTCTGCCAGCACCAATTCAACGTGGCCCAAACGTCGAGCCGCGCTTAGTTCACTCAGACAGCGGTACAACGGCGCTAACAACGCTTCAAGTTCGGGCACCAAAACCGGGCATTGCTTCAGTTCAACCAAATCATTGCTGGCCGCCTGACGAAAACCCATTTGCAGACGCTGCTGTTTTGGCTGCCACTGCACCCCTAAACGGGCACGACGGCGATAGCCCCAGGCATCGCCGCTGATAATCTCATCAACGGTAACCGGCAGTGGCGCATCACGGCTCAACATACGGCTTAATGCGCGCGCTTTGCTCTCCTGTTGTAACGCCACCGAGGCATGCTGTTGCTGGCAACCGCCGCACACGCCGAAATGAACGCAGCGCGGTTTTTCACGCTGTGGGCTAGGATTGATAATCTTGGTAGCTTTGGCGCGCGCATACTGACGCTTATCTTCCTGCACCGTAACGTCCGCCTGTTCACCCGGCAGCGCACCGCTAACAAACATCGCCTTGCCTTTATGGCGCGCAACACCTTGTCCAAAGGGATCAAGGTCTTCGATGGTGACGGATAAGCGTTGCTTTGTCGCCACACGCTGTTTTGCCGAGTAAAATTGCGCCATAGTATTGTGAAATCTCTATTTTATTGGGTGTGCAGCCAATCACGGCCGTTGCACAGGGATAAAAAATGCCAGGAGTCGCCAGGCCACAATTATGACCAAATATAGCCTGCGGGCGCGAATGATGATTTTGATACTGGCGCCAACGCTGATGATTGGCCTGCTGCTCAGTACCTTCTTCGTGGTTCACCGCTATAACGAATTACAACACCAAGTGCAGGACGCCGGGGCGAATATTATCGAACCATTGGCGGTCTCCAGTGAATACGGCATGACGTGGCACAATCGCGATGCCATTCGCGAGTTAGTGAGCCTGCTACATCGTCGCCACTCTAATATTGTCCGTGCCATCACCATTTTCGACAACAATAATCACGTCTACGTCACCTCGAATAACAATCAGAATCTGGCACTGCTGCAAAAAGAGGACATCTCCACGCTGGAAGATAGCGTCTCCGTTGAGCGCCAGGGCAATTTGATGATCCTGCGCACGCCGATTATTTCTGAACGCTACTCGGTAGATGAACTCCCGGGCGAAGATGCTAAACCTGCGGGCAATCCGTTAGGTTATGTGGCCATCGAGTTGGATCTGCAATCGGTGCGGCTGGAGCAGTACAAAGAGGTATTTGTTGCCACGCTGCTGCTGCTGTTTTGCTTGTGCATCGCCATGCTGTTTGCCTATCGCCTGATGCGCGATGTCACCGGGCCGATTCGTAATATGGTGACCACCGTTGACCGCATTCGCCGCGGTCAGCTCGATAGCCGCGTCGATGGCTACATGCTGGGTGAACTGAGCATCCTGAAGAACGGCATTAATGCCATGGCGATGTCGCTTACGGCTTATCACGAAGAGATGCAGCAGAATATCGATCAGGCAACTTACGATCTGCGTGAAACGCTGGAACAGCTGGAGATTCAAAACGTTGAGCTGGATCTGGCGAAGAAGCGCGCCCAGGAAGCGGCGCGCATTAAGTCCGAGTTCCTTGCCAATATGTCGCACGAGTTACGCACGCCGCTCAACGGCGTCATCGGTTTTACCCGTCAGATGCTAAAAACCGGGCTGAGTACCAACCAGCGCGATTACATGAGCACCATTGAGCGCTCGGCCAATAATTTGCTCAGTATCATCAACGATGTGCTGGATTTCTCGAAGCTGGAAGCCGGCAAGCTGGTACTGGAATCCATTCCCTTCCCGCTACGCGCCACGCTGGATGAAACGCTGGTGTTATTGGCACCCTCCGCGCATGACAAAGGGTTGGAAATCACCGTCTGCCTGGAAAAACAGGTGCCAGACAATGTGATTGGTGACCCGCTGCGTCTACAGCAAATCATGATCAACCTGATTGGCAACGCCATCAAATTTACCGAGCACGGTCATATTGATCTGCGCGTTGAACTGCGCAGCATTAACACGACACGTGTCGAGCTGGAAATACAGGTACATGACACCGGTATCGGCATTTCTGAACAGCAGCAGTCGCAGCTGTTCCAGGCATTCCGCCAGGCCGATGCCAGCATTACACGCCGCCACGGCGGTACCGGTTTAGGCCTGGTTATCACGCAAAAACTGGTGAGTGAAATGGGCGGTGAGATTGCGTTCCACAGCCGTCAAAATCAGGGTTCGACGTTCTGGGTACACATTCATCTCGATCTCAATCCGAACGCCCCCACCATTCCGCGCATGTTGGGCGATTTACGCGCCACGCCGCTCGCCTATATTGAGCCACATCCTGCAGTCGCCAAAGCGGTGCAGGAGATGCTGAGCATCACGCCGTTACAGGTGCAGCATTTCACCACTCTGGAAGAGATGCCCGATACGCACTTCCCGCTGCTGTTGATGGGATTGCCGGTTTCAGAGACCCATCCTGCCACGCTATCCGATGCCTTAATAAAACAGCTGCACGCGCGCGCTGATTCCGTGCTGCTGGCGCTGCCCAGCGAAATGATGCTGTTTGCCGACGATCTGCGGGCTCGCGGCATTGCGGGCTGCATTGCGAAACCGGTATCACTCACGCGCCTGCTGCCAATGTTACTGGATTTAGATGACTGGCAGCGTGATGCGCAGCCGCGAGGAACGCGGCAGCCGCTCACGGTAATGGCGGTGGATGACAATCCCGCCAATCTGAAACTGATTGGCGCCCTGCTGGAGGAGCAGGTACAGCACATTATTCTGTGTGATAACGCCGAGCAGGCCATTCGCCAGGCACGCCTGCACAAACTGGATGTGATTTTGATGGATATTCAAATGCCGGATATTGATGGCATTCGCGCCAGCGAAATCATCCGCAGCCTGCCGCTGCATGCCACCACGCCGATTGTTGCCGTTACCGCGCACGCGCTGGATGGCGAGCGTGAGCAGCTGATTAATGCTGGCATGAATGACTATCTGGCCAAGCCGATTGATGAAGATAAACTCAGCCAGTTACTGCAGCGTTATGCGCCACCTCGCGCGGCGCCACAGCCGCTGCGGCCGGATGTTGCGCCGTCGCTGGATTGGGCGCTGGCACTGCGTCAGGCCGCGAATAAACCCGATTTAGCCCGCGACCTGCTGCAAATGCTGCTCGATTTCCTGCCGGAAGTGGAAGAGCGCGTTGAAAGCGCGATGGCGAGGAACGATGTGGTTGGCCTGCGCGAGATTATTCACAAGCTGCACGGCAGCGCCAGCTACAGCGGCGTACCGCGTTTGAAACAGCTGTGTCAGCAGCTGGAGAAGAGTCTGCATCATGAGAGCGATATCGAGGCGCTTGAGCCGGAGCTGCTGGAGTTAAGCGATGAGATGGCGAACGTCGCGCGTGAGGCGAGGAAGCTGTTAGCGTTGGGTTAATGTTGTGCCACGTTTCCCCTCACCCCAGCCCTCTCCCGCAAGCGGGCGAGGGGACTGTCCTATGCGGAGTTGGAGATGAGTGCAAAATACTTCACCTCTACGAACGGTTCACTCACCCACTAGCGGCCGACGGGGCCGTCCTATACGAAGTTGAATTTGAGTGCAAAATACATCGCCTGTCCGAACGGTTCACTCTCCCACTTGTGGGAGAGGGTTAGGGTGAGGGCAACAGGAAAAACCATCATAACCCCTGCCCCGCCTTTATCGTCGCCGCCACATTGCGCGCCGTGAGCCGCACATTCTGCTCGGCATTAGCCAGCGCGTCGTCCAGCGTGCAGATGCTAAACAGTACGCTAAACACCGCATCCAGCCCGTGTTCGTGCACCACGCTGACGTCAGCCGTCAAGCTTCCGGCAATACCAATCACCGGCTTGTTAAACTGCTTCGCAACTTTGGCCACGCCAATCGGCACCTTGCCGTTGATGCTCTGACTATCAATGCGCCCTTCACCGGTAATCACCAAATCAGCATCTTTTACCTGCTCGGCCAAACCCAATGCTTCGGTAACAATCTCAATGCCGCTGCGTAGCTCGGCCTGACAAAATGCGTGCAACGCCGCGCCCATGCCCCCCGCCGCACCACCGCCGTCGATATGCAGCACGTCAATATCCAAATCGCGGTGAATAATGTCGGCGTAGTGTGCCAAAGCCTGATCCAGCTGCTGCACCAGCGCTGGCGTCGCCCCTTTTTGCGGGCCGAATATCGCCGAGGCGCCTTTGTCACCGGTCAATGGATTGGTGACATCGCAGGCCACTTCGAAGCGACACTGCTTAATGCGTGGATCAAGCTGCTCAATATCAATCCGCAACAGCTTTGGCAACGCGCCGCCACCGAAGGCAATTTGCTCGCCATGCTCATCCAGTAAATGTGCACCAAGCGCCTGGACCATGCCGGATCCGCCATCGTTGGTGGCAGATCCGCCAATGCCGATAATGACGTGGTCGACACCGCGATCGAGCGCATCTTTAATCAGCTCACCGGTGCCAAACGAGGTGGTAATCAGCGGATCGCGCTGCGCGGCCGGCACGAGCTCCAGCCCGCTGGCCGCCGCCATTTCGATAAACGCGGTGCGCGCGTCACCTGATAAACCGTAGAACGCATCCACGGGTTTGCCGAGCGGTCCTGTAACCGTCAGCCGGACAATGTTTCCCTGCGTTGCCGCCACCATCGCTTCAACCGTGCCTTCGCCACCGTCGGCAACCGGTATTTTCACGTAGTCAGCTTCAGGAAAGATCTCGCGGAAACCCGCTTCAATCGCCGAAGCCACTTCCAGGGCGGATAAACTCTCTTTATATGAATCCGGTGCGATGACAATTTTCATAGGCAATCCAGCGCGGTTGATGACGGATATCCGTCCTTGCTATGGCAGCGAGCCGCCCGGCATCCGCAGACGCCGGGCGCATGCACTACCGGGTGATCTCAACTTTTGCTAATTTTTCATAATAGCAGGCCAGCGCGCTATGATCCGACGTACCCTGTCCGTCCACTTTTAGCGCCTGCATCATCTCCATCACCGCGGCGGTCAGCGGCAGATGCGCGCCAATCTCGTGTGAAGTGTCCAGCGCATTGGCCAAATCTTTGATATGTAAATCGATACGGAAGCCCGGCTTGAAGTTACGATCCAGCACCATCGGCGCTTTGGCATCCAGCACGGTGCTGCCCGCTAAGCCTCCACGAATGGCCTGATACACCAGTTCCGGATTCACGCCCGCTTTGGTTGCCAGCGACAGCGCCTCCGACATCGCCGCGATGTTCAGCGCCACAATCACCTGATTGGCCAGCTTCGTGACGTTACCCGCGCCGATGTCGCCGGTGTGTACCACCGAACCCGCCATCGCTTTCATGATGTCGTAACACTGGTCGAATACCGCTTTATCACCGCCAACCATCACTGACAAGGTGCCTTCAATCGCCTTTGGCTCGCCGCCGCTCACTGGCGCATCGAGCATTTTGATGCCTTTCACCGCCAGCGCATCGTGCACTTCGCGGCTGGCTAACGGTGCGATGGAGCTCATATCGATGACGATGAGGCCTGGCTTCGCGCCTTCAATAATACCGTTGGGTCCCAGGCAGGCTTCTTTTACCTGCGGTGAGTTCGGCACCATAGTAATCACCACGTCAACCTGCTCGGCTACCTCTTTAGCGCTTTTCGCCACGGTAGCGCCCAGCTCAACTAATTCTGCTTCGTTGCTGGCATTGTGGTCACGCACCACCAGCGCATAACCGGCTTTCACCAGATTCTTACTCATCGGTTTGCCCATGATACCGAGGCCGATAAATCCAATTTTCATTGCCTTTCCCCTACGTCAGTTATTTTTTGAATTTGTCACACAGCGCCTGCGTGGCGTTGCGGAAAACACCCAGATCGCTGCCGACCGCCACAAAGCTGGCGCCCCACTCCAGGTAGCGACGCGCATCGGCTTCAACCGGTGCCAGAATGCCGCTCGGTTTACCCGCAGCTTTCGCGCGTTCAAATACGTGTTTAATCACTTTCAATACTTCAGGATGTGCCGGTTGACCGAGATAGCCCAGCGCCGCCGACAGATCGCCCGGTCCGACGAAGATGCCATCAACGCCGTCCACCGCAGCGATGGCATCAATGTTGTCTACTGCCTGCTGAGTTTCGATCTGCACCAGAACGGTAATGTTGTCGTTGATGGTGCTGTTGTAGTCCTGTAGCGTGCCGTACATGTTGCTGCGATGCGAAACCGAAACGCCACGAATGCCAGCCGGTGGGTAGCGGGTGGAAGCCACCGCGCGAATCGCCTCTTCCTCGGTTTCCACAAACGGCACCAGGAAGTTGTAGAAACCAATATCCAGCAAACGCTTGATGATAATCGGTTCGTTGCACGGCGGACGCACCACCGGCGCGCTGTGGCTGCCCTTCAGCGCCATCAGCTGCGGCACAAAGGTAGTGATGTCGTTCGGCGCATGTTCGCCATCCAGCACCAGCCAGTCAAAGCCCGCCAGTCCCAGCACTTCGGTGGTGAGTGGATTAGCCAGCGCACACCAGCTGCCAATCAGGGTTTCTCCTGCCAGCAAACGGCGACGAAAATTGTTCGGCCAGGCATTGCTCATTGTTTTCACTCCTGTCGGTTACAGCAGGCTCCCGCGCGGGGAGCCGGAAAAGTTAGCGCACCAGGCACGGACGCTTGTTATCAAAGGTCCAGTTCGGTACCAGGAACTGCATAGCCTGCGCATCATCGCGCGCGCCCAAACCGTGGTGCTGATATAGCGCATTGGCCTGCATCACCTGATCCATATCCAGCTCGACGCCCAGTCCCGGTTTCTGCGGCACTTGCACCATGCCGCCTTTAATCTGGAACGGCTCTTTGGTCAGTCGCTGATTGCCTTCCTGCCAAATCCAGTGCGTATCGATAGCGGTAATCGCCCCCGGCGCGGCGGCAGCCACATGCGTGAACATCGCCAGCGAGATATCGAAGTGATTGTTAGAGTGCGAGCCCCACGTTAGGCCGAAGTCATGGCACATCTGCGCCACGCGCACCGAGCCCTGCATCGTCCAGAAGTGTGGATCCGCCAGCGGAATATCGACCGATTGCAACGACAGCGTGTGGCCCATCTGACGCCAGTCGGTGGCAATCATATTGGTGGCGGTCGGCATGCCGGTGGCGCGGCGGAATTCAGCCATCACTTCACGACCGGAATAGCCCTGCTCAGCACCGCACGGATCTTCCGCATAGGCCAGCACGCCTTTCAGCTGCTTGCCGAGCAGAATCGCTTCGTTCAGTGACCAGGCACCGTTGGGATCAAGCGTCACGCACGCCTGCGGGAAACGCTTCGCCAGCGCCGTTACCGCTTCAGCCTCTTCGCCACCGCGCAGCACGCCGCCTTTCAATTTGAAATCGTTAAAGCCGTATTTTTCGTAGGCCGCTTCCGCCAGACGCACTACCGTTTCCGGCGTGAGCGCCTCTTCATGACGCAGACGATACCAATCGCATTTGTCATTTTCCTGGCTCTGATACGGCAACGCGGTTTTCTTGCGATCGCCGACGTAGAACAGGTAGCCCAGCATCTCAACGCGATCGCGCTGCTGGCCATCGCCAAGCAGTGATGCAACGTTAACGCCTAAATGCTGACCCAGCAGATCGAGCAGCGCCGCTTCAATGCCGGTCACCACGTGAATGGTGGTACGCAGGTCGAAGGTTTGATTACCGCGCCCGCTGGCGTCGCGGTCGGCAAAGGTGCTGCGCACCAGATTGAGAATGTTTTTGTATTCGCCGACGGTTTTCTGCACCACCAGCGCTTCAGCCTCGACCAACGTCTGACGAATCTTTTCGCCGCCAGGGATTTCCCCCACGCCGGTATGCCCGGCGTTATCTTTAATAATGACAATGTTGCGGGTAAAGAACGGCGAATGTGCGCCGCTCAGATTGAGCAACATGCTGTCGTAACCGGCCACTGGGATGACCTGCAGCGATGTAATTTTCGGTGTCTGACTCATTTCCTGCTCCTTAGACTTTATCGCGACCGAAGGCCGGACGCTTGCGGTCGAATGACCAATTGGGCACCAGATACTGCATCGCAGTGGCGTCATTACGCGCGCCAGCCGGCAGTGATGTGTACAGCGCGTTAGCCTGATGCAGGCGATCCCAATCCAGCTCGACGCCAAGGCCCGGCTTATCGGGCACGGCGATTTTGCCGTTGCGAATTTGCAGCGGCTCTTTGGTCAGGCGCTGATCGCCTTCCTGCCAAATCCAGTGCGTATCAATGGCGGTGGGTTTGCCAGGCGCAGCCGCGCCCACGTGGGTGAACATCGCCAGCGAAATATCGAAGTGGTTATTGGAGTGACAACCCCAGGTTAAGCCCCAGTCATCGCACAGCTGCGCCACGCGCACCGCACCGCTCAGCGTCCAGAAGTGCGGATCGGCCAGCGGGATATCGACTGAGTTAAGCATTACCGCGTGGTTCATCTCGCGCCAGTTGGTGGCGATCATATTGGTAGCCACCGGCAACCCGGTGGCGCGGCGAAATTCAGCCATCACTTCACGCCCGGAGTAACCCTGCTCAGCACCGCACGGATCTTCGGCGTAGGTCAGCACATCGCCCATGCCCTTACATAAGCGAATCGCTTCATCGAGCGTCCAGGCACCGTTGGGATCAACGGTGATACGCGCATCGGGGAAGCGCTTTTTCAACGCCGCCGCCGATTCAATCTCCTGTTCACCGGGCAGCACGCCGCCTTTGAGTTTGAAATCTTTGAAGCCGTATTTGTCCTGTGCCGCTTCCGCCAGACGCACCACGGATTGCGGCGTCAACGCTTCCTGATGACGCAGGTGATACCAATCGTGGCTAGCCCCTTCGCCGGTCAGATACGGTAAGTCGGTTTTACGACGATCGCCGAGATAGAACAGATAACCCAGCACCGTCACTTCATCGCGCTGCTGGCCCGGACCAAGCAGCTCTGCCACCGGCACGCCAAGGCATTGGCCGAGTAAATCGAGCAGCGCCGCTTCCAGCGCAGCAACCGCGTTGACGCGCAGTTCGAAGGTCCAGGCGCCTTTGCCGAAGGTATCAAAGTCCGCCGACTGATTGCCTTTGTGCACCTGCTGCACCAAGCGATTCATGCGTGCCACCTGCTGGCCTTTAACCTGCGGAATCGCCTCAACCAGCGTTTGGTAGATGGTTTCGCCGCCGGGCGCTTCCCCCACGCCGGTATGTCCCGCACTATCGGTGAGCACCACAATATTGCGGGTGAAGCAGGCGCTGTGCGCGCCCCCGATGTTCAGCAGCATGCTGTCGTAACCGGCAACCGGAATCACCTGCATTTCGGTGATCACCGGCGTGCTTTGCGTAGTCATAGTCCGTCCTTATGCTCGGGTTTTCAGTTCGACGCGTTTGATATCGCCCGCAATCACCAGGAAGCTAAACGCGGCGACAAAGGCATGGATACCGACATAAATCAGCGCGCCTTCAAACGATCCGCTGGTGGCGATGATGTACCCGATGGCAATCGGCGTGACGATGCCGGAGAAATTACCGAACATGTTGAACAGACCGCCGCTCAGGCCACTGATCTCTTTCGGTGCGGTATCCGCCATCACCGCCCACCCCAGCGCACCAATGCCTTTCCCGAAGAACGCCAGCGCCATGAAGAACACCACCACCCATTCGGTGTCGGTGTAGTTACACATCACCATCGAAATGGAGAGCAGCATGCCGAGCACAATCGGCGTTTTACGTGCGATATTCAGCGAGCCGGTTTTACGCATCAGGTAATCGGAGATCACTCCGCCCAATACGCCGCCGAGGAAGCCGCATACCGCCGGAATCGAGGCAATAAAGCCGGCTTTCAAAATCGACATGCCGCGCGCCTGCACCAGATACACCGGGAACCAGGTAATAAAGAAGTAGGTTAAGGCGTTGACGCAGTATTGGCCGAGGTAGATGCCCAGCATCATGCGGGAAGTGAGCAGCTGTTTAATCTGGAACCACTTCTCGCTCCAGCTCACTTTGCGTTCGGCTTTTTTGGCATCCATGTTGATCAGCGCACCGCCCTGCTCCATGTACTCCAGTTCGGCTTTGTTGACGCCCGGATGATCGGTGGGATCGTGGATCACTTTCAGCCAGATGAAACTGAGGATGATGCCCAATCCGCCCATGAACCAGAACACGTGCGCCCAGCCCACTTCTGACACCAGCCAGCCCATGATTGGCGCAAAGATTACCGTGGCGAAATATTGCGCCGAGTTGAAAATGGCCACCGCTGTGCCACGCTCCTGCGCCGGGAACCAGGCCGCGACGATGCGGCTGTTGCCAGGGAAGGAAGGTGCTTCTGCCAGCCCCACCAGGAAGCGCAACATAAACAGCGAAACGATGATGCCAAAGCCGCTGAACACGTCGACAAACCCTTGCAGCAGGGTAAACAGCGACCAGGTAAAGATGCTCCAGAAATAGACGCGTTTCGAGCCGAAGCGGTCAAGCAGCCAGCCGCCCGGAATCTGACCGATAACGTAAGCCCATGAGAACGCTGAGAAGATGTAGCCTAATCCGACTGAATCGAGGCCGATCTCTTTAGACATCGCCGAACCGGCGATCGAAATGGTGGCGCGGTCACCGTAGTTGAACGAGGTAACGATAAATAACATCACCACAATCCAGTAACGGGCGTTGGTGCGCTTTTGCACCGCTTCCGCTGTCTGGCTGAAACTATTCATGATGCACTCCTGAAATATAGCGTGAGCTACATTCGCTCTGACTGCATACACATCGCGTTGGGTATCAGAGAGAAGTTGGGTTAAACACGGCGATTTTTATAGTGGCAATACGATGATGCGTCGTGACGAATAACCTAACGTTGAAGAACGAGAATCAGTATAGGAACAGCCAGGCGGCGATACACTGGAAGAACGCATGAGGATTTGGGGTGATTAGTACTGTTTTTGTGGCATCTGCACATAACGCTGCGGCGTGGCTCACGGAACGGTTCGTTACCCCGTAAAGTTGCTCATTAAACGCACAAGCTAACGATACTTTGTGAGTCCCTTCACTTGCTTTTGGTGAAACGAACCAAATTACCGTGATAAATCCCCTTAAAGCCAGTCAGTTGCACAATGCGTAGGCCAATACCCCTGCATATACTGAGGCTGGCAAAAAACGATGACGTGATGGAAGCATTCTTAAACCGCGCCGCTATGTACCGCGCGACGAACTGGAAGGTGAGCAATGAACCGTCCTCTGACTGAAAAACCGCTCTATATCAAAGTACACGATGCCGATAACGTGGCGATCGTGGTCAATAATCAGGGATTGCCGTCCGGCACACGTTTCGACGACGGACTGCAGCTAACCGAACATGTGCCGCAGGGGCATAAAGTCGCGCTGAGCGATATCCCACAGGATGGCGCTATCCTGCGCTACGGTGAAGTGATTGGCTACGCGCTACGCCCGATTGCACAAGGCAGCTGGATTGAAGAATCGCTGGTGGCGCTACCCGAAGCGCCGCCGCTCAACAGTTTGCCGCTGGCAAACAATGTGCCGCCCGCCCTGCCACCGCTGGAGGGTTATACCTTTGAGGGTTATCGCAACGCCGATGGCAGCGTAGGAACACGCAACCTGCTCGGTATCACTACCAGCGTGCACTGCGTGGCTGGGGTAGTGGATTACGTGGTGCAGATCATTGAACGAGATTTGCTGCCGCGTTATCCCCATGTCGATGGCGTGGTGGCGCTGAATCATCTGTATGGCTGCGGGGTCGCGATCAATGCGCCTGCCGCGGTGGTGCCGATTCGCACCATTCATAATCTCGCGCTCAATCCTAATTTTGGCGGTGAAGTGATGATCGTCAGCCTCGGCTGCGAAAAATTACAGCCGGAGCGTCTGCTGACCGGTACGCCGGACGTGCAGGCCCTTTCGCTCGATGATAACGACATTGTGCGTCTGCAAGATGAGCGACTGGTGGGCTTTGGAGCGATGGTGGATGAAATCCTGCAGGTCGCCGAACGTCATCTGAAAAAGCTCAATCAACGCCAGCGGGAAACCTGCCCGGCCTCTGAGCTAGTGATCGGCACGCAGTGCGGCGGCAGCGACGCCTTCTCCGGTGTAACGGCGAATCCGGCGGTAGGCTTTGCTTCTGATTTGCTGGTGCGCTGCGGCGCGACGGTGATGTTCTCGGAAGTGACTGAAGTGCGCGATGCTATTCATCTGCTGACGCCACGCGTGGTGGATGAAACCGTTGGCAAGCGGCTACTGGAAGAGATGGCGTGGTATGACGATTATCTCAGCCAGGGCCAGACCGATCGCAGTGCAAATCCCTCACCGGGTAATAAAAAAGGTGGGCTGGCAAACGTGGTTGAGAAAGCGCTGGGATCGATTGCCAAATCGGGCCGCAGTCCGATCGTCGAGGTGTTGTCGCCAGGCCAACGTCCAACCCAGCGCGGGCTGATTTATGCCGCGACGCCCGCCAGTGATTTCGTATGCGGCACGCAGCAGATGGCATCGGGTATTACGTTGCAAGTGTTCACTACCGGGCGCGGCACGCCTTACGGTTTGGCGGCGATTCCGGTGATTAAAATGGCGACGCGCAATGCGCTGGCCGAACGCTGGCATGATTTGATGGATATCAATGCCGGAACCATTGCGACGGGCGAAGAGAGTATTGAGCAGGTCGGCTGGCGATTGTTTGAGTTGATTCTGGATATTGCCAGCGGGCGCAAACAAACGTGGTCAGATCGATGGGGGATCCGCAATCAGCTGGCGGTGTTTAATCCTGCGCCGGTGACGTGATTGCCCCTCACCCCAGCCCTCTCCCGCAAGCGGGCGAGGGAGCAGTCCGTGCGAAGTCGAAATGAAGTGCATCTCTCATACCAATCCGCGATCGGTTCCCTCTCCCGCCTGCGGGAGAGGGTTAGGGTGAGGGCAAAGCAATTACAGCAACTTACCCCAGCTCTCCACCCACGGTGACGTTACCGATTCTGGCTCAGGATGTTCCGTCGCATCCACCAGCAACACCTCTCCAACACGCTTGGCGCTTTGATCCTGCAAGGTGACATCGAAGGTTTTACCGGCACCGCAGAAATTGTCATAGCTGCTGTCGCCCAGCCCAATCACGCCATAACGTAGCTCAGGCTGATAACCGAGATCATCACGCACCGCGACATACAGGCGGGCAATGTTGTCCGGGAAGTCGCCCTGACCGGTGGTTGAAGTCACGATCAACACCACGTCTTTGCTGTAAGCCTGCCAATCCGCCAGCGACGGATCTTCAAATACCTTCACCTCGTGGCCCTGCTCTTCCAGCACCGTCTGTGCTTCTTCAGCCACCAGCAGCGCATTGCCGTAAACCGTACCTGTAAAAATGCCAATCTTTGCCATCTTGCCGCTCCCTTTATTCTGTCGGCTTATCCTGGACTGCATCAAGGGCAAACTCAACCCTGGGAACATCAGGGATCTGATCCTGCCAGCCAAACTGCTCGAGCATCTGCTGCCAGACGCGGTCCAATCCGGCACGGATTACTAGCGGCTCACCGGTTACCGGATGCGTGAAGCTGAGCGCGCTAGCATGCAACATCAGACGGTTAAGCCCAAAATGCGCCGCCGCGCCACGATTCTGCCGCAGATCGCCATGTGCACTGTCGCCAATAATCGGGTGCCGCAAATGCACCATATGACGACGCAGCTGATGCTTGCGGCCGGTATGTGGCGCCATCTCCACCAGCGTATAGCGCGCGGTGTTATAACGACTGATTGCGACCGGCATCTCAACGTGCGCCAGCGCCTGATAATCCGTTACCGCTGGTTGTGCTACGGGTTCTTGCGTGGCGAATTTGTCGGCAATCTTATCCAGCTCTTCCACCAGCGGATAATCCAGCGTCGCACCACCTTCAAGCCAGCCGCGCAGCACCGCATGATAGGTTTTCTGCATGTGATGCTGCTCAAACTGTTGCGCCAGTAAATGGGCAACCTCGCTTGATAAGGCCATCAGCAGCACGCCGGACGTTGGGCGATCGAGACGATGCACAGTGAAAACGTGCTGACCAATCTGATCGCGCACCGTTTGCATCACCACCACTTTTTCGTTGCGGTCGAGCCAGCTGCGATGCACCAGCCAACCAGCCGGTTTATTCACCGCGACCAGCCATTCATCTTGATAGAGGATTTCGAGCATCAGACAGCAGCGTCCTGGAAGAGCGCATCAAACTCATTGAGAACCAATAATAACGCAGCATAACCGGGCGTATCGTTCGGCAGTGCCACTTCATAATAGGGTGCGATAGCGAAGTTTTGCGGCAGTGGAGCACCGCTCTCGAGCAGCGCATAAAAACGCGGCATCAATACCCATTGCAGCCACTGCAGCGGCTCCATGGTGTCGAGACAGAAAGGCTCGGTACTGGCGAAGGCATTCGCCTCAGGCGATTGCGTCTGCCAATGGTCGTGCTCGCGCATCACCGTTTCGACCTGCTGCAGGCGCTGAATAATCATTTGCGACGACATGCGCCACCTCCAGAGAAAAATTGGGCGGCAAGCATATCATCAGTCACGCGATGCGCAAAAAACGCATAAAAAAAGGGAGCACTGTTGTTACAGTGCTCCCGGTTTTCGTTCGCAGCATTCCAGCCACCGCAGTGCTCCCTGCTCATCCATGACAACTTTTCCTGCGCTATCCATCGCTTGTCATCATGACATGAATCCTTAGCATCCTGGCCCGCCACAATCCGCGTGGCTCTCATTCTCCGTCCTGGAGGTGTCCCTGACTCAATCCTGAGTGTCCTGCTTCATCCTGAAGCCTTCCATGTGCCGTAAACTCCGTTACGTTCCCGCCTCCTGGCTGACTTTCTCCTGAACGTCTCTTAATCCTTAGCATCCTGCCAGTGGTGACTATTCTCCCAGAAACCATCACAATAACAACCAGGTAAGAGGTGTTAATGGATCAAGTCCTGTCTTGTTTTTCAGATTGATACCATAAGTTCATGATTCACAATCTTTTTACATCTCCGGTTTCCGGAAGTCTGCAGAATGATCAAGCGATCTCTTACACCTCACGTGAGAGATCTCTCACAGCAGCCACGCGAAAAATCTGTAACTCATCCACTAACCGGTTGTAAATCATTAAGAAATGTCTTAATGCTTTGTGACAATACCTCACGCTTTTTAGTACCAGGCTCTTCTAGAATGACCTCCCCGGTAAGATTACACAGGGCAATCACCTCACTCTCTGAGTCGGTTGTAGCGACAAATAGGGTTGGCGCTTGTCTTAAGCGGCGCTTCATAACCAAGTGCCCAATCAGATTCTCCTGCAAGCGAGTGAAATCAGCCTCGCTCCATACCTGCAGCAGCGTCACCGGCTGCTGCTCAAATGTGGCCGTCATATCGCCGGCAAATTGCGTGGTATAGAACGCCGTGATTTCGGGCTGCAGCTGAATATCCAGCGCACGCTCTACTGCTTCAAGCGTAGCGGGCAGAGTAAAGGGCTGCGGCTGCCACAGCACGCGATCGTTCAGCGTGCTGATAATACATTCGGAAGGAACGCCAAGTAGATCTGTGCTGGCAGGTAAATGCCCTGTGTGTTGCTGCCAATGGCTAACGTAGCGGGCGGTAAACTCACGCAGAGCCTCTGCGGTTTGCTGCATCATTCATATTCTCGTCGGTGTTGGGTTACACTTATCCACTTTGATGAAATTTAGTGGTAACCGTTATGTCTTCTGAAAACCGCGATCCGGCACTAAGCGGCCTGACCTTAGGCAAGCCCACGGCTTATGTCGATCGCTACGATAACACGCTGCTGCAATCCGTACCGCGCAGCCTGAACCGTGAACCGCTAGGACTTTACCCTGATAGTCTGCCTTTTACGGGCGCAGATATCTGGACGCTGTATGAACTCTCCTGGTTGAATAGCAAAGGCGTACCGCAAGTGGCCGTAGGTGAAGTGGTACTGCGCGCCGATAGCCAGAACCTGATCGAGTCCAAGAGCTTCAAGCTTTATCTTAACAGTTTTAACCAGACAGTTTTCGCTGACTGGGGCGAAGTACGCCAGACGTTAGAGCGCGATCTCAGCGCCTGTGCCAACGGCGACGTCAGCGTGGCACTGTTTCGTCTGAACGAAGTGGAAGGCCAGCCTATTGGTCACTTCAGCGGTGAAGTGATTGACGAACAAGATATCGAAATTCACGACTACGCTTTCAATGCGGATTATCTGGCGCAGGCAACAGGACGCGAGAGTGTCGAAGAAACGCTGGTCAGCCATTTGCTGAAATCCAACTGTTTAATCACCAATCAACCCGATTGGGGATCGGTGATGATTCGCTATAAAGGTCCACGTATCGATCGCGAAGCACTGCTGCGTTACCTGATCTCCTTCCGCCAGCACAATGAGTTCCATGAACAGTGTGTTGAGCGCATTTTCAATGATATTCAGCGCTTTTGTCAGCCAGAAGCTTTAACCGTTTATGCGCGCTATACCCGTCGTGGTGGCCTGGATATCAACCCATGGCGCAGCAACGTGCCCTTCTCTCCGGGATTTTCCCGCCTGGTTCGCCAGTAACAGATTGCGAGACGCCTCGCAGGCCGCTGCACGGATGCGCGGTTCCTCTTGAGCATTCACGGCGGACAACGTTACTCTGGTGAAGGCGCGATCGTTACAGCAGGCGCGACCAGGGATTTTCGTCACTGCGCTCAATACGTTAAGCGTAGCGTCATCAGTCACGCATTTGCGTGTAAAGGAGTTCTCTTGATTACACATATCAGCCCCCTTGGCTCGATGGATCTGCTTTCACAACTTGAAGTCGATATGCTGAAGCGCACGGCGAGCAGCGACCTGTATCAGCTTTTCCGCAACTGTTCTCTTGCGGTACTTAATTCTGGTAGCCAGACCGATAGCAGCCACGAATTGCTTTCACGCTTCGAAAACTTTGATATCAATGTGTTGCGCCGTGAACGCGGTGTGAAGTTAGAGCTCATCAACCCGCCGGAAGAAGCCTTTGTTGATGGCCGTATCATCCGTTCGCTGCAGGCCAACCTCTTCGCCGTGCTGCGTGACATTCTGTTTGTAAATGGTCATCTCTCCGCGATCGAGCGTTTCCAGCCAGAAGATACCGAAGATTCCGCGCACATCACCAACCAGGTATTCTCGATTTTGCGTAACGCACGCGCACTTCATATCGGCGAATACCCGAACACAGTGGTGTGTTGGGGTGGCCACTCCATTAATGCGGTGGAGTATCAATATTGCCGTAATGTCGGCACCCAAATGGGCCTGCGCGAACTCAACATCTGTACCGGCTGCGGGCCGGGTGTGATGGAAGCGCCAATGAAAGGTGCCGCGGTTGGCCATGCACAGCAGCGCTATCATGACAGCCGCTTTATCGGCCTGACTGAACCTTCAATCATCGCCGCTGAGCCACCGAATCCGCTGGTTAATGAATTGATCATTATGCCGGATATCGAAAAGCGCCTCGAAGCCTTCGTGCGTATCGCCCACGGCATCGTGATTTTCCCCGGCGGCGTAGGGACGGCCGAGGAGCTGCTGTATCTGCTGGGTATTCTGATGAATCCGCACAATCGCGATCAGGTATTGCCGCTGATTCTAACCGGACCAAAAGAGAGCGCCGATTACTTCCGCGTGCTGGATGACTTCATTGTTAACACGCTGGGTGAAGACGCGCGTAAGCATTACAAAATCATCATTGATGACGCAGCTGAAGTGGCGCGTTTGATGAAGAAGGCCATGCCGCAGGTGAAAGAGTATCGTCGCGAAACCGGCGATGCATACAGCTTCAACTGGTCAATTCGTATCGCCCCCGATCTACAGGTGCCCTTCCTGCCAACGCACGAGAACATGGCTAACCTGAAGCTGTTCCCGAATCAACCTGCCGAGCAGTTAGCGGCAGACTTACGTCGCGCCTTCTCCGGGATTGTGGCCGGTAACGTTAAAGAGGTGGGTATCCGCGAGATTCGTGAAAAAGGGCCGTACAAGTTGCATGGCGATGCGGATCTTATGCACCGCATGGACGAACTGCTGCAGGGCTTTGTTGCGCAGCAGCGTATGAAGCTGCCGGGCAGTGCTTACACGCCCTGCTATGAAATCATCAAATAACCTCTCAGGAAGGCAGCCTGCGGGCTGCCGCTATCGCTATGTCGCTTCATCTTCTTATCATTGATGCATTAAACCTGATTCGTCGCCTGCATGCCGTTCAAGGCTCGCCGTGCCGTGATAGCTGTGTTGCGGCTTTGCATCAGCTATTAGGTCACACACAGCCCACGCACGTGGTGGCGGTTTTTGATGGCGTTGAGCGTCAACCGGGTTGGCGTCATCAACTTCTGCCGGATTACAAAGCGGGCCGCCCGCCAATGCCAGACGATTTACATCATGAAATGCCGGCCTTACAGGAAGCCTTTCGCGCCGCGGGCGTCAGCTGCTGGGTAGCCGATACCGATGAAGCCGACGATCTCGCCGCTACGCTGGCGGTAAAAATGGCGGATGCCGGTCATCAGGCGACGATTGTGTCCACCGATAAAGGCTACTGCCAGCTGCTGGCACCCAATATTCGCATTCGCGACTACTTCCAGAAGCGCTGGCTGGATGTACCTTTTATCGAGCAGGAGTTTGGTGTCTCACCGGTGCAGTTACCGGATTACTGGGGATTATGCGGCATCAGCAGCAGTAAAATCCCGGGCGTTCCAGGGATTGGCCCAAAAAGCGCGCGCGAGTTGTTAATGCAGTTTGGCTCGCTGGATGCGATCTATCAGCAATGGGAAAAAGTACCGAGCAAGTGGCAGGGAAAATTGCAGGAACAGCGGGAAATGGCAGAAATTTGTCGGCAAGTATCAACGTTAAAGCGGGATTTGGTGTTGCAGGGCAATCTCAACACGTTGAGATATCAAGCTAAATAGCGGTCGCCATAAATGGCGACCCTACGAAACAGTTCGTTATCAAACGCATCCGGGGGTTTCGTTATCAAACGCATCCTGGCGTTTCGTTATCAAACGCATCCTGCGTTTCGTTATCAAGCGCATCCTGCGTTTCGTTATCAAACGCATCCTGACGTTTCGTTATCAAACGCATCCTGCGTTTCGTTATCAAACGCATCCTGCGTTTCTTTATCAAACGCATCCTGGCGTTTCGTTATCAAACGCATCCTGCGTTTCGTTACCAAGCGCATCCTGCGTTTCGTTATCAAACGCATCCTGCGAAATAATTTGCGCTACAGCAAGGCGGCAAGTGCGCGAGTCCCCGGGAGCATACATCAGTATGTGACCGGGGCGAGCAAACGCAGCCAACGCGGCTGTAGCGCAAAGTATGAAGCAGGATTAGCGCTCGTCGCGACGGCCGCCAACTGCCGCCCAAAGACGACGTACATGAACGGTGACTTCTTCGCGATCGTGATACAGCTGGCGTGCCTGGATTTGCGCATTGATGCCCTGCGCTTTCAGCGCGTCATCAATCATTGCCAGGTTCTGCGTAACCTCTTCGTAACGCTTCTTCATCGGCAACTTGAGATTGAAGATGGCTTCACGACACCAGCCATTCACCAGCCATTCGGTCATCAGACTGGCCACGCGCACCGGTTTTTCCACCATGTCGCACACCAGCCAACTGATGTTGGTACGCGGCGGACGAAATTTAAATCCGTCTTCACGGCAGTGAGTGACCTGTCCGGTATCCATCAGGCTTGGCGCCATTGGACCGTTATCGACCGCAAAAACCCACATGCTGCGTTTCACCAATTGATAGGTCCAACCGCCCGGGCAAGCGCCGAGATCGACGGCGTACATGCCGCTGGCTAAACGCTCATCCCACTCATCGGCGGGCACGAACACGTGAAAAGCTTCTTCGAGCTTCAGCGTCGAACGGCTCGGTGCATCCGAAGGAAACTTCAGACGCGGAATGCCCATGTAGAACGGCGAGTTGTTTTCTGGCAGCGAATAGCCAACATAACAGGTACCTGGCGCAATAAAGAAGACGTGCACTACCGGGCGTTTCGCCGTTTCATAGTTAAGCAGGATTTTGCTTTCACGCAGGCTGGCGCGCAGCGGTACGGTTAATTTACGGCAGAACTTGGTAAGTTCCTTCGCTTCATTGGTGTCTGGCACTTCAACCCGCAGTTCCCCGCCTTTCTCCACCACGCCGGTCAGCATACCGACAATCGGGGTGATGCGATCTTCCTGGGGTAAATCACGCAGCAATTCGCCAACCACTAACATCTGACGCGCAAAAATCAGCTCAGCAAACGGCAACGTTTGGATCAGCTTCTCCGCGTCTTCCGGTTGATAGCATTCATACAGCACATAACCCGAGTCATCTTTTACGCGTGGAAAACCGTAAACTTCGCGTTCAGCCGCTTTCGCGCTGATTTCTGCCGCACACTCTTTCTCAAATCCCGGACGGCAATAGAGTAAAACTTTATTCATGGCGATCTGCCTTTCGTTTCAGACGCAGTGCGCCAATCAACATCAAGAACCAGCCAATCAGGAAGCACAAGCCGCCCACTGGCGTAACAAAAACCCAAAACTTCATATGCGACAGCGCCAGACAATAGAGACTGCCACTGAACAACACGGTACCCAACGCCATCGCGGCGCTACTCCAGTAAAACCAGATATTGGCGCGGCGCAGCATAGCGGCTCCCAAGCCAATGACCGCAAGCGTGTGATAAGCCTGGTATTCAAGGCCGGTATGTATCCACGCCATTTCAGCAGGACCGAGCGATTTGCTCAGCACATGCGCCCCGAAAGCACCAAATGCCACCAGCAGAAACCCGCTAATGGCAGCAAAAACAAACATGGCACGACTGGACATCAAAGAATCCTCAAGGTATTGCGCACGTTACCGTGCAGCCATTAACGCGTTAATGATCGTAGCGAAAACGGAATTTTTCTTGTTCATTGGCCGCTTTTTCCAGGATCCACTGGCGAAAGGCGGCTATTTTACCCAGTTCTGCCTGGCTGTCATGACAAACCAGATAAAAAGCATTTTTACTGACCAATACATCGTTAAAAGGACAGACCAGACGCCCGGCTTCGATTTCACTCTGCGCCATCACATTGTTGGCCAGCGCCACGCCCTGGCCATGAATGGCCGCCTGTAGCACCATTGCACTGTGACTAAAAATCGGCCCCTGCTGCACATTAATATGCTGCAGGCCGAGCTGGCGAATATACGATTGCCAATCACGGCGCGACGCATCATGCAGCAACGTGCAGTGCGCCAAATCCGCAGGCGATTTGAGGGGGTGATCGCCAGTGAGCAACATCGGAGAACAAACCGGCAGCAAATATTCGGCGTACAATTTTTCCACGCGCAGGCCCGGCCAGTTACCGCGACCATAGAAAATTGCCACGTCAACATCGTCGGCTAATTTCTCTTCGTCGCGGTCCACCGCCTGGATGCGTACGTCGATGCCCGGATAAGCCATATTAAAGCTGGAAAGGCGAGGCACCAGCCACTGAATGGCGAAGCTTGGTAGCAAACTGACGGTCAGCGCGCCCTTAGCGCTACGCGCTTGTAACTTGCGCGTTGCATCATTCAGTGCGGAGAAAATCTCCTTGATATCCAAATAGTAGCTTTGCCCTTCTTCCGTCAGTAAAAGCGAACGATTCCTCCGGCGAAACAGCTTTAGACCAAGGAAATCCTCCAGAGATTTAATCTGATGGCTGACAGCAGCCTGGGTAACAAACAGCTCTTCGGCGGCTTTGGTAAAGCTTAAATGACGGGCAGCAGCATCAAAGACGCGTAAGGCATTGAGCGGCGGAAGGCGTTTAGACATGGTTTTCCGTATCCGGATTGATAAGGTAATACTTCAACTTATACAAAGTCGCTACGTATTAGTTTTTTTAATCCGAGACATTATAATTTGTCCGTTGAGGAAGCTCCAGCAAATACCTATAGTTGCCGCACTTCCTAAGCCGGAACGAAAAGATTTCTAGAAACGTGCGAGAGATCGCAGACTTTTGGAGAGCTTTTGGCTTGTGGTCGTGATGTTGTGTTTGCATTTTGATCTGACGCTTGCAGATCAAGCTTTTAATTCCTGTAGATTTACCCTGTCTGTCCATAGTGATTTTAAATAGCACCGCAAATTGCGGTGCTTTTTTTTACGTCTTTACTGACCCATCTCTACCATCTCTTTGACATCAGAGCGGTTAATCTGCTGCTTGTTGCCATTGGCATCCTTATAGCTGATCATACCGGTTTCATCATCAACTTTGGGTTTGCCATCGGCTACGATAGTGCGACCATCGTTGGTGTGCATGACATAATTGCTGGAACAAGCGGTCAGGGTAAAGGCCATGGTGCACACGGCCAGCACTGCGGTGAGTTTATTCATCTTCTATCTCCTTGCAGATTGATTGCATTAAACCACCCGCATGCGCCAACCAGCGGTGGCACTAGTGAAATCGACCAAGAATCGCGACTCGATATGCGGGTTTCGGTTCAAACCTTGCAATAATTAGCATAACGCGCTTTTCCAGCTTTGCCAGGCAACCGGCCAGCTTTCGTCCTGGTCCTAACATGATTAAGAGTGGGCTGAGTATGACCATTTTTTCCCCTGGCGCCTTTCGCCAGCAGTTTCCCGCGCTGAGCGATGCCGGTATCTATCTTGATAGCGCTGCCACTGCATTAAAACCGCAGGCCGTGATTGACGCTACCACGCAGTTTTATAGCTTAAGCGCCGGCACCGTACATCGCAGCCAATTCGCGGCTGCCCGCGCACTGACGGAAAAGTATGAGCAGGCGCGCGGTCTGGTTGCTGGCTGGCTTAACGCGGCTGACGATCGTCAGATTGTCTGGACGCGCGGCACCACCGAGGCCATCAACCTGGTCGCCAATGGCTGGCTGGCACCGCGCCTGCAGGCGGGTGATGAGATTGTGGTGAGCGAAGCCGAGCACCATGCCAATCTGGTACCGTGGCTGATGGTGGCGCAGGCCTGCGGCGCAAAAGTGGTGAAATGGCCGCTGGGTGCCGATCGCCTGCCGGATATCGCTCAACTGCCCGCTTTGCTCAACGCCCGCACCCGATTACTCGCCGTGGGTCAGATGTCGAACGTCACCGGTGGCTGCCCCGATCTGGCGCAGGCGATTCGTTTAGCCCATGACGTGGGCGCGAAAGTGATGGTCGATGGCGCGCAGGGCGTGGTGCATTGCCCACCCGATGTACAGGCGCAGGATATCGACTTCTATGCGTTCTCAGGTCACAAGCTTTATGGGCCAATGGGCATCGGCGTGCTGTATGGCAAGGCTGAATTGCTGGAGGCGATGCAGCCATGGCAGGGTGGCGGCAAGATGCTGACGCAGGTTGATTTTAACGGGTTCACACCGCAGCCGGTGCCGTGGCGCTTTGAAGCTGGCACGCCGAATGTGGCGGGCGTGGTGGGATTAAGCGCTGCATTGGAGTGGCTGGCGCAACATCATGCCGAAAAGGCCGAAATGTGGAGCCAGCAACTGGCAAGTCTGGCTGAAGAGCAATTGAGCGAGATCCCCGGCTTCCGCAGCTTTCGCTGTGGCAATGCCAGTCTGCTGGCGTTTGATATAGAAGGTATTCACCACAGCGATATCGTTACGCTACTCGCCGAGCAAGGTATTGCGTTACGCGCCGGGCAGCACTGTGCGCAACCCTTAATGGCGGCGCTGGGCGTCACTGGCACATTGCGCGTCTCATTCGCCCCCTATAATAATCTGCAGGACGTGGATGCGCTGGTGCGCGCCATGCACCACGCCATTGACCTACTGAGTGAATAATCCCATGACATCATCCCTGCTCGCTCCGCATCCGTTTGGCGATTTGATTACTGAAGCCAGCCTGACAGAGAAATTTACCCATTTTCATCAGTGGGAAGATCGCTATCGTCAGCTGATCCAGCTCAGCCGCCAGCTGCCTGCATTATCGGAAGAATTAAAGACAGCGGAAATCGAGCTAAGTGGCTGCGAGAACCGCGTCTGGCTCAGTAGCCAGCTGCTGAACAACGGCACGCTGCACTTTTACGGCGACAGTGAAGGACGTATCGTGCGTGGTTTACTGGCGGTGTTATTGACGGCGGTAGAAGGCAAAACGCCAGCCGACTTGCTTGAGCAAGATCCGCTGGCGCTGTTTGATACGTTAGGTTTGCGCGCGCAGCTGAGTGCATCGCGCAGCAGCGGTTTACAGGCGCTGGCGGATGCGGTGCAACGCGCCGCACGCGAGCACACTCAGGCCGTTTGACGCGCCGCCTTAGCAAGAAACTTCTTCAGCGCATGAGCAACCGCCACAAAGCCAAAGGTGGCGGTCACCATGGTGGCAGCCCCAAACCCGGCGGCACAATCCATGCGTTTTGGCCCTTCGGCGGTACTCCGTGAGGTACACACGCAGCCATCGGGCTGCGGATACATCAGCGCTTCCGTCGAAAACACACAGTCGATGCCGAGCTTTCCTTTACTGTTCTTCACCACGCCAAAATCGCCTTTCAATCGTTCGCGCAGCTTGGCCGCCAGCGGGTCCTGAATGGTTTTCGCCAGATCGCTAACCTGGATCTGCGTGGGATCGATCTGACCGCCTGCGCCGCCAGTGGTGATCAGCGGGATCTTGTTACGCCGACACCAGGCAATCAACGCCGCTTTCGGACGCACGCTATCAATCGCATCAATCACATAGTCAAACCCCGCGGACAACAGTTCAGCGGTATTCTCCGGCGTGATGAAATCATCAATGCAAATCACTTCGCATTCAGGGTTGATAGCACGCATCCGCTCCGCCATGACCTCAGTTTTCGCCTGGCCGACTTTACCCTGCAGCGCATGAATTTGCCGGTTGGTATTGGTGATGCAAACATCGTCCATATCGATCAGGGTGATTTTACCGATGCCGGTGCGCGCTAGCGCTTCCGCCGCCCACGAGCCCACGCCGCCAATACCAATCACACAAAAATGGGCGTCGGCAAAACGCTGTAACGCATCCTGCCCATATAGACGCGCCGTGCCGCCAAAACGTTGACGCCAGGCATCACTTACCACAGCCATAACAAACCTTTCTCAACAAGACGGAACATCAATTAGACCCCAATAGCAGTGAACCATTGTTGCCATTTTGTGGGTTGCTAAACACCGGCTGACCGGTGCCCGGCGCGGCTTTCAACACCCAAACGCGACCATAATGGTTGTAAAATCCGGCCAGATGCGCGGCATCCGGGCCCACGCCCTGATAGATATCGAAGTGCTGGCCTTTAATCGCGCCGCCCACATCTAGCGCCACCATCAAGCGCATCTCATATTTTCCGTTGAATTTACCCTTCTCGTTCAGCTGCGGCACTTCCGCTAATAGCACGGTCCCGGCAGGGATCAGCGACCGATCGGATGCAACCGAAGCCTTAGCGATTAGCGGCACCGCGCTGGCACCGCGAACCGGCACGTACTCTTCTGGCTTGAAAAACACGAAGGATTGGTTGGTTTCCAGCACCGAACGCACTTCCTGCGGCGAATGTTCTTGCGCCCACTGACGAATTGCCTGCATCGACATATCTTCGCGCTTCACTTCACCGCGATCGATCAGCTCTTTTCCAACGCTGTGGTACGCCCAGCCATTTTTGCCGCCGTAGCCAAAGAAGCGCAGCGGGCGACCATCACCAAAATCAACATAACCGCTGCCCTGCACATCCATCATAAAATTATCGATCAGCGAATTGCTGTAAGCGATCACGTAGCGCTCATCAAGGCCGCCACTATAGATAGAAGCGCGGCTCGGCAGTTTCTGTCCGCGCGGACGCGGTGGCATGCGATAGATTGGATACTGGAACTCGCCCTGACGGGTATAACGCGCTTCCACTACTGGCGTGTAGTAGCCAGTGAATTGCACGTTGCCATAATTGTCGGTCCCTTCCATCTGATAAGCATTCAAACCAAACTGGTTGAGCTGGCGCGTATCGGCACCGGACAGCAGCCAGTTTTGCACCGCGCTATAGGTGCCATTGTTGCGTCCGAACAGACCGGAAGAGGCCGTTTGAATCTGCACAACCTGATCGCTAAAGTCTTTACCGTTGACCGGACGCCCTTTGGCATTGGGCTGATTCACCAGCCCGAGCGGCTGCTCCAGCTTGCCATCGATATATTGCTGACCACGATCGGTCGGTTTAGAACTACAACCCGCTAACAGCGCGAAAAATGCGCCAGTCAGTGCATACTTCGCCCAATGTCCTTTCATACCCTTCTCTTTTTATCGATGGTTTGCCCGGCGACGATAGCAAACGGGCGGAGATAATGAAATCCACCACAACCTGCCTTGCTCACATCTGTATAATAAAGCGACGATTGGCGACTTTATTCATCAACTAACTGTAAATTTAGTGATTTGTCTCAAAAAGGAGTTGCATCGCCGCGCGTCCAGAGTATAGTGCGCATCCACGGACGCGGGGTGGAGCAGCCTGGTAGCTCGTCGGGCTCATAACCCGAAGGTCGTCGGTTCGAATCCGGCCCCCGCAACCAATTCTTCTTAAGTGAAGAGACAATGTGAAGTGTCGTGTAACGCGTCAGACGGACGCGGGGTGGAGCAGCCTGGTAGCTCGTCGGGCTCATAACCCGAAGGTCGTCGGTTCGAATCCGGCCCCCGCAACCAATTGTCTATAAGAAGAATACAATGTGAAGTGTCGCTTAGCGCGACAGACGGACGCGGGGTGGAGCAGCCTGGTAGCTCGTCGGGCTCATAACCCGAAGGTCGTCGGTTCGAATCCGGCCCCCGCAACCAATCATTTAAACACCTTAACGGGTGTTTTTTTGTTTCTGCCATACGCTAAAAGCGGCATTTCTGCCGCCCGCTTCAACGATGCGCCAGCGCCGCCCCTTTATCAAAATACGCCTTGATGCCATGCAAAATCGCCTCAGCCACCTGATGCTGATAGCGCGCGGTACGCAGCTTACGCTCCTCCTCCACATTACTGATAAACGCGGTTTCTACCAGAATGGAAGGAATATCAGGCGCTTTCAGCACGGCAAATCCAGCCTGATCAACCGTGCGCTTATGCAGATGATTAATGTGCCCCATACGCGCCAGCACCTCTTTGCCGAACTTCAGGCTGTCGCTGATCGTTTGACGCTGCACCATATCGAACATGGTGTGATCGAGATAGCGATCGCCGCTCATGCTGACACCCCCAATCAAATCGGCTTCATTCTGCGTCTGCGCCAGGAAGCGCGCTGCCGTCGAGGTTGCGCCCCGCGTTGAGAGTGCAAACACCGATGATCCACGCGCCGCCCGGCTGGTGAAGGCATCGGCGTGGATCGAGATAAACAGATCAGCACGCTGCTTACGTGCTTTCGCGACCCTTACACGTAATGGAATAAAGACATCTTCGTTACGCGTCATGTAGGCTTTCATGTTGCGCTCTTTATCGATCAGCGCCTTCAGATAGCGCCCGATTTTCAGCACGATATCTTTCTCACGCGTTTTATATTTACCATGTGCGCCCGGATCTTCACCGCCATGCCCAGGATCGATCATGATAATAATTGGCCGATCGCGCCCTGCTTTGCCCGGCAGCGCAGCCTGCACGGGCTGATCGCGTTCGAGATCGCCCTGATTGTAATCCTGCAGTAACGCCAGAAGCGGATCCTCTTCCTGTGACTTTTGGCTGGGATAGAGATCCACGACTAAACGATGCTTAATGCCCGCCACCGGCGCCAGAGTGAAGGTCTTCGGCGCGATACTGCGCTTGAGCTCCAGCACGATGCGCACCGTATTCGTATCGAATTGACCAACGCGCGCGGTTTTGATGTAGGGATCGTCCATACGCACCAGCTTATCCACGCCTTTTAGTACCGGATTGATGTGCATATTTTCGATATCAATAACCAGACGATCGGGATTACTCAGCGTGAATTGCTTGTACTTGAGGGGAACATTCGATTCCAGTGTAACGCGGGAGTATGTTGAGGATGGCCAGATGCGCACCGCCACAATATGCTGGCTGGCTGCCACTCCAGTGCGCGTGACGCTCAACAGCCATAATGCCCCAGCGCCCTGTAATAATCGTCGTCGTGTAAAAGCTTCGGACATGCCGCTCCACTTGCTATGTTATGTCTAAAAAAACGTCAAATGATGGCAAGAAAGCGAAAACTTTGTTCGGTCAGAAATGTCTTGTCTTGCCGGAAAAACCAGATAATGCAGTCTGTTAGCGAGTGTTGCATCAGGAAAATCGTAAAGTAACGTCAGGCCGGGCACTTGCATTAATTTGCGAAAGAGCATAAAAATACGAAAATTACGAATAAAAATGCAAAGAGGGTTTGCCGTGAAGGAACGCAGTACAGAACTGGTTCAGGGTTTTCGCCATACCGTTCCCTATATAAATACCCACCGCGACAAGACCTTTGTCATCATGCTGGGTGGTGAAGCCATCGAGCATGAGAACTTCTCAAGCATCGTAAATGATATCGGCCTGTTGCATAGTCTTGGCATTCGGCTGGTGGTGGTCTACGGTGCCCGTCCGCAGATTGATGCCAGCCTGGCGCAGCAACAGCTGGAACCGATTTACCATAAACACACGCGCGTCACCGATGCGCAGTCGCTCGAGCTGGTCAAGCAGGCAGCTGGTCGACTGCAGCTGGATATCACCGCGCGTCTCTCGATGAGTCTCAATAACACGCCGCTGCAAGGTGCTCATATTAACGTCGTGAGCGGCAACTTTATTATTGCGCAGCCGCTAGGCGTGGATGATGGCGTCGATTACTGCCATAGCGGCCGTATCCGTCGTATTGATGAAGAGGCGATTCATCGCCAACTGGATAATGATGCGATCGTGCTGCTGGGACCAGTGGCCGTTTCAGTGACCGGCGAAAGCTTTAACCTGACGTCAGAAGAAGTCGCGACGCAGCTGGCCATCAAATTGAAGGCTGAGAAAATGATTGGTTTCTGCTCCGAGCAGGGCGTCACCGATCGCGAAGGTAACATCATATCCGAGCTGTTTCCCAATGAAGCCCAGGCGCGCATTGACGAAATGGAGAGCGATGGCGATTTCCTTTCGGGCACCGTACGCTTCCTGCGCGGTGCGGTTAAAGCCTGCCGCAGCGGGGTGCGTCGCAGCCATCTGATCAGCTATCAGGAAGACGGAGCGTTACTGCAAGAGCTGTTCTCCCGCGACGGTATCGGCACGCAGATTGTTATGGAATCGGCCGAGCAGATTCGCCGCGCCAACATCAATGATATCGGCGGTATTTTGGAGCTGATTCGTCCGCTGGAGCAGCAGGGCATTCTGGTGCGCCGTTCACGCGAGCAGCTGGAGATGGAGATTGATAAATTCACCATCATCCAGCGCGATAATCTGACCATTGCCTGTGCAGCGCTGTATCCGTTCCCGGACGAGCAGATTGGTGAGATGGCCTGTGTCGCGGTACATCCGGATTATCGCAGCTCATCGCGCGGCGAATTGCTCTTAGAACGCGTAGCGCTGCAGGCGCGTCAAATGGGGCTGAAAAAGCTGTTTGTGTTGACGACCCGCAGTATTCACTGGTTCCAGGAACGCGGTTTTACGCCGGTGGATATTGAGTCGCTGCCCGAGAGCAAAAAGCAGATGTACAACTACCAGCGCCGTTCGAAAGTGCTGATGGCAGACTTGGGTTAGCACTTGCTGGTGGGCATTTATGCGCATCGGGAAGAGGTCGCCATGAATGGCGCCCCTACGGTGCATTTGTAGGAGCGGCATTTATGCCGACCTGGGTTTATTCCCCGCTCAACCGCTCGAGCAATCCGCTGCGCCGTTGGGTACGCAGCTGCACCGCCCGGCGGAATACGCTTTCATCGCTGTACAACGTCAGCTGCTTTCGCGCACGCGTAATGGCGGTATAAATCAGTTCACGCGTTAGCACCGGTAAAAACTGCGCCGGCATCACTAACGCCGTATGATCAAACTCCGATCCCTGCGATTTGTGCACCGTCATTACCCATGCGGTATCGTGCGTGGGTAAACGACTTGGCTGTACCGCTTTGATGCTGCCATCTGGCAATGGGAAAAACACTTTCAGCAGACCTTCATCATCAAACAGCGTAATGCCGATATCGCCGTTAAACAGGCCCAACGCGCTATCGTTGCGCGTCACCATCACCGGACGTCCCTGATACCAACGACTGCCGCCGGTGGGACGACGAATCAGTTGCAGCTGCATCAGCTTCTGTTCAATACGTTGATTCAGCCCCTGCACGCCAAAAGGCCCTTCGCGTAGCGCACACAGCAGCTGATAGCGACCAAATGCCGCGATAATCTCTGCCGGATCTGCTCGCTGGCTAATCAGTTTCAGGAAAGGCTGGTAGCCTGCTGCAATCTCCGCCAGCATCGCCTGATAAGCCTCCGCATCATTTAAAGGTTTACGCGCGATATCACTAAACCCTGCCTGCAATGCCGCCTCGACTGCTTTCGCATCACCTGCGTTAACGGCGCTGGCCAGCTGCCCGATGCCGGAGTTGGCGTCAAAGCGATAACTTTTGCGCAGCAGGCAAATAGAGTCGCGCACAGGGGGAGCGCTGTGCTCATCATTGCCCGCCACTGCACAGCCAGTAATTTCACTGAGTTGTAACGCACGCGCGGTACTGTAACCGGCCTCAGCGCAGCGGCAGATATCGCCGAGCACCGCGCCCGCTTCAACGGATGCAAGTTGATCGCGATCGCCCAGGAAAATGACTCGCGCCTGCGGGGGCAACGCGGCGATAAGATTGGCCATCATACCGAGATCGACCATGGAGGCTTCATCCACCACCAGCACATCCAGATGCAATGGATTTCCCGCGTGATAGCGCAGACGCTGCGTTTCCGGTTGTGCGCCTAAAAGACGGTGCAACGTAGTGGCTTCAGCCGGAAAGCGTAGTCGTTCCGCCTCGCTAACCGGCAGCTTTTGCAGCGCCTTACCCAGCGATTCGGTGAGACGCGCCGCGGCCTTGCCGGTTGGAGCAGCCAATTGAATACGAAGTGCGTCCCCACTCAGGCGAATGAGCGCTGCCAGCAGTTTTGCCACCGTAGTGGTTTTTCCGGTGCCGGGGCCGCCAGAAATAACCGCGGTTTTTTGCGTCAATGCTACTGCGGCCGCAATTTTCTGCCAGTTATCCGGCGCGATACCAAACAGCTGATCCAGTACTTCTCTTACCTGCTCAGATGCAAACTGCTGCGCTGTGGCCTGTGACTGGAAGAAGCGTGCCACCTGCCCTTCGTTGTGCCATAAGCGATGCAGATAGAGACGATTCTCGCTCAACACGATCGGCGCCGCCCGATCGTGACTGTGCAACGCAGGCCAGTCACTCAGTTCTGCGTGCCAATCTTGCGGCTCCCCGGCAGCTTGCCAGATAGCGTGCGCCAGCTCCGCATGACGACCATTAAACAGGTTGTCGCGGCTCAGCTGCGTCAGCGGTAAACAGACATGCCCATCCCCTGCTTCTGCACTCAGGCATGCTGCCAGGAGTAATCGCGCCGGATAATCATCATCGGCCAACAGTTGGGCAAACTGGACATCCAGCGGCCGCAGCAAGCGCAGCTCAGCCGCCTGTGCCAAAAGCGCCGTCATACCGCTCATGCAGACTCTCCTGGCCCGCGAAACAGGCTGTCCAGTTGTGAAACAAAATCGAAGCTTGGACGCGTATGGAACACGCCATTATCGGGTGAGCTACCATCCATGCCGCGCAGGAAAAGATAGAACACGCCGCCAAAGTGCTGTTCATAATCGTAATCAGGCACACGATGCTGTAAATAGCGATGCAGCGCCAGCGTATAGAGCAGATACTGCAAATCGTAGCGGTGGTCGATCATCGCCTGCGCCATCGCCTGCGGTGTATAAGCTTCGTGGCTGTCACCCAGCCAGTTGGATTTATAATCCAGCAGGTAGTATTTACCCTGCCAGCGAAACACCAGGTCAATAAAGCCTTTTAGCATGCCCTGCACCTGACGGAAATCAAGCGGCGGAGCCTGTGCCGATAACGCATCCTGAGCGATTAATGCACTGAGTTCATGCGCCGTCAGCACGTTATCAATTGGCAGATAGAAGGCCATTTCAACCAAACAATCGTGACGGTGAACGCCCGCCAGATGGATGCCCTGCGCATTCAGCGGCGTAGTGACCACGCGTGCAATCCACTCGCTGAGCATCGGCTGCCAATGGAGCGGGTAACCGTTTTGCTGCAGATGCTGCGTCAGTTTCTCTGCGGAGGGCGGCTGTGGGAAATCCAGTGATTCAAACAGCTCATGCAAAAACGTCCCCGGTGCAGCACCGCGCGGGAAATGGTGGGGTGTTAACGTCGCTTCCAGCGTCTCCTCATGGTTCTCCTCGCCCGCTGCTTCAACATCGAAGTTTGGCATCACATCCAACAGGCGATGAGTGCCATGCTGCTGTAAACCGGAGTAGCTGGTTACCCGCCACGGATCGGCCAACACACGCGTTACGGCACGCGCGGCAAGTTCGCTATCGGCAACGGCATCATTCTGCCAGCGCTCGGCATGGATATCATCCGCCAGCACCACATCGGTGCCTACTGCCTCCATATCATTGAGCAGAATAGCCAACTGCTCTGCCGTGGCGGCTTCACCACGCTGCAGCAAGAACCCGAGCGCGCTTTTGTGCACATCGCTCTCGCCCTCTTTCTTACGCGTGCCACGAAACAGCGGCGCCACCCCAACGCTGCAGTGATAAATCGAGCGGGTCAGCGCCACGTACAGCAGACGCAAATCTTCCGCGAGACGCTCCTGCTCGGCCAGCGCCAGACTCGCCTCATCCGCTTGCAGATCCAGCACCGCTCCAAAACTTTCACGATCGTGATACAGCGCGGTATCGGCTTCGCGGAAACCGGCGGCGAATGGCAGCCACACTAACGGATATTGCAGTCCTTTGGACTTGTGAATGGTGACAATCTGTACCAGATGGCGATCGCTCTCCAGACGCAGCTGCTGGCTGGCAGACTGACTATCCGGACGTGCGATCTGCTGCGCCAGATGGCGCACCAGCGCATGTGGACTATCCAGCTGTGCTGCCGCCTCCTGTAACAGTTCGCCCAGATGCAGTAAATCGGTCAGGCGACGTTCACCGTTGTCTGATGCCAGCAAATTCTCTGCCAGCTGACGCTCCAGCATCATCTCGCGCAGCATCGGCAACACGCCACGCTGCTGCCACACCAGCTGCCAGCGAGCAAAGGTATCGACCAATTCATCCCAACCACGCGCATCCTGATCCAGCGCATCCAGCTGCGAGGCATCAAAGGCAAACAGCGAGGTAGCCAGCGCCGTACGCAGCATACGCTCCTGTTCCGGCGCCAACACCGCCTGCAGCAGCCACAACAGCTCGCGCGCTTCCGGCGTGGTGTAGACGCTGTCGCGGTTAGAGAGATACACCGACGGAATCCCCAGCAGATTTAACGCTTCGCGAATCAGATTAGCTTCGTTACGGCTGCGCACCAGCACGGTGATATCTGAAGCTTGTACCGGGCGCAGTGCAGGAGCTTTGCCCAGCATCGCACGCTGTTGCTGCCCAGCCTGTAGCCAGCGGCTTATGTCGGTCGCACACTGCTGCGCCATCCGTTGCTGATAGTCTCCCACGCTGCAACCTGTCCCGGGTTGCAGCCAGAAGCGCAATGCCGCTTGCTCAACCTGATCGATGCTGAGCGACAGGCGCTGATTAGGTGGCGCGAACTGCACCGGCTGGAAGGGAATGTCGGCGAACAAAAATGGCGCTTCAAGACGCATAAACAGCTGATTGACGCTGCTAACCATCGCCGGCGATGAGCGCCAGTTGGTATCCAGCGTATAGTGCGCGCTGACCTCACTCCGTGCCCGAATATAGGTAAAAATATCCGCGCCACGAAACGCGTAAATCGCCTGTTTTGGATCGCCAATCAGCAGCAGCGCATGCGCCGGTTGATTAATGTAAAGCGTGCGGAAAATGCGGTATTGCAGCGGATCGGTATCCTGAAATTCATCAATTAACGCCACCGGAAAACGCTGACGGATGGCCTGCGCCAGCTGTTCACCACTGGGCTGCTGCAGCGCTTCGTCCAGACGGCTTAGCAGGTCATCAAAACCTAGCAGTGCCTGCTGGCGCTTTTCTTTACGTACCGCAGCACGCACCTCAACCAGCGCACGGGCAATTACCAAATCACGCAGCGACAGCGGCTGCGCGATAAAGCTATCAATGGCGTCAAATAAGCCATGCTGTGGCGGAAGGCCCTTTTTGGTCTTTTCTATCAGCACCTGCTGGCCAAAGCGCGCCAGCTCGGCAGGAACCTGATAATCGCACGTTTCGCTTTGTGCCCAGAAGCTGACCTTGTTAACCCAAACCGGCAAATTTTTACTGCTGTAGCTACGCTTATCCACATCCGATTGTCCAACCAGCGTCAGCACCTCTTCGCCGACCGCCAGCCACTGCGCTTTCATGGCGGCGATACGCGCCAGATTTTCACTGTGGCGTGAGGCCAGCGTTTCACCCTCGGCAGGCGGAAGACGCAGGCTGGGAGACTCGCCCTGTAACCATGGACGCAAGGTTGCCAACAACTGCTCCGGGCCGCTCCACTCGCTGACAATCACGCGCGCAACATCCAGCGTCAGTGGATAGCAGTGGCGACGCCAAAAATCGGCCGTCGCCTGTCGCAGCAGAAGCTGTTCATCCTCAATCAGCTGCTGTTCAAACAGCATCCCTGACTCAAAGGCATTGAGATTGAGCATGCGCTGGCAGAAGCCGTGAATAGTGAATATCGCCGCTTCGTCCATCTGGCGCTCGGCAGCAAGCAGCAGTGAAGCCGCATCGGCAGGTTGCGGAATCTCCTGCAACAGTTGCATCAGCATCGGGTTGCCGCTGACGCCGCGCAGGCAGGCCAATCGCAGTTCGTGAATATTGGCACGAATACGTCCACGCAGCTCGGCGGTAGCAGCCTCGGTAAAGGTCACCACCAGAATTTCTTCTACCGACAGTGGGCGGGAATATGCATTTTGTCCACCTAACCCGAGCAGCAGGCGCAGATAGAGCAGACCGATGGTAAAGGTCTTGCCTGTTCCGGCTGAGGCTTCAATCAGACGCTCACCGCGCAGCGGCAGCGTCAGGGGATTGAGGGTTTCAGGTAACAAACTCATTGCGCATCACTCTTCACTGGCAATGATTGCTGCAATTTCTGCACCTCATCCCACGTTGTCCAGTCCGGCAATGGCGCGTAATCATCTTTGGTCGCACCATCATGGCTACCGCCAATCTGCGAAATCATCGCCATGCCCTGCTGCGCTAACACCGCCTGATGGAAGAAGTCGGCCAGACCCGCTGGCGTCAGCTTTTGAATTTGCTCAATCGCTTTTTCACGCGTATCGAAAGCAAAATTCTGGCGATTGAAGTCGCGGTTAAAGCGGTTCGCCTCTTCATCCAGCGTTTGCGGGCGCTGCTTCATATCGTTGATCAACGCCTGCTGATACTGGGCGAAATCTTCCGGTTTCATGGTGCGCAGACGCTGTTCAGCCTGCGGATAAAAGGCCTGGAAGCGTTGCAGTAAGAAGGCGGGTTGTTTGCTGTTACTTTGCAGTAAGAAACCGATACCCCATTGGCGACCAATCGGCATCTGATAGGCAAACACCGCATAGCCGAGTTGCTCTTCGGTACGCAACTGATTGTAGAACCACGGCTGCACTATCTGGCTGAGCATGGTGCTGTTAGCCATGCTTTGATACTCGCTGTAGCCCAACGGCACATACAGCGCCGCCAGCGCGGAATCGGTGCTGCTACCTGCTTTCTGCAGGTTGGCCTTCATCGCCTTATCGACGACCACATAATCACTGTGCCAGTAGCCGTGGCCATCGCTCTGCAACTGCTGTTTAAGTTCATCACCCAACTGTATAACGCGATCGGCTGATAGATTCCCCACCACCATCATCTCTGGTGTTGCGTGATGAATCAGCGCATCACGATAGTCAGTGACCTCTTTCAACGTGATCTCTTTGACCAGCTTGCGGCGCGTTTCGCGCTGGGTATAGGGCAGCTGCGAGAGCATTTGCATTGGCTGAATGGCTTGCTCAAACGCTTTGCCTTTTTCAGCCGCCTCCAATCGATCCAGATACCAGGATTTGGCCTGTTCCAGCTGCTGTTGATCCGGAGTAAACGTGGCGTAGCCTTCCACCAGTTTTTTCAGCAGTTCCGGCAAGCGTTGGGTAAAGCCGCTGGCGCTAAACACGATGCCATCATCTTCACCGGTGGAGAAGCTGATGCCGCCAACCGATGCCTGCGAGTTGAGCTGATCCAGAGCCAGACTGGAGAGATAGTCATTCAACCCAAACAGCACCTGCTGGCGGGCATCGCTAATTGCGGCTTTGTTACGCAGTGCCAGGGTGATCGCGGCTTTGGGTTCACTGGCAAACATCTGGCTTGGCATCCAGTAGATGCGCATGCTGTCACCGCTGGTGAGCGCCACGGGATGATCGTAGGTTTTACCTGTGGAAGGCATGATGGTGAAATCAGACGGAATATAGGGATTCAGGGCCGGCATCGATAGCTGCAGCTGAGTGGCACGCTGCTGCCAGTCACTGAACTGCGCGGCGCTGATTTTATCCACCTGGTAAGGCGCGTTCACAAAATAGGCTTCTTTGTTGTGCGGCTCCTGCGGACTGATGTACCAGATACGCGCGTTCTGCGGCGTCATCTCATCAAGACGTGATTTGATGGCGGCTGGGTCGAATTGATCGGCCAGATATGGCGCGTCCAGCGTATGTTCAACCGGCACACGTAGCATGGTGTCCACTAACCATTCGATGTAATCCATATCGCGCGTGATTGATGGATAGCGGAAATCCAGTGCCAGTACATGAGAGACTTCATCAAAGTACTCTTTGCTGATGCCTTTACTACGCAGCAGATCCAGGTAGCTAAATACTGCGGCTACGACCTCATCGCGCTGTGCCAACCCTTTATCGGTGAGCGATACGCTGATAGCAAACACGCCGCTGTTGCGCTCGGTCATCGGATCGGCACCCGCGCTGACACCGTCAGCCAGCCCCTGCTTTTGCAGCCAGTCATTAAGGGTATTCTTGCTGCGGTTGCCCAGAATATAACTAATCAACGTATCCGTTTTACTGCGGAACTGGCCGCTGTTATTGGCAATACGGAATTCGATTTTTAACTGCTTGCGCGGCTGTGCAGGCACGTAATGAATAATGATGCCCTTTTGTGCATCGGTGACCACGGGGACATCTATCTCAGGCACTGCCGTCTGATGATTGGCCACTCGACCAAAGGTCTTTGCCGCAATGTCGGCCATCTCTGGCAGCGGCTTGTTGCTGTAAATCACCGCCTTCATCAGATTCGCCGAATAATGGCTGTGATAAAAATCGGTTAGCGCCTGATGTAATTTGCTGTCGGGCTTATCACTCAGCGTATCAAGGTTACCGCCGGAATAACGTGAACCCGGATGTGCAGGGTTCAGGGTTTCTGCACCCACTTGCGACATACGCAAACCATCACGCGAGCGGGCCATGGTGAGCTCAGCGTTAACAGCGTGGCGTTCACGGTCAGCATTGATCGGATCCAACAGCGGTTCAGCAATCGCATCAGCCAGGCGATCGACAGCCGGCTGCAGTGCATCGTTCTCCACTTCAAGATAGAACGCCGTACGATAGGAGGCCGTACTGGCATTATGGCTACCGCCGTGCTTCTTCAGAAATTCTGCAAGATTGTCAGGCTGCGGATAAAGCTTAGATCCCATCAGCACCATATGTTCCAGATAGTGCGCCAGGCCCAGTTGCTGATTAGGATCATCCAGCGAACCTATCGGCAACGTCAGCGCCGCCAGGGATTTCGGTGCTTCTGCGTCCGAGACCAGCAGCACGGTCATGCCGTTACTTAAGGTAATCGCCTGATAGCTGCGTGGATCGTGATCGCTTTTACGAATGGTGTCATTAATGGGTTGCCAGCCGCGATCGGTATCGGCAAAGGCATTCAGCGCCAGCATGCTCAGCAGCAGCGCTCCAATCCAGCGTGCGTAAATCCGCATTTAAACCCCTTACGTTACCCTTTTCCGCTGTCTGTGTGCCCAGCGGTGAAATAGAAAAACTTTTTTATAGTAGTGAGAACAGCGTTAACGAGGCTGTTCCCGATTGCTATTCATCATGTTGATGCGCAAGGCGCACCGGCAAATACCATTGCCGTGCGGCAGCGGTAATCGCCTGGATAGCCTCTTCATCAAGTGTTCGGCTAAGGCGCTGAAGATAGGGATCGCTGCCCTCGCCTTCAACCTGGAAACCACCCTGCCAGGCTTGCAGCAGTTTGTTAAGTGCCTTTTTCTGCGTTGCTTCGTCTTCCAGCAGCAGGTGCGCCTTGCTATCAAAGCTGGTCTCCAGCCAGGCCCCACCCGATTTATTGAGCAGCATCAGCGGCTGCACTAACCCCGCCTGATAACCCCCAACATACTCGCTCAGCAAAACTAATGCCCGATCGGCATCCAGTGCCGTAAAACGCCAGTGACTCTGTTTACGACCGTACATACGGCTTTCACCCGTACCGCCTAACGCGCAATACACCAGATGTTCGATCCATAACAACAGTCCATCGTTCATATTAAGCACGCCCGGACGCCAGCGCAGCAGCCCATCAGCTTGCACCTGGGTCAGCCAGCCGGTCAATTGCACATCGCCCAGCTTCAGATTGATCTCCCAACTCTCCGCCGGCTGGCGTTGACCGCTCACCTCCGCCGCCACTTCCTGCATCTCTTCGGTCTGGCTCTGCCAGAAAATTTCCCCAAAAGCGCCGTACGGTAGATTGCCTGCGGCACGATGGCGAGCATACAGCTGCGCCGGATCGTCACCGTTGACCAGCGTATTTAACAGCTGGGCGTTGATTTGATAACGCTCCAGACTGTCGGGAGCGAAGGGTTCGCTGTCGGGCAGTTCGCTCTCTTCCATCCAAAATGCGACGCCTAAGCGCTGCTGGAACCAGGCGCGCACCGGATGGCGCCAGAAACGCAGCAGTTGCTCCAGCGACAACGTTTCCAATGGCACAGGCGGTAAAGGCTGGACAAAATCAGGTTGCGCGACCCCGCTGCCGGTTGCGGCAGGTAGCCATTCCGCCGCAAAACTTTGGCCATATGCGCCCGGTTGGAAGTTCTCCGCCGCAAAAGGCATTCGGCTATGTAGCGTTTGTAGATGTTCACGCACATGCTGCTCGCTGACGTCAGGCTCACAGGCTTCGTCGCCGGGTAAACAGAAACTCTGCCCAAGATAATCCACCAGCTCACTCACTAATACTGAGGGATAGCGCTCGGTGTTGTCCTGAATAGCGCGGCCGATATAGCTGATATACAGCTGCTGCTGCGCCGAAATTAACGCTTCGAGGAACAGGTAGCGGTCATCATCACGGCGACTGCGATCGCCCTTACGCATCTGCTGCTGCATGAGGTCGAAACCAAGTGGCGCTAATGTGCGCGGGTAAACCCCGTCGTTCATGCCCAGCAAACACACCACCTTGAAGGGAATAGAGCGCATTGGCATCAGCGTACAAAAGTTGATCGGGCCGGCAAGAAAACGTTGGCTAATCCGCTGCTGATCGAGGCGCGAACGCAGCTCATCGCGCAGCAATGTGACCGGAATCGGCTGGTGATAAGCCGCTTGCATACCCTGTTCAATAATCTCCTGCCACTGCGTTTCCACCAGCAGTAGCGCGGCGTCACTTTCGGCATCACCGCTGAAGAAGCTGGTGATCAGCTCGCGACATAATGGCAACCAATCCTCAAGCGTGCGCTCTTGCGCCAGGCGCGCGCGCCACTCTTCAAGCCGAGAGAGTAATTCGGCCAGATGTCCCGCCAGCTCAGCGATGAGGCCACTGGACTCGTCATACGGCAAAATACCCTGCCAGTCGCCGTTGCCACTTTCTAGCGCGTAGCCCAGCAGCATGCGCTGCAGACCAAAACGCCAGGTATGTTGTCCGGTCACCGGCAGCGCCAACGCTTCCACACTGGCATCATCCAACCCCCAGCGGATACCGGATTCCATCACCCAACGGCGTAGCAGTCGCAGCCCGCTTTCATCCACTGAGAAGCGTTGCGCCAGCGCTGGCACTTCCAGCAACGCCAGTACATCTTCCGAAGCAAAACGGCTTTCCGGCAATGCCAGTAAACCGATCAACGCCAATATAGCCGGGTGCGCCTGGCTGGCGCGGCGGTCTGAAATGGCAAAGGGTAAATAGCGCTCACTCGGCGCGCTGGCAAAAGCGGCCTGAATAAAGGGGGCATAACTGTCAATGTCTGCCACCATGACAATGATGTCGCGCGGCTTGAGCTCGGGATCGGCTTCCATTAGCGTTAGCAGGTGATCCTGCAACACTTCAACTTCACGCTGCGCACTATGGCACACCTGCAGCGTGATCGAGCGATCGTGCGGATCAAGCTGGCGTTTCTCACTGCTGTCGGCCAGTTCACCGGCGTTCAGTCCAATCACCGCTTTATCGTCGAGATTGAGCAGGTCCGACTGCAGACTGTGCAGCAGATTGTCTTGGGGCAATTCCACAAAGGCATCAATGTCGTTGGCGGCGGATTCCATCTGGCTCAGTAAAAACAGATTATCGCGCCCCAACTTGCCCCATGACGCGAGCAGTGGATTGGTGAGCTGTTGCTCGCCGAGATCGTTAAATAACGACGTGGCGCTAGCCGGATCGCGAAACAGCGGCTGTAGCTCATCTGATTGTAAACGACGCCGCTGGCGGCTTTGCAGCTTCGCCAGGAAGGCATAATCCTGAATGTCACCCCAATAGTGGCGACATGGATTGGTGAACAGCAGATGGATATCGATATGCCGTCCCAGCGCTTCTAACGCCTGAAGATAGACCGGCGGCAGCGCGGAAATACCGCAAATGAATACGCGCTGTGGCAGACCTGGCGGCGGCGTGTTTGCCTGTTCCAGTTCACGGATAAAGCGCGCATAAAGATTGGCACGATGCCACATCGGCTGGCCGAGGCTCTCCGTAAAGCTGACCAGATCGCACCACAGCGGTGCCTGCCAATGCTGTGATTCGCCTAAGCCATCAATTCGTTCACCGCGCTCCCAGCTATTGAGCCAGTCCGAGCGGTACACCAGATATTGGTCAAACAGGTCGGCGACGCGGGCGCTGAGCTGATACAGCTTACGCTTATCATCGTCGTCATTGAGATAGTGCCGCAGCGGCTGGAAGGCCTCCTGCTCCAGCAAGGTCGGCAGCCGATGCATCAGCTTCCAGCTCATGCTGGCTTTGGTGAAGGCGCTCTCTTCAGGGATATCGGGTAGCACCTTAACGAACATGTTCCAGATAAAACTGGCGGGCAAAGGAAACTCGATGTTGGCGGCGATACCGAAACTGTTAGCCAGCTCCATTTGCAGCCATTGCGCCATACCGGGACTCTGTACCAGCACCTGTTCAGCAGCAAGCGGATCGGCTAGCGGCTGGTTTTCAATCAGAATACCTGCCAGATTTTTCAACAGATCGAGCTGATTGGAATGATAGACCCGGAACATAACTCTCCTTCAAAGATATACCCACCCTACTTCAAGCTGCAGGTGCGTTAGCTGCACGCACTCAGCCGAGCCACTCTACCGTTTATCGCCATTGATGCCTACCGCTGAGGCCATCTCAGCGGCAATTGAGCTGTCCTAATGAGGCCGAGCGCTGTTGCGGTCCCGTCACCGTGACCTGCTCAAGTGTACAGCCGCCTGCGATTCTTTGCTGCTGGCGCTGGCTCTGCCAGCCCGCTACGTCATGACCAAGCAGCGCCTGCCCTGCAGCACGCCATGCCTGCCGCTGCTGCCACTGCTGGCTAAAACCCAGTGCCAGCGCCCGATGATATTGCAACAAAGTGCTGATGGTCATTGCCAGCAGCAGCATCGCCACCAGCGTTTCCGCCAGGCTAAAGCCCTGTTGCTTCTGGCTGACACAGCTCCGGCTGCGAAAGCGGGCAATAATCGATCCAGCCATGTTCTTGCCGCTGGGTCTGCGAGTTACGTAGAGAAACCCAACGATAGAGCCACAGCGCTCGCCCTTCTCCATGTGCTGATAACAACGCATTGTCATCCTCCATACGTAATAGACAGCTTTGCCACTGCTCTGCCGCCCACTGCTGGCACTGCCAGCCGGTCGCCTGCGGCCAGTTTTGCACGCTCCCCCACTCCAGTGCGGACTGCGCCTGCCAGAAATCCTGGTGATGCTGCTGCTCGTCCGCCACTGATACCATCCCTTGCGACAGCTGGCTGCGCGTAGCATGCAACGTCAGTCCACCCATGATTAACATCATCAGCACCATACCCAATGTGCTGTTGCCGCGTTGCTTCATAGATTGATTCCTTCAATCCAGTGTTCCCACGTCACGCTTTGGCTAGCCGCATGCCCTGCCAGTTGCAGGATAAGGCGTGTTCCCTGTCGTTCAAGTTTGAAGGTGTCGAGGGTGAGAAAGGCCGGATCGGACACTCTCTCCCACCCGCTGCTGCTGCACTCATCCACACCACGCTGCATTTCCAGCTGTCCACTGCGCAGCCGATAGCCGTAATAGTCACTTTCGTTGTGCCCCACACCTTCCCAGCGCCCGTTGCTGTTCTCATCCCAGCGCAGTAAAACGCAGCTGCCATTCGCCGCAAGCGTTAGCGCAGCACCGTTGCACTGCCCGTGACAATAGCCCGCTCGTCGCAGCGCCTTCTGTAAGGTATTGGCGATCTGCTGCAGTTCCTGTTGCAGCTGCACACGCTGCTGCAGGCGCAGATTCTGCTCCAGTAGCAGGGGCAAAAAGCGCCCTACGCTGAGCATCAAAATGGCACCAATCGCCATAGCAATCAGCATTTCCAGCAGGCTAAAACCCCTTTGCGCTATTCGCATCCTTTCTCTCCCGGCTGACAGGCTCGGATACGCGCTCTGGCGGAGATGATTAGACGCCAGTGTCCGGCATCGCTAATGAGATCGATACTGCCGGGGCGCGCCACATCACGTCGCCCATAAAACCCCACTTCACCCGTCATGCCGGCAATGCGCACGCTGGCATGTGGCGGCCTGAATAGCCAACGAGATGCCAACGCACAGCCTTCCACAGGCTTTTGCCCCGCGCCAAGGCAGCCGTTTTCCCCTGGCTGCAACCACAGAACAAGATCGCGATTGTGCCAGCTCGCGTAAGCGCGGGCCCGCAGCAGAAATCCCTGCAGTTGCGCAACGCTTTCGCGTAGCTGTTGATAGTGCTGCCAGCGCTGCCAGCCTTGTAAGGCACCCACGCTGAGTATGCCGGCAATCACCATCACCAATAACAGTTCAGGCAAGGTGAATCCGTGGTGAATGTTTCTGTTCATGCCGGGTAATTTGCCGGTTGGGATGACGCTCAACAAGCGGAGGATTAGTGCTTTGGAAAATGCTGCGCAGGAAATCGCTGAGAGGTGCAGAGAGATACAGATTTTTGCGAGGCGGATTCAGAACTGAGGTGTGGTTGGGAATTGAGCTGCGGTTGGTAAGTGGTCGCCATAAATGGCGACCCTACGGATAAATAGCGTTAAATCGCTACGGGTGCTTTAATCGCCGGATGCGGATCGTAGCCTTCGATGTCGAAATCTTCGAATTGATAATCGAAGATGGAGGCCGGTTTGCGCTTGATCACCAGCTTCGGCAACGGACGCGGTTCGCGCGTCAATTGCAGGCGTGCCTGTTCCAGATGGTTGCTGTAGAGATGCGTATCGCCACCCGTCCAGACAAAATCACCCACTTCGAGGTCGCACTGCTGCGCCACCATATGCACCAGCAGCGCATAGCTGGCGATATTAAACGGCAGACCGAGGAAGATATCGCACGAGCGCTGATACAGCTGGCAAGAGAGCTTGCCGTTAGCGACGTAGAACTGGAAGAAGGCATGACAAGGCGCCAGCGCCATCTGGTCCAGCTCACCCACGTTCCACGCCGAAACGATGATGCGGCGGGAATCCGGATCGCGCTTCAGCTGCTCAATCACTTTGCTAATCTGATCGATTTCTTCGCCCGAAGCGTTGCCCCAGCTGCGCCACTGCTTACCGTACACCGGGCCAAGATCGCCGTTCTCATCGGCCCACTCATCCCAAATGGTTACCTTGTTCTCTTTCAGATAACCGATGTTGGTTTCGCCTTTGAGGAACCACAGCAGCTCATGAATAATTGAGCGCAGATGCACTTTCTTGGTCGTAACCAGCGGAAAACCGTCCTGCAAATTGAAACGCATCTGGTGGCCAAAAATGGAGAGCGTGCCGGTTCCGGTACGGTCGGCCTTTTCTGCGCCTTCATTCAGCACATGTTGCATTAAGTCCAGATACTGTTTCATTTTACCTCACGCGTTTGTTGCTGCGGGCGACGACGATACGCCCAAACCATCATAATCACACCGGCCAGAATCATGGGGATTGAGAGAATTTGTCCCATGCTGACGCCGCCTTCGAACAGACCAAGCTGCGCATCAGGCTGACGGAAGAACTCAACGATGATGCGGAATGCGCCGTAGCCAATCAGGAACAGGCCAGATACGCTGCCCATCGGACGCGGCTTGCGAATAAACAGATTCAGAATGATGAACAGCACAATGCCCTCGAGGCACAGCTCATACAGCTGCGAGGCATGACGCGGCAGCACGCCGTAGGTGTTCAGCAATTCCTGGTATTGCGGATTATTGGCCGCCAGCGCGATATCTTCGCTACGCGAACCCGGAAACAGCATGGCGAATTTGAAATCTGGCGCCACGCGGCCCCACAGTTCGCCGTTGATGAAGTTGCCCAGACGACCGGCACCTAAACCAAACGGGATCAGTGGCGCAATAAAATCGGCTACCTGGAAGAAAGTGCGTTTGGTACGACGTGCAAAGATCAGCATCACCACAATTACGCCGATTAAGCCGCCGTGGAACGACATACCGCCATCCCAGACCTTAAACAGATAAAGCGGATTCTCCAGGAACAGCGGCAGGTTGTAGAACAGCACATAGCCAATACGTCCGCCGAGGAACACGCCGAGGAAACCTGCGTACAGCAGATTCTCCACTTCCTCTTTTTTCCAGCCGCTGCCAGGTTTGTTAGCACGGCGCGTCGCCAGCCACATGGCAAAAATAAAGCCCACCAGATACATCAAACCGTACCAGTGAAGCGAAATCGGTCCGATTGAGAAAATCACCGGATCGAATTGGGGAAACGAAATGTAGCCGTTAGTCATCTTTCACCATCGTTCTTCTGCCCTTAAACGGGACAATAAAAGGCTGCGCATAATAGCACAGCCGGGTTGTACACAGGTCGGCAAGATGTAACCGTTAACGCCCGCCGCGAATCAGGCCGCCTAAACCGCGACGCTCCATAAAGGTTGAAACCAGGTGACGTACTTCTGATGCCGTATGCGCCGCCAATCCATGCTCGCTCAATTTCTGCGCTTCCTCGAAATCGAGATGACGCAGCAGATATTTCACGCGCGGCACGTTCTTGCCGTTCATGCTGAGGTGGTGATAGCCCATGCCCACTAACAGCGCGACACACATCGGATCGCCGGCCATTTCACCACACAAGCAGAGCTCCAGTTTGGCCTCGCGGGCTTCGCTGGCAATGGTGTGCAGCGCCCGCAGCATTGCCGGATGCAGCGAATCATACAGGTTCGCCACGCGCGTGTTGTTGCGATCCACTGCCAGCAAATATTGCGTGAGATCGTTGGTGCCCACCGAAATAAAATCAATGCGATCCGCCAGATGCGGGATCATAAATAGCATCGAGGGCACTTCGATCATAATACCAATCCGCGGCTTGGGAATCACATACCCCAGCATCTCTTCCACTTCACGACCAGCACGATCAATCAGACGACGCGCTTCATCGATCTCATCAATATGGCTAATCATCGGCAGTAAAATGCTCAGGTTGCCAGACGCCACATTGGCACGCAGCATGGCACGCACCTGCACCAGGAAGATTTCCGGCTGATCGAGCGTTAAACGAATGCCGCGCCAGCCAAGGCAGGGATTCTCTTCACTGATCGGCATATACGGCAGCTGTTTATCAGCCCCCACATCCAGCGTGCGTAGCGTGACCGGCTTATCGTAAAACAGCTGCAGCATGCCCTGGTACTGCGCCACCTGTTCCTCTTCGGAAGGGAAGCCGTTGTGCAGCATAAACGGGATTTCGGTGCGATACAGGCCAATGCCGTCAACCCAACTGTCGAGCGCCTGTTCATGTTCCGGGCTGAGGCCTGCATTCAGCATCACCTGCACGCGCTCGCCGCTTTTCAGCTCACCGGATTGCTCAACCACGCCTTCAGCCATTTTGCTCAGCGCGTTCTCTTCACTGATCAAACGCTGATATTCCTGTACCAACACCGGTTCAGGATCGATCAGCACTTCGCCGCGGTAGCCGTCAACAATCAGCAGCCGTTTGTTAAGCTGCGCGGGCAGGATATCCGCGCCCATCACGGTTGGAATGCCCATCGCGCGCGTCAAAATCGCCGCATGCGAGTTGGACGCACCGTCGCGGACCACCACGCCGGCTAAACGCTCCTGCGGCAGTTCGGCCAGGGTGGTGGCTGTGAGTTCATCGGCAACCAGTACGAAGCGTTCCGGCCAGGCATTGGTGCCCACCAGCGAATCATCGAGGTGAAAGAGCAGACGCTGACCGAGCACGCGCAAATCGCCGGCGCGCTCGCGTAAATATTGATCCTGCAGATTAGCGAACTGTTCGGCGAACTTCTCGATTACCGTCTTGACTGCCCATTCCGCGACCGATCCGCGATCGATCTCGTCAAAAAGATCTTTTTTCAGCCGCGCATCCGTGAGCAGATGCGAATAGAGATCGAAGATCGCCGCACTCTCTTTCTGCACGCTGGCGGCAAAGCGTTTACTGAAGCGGCGAAATTCGTTGCCCGCCTCACCCATTGCCAGCACCAGGCGCTCGCGCTCGCGCTGCACGTCCAGCGTGGAAGCGGCAGTGACCTGATCGAGCAGCGGCTGGGTTTCATCTACCCAACCTGGCGCAACCGCCACGCCAGGCGCAGCGGCAATCGCTTTGACGCGCGTCTGGCGGAATTGGCCAAACAGTTGGCCAAGCTGCGATTGCGACAGTAAGCCGGCCATTTGCGTGGCAAGCGTGACGAGAAACGACTCTTCGCTTTCATCGAACTGGCGGTGTTCGCGCTGCTGCACAACCAACACGCCAAGCAGCTGGCGGCGGCTGATAATCGGGACACCGAGGAAGGAGCGATAACGCTCCTCTTTAACAGAAGGAATGTATTTGAAGCTGGGATGGCTCTGAGCATCGGCGAGGTTGATCGGCTCGGCTAAGCGTCCGACAAGGCCAACAATGCCTTCGTCAAATGCCAGCGTGACCGTACGACCACGCGGCTTTTTTAGTCCGCGTGTCGCCATCAGGTAGTAGCAACGACGATCGTGATCGGCGAGATAAACCGAGCAAACCTCGGTTTCCATCGCAAGGCAAATTTCGTTTACCAGAATGTCGAGTGCTTCATTCAGACGTGGAGCACTCGCCACTTTTTCTACTATTTCGCGCAACTGAGTGAGCATAAAGGGCGTGGCCTATCCTCTTTTACGTCGTTGGGCGGCGTTATTGCGCTGCCCCGCACTCTCCTGCATAGACATCACCACGCCAGCGAATTCTTTCATTACGCGGCGATAAACATCGCGCTTGAAAGAGACGACCTGACGTACCGGATACCAGAAGCTAACCCAGCGCCAACCATCAAACTCGGGCGTGCTGCTGTGCTGCACATTGATCTCCGCGTCACTACACATTAACTGCAGAAGAAACCACTTTTGTTTCTGGCCGATACACACCGGCTTTGTGTCCCAACGCACCAAACGTTTTGGCAACTTGTAACGTAACCAGTTACGGGTTGAAGCAAGTATTCGAACATCTTTGCGGTGTAAGCCCACTTCTTCGAACAGTTCGCGATACATCGCCTGTTCAGCAGTTTCACCCGGATTGATGCCTCCCTGAGGAAATTGCCAGGAGTGCTGTCCAAAGCGCCTGGCCCATAACACTTGTCCTTGCCTGTTGCAGATTACGATACCAACATTCGGGCGGTAGCCATCATCATCGATCACTGGACTACCTCAAAGCTAAATTTGAATAGCCTGATTGTTTCACACTCCTTACAGGCGGTAAACCACTGGATACTGAGGGTGATAACGGAATAAAAACAGGATAACTCACAGAGATAAGCCAAGTTATAAACAGCAAGCGGGAATTATGGGCGATCTTATTCACCTTTTCTGTGGATAGCGTTGTGCAGAACACGGGAATGAAGTGAATAACCACTTCAGAAAACTCTTACAAAACAATAAGTGAAACGCACAAAAAAAATTATTTTTCAGCGAGTTATTAAAAAATCGTCGACTAAATCCTAAGAGGATCGTCCTTTACTCACATTTGCTTTTTGGCGATCGGTTAAAGATCCATCAGCGGCGTTTTTATCCACAGAGAATGCCCTAAACCTGGTCAAAGAAAGGAAAAAAAGCGTTCAAAACGCGAAAGTCAAGGCTGTAAATGGAAACAGGTATCTTCATAACCAGGGGTTATCCCACTTTTCTGTGGATAACTAGGTTCAACATCTGTTCATTGTCGATAACAAGCTGGGATAACCTTAATAGCACTTCTGCTGTTAACGGGCATCAATCTAAAAAAAGCACGCTGAATCATGCTATTATCACACTTATTCACGTATCTGCCATGTGGACAAATTCAGCCAGCTTTTACTGTTCACTCTTCAACCAATGTGAGTTTTACCATGCACTCCTCACCGTTATTGCCGTCGCCACCGGAAAATGAAGCGGAATTACTGCAGCGCGCACAGCGACTGGCCGGCCAAACATTTGCCGCGCTGGCGGCACAGCTTAACCTGCCCATTCCGCCAAACCTGAAGCGTGACAAAGGCTGGGTGGGTATGCTGTTAGAGCTGCATCTGGGCGCCAGCGCGGGCAGCAAAGCCGAGCAGGATTTCGCCCATCTCGGCATTGAATTGAAAACCATACCGGTGGATGCGCAAGGCAAACCGCTGGAAACCACCTTCGTGTGCGTTGCGCCGCTTACCGGTAACAGCGGCGTCACCTGGGAAACCAGCCATGTGCGCCACAAACTGGCGCGCGTGCTGTGGATCCCGATCGAAGGCGATCGTGGCATACCGCTAGCCGATCGCCGCGTGGGATCGCCTTTGCTGTGGCATCCCAGTGAAGAAGAGGAACAGCAGCTGCGTGAGGATTGGGAAGAGCTAATGGATATGATTGTGCTGGGTCAGGTAGAGCGCATCACCGCACGTCACGGCGCCTGGCTACAAATCCGTCCTAAAGCGGCGAACAGCAAAGCGTTGACGGAAGCCATTGGCCAACACGGCGAGCCTATCATGACGCTGCCACGCGGTTTTTATTTAAAGAAAAGCTTCACCGGTCCTTTGCTCGCCCGTCATTTTCTAATGTAAATGCACTTTTCTGCCGATAAATTTTAGGAATGATGCGATTACTCCTAACGGCGAAAGCATTTATTACTACACTTTTGCTGTTGAAGTCGTTGGAAGGAGAGAAGAATGAAAGGGTTGGTAAGTGCAGTGGGTGTCATGTTGGCTGCGGTATTGATGAGTGGTTGCAGTAGTGATTACGTGATGGCGACCAAAGATGGTCGTATGATTATGACCGATGGTAAGCCCGCCATTGATAAAGAGACCGGTTTAGTGCAGTACACCGATGAGCAAGGCCATCAGATGCAGATCAATGGTGATGAGGTCTCGACCATCATTGAGCGTTAAGTGCCAAATTACATCGCCTGCACACGTTTTCTCCCTGTGCAGGCGATTTCCCGAACTTTCCCCCCTTCCTTCCGCGCCGCTTCACACGCTATAGTCCCACAGGACACAACATTCCCTTTCATAATGAAAATAGGATGCCGGCACATGCACTATCACCGTATTCCCCATAGCACGCTGGAAGTGAGTCAGCTGGGGCTTGGAACCATGACGTTTGGTGAGCAGAACAGCGAAGCCGACGCCCACGCACAACTCGATTACGCAGTTAGCAGCGGCATAAATCTGATTGATACTGCGGAAATGTATCCGGTGCCGCCGCGCCCGGAAACCCAGGGTTTAACTGAACAGTACATTGGTAGCTGGCTGAAAAAGCGCGGCAGCCGCGACAAAATCATTCTGGCTAGTAAAGTGGCGGGGCCAGTGCGCGGTGCCGATGCATCGATTCGCCCGCACCAGGCGCTGGATCGCAAAAACATCCGTGAAGCGCTGGATGCCAGCCTGAAACGCCTGAATACCGACTATCTCGATCTTTATCAGCTGCACTGGCCGCAGCGCCAGACCAACTATTTTGGCAAGCTGGGCTATCAATATACCGATTCCAGCGTGCCAGTGACGCTGCTGGAAACGCTTGAAGCGCTGACGGAACAAGTGCGCGCCGGTAAGATTCGTTACATTGGTGTATCGAATGAAACCGCGTGGGGCGTGATGCGCTACCTGCAGCTGGCGGAAAAGCATGAGCTGCCGCGTATCGTCACCATCCAGAATCCGTATAGCCTGCTGAACCGGAGTTTCGAGGTGGGTTTGGCAGAGATCAGCCAGCATGAAGGCGTTGAGCTGTTGGCTTACTCCAGCCTGGCGTTTGGTACCTTGAGCGGTAAATATCTGAACGGGGCAAAACCGGCCGGTGCGCGCAATACGCTATTCAGCCGCTTCACGCGCTACAGCGGCGATCAGTCACAGCAGGCGATTGCTGCCTACGTGGATCTTGCGAAGAAGCACAACCTGGATCCCTCGCAGATGGCGCTGGCCTATGTGCGTCAGCAGCCGTTTGTCGCCAGCACCCTATTGGGCGCCACCACGATGGAGCAACTGAAGGTTAACGTGGAGAGTTTCAATCTGACGCTGAACGCCGAGGTGTTAGAGGAGCTGGAAGCGATTCACCGCCAGTTTACTTATCCCGCGCCTTAAAACCAGGTGCGCATTAATGCGCACCCTACATGTCAATCGTAGGGTCGCCATTCATGGCGACCCATTCATTTACCGCACGATTTAACGACGGCTTTTCCACCATAAGAGCGCAATCGCCACGGCGAAGATCGCACCGAATCCTACGCCGGTCGCCACTGCTGGCGCACCCAGCTTGATCGCCACGGTGTACAATCCCAGCATCAGCAGCATGGCGGTGTTCTCACCAAGGTTCTGCACCGCAATCGCGTTACCCGAACCCACGGTATCCTTGCCGCGCTCCTGCAGTAGCGCATTGAGCGGCACCACGAAGAAACCGCCCAGTGCACCAATCAGCATTAATATCAGATAGGCATTCAGCAAACTCTGTTGCAGCGCGAACACGACCACCATCACCCCAATCAGCACGCCGGCTGGCATGCAGCGGCGCACGGTTTGCAGCGTCACCAGTTTCGCCGCTGCGGCGGCGCCAATCACAATGCCAATCGCCACCATTGCATTCAGCGTGGTAGGGGTTTTATTGTCGCTGATGCCGAGCGCCACCGGCACCCACAGCACCAGCAGGAAACGCAGCGTCACGCCCGCGCCCCAGAACAAGCTAGTGCCGAGCAGCGAGAAACGCGTCTCGCCGTTGCGCCACAGTATTTTAGTCGCCGCCACGAAACTGCGCAGCATCGCGCCAAAGTGCCAGCTCTGGCCCGGACGCGCCGCCGTTAGTCGCGGAATAAAGATATTCGCCACCACCGCCATCGCATACGTCATGGCGCACACCACCAGCGCAGCGACCAGGTTCCAGTCCGCCAGAATACCGCCTGCCACGGAGCCCAGCAGAATCGCCGCTATGGTCGACCCTTCCATTAAGCCATTAGCTTTTACTAAGCGTTCACCGTGGGTGATTTCCGTCAGGATGCCGTACTTAGCGGGTGAATAGGACGCCGCACCAATTCCCACCAGCGTGTAGCCGAGGAACGGATTGAAGCCAAAGCAGATGATTAGCGCGCCCAGCAGCTTGAGGCTGTTGGCAAACATCATTACCCGGCCTTTGGCGAAGCTATCCGCCATCTGACCGACAAACGGTGCGAGCAGAATGTAAGTCGCCACAAACAGCATTTGCAGGATCGGCTGGCTCCAGTCCGGATAGTACTGATTTTTCAGCACCGCCAGCGTCACGAACAGCAGCGCGTTGTCGCCAAACGCTGAGAAGAACTGCGCCACAATTACCGCCAGCATGCTGCGCGATAGCAGCGGTGCATCCCTATTTAACGGCTGGCTCATACCTGCTCCTCTTCCGCCAGCTGTCTGAGGCTGACATAGTCCGGTTTGCCGCTGCCCAGCATTGGCAGCTGCTTCATCACGCGGATGTCGCGCGGCACCGCCAGCTCCGGCGCACCAATCTCACGCGCGGCTTTCAGCAGCGTGTCGCGGCTCAATAGCGTGTCGGTGGTGAACAACACCAACGCTTCACCACGATTGCCGTCCGGACGCAACGATGCGGCATGCTGCTTCTCATGCGAGGCTTTCAGCGCAATCTGCTCAACGATTTCCAGCGATACCATCTCACCGGCAATTTTTGCGAAGCGCTTCGCACGGCCCTGAATCTGACAGAAACCGCCTTCATCAAAGCTGACGATATCGCCGGTGTCGTACCAGCCTGCTTCCATCTCGCCTTCGCCGTTATCGGCCACCGGCACTTCCAACACGCCTGGATTCTCTACGCGCAGATAACCGTTCATCACGTTTGGACCACGCAACTGCAGGCGACCGCCCTGCTCAATGCCCGGCACCGAAATCAAACGCGAATCCATGCCGGGCAGAATACGGCCTACCGTGTGACTTTTTGCCGCCATCGGCACGTTGATCGCCACTACCGGCGCGCATTCCGTCACGCCGTAGCCTTCAAGAATGCGGATGCCGTACTTATCCATGTAAATCTGGCGCGTCGCTTCCTGCAGTTTCTCTGCGCCGGCTACCACATAGCGCAGCCGCGCAAAATCATACGGGCTGGCGAAGCGCGCGTAGTTGCCAAGGAAGGTCGAGGTGCCAAACAGCACGGTGCAGTTACGGTCATACACCAGCTCCGGCACAATGCGGTAATGCAGCGGGCTCGGATAGAGAAATACCTGCGCGCCGGTCAGCAGCGGCGTAAACAGGCCAACGGTCAGACCGAAAGCATGGAACAGCGGCAGCGCCGACATAAAGCGGTCACGCGGCGTGAAGTCCGCCACGGTACGAATCTGCTCCACGTTCGCCAGCAGGCTTTTGTGTGAATGCACCACACCTTTGGGATTGCCTTCCGAACCCGAGGTAAACAGCACCATCGCCGCATCTTCCGGCTGCTGCTGCACCTGCGCACGGCGCGGCATCAGCAGATGCGCCACAATCCACAGCTTGTCTTTCAGCGTGACGGTATCTTTCAGATCTTCCAGATAGATCCACTGCACGTCGCTGAGGCCCTGCGGCAAGTGCCACAAGTTGCCCTTTTCGAGGAACTGGCGCGAGGTGAAGACGGTTTTCACCTGTGAAGCGGTGAGCGCCGCGCGCATACCTTTTACGCCAGCGGTGTAATTCAGCATGGCCGGAATACGTCCGCGCAGCGACGCGCCAAGAATCGCGGCCGCGGTGACGGTAGCGTTCGGCAGCAGCAGGCCCACGTATTCGCCTTGCTGGCTATAGCGTTCAAGAATGCGACCCACGCCGAGCGATTTCTTCAGCAAGCCGGTATAGCTGTCGGGCTTGAAATTGATGTCTTCAATGCACGGTTTCATCAGCCCATAACGCTGGCGCGCGCTGAGGAACGCTTCGAACAGCGTTTCACGCGGACGCACCGCCATGCGCGCCTCCATCATCACATGATGTAAGTGCTCACCCGCCAGCGTACGACGATCGCGCGCGCGTTTGGCTTCAGGCATCGGAATCACCGTCGCCGGTAGCACCGTTAAGGTGATGCGCGGGAACAAGCGACGTTTAAATACGCCCGCCAGCCGACCAAACGGCGTATATTCCGCTCCTTCGATACGCATCGGTACCACGGTCGCGCCGGATTTTGCCGCCACAAAACCCGCACCGCTGTAGATCTTCATCAGCGAGCCGGTCACGGTAATGCGCCCTTCCGGGAAGATCACCACCGGACGGCCTTCGTTAATCATCCGCACCAGATGTTTGACTGACATCGGCCTGGTAGGATCGAGCGGCACGAAGTCGATAATCGGCTTCAGCAGGCGCATGTACCACTGTTCGCTGATCGACGAGTAGACGGCGAACACCGGTTTGATCGGCAGAAACAGCGCCACCAGCACCCCATCAAGAAATGACATGTGGTTAGGGGTGATCAGCACTTTTTCTTTGTGTAGTGCAGTAAGGTCGCCACGCAGTTCCACGCGCCACAGCAGGCGGAACAGGAAACGGAAAAAGGTGAGTAGCATGCCAGCTCCCTAGCAATCGTAAAAAATGGCTCTTACGATGCAGGATCTGGGGATATTCGACAAGTGGCGGGATGATTTAAACACAGTTGCGCTTTGCGAGCAGGTGCGCATAAATGCGTCATCAAAATTTCTGCGCGTTGCGGGACGGTGCGCATAAATGCGCACCCTACGGCGTAGGGTCGCCATTCATGGCGACCTGGGTTACTGCGGATCCGCCTGCCAGCCGCCGCCCAGGGCGGCGATCAGCGCCACGCTGCTGACCCACTGCGTGCTCTGCAATGACAGCAAACTCTGCTGTGCGCTCAGGCTGCTGTTTTCGGTAGTGGCGACGTCGAGATAATCGATCATGCCCGCCTCATACTGATTGCGCGTCACGCGCGCCGATTCCTGCGCCGCGTCGGTGGCGCGCTGCTGTGAGGCGATTTCGCCCTGCAGGGTATTCAGCTGCACCAGATAATCCTCCACTTCCTGCATCCCTTCCAGCACCGACTGGCGATAGCTGGCGACGCTGGCATCATAAGCCGCACGCGCCTGCTCCACCTTCGACGAGGTGGCACCGAAGTCTAACAGCGTACCGCTCAGCTCCGGCCCCAATGACCAGAAGCGATTGGGCAGTGAGAACAAGCTATTAATCGCCGATGAACTCACGCCGCCGCTGGCGCTCAACGTCAGGTCGGGATAGTAACCGGCAATCGCCACGCCCACCGCCGCATTGGCCGCCGCCACGTTACGCTCGGCATAGGCGATATCGGGACGGCGCTGCAGCAGCTGCGAGGGCACGCTATTGGGGATTGCAGGTAACGCGGCATCCAGCTTCGCCACCGGCAGGGAAAAATCGGCTGGCGCGCGGCCCAGCAGCAGCGCAATCGCATGCTCCATCTGGGCCCGCTGCCATTGATAATCCTGCGCCGAGGCGCGCGCGCTCTCCAGCTGCATCTGCGCCTGCGCTAAGGTGGCGCGTGATTCGCTGCCAGCGGCATATTTGTTTTCAATCACCGTTAGATAGCGCTGATACGCCTCGATGCTGCGCTGATACAGCGCAATTTTCTCGTCGATGATGCGCAGCTGGAAATAGTCCTGCGCCAGTTCGGACTGCGCGCTCAGGGTGATATTCGCCAGTTCAGCTTTGCTGGCTTCGGCGCTGGCGTTGTTCTCCTCCAGCGTGCGGCGCAGTTTACCCCACAAATCCAGCTCCCAGCTGGCGCTGAGATCGGCGGCATGGCTGTTGCTGACGCTGCGCTGTCCGCTGGTACTGGCGCGGCTGCCGCTGCGCGTGCTGCTGGCGTCGTAGCCAACGGACGGCAACAGTGCGGCGCGTGACTGCGACGTTAGCGCCTGCGCTTCACGGTACTGCGCGGCATAGTTGGCGACATTCTGATTGGAAATGCTGACCTGCTTCAGCAGGCTATCCAGCGTGGCATCGTGATACACCTGCCACCACTCGCCTTTACTCACGGCATCCTGCGGCGTGGCCTGCTGCCAGCCTTTGGCTTCTTTAAAATGGGTCGGCATCGCCATGGTCGGGCGCTGATAATCGGGGCCAACGGCACAACCGGCCAGCAGCAATACCAACAGTACGGGGGTAATTTTCAGGGACATTTTCATCTATCGGGATTCCACATGACGCAACCGCAGCCATTGACGCTGCGTGGCACGGCTTAAACGATCGAGCCAGAGATAAACCACCGGCGTAGTAAACAGCGTCAGCAGCTGGCTAAGCGCCAGACCACCGGCAATCGCCAGCCCGAGCGGGCTGCGCAAGTCGGCATCGCCACCGCTGCCCAGCGCCAGCGGCAGCGCGCCGAAGAAGGCGGCCAGCGTGGTCATCATGATCGGGCGGAAGCGCATCAAACAGGCTTGGGTGATCGCCTGCTGCGGCGACATGCCCTGCGTACGCTCGGCGTGTATGGCAAAATCAATCATCATAATGGCGTTCTTTTTCACGATACCGATCAGCAGGATGATGCCGATCAGCGCGATTACCGTCAGCTGCGTATTGGTGAGCAGCAGCAGTAACAGCGCACCGACGCCCGCCGACGGCAGCGTCGAGAGAATAGTGATTGGGTGGATATAGCTCTCATACAGCACGCCGAGCACGATATACACCGCCGCCAGCGCGGCGATAATCAGCCATGGCATGGTGGCAGTGAGCTGTGAAAACGCCGCGGCGGTGCCGGCAAAACCGGCCTGAATGGTGGACGGCAAGCCGAGCTGCGCCATCGCCTGCTTGATCAATCCCTGCGCCTGCTCCAGCGATACGCCATCATTCAGGTTGAACGCCACGGTGCTGGTGGCCGATTGCCCCTGATGCGCCACCGACAGCGGCGCGTTGCCGCCTTTGAAGCTGGCGAACGCCGCCAGCGGCACGCGATCGCCGCTGTCGTTGATCACATACAGCTGCTGGAGAATCGCCGGATCGCGCGTGTAGCTGTCCTGCAGCGACATCACCACATGATACTGATTGAGCGTGTGGTACAGCGTGGCGACCTGGCGCTGGCTGAAGGCGTTATTCAGCATGGTGTCGAGCATCTGCACGTTAACGCCCAGCCGCATGGCGCGATCGCGATCGATGTTGATCACCACCTCCTGACCGCCGGTTTGCGCATCGGAATCCACGCTGTTGAGCTGCGGGATCGCCGCCAGCGCCGCCTGCACTTTCGGCGTCCACTCGCGCAGCAGATCGAGGTCGTCGGCCTGCAGGCTGTACTGATAGGTGGCGTTGGCGCTGCGCCCGCCGATATGCAAATCCTGCGCCGCCATCAGGAACATCTGCGCCCCGGCGATGTGGCTGGTTTTCATGCTCAGGCGATTCGCCACTTCGGTGGCGGTGGCATCACGCTGATCAAAATCCTTCAGCCGCACAAAAAAGTTGGCGCTGTTGCGCGAACCGAACATGCCGCTGCCCATCGACGACATCACGCTTTCCACCGCCGGATCGGACTGGATGATGTGGGTGAACTGCAGCATTTTCGGCTTCATCGCCTGGAAGGAGATGTTCTGATCGGCACGCAGCGCGCCCATCAGCAGGCCGGTATCCTGATTGGGGAAGAAGCCTTTTTGAACCACCGAAAACAGGAACAGATTGAGCAGCACGGTCAGCACCAGGCTAAACATCGTCAGCTTTTGGTGCGCCATCACCCAGCTTAAGCCGCGCGAGTAGGCCGCCAACAAACCATTAAGCTGGTTTTCGATAAACTGATACAGCGGATGCGGCCGCTGAGTGACTTTCGCTTTCGGCTTGAGTAAGCGCGCGCACAGCATCGGCGTCAGGCTCAGCGACACAAACATCGAGATCAGCAGCGACACCGTCAGCGTCACGGCAAACTCGCGGAACAGGCGGCCGACAATGCTGCCCATCAGCAGAATGGGGATAAACACCGCAATCAACGACATGGTCATCGATAGCACGGTAAAACTCACTTCCTGCGCGCCACGCAGCGCCGCACGCAGCGGACTCAGTCCCTCTTCGATATGGCGGGTGATATTTTCCAGCACCACAATCGCATCATCCACCACAAAGCCGGTGGCGATAATCAGCGCCATCAGCGACAGGTTATCGAGGCTGTAACCGAGCAGATACATTACCGCGCAGGTGCCAACCAGCGACACCGGCAGCGCCAGCGCCGGGATCACCACCGCCTGTACGTTGCGCAGGAAGACAAACACCACGGCGATCACCAGCAGCATCGCCACCAGCAGCGTCTCTTCGGTGTCGTACAGCGACGCGCGCACCGTTGGCGAACGATCCACCACCACTTTCAGCTGGGTATCGGCGGGCAAATCTTTCTCCAGCGCCGGCAGTTGCGCTTTGATGGCATCGATGGTGTCGAGCATATTGGCGCCGGCCTGGCGCTTAATGCCCACCATCACCGACGGCTTCGAATCCAGAAAACCGGCCTGATATTGATCTTCTACCGAATCGTACACCGTGGCGACATCGTGCAGGCGCACCGCTTTGCCGTCCTGATAGCTGACGATCAGATCCTGGTACTGCGCGGCTTTATCCAGCTGGCCGTTGCTGTCCACCACCCAGGATTGGCTGCTGCCCTGCAAAATGCCCTTCGGCTTATTGGTGGTGCCGTTGGCGATGGCGCTGCGCACCGTATCCAGAGAAATGCCGTATTGCGTCAGCTTCAGCGGCTGCAAATCGATACGCACCGCCGGCAAGGCGCTGCCCATCAATGACACTTCGCCCACGCCTTGCACCTGCCCCAGCGCCTGCTCGATTTTGCTTTCAGCAAGGTCGTAGAGTTCGCCCGGCGTGCGCGTGGCGGACGTCAGCGCCAGCATCACAATCGGCGCATCCGATGGGTTAGCTTTGCGGTAGGTCGGCAATGACTCCATCGCGCTTGGCAGCAGGCTGCGCGCGGCGTTGATCGCCGCCTGCACGTCACGCGCCGCGCCGTTGATGTCGCGATCGAGATCAAACTGCAAAATCACGCTGGTCGATCCCTGCGAACTGGTCGAGGTCATCTCGGTGACACCCGCGATCTGCCCGAGCGAACGCTCCAGCGGCGTCGCCACGGTGGCCGCCATGGTTTCCGGGCTGGCACCCGCTAAGCTGGCGCTGACCATGATGGTGGGGAAATCCACCTGCGGCAGCGGTGCCACCGGCAGCAGCCGATAGCCCAGCGCACCAAGCAGCAGGATCGCCAGCGTCAGCAGCAGCGTGGCGACCGGACGGAAGATAAACAGCCGGGTTAAATTCATCGATCGCCCCGCGCCTGTTGCTGCTTGCGCTGCATATAGCGCTTGCCGCGCTGGGCGATGCCATCAAACCACAGGTAAATCACTGGCGTGGAGAACAGCGTTAGCACCTGGCTGACAATCAGGCCGCCAACAATCACCAACCCGAGCGGCTGGCGCAGTTCGGCACCGGAACCGGACGCCAGCATCAGCGGTAGCGCGCCGAGCAGCGCCGCCATGGTGGTCATCAAAATCGGGCGGAAGCGCAGCAAACAGGCTTGATGAATTGCCTCGCGCGCGCTCATGTGCTGTTTGTTCTCCGCTTCCAGCGCGAAGTCGATCATCATAATCGCGTTCTTTTTGACGATGCCGATCAGCAGGATCACACCAATCAGCGCAATCAGGCTGAACTCGCTGCCGGCCAGCAGCAGCGTCAGCAACGCGCCAACCGCCGCCGACGGCAGCGTCGAGAGAATGGTTACCGGGTGGATAAAGCTCTCATACAGAATGCCGAGCACCACGTACATGGTGATCAGCGCCGCCAGAATCAGCCACAGCGTGTTGCCGGTAGCGCTCTGGAACGCCGAGGTTTCGCCCTGATAGCGCAGGGTGATGCTCGACGGTAGATTGAGCTGCTGCGTCACTTCGGCAATCGCCTTCTGTCCATCCTCCAGCGAGTAACCGCTGTTGAGGTTGAACGACACCATCACCGCCGGGAACTGGTTGAGGCGCATGTGCATCAGCGAGCCGGTACGCTGATGAATAGTGGCGATGGACGTCAGTTTCACCATGCCGGTCGTTGTACTGGCGTCATCCGACGATGACGACGACGTGCTGCTGTCGTCGCTGGACGAAGTGCTGCTGCTGGTCACCGGCAGATAGACATCATCAAACGAGGCTGGCGATTGCTGGTACTGCGGCGCCACTTCCAGCACCACGCGATACTGATTAGCCTGGGTAAAGATGGTGGAGACCAGCCGCTGGCCGAAGCTGTTATACAGCGCGGTGTCGACATCAGCGGCGGTGATGCCGTAGCGCGCCGCCTTATCACGGTTCAATTCCACGTAGGCCACGCGGCCCTGATCCTGCAGGTTGCTCACCACGCCGTTGAACTCCGGACGCTGCTGCAACGCGGCGACCATCTTCGGCGTCCAGCTCACCAGATTTTCACTGTCGGCATCATCGAGCGTGAACTGGTACTGGCTCGGCGAGACCTGATCGTTAACCGTCAGATCCTGCGCCGGTTGCAGATAGAGCTGAATGCCCGCCACCTGCGCCGCCGCCTGCTGCAGCTGCGTGATCACCACATCGGCTTTGTCATCACGATCGCCAAACGATTTGAGGTTGATCTGGATGCGCCCGCTGTTCAGGCTGGTGTTGCTGCCGTCGATGCCAATGGTCGATGACAAACTCTCCACCGACGGGTTGTGCAAAATCACTTGCGCCAGCGCCTGCTGACGTTTCGACATCTCGCTAAACGACACATCCTGCGACGCCACGGTAACACCCTGAATCAGGCCGGTATCCTGGGTCGGGAAGAAGCCTTTCGGGATGGCGATATACAGCAGCGCGGTGAGCGCAAAGGTCGCCAGCGCCACCAGCAGCGTCAGCTTCTGATGATTCAACACCACCGTCAGCAACCGGTCATAGCCGCGCACCAGCTTGTCGAACACCTCGCCGCCTTTGCGTGAAAAGCGTGACTGTTTCTCCGGCGGAATATGCTGCAGCAAATAGGCGCACAGCATCGGCGTGAGCGTCAGCGACACCACCATCGACACCAGAATGGATACCGCCAGCGTGATGGCGAATTCGCGGAACAGCCGCCCGACCACATCGCCCATAAACAGCAGCGGAATCAGCACCGCAATCAGCGAGAAGGTCAGCGAGATGATGGTGAAGCCAATCTGCTGCGAGCCTTTCAGCGCCGCCTGCATCGGCGTTTCGCCCTCTTCCAGCCGCCGCGAAATGTTCTCCACCACCACGATGGCATCGTCGATAACGAAGCCGGTGGCGATGGTCAGCGCCATCAACGACAGGTTATTCAGGCTGAAGTCGGCCAGATACATCACGCCGAAGGTGCCAATCAGCGACAGCGGCACCGCCACGCTCGGAATCAAGGTCGCCGCCACGTTACGCAGGAACAGGAACGTCACCATCACCACCAGCGCTACCGACAGCATCAGCTCAAACTGCACGTCGCTGATGGAGGCGCGAATGGTTTGCGTACGATCCGACAGAATGCTCATCTTCACGCCGTCCGGCAGCGCCGCCTGCAGCTTCGGCAGCTGCGCTTTGATGCTGTCCACCACCTGAATCACGTTAGCGCCAGGCTGACGCTGCACGCTAACTACAATCGCCGGGCTGTTATTCGCCCACGCCGACTGGAAGCTGTTCTCAGGGCCCTGTTCGATATGCGCGATATCTTTCAGCCGCAGCGCCGCACCGTTCTGATAAGTGATAATCAGATTGCCGTACTCATCGGCGGTGCGCAGCTGGTCGTTAGCGTCGATGGTCACCGAGTGATATTTACCGTCAAAGCCACCTTTCGAGCCGTTAACGTTGCTGTTGCTGATGAGCGTATTGACGTCTTCCAGCGACAGCTTGTGCGCCGCGAGCGCTTTCGGATCCATCTGCACGCGGATCGCTGGCTGATGGCCGCCTGCCAGCGTCACCATGCCGACGCCGTTAATCTGCGACAGCTTGAGCGCCACGCGGGTATTGACCAGATCCTGTACCTGCGTCAGCGGCAGCGTGTCGGAACTCACCGCCAGCGTGATCACTGCCGTATCGGCCGGGTTAACCTTTTTATACGTCGGCGGATTCGGCAGATCGCTCGGCAGCAGATTATTGGCGGCGTTGATCGCCGCCTGCACTTCCTGCTCGGCGACATCCAGCGACAGATCGAGGCTGAATTTCAGCGTGATGATTGACGATCCGCTCGAGCTGGTCGAGGTCATCTGGCTTAATCCCGCCATCTGCCCCAGCTGGCGCTCCAGCGGCGAGGTGACGGATGACGCCATGACATCCGGGCTAGCGCCGGGATAGAGCGTGGTGACCTGAATGGTCGGGTAATCCACCTGCGGCAGCGCCGAAGTCGAGAGAAAGCGGTAGGAGAAGATGCCGGCGATCAGCACGCCGACCATCAGCAGAATGGTGGCGACCGGACGCTGGATAAACAGGCGAGACGGATTCATTGGCTCGCCGCGCCCGCGCTGGTTTTGCTCTCATCGGACAGCTGCACTTTGCTGCCGTTGGTTAGACGATCAATGCCTTCGGTCACCAGACGATCGCCCGGTTCCACCCCTTTCAGAATCGCCTGCCGATCGTCACCAAAGCTCGGCCCGGTGGTGACGGCTTTGCGCGTCACGGTGTTGTCTTTATTGATGACAAACACGAAGCTGCCGTCACTGCTCAGTTGCAACGCCTGCGCCGGGATCACCGTGGCATTTTTCAGGATGTTGATTTGCAGCCGCAGATTAACAAACTGATTGGCAAACAGCGTTTCATCTTCATTCGGGAAGGTGGCTTTCAGCGCGATGGTGCCGGTCGCGGTATCGATCTGGTTGCTGATGAACTGCACCTCGCCCTGCGCCAGCGGTGTGGTGTTGTCCTGATCGAAGGCGGTGGCGGGCAGGCTTTGTCCACCGTGCAGCGCCTTGGTCAACTGCGGGATGTTGCTCTGCGGCACGCTAAACGTCACGGCGGCGGGTTGCATCTGCGTCACCACCACAATGCCGGTGGTGTCGGTGGTTTGCACCATGTTGCCGGGATCGACCAGGCGTAAACCGACGCGTCCGCTAATCGGCGAAGTGATGCGCGCGTAGTCGATATCCAGCTTCGCGCTGGCGATCTGCGCTTCATCGGCGGCCACCGCGCCTTTGTATTGCCCGACGGTGGCGGTTTGCGTGTCGAGATCCTGACGCGACAGCGAATCCTGCGCCGCCAGTTTCTGATAGCGCGTTAAGGTTAACTGGGCGCTTTTTAGCAACGCCTGATTTTGATTGAGATCGCCCTGATATTGCGCCAGCGTCGCCTGATAGCTGCGCGGATCGATCTGTGCCAGCAGCTGACCGGCGCTGACTTTCTGCCCTTCGGTAAAGAACACTTTTTCCAGCTGACCGGCCACGCGGCTGGTGACCGTGACGCTGGCGTTAGGGATCACCGTGCCGAGCGCGTTGAGATACTGCGGCACATCCGCCGTGCTGGCTACGCCGCTGTGCACCAGCGTCGCACCGCCCGTCATCGCCATACCAGGCCTAACGCCCGCGCCACCGCGATGTCCGCCGCGTGCGCCCTTCTCCGCGCCTGGCGGCATGCCGCCGTGTCCGCCCACCACGCGCCAGACCACGCCAGCCACGATCAATAGCACAAGCAAAAGAAGCAGCCATTTCAGCCAGCGGAAAGAGGAGGAGCGGGAAGCGTTGTTAGTCATCAGAGTCTTCAGGTTAACAAGGAAATGGAAAATCCCCTGCAAAACAGGGGATTATTTCAATGGGAAATCATCACTTGCCGCATTATCGGCTGAATGCCCGCGCGAATTCCATACGCGAACCGTAAGGGTTTCGTTAAGATTGTCAGGATTGCCAGCCGCCGCCCAGCGCCTTGTACAGGGTAATTTTCTGGCTGAGCTGGCCCAGATGCGCGCTAATCAATGACTGCTGCGAACTGTAAAGCGATCGCTGGGCCACTAACACATTGAGATAATTGTCGACGCCCTGCTTAAAGCGCAATTCAGAATAGTCGTAGTCGCGTTGGTTGGCGCCCACTTCCTGCTGCAGCGCCGTCAGCTGATCCTGCCAGGTATCCTGGCCGGCCAGCGCATCATTAACCTCTTTAAACGCGGTCTGGATCGTCTTCTCGTAGTCAGCAATTTCAATACGTTTCTCGATATGCGCGATATTGAGATTAGCCTCGTTTTTACCACCGTCAAAAATCGGCAGGTTAATCGATGGCATAAACGACCACGCGCCGGTGCCGCCGCCCAGTAAACTGCCGAGTGAACTGCTGGTCGAGCCGCCGGATGCCGTCAGCGTGATGCTGGGGAAGAAGGCGGCACGCGCCGCGCCGATATTGGCGTTGGCCGCTTTCAGTGAGTGCTCGGCAGCCATGATATCCGGACGACGCGTCAGCAGATCCGACGGTAAACCAGCGGGTGTGGCCGGGAACTGCCAGTGGGCATCAAGCGTGGCGTGCGACAGCAGCGTGGCGGGCAGATCGGTGCCAACCAGCAGGCGCAGCGCATCAACGTCCTGCCGCACCTGACGGGTATAGCTCGCCACATCCGCCTGCGCCGCACGTACCGTACTTTCGGCCTGCGCCAGATCCATCGCGCTGCTGGCGCCGCCGTCATAGCTGAGTTTGGTGATGCGATACGATTCCTGCTGGCTGTTGGCCGTGCTTTGCGCCAGATGCAGCAGATCGTTATCTGAACTCAACGTCAGCCATGCCGTCGCCACTTCCGAGATCAGCGAAATGCGCGTGGCGCGCTCGGTAGCCGCGCTCGACAAATAGGTTTCCTGCGCCTGATCGCTCAGGCTCTGCAGGCGGCCAAAGAAATCCAGCTCCCATGAGGTGACGCTCAAGCCGCTGTTGAGTTCGTGATAGGTCACCGCGCCGGTGCTTTTGGTGTTATAGAGATTGGCCGGCTCATGCGCTGAGGTCTGGCTGGCAGTGGCGTTGATCGACGGCATCATCGCCGCGCGCTGCACCGTGACGCCCTGCTGCGCCTCTTCAACATTCAATGCCGCCACGCGCAGGTCGCGGTTGTTGTCGAGCGACAGCTGAATCAGGTTGCGCAGCGTGGCGTCGGTGAAAAAGTTCTGCCACGGCAGATCGGCGACGTTGCCGACCGACGTTGGCTGGTCGTATTTAGCGTCTACCGGCATTGCCGGACGCTGATAGTGCGGCGCCAGCGAGCAACCGGCCAGCACCAGTGCCAGCGGCAATAGCGCCAGACGAAAATTTTTACTGTTCATTGTCAATATTCTCAATAGGTTATGCCGTGCAGTTTGCCAGGTGCGCATTAATGCGCACCCTACTAATACAAGCAGGCTTCCGTAGCGGCGCGATTCATCGCGCGCCTTGATACCCGCATCTTGCCCATCCCGGCATTGCGCAAT